>NZ_OW150024.1:670000-1870000 GCF_933509905.1 Trichlorobacter ammonificans | reverse complement strand
GCTGACCGGCTATGCCGACGTCAATTCCATCATGGGGGCGGTGAAGGACGGGGCGGTTTACAAGTTCATCACCAAACCCTGGAATGACGAGGATTTGCGACTGACCGTCTCGCTGGCCCTGCAACAGTACGTGCTGATGCATGAAAACCGGCGTCTGAAGGAGCTGGCAAAACAGCAGCAGAACAAGCTCAGCAACTATGCCGGCCTGTTCGACGAAAATCGCGGCAGGCTGGGGGAAATCCTGGTGAACAGCGGTCTGGTGGGGCGGGAGGAGCTGGCTCTGGCCGTCGGCAGCCAGGAGGCGGGGGAGTTCCTGGGAGTCACCCTGGTCCGCCTAGGGCTGGTGACCGAACCACACCTGCTGGCGGCGCTGCAGAAGGCGCTGGGAATCGATCTGCTGGATCTGCGCGAACTGACCATTCCCCAGAACGTGGCCCGCTGCCTGCCCCGCGAGATCTGCGAAAAGAGCCACCTGCTGCCGGTCCGGCTGGAGGGGAGTCTGTTGACCATCGCCATGGCCGATCCCTCGGACATCCTCAAGTGTGACAACATCGCGCGGGTGACCGGTTTGCGGGTTACGGCCGTGCTGGCTCCCGCCGGTCAGATCAGCCAGCGTCTGCAGCAAGCTTGGGAACAGCAGGACGGCCTGGAGGAGATGAGCGGCCTGGAGCCGATGGACGAGATCGACATCGTGCTCGAGGAGGAGGAGAAGGAGGTGTCGGTCGAGGAGCTGATCGGCTCCTCGAAGGTGCCGCCGGTCATCCGCATCGTGAACGCCATCATTTCCGAGGCGATCCGCTACGGCGCCAGCGACATCCATATCGAGGCCAAGACCAAATACTCCCTAATCCGCTACCGGATCGACGGCATGCTGCACGCCAAGATCAGGATTCCATCGGACCTGCATGCCGCGGTGATCTCCCGCATCAAGATCCTGGCCAAGATGGACATCGCCGAACGCCGCCGCCCCCAGGACGGACGGATCACCGTCAAGTCCGGCACCCGTATCGTGGATATGCGGGTATCCTCCCTGCCTACGCTGAACGGCGAGAAGATCGTCATGCGGATTCTGGACAAGAGCGCCGCCATCAGGCGTCTGGAAGAACTGGGGGTGCTGCCGGAGGATATGAAGCAGATTGAGCTGGTGGCCCGCAAGCCGCAAGGGGTGATCATCGCCACCGGCCCGACGGGCAGCGGCAAGACCACGCTGCTCTACTCGCTGCTTTCCGCCATGATGAACCCCAGCAAGAACTTCGAGACCATCGAGGAGCCGGTGGAATACTTTCTGGAGGAAGCCAACCAGGTCTCCATCCACGAAAAAATCGGACTCACCTTTGCCCAGGTGCTGCGTTCAACCCTGCGGCAGGACCCGGATGTGATCCTGGTGGGAGAGATGCGGGACTTCGAGACCGCCGACGTCGCCTTCAAGGCGGCGCTCACCGGCCACATGGTGCTCTCCACCCTGCACACCAACAGCGCCATCGCCTCCATCACCCGGCTGATCGATATGGGGATCAAGCCCTTCATCCTGGCCTCGGCTCTGGAAGGGATCGTGGCCCAGCGTCTGGTGCGGCGTATCTGTCCGGACTGCCGGCAGACCACTGCTCCCGACCCGCAGCAGTGCGAACTGCTGCGGGTACCGGCCGGGTTCTTCGACAACGGCGTGGCCCGGGGAGCCGGCTGCAGCCGCTGTAACAACACCGGCTACAAGGGGCGGCTGGGGGTCTACGAGATCTTCGTGATGAACGACGACTACCGCCAGATGATCGGTACCAACTACCGGGAGTCCGAACTGCTGACCCTGGCCAGGGGTAACGGTATGCGTACCCTGCTGGAGGACGGCCTGGAAAAGGTGCGACGCGGCATGACCACCCTGGATGAACTGCTCCGGGTGCTGGGGCCGGCGGTGCGGATTGAGCGGTCCTGTCCCAGCTGTGGTTTCATGATGGACTCCCGTTTTCTGTTCTGCCCCCAGTGCGGGACCTTCCGCAGCGATCTGTGCCGTTCCTGCCATCTACCGCTGGAAAAGGGATGGCACACCTGTCCCTACTGCGGAACAGGGCGTGAGAAGTGACGACAAGGAGTGTACCCTATGGCTGCTGCAATCCTGCTGGTCGATGATGAAGCGAATGTCCTGTCCGCACTTTGCCGCGCCCTGATGGACGAGCCGTATGAGGTGGTTACGGCGCAAAGCGGAGAAGCGGCCCTGGAACTGTTGAAACGGCAGACATTCAAACTGGTGATTTCCGATGAACGGATGACCGGCATGCAGGGGAGTGAACTCCTGGCTGCCGTGCGGGAGCGTTATCCCGCTACGGTGCGGATACTGCTCACCGGCCATGCCACCCTTGAATCTGCCATGAAGGCGGTCAACCAGGGAGAAGTCTACCGCTTCTTCACCAAACCCTGGGACGACCTGGAGCTGAAGTTTGCCATCCGCGCTGCCCTTGAGAAATACGATCTTGAGGCGGAAAACCGGCGTCTTCTGGCCACCGTCAGGAAACAGGCCATGGAACTGAAGGTGCTGGAGCGGCGGTATCCCGGTATCAGCCGGGTTGAGAAGGATGCCCAGGGCAGTTTTCTGCTGCCGGACCTTGACGAGGCGGAACTGCAGCGACTGATGGATGAATGCGAACAGGAGGTCGGTGGGAGCGTGCGACCATGAACGGCATAACCAACCGGCAGGCAGCGCTGCGGGTCGTACTTATCTATTGCCTCTTCGGCATCGGCTGGATTCTCCTTTCCGATACCCTGGTACGGCTTCTGGTGACGGACCCCGATCTGCGCTACACGGTTTCCCTGTTCAAGGGATGGCTGTATGTTGCCTTCACCGCCCTGTTGCTGTTTCTGTTGGTCCGGCATGAACTGAAGCTGCTGGAGGCGGCGGAAGACCGGATTCGCCAGTTTTCCAGCTTGCTGGAGGATTCTTCCCAGCCCTTTGCCGTGGGGTATCCCGACGGTCTGATCGGCCTGCATAACCGCGCGTTTCAGGAGTTGGTCGGCTATACCTCTGAAGAGCTTGCCCGCATTCAATGGGCCACTGAGTTGACCCCTTCCGAGTGGTGGCTGATCGAGCAGGCGGCCTTGGATGAGTTGAACCGCACCGGTCAGCCGGTGCAGTACAAAAAGGAATATCGGCATAAGTCGGGCAGGCGGGTGCCGGTCCAGGTGTTCGTGCACCGCAAGATGCGTGATGACGGCAGTCTGCATTACTACTATGCGTTCGTGAACGATATTTCCGAGCTGAAGCGGCGGGAAGAGGAGTTGCAGCGGGCGCGGATCGCCGCCGAGGTGGCAGCGCAGGCCAAGACCATCTTCCTGCAGACCATGAGTCATGAGCTGCGTACGCCACTCAACGGCATCATCGGCGCGACCCAGTTGCTTGCCGATGAACCGCTCAGTCACGATGGCAGGGAATACCTTGAAATGGCGCGGCAGTCCGCCAGAAATCTTACGGCGTTGATTGCCGATATCCTGGACATGGCTGATATCGAATCCAATGCCCTGGTGCTGGTTGACCAGCCGTTGCACCTGCCGGAGCTGCTTGACTCCCTTGAACAGTTGTACCGCTACGGCGCTGACCGGAAAGGATTGACCCTTTCCTTTTCCATTGACGGCGCAGTGCCCGAAGCGGTGCTGGCCGACCGCAACCGGCTGGCGCAGGTACTGGCCAGTCTGCTCTCCAATGCCTGCAAGTTCAGCGAACAGGGAGCCGTTGTGGTGACGGTGGCCTACGATAAACTGCCGGAAGGGGGAATCCTGCTCTTCACCGTGCGGGACGAGGGGATCGGTATCAGCGCGGAGCAGCAGGCCGGCATCTTCGAGCTGTTTACCCAGGCGGACGGTTCCACCACCCGGGTCCACGGCGGCACGGGACTGGGACTTGCCCTGTGCAAGCGGCTGGTGGAGTTGATGGGGGGACGGATCTGGATTGAGAGCGCATCGGGGGAGGGGACCACGGTCCGCTTTACCCTGCCGGTGCGGCAGGATAAAGCCTGACCGGGGGCTCTGTTCAGGTGTCAGCCAGCAGCATCTCCATCAGGTGGTGCCCTTCCGCGACCACCAGCCCGGTCCCCCTGGCCTGGATCTCATCATAACCCGTCGCGCCGTTCCCTGTGGAACCGGAGGGGCGGTGGATGACAAACGGCACCGGGTCGCTGGTGTGGGTCTTGAGAGCGATGGGGGTGGGGTGGTCGGGGCAGCAGAGGATACGAAGGTCGTCGAACCGCCCCGCCTGCTCCAGCACCGTTCCCACCACCAGCCGGTCGAAATCCTCGATGGCCTGAATTTTGTGCTGCAGGTCGCCGTTATGGGAAGCCTCGTCCGGCGCTTCCACATGCACGTACACGAAGTCGTGCTTCTCCAGGGCGCTGAGCGCCGCCTCCGCCTTCCCCTTGTAGTTGGTATCGATATAGCCGGTGGCGCCGGGGACGTTGATCACCTGCAGGCCGGCGCAGACACCGATCCCTTTGATCAGGTCAACGGCCGAGATCACCGCCCCGCTCAGACCGAACTTTTCACGGTAGGAGGTGAGTTGCGGCGTTTTGCCGTGCCCCCAGAGCCAGACCGCGTTGGCCGGCAGCTCACCGCGCTCTTTCCGTGCACGGTTCACCGGGTGGGTGTGCAGCACCATCTGGGCGGCGTTCATCAGCCAGATCAGCTCGTCGGCACCGTCACCGGTCGGCAGGTGGCCGAGGATCGGCTTGCCGCTGATATCGTGGGGAGGGACCGCCTTCATCGTATCCTTACCGCCCCGCCAGACCATCAGATGACGGTAGCCGACACCGGGGAAGAACTGAAAGCGCTCGTTGCCCAGCTCCTGCTGCAGGGCCGCCACCAGCTGGTGCGACTCGTCGCTGCCGATATGTCCGGCTGAGAAATCCTCCATGTAGACTTTACCGCCCCGCGGATCAAGGGTGACCATATTCATGCGGAACGCCACATCGTCGGGGCCCAGAGAAATTCCCATGCTCAGCGCTTCCAGGGGGGAGCGGCCGGTGTAGCAGGTGCGGGGATCGTAGCCGAAGACCGACAGGTTGGCCACGTCGCTGCCCGGGGGAAGCCCTGCTGGCACGGTGTGGGCCAGGCCCATCAGGCCGTTGGCGGCCATACGGTCCATATGGGGGGTCTGTGCCGCCTGTAGAGGGGTTTTGTTGCCGAGTTCTGCAATGGGCAGATCGGACATGCCGTCGCCCAGAAGGATGAGAATCTTCATGACTGCCCTTCCGAATGTATTGAATTATTCATATACTATAAGCTTCGGCCTCGCAGAATGTCAATGCGGGAAGCCATAAAAAGAGGGCAACCACCTAGCGGCGCGGCTGCCCGTTCGCATCACCAGCTTCAGCCGGATCAGGGGTGTTTAAGCAGTGCCGCCATCTCCCGTACGGCGCGATCGAGTCCCACCAGCATCGCTCGCGAGATGATGCTGTGCCCGATATTGAACTCTTCGATCCCCTGCATGCCGGCCAGGGGGATGATGTTGACGTAATTCAGGCCATGGCCGGCATGGACCGTCAGCCCCAGTTCGTTGCCGAGGGTCACAGCCTGGCGGATCGATGCCAGTTCCCGCTGCTGCGTCGCGGCAGCGCGTGCTTCGGCGTAGCTGCCGGTGTGAATCTCGATGGCGTCGGCGCCGCAGTCCCGGGAAGCACGAATCTGGTCGGGATCGGGATCGACGAACAGGGAGACGATGATGCCGGCTTCGCGCAGTTCGCGCACTGCCGCCTCGATGATGCTCCGGTTGCCGATAACGTCCAGCCCCCCCTCGGTGGTCAGTTCCTGGCGCTTTTCCGGCACCAGGGTGCACTGTTCCGGCTGCACGCGGCGGGCGATGCTCACCATTTCGCCGGTGGCGGCCATTTCCAGGTTCAGCTTGGTCTGCACGGTACGGCGCAGGATTTCCAGGTCACGATCCTGGATATGACGGCGATCCTCACGCAGATGGACGGTAATCCCCTCGGCTCCGGCCAGCTCACCGATGGCTGCGGCGGTGACCGGGTCCGGCTCCGTGCCGCCCCGGGCCTGACGTACGGTTGCTACATGATCCACGTTCAATCCCAGTTTTGCCATTGCTTCTACTCTCCAATCTCGTTCTTCACCAGCTCGGCGATCTCGTTTGCCCAGGCGGTGATCTCGCCGTTGTCGGGGCCTTCCAGCATGATCCGCAGCAGCGGTTCGGTGCCGGAGTAGCGGATCAGCACCCGACCGTTGCTGCCCAGTTTTTCTTCCACCCCACCGATGGCAGTGGCTATGCTGGGGATGCTCATGATGTCGGTGCGTTGCTTGACGCGGACGTTGACCAGTACCTGGGGCAGAGAGGTCATCACCCCGGCCAGCTCGGAAAGCGGCTTCTGCGTGCGTCGGACAATGGCCAGCAGTTGCAGTGCGG
This sequence comes from Trichlorobacter ammonificans, assembly GCF_933509905.1. GTDB lineage: Bacteria > Desulfobacterota > Desulfuromonadia > Geobacterales > Pseudopelobacteraceae > Trichlorobacter > Trichlorobacter ammonificans. The sequence continues at coordinate 1,863,609 of NZ_OW150024.1, read as the reverse complement.
CCAGCACGCCGTCGCCGGTGGTGCTGCAGTCCAGGAAAATCAGGTGGCCGGACTGCTCACCCCCCAGATTGTAGCCCCCCCGGCGCATTTCTTCCACCACGTACCGGTCCCCCACCGCAGTCTTGACAATGGAGCCGCCGGCACGGCGCAGGGCGATATCCAGGCCCATGTTGCTCATCACCGTGGCCACCAGGGTCTTGTGATTCAACTGGTTGCGGGCCAGCATGTCCGTGGCACAGATCGCCATGATCTGATCGCCGTTCACCTCGTTGCCGTACTCGTCGCAGACGATCACCCGGTCGGCGTCGCCGTCCAGCGCGATGCCGATATCGGCTGCATTGGCCTTGACCGCCTTGCTGATCACCTCCGGGTGGAGGGAGCCGCAGCCGGCGTTGATGTTGGTGCCGTTGGGGGTGGCCCCCAGCAGGATCACTTCCGCCCCCAGTTCTTCGAAGACCGCCGGCGCCACTTTGTAGGCGGCGCCATTGGCGCAGTCCAGCACGATTTTCATGCCGGACAGGTCCAGGTCCGCCGGGAAGGTGTTCTTCAGGAAGACGATGTAGCGGCCGGCGGCGTCGTCAATCCGGTAGGCCTTACCCACCTCACGGGCCGTCGGACGCAGGGAAGCCAAGTGGTCGCAGCCGATCAGGTTCTCGATCTCCTTCTCGATATCGTCCGGCAGCTTGAAGCCGTCGGCGGAGAAGAACTTGATGCCGTTATCCTGAAAGGGATTGTGGGAGGCGGAGATGACCACCCCGGCATCGGCCCGCATGGTGCGGGTAATGTTGGCGATGCCGGGGGTGGGCAGTGGCCCCACCAGCAGCACATCCACCCCCATGGAACAGATGCCGGCCACCAGGGCGCTCTCCAGCATGTAGCCGGACAAACGGGTGTCCTTACCGATGACAATGCGGTGCCGCCGGCCGTGGCTGCTCTTGAAAATGTAGGCCGCGGCCCGGCCCAGGTGCATGGCGGTTTCGGTGGTCATGGGATGGATGTTGGCCACTCCCCGTACGCCGTCGGTGCCGAACAGTTTTTTCACGCGCGTACTCCTTTGTACTTTGTGTGGATTGGGTCAGGCAGCATGCTGCAGCTCCAGCGATTTCCGCACCAGCCGCTTCAGGTCGGCCAGGTCGATGTCGTAGGTGATCCGGGCGTCATGGACGCAGGAAATCTTGCCGGTCTCCTCCGATACCACCAGCACCAGGGCGTCGGTGGCTTCGGACAGCCCCAAGGCTGCCCGGTGGCGGGTGCCGAAACTCTTGGCGATATCCGGATTGTGGGACAGGGGGAGCAGGCAGCCGGCCCGGGTGATCTTGCCCTGATTGATGATAACCGCTCCGTCATGGATGGGAGAGTAGGGCAGAAAGATCGAATCCAGCAGTTCGCTGGTCACCTTGGCGTCGATGTCAGTCCCCACCTGCAGCAGGTGTTCAACCGGATGCCGTCGTACCAGCACGATCAGGGCGCCGATATGCCGGCTTGCCAGCGAGGCGAGCGCCTTGAGAATTTCGTCAGTCATTTCGGTAATATCGTCGACGGAAACGGCGGAGAGCTTTTGTCTGCTTCCCAAGGCCAGCAGGCTGCGGCGCAGGTCCTGTTGAAAGATGACGGCCAGCACCACCGGCACCGAGAAGAAAATGGCATCCATCACCCGGATCAGGGGAGGGAGGGCGGCGAACCGGGCCACAATGGAACAGACCAGCAGCACCGACAGCACCACCAGCAGGCGCAGGGTGACGTCCCGTCTGATCAGCAGCGAAAAGCCGCAGACCAGCACGGTCAGCAGCAGGCTGTCGACAAGCCCCGATATGTCGAGGGGTGGAGTCATGGCGGCCCGGATTGTCTGGATTTTCAAAGCACTGTCGCGGGATGCCGCTCTAGGGGGCGCAGATCGCCCGGCTCATCCGGGCCACATCCCCCATGGCGGCAACGTCATGGACCCGCAGGATCTGCGCGCCGGCCGCCACCGCCAGTGCCACGGTGGCAGCGGTGCCGAAGAGCCGGTCCCGTGGGTCCGGTTTCCCGAGCACGGCACCGATGAACGACTTGCGGGAACTACCCACCAGGAGCGGGTAGCCCAGGGCGGTCAATTCACCCAGCCGGCGCAGGATCTCAAGGTTACCCTGCCTGCTTTTGGCAAAGCCGATGCCGGGGTCCAGCACGATCCGCTCCGGGGCGATTCCTGCGCTGCAGGCACGTCGAACCGCCGCAGCCAGGGCCTCGGCCAGCTCGCCCATCAGATCCTCGTAGTGCGTATCCTGCTGCATGGTTTGCGGCGTACCCCGGGTGTGCATCAACACCACCCCGGCATTGCAGGCGGCAGCGGTGGCGGCCATGGCCGGGTCGAAGGTGAGGCCGCTGATGTCGTTGATGATCTCCGCCCCGGCGCTGCAGGCGGCGGCAGCCACGGAAGCCTTCCAGGTATCCACGGAAATCGGTACGGTCACCTGTCCGGCCAGCCGCTCCAGTACCGGTACCAGGCGGCGGATTTCCTCCGCCGCAGGAACGGGCGGCGCTCCGGGGCGGGTGCTCTCGGCGCCGATGTCGATCAGATCGGCCCCCTCGGCCTCAAGCTGCAACGCCTGCTCCACGGCCCGGTCCGGATCGTTGAAACGTCCGCCGTCGGAAAAGGAGTCCGGCGTGACGTTGAGAATGCCCATGATCAGCGGCCGTTCCAGGGGAATGCGGCGGCGGGAGGTCTGCCAGAACCGTTCCCGCGCTCTGGTGGTGTCCAATAGCTGTGTCAGCCGGTCGGCAAGGGCCGCCAGCCCGAACGGCTGGGCCTTCAGTTTGGTGCAGAGCGCCGTGAGCTGGCGGCGGCTGCCGATCAGCAGGACGTCGGTGACGGCAATGCTGCAGGCCACGGTGCCCCGTGCCACCGCCGCATCCCCGCCCAGGGAGAGCATCTCCTGTTTGATGATGTTGGCGGCGGCAGCCCGCACGCCGGGGAGCAGGACCGGCATGAAAGCCAGCTTGGGAAGCATCCGGGCGATGCCGGCCGGATCGACGCCGATCCGCTCAAGCTCCCGGCGGGCTTCATCGGGGGTGCGCAGTTCCAGCAGCCGGATGCTGCGCTCCCGATCCTGCTCAGTCACGCCTGAATATCCACCGGCTTCGGTGCGTCGCCGGCTGTCGTTTCGCCGTTCGCTTCATCCATGGCCTTCCTGCCGCTACAGGCCGGCGCGGTGCCGGCGATGATCTCGTCCACTTCGGTGCCGGTCAGGTTTTCCTTCTCCACCAGGCAGGTGGCCAGGCGGTGCAGTGCGTCCTCGTGATCCTTCAGGATGGTGAGGGCCCGGTCGTAACTCTCGTCAACGATCCGCTTGATTTCGTCATCGATCTTCTGGGCGGTCTCTTCGCTGAAGTTCTTGTGCATGGCCATCTCGCGGCCCAGGAAAATGGACTCGTCCTTCTTGCCGAAGGACACCGGCCCCATCCGGTCGCTCATACCCCATTCGCAGACCATCTTGCGGGCCATTTCCGTTGCCCGCTCGATGTCGTTGCCGGCGCCGGTGGTGAAGGTCTTGAAGATCAGTTCCTCGGCGGCCCGGCCCCCCATCAGCACGGCGATGCGGCCCAGCAGGGATTCGCGGTTGTAGCTGTGCTTGTCCTCAATCGGCAGCTGCATGGTGACCCCCAGGGCACGGCCGCGGGGGATGATGGAGACCTTGTGCACCGGATCGCTGCCCGGTACCATCTTGGCCACCAGCGTATGGCCCGCTTCGTGGTAGGCGGTGCTGTTCTTCTCCTCGTCGGAGATGACCATGCTGCGCCGCTCCGCACCCATCAGCACCTTGTCCTTGGCAGCGTCGAGATCCTTCATGTCCACGGAGGTCTTGTCCTGACGGGCTGCCAGCAGTGCCGCCTCGTTCACCAGGTTAGCCAGGTCGGCGCCGGAGAAACCGGGGGTGCCCCGGGCAACGATGGCCAGGTCCACTTCCGGCGTGAGCGGCACTTTCTTGGCATGGACCGTGAGGATCTGTTCCCGCCCCTTGACGTCGGGACGGGGGACCACCACCTGGCGGTCGAAGCGGCCGGGACGCAGCAGGGCCGGGTCAAGCACGTCGGGACGGTTGGTGGCGGCGATCAGGATCACTCCTTCGTTGGACTCGAACCCGTCCATCTCCACCAGGAGCTGGTTCAGGGTCTGTTCCCGCTCGTCGTGACCGCCCCCCATGCCGGCGCCGCGATGTCGTCCCACAGCGTCAATCTCGTCGATGAAGATGATGCAGGGGGCGTTCTTCTTCCCCTGCATGAACAGGTCCCGCACCCGGCTGGCGCCGACGCCGACGAACATCTCCACGAAGTCGGAACCGGAGATGGAGAAGAACGGCACCCCGGCCTCACCGGCCACGGCACGGGCCAGCAGGGTCTTGCCGGTGCCCGGCGGTCCCACCAGCAGCACCCCCTTGGGGATTTTGCCCCCCAGGGCGGTGAACTTTTTCGGCTCCTTCAGAAAGGCGATGATCTCCTGCAGTTCCTCCTTGGCCTCCTCGATGCCGGCCACATCCTCGAAGGTGACCTTGCCCTGGGATTCGGTCAGCAGCTTGGCGCGGCTCTTGCCGAAGGACATGGCCTTGCCGCCCCCCATCTGCATCTGGCGCATGAAGAAGATCCAGATCCCCACCAGCAGGAGCAGCGGGAACCAGGAAATGAAGATGGAGAACCAGGAGAAGCGCTCCTCCTCCGGCTTGGCCTGGATGGTAACCTTCTTGTCCAGCAGCTTTTCGGTCAGGTCGGCATCAAAGGTCGGCTTGTAGGTGCGGAATTGCTTCTCCTTGCCGTCCTTGGCCGTATATTTGCCGGTAACGTCGTTCCCCTGCAGCACGACACTGGCCACCTTGCCTTCGTCAACCAGAGTCATCAGTTCGCTGAAGCTCAGGCGGTCTTCCACCACGCGCGGCTTCTGGAACATGTTGAACAGCATGATCATCATCAGGCTGATGACCAGCCACAGGGCCAGATTTTTGTAAAATTGATTCAAAGCATCCTCCGTGACGAGTGGGTGCACCAGTGGTGAAAATTAAGAATAATTATCACAAAGAAGGCGGTGTCACAACAGTTTTGACGGCGCTTCGGCCGGACCGTCCCGCCGGTGCGAGCGTATGCCGGCAGCCGGCCGGAGGCACAGGCCGACAACGGTGATTCTGGCGATGGTACCGGTCCGCTCCGTGACGCGGGCGTGGCCGGAGCGCCGGACACCCGCCAGCCAGAGCGGCTGGTCAGCCGACAGCAGCAGTGGCAGCAGCGGTCGCAGGTGCCGGGGAACCTTGCGGTCGATCATGAGCCGCCCGACGCTGCGGCTGCCCTCCCCGCCGGGCAGGGAGAGACGATCGTCGCGTGCATGGGGGCGTACCTGCCACGGAAAGGGAGCGGCATCGAGGTCCACCAGGGCTGTACTGTCGTCGGCGTCGGACGATGTCGGTGCGACGGCCGCCAGTTCCACCAGCAGACTCAGGCCGTTACCGAGATCATACCGGGCCGGGCCGGTGATCTCGGTCGCTCGGGGAGGGGAGGCCAAAGCGGCGTCGGCGCGGGAGAGTACCAGGCCGTCAGCGGTTCTGATGGCGACCAGACCTCGGGGAAGGGGGAGCCGTGCGCCGGTGCCACCGTGCAGCAACAGCCGGTCAAGCTGCCGAATATGAGTGCTGTCGAAGCAACGCAGGTCGCGGGTCAGCAGTTCCAGCGCCCGCCGGTAGAGCCGGAAGCGCAGCCCTTCCGGCTGACACCCGCAGGATGCGGCGTCGAACACGAGACCGCTGCCGTCGCTGAGGACCAATTCGGCGAAGACCGTCTCGACCTGCCGGGCCAGCAACTCCTCGTCCTGACGCAGCAAGTACGCGGTTGACGCCAGTCGCTTCATCACCGACGGGTTGTACGTCTCCAAAAGCGGCAAAAGCTCATGGCGCACCCGGTTGCGCAACAGGGTGGTGTCAAGATTGCTGCTGTCCTCCCGCCAGGCAAGTCCCCGTTCGTGCAAGTAGCGCAGCAGGTCGCGGCGGCTCACCTCCAGCAGGGGGCGGATGACGGCGCGGTCGTTCCTGAACGGCATGCAGCCCAGGCCGCTGCCGCCGGCCCCCCGCAACAGGCGGAGCAAAAAGGTTTCGGCCTGGTCGTCGGCGTGGTGGGCGGTGGCGACGGCTACGGCGGCGTACTGCTGCCGCAGCCGGTCGAAAAAGGCATAACGGGCGTCCCGTCCCGCCTCCTCCAGGGAGCGTCCCTGCTCCGCCGCCAGGGCGCGGACATCCACCCGGCAGGTTTCAAACGGGAAGCCACGGGCAGCGGCCAGCTCTGCCACAAACCGCTCATCGCCATCACTTTCTCCGCCGCGCAGGCAATGATTCAGGTGCGCAACCACCAGGGAGAGGGGAAGATCGGGAAGCGTGGCCAGCAGGTCCAGCAGCGCCACCGAATCGGCGCCGCCGGAAACCGCCACGATCAGGGTGTCGCCGGGGGCGCAGAGAGCGTGGTGCCGCAGGGTCTCCAGCACCTGGCGTCGCAGCGCGGCCACCTGTCGGGCAATCAGAGCCATCTGCGCCGCCGGAAGTACTCGACCATGCCCAGGGCGATCACCGCCATCAGCAGCAGCACGCCAAAGTAGCCCCAGTGCCACTCCAGCTCCGGCATGTACTTGAAATTCATGCCATAGAGACCGACGATGAAGGTGAGCGGGATGAAGATGGTGCCGATCACGGTGAGGAAGCGCATGATCTCATTGGTGCGGTTGGCGATGCTGGACAGGTAGAGATCCTGCATGCCGGAGAGCAGGTCGCGGTAGGTTTCCACGGTTTCAATGGCCTGAATGGCATGATCGTGCACGTCCCGCAGGTAGATGCGGGTGGTTTCATTGATCAGCTCGGTGTCGTCCCGTTGCAGGAAGGAGAGCACCTCCCGCAGCGGCCAGATGGTCTTGCGCAGGAAAATGGCCTCTTTTTTCAACTCGTTCAACTGTACCAGCAGCCGGGGGTGGGGATGCAGGGAGACCTCCTCCTCCAGCAGCACCAGCCGCTCGCCGAACTGTTCCAGTACGGTGAAGTAGCGGTCGACCATGGTGTCCAGCAGGGCGTAGGCCAGGTAATCGGCCCCCTGGGCCCTGATCCGTCCCTTGCCGGAGCGCAGGCGCTCCCGCACCGATTCAAAGACATCCCCCCGGAATCCCTCCTGAAAGGTGAAGAGCCACCCCCTGCCCAGCACCATGCTTACCTGCTCGACTGAAAAATCTCTCCCTTCCTGGGGAAGCAGCATCCGCGCCACCAGAAACAGGTAGTCATCGTAATCCTCCACCTTGGGACGCTGCACCGTGCTGACGATATCCTCCAGCACCAGGGGGTGCAGGCTGTAGGATTCCCCCAGGCTGCGGATGGTCTCCACCTCGTGGACCCCCTCCACGTCGATCCAGGTGACCCGGCTGCCAGCTTGTTCCGGGGTAAGCGCTGCCAGGTCGCACTCGCGCTCCTCCCGCAGCTCCTGTTCCGAAAAGCTGAAACGGGTGATGGCCACGGCGTGCTGGGATGCCTCGCCGATATGCACCAGGGTTCCCGGCGGCAACCCTTCCTTGGCGGAGCGGGCCCTGAACAGGCGGCGGGCGCGTTTCACGGCTTAAATCCCCAGGATGTCGGCCATCTGCAACAGATCGGCATTCAGCTTCTTCTGGCCGCCGTTCACCACCATTTCCAGCAGGGTGGTGGTCAGGGCGTTGGCCGCCAGCCCCACCATCACGCCCTTGGTGCCGGAGAGCAGCAGCTCCACCGCCTTCATGCCGAAGCGGCTTCCCAACAGGCGGTCGAACACCGTGGGGGCGCCGCCACGCTGGTAGTGACCCAGCACGGTCACGCGGGTCTCGAAGCCGATGGCATCCTTGATGCCGGCGGCTATGTCCCGGGCGTGGCCGGCTCCCTCCGCCATGATGATCAGGGCATTGGTGCGCCCCTCCTCGTAACGGCGACGCAACTGGTGACACATTTCGGTCAGGTCCAGCTCCGTCTCCGGGATGATGGCGAATTCGGCGCCGGTGGCGATGGCGGCGGTTGAGGCCAGGTAGCCGGAATTACGCCCCATCACCTCCACGATGAAGGCGCGGTCGTGGGAGGAGGCGGTGTCCTTGATGCAGTCCACGGCGTAGAGGATGTTGTTCAGTGCCGTATCCACCCCCAGGGACATGTCGGTGTAGGGGATGTCGTTGTCGATGCTGCCGGGAATGCCGATCACCGGAAAGCCCAGCTTGTCCAGGGCCAGGGCGCCGGTGAGCGAGCCGTCGCCGCCGATCACGATCATCCCTTCCACCTGCTCCTTCAGCAGATTGTCCAAGGCTTTCCTGCGCCCTTCCTCGGTGCGGAATTCCGGGCAGCGGGCCGACTGCAGGAAGGTGCCGCCCCGTTGCAGCACACCGGACACGGCCAGGGAATCCAGCCTGATGAAGTCGTTTTTGAGCAGGCCGGCGTACCCCTTGCGGTAGCCGATCATCTCCACGTCGTTGGCGATGGCGGTGCGGGCTGCGGCCCGAATGGCGGCGTTCATGCCGGAGCAGTCGCCGCCACTGGTCAGAATGGCGAGTCGTTTCATGGGGGGCTCCCTGGATGAGGCGCTGAAGATACGTTGGGGGGTATATAGCATGTTTTTTGCGGCATGGCGACCGGGGAGCACCTTGAAATTTTGGTGCAGCCGGGTACTATGGACTCATCTTCCGCCGCCGGCCCGGCACGCGGCAGGAGTGCCCGTGCGCAGCTGCGCACGATCTCATTCACTGCGGGGGTGCCGCTCCATGTCTGGTCACAGTCTCTGTTGGTCGCTCCGTGTCGTTCGGGTACTGTTCGTCCTGGCCCTTGCGGCCCTGCTGTCCCATCCGGCGGTGGCCGACCTGTCGGCGGCGTCGGAATCCGAGGCAATTCCTCTCTACGAGGGCCTGGCCACGCCGCGCGGCACTGACGACAGTCCCGGCGGGGATGATGAGCCGACCTACCGGCGTTCTCCCGCAAAGCCGAAACAGCAGCTGCCCCAGCCGCCGCCGCGAAAGCCGGCTCCGCCGGAAGAACAAACAAGCGGGGATGGGCAGGCCAAAGGGACAAGTACGGCCGTTTCCTCCCAGCAGCCTCCTTCCCGTGCGCTTCAGCGCGGGACCGAGCGCACCTACCATGTCGTCTCGCGGGTGGTGCGGACGGATACCACCTTCAGTCACAGCGGCGGCGGCCGCCTGAAGGTGGTGATTCTCATGCCGGTCCCTTCATTCGGAGAATTTCAGCGGGTGGAAAACGTCCGCTACAGCGCCGGTACCCTGGTCGGCGGTCCCTCTTCTCCGAACCGTTTCCTGCGGGTGGAGGCGCCGGAGCCCCCCGCCGAAATCACGCTTGAATTCGACGTCGCCATCTCTCCCCTGGCCGCCGACCGGATCGATGGCGTCAAGCCGTACGACACGGCCTCTCCCCTGTATCGCACCTTCACCGTCGCCGGCGGCCCCCTGATCCAGCCCGATCATCCGGCCATCAAGGCGATGGTGGAGGAAATCGGGGGCACAGCCCTGGAACCGCTGGAGTTCGCCCGCCGGGCCTACCTCTACCAGCAGCAGCGCTTCAAGCACCTCGGCCGCTCCCACGGTCCCACGCTGGACGATACGCTCCGGGCCGGGGGCGGGGCCTGCGGCGAACTCAGTTCGCTCTATATCTCCCTGCTGCGCAGCCGCGGCATTCCGGCCCGCTACAACCTGGGGGGCATCCTGCGGGAAAGCGGCGAGTGGGGCCCCCACGCCTGGCCCGACTTCTACCTTGAAGGGGCCGGCTGGATACCGGCAGACCCGTCGATGTTCATGCCCAACGGCGGCGCGTTCGGCAAGCGGGGGGACGGTTACCTGATCATGGGAACCGACGGTGGGACCCTCAGCGTCGATACGGGCAGCCGGATGCGGGAAATCGGTCCGGTGCAGCACTACTCCTACTGGTACGCCTATTGGGGGGGAGCGGTCTCCGGCAATCTGACCTACCGCCACGAACTGACCACCACGGCGGTGCGCTGACTCGCCGTCAGGGTGCCGGACGACCTTCCGGGTTCAGCGGGGTTTGCGGGGACCCGGTGCGGACCAGCGCCCCTGTTGCGCATCCAGCTCGTCGATCCAGCCGGCTTCGGCGTCCGGGAACGCGTCCGCGTAGGGCACGTACGGCTTGATATCCAGCACCGGGGTGCCGTCCAGCAGGTCAACCCCGCGCAGGTGCAGGATCCTGCCTTCAACCTTCAGCAGTTCAACGGCCGACAGACCGATGGCATTGGGCCGATGGGGGGAGCGGGTGGCCAGCACCCCCCGTTTCGGCCCGCCCCGGGGCGGCTTCACCGTACTTTTCCACCCCTCGTTCAGGTGAAAGGCGAAGATGAGCCAGAGCCGGTCAAAGCCGCTCAGATCCTGAAGAGCCCTCTCCTCCAGCCACTCCGCGAGTTCCAGTGTGGCAGTCGCCAACTCCCCGGTTTCCGTCCCTTCAACCACCGTGCCCTGATGGGGGGCGTCAATACGGCGGGCGTAGGGGGAGCGCAGGATGCCGATGGGGCGGTAGGCGAAGTGGGGGGCGTGGGGCATGTCGCACGGGCTCACCTTGCCTCAGTCCCCGAAGCAGATGCCCAGGTCGCGGCCGGTCAGCACGGCGTCGCTTTCGACAGCGACCCGTTTCTGAATGCCCAGGGCCTCGCCCAGGGGTACCAGGGCGATATCCGGTGACTTGAGTGCCACCATGTGGTCAAAGGTGCCCGTTTCGATGGCCCGCACCGCCGCGGCGCCGAAGCGCAGCGACAGCAGGCGGTCAAAGGTGGTGGGGGAGCCGCCCCGCTGCAGGTGCCCCAGCACCAGGGAGCGGGAGTCCTTGCCGGTGCGCCGGGAGATTTCCTTGGCAACATGCTCGGCGATCCCCCCCAGCACCACATGCTGGCGGCCACCCTCCGCACCCCCCTTGATGATCACGTCACCCCCCGCAGGCACCGCCCCTTCGGCAACCACCACGATGGCGTACTTACGGCCGTTCAGCTCGTTTTCCATCAGCTTGTCGCAGACCTTTTCGATGTCAAAGGGGATTTCCGGGATCAGGATCACGTCGGCGTTGCCGGAGATGCCGCTGTTCAGGGCGATGAAGCCGGCGTTGCGTCCCATGACCTCCACCACCATCACCCGGTCGTGGGATTTGGCCGTGGAGTGCAGGCGGTCGATGGCTTCGGTGGCGATGCTGACGGCGGTATCGAAGCCGAAGGTGATCACCGTGCCGCCCATGTCGTTGTCGATGGTCTTGGGCACCCCCACCACCGGCATCCCTTTTTCGGCAAAACGGTGGGCGATCTCCAGGCTGCCGTCGCCGCCCACCGCCACCAGGGCGTCGAAGCGCAGCCGGCGGAAGTTCTCCATCACCCGCTCGGAGAGGTCCCGCTGTTCGCACTCGCCGGCGGCGTTGCAGACCGGCATCATGAACGGGTTCCCCTTGTTGGTGGTACCCAGGATCGTGCCGCCGATGCTGGCGATGCCGTCCACCATCTCCGGGGTAAGGCGGATAATCTCGTCGGGGTTCAGCAGACCGGCGTAGCCGCTTTTGATGCCGTACACCTCCCACTGTCGGTTGTAGGCGGCCATGGTGACCGCCTCGATGACGGCGTTCAGCCCCGGCGCGTCGCCGCCGCCGGTGTTGATGCAAATCTTCATCCGTTTGGACATGAACTTCCTCCTGTCAGAGCGTTACGGAGCCGGTGCGTCGCACGGCGCTTGCGCCTGTGTCTGCGCGCGGCATGGCCGGTTTATGCATCCTCGGTGGCATTCCAGAGACCCTCGCTGAAGCCGAGGCCAGCTGCTGCCGCCTGCTCCTGCGGGGTCAGCCCGCTCCATTCCTTGTCGGCGCTTGGCGGTGGGCTGTTGCGGTCCCATGCGGCCTGCTGCCAGCCGAGGGCGCTCCAGAGTTGTTGCTCCTCGCTGCTCAGGTCGGCCCATGTCAATCTTTCCCAGATGCGGGGATTGCCCTGCATGTCTCGAACGCTCATGGTGTCCTCCGGTACTGTGTTGATGGAATGTTTCCACGATCCGGCGGGACGTGCAGCGGGCCGCCGGGAGAGGGGCGATGGCCAGGGGGCAGCTCTGATGCCCCGCAGCATGCCGGTCGGTTATCCGCTGATCTCCACCACCCGCCGCACCGGTTCCGGCGCCGGTCGGGCGAACAGATAGCCCTGGGCCAGGTCTGCGCCGTGTTGTGCGACGTAGGCCAGCTCGTCGCCGGTCTCCACGCCTTCCGCCAGCACCTTGATGCCGTTTTCCCGCGCAATGCCAACTAAGGCACCAAAGATGGACTGTTTGACCGGATCGGCGTCGATCCCCCGGATAATTTCCATATCCACCTTGATCACGTCGGCCCCGAGTGCGGCCAGAGTTGCCAGATTGGCATGGCCGGAGCCGATATCGTCCAGGGCGGTGCGGAACCCCTGACGGCGGTAGTAATCCAGAATGCCGCGCAGATGTTGCAGATCAGAGACCTGATGGGTCTCCACCACTTCGAATACCACGCGGGTGGGATCGTATTCAAGTTGCTGCGCCCAGTGCAGGGTACTCTGCAGGCAGGTCTCCGGCACGTAAATGGATGTGGGGACGAAGTTGATGAAGATGTCGGCGCTGATCTTCTTGACGGCTGCGGTTTTAAGGGCATTTTCCCGGCAGAGACGGTCCAGGTAAAAGAGCAGGTCGTTCTCTTCGGCCAGTTTGAACAGCAGGTGGGGAGGCATCAGCGAACCGTCGGCCTTGACCCCGCGGGAGAGACACTCATAGGCCACGATCTCATGATTCGGCAGCGAGAGGATCGGTTGAAACCAGGTGGTAAGGGAGTTGTTTTCGAAGATATCCAGAAACTCGCGGTTGTTCAGCAGAAACAGCCATTTCTTAAGGTTCTTGGTCCGGGAGAAGGCGGCAAAGTCAAGCTGTTGTCCCTGTTCAAGAAACAGCAGGCTGATCCCTTCGGCCTCCACCTCGGCCAGATCGTTACGCCGGGCCAGGCTCGCAACCAGCTGCTGGAAACTGTCGGCCGTTACCCGAACCACATCCCCTTCGGCGCGGGGCAGATATCCTTCCTCGTGCAGAATGGCAAGCAGTTTGTCCTGCAGCGGCTCAACGGCACAGTTGAACAGGGCCTCTCCGTGCCGGGTACTGATGTGCGGCACCGTGCCGCAGCGTTTACAGGTCATCACAGTATCTCCATGGAAGTCAGCATCACGTAAGACGGTGTATCCGCAGGCGGTTACTCCTTTTTTCCCTGCTTTTTCACCCATTCCATCCGCTCAAGGATGTTTTTCTCGTAGCCGTGTCCCCTGGGGGCATAGAACGTCTTCCCTCGCAGCCTGTCCGGCAGGTACTCCTGTCGGACATAGCCTCCCTCGTAGTCGTGGGCGTAACGGTACCCCTTGTGGTAGCCCAGCTCCTTCATCAGTTTGGTGGGGGCGTTGCGGATATGGAGCGGCACCTCCAGGGCGCCGGACTTGCGCACTTCGGCTAACGCCGCGTCGATGCCGACGTAGGAGGCGTTGGATTTGGGGGCCGTGGCCAAGTAGGTGACCGCCTGCCCCAGGATGATCCGTCCCTCCGGCATCCCCACCATCTGGAACGCCTGCAGCGCGGCAACCGCCATCTGCAGGGCCCGGGGGTCGGCGTTGCCGATATCCTCCGACGCCAGGATGATCATCCGGCGCAGGATAAAGAGCGGGTCCTCCCCTGCCTCCAGCATCCGGGCCAGCCAGTAGAGCGCCCCGTCCGGGTCGCTGCCCCGCATCGACTTGATGAAGGCGGAGATGACGTTGTAGTGCTCTTCCCCCCCCTTGTCGTAGAGCAGGGCCTTCTGCTGCAGCGCCTCCTGCATCAGTTCCAGGGAGATGACGGGTGTGTCCGGCGGCAGCAGTTGGGCCGCCACCTCCAGGGTGTTCAGCACTTTACGGCCGTCCCCCTGGGCCGCCTCGGTGAGAAAGTTCAGGGCCTCGTCGTCGATGGCGAGATGAAGGCTGCCCAAACCCCGTTCCGCGTCGAGCAGGGCATGCCGCACCAGGCCGGCCAGCTCCTCCGGTTCCAGGTGTTTCAGGCGCAGGACCCGGCAGCGGGAGAGGAGCGGAGCGATGACTTCGAAGGAAGGATTTTCGGTGGTGGCGCCGATGATGGTGACCAGCCCCTTTTCCACCGCCGGCAGGAAGGCGTCCTGCTGGGCCTTGTTGAAACGGTGAATCTCGTCCACGAAGAGGATGGTGCGGATGCCGTCCGCTGCCTGCTCCGCCGCCTCTTTGAAGATTTCGCGGATCTCCTTGACTCCGGCCATGATGGCGGAGAAGAAGACGAAACGGGAGCCGGTGGCGTGGGCCACGATGTGGGCCAGGGTGGTCTTGCCGCAGCCGGGCGGCCCCCAGAAGATCAGGGAGGCGAGCCGGTCGGTCTCGATCATGATACGCAGCGCCTTACCCGGTCCCAGCAGGTGCTGCTGGCCGCAGAACTCGTCCAGGGTGCGGGGGCGCATCCGCTCGGCAAGAGGGGCGGTCGGCACGGTCGCTTCCATTACCAGTGGCGGGCTTCGCCGCGGACCACCGGCTGCGGTTTGATCTGCCAGATGTCGCGGGCGTACTCGCCGATGGTGCGGTCGCTGGAGAACTTGCCCATGCCGGCGGTGTTCAGGATCGACTTTCGTGCCCATTCGTCCGGTATCATGTAGAGCCGGTCCACGTCGGCCTGGGCGTCCAGGTAGGCGTCGAAGTCGGCCAGCAGCAGGTAGTAGTCGGTTGAGAGCAGGTTGTCCACCAACGGTCTGAAGAGGCCGGGATTGCCGGGAGAGAAGTAGCCGGAGGATATCTGGTCCAGCACCTGCTTCAGCTCCGGCAGACGATAGTAGTAGTCGTGGGGGCGGTACCCGGCGGCACGCAGGGTGACGGCCTGGGGAGTGGTGAGGCCGAAAATGAAGATATTCTCCTCGCCCACTTCCTCCATGATTTCAATGTTGGCGCCGTCCAGGGTGCCGATGGTCAGGGCCCCGTTCAGGGCGTATTTCATATTGCCGGTGCCGGAGGCTTCGGTGCCGGCGGTGGATATCTGCTCGGAGAGATCGGCGGCCGGGAAGATCCGTTCCGCCAGGGAGACGCTGTAGTTGGCCAGGAACAGCACCTTGAGCTGCTGGTGCACCGCCGGATCGTTGTTGACCACCATCCCCACGTGGTTGATCAGCTTGATGATCAGCTTGGCCATGGTGTAGGAGGGGGCCGCCTTGCCGGCGAAGATGACGGTGCGGGGGGGCAGCTCCAGGCCGGGGTACTCCTTGAGGCGGTTGTAGCGGGCAATGACCTGCAGGATGTTCAGTAGTTGCCGCTTGTACTCGTGAATCCGCTTGGTCTGGCAGTCGAACAGCATGTCCGGCGACACGTCCACGCAGTTGCGCTGGTAGATGTAGCGGGCCAGCCGTTCCTTGTTCATCCGCTTGATCGCCATCCAGCGCTTGCGGAATTCGCTGTCCTCCGCCAGGGGGCGCAGTTTCTGCAGCTCGTCCAGGTCCACGGTCCAGCGGTCGCCGATGGCTTCGCTGATCAGGTCCGAGAGCCAGGGGTTGCAGTGGCGCAGCCAGCGGCGCTGGGTGATGCCGTTGGTCTTGTTGTTGAACCGCTCCGGCCAGAGCTCGTAAAAGTCCCGGAACAGGTCTTCTTTCAGGATGGTGGAGTGCAATGCGGAGACGCCGTTGATGGAGTGGCTGGCCACGATGGCCAGGTGGGCCATCCGCACCAGCTTGTCCCCCCGCTCGTCGATGATGGACATCCGCTGCAGCCGCTGGGGATCGTCGGGGAAGCGGACAGCCACCTCATCCAGGAAGCGCCGGTTGATCTCGAAGATGATCTGCAGGTGCCGGGGGAGCAGGGCGCCCAGCATCGGCACCGGCCAGGTTTCCAGGGCCTCCTGCAGGATGGTATGGTTGGTGTAGGCAAAGGTGTTGACCGTGATCGCCCAGGCCTCGTCCCAGGTGAGTTTCTTTTCGTCCATCAGGATTCGCAGCAGCTCCGGGATGGAAAGCACCGGATGGGTGTCGTTCAACTGGATCGCCACCTGGTCCGGCAGCTTCTTCAGGTCGTCGAACTTCTTGGCGAAACGGTAGAAGATATCCTGCACCGTGGCGGAGGAGAGGAAGTATTCCTGGCGCAGGCGCAGCTCCTTCCCCTCCAGCATGTGGTCGGCGGGGTAGAGCACCTTGGAGATGTTCTCGGTCTTCATCTTCGATTCCACCGAGCCGACGTAGTTCCCCTGGTTGAAGAAGTTCAGGTCGAAATCCCGGCTGGCCTTGGCGCTCCAGAGCCGCAGGGTGTTGACCGTGCTGTTCCGGTAGCCGGGGATCGGTACGTCGTAGGCCAGGGCCATGACCTCGTAGTAATCCACCCAGGAGTGACGCAGGGAGCCGTCCCGGTCGGTGTAGTCCACCACCCGGCCGCCGTAGCGGATCGGGTGCAGGTGTTCCTGACGGTCGAACTCCCAGGGGTTCTGGTAGCGCAGCCAGTTGTCCGGCACCTCGTGCTGACCGTTGTCCACGATTTTCTGGTAAAACATGCCGTACTCGTAGCGGATGCCGTAGCCGTAGGCCGGCAGCTGCATGGTGGCCAGAGAGTCCAGGAAACAGGCGGCCAGGCGGCCCAGGCCGCCGTTGCCCAGGCCGGCGTCCCAT
Source organism: Trichlorobacter ammonificans (assembly GCF_933509905.1). GTDB lineage: Bacteria > Desulfobacterota > Desulfuromonadia > Geobacterales > Pseudopelobacteraceae > Trichlorobacter > Trichlorobacter ammonificans. Next base: position 1,846,939 of record NZ_OW150024.1, on the reverse strand, counting down.
TCCGACTCCTGCAATTCCTCGATGGTGAGCCCCAGCTCCTTCAGGGCCGTATCCCACTCCTCCATCACCCCCAGGTTGATCAGGGCGTTACCCAGGGTGCGCCCCATCAGGAATTCCATGGAGATGTAGTAGACCCGTTTGGCGTCGTTTTTATAGTAGGACTGCTGGGTTTCCAGCCAGCGGTCGGCCAGCAGGTCGCGTACCGCGTAGGCCAGGGCCAGGTAGAGGTCCGACTTGGTGGCGGAGAACTTGTCTTTCACCAGGGTGTGGTGCAGGTGATAGATGAAGGAGCGCTGGAGGTCGGCAACGGTCGGTTGCTGGTTCTCGGTCTGGTTCATGGTGCCCTCGCAGTACCGTGATGGTGTATGCCGGCGACTGTAGCGCAGTTACGGGGTGAACAAAACAAAAAAAGAACCGTAACCGGTCTCCGTCAGGGGGCAGGGGGAGCGGGAGGCGGCGGGGTGGTGGTGGCTCCCCGAGGCGTCAGCTGCGGGGAGGCGAGGGTGCCGCCAATGGGCAGGGTGTAGCGTCCCGGCGAGGTCAGGTAGGGAAACATCAGCAGGAAGACGCTCTTCTGGCGCTCCAACAGCTCCGCGGTGGGGAGCAGCTCCAGGTTCAGGGCCAGGGGAGCGGAGGGAGCAAGGGGCAGGGAACCGGTGAGACGCAGATAGATGCCCTCCCCCTGCATGGCCAGGCTGGCGATGCTGACGGTGGAACCGCTGAGTTTCAGTAGGCCGCGGGTATCGGGGACGGTCAGGTCCGGCAGCGGCATGGCAGCCAGCTTTGCCTTGGACAGCCCCAGGGAGCTGATCCTGAGCTTGGCTTCCCCGCTGGCTCCCTTGAACTCGGCGTCGAGTTGCAGGGTGCCCGTGATGCTCCCCTCGATGGTGCGGGTCAGGACCGGCAACTCCGCCAGTTGCAGGCCACTAACCTGCAGGTTGCCCCCCGGGGAGGGGTAGAGGGTGACGCTGCCGCCGATGGTGCCGGCACCGATCCGTCCTTCCAGGGAGGCGGCCACCGTGCCGGTCAGAAGCGGCAGGAGGCGCAGCCTGACGCTGGCCCGGTCGATGGTCAGGTAGGTGGCGTTGCCGTCGCCGATGGCGAGTCCGCTTCCTTTCAGCCCCAACGGCACGGCGGTGCCGAGCCGCTCGGCCTGCAGCGTAACCCCCCGGCTGGCGAGACTGCGCACCACGAACCGCTCGATAACCCGGTCCGGGATCATCAGCACGGTCAGCACCGGCAGGAGCAAGCAGGCGGCCAGCAGCATACCGGCCAGTATCAGGGGGCGCGTTCCGGTCATTTCCGCTCGCCGGCCGGTGCCGGCCGCAGCAGTGAAAGGGTGATCACGGCATCCAGCCGGGCCGGTTCGTTGAAGCGGGTTTTGGCGACAAACCTGCGCACCGCCACCGGTTTCTGGTGCTGTTCCAGGCGGTGCAGCAGGTTGATCAGCTCATTGGCGGAAAGCCCGGCAATGGTGATTTCGGCCCCCTCCTCCAGCACGCCGCTCTGCTCGCGGCGGGGCAGGGGTTTGGACTGAACTCCCCCCTTGGTCACGATACCGCTCTGCTCGATCAAAAGTACCGGGGTGTCTTCGGGCGTCACCGCCGCCAGGCGGTTGGTCAGGCGCAGAGCGCCGGCAGAGGCTTCCTTGTGCCGTTGCTGCAGCACCAGCAGTTCGGCCAGGGTCTGTTCCCGGGAGGTCTTGCGGGCCTCCAGGCGGGCCAAGTGGCCGAAGAGCAGGGCATAGGCGGTGAGGAGGGCCAGTGCCAGGCAACAGGCAATGGCGGCCGTGCGGCGGCCGGCATGGTCGAGGGCTTCGTATCGTTCCTTCAGTACGGTGACGAGATTCATGGTTTGCTTCCTCCCCGACTGCCCCGCAGGGTGAACAGCACCGTGCCGTTGGGGCGGGTGGTGAGTTCGGGTTGGTCCACGTTCCACTCCCGGTCGCCGAGACGTTGACGGAACGAGGTGACATCGGCCGACGAGCGGGCATCCCCCTTCACCATGAAGCGGGCTTCATCCAGCTCGACTTCGGTCAGGCCGCTGACGCCGTCCCCCTTGGCATCGGCCAGCAGCTTCAGGAAGGCAAGGGTCTGCAGGGAGGAACCGCTGCTTTCCAGGCGACGGATTTCCGCCTTCAGTTCGGCGCTTTCGTCCACCGGTTTTTTCCGGGTGGGAAACACCTCCTTGTAGATCTTGCCGATGGAGCGGTCCAGCGAGTTCAGGTCGGCGGAGAGCAGGTACCAGCGGGTGCCCAGCTCCGCGAAGAGCAGCACCAGCAGTAGCGCGGCAAGGAGGAGGGGGACCCGGAAGGTGCGCAGCAGCTGGCTGCTGCGGCCGGTCCAGGCCAGGGGGCCGGTGCGCAGGTTGAAGACCGGTTCGGCGGAGCAGTAGGCCAGGGCCACCGCCAGGGGGGAGAGCAGGGCGTCGGGCTTCATATCGCCGCTGATCGTGCCCAGGGTCAGCACTGCCGGCAGCGGCAGCGGTTTTTCCGTGGCCGCTGCCTCCCGTGCCGAGGCGCCGAGGCGGAAGCGCTGGGTAATCTGCAGGTTGTGGGTCAGTTCCAGGGTGGTCAGGGTCTGCTCGACGGTGGCGCCGCTGCTGCCCAGGTGACGGCAGAAGAGCGGCACTCCGCCGCGGATCGCCAGCAGGGCGGTATCGTCGTACAGGACCGCCGCCGTTTCCGGGCCGATGGCCGTCCCCTGGGCGGGCAGCAGCAGGTGCCAGTGCAGGCAGGCCACGGTGACCACCTCGGGGTCCATACCGGCCTGCCTGAACCGGTCGAGCAGCGGCTCCAGGGCGTCCCGGCCCAGCCAGCCGGCCAGCAGGGTGCCGGACGCCAGGGGGATGGCATCGCAGAGCAGTGCCGGGCTTTCCAGGGCGGTTTCGCCGGCAAGTTCCAGGGGCAGCACCGCCCGGATCTTGCGTCGGTCGCTGATCGGCAGGGAGAGCTCCCGCAGGGTGACCAGGGCAGGGGGAAGTGCCAGAATGGTGCGGATATCTTCCGAGGCCGGCGGGCACTGCTCCCGGAGGAGCTCCACCAGCTCCTCCTCGCTGTTCCAGGGAAGGCTGAAGCCGCTTAACGGGATCGGCTCCGTGCCGCTTTTCCTGAAGCGGGCGCCGGTAACCTCGGTGGCGGTGAGTTGGATAACCTGGATGATCATAGTGTGTCGTTCTCCATGGCTGGTGCCAAAACGGTGTCAGAATTCCCGCCAGTAGACGATGAGCGGCGACGTGCCGGAAAAGCGGGCCACCGCCTCGATGGTGCGGACGGTGTCGCCCACGGTTGCCTCGGCAATGATCCGGTAGACGCTTCCCTTGGTGCTGATGCTGGTCAGCAGTGACGGTGCGATGCCGTCCATGCCGGCCACTTGGGACAGCTCCGCCGGATTCTTGAACGGCGTTGCCCTGCGATGTTCGATAATCCGGTCCGCCAGCGGGAGCGACATCCGCTCGTCAAGGGCTGCCAACACCTGGCGGGGGGCAGTGTTGATGTTGACCGGCGATGCCGGCGAGCCGGCCGGTCCTTCGCCGTAGACGGTAATGAAGGGACGCAGCTTTTCCAGCACCTCGCTGTCGAACCCCTTGACCCGGTTCACCTCCTCGACGGTGAGCAGCGGTCCGTTGCGCGGCCGGGAGCGCTGTTTCTGGGCCAGGTACCAGTCGGCCTCCGCTCCCGCGGGATTGGGAACGCTTCCCTCGTCGATCCAGTCGGCCAGCGCATCCGCCAGGTCCGGGGAAAGTTTCTGCTGACGGAACAGGCGGCGCACCATCCCCATGTACGGTTCGTTGGCGGTACCGTTGGGCAGGGCCACCAGGTTCAGGTTCAGGCGGCTGCTTTCGTCGATGATCCGGATGCGTAGCCGGCCCCGTTCCTCGTCCAGCGTGATCGGCATTGCCCAGGCGTCGTTCAGGGTGGTGTAGGAGGCGGTGCCCAGGGTATGGCTGAGCAGTTGCAGCGCTCCGTTGACGCCCCCCTCGGCAAAGAGTCCTCCCTGGATACTGTCGGCGGCGGTACGGCTCGACCCCGACTCCTGGTAGACGTCGTTGATGAACAGCACGGTCATGCCGGTGAGAAGCGCCACCAGCACCAGCACGATAACCAGCGCGAATCCCCGTTGCGTGGTCATGGTCCGGTGATCCTCGGTACTGCCGTGATCCGGTGTGAGACGACGCGTTCGCGGTCCCGCAGGGTGACGGTAACCCGGATCGCCTTGGGCAGAGCCGGTGTCAGGGAGGTGTCCCAGTTCTTCAGCCATTTGGAGCCGTCGTAGCATTCCACCAGGAACCCTTCCAGCTTTTCCAGAACCGGGTAGGCGGCTACCCGCTCCATTTCCTCCTCCAGGAAGTAGTCCCTGGCCGCGCGGGTCAGCTTCAGCTGCTCTCCCGCCTCCACCACCAAGTAGCGCAGCAGCAACTGGTCGGAAACCGGCCCGTCCGCAGGGGGGGCGATGGTGGCGAAGCTGAGGTTGGAGGCCGGCTTGCCGAAGAAGTCGCGGTCCTCAACCAGCAGGCGGAGCTGTTTGTCGCCGGCCCGGTAGAGGAGCGACGTCAGTTCCCGCCGCAGCAGGTCCAGGGCGGAACGCAAGGCGCGGCGCTGCTCCATGTCCACGCCGGCCACCTGCTGGGCCCGGTTCAGCGAGAAGAAGACGCCGTAGGCCGCCGTGATGACCAGCGAGGCGATGGCCAGGGCCACCAGCAGTTCCAGCAGGGTGAACCCCCCGTTACGGCGTGGTGCGGCCATAGGTCACCAGGGCAAGGGAGCGGGTCCCCTTCTGCCAGGAAACGGTCAGCACGTAGCGTTGCAGACCGGGAAAAGGTGCCGGGGTTGCCTGGCGTTGCCAGGTGGTTTCCGGGTAGTCGGGAGCGAAGGTTCCTTCGCTGGCTGAGCTTTTCAGAAAGAGCGGATCGTCCAGCAGTGCCCGGCCCAGCAGCAGGGCGGTGGTCTCCTCCCGGTCCCGCAGGGTGACGGAGAGGTGGTAGTTGAACGAGACCACCAGGGTGGTCAGCGCCCCGGCCATGATGGCCAGCGCCACCAGCACTTCCAGCAGGGTAAAGCCCCCGGTCCGCGACAGCCGGTTCATCGGAGCTCCTCCAGATATCCCTCGGCGATCCGGACAATGCCGCTTACCGGCAGCGCCTGCACGGTAGTGGCGGGGCCGCCGGGGAGCTGCAGGTGGATCAGCAGTGCTTCCGACAATCCCCCCGGACCGTAGGTCACCCGGACGGTACCGCTGGTGACGGTGCCCAGACGTTCGGTGCGCACATCGGTGATGAGCACGCCGTCCAGCAGGGCGGGCCGGCGCAGGTAGGGGTCTTCCGACGGCAGTTCCTCGCCGGTGACGGCCCGCCGGACCACCTCGATCTTCTGGTCGTCCAGATTGATCCGCAGGCGGTGGCTGACCTTGCCGGCGGCGGCCCGCTCGTCCAGGTAGCGCAGCTGCGCCGCCAGTTGGCGGGTCGAGGTGCGCAGCGCCGTGTCTCCCAGGGCGGGAAGCCGGGGAATGACCAGCAGCACCACCAGCGACAGGATCGCCAGCACCACTACCAGCTCAAGCAGGGTGAAGCCGCTGCCCGAGCAGCCGTATCGGTTCACGCTACTGGATGTTCCAGTTGCAGATGTCGGCACCCTTACCCTCGCCACCTTTCACGCCGTCGGTGCCCAGGGAGCAGAGATCGTAGTCGCCGTGCTCGCCCGGCGAGAGGTAGACGTAGTCGCCGCCCCAGGGATCCTTGGGGAGTTTTTTTCCTTCCAGGTAGCCTTCCTGGCGGTAGTTACGGGGAATCTGCCCCACGGTGGGCTTGGTGAAGAGTGCGTCCAGCCCCTGCTCGGTGGTGGGGTAGACGCCGTTGTCCAGCTTGTACAGCTTGAGGGCGGTTTCGAGATTGCGGATCTGCAGCTTGGCGTCGGCCAGCTTGGCGTCGTCGGAGCGGCCGATGATCTTCGGTCCCACCAGGGCGGCCAAAAGGGCCAGGATGACGATCACCACCATGATCTCGATCAGGGTGAAGCCTTTGCGGTTGTTGAAACGAACGGACATCTGAATCTACCTCCTGACGTTGTTACTTGATCAACTGGTTCAACTGGAAGATCGGCAGCAGCACCGCGATTACCACCAGGCCCACCATCAGGCCCATGGCCAGTACCATCATCGGTTCCAGCAGCCCCATCACACGGCTGGTCTGGGCCTCGAACTCACGCTCGAAGCTGCGACCGGCAGTTTCGAGACTCTCCTCCAGCGCGCCGCTTTTCTCCCCCACGGAGATCAGGTGCGTCAAGAGCGGCGGAAAGAGGGAAGAACGCTCCAGGGTATTGGAGAGGCTGCCCCCTTCCGCGACCGTGGTACGGGCCGTGTCCAGCACCTGGCGGTAGCTGCGGTTCACCACCGCGTCGGCGCTGATTTCGAGACTGCGCAAGAGCGGCACGCCGCTGCCCAGCAAAAGACCCAGCACCCGGGAAAAACGAGCCAGGGCCAGGGTCTGCAGCAGGCTGCCCAGTACCGGCAGGCGCAACAACCAGCGGTCGCGGGCCGCCAGGAACGATTCCCGTTGCGCCAGGCGACGGTAGAGGACGGTGCCGCCGACGGCGATCAGCGGCAGCAGCCACCAGCCGGCGCGCATCAGCGCACTGATCTTGAGCAGCGCCACGGTCAGGAAGGGGAGGGCCGCCTTGTTGTCGGCAAAAATTCCGGTGATCTTGGGGATGACGTAGGTCAACAGAAAGATCATGACACCGCTGCTGACCAGGGCCATCAGCGCGGGATAGGCAAGGGCGGCGCTGACCGTGCGCCGGATCTCCTCCTGCCGTTCCTGGAAATCGGCAAGCCGCTGCAGAATCCGGTCAAGGGCGCCGCCGGTCTCGCCGGCGGCAACCATGGCAACGTAGCCGGCGTTGAATACTTTCGGCTCCTCGGCCAGGGAGCGGGCCAGGGGAGCGCCTTCGGCAAGCCGCTCCCGCACCCGGCCCAGCACGGCGCGCAGTTCGTCATGCTGCTCTTGGCGGTAGAGGGCGGTCAGGGCCTCGTGCACCGGCACCGAGGCGGCGGTGAGGGTGGCCAGCCGGCGGGTGAACAGGGCCAGGGCCGCCACCGGCACCGAGCGGCGCCAGCGTCGCAGCACGTCGCCGGCCGCTGGCGGGGCGTCGTCGGCGGAAACCAGTTCCGTCGGCATGATCTCCCGCTGTCGCAGCAGGTCGCGGGCCGAACGGAGCGAATCGGTATCCAGCGTGCCGGACAGCTCTTTCCCGTCGGAACGGTATCCCCTATACCGGAAGATCGGCATACTCTTCCTGGGTGACCCGCAGCACTTCTTCCAGCGTGGTGATGCCGGCGGCCACCTTGGCCAGTCCGTCCTCGCGGATGGTCTTCATCCCCTTGCGGATGGCGTACTCCTTGATCTCGCCGGCAGGGGTGCGGCGGGTGATCATGCCGCACAACTCGGCATCAATGGGCAGCAGCTCGTAAATACCGACCCTGCCCAGGGTCCCCTGGCCGTAGCACTGCGGACAGCCTTTGCCCCGGTAGAGGGTGTCCGGCAGTCCCGGCATCGGCTGATCGTTGGTGTACGCCTCCCGGCAGTGGGGACAGATGGTGCGCACCAGCCGCTGGGCCAGGATGCCGGAGAGGGAGGAGGCAACCATGAACGGTTCAATCCCCATGTCGATCAGGCGGGTGATGGCGGTGGCGGCATCGTTGGTGTGCAGGGTGGAGAGCACCAGGTGGCCGGTCAGCGACGCCTGCATGGCGATCTCAGCCGTTTCGGCGTCACGGATCTCCCCCACCATGATGACGTCCGGGTCCTGGCGCAGCACGGCCCGCAGGCCGGCTGCAAAGGTCAGGTCGATGCGGGAGTTGACCTGGATCTGGCCAACGCCGGAGAGCTGGTATTCGATCGGGTCCTCGATGGTGATGAGGTTACGCTCCTGGCGGTTCAGTTGCGACAGGGCGGCGTACAGGGTGGTGGTCTTACCGCTGCCGGTGGGGCCGGTAACCAGGATGATGCCGCTGGTGCGGGAGATCAGGCGCTCCATCACCGTGACGTCGCGGGGGGAGAAACCGATCTCGCTTAAGGAGCGCACCCCCTGCTTGCGGTCCAGCAAGCGCAACACGGTCCGTTCGCCGAAGAAAGTGGGGACCAGGGAGACCCGGATATCCACCTCGTGGCCGGCCACCAGGACCTTGAAACGGCCGTCCTGGGGCAGGCGCTTTTCGGCGATGTTGAGCGAGGACATGATCTTGACCCGGGAGACCAGCGCCTCCTGAAGCAGCTTGGGGGGCTCCAGCTTCACGTGCAGGATGCCGTCGATCCGGAAGCGGACCTCCAGGGTGCGTTCGTAGGGCTCGATATGGATGTCGCTGGCCCGCTCCTTGACCGCCTGGAAGAGGATGGCGTTCAGAAGCCGGATCACCGGCGCCTCGTCGGTCAGGTCCAGCAGGTCCTTGGGATGGGCCAGTTCGGTGGCGATGGCGGTGAGGTCGTCGGCCACCAGGTTTTCCACCACGTCGCGGGCGGTGTCGGCGGTACGGGCATAGAGCCGGTTGATGGCCGCCAGTACTTCCCCTTCGGGAGCCACCAGAACGGAGAGGGGGGTGCCGTAGAGTTGGGCCACCTCGTCCTGGGCCAGCAGGTCCAAGGGGCGCCCCACGGCCAGCTCCAGGCGTCCGTCCCGCTCGGCGAGCGGCAGCAGGCAGCGGGAACGGGCAAAGGCCAGGGGGAGCCGTGAGAGCAGCGACGGGTCGGCCTGGGTGTCGTCGATCTGCTCCGCAAAGGGCAGGCCCAGGCGATCGGCTATCTGCCGTATGTCGGCAGCGGTCTGTTCCATGCTCATTTGCCGTCCGGTTGCTGCGGGGCAGTCACCGGTTTGGAGCCCCCCTCGATAATGATCTTCTGGGCGTCCACCGGCCCGAGATCCTTGGCCGAGTCGCCGAAACGATCGCGCTGTTCCCGGGAGATGGTGGAAAGGTCGCTGGCATCCTTGACGATCTGCGGGGTGAGCAGGATCATCAGGTTGGTCTTGGTGCGGGACTTGGTGCGGGTCTTGAAGAGCCAGCCCAGGCCGGGAATGTCTCCCAGTAGCGGAAATTTCTGTACATTTGTGTCTTCCGTGTCCTGGATGAGCCCGCCGATGACGATGGTCTCCCGGTCCTTGACCACCACGCTGGTCTTGGCGGAACGCTTGGTGGTGACCAGGTCGATGGCCTGCCCTTTATCGTTCTTCACCGCCGAGATCTCCTGGTAGATATCCATGCGGATGTAATCGCCCTCGCTTACCTGCGGCTTGATCTTCAGATTGATGCCGATATCTTTACGCTCAACTGACTCATAGGTGTTACTGGTGCCGGCAACTCCCGTGGTTGAGCCCTTGAACGGCACGTTTTCACCGACGCTGATTTCGGCCTCTTTGTTGTCCGTTGTTAAAAGATTTGGTGTTGAAAGAATATTCAGCAGGCCATTTTTATCCAGCGCCTTGAGAACCGTGGCTATGTTGACCGGAGTGCCGCTTTCCAGAGGAATATTCAAGTCGCTGGCCTTCTTGATGACATCACCAAGTGCTCCCATGGGGTCATAAAAACCGCCTATGGTTAAATACCGGTTCAGTACCGCGCCGCCAAGCACCCCGCTCTGAAGACCGAATTCCCTGCTCTTGTCCAGGGATACCTCGGCAATCAGCACCTGGACATAGACCTGTCTGCTGCGGCGGTCCAGTTTCCTGATCACCTGCAGCAAGCTGTTGTATTCGGTGGGGGAGGCCATGACCACCAGGGAGTTGGTGGCCTTGTCGGCGGTAATGGTAATCTTGCCGCCGTCCAGGGGGGACGCCTGCACTGCGCCGGGAACGGCGCCGGGCTGCGTGGCGGCCTGGGCGGTCAGTCCCCGCACCACCCCTTCCAGCACCTTGGCCATGTCCGTGGCATCGGTGTGTTCCAGGTAGACCACGTTGATTTTGCTGCCGGCGTTGGGCGGCGCAATATCAAGCAGCGCTATCAGGCTGCGGATATCTTTCTTGTCCTGCTCGGTTCCGAAGACCAGCAGGGCGTTCAGACGCTGATCGGGAAAAATCTGGACGCCGGCGGTACTGATCGCCTGTTGGGGGCCGACACCGGGGGTCGGCAGGCGAGGCCCCCTGCCGGCGAGCCATTCCCGCAGGATGTTGGCCAGGGCGTCGGCATTGCTGTGTTCGAGGTAGATCAGTTCTCCCCCGGAACGGCGCTGGGCGGTGTCGATGGTGGCCAGCAGTTCGGCGATCTTTTGGAGATTGGAGGCGGCATCCACCACCAGCAGCATGTTGCCGGGGCCGAAGGAGGCGATATGGCCGTCCTTGGAAATCAGCGGCTGCAGAAAGGCAAGCGCGTCCTGGGAGGATATCTGGGCCAGGGTGAAGACCCGCGCCAGGTAGGCATCGCTGACCGGTGTCCGTTCGCTCCCCTCGATCAGCTTCATGCCGGACTGCTTGACGCTGGTCAGCGGCACGATCTTGTAGACCTTGCCGGACTGGACCAGGGTGAACCCTTTCAGCTCCAACACGGAGGTGAAAAGGGCGAATGCCTCGTCAATGGTCAGCTTCGAGGGGGAGAAGATGGATATCTTCCCTTTTACCCGCTCATCCAGCACAAAGTTCTTGCCGGTCAGCTCGCTGATGAATTTGACCATGGTGGAGATATCCACATCGGAAAAATTCATCACCACGCCCTGCGCTGCCCCGTGCGCCGGCAGGGCGCGCAGGGAGCTGGACAGCATGAGAGCGGCACAAAGAATCATCAGAAAACGTTTCACGCAAACCTCCGGAAACTAACGGATTTCATAGGAAAGGCTGGTCGGGGCACCGTCCCGGATCAGGTCGAGCTTGATGCGGGTCTGCCCTTTCAGGGTCATGAAGGACTGGATCGCTTTCTCCGGGGAGTCGACCGGAAAATCGTTGATCTTCTGCAGTACATCGCCGTTTCGAAGGCCGATGGCGGCGAAGACCCCCTGGGGTTTCACCTCCGAAAGCCTGAAGCCTTCCACCTTGCCGTCTTTCACACTGGGCAGCAGGCGGGCGTCGGTCATGGCTTGGCCGATGTTGTCCAGGGCAGCGTTCAGCGCCCGTTGCTCGATGATGCCGCTGGAACCACCGCTGGCGGGGATGACGCCGACGGGCGCCGTTGCGGCCTGAGCAGGGGAGGCGGCGGGACGGGGAGCCTCCTGCGGCGCGTTGGGGGTGCGCAGGGTGATGGTCCGGTCACCGCTCTTCAGGTCAGCGGTTTCCTTGTGCACCGCGCTGAGAACACCCAGATCGAAGACCCGCTCGCCGACCCGGAAGACCCGTTCCTCGTTGGTGCTGGATTTGCGGACCAGCACAAAGCTTTGACGGGGGGTGCCGGCGGCGGTGCCCAGCAGCACCAGATCACCGGGGGCAACGGCCGGCGCGGCGGCGGCCGCCGGCTGGGGCGCGGCCATGGTCAGCGGGGTCAGGGTTCCCTTGGTCGCCGGGCCGAACAGCCCTTTTTCCAGGATGGAACCGAAGGCTCCCAAGGGAAGGGCCTGCCGGGAGGCAGCGCCGTCCGCCGGCGCGGCGGGGGCGGCGGGGGTAAGGCTGCCGAGCCGGTAGGCGGCGATATCGGCGAGAATCCGTGCCGTCACCAGAAGGATGAGGATGCCGAGAACGATATTTGCGGGAAGTATACTTCGTTGCATGGTGGATTCCGTGTATACCTTATAACGCCGGTCAGGCACAAGGATTTCTGAGGCGTACCGGCGGCGGAGGGGCCGTCAGAAACGCTTGCTGAGTCCCAGGTGGAAGGTGACGTCCGGCGCGGTGGCGACGGCGATGTCCTCGCCGACACCGATGTCCAGCAGGTAATCGCCGGGCAGCCGGAGGGTGCCGCCGCTGGTGAGCACTACCGCGCCGTTGCCGATTTCGGTGAGACCACTTTTGAACAGCGGCGTGTTCAGGTTGAATTGTACCTTGAGCGCGATCCAGGATGCCGGAGCCCATCCCAGGCCTGCGGTGCCCAGCGCCACGAGGTTTTCCCGCTGCCCTGCCAGGATCGAGCCGTCACTGGTGACCATGCCGCCGGCGGAGCCGAAGACCCCCAACGTACCCCACTCGGTGCGCCGGTTCATGGCACCGGAGAGGAAGAGGGTCAGGTCGACGCTGCCGCTGCCGGTCAGGGCGGAGGTGTCGCCGGTGGGCAGTTTCAGTTGGGCGCGCAGGGCAAGCTGATCATGGTCGCTGTCGGTCCGCTGTTCGAACAGGCGGTAGCCGGCCAGCAGGCTGACGTCGCCGATGCCGCCGCCGGAGCGGGTGACGTTCAGCAGGGTCCTGCCGTCTTTACTGTAGTGGTAGCGCAGCCGGTTGTTGGGAACCTGGTCCCGTCCCCCCTGGGGCATGCCGAATGCCGAATGCCAGTCGGTGATGAATCCGTCCAGAAATCCGCCGCTCTGCAGCACGAAGGGCAGCTCCAGACCCACCTCCAGGCCGTTGTGAAAACCGTAGTGGCCCGACAGGGTCCAGCGGTACAGTTCGCCGTCCAGCTCCAGCCGTTCGCTGGCGGAACTGTTGGCGGAGTAAATGCTGGCGATGTCCTGAGTCAGGCCGAAGCGCCATCTGCCGGCAGCCGTCAGGCTCGGTGCCGTTTCGGACGGCAGGCCGTAGATCTGGGCCAGGGGGGTGCGGTTGGCGGTGGCAAAGGGGGTGATTTCGAGGGGGTCCGCCATGGCGAAGGCAGGGGACAGGGTGGTCAGCAGGAGTGCGACGCCCGCCAGCAGGCGGGAGGGACGGTAACTGGTCACGCGGAGCTCCTATTCTTCCTCGGGTCGGATTCGGACCACCTGGTGAACATCGGGCAGGGCGGCGATCAGCCGGTCGTCCAGGGTATGGGTGTCGCCGATGACGCCGATGATGGTGCGGTTGGCGCCGGTGGACTGGTGGATGTCGAAATTGCGACCGATCAGGTACTCCTTGACATGATCGAGGGATTCTTCGGGACAGTTCTTCTTCATGATGATGATCATGGCTGTGCTGCGTCCTCCTGTTCCGGTTGTGTCATGATCCGCTCCAGCCGGCGGGATTCGTCGATGACCCGCTCGAACAGCCTGACAATGGCGCCGTCATCCAGGGGGCCGGGGTTGTCGTTTTTCATGCGGGCGAAAATCTTCTTCTCCCGTGAGGGATCGAACACCGGCAGTCCCAGGTCCTTTTTGCAGTGGCCGATTTCCAGGGCAAGGCGGGCCCGTTCATTGAAGATGCGGAGCAGGACGTCGTCCAGCAGGTCGATCCGTGTGCGCAGGTCGGCAATATCCATGGCGGCCCCTAAGTAAACGATTTTCTGATGATGGTGTCGCGCTTGAAGTTGGCGTCGTCCCGTTCCGGGTAGTCGATGGTGTAGTGCAGGCCGCGGGACTCCTTGCGGCTCTGGGCGCAGAGCACGATCAGTTCCGCCACGGTGGCCAGGTTGCGCAGTTCGATCAGGTCGGAGGTGACGATGAAGTTCCAGTAGTACTCCTCGATCTCGTCCTGGATCAGACGGATGCGGCGCAGGGCCCGCTCCAGCCGCTTGGTGGAACGGACAATGCCGACGTAGTTCCACATGAAGCGCCGGATTTCGTCCCAGTTCTGGGAAACCACCACCATCTCGTCGCTGTTGGTGGCGGTGCCGGAGTCCCATTCGCACAGGGTGCTGCCGTCGGGACGGGGGCGCTGCGCCAGGGTGGCCACGGCATGGCGGGCGGCCCGGCCGGCGTAGACCGCTGCCTCCAGCAGCGAGTTGCTGGCCAGACGATTGCCGCCGTGGAGACCGGTGAAGGCCGCCTCGCCGATGGCGTACAGGCCGGGAATGTCGGTTTCGGCATCGGTGTTGACCTGGATGCCGCCACACAGGTAGTGGGCCGCCGGCACCACCGGCAGCCATTCGCGGGTCATGTCCAGGCCGTATTCCAGGCAGGTCTGGTAGATGTTGGGAAAACGGCTGCGGACAAAGTCGGCCGGTTCGTGGGTGATATCCAGAAACACGCAGTCGTCGCCGTAGGTCTTCATTTCGTTGTCAATGGCCCGGGCCACGATATCCCGCGGGGCCAGATCCTTCAGGTGGTGGTACTTCTCCATGAAGGCGGTGCCGTCCCGGCGACGCAGGATCGCACCTTCCCCCCGTACCGCCTCGGATATGAGAAACGACTTGGCATTGGGGTGGAAGAGGGTGGTGGGGTGAAACTGCATGAACTCCATGTTGGCGATGGTGGCGCCGGCCCGGTAGGCCATGGCGACGCCGTCGCCGGAGGCCACATCCGGGTTGCAGGTGTAGAGGTAGACCTTGCCGGCGCCGCCGCTGGCCAGGACCGTGGCCCGGGCCGCGAAGGTCAACACCCGTTCGCTGCGGATATCCAGCACATAGGCCCCCAGGCAGGTATTGTCGGCGAGGGGACGGCGGGCAAGCTTGGCGCTGGTGATCAGGTCCACGGCGATATGATGTTCGTACAGTTCGATGTTGGGGTTCTGGCGCACCGCCTCCACCAGGGCCCGCTCGATCTCCCGGCCGGTGATATCCTCGGCATGCAGGATGCGCCGGGCACTGTGGCCTCCTTCACGGGTCAGGTCGTAGGCGTCCCCCGCCGTCGTGGTGGTGAATTTTACCCCCCACTCGATCAGGTTGCGGATGGTTTGGGGGCCTTCCTCCACCACCATTCTGACCACATCCTCGTGACAGATGCCGGCACCGGCGGTAAGCGTGTCCTCAACGTGGGCGTCGAAGGAGTCTTCGGCGGAAAAGACCGAGGCGATACCCCCCTGGGCGTAGCGGGTGGCCGATTCGGCAACCTCCCGTTTGGTGACGATGGCGACCCGGCCGTGCGCCGCCGCCTGCAGAGCAAAGGAGAGACCGGCGATGCCGCTGCCGATCACCAGAAAATCGCTTTCAATGGACATGAAGAGTCTCCGGATGACGCGTGGCTCGTGGTGCAGCGGATGATTATTGAACCCCGGCCGGGGGTTTGTCAAGGGAGGGTTGTCTGTAGAACAAATTTGTGCCATAAGCTTGCCCATGCGTACCATAACCACCGACGATTTCAGCAGGCCCCTGTGCGAGCGCTCCGTCGTGACCATCGGCAACTTCGACGGCGTGCACCGGGGACACCGCGAGATCTTCAGCCGGGTGCGCCGGCGGGCCGACCTGCTGGGTGCCGCCGCCGTGGTGGTGACCTTTGATCCTCATCCGCTGAAATTGCTCGATCCCGAGCGCCCGTTGCGGCTGATCACCACCCGGGAACAGCAGCGGGCCCTGATTGCCGAGAGCGATATCGATCTGCTGCTGGTGATCCCCTTTACCCCCGCCTTTGCCGCCACTCCCGCCGAAGCGTTCGTCCGTACCGTGCTGCACGGCTGTCTGGGGGTGCGCGCGCTGGTGATCGGCCACGACTATGCCTTCGGCCGGGGACGGGAGGGGGACGAACAGCTCCTGGAGCGGCTTTCCGGCGAGCTGGGGTTCGAGCTGATCGCCCTGGACCCGGTGGGAGAGCGGGAACTGCTCTTCAGCAGCAGTGCCGTGCGTCGCTTGGTGGCACAGGGGAACGTGGCCGGGGCGGTTGCGATGCTGGGGCGCTGTCACCGGGTGACGGGGCAGGTGGTGCCGGGACGGAGGATCGGCCGCACCCTTGGTTTCCCCACGGCCAATATTGTCACCGCCAACGAACTGATTCCGGCAGACGGCGTCTATGCGGTCTGGGTGGAGGTCGCGGGGGAGCTGCACCAGGGGGCCTGCAGCATCGGTGTCAACCCCACCTTTGACGGCGGGAGCCACACCATCGAAGCCTTCCTGTTCGACTACGACGGTGACCTGTACGGCAGGGAGATCGTTCTCCATTTCGTCGACCGGTTGCGGGATATCGTCCGCTTCAACGACGTGGAGAGTCTCATGGCGCAGATCCGGACCGATGTCGCCCGGTGCCGCGACCTGCTCATGGCCGGATTGCCGGTGGAGGCGTAACCGTGAAACGCTCCCGTCTGATGGTCTGGCTCGGTTGCGGCGTCAGCCTTCTCTTTCTCGTGCTGATACTGCGCAAGGTGGACGGTCGCCAGCTGCTGGACGCCCTGGGACGGCTCCATCCCGGCTACCTGCTTGCGGCGCTCGTTTCCACCTTTGCCAGTTTCGGGCTGCGGGCGGTGCGCTGGCGGTACCTGTTGATCCATGAACGCCCCATTTCCCTGGGATCGCTGTATCCGGCGGTAATCATCGGCTACATGGCCAATAACCTGTTTCCGGCCCGGCTGGGGGAGTTCATCCGTGCCTGGGTGCTGGCGGAACGGGAGCGGTTGCAGACGGCGGCGGTTTTTGCTTCCCTGGTGATCGACCGGCTCTTCGACGGTCTCTCCGTAATGGTGATGCTGGCGGCAGTCCTGCTGGTGCTGGAACTGCCGCCCGGCATGGAGCAGACCACGGCGCTGCTGCACGCGGGGGGCGTCTCCATGCTGTTGTTCTATGCCCTGGCGCTTGGCTTCCTGGTGGCTCTCAAGTGGCGGCCGGTGAAGACCCTGTCGCTGCTGGCGCGGCTGCTGAAACCCTTCCCGGCGGCGTTGTCGGAGAAGGTGATCTCTCTGTGCGGCTCCTTCCTGCAGGGACTGAAGGTGTCGGGGCACGCGGGACATCTGCTGGTGCTGGCGGCGAGTTCTTTGGGGATCTGGCTCACCGCCACCCTGCCGATCCACCTGGTGCTGGTCGGCTTCGGCATCCACCTGCCCCCCATCGCCTCCTTCTTCATCATGGTGCTGCTGGTCTTTGCCGTGATGGTACCGGCGGCGCCGGGCTACATCGGTACCTACCACCTGGCCTGCTACACCGGTCTTGTCGCCTTCGCCGTCCAGCCCACCGAAGCGGTGGCCATCTCGCTGGTGATCCACGGCATCGGCTTTTTTCCGGTGATCCTGGCCGGCCTCTACCACCTCTGGACGAGCGGGCTGTCGCTTTCCCACGTCCGGCGGCAGGCCGAAGCGGAGCAGCCCCCGTCATGAAGCTGCTCCGTGACGCATACCCGGACCCCTGGGCCCTTGCCGCCTTCCTGCTGCCCTTCGCCCTCTACCTTGCCACCCTGGCGCCGTCGGTCACTTTCTATGACAGCGGCGAATTCATGACCGCCACCTGGTACCTGGGCTCCGCCCATTCTCCCGGCTACCCGCTGTTCCTGCTCTACCTGAAGCCGTTCACCTGGCTGCCGCTGGGGAGCATCGCCTTCAGGATCAACCTGGCAACGGCGCTCTCGGCGGCTCTGGCCTGCCTGGGCTGCTACCATCTGACCCTTGCCCTGCTGAAGGGACGGAGCTTCGGCGCGAATGAGGCGTTCACCGCCTTCGCGATCCGCATGGCCGCCCTTGCCGGGGCACTGATCCTGGCCACCTCGCCCCGGCTCTGGCTGCAGAGTAATCATGACAAGCCGTACCCCCTCCTGGCCTTCATCACGGCGGTCATGTTCCTGCTGCTGCTGAAGTGGCGCGAACGGCTGCGTGCCGGCAGCGAGCAGCCGGCCTGGTGGTATGCCGTGGCCTTTCTGGCCGGACTGGCCAGCGGGGCCCACCAGACCGTAGTGTTGCTGCTGCCGGGGATGCTGCTGTTCGTGCTGATGTCTGCGCCGGCTGCGGTCCGTCGGGTGCGGGAGTGGCTGCTGGCCGCCGCCTGCCTGCTGGCGGGTGGGGCCGTACAGCTCTACCTGCCGCTGCGGGCTGCCGCCGGAGCCCTGCAGAGCTGGGGGGACACCAGCAGTCTGTCCCGCTTTCTCTGGCACATTCTGCGCAAGGGGTACCCGGAGGAACCCCACAACCGGGATCTGGCGCTGCTGGTGAAGCAACTGGGGGCCTTTGACATCCCCCATGAATTCGGCTGGGTCGGCCTGGGGCTGCTGGGCATCGGCATCTGGTCCTGCCGCAGGGTCGAGCGGGCGTTTCTGGCGGCCTTCCTGGCAGCGGTGGCCTGTTTCTGGCTGGTGATCGCCGGTCACTTCAACCCCCGCCTTGAGTCGATCTTTCTGACCGAGGAGTTCTACACGCCGCTGTACCTGCTCTCGGCGGTGATGGTGGCGTTGGGGCTGTTCGAATTTGTGGCCTGCGGGGTTCAGCGGGCAGCCACACCGCAGAGCTACGACTACCGCCATCGTCTGCTGCTGCCGTTTGTGTTTCTGCTGCTGCCGCTTTTTCAGCTGGGGCTCAACTTTTCGTCCCAGGATCAGCACGACAACTACCTGGCCCACGACTACGCCCTGAACACCCTGCGTACCCTGCCGGAGAACGGGGTGCTCTTCACCTGGGGAGACAGCGGCGCCTTCCCGCTCTGGTACCTGCACGGCGTGGAGCGGATGCGGCAGGATGTCGATCTGCCCCATATCCCTCACCTGACCTTTAGCTGGCACCGCCGCGAACTGCCCCGCCTGAAGCCCTATCTCGACGCCGGCCCCACCACGGGGGCGCCGGCCGAGACCGTGTTCCGCTCCCTGGCGGTCAACCTTGCCAACGAGCGGCCGGTGCTGGTGGACTTCTCCAGCCGCTACTCCCTGGAGTGGGCCGGTACCCAGCCGGTGCAGCAGGGGATCGTGTTCGGCCTCACCACGGGTGACCTGGTAACGGCCCTGGAGGAGCCGCAGATCTGGGATCATTACATCCTCCATCGACTGATCCCGGAACGCTGGCAGCCGGACGAGGACTCGCGCAAGGCCCTGATCATCCATGCCTACTGCCTGATGCAGTCGGCGGAAGATCTTGCCCGTCGGGGACATGTCCGGGAGGCCTCACGGCTGCTGGAGCGCTCCGAGGCGATCATGCCGGCCTGGCAAGAGAACCTGCGTCAACTGGCCGCCCGTTACGGTATCCCGGCGAAGAAAACGGAGGAAAAGCCGTAATGACCGATCAGATCACCCTTACCGGCGCCAGCGCGGTGTACGGCATCATCGGCTGGCCGGTACGCCACTCCCTGTCGCCGGTCATGCAGAACGCCGCGTTTCAGGCGGCGGGGATTGACGCCGTCTTTGTTCCTTTTGCCGTGGCGCCGGAGCGGCTGGCTGCGGCGCTGGAGGGGATGCGGGCGTTGCAGGTGGCCGGTTTCAACGTCACCATTCCCCACAAGACCGCCATCATGCCGCTCCTGGACGAGCTTGATCCTGCGGCGCGGGCTGCCGGGGCGGTGAACGTGGTGAAGAACCAAAACGGCCGCCTGGTGGGGTTCAATACTGATGGCGCCGGGCTGGTGCGGTCGCTGGAACGGGACCTGGGCTGTCCTCCCGCCGGTCGCCGGATCGTGCTGGTGGGGGCCGGCGGTGCCGCCCGCGGTGCCCTGGCTGCCCTGTGCCGGGCCGGAGCGGCGGAGGTGAGCGTGCTGAACCGCACCGCTGCGGCGGCTCGCGAGATGATTGCCCTCATCGGCTCGGAATCAGTCGCAACCGCCTGTTCCGTTCTTGACCCCGATGCCGTTGCCGCGGATTTCTGGCAGACGAGGGACCTGATCGTCAATGCGACCTCCCTGGGGATGCACGGCGAGGAGATCGCCGGGCTCGCCCTTGCATGCCTCCCCCCTGCCGCACGCGTGTACGACATGGTCTACAGCCCGCCGGAAACGCCGCTTCTGGCGGCTGCAGCGGCACAGGGGCTGGCAACCGCCAACGGGTTGGGAATGCTGGTGGCTCAGGGAGAGCTGGCCTTTGCCCTCTGGACCGGGACGCCGGCTCCGGAAAACGTGATGCGTGACGCCCTGAGCCGGTACCGTGATAGGACTTGACACCGGCGGAAACCGGCCGCTACTATCGCCCAGTTAGCCCAACCGACGCTCCGTTCGCGGTTCTGACAGGAGTTTACATGCAGACAAGCCGTCTGGGAGATATTCTGGTCAACAACAACCTGATCAGCCGGGAGCAGTTGGCCGCGGCCCTTCAGGAGCAAAAACTGTCGGGAGGGCAGGCGAAGCTCGGCGCCATTCTGGTCAAGCAGGGGATCGTCAGCGAGCAGGATCTGATCTCCTTTCTGTCCCGACAGTACGGTATTCCCACCATCAACCTGGCCGAGTACGACGTGGACCCCTCGGTTACCAAGGTGATCCCGGCGGAAGTGGCCCAGAAGTACCATCTGGTGCCGGTGAACCGCGCCGGCGCCACCCTCATCGTCGCGGTCTGCGATCCCTCCAATCTTTTCGCCATTGAAGACATCAAGTTCATGACCGGCTACAACGTGGAGATGGTCGTGACCTCCGAGTCCGATATCAAGGCGGCCATTGACCGCTACTACGACCAGTCCGCCACCCTGGCCGACGTCATGGACAACCTGGAGATGGAGGAGCTGGAGCTGGTGGATACCGACGAGGAGGTGGATGTCTCCTCCCTGGAGCGGGCCACCGAGGAAGCGCCGGTGGTGAAGCTGGTCAACCTGATCCTGATGGACGCCATCAAGAAGAAGGCCAGCGATATCCATATAGAACCCTACGAGAAGACCTTCCGGGTGCGCTACCGGATCGACGGCGTGCTCTACGAGGTGATGAAACCGCCGTTGAAGCTGAAAAACGCCATCACCTCACGGATCAAGATCATGGCGGAGCTGGATATCGCCGAACGCCGACTCCCCCAGGACGGTCGGATCAAGATCAAGCTGGGGGGCGGCAAGGATATGGACTACCGGGTGTCGGTGCTGCCCACCCTGTTCGGCGAGAAGATCGTGCTCCGTCTGCTGGACAAGAGCAACCTGCAGCTGGATATGACCAAGCTGGGCTACGAACCGGAGGCCCTGGCCCATTTCAAGCGGGAGATCCACAAGCCCTTCGGCATGGTGCTGGTGACCGGTCCCACCGGTTCCGGCAAGACGGTGTCGCTCTACTCGGCCCTGTCGGAGCTGAACAAGGTGACGGAGAACATCTCCACCGCCGAGGACCCGGTGGAGTTCAACTTCGCCGGCATCAACCAGGTGCAGATGCACGAGGATATCGGCCTCAACTTCGCCGCGGCCCTGCGCTCCTTCCTCCGCCAGGACCCGGACATCATCATGATCGGCGAGATCCGGGATTTCGAGACCGCCGAGATCGCGGTCAAGGCGGCCCTGACCGGCCACCTGGTGCTTTCCACCCTGCACACCAACGATGCCCCGGCCACCATTAACCGCCTGCTCAACATGGGGATCGAGCCGTTTCTGGTGGCCTCGGCGGTGAACCTGATCACGGCCCAGCGTCTGGGGCGGCGGGTCTGTACCGAGTGCAAGGAAAAAGAGGACGTGCCGGTCCAGGCGCTGATCGCCGCCGGCGTGCCCGCCGAAGAGGCGGGGGAGTACGTCTGCTACAGGGGACGGGGGTGCCCGGTCTGCAACAATACCGGCTACAAGGGACGGGTCGGCTTCTACCAGGTCATGCCGATGCTGGAGCCGATCCGCGAGCTGATCTTAAACGGCGCCAACACGGCGGAGATCAAGCGGGAATCAATGCGGTTGGGGATCAAGTCCATGCGCCAGTCGGCCCTGACCAAGCTGAGGGAAGGGATCACCTCCCTGGAAGAAGTGCTGCGCATCACCGTTGCCGACGAATAACCTTTTACCCAAGGAGCGACTGCCATGGCCAACCTGCATGAGCTGCTGAAAACGCTGGTGGAGTCCAACGGTTCGGACCTGCATATCACCACCAACTCCCCGCCCCAGATCCGGGTGGACGGCAAGCTGAAACAACTGGACTATCCCCCCCTGAATGCGGTGGACACCAAGCAGCTCTGCTACTCGGTGCTGACCGACTCCCAGAAACACAAGTTCGAGGAGGAAAACGAGCTGGACCTCTCCTTCGGGGTCAAGGGGCTCTCCCGCTTCCGGGGGAACATCTTCGTGCAGCGCGGCGCGGTGGCCGGCGTTTTCCGGGTGATCCCCTACAAGATCCTGACCTTCGAGGAACTGGGGCTGCCGCCGGTGATCCGGGAGTTGTCCGAAAAACCGCGGGGGCTGATCCTGGTGACCGGCCCCACCGGTTCGGGCAAATCCACCACCCTGGCCTCCATCATCGACTTCATCAACGTCAACCGCAAGGAACACATCGTCACCATCGAGGACCCGATCGAGTACCTGCATCCCCACAAGGGATGCCTGGTGAACCAGCGGGAGGTGGGAGCCGACACCAAGGGATTCAAGAACGCACTCAAGTACGTGCTGCGCCAGGATCCCGACGTGGTGCTGGTGGGGGAATTGCGGGACCTGGAGACCATCGAGGCGGCGCTGACCCTGTCGGAAACCGGCCACCTCTGTCTGGCCACCCTGCACACCAACTCCTGCGCCCAGACCATCAACCGGATCGTGGACGTCTTCCCGCCGTACCAGCAGACCCAGATCCGAGCCCAGCTCTCCTTCGTGCTGGAGGGGGTCATCTCCCAAACCCTGATTCCCAAGATCGGCGGCGGCCGCTGTCTTTCCATGGAGATCATGGTGCCCAATCCGGCTATCCGCAACCTGATCCGCGAGGACAAGGTGCACCAGATCTATTCCCAGATGCAGGTGGGACAGGAAAAGTTCGGCATGCAGACCATGAACCAGTCGCTGCACTCCCTGTTCGCACGGCGGCTGATCTCGCTGGACGATGCCCTGGGTCGCTCATCCGACCCGGAGGAACTGAAGCAGATGATCAACAATCCCGGCCTGGGCATGCGCCAGCCGCTGCGCCGCTGAACGACCGAGTCACGAGGAGGGATGAGTCATGCCAAAGTTTGCCTGGGAAGCCAAGACCCGTACCGGCGCGGTCCAGAAGGGGGTAACCGATGCACCGGACGCCGCATCGGTCGAGGTCCAGTTGAAACGGGCCGGCATGGTGGGGATTACGGTCAAGGAGCAACGGCAGGGGTTCAAGCTGCCCTCCTTCGGCGGCGGCAAGATCGAGACCAAGGATCTGGTCATCTTCACCCGGCAGTTTGCCACCATGATCGACTCGGGGCTGCCGCTGGTGCAGTGTCTGGACATTCTCTCCTCCCAGCAGGAGAAGCCGGCATTCAAGGAAATCCTGGTCAAGGTCAAGGAAAGCGTGGAGAGCGGCTCCACCTTTGCCGACGCCCTGGCAAAGCATCCCAAGGCCTTTGACGAACTGTACGTCAATCTGGTGGCCGCCGGCGAGATCGGCGGTATTCTGGATACCATCCTCAACCGCCTGGCCGCCTACATCGAAAAGGCGATGAAGCTGAAAAAGCAGATCAAGGGTGCCATGGTCTACCCTACCACGATCATGGCCATCGCCGTGATCGTCGTCGGTGTTATCCTGGTGTTCGTTATTCCGGTTTTTGCCAAGATGTTCACCGAAATGGGAGGAGACCTGCCGGGGCCCACCAAGTTCGTCATCGCGCTGTCCAATTTCATGAAGCGCTACATCATCGTTATGATCGCCCTTTTCTTCGCCGCTTCCACTGCGTTTAAGAAGTACTACGCCACTCCCGGCGGCAGGAAAAAGATCGATGCCCTGGCGCTGAAGGCTCCCATTGCCGGTCCCCTGATCCGCAAGGTGGCGGTGGCCAAGTTCACCCGTACCCTGGGCACCATGATCAGCTCCGGGGTGCCGATCATGGACGGACTGGAGATCGTGGCCAAGACCGCCGGCAACAGGATCGTGGAAGAGGCGATCTACGGGGTGCGCCAGGCGATCTCCGAAGGAAAGACCATGGCCGAGCCCCTTGCCGCCTGCGGTATCTTTCCTCCCATGGTGGTGCAGATGATATCGGTGGGGGAGGCCACCGGCGCCATGGATGCCATGCTGAACAAGATCGCCGATTTCTACGACGATGAGGTGGACGATGCCGTGGCCGCCATGACCTCCATGATGGAGCCGCTGCTGATGGTCTTTCTGGGAACCACGGTGGGGGGGCTGGTGGTGGCCATGTACCTGCCGATCTTCAAGATGGCAGGCGCCGTGGGCGGATAGCTCGTGACCTCTGAACGCCGGCTGCGGCTGTTCATCACAGCCAGGGTCGTGGTGACGATCCTGTTTCTGGCGTCAACGATCGTCCTCAAGCTGCAGGATCCCGAAGCGCTGGACAACACCCACTTCAGGGGCATCGTTCAGCTGATGGTGCTGTCCTGCGTCTTTTCCGCCGTCTCCCTGGCGCTGGTGGGACGACTGCAGTGGCGTCGCTCCCTGAGCCGGCTGCAGGTGGTCTGGGACATCCTGTTCGTCACCATGCTGCTGATCCTGACGGATGGCATTGCAAGCCCTTACTCCTTCCTCTATCTGCTGGCAATCATGAGCGCCGGCATGCTGATTTCCCGCCGCGATGCCCTCTATACCGCCGCGCTGTGCGTCATCCTCTACGGCGCCATGGTGGATATGCAGTACTACGGCATGCTGTCCGGTCTGGGGCTCACTCCCGACGCCGCACATGAGCGGGGTGAGGTTGTTGTGTTCTACACCCTGTTCTTGCACCTGGTCGGCTTTGTGCTGGCCGCCCTGGCAAGCGGCTATCTCAGTGAGCGGGCCCAGGTCAGCGAGGATGCCCTGCGGATCAGCGAGGTCAATTACGAGGAGCTGCGCTGTCTGCACTCGACCATCGTCGAGCACCTGGAAAGCGGCCTGCTGACGGTCACGACCGCCGGCGGAATCCGGGTGTTCAATCCCTACCTGCAACGGCTTACCGGACTTTCCCAGGAAGAGGCCTACAACCGTTCCCTGGCATCCCTGTTTCCCGACCTGGCCTTGAACGGGGCCGCCCTTGTCCGGCCCCGTCGCGGCGAGTTCAGCTACCGGTCCGCTTCCGGTGACAGCCGTACCATCGGCTACACCACCACGCCCTACCGTGATACCCAGGGGGAGACCGCCGGTCAGATCGTCACCCTGAAGGACCTGACCGAGTTGAAGCAGATGGAACAGGCCCTGAAACGCTCGGACCGGCTGGCGGCATTGGGGGAACTTTCCGCGCGCATGGCCCATGAAATCAGGAATCCGCTGGCCGCCATCAGCGGTTCGGTACAGTTGTTGACCGCGCAGGGCGGGCTGCCCGATCAGGAGTCCAGGTTGCTGGCCATCGTCACCCGTGAGTCGGAGCGTCTGAACGGACTGATCACCGATTTTCTGGCCTACGCCCGTCCCCGTCCTCCCCGGCTGGAGAACGTCGACCTGCGGCAGATGCTGCTTGACCTGCGGGAGCTTCTGGCGGCCGACCAGCGTTTTCGCACGGTGCAGATCGAGCTGGTGGGGCCGCCGATGTTTCTCATCCGGGCCGACCGGGGGCAACTGCACCAAGTATTGCTGAACCTGCTGCACAACGCGGCGGAGGCGATGCCGGAGGGGGGGACGGTGACCGTGGAGATGGCACGAGAGGGAGACGACGGAGGGAGCTCCGCCACGGCCCGCATCATGGTGGCCGATCAGGGGTGCGGGATCGACGACGAGACGATGCGGCATCTCTTTGAACCGTTCTGGACCACGAAAACCACGGGAAGCGGGTTGGGGCTCGCCACCGTGTATCGTATCATTGAAGGGCATGGCGGAACGATCCGGGTGTCACGGCCCCGCACGGGAGGGACCCTGGTTGTCGTCCGATTGCCGATGACGGAGGCTGAAAGCTGATGAAGACGAGAGTCCTGATCGTCGATGACGAATTGAGCATGCGGGAATTCCTGTCGATCCTGCTGGAGCGGGAAGGATACGAGGTGCTGACGGCCGCCGATGCCGCCACGGCCCTTTCCCGGTTGGCCTCCAACCGGATCGACCTGGTGATTTCCGATGTGCAGATGCCGGGCCTCTCCGGTTTGGAACTGCTCGCCTCCATCAAGCAGCAGACACCGGACACCGCCGTTCTGCTGGTCACCGCCTTTTCCACTGCCGAACAGGCGGTAGAGGCTATGAAGCTGGGAGCCTACGACTACCTGGCCAAGCCGTTCAAAGTGGAAGAGATCAAGGTTCTGGTGCGGAACGCCCTTGAACGGAGCGAGCTGAAGCGGGAGAATCGCCTGTTGCGCGAGCAGGCCGCGGAATCCGAAATGTTTGTCGGTATCGTTGGTCGTTCACCCCGTATGCGGGAACTGTTCGGCCTGCTGCGCAAGGTGATGGAGACCGCCAGTACGGTGTTGATAACGGGCGAAAGCGGCACCGGCAAAGAACTGGCCGCCCGTGCCATTCATAATGGCAGCAACCGGAAGCATAAGCCGTTCGTTGCCGTCAATTGCGGAGCCATTCCGGAAAACCTGATCGAGAGCGAGCTGTTCGGCCACGTGCGCGGAGCGTTTACCGGCGCTGTCGGCGAGCATCCGGGATTTTTCGAGCAGGCGAACGGTGGCACCCTCTTTCTCGATGAAATCGGCGAATTGCCCCTGGCCATGCAGACCAGACTTCTGCGCGTGCTGCAGGAGCGAGAGGTCCGCAGGGTAGGAGGGAACTGCACCAAAAAGGTGGATGTACGGGTGGTGGCCGCCTCCAACCGCGACCTCGCCGAGCTGGTCAGGGGAGGGGATTTTCGGGAAGATCTCTACTACCGGATCAACGTTTTTCAGGTCGTGATGCCGCCGCTCAGGGAGCGGATCGAGGATATTCCGCTCCTGGTGGAACATCTGCTGCGTAAACATGTCGCAGCCGGCAACGGCACCATTTCCTCCGAGGCGTTGAAGGCGCTGATGAATTACGGATTCCCGGGAAATGTCCGCGAGTTGGAGAACATCATTGAGCGGGCGCTGGTTTTGAACCCTGAGCGGATAACCGTGGATACGCTGCCTGCCGTGCTCAGGGGAGGAGAGCGGCGGTACGAGTCCGCCGGCGGGGTGCAGATACCTGATGATGGCATTGAGTTGGAAGCGGTTCTGGAGCACCTGGAAAAACAGTATCTGCAGCAGGCGCTGGCAAAGGCGGGCGGCAGCAAGACCCGGGCGGCGGAATTGTTGCGAATGTCGTTCCGCTCCTTCCGGTACAAGCTTTCAAAGTATGGCTTGGGGCCACCGGACGGTGCAGCGGACGCGGTGCGCAATTGAAAAATGCTTGACAGGCCATGGAATGGCTGCTATCACATGAAAACTTTGCTGGAGGCGCGTAGCTCAGGGGGAGAGCGCTACCTTGACACGGTAGAGGTCGGCGGTTCGAGACCGCCCGCGCCTACCATTGAAACGCGAGAGCGGCATCGGTACCCGATGCCTTTTTCGTTTGTGCAATCTGAGAGAGTCCGTGCATGATTCACGTAACCCTGCCTGACAATTCAACACGGGAGCTGAACGACGGCGCCACGGTGGCCGATCTGGCCGCAAGCATCGGTGCCGGTCTGGCCAAGGCGGCCATTGCCGGTCGTGTGAACGGCGAACTGGTTGATCTTGCCTCCCCCCTGGCCGACGGTGCCACGGTCGCCATCATCACCGAAAAAAGTCCGGAAGCGCTGGAGATCATCCGGCATTCCGCCTCTCACCTGATGGCCCAGGCGGTCAAGGAGCTGTTTCCCGCCGCCAAGGTTACCATCGGTCCGGCCATCGATAATGGCTTCTATTACGACTTCGATGTGGACACTCCCTTTACCCCTGATGATCTGGTGCGGATCGAGCAGCGTATGGCGGAGCTGGCGGCCCAGGGGCAGCCGGTGGAGCGTACGGTGGTATCGGCTGCCGAGGCCATCGCCTTCTTCGAGGGAATGGGGGAGCCGTACAAGAAGGAGCTGATTCAGGATATCGGTGCCGACGTCGTCTCCATCTACACCCAGGGCGGGTTCTCCGACCTCTGTCGTGGCCCCCACGTTCCTACCACCGCCAAGCTGAAGGCGTTCAAGCTGCTCTCCATTGCCGGCGCCTACTGGCGCGGTGACGAGAAGAACCGGATGCTGCAGCGTATCTACGGCACTGCCTTCGTTGACAAGAAAGAGCTCGATGCCTATCTGCACCGGCTGGAGGAGGCCAAACGCCGCGACCATCGCAAGCTGGGGCGGGAGCTGGACCTGTTTTCCTTCTCCGATGAAGTGGGCCCCGGTTTTGCCATCTGGCATCCCAAAGGGGCGCTTTTGCGTACCCTGCTGGAGGATTTCGAGCGCCGTGAGCACTTGAAGCGCGGCTACGACATCGTGGTGGGGCCCCAGATACTCAAGACCGAGCTGTGGCAGCGCTCCGGCCACTACGACAACTATCGCGAGAATATGTATTTCACCGAGGTGGATGAGCAGAGTTTCGGTGTCAAGCCGATGAACTGTCTCTCCCACATGATGATCTACAAGTCGCACCTGCGCAGCTACCGCGACCTGCCGCAGCGCTACTTCGAGCTGGGCACGGTACACCGTCACGAGCGTGCCGGCGTGCTGCACGGCCTGTTGCGGGTGCGCTGCTTCACCCAGGACGACGCCCATATCCTCTGCGCTCCGGACCAGCTGGATGCCGAGATCAAAGGGGTGCTCGGGTTCGTGGCCGACGTGATGGCGATTTTCGGTTTTGACTACGAGATGGAGCTGTCCACCCGTCCCGAGAAGTCCATCGGTAGCGACGAGGACTGGGAGCGGGCCACCGGCGCTCTGCTGGCGGCTCTGAAGGATACCGGTCGCCCCTTTGAGATCAACGAGGGAGACGGTGCCTTCTACGGTCCCAAGATCGATATCAAGCTGCGCGATTGTCTTGACAGGCGATGGCAGTGTGCTACTATCCAGTGCGATTTTACCCTGCCCGAACGGTTTGATCTGACCTATGTGGCCAGCAATGGCGAGCGCAAGCGTCCCGTCATGGTTCATCGGGTTATTCTCGGTTCCATTGAACGGTTCATCGGTGTCCTGATCGAGCATTTTGCCGGCAATTTCCCGTTGTGGCTCTCGCCCGTGCAGGCTGTCGTGCTGACCGTGACCGACAATCAGATTCCCTATGCCCAGGAAGTTTTCAAAAAGCTGCGGGCGGCTGGTGTCCGGGTTCAGGAAGACCTGCGCAACGAGAAGCTGAACTTCAAGATCCGTGAGGCGCAGCTGCAGAAGATCCCCTACATGCTGGTGATCGGCGACAAGGAAGTGGAGCAGGGTACCGTCACTCCCCGTTATCGTGACGGCAAGAACCTGCACCCCATGACGCCGGACCAGTTCATCGCGTTTGTTGAAACGGAAACCAAGCAGTACCGATAATAGATACCAAGCGTCCACAACGAGGAGGTCAGCCATAGCCGCCCCAAAACCTGCAACGGTGAATATCAACCACAGCATCCGCGCCCATGAGGTCCGGGTTGTCGCTGACGATGGCGAGCAGCTCGGCATTCTGACGCTCAGGGAGGCCCTGGAGGCTGCCGAAGCCCGCCAGTTGGACCTGGTTGAGGTTTCTCCGACGGCCCAGCCGCCGGTCTGTCGGATCATGGACTACGGCAAGTTCAAGTACCAACAGAGCAAAAAGCAGCAGGAGTCCAGGAAAAAGCAGGTGCAGGTGCAGGTCAAAGAGGTCAAGATCCGGCCCAAGACCGACGACCACGACCTGGACTTCAAGGTGAAGCATGTACGCCGCTTCCTGGAAGAGGGAAACAAGGCCAAGGTCACTCTGGTGTTCCGCGGTCGGGAAATAACCCACCAGGATATCGGTCGTGCGGTGATTGAACGCTTTGCCAGCGAGCTGGCCGATGTGGGGGTGGTGGAAGTCCAGCCCCGTGTTGATGGTCGTCAACTGTTCATGATCATCGCCCCGAAACCCAAAAAAGTCTGAACACAGCAATAGCGAGCAAAGGAGACAGCAATGCCCAAGATCAAGACCAACCGCGCTGCAGCCAAGCGCTTCAAGAAGACGGGAACCGGCAAGGTCAAGCGCGCCTGCGCCTTCACCAGCCACATCCTCACCAGCAAAACCCGCAAGCGCAAGCGCAACCTGCGTCATGGCGGTACGGTGGCAGCCGTTGATCAGAAGAATATCTGCGCACTGATTCCGTACCTGTAACCGGCGCTTTTGTGCGCCATCCCTGAACCGTGAGGAACGGCCCCTTGCGGATCGGGCAATTACCTAACAAAGGAGTACCAAGATGCCGAGAGCAAAAGGTGGATTCAAGACGCGGCAACGCCGCAACAAGGTTCTGAAGCTGGCCAAGGGCTATCGCGGTGCACGGAGCAAGCTGTTCCGCAGCGCCACCGAGGCGGTTGACCGGGCACTGAACTACGCATTTCGCGACCGTCGCGTCAAGAAACGTGATTTCCGGGCCCTCTGGATCATGCGGATCAATGCCGCATCCCGTTTGAACGGACTTTCCTACAGCAAGTTCATTTTCGGCCTGAAGAAGGCGAACGTCCAGATTGACCGCAAAGTGCTGGCCGATATCGCCATCAGCGACCCGAAGGGATTCTCGGAAATCTCCGCGTTGGCCAAGGCCCAGTTTTAAATCCGGCTGAGTCAGGAAAAAAGGAATGGGGGCTTGATCGCTCCCATTCCTTTTTTCCGTTTTACCATGAGGGATACCACTATGCGTGAACAGTTGGAGCACCTGCGGCAGCAGACGGTCCGGGCAATTCAGGCCACCGAGGGTGAAGAGGGACTGCACGAGATTCGCGTGCGCGTCCTGGGGCGCAAGGGAGAGCTGACCGGGCTGATGAAGGGGCTCGGCGCACTTTCTGCCGAAGAGCGTCCGCTCGTCGGGCAGATGGTGAACAGCGTCAAAGACGAGCTGGAACAGCTCCTGGAGCACGCCTTGGTTCGGGCGCGGGAGGCAGCAACCACCCACCGGCTGGCGGCGGAGCGGATTGACGTCACCCTGCCGGGACGTGGTGGGCGCCGGGGCAGCAAGCATCCGGTTACCCTGGTGATCGAGGAGATTTCTGAAATTTTTGCCGGTCTGGGGTTCTCCGTTGCCGAAGGGCCGGAGATCGAGCACGACTGGTACAACTTTGAAGCGCTCAACTTCCCACCGGAGCATCCGGCCCGGGACATGCAGGATACCTTCTTCGTCGAGAACGAGCTGCTGCTGCGTACCCATACCTCGCCGGTACAGATCCGCACCATGCTCAAGCAGAAGCCGCCCCTGCGGATTATCGCCCCCGGCACGGTCTACCGCTGCGACTCCGACGCCACCCATTCCCCCATGTTCCACCAGATCGAGGGGCTGATGGTGGATGCGAAGGTCTCCTTCGCCGACCTCAAGGGGATTCTGACCACCTTTACCAACCAGTTGTTCGGTCAGACCACCGGCGTGCGGTTGCGTCCCAGCTTTTTTCCCTTCACCGAACCGTCGGCCGAGGTGGACATCGCCTGCGTGATCTGCGGCGGCAGCGGTTGCCGGGTCTGCAAGCAGAGCGGCTGGCTGGAGATTCTGGGGGCGGGAATGGTGGACCCGGAGGTGTTTCGTCATGTCGGCTACGATCCCGAGCAGATTTCCGGCTTTGCTTTCGGCATGGGGATCGAGCGGATCGCCATGTTGAAGTACGGCATCAGCGACATGCGCCTTTTGTTTGAAAACGACGTCCGCTTCCTCACACAGTTCCAGGGTGGTGCCACGACATGAAAGTTACCTATAACTGGCTGAAAGAGTTCGTTGATTTTGACCTTGCTCCCGTCGAACTGGCTGACCTGCTGACCATGCTGGGGTTGGAGGTGGAGGGCATGGAGCATCTGGGCGGCGGCCTGGATGAGGTGGTGGTGGCGCGGGTGATTGAAAAGGCCCAGCACCCCAACGCCGACAAGCTTTCACTCTGCAAAATCGACGCCGGTGACGGTGAGCTGCTCTCCGTGGTCTGCGGTGCCCAGAACTTCTCCCAGGGTGCCACGGTGGCCCTGGCCCGCATCGGCGCCGTGCTGCCGGGGGAGTTCAAGATCAAGCGTTCGAAGATCCGCGGTGAAGAGTCCTTTGGCATGCTCTGCTCCGAAAAGGAGTTGGGCCTTGCCGAGGAGAGCGACGGCATCATGCTGCTGTCGGACGAACTGTCCCTGGGCCAGCCGGTGTTCGAGGCGCTGAAGCTGAAGGATACGGTTTTCGAGATCGGCCTTACTCCCAACCGTGCCGACTGTCTGAGTGTCATCGGCATTGCCCGGGAGATCGCCGCAAAGCTGGGGCGCAAGGTGAAGTACCCCGTGGTGACGCCGCCGGAAGACGGCGAACCGGTACACTCCAAGATCAAGGTAACCATCCAGGACTCCACCGGTTGCCCCCGCTACGCTGCCCGTTACCTGACCGGCTGCACCATCGGTCCCTCGCCGGCCTGGCTGGTGAACCGGCTGCAGGCGGTGGGGGTCCGCTCCATCAACAATGCGGTGGATGTGACCAACCTGGTGATGCTGGAGATGGGGCAGCCGCTGCACGCCTTCGACCATGCCCGGGTCGGCGGCGGTCAGATCGTCGTGCGGCGTGCCGAGGAGGGGGAAGTCTTCGTTACCCTGGACAACCAGGAGCGTAAACTGACCGCCGATGACCTGGTGATCTGCGACCGGGATAAACCGGTTGCTCTTGCCGGCGTCATGGGGGGGCTCAACTCCGAAATTTCCAATAGCACCACCGACATCCTGCTGGAGAGTGCTTTTTTCAGTCCGCCGGTAATCCGCAAGACCGCCAAGCGTCTGGGGCTGCACACCGAGTCGTCCCACCGCTTCGAACGTGGCGTGGACTTCGAAGGGGTGCCCCGGGCCCTCGACCGTGCCGCCGTGCTGATCGCCCACCTGACCGGTGGCAGGATGGCCAACGGCCAAGTGGATGCCTGCCCGGCTCCCCGCAAGCCGGTCACGATTACCTTCCGCCCCGAACGGGCCAACGAACTGCTGGGGCTGAACCTGTCCAGCGACCGGATGGCCGACCTGTTCAGGAGTCTGGAATTCAACGTCATTCCCACGGCCAACGGCAGCTTTCAGGTCTGCGTTCCCAGCTTCCGGGTGGATATCGAGCGGGAAATCGATCTGATCGAGGAAATTTGCCGCCTGAACGGCTTCGACCAGGTGCCGGCCACCCTGCCGGTGGCCCAGGTGGTGTCGGAGCGTCCCTCCCCGCACCAGACCCTGCAGCGCCAGGTGCGGGACTGCCTGGTGGCGGCGGGCATGAACGAGATCGTCACCTTCAGCTTCATCGGCCCGGAGGCGGCGGACCGCTTGCTGCTCCCCGCCGACGATCCCCGGCGCAACAGCCTTGCGCTGTGCAACCCACTGGCCCAGGAGCAGTCGGTCATGCGTACCACCCTCCTACCCGGCCTGCTGGAGACTGCCGCCCGTAACCTTAACTTCAGAAACCTGGACCTCCGCCTGTTCGAGCTGCGGCGGATCTACCTGCCGGAAGCCGGCGCGGAGATGCCCCGGGAGCCGCTCTGCTGCGCCGGCCTGCTCAGCGGTGCCCGAGACGAGGCCCGCTGGTGCCACGATGCGCAAGCGGTGGATTTTTTTGACGCCAAGGGGATCGTTGAGTCGATTCTGGGACTGGCCCGCATCAATGGAGTACGTTGGTCGGCGGAACAGCCGGAGCCGTTCCATCACCCCGGCAAATCGGCCCGTTTCTGTGTCGGCGACGTACAACTGGGCACTGTCGGTGAAATCCATCCGGTAACGCTGCAGCACTACGGCATCGACTATCCGGTCTACGGCTTTGAAATCAATTTTGAAGCGCTGGTCCGGTTGGCTGGCGGCCAGCGTGCAATCCTGCCCCCGTCGCGCTACCCGGACAGCGTGCGCGACCTGGCACTGCTGATGGAGCGGGAGCGGCCGGTGGCAGATCTTCTGGATTGCGTACAGGCGTTGCGTATCAAAGAGCTTGAAGAGGTGGGCATTTTCGACCTGTACCAGGGAGAACGGATACCGGCGGAGAGCAAGAGCGTGGCTCTGCGCCTGCGCTACCGCTCCAGCGAGCGGACCCTCACCGACGACGAGGTGCAGAAGCTGCACCAGAAGGTGATCGATGCTGCTACCCGCAACCTGGGTGCCACCATCCGCTAGAAAACGCGAAAGACCGCAGACGAGAGCCGACGGGGGACACCGCAAGAGCGTGCGGTGTCCCCCGTCGTTGTGTTGCCTCCGGTACTATGCTTTCAGGGGGTCAGGGGGCTTCGTTGCTTCTGCCGATTTTCTTCAGGTATTCCATGAAGCCCTTCTCAAAGATCAGCTCGATCTCGTTCTTCGGACGGTGTTTGGTGTAGTTGGAGAAATAGACCACGATGCCTGTCAGCAGCACCAGGGCGATGACGCCGACGATCACCTGCTTGAGACGCAGCAAGCGGAGCACGGCGGGGTCCATTGGCTGTTCCGCACCGGCACGGTCCCGGAAGAGGTACTGTTCCCGCATCATGCGAATCCGCTTCAACTGGACTGTTGAAATGTAGGTGACCAGCGTGTCCCGCTCCCGCTCGTCGATCCAGAGGAACTGGAAGGCGGTGTTGTAGCTGGGACGGTTCATCTGCTTGGCAGCTGCCTGATTTTCCCGTGAAAATACCACCTTGCAGACGGCATCAATGATCTTGGGACGTGGTTCGGCGGGAAGGAAAATCTCCACCGGCACCAGGTCTCCCTCGGCAAACTGGTGGTGCAGCAGGATACGGATACCGCCGCCGCTGATATTCGCTGCCAGCGGGATAACATCGTCCCAACTGTGATCAACGCCGTCATCTTCTTCAAGGCCGGTTTCGGCATCCTCGTCGCTGGTGCGTAGCGCATCGGCGGTCAGTTCCTCTTCCGGCTGCTCCTCGTGCCGTACTTCCCGCAGTCGCTCCCACGGTTTCTTTTCCCGTTGCTGCTGTTCCCGTTCTGCCTCAATACGGGCCTCGCGTTTTTCTTTCCAGGCGGTTTTCAGAACTGACTCGTTCTTTTCACTGGTAATGAAGTAGCGGATCGGCAGGAAGGCGTCGATGCGGTAGAATTCCCTCAGCTCATTGGAAACGATTTCGCCGATCAGGCGCAGGATGATCTCGCGGCGTACCCCCTCGGTCACGATGATGCCGCGGCAGGAGTAGCCCGAATCACCGGTGCCGACGCGGATATCCAGGATCAGGCCGGTGGAGAGTTTGACGCCGTTGGGCAGCTCGTCCCGTGATAGCTGCAGGCTGACCAGATCCTCGTCGATGCTGCTGATCACGGCCCAGTCGTTGAAGGTCTCGCCCTGGGGCACCGGAATGGCGACGTTAACTTTCTTGCCCGGCGGGAAATGTTGCCGATAGGTCAGGTAGTCACTCATGCCGCTGCGTCGGCTACCCTGTTCAACTCTTCGAGCAGGGTTTCAACGGAGAGGTTGTGGATGCCGGCACCGTGCTCCAGAGTTTCCAGATCGGCGATCTGGCACTCCAGGCATTCGAGTCGGTGACGGGAAAAGACCTGGATGGTGGCGGGATGTTGCCGGATGATCTCGCCGATTTTCATATCTTTGGTAATCATGGGTCACTCCCGAAAAGTAGATACCCGGTATTACAATGTCTGCGGCGAGCGCTGTCAACTGAAAACTGACCGATGTTCCGTTGGTCTTGCCGTTTTGCCTGACGCCGGCAGCGAGGTTTTTGCGGGACGAACACCACGGCCTGTGGTAGGATGCCGCTCCACCACCCTGAAAGGAGAGCTGAACCATGTCGGAATTTACCAATGTCACGGTCGTGCGTGAGGCAAATATTTACTTCGGCGGCGCGGTTGCCAGCCATACCGTCGTGTTTGCCGATGGCAGTAAAAAGACCCTGGGAGTGATGCAGCCGGGGGAATACACCTTCAATACCGGCGCCGCCGAACTGATGGAGATTCTGTCGGGTGAGCTGGACCTGCAACTGGCCGGAGAAACCGGCTGGCGCCCCATTGCGGGGGGACAATCCTTCGAGGTGCCGGCCAATTCCTCCTTTACCATGAAGGTAAAGACGGTCTCCGACTACTGTTGCTCGTTCCTGGCCTGATCCCTCAGGTCGCGCCGGACCCGGAAGGGCGGCGACCGTGATGCGGCCCGCCCTTTTATCAGCAGAGAAGACTGTGCTGCGCGGAGCTCAGCGCAGCCCCAGGCGACTGAACAGCAGTCCCAGGTACTTGTTGAGCGGATTGTCGCGGGAGAGAAAGGGAAACACGGAGGGCTTGCGCGTGCCGATTTCCTCAAGCAGACGAGCAATCGCCGGGGTGCCCCCCAGACTCATCCCCTGGCGCAGCGCCTGCAGTGCTTCCTCTCGACGTGCGGCCACCAGGTGGAGCTGGGCCAGGTAGAAGTAGTGCTGGGGGTAGTCCGGTTCTCGCGCGATAGCTGTTGTGCAGAGTTCAAGTCCCCTGGTCAGATGGCCGCGCTCCTTGGCCATGCTGTAGCCGTACAAGGAATACCAGTGCGCGTCGTCGCGCAGCTTCAGCCCCTTTTCCACCGCAGCCAGCGCGGCCAGCACCTGTCCCGCATCCATTGCCCGCTGCGCCCGCTTAAACTCTTTTTCCGCACCGTCACCCATGCATGACCTCCCGGTAGCGCGTTCAAGGAAGCTTCTTCCCTGGTTCGGCTATCGGCCGATAACCATTCGATTTTCCCGAAATATAGGCAGGGAACTGTGGTATGTAAATACAAAAGGTGGGAAGACCTGCCGTGTACTCGCCTGCGGCAGGCTCTGCACACCGGCGTTCATGAAACAACAGGGAGAGCAGGCCATGACAGAAACCGCGGAAATCAGCGTATCCACTCAGCGGCGCAGCCAATTTGTCGCGATTGCCGAGAAGATCACCGGGCTTGTCGCACAGGAAGGCTGGCAGAACGGTATTCTGACGCTCTTCGTGCCGCACACCACCGCGGGGATTACCATCAACGAAAACGCCGATCCCGACGTGGCGCGGGACATGGTATGGTTCAGCGACGAACTGGTGCCGCAGAGCAGCCGGTTCCGGCATGGCGAAGGGAATTCCGATGCCCATATCAAGGCCAGCCTCTACGGCTCGTCGGTCCAGGTGATCGTCAGAAACGGCAGGCTGTGGCTGGGAACCTGGCAGGGAGTCTACTTCTGCGAGTTCGACGGCCCGCGGGAACGGAAGGTGTTCGTGGCGTTCACGTCGTAAGCCAATGCAGGTGAAGCGGGCCTGACGGACCGCTTGACGCAGAGCACTGTAGTCTTGAAAGACAACGGGGGGACGGGCAACCGTCTCCCCCGTTGTTGTCGGTTATTCCGCCTTTTCTATCCTTGGGAACAGCGCCTCGGCCTTGGCGATCCTCGTGCCGGGTGTCAGCTTGCCCCAGACCAGGTCCGTTTCAACCGGCAGCTCGCTGATGCCCAGCACGTTCAGCGCCTTGCGGGAGGTCTCCGGCATGAAGGGAGCCAGCAGGCAGTGCACCATCCGCTGGGTCTCCAGCAGGCAGTACATCACCGTGGCCAGTCGCTCGCGGTTGGCCGCGTCCTTGGCCAGGGACCAGGGGGTGGTCTCGTCGATATACTTGTTGCCGGTGGAGACCACGTCCCAGATGGCCTGCAGCGCCTTGCTGAAGGCCAGGTCCTCCATGCAGGCGTCCACGGCGGCCGCCATGGCTTCGGCCTTTGCTTTCAGTGCGGTATCCAGGGCGGCCAGCTCTCCCGGTGCCTGCAGAATGCCGTCGAAATACTTGGTCAGCATGGCGGTGGAGCGGGAGAGCAGGTTCCCCAGGTCGTTGGCCAGGTCGGAGTTGATCCGGTTCACCAGGGAAGCGTGGGAGAAGTCGCCGTCCAGGCCGAACGGAACCTCCCGCAGCAGGAAGTAGCGGACCACATCCACGCCGTACTTGTCGATCAGCATGTTGGGTTCCACCACGTTCTGCAGGCTCTTGCTCATCTTCTGACCTTCCACGGTCCACCAACCGTGGGCGTAGACCTTCTTGGGCAGCGGCAGGCCGGCAGCCATCAGGAAGGTGGGCCAGTAAACCGAGTGGAAGCGCAGGATATCCTTGCCGATCAGATGCACATCCACCGGCCAGTATCTGCCGAAGGTGCCGCTTTGCTCGGGATAGCCCAGGGCGGTGATGTAGTTGGTCAGGGCGTCGAACCAGACGTAGATGACGTGGCGCTCGTTGCCCGGTACCGGAATGCCCCAGGAGAACGAGGTGCGGGAAACGGAAAGGTCCCGCAGCCCTTCTCGTATGAAGGCGATGATCTCGTTACGCTTGCTCTTGGGCTGGATGAACTCCGGATTGGCCTCGATGTGGGCCATCAGTTGCTCGCCGTAGGCGCTCATTCTGAAAAAGTAGGACTCTTCCTTCAGCCGCTCCACCGGGCGGTTGCAGTCCGGGCACTTGCCGTCGGTGATCTGGGTTTCGGTCCAGAAGGTCTCGCAGGGGGTGCAGTACCAGTCCTCGTACTCACCCAGGTAGATATCCCCCTGTTCCATCAGTTGCCTGAAGATATGGGCAACCCCCTGCTTGTGGCGCTCCTGGGTGGTGCGGATGAAGTCGGTATGGGAGATGCCCAGTTTTTCCCAGAGGGCCTGGAACCGCTTCACCACCCGGTCGGCCAGCTCCAGCGGGGTTTCCCCGGCAGCCAGGGCTGCCTTTTCCACCTTCTGGCCATGCTCGTCGGAGCCGGTCAGAAAAAAGACCTCGAACCCTTTCAGCCGCTTGTAGCGGGCCAGCACGTCGGCCGCCACCGTGGTGTAGGCGTGGCCGATATGGGGGACGTCATTGACGTAGTATATGGGGGTGGTGACGTAAAATGCCGGTTTCATGGGGTTCACTCCTGGGACGGCGGTGCGTCCGGTTTCTGGTCGCGGTTTTTGCGGTTGCCGTGGCGACGGTTGCGTTTCCGGCGCTTGGCTTTTTCCTCTCCCTTGGCTGCCGGGTCGGCGTTGGCTTCCGGCGCCGGCGGGGCTGTCGCAGGAGCCGGTTCGGGACGGGGCGCCTGCTGTTGGGCCAGTGCCTGCTGGGGACGGGGACGTTTCTGCTGCTGCTCCCGGCGGGGGTGCTGGGCTCCTCCCCCCGCGGGTGCCGTCGGCTCCGGCTGAGGCGGCAGCAGAGGACTGTTCTCGTCCAGCAGCTCCGTTACCCGCACCGCCACCTGCTTGCCGTCACCCTGACGCAGGATCAGTTCGCCGGTGAGCAGGTTGAGCTTTTCCACGGTGCCGCCCGTCTGGGCCGTGCGCACATGCTTGCCGCACTTGGGGAAGTTCTTGCGCAGCGAACAGTAGGTTTCGTACTCGTAATCCAGGCAGCAGAGCAGCCTGCCGCACTGGCCGGAAATCTTGTTGGGGTTGAGCGCCAGGTTCTGTTCCTTGGCCATCTTGACCGACACCGGTTGAAAATCCCGCAGGAACGAGGCGCAGCAGAGTTCCCGGCCGCAGACCCCCAGGCCGCCCACCATCTTGGCCTCGTCCCGTACGCCGATCTGGCGCATCTCGATCCGGGTGTGGAAGGTGTGGGCCAGGTCCTTCACCAGCTCCCGGAAATCGATCCGGCCATCGGCGGTGAAGTAGAAGATCGCCTTGCTGCCGTCGAAGAGGTACTCCACCCGCACCAGCTTCATATCCAGGCCACGCTCCTTGATCCGGCGGATGCAGAAGTCGCGGGCCTCCTTTTCCCGGCGGGCATGGTGCTGCAGGGTGCGGTCATCCTCCGGCCCCAGCAATCGCCTGACCTGGGCCAGCGGCGTGGTGACCTGTTCTTCCGGCACCTCCTTCGGAGTGGTGACCACCGTGCCCAGGCCGCTGCCCCGCTCAGTCTCCACCACCACCCGGTCACCCGGCTTCAGTTCCAGCGTGCCGGCGTTGAAATCGTACAGCTTGCCGGCCGGGGTGAATTGTATGGCTACTACACGTATCAATCGGGGCTCCTTGTACAAACGGCGTTCAATGTATTCTCAAACCGGCGTAGCGCAGTAGAAAACGCTCCAGGGCCAGCTTGGCGTTGATGTTCCCCTGGACTGCCCGGCGGGTGTCCAGGGCCAGTTCCAGCAGCTCCATCAACCGCGCCGGGGCGAAGCGGATCGCTTCCGCGGCCAGTTCTTCACAGAGTTGCCGGTTCAGAATATCGCCGGGTCCGGCGCTGCGCAGCAGCACCATGTCGCGCAGCAGCGAGATCAGCAGGTCGAAGCGGGCGGTGGTCTCATCGCGGTTTCCGGCCTGCTCCTCGGCGGCATCGAAGATCGTGGCGATGCGGGACAGGTCGGCCGCGGCCAGCATCTGCAGCAGTTCCCGGCGCTGACGACTGTCCTCCTCGCCGTCCAGCTCCCGGGCCCGTTCCAGGCTTCCCTGGGCCAGGGGGGCCAGACCGGCGGCCTGCTCCGGTGTCATCCCCTGGCGCTCCAGCAGCAGGGCCAGGGTTCCCTCGTCCAGGGGGCTGAAACGAACCTGCTGGCAGCGGGAGCGGACCGTGGAGAGCAAGAGGTCGCTCTGCTGGCTGATCAGGATCAGCACCGCGTGGCCGGGCGGCTCCTCCAGGGTTTTCAGCAGGGCGTTGGCGGCCCCCGCGGTCATCCGTTCCGCCGGATCGATCAGGCAGGCCTTGCGCGACGCCTCGAAGGGGCGCAGCGACAGCACCTGTTGCAGCTCCCGCACCTGGTCGATGGAGATGTCCCGCTTGTCCGGCAGCGGCTCCAGCAGGTGCAGGTCGGGATGGTTCCCCGCCGCCAGCTTGCGGCAGGAGGGGCAGCTCCCGCAGGCATCGTCGTCAAGCGGACTGGTGCAGAACAGCCGGCCGATCAGGGCCAGGGCCGTGGCGCGGCGGCCGCAGCCGGCCGGGCCGTCGAACAGGTAGGCGTGGGCCACCCGCTGGGCAGCCACGGAGCGCTGCAGGGCGTCAATCACCCGCTCCTGACCGAGGATAGTGGAGAACTTCATACGGCAGAACGCTGCAGGCGTCCGGTGACGATGGCAGCGACGGCAACGGCGATCTCCGCCGGCGCACCTTCCGCCGGCACCACCGCGAAACGCTCCGGCTCCTCCGCAGCCAGCCGCAGGTACCCCTCCCGCACCCGTTGGTGAAAGGAAAGGGCCTCCAGCTCGAACCGCTCTTCCCGGGGGCCGGAGCCGGCCGCTTCGATCCGGCTGCGGGCCCGCTCCAGGCCGGTGGCAGTGTCGCAGTCCAGAAGCAGGGTCAGGTCGGGGGCTAGGCCGTCGCAGGCCAGCTGGTTCAGCTGTTCCACGGTTTCCCGCGGCAGTCCCCGGCCAAAGGCCTGGTAGGCGCGGGTGGCGTCGCTGAACCGGTCGCAGAGCACGATGGCACCCGCCGCCAGGGCGGGACGCACCACCTCGGCCAGGTGCTGGGCCCGGGCCGCAGCGTAGAGCATCAGTTCGGTCATCGCGACCATGGCCCGGTTTTCCGCATCCAGCAGCACGGCGCGGATCCGGTCCGCCACCGGGCAGCCACCGGGCTCACGGGTCAGCAGCACCGTGGCGCCGCCGGCCCGCAGGGTGTCGGCCAAAAGCCGGATCTGGGTGCTTTTGCCGCTGCCTTCTATGCCTTCAAAGGTAATAAACATACCATTCCTGACGTGTCAAATGGGCTATTATAGGCATCAGCCCCCTGCTTGGCAACCAGGAATCCCGCTTTACCGGGCACCGGCTTCCGCCAGCCAGGCCCGCAGCCGTCGCAGCCCCTCGTCGATGGAGATTGCTGGTTCGTACCCCAGGTCGCGGCGGGCCGCCGAGATGTCGAACCAGTGGCTGGTGGACAGCTCCCTGGCCACGAAACGGGTCATGGGGGGCTCACCGGCAAGCCTGAACAGGCTCCAGATCCCTTCGCAGATTGTGCCGACCGCATAGGCCGCCGCGGGAGAAATGGTGGCGGTCACCGGCGGCAGACCGGCGGCAGCCAGAATCCGGTTCACCATTTCCCAGAGGGGCAGCGGCTCACCATTGCTGATGAAGTAGGCCTTGCCCGCCACCGGGCTGGTGGGGGCCAGCCGCTGTGCCGCCAGCAGGTGGGCATGGGCCGCGTTATCCACGTAGACCGTGTCCACCGGGCAGGGGCGGTGGCCGATCCTGCGCAGGCGGCCGCTTCTGGCCCGGGCGATGATCCGCGGCACCAGGTGGTTGTCGCCGGGGCCCCAGATCAGGTGGGGGCGCAGCGATACCGTGGCCAGTTCCGGGCCGTTGGCGGCCAGCACCAGCTGCTCGGCCAGGACCTTGGTGCGGGGATAGTGGGCCTCGAAACGGGCCGGGTAGGGTAGGGACTCGTTGCCCCCCTCCACGTCGTTGCCGTCGAAGACCACGCTAGGGGAGCCGGTGTAGACCAGTTTCGCAATGCTGTGGTGACGGCAGGCGGCCAGGACGTTTTCGGTGCCGATGACGTTGGCCTGGTAAAACTCGTCGTAGCTGCCCCAGATACCGGCCTTGGCCGCCACATGGAAGACAATGTCGCAGCCTTGGGCGGCCCGCTGCAGTGCCTGGTAATCGGCCAGGTCGCCGTGGGCCTGCTCAACCCCCAGGGCTGCCAGTTCCGGGTAGTTGCCCCGGGAAAAACTGCGCACATCTGCCCCCTGCTGGTGGAGCATTCTGACGATCGCGCCGCCCAAAAAGCCGCCGCCGCCGGTAACGAGCGCCTTCATGCCGGTTGCCCCGCTGCCCAGACCGCCAGTTTTTCCCGGAAGATCTTGGCGTTGTGGCGGATATCCACCGGAAAGGCGGGATGGAACAGGATGGTGTCGATACCGGCGGTGTGGGGATGGGCCGCTGCCAGTTCCAGCAGTTCCCGCTGCAGGGTCTCCCGGGGCACGGTGGAGCCCTGTTCGGTTTCGATGCAGAGCACCGGTCGCTGGTTCCCCGTGGGACCCACCCCCACCAGGGCGCTGCGGAACACCGCCGGATGGGTATTGAAAACCGCCTCCACCGGGATGGTGAAGAGCGGACCGGTGACGGTCTCCACCCGGTGGGACTTGCGGCCGCAGAACCAGAGCCGTCCCCGGTCGTCCCGCCAGCCCAGGTCTCCCATGCGGTGGAAAAAACCGCCCGCCGGATCGGTAATCTTGGCCAGCCGGTCAGCTTCGGGGCGCTGGAAATAGCTGCGGGTCACCTGTTCCCCCTGCACCACGATCTCCCCCACCGTGCCGTCAGCCACGGTCAGGTCGTCGCGCCACCGGGGGATCGGTTCGTCGGTGATGGCGATGATCTCCACCCTGACCCCGTCAACCGGCCTGCCGATGCAGACCCCCTGTCCCCGGTCGGTCTGCGCCGCAGTCTCCCCCAGGATTTCCCGGCTGCCGATGGAGCAGACCGGCAGCGCCTCGGTGGCGCCGTAGGGGGTGAAAATCTCCGCTTCCGGCGGCAGCATCCGGCTGAAACGCTCCAGCACCGCCGCCGGCACCGGGGCGCCGGCGGAGATGACCCGCTTCAGGCCGGGGAGGGTGATCCCCTGTTCCGCGCCGTAGCGGCCCACCCGGTTGATCAGGGCCGGGGAGCCGAACATGGTGGTGGCGTTGTACGTGGTTATGGTGTCGATGATCTGTTGGGGATCAACGGAGCCGGGACGGGTAAAGTCCATTTGCGGGATCACGGCGGTCATCCCCAGGGCCGGGGCGAACAGGGCAAACAGGGGAAAGGTGGGCAGGTCCACCTCGCCGGGGCGGATGTCGTAGACCTGCCTGAGGGCCGCCACCTGGGCGCAGAACGTGCCGTGGCTGTAGACCGCCCCCTTGGGGGGACCGGTGCTGCCGCTGGTGAAGAGGATGGCGGCGGTCTCCTCCGGGCCGGTGTCCGTCATGGCAAAGGGCTGCTCCGCTGCTCCGTCGATGAGCCGCGCCAGGGTGGTGCCGCCCCAGAACAGGCGCGGGCCCACGGTGATCACGGTGCTGAGGCTTTCCCGCGCCCACCGGAACAGCAGCCGGGCCACCTGGGCCTTGGGGATGCCGATGAAGGCCGACGGCGCCGCCTCGGCCAGGCAGTTTTTCAGGTTTTTTACCCCCAGGCCGGGGTCGATCAGCACCGGCACGGCCCCCACCTTGAACAGGGCAAAGGTGAGCGCGAACAGTTCCGGCGAGGGGGGGACCATCAGGGCGGTGCGCACCCCCCGTCCCACGCCCCGGGCAACAAGGCCGTGGGCGATCCGGTCGCTCAGGCGGTCCAGTTCGCGGAAGGTAAGGGTGCGGTTCTGCTCGGGAAAAATGATGGCAGCGGTCTCCGGCTGGAGGCGGGCCATGGCCGGCAGATGGGCCGCAATGTTGGTGCAACCGCCGGCAATCATGCCGGGGTCCGCTCCAGCAGGGCCACGTTTTCCACATGGGGGGTCTGGGGGAACATATCCACCGGCTGCACCCGGGGGCAACGGTAGCCCAGCCGGGAGAGGATATCCAGATCACGGGCCAGGGTCTGGGGGGAGCAGGAAACGTAGATGATCCGTGCCGGCTGGAGCGAAGCCACCCGTTCCAGCACCTGCCGGTCGCATCCCTTGCGGGGCGGGTTCAGCACCACCAACTGGAACATCTCCCCTTCGTCGGCCAACTCCTCCAGCGCCTCCA
Source organism: Trichlorobacter ammonificans (assembly GCF_933509905.1). Classification (GTDB taxonomy): domain Bacteria; phylum Desulfobacterota; class Desulfuromonadia; order Geobacterales; family Pseudopelobacteraceae; genus Trichlorobacter; species Trichlorobacter ammonificans. The sequence continues at coordinate 1,802,794 of NZ_OW150024.1, read as the reverse complement.
GGGCGTCGGCCGCCTCGAAGGTGCAGTTGTCCGCCCGGTTCAGTTTGGCGTTGCGCAGGGCGTCGGCCACCGCCTCCTCGCTCACCTCGATGCCGGTCACCCGTCCGGCCAGGGGGGCCAGGGTCAGGGCGATGCCGCCGATACCGCAGTAGAGGTCCAGCACCGGCTTGGCACCGATGTCGCCGACCCATTCCCGCACCGTGGCGTAGAGCAGCCGGGCACCGTCGTGCTGGGCCTGCAGGAAGGAGCGGGGAGAGATCAGCATTTCCACCCCGCCGATCCGCTCCCGCACCGTCTGGCTGCGGGTCAGGAAATGGTCGTGGGGACCGAAGATCACGTTCCCTTCACTGGCGTTCACGTTCTGGCAGAGCACGGCCACCTGGGGCACCCGCTCCTGCAGGAACTTGCCCAGGTGATGGATTTCGTTGTAGGAACGCCGGGCCGTGACAAAGGTGACCATCACCTGCCCCGTTTCCTCCGACACCCGCACCACCAGATAGCGCACAAGGCCGGTTTTCCGCTCCGGGTGGTAGATCGGCACCCGGTACTTGCCGATCCCCTCCCGTACCGCGGCAATGACCCGGTTGATCAGGGGATGGTGCAGGGGGCAGTCTCCCAGGTCCACCACATCGTGGGTGGCCCGGCGGTAGATGCCGATGTACGGGTCGCGGTGGGAGCCGGCCACGGCCAGTTTGGCGGTGGTGCGGTACTGCAGTCGCCGCCGGGGAGCCAGGGGAGGAAGAATCTCGGTTCCGGCCAGGGAGGCGTAGAGCGCCAGCTCGTTGCGGACCAGCTCGTGCTTCCAGCGCAACTGTTCGTCGTAGCGCATGCCGATCAGGGGGCAGCCCAGGCAGTCGGCGGCATCGCCGCAGGCGGGCCGCCTGGTGCGCAGGGGGGAGGGCTCCAGCAGTTTCACGAGGCGCAGGTGGTCGGCCTGGGCTCCCACGTGGTCGATTTTCGCCAGGCAGCGGTCCCCCGGCAGGCCGCCGGGAAGGAGCAGTTTGCGGGTGCCGGTGGTGGCCAGACCGATCCCTTCCCGGTCCAGGGCATCAACGGTCAGTTCAAGGGTCTGGCCCCGGCGGGGGGCTGAAGCGCGCCGGCTTTCCGGCGCGGCGGCCCCCTGTGTGCGGGCGGCGGACCGGTCTGCGGGGCGGCGGGTGTTGTGCGGGGTACGTTTCTTCATGGTTGTTTGACGATCCTTCTGATCCGCTCCGCGGTATCGGGATGGGTGGATAGGTAGTTGCGGATGCCGTCCGTGGGACCCCGGCCACCGCTTTTGGCGGTGCGCTGCGCCTCCAGCCGGGCCAGCAGTTCGGCGTAGGGCTGTGGGGAATCCCCCTGGTTCCGCAGCCAGGCCACGGCGCCGTTGTCCGCCTCCCGCTCGAAGGCGCGGGAGTAACGGGTTTCGGCCAGCACCGTGGGCAGGGTGGCGGCAATGGCCGTGATGGTGGTGAGGTCGCCGGTCACCGAGGCCACCACCAGGGCCGTGGCCGAGCTCTGCAGCAGGGTGCGCAGGGCGTGGCGGTTGACCACGTGGGTCAGTTCATGGGCGATCACCCCCTGCAACCCTTGGTCGTTGTCGGCCAGTTCCAGCAGTTGGTCGGTCAGCAGTACGGTGCCGCCCGGCAGGGCCAGGGCGTTGGCGCCCAGGGGGCCGCCGTCGCGGAACTCCACCCGGTAGGGGAGGCCGGGGGGAAAACTGCTGCTCACCTGGGTGAAGAGGCGGATCACGGCCTGGCGCCGTTCCGCCGGCAGGCCGGAGGGGCGCAGCAGGTGGCGATCCAGCAGTTCCAGGCTTTCCCGGTCTAGGCGCTGCTCCATGAGCGGCGGCAGGGCCAGGGCGGCCCGTTTGGCCAGCCAGGGGATGCCGTAGAGCATGAAGCCGCTCACCAGCAGGACACAGAGCACCAGCGCCCCCAGCACGCCGGCGGGACGGACCTCCAGGCGGTGCAGGAGGCCGGACAGGCCGCCCCCGCCGGGCTGCAGCTCGAACAGGGCGGCAAGGGAGGCGTCGCGCAGCTCGCACCTGCCGCCGTCCGGCAGGCGCAGGGAGCGGGGGATGGAGCCCACCGCCGGGGTCAGGGAAACCTGGGCGCGGGGGTAGCGCAGCTCCCGGTCGGCCAGGCTGATCAGCACCTGATCGCCCTCAAGACTGAGATCGGCGTGGTGGCGCTCCGAGGAGCGGCCGTCGAAATAGAAGACCCTGTCGTTTCTCACAGCCCGATTTCCATGCCGACATCGAACATCTCCGCCAGCTCCTCGCCGGCGGCGCCGACCGTGTCATCCCCGGCCTCGGCCAGGAAGCGGTCCGGCGAGCCGTCGTAGAGAAAGGCCAGATGGGCACAGCGGTAGCGGGCCAGGCGCACCGATGCCCAGGGGATCATCAGCCCCAGGGAGAGGGCGATGGCCACCAGGTTGCTGACGTAGAGCCAGAGCATATCGCAGATCCGCAGGCTGCCGGCGAAGCGGCCGGAGCCGAGGCAGGTGCCGTTCCAGGTCAGGTTGGACAGGCGTACCTTGAGATAGACGGTAAAGACTACGGAAAGAAGCAGCATACCGATGTAGAGCAGCACCAGCATCGGCCCCAGCAGCAGGTGCAGCTCGCGGTGGCTGCGCAGGGCCGGCGCCCCCTGCAGCAACAGGGTGGCGGCCACGCCGATGATGCCCAGGATCAGCAGGAACCAGAGCCCGGCCCCCAGGTAGACCCGGTAGTAGTCCCGCGGTCTGGCGTCGAAACGGAAGGGGGCGCTGCCGAAGAAGCTCTGCTCGACCTGGAAGCGCCGCTGCCGGTAGACCGTGTAGGGGTAGAGCAGCCCCAGGGAGAGGAAGGAGAGGATCGGCAGCCAGGCGTAGGCGGTGTAGGCCTCCCGGTAGTTGGGGCGGAAACCGAACCTGATGTTGCGGTGGCTCGAATTGCGGCAGTTGAACAGTCGGGAGCGGACAATCACCCAGGGGATGGCCAGAAACAGGGCCATACCGGCCGGAATCGCCAGCAGCGGGTCGATCTTGCCGGCGGCGGAGTAGAACGCCAGGGCACCGACGCCGATCAGCCACCCCTTGAACAGCGCCTTGGGGTCGGCAAGGTAGTCGAAGGGGAGGCCGTCCAGCAGGGTGTGGCCGTAGAACCAGCGCCGCTTGCGCACCTTGGCCCAGGCGGAGTAGATGCCGAGGGTGACGATCTTCAGCACCGTGTTGACGATCCAGATGCCGAAATATTCGCGGGCCGTGCCGGTGAAACGGAACAGCAGGGTATGGCGCCCCTCTCCACTGCCGTGGTCGGCCGGCAGGGAGGGGGAGGCCGGCGGCGGTGGGGCGGAAGTCGTCTCGTCCAGGGGAAAGACCGTGCCGCAGTCGGGGCAGGTGACGTTGACGGCGTCGGCCGGGATGGCGGACAGCGGTATAGACCTGGTGAAACGGCACCCGGGGCAGCAGATGGTGCGGGACGGTTCCATGCCGGCTCCTTGGTCAGGCTCGCCGCCGGGCGGCTTCGAACAGGGCCACGCCGCCGGCAACCGAGGCGTTGAGGGACGAAACCCCACCGTACTGGGGGATGGCCACCACTTGGTCGCACTGCCTGCGCACCAGGGGACGGATGCCCTCTCCTTCGCTTCCCACCACGATCACCAGGTTTCCCGAGAAATCGACATCGTAGATGGTGACGTTGCTCTCCCCCACCAGGCCGTAGACCCAGCAGCCGGACTCCTTCAACTGCTCAAGGCAGCGGGCCAGGTTGGTCACCTGCACCACCGGCACGGTCTCCACCGCACCGGCCGAGGCTTTTTCCACCACGGCGGTAACGCCGCAGGCCCGGTCCTTGGGAATAATCACCCCCTGCACTCCGGCGCAGGCCGCGGTGCGGATCAGGGCGCCCAGGTTCTGGGGGTCCTGGATGCCGTCCAGTACCAGCAGGAAGAGCGGCTTTCCTGTTTTCAGGAGGTTGGGGGCGAGTTCTTCAAGCTCGACATAACAGAAGGGGGCCACGGTCAGCACCACCCCCTGGTGGTGGGGCGAACCGGCCAGCCGGGCCAGATCGTCACGGCCCCGGCGGCGCACCGCCACCCCCCGCTCCTCGGCCAGGGCCGCCAGCTTGCCGATGCGGTGGTCGGTGGCGTTCTCCTGCACGAAAAGCTCGAAGGCCTCGCGGCTTCCCCGCAAGGCCTCACGCACCGGGTTGATGCCGTAGACGATCTCCCCCGCCATCAGCAGCCACCCACGATTTCATCCACGATCAGGTCGGCGGCCGCAGCCGGGTCGGCGGCCTTGGCAATGGGACGGCCGATCACCAGGTAATCGGCCCCTGCCTTCACCGCCTCCGCCGGGGTCATGATCCGCTTCTGGTCGTCCACCGCGGCAAAGGCGGGGCGCACGCCGGGGGTGACGATCAGGAAGTCGGGGCCGCAGGCGGCCCGGATCGCCTCGATCTCCAGGGGGGAGGCCACCACGCCGTCCATGCCGCTCTCCCTGGCCAGTTTCGCCAGCCGGACCACCATCTGCTCCACGGGATGATCGATCCCCACCGCGCTCAGGGTTTCCTGGGTGGAGGAGGTGAGGATGGTCACCGCCAGCAGCCGGGGACGTTCGCTGTCGGAGAAGTTTGTACGCACCGCTTCCGCTGCCTGGGACATCATTTCCGGCCCCCCCAAGGCATGCAGGTTGGCCAGCTTCACCCCCATCCGGCCGGCGGCCAGCATGGCCTGGGCCACGGTGTTGGGGATATCGTGGTACTTCAGATCCAGAAACACCTCGCCGCCATGGCGTTTCACCGCCTCAACGGCGGCGGGCCCGGCGGTGGTGAACAGCTCCTTGCCCACCTTGAACATCCCCACCTTGCCGGACAGCAGGGCGGCAAAGCGGTCGATCTCCTGCAGGTTGTGGACATCAAGGGCGAAAATGATCTTGTCTTTTGCTTCGGTGCGGGTCATGCAGAGGCTCCTCGTTGAGTTTGGGGCATACTACACCATCTCCTGCAGCTCCGCAATCAGCCCTGCCAGGAAGTCGTACCCCTTCTGCCAGAAACCGCTGCTTTCGATATCAATGCCGGCCAGCTTGGCCGTATCGGCCGGGGAAAGGGCGCCCCCCGACTCCAAGAGCCGCCGGTAGCCCGGCTTGAAGGCGTCGCCGGTCTCGCGGTACTGCTGGTACAGGGCCAGCACCAACAGCTCGGCAAAGGTGTAGGAATAGCAGTAGAACCGGCTGTGGATGAAATGGCTGATGTAGCTCCAGCCCCACTTGTAAGCCGGGATCATCTCCACGCTGTCGCCGTACAGCCTGCCGTTCTCCTCCAGCCACAGTTCCGCGATCCGCTCGTTGGAGAGCAGGCCGTTTTTCCGCTCGGCATGGAGGCGCAGCTCGAAGCGGGTCAGCACGGTCTGGCGGAAGGTGGTGGCGATAATGTCCTCGATCTTGGCGCAGAGCAGGGATTTCCGCACCTGGGGATCGTCCTCCCGGTCCAGCAGCAGCCGGGTGAGCAGCATCTCGCCGAACACCGAGGCGGTCTCGGCCAGGGGGAGGGGGGCATGGTAGTTGAGGCTGTTCTGCTTCTGGGACAGCACGAAATGCAGGCCATGCCCGGCCTCGTGGGCGATGGTGGCGATATCCCGCAGATTTTCGGTGAAGTTCAGCAGCAGAAACGGCGGGTCCACCGGGGAGATGCCCATGGCAAAGGCCCCGCCCGACTTGCCGGGGCGGGGCAGCACATCCACCCGCCGCTCGTCGAAAAACGCCTGCACAATGGCGCCGAACTCGGGGTCGAACTTGCGGTAGGCAGTCACGGTCAGGTCCCGGGCCTCGTCAAAGGCGTACTTCTTCTGCGTCTCCACCACCGGGGCGTAGACGTCGCAGTTGCGCAGGCGGTCCATCCCCAGCATCTTCGCCTTTAGCCGGAAATAGTCCTGGGCCAGGCGGTAGTTGGCCTCGGTGGTCTGCATCAGGTGCTCCACCGCCTCGTCGGACAGCTCATTGCCGATATTGGTGGGCTGGATGGCGCTGGCATAGCCCCGCAGCTCCATCTCCTGGCCGTGGTCAAGGGCCATGGTGTTGAACACCGTGCCGAACACCAGGCCGTTGCCCCCTTCGGCATGCTTCTCCAGGAAAGTGGTCTGGGCGTTGAAGCGCACCTCCGGGGAAGGATGGTGCAGCAGGGCCAGCAGTTCCTCGCCGGTGAACTCCTTCTGCTCCCCCTCGAATGCCATGGTATAGCGCAGCGACGCGGACAGCTCGTCGAACAGCTTGGTAAAGGCCCGGCTGCCGGTCAGGTCTTTGCGGGTCAACAGCCGCTCCTCGTTCTCCTGCAGGGTATAGGGTTTGAACTTGCGGATGCTCTGCAGGAAATGGCGGTAATTGGCCGCCCCGGGCAGGGCGCAGAGGCGGTCGAACAGCTCGTCCGGCAGGTTCATCAGCTCCAGGTCGAAAAAGAGCAGCGCCTGGGACAGGCGGCTGCCCAGCTCGGAACAGCGCTGGGACAGGGCCCGGTGTACCTCGTTGCCAGAGTCGCCGGCAAACAGCAGGTGGGCGTAGCAGAACGGCCGTGCCATGCGGGTCTGCATCGCCTCGTACTCCTGCACCGCTGCCAGAATGGCCGGGGGATCGAGGGTGGCGATCTTTTCAAAATAGTTTGTACGGAAATCATTGGCCTGGGGCTCGAAGGAAGCCAGATCAGCCTCCAGCTCCGGAGAATCCGGGGCCGGGTAGAGCAGGGCGGTGTTCCAGGTGAGATTGGTATCGGTCATGAAATGGCAGCTCCTTGGGTAATATGAAACTGCCATTTTCCAGGTATTCGGTCGGGTTTGTCAAGGACCTACGCCTTCTTGACAAACTCCGATTTCAGTTGCATCGCCCCAATGCCATCAATCCGGCAATCGATGTTATGGTCGCCCGAAGTAAGGCGGGTGATCCTGATTTTGGTTCCAACCTTGACGACCGATGACGAACCTTTGATCTTCAGGTCCTTGACGACCGTGATTGCATCACCGGCCTTGAGTTCATTACCAAACGCGTCGCGGACGATGAGTTCTTCCGGCTCGGTTTCAGCTGCTACCTGCGGCCATTCATGGGCGCATTCCGGGCAGACGAAGTTGTCACCGTCTTCATAGGTATATTCCGAGCTGCAGGAAGGGTATTTAGGTAAGGTCATGAGGTCTCCTTGATCTGGATTCACTACTAATAACGTCGTGGGGGCGCACCAGCGGCGCAATAATTTTCGTACCGACTGTGGGGGCATCCGCTACCAGTAGATGTTGAGCCACATCAAATTTACTTATTACTTCCCATGACCATGGCGATGTCTTTTGGTGGGGCCGTGTAGACAATCGCTACCTTATCGCTTAACTCTCCTACGATGAATGTTGTCATGGCAAATATTGCATAGAGTAATAAGATTTTCCTCAGTGTTTGCACCACCTTCGGCATGCTGCTTTACATGGTGAGCTTCCAAATGGCGGGGGTCGGATGGATTCCATTTTTCATGATGCCAGCCGCATTCTTGACACTTATATCCATCCCTTTGCAAAACTGTCCTACGAACAGGGTCCGGAATTACTCTATCATGCTCAGGAGCCTGCCGGTCTTCCACTAAAACATACATCCCCACAGGAAGGTCCGGCATGCCCGTTGTCTTGGTTACAACCGGCCAGCCGTATTCCGTCCGGAGTTCACGTACCCGTCGAGCCCATTCGCTCTTGTTATTGGCAACGTAACGGAGTTCTTCTCCGGTAATCTGCTTGCCGACGTTAAACCGCATGTACTCAAGAATCTTGTTCAGAACACTTAAATTCTTACGACGTATCTCATTAGCCTTGTTCCATCGGAACGCCGCATCCCGGTCTTGTTCCTCGTTTATAAGTACGTAATCGTCCGGCCCTATCTTGGAAACATCGATATTATCAAGGGGGAATTCACCCTCTTTGTCCATTTCCTTCGCTGTTACACCGTTGACGATTGTCCATCCGAATTGTACCCGTAACTCTCGTACTCTTCGTGCCCACTCGCCAATTCCGGCAACAACCATTAGTTCATTGCCGTCGATTACGGTACGCGGATATTTTTGAAGGTAGTGGATGATTCTATCTCGCGCAGATGATGCATGCTCTTTGGGAATAAGGGAACTACCGAGGTCGCGCAGCAGGTCGTGTGCGGGCACCAGGGAAAGGACTTTTGATCTTAAATCGCCTTGCTGCAATTCGTACTCGAAATTGGTTAACAGCTTGATCAATTCTTTACGGAGGGATTCTGGTTCTTGTTGTTTGGATCTACGTGCCATTGATGCCGCCTCTGACGAGAGAATTATGGTTCCGGCAATAAAAATCTCTTCAATTTATCGATGAGCTGCTCCGGCTTCTTTGTTTCGCAACTCCATACTACAAGCACCTGCCAACCCGCTTCCTCTAGAGTTGCCTTATTGAGTTTATCTCGTTCGATATTTCCCTCAATCTTGGTATTCCAAAAATCGACGTTAGTTGCGGGCCGCTTCGATCTTACACACCCCTGGTGACCGTGCCAGAAACAGCCATTCACTACAACAATTTTCCTGTGTCGCGCTAGAACTATGTCCGGCTTGCCGGGAAGGTTCTTGACATGCAGGCGAAAGCGAAAGCCCATACCGTGAATGAGTTTTCTGACGACTATCTCAGGCTTTGTATCGCCTCCCGATATTCTGGACATAATCCAGCTTCTTTTTTCCTTGCTGAAGACGTCCGACATTCGCTTGCGCCTTTCGATATAATCAAGGTGTACACGCAGTCCGCAATTCTCGCCGCTAGTTGAGGGGGGACCGCGTTCCCTATCTGTCTGGCTATCTCGGTCTTTGTCCCGAGGAACTTGAAGTCATCGGGAAAGGATTGAAGTCTTGCTGCTTCCCGGTGAGTTATCGGCCGATGCTGAACCGGATGCAGATAACGCCCCTTTTCCGGCTTGAAGAACTCGGTCCGTATGGTCACGGACGGCCTGTCCCACCACAGCCTGCCAAACAGATCGGTTCCGCCGGAGGTTTTGCGTATCCAGCATGCTGGTGTCAGTTGAGGTGCTCTCCGTTGTAGGTCGAATCTGTTCATTCCTTCTTCCGGTATTGACTTGTACCTCTCAATGCTTAATGCCGTAGGCGTACGCCCAAAATGAATGTCCAGCGGAGAGGGTTCGTCCCGTATCTCAACCCCCTCTGGAGCGGGCAAGTTCCCAATGGCATCGCGTACCGTCTTCCAAGGGGCAGGGGTAGCAATATAGGAGTCAAACTCTTCTGAGAAAGCTTTTCGATAGCCGTTATTGGGGTTAAAATTAGTCTTTTTGGGAGGAAATACAGCTGCAGGGTCTGCAAACTTGCAGCCGACAATAAATGCTCGCCATCTTACCTGCGGAACGCCGTAATCGGCAGCGCAGAGTTTCGCCCATCGAATTTTGAAACCCATGGCACGGGCAATCTCAACAATCTCCCCATGTTCGAAAGATTCCAGCAGTTGGGGAACATTCTCCATAACGAAAACAGATGCGCCCGAACGTTCCACTATGTCCATAAATGGCCGCCACAACTGTTTTCGAGGATCACCGTCGCGGTATTTGTTAAGCAAACTGAAGCCTTGGCACGGCGGACCGCCGATTACTACATCAGCTTGCGGGATTACTGTTTTTGGGGTCTGAAGAATATCGACTATATCCCCGACAGTGCAGTGATTGCCGAAGTTCGCATTGTAGGTTTTTGCTGCGTACTCGTTGAAATCATTGGCCCATACCGGCTGAAAGCTATGTCCGGTGAGCTTGGTAAATCCGAGAGTCATACCGCCCGCGCCAGCGAAAAGGTCAATAAGCTTGGGCTGATACCGGTTTTCCAAGAGCTTGCCGCCTATCCTGGCATGGTAAACGGTTTCCTCTTCGGCGATAATCGGGATATCATCCTGATTATTGATGCGTTTCTTGTATGCCGTCATTTAAATAGTCCTTAAAGTTACCTTCGGCAAACTTGCCTTAATACACCCTTAGATTGCAAGGAGAAAACTCCCAATAAATTGGAGTTTGGCGATTATCCATCCCCCCCGTGAGCACCGTACTTGCAAGAAATTTTTGAATGGCTTTTTCCAGGCTGTTAGGCAACTATTGAAAATTTTCAGGCTCTGTGGAAAACGAAAAACCCGCCTTTTGTGCGGGTTTAGTTGTTGTTATTCGATTTTATTAGAGTCCGCTGTCGCATGGGCTCCCTGCTTGCGGTGAATGTGTTGGAGCCTTGTAACTGATTGCCGGCATGCTGTCCAGCGATTTTTCATGTCATTGAACCAGGAAAAAGCGGTTCACGCAACGACGCGACGGAAAAGCAAACGACAGGTGAACCTGCTTGTTCCGCAAATAACCGGTTTTCGTTGCGTTCGTCGCGGCGTCGCGTGGGTACCTGCCGTTGCAAGGGTTCTACGAGCCTACCACCTGCTTCATCACTTGGCCAACTGCGCCTCGCAGTCGGCCAGTTTCTGCTTCAGTTCCTTCTCCTTCAACCAGCGTGCCGTGACATCCCGCATGATGGCCGCGCAGCCCTGCATGGTGCCGGATTCATCCTTTAGCAGCACCATGCTGAATTCCAGCGATACCTGGCTGCCGTCCTTGCGCAGCCCCGGCGAGGAGAACAGGCCGGTCTGGTATTTGGTGACGCCGGATTCCATGACCCGGTAGTACCCGTCCCAGTGGCGGGGATAGTAGTGTGGCTGGGGTCGGACCAAGCTAATGCCCTGATTTCAATCAGAAACTCTCCCAATAACAACCATTTTCCTGTCTTAGAGCCTCGTTTTCCTGGTCGAAAACGGCATTATAAGAAGCTGGTTGTTCTCTGATGATGCAGATATCGCCATCATGCTTTTCGAAGCTAGTGGGGGCAGGCTTGCTTTTTTGCAAAATGCGGCTGGATGAAAACTAGGGACACTTCCCATATTTCCCTTACACAAAAATTTTCCGAATCGATTTTCTAAAAAATAGGGACACTCCCCAGTTATTTCCTCAGAGCCATAGAGGCCCCGTAATTGAAAGAAATTTTACACAACTTTTTTTTAGATTGATTTCAGTGTGTTACGAGACCATTGAAAAAAACTTTACACACTCTGTGGAAAACGAAAAACCCGCCTTTTGGGCGGGTTTTAGTTGTTGTTATTATTAGGTTTTGCCTGATTCCGCTGTCGCATGGGCTCCCTGCTTGCGGTGAATGTGTTGGAGCCTTGTAACTGATTGCCGGCATGCTGTCCAGCGATTTTTCATGTCATTGAACCAGGAGAAAAGCGGTTCACGCAACGGCGCAACGACGCGACGGAAAAGCAAACGACAGGTGAACCTGTTTGTTGTGCAGATGACCGGTTTTCGTTGCGTTCGTCGCGGCGTCGCGTGAGTACTTGCCGTTGCAAGGGTTCTACGAGCCTACCACCTGCTTCGTTACGTGGCCAACTGCGCCTCGCAGTCGGCCAGTTTCTGCTTCAACTCCTTCTCCTTCAACCAGCGTGCCGTGACATCCCGCATGATGGCGGCGCAGCCCTGCATGACGCCGGATTCATCCTTCAGCAGCACCATGCTGAACTCCAGCGATACCTGGCTGCCGTCCTTGCGCAGCCCCGGTGAGGAGAGCAGGCCGGTCTGGTACTTGGTGACGCCGGACTCCATGACCCGGTAGTACCCATCCCAGTGGCGGCCCCGCAGTTTTTCCGGGATGAACAGGTCAAGGGACTGTCCCACTGCTTCGGCGGCGCTGTAGCCCAGCATCTGTTCGGCCCCGCTGTTCCAGTAGCGGATGATCCCCTGGCGGTCCGAGATGAGGATGGCGTCGGGGGCGGCATCCAGGGTCTGTCTGAGGTAGTGTTCAAGGTTTTCCATGGCGATCATCCTTTCAGTAGTGAATAAGCCGCATAACCGGCCACCAGCAGCCCCAGCAGCAGGTTGACCGGCCTGCTGCCTTCCGTGGGGTTCGGCATCACCAGCCCGTCCACCCGCATCGATTCAAGGATACGGTTGCCGCGGATGAAGGCGGCAAGGACCAGGGTGATGCCGTAGAGAACCCCGATGATGTTGACGGTTGTGTTCATGAAATCATCCGCCCATGTCGATCCGCTTCATCTCCTGCTTTTCTTCGTCGGAGAGCTTGTCCCACCAAGTGCCGCCGGTGTTGCCGTAGTCGAACCGCTCGGCCCCTTTCCGGGTATAGTACCACCAGTTGATGAACCATGAATAGGCGTAGAAGAGCGAAACGCCGATGAAGAACAGTTTGGCGTTGCCGGTACTGGTGATGGAGGCGCCGATCAGCGAGGTCCAGACAAAGGGACCGAAGGCGGCCCAGGCGCCGGTCCAGCCCAGCATCTGTGCCCCCTTGGCCGGCGAGTAGGCAAAGACGATCGGGTACTGGCGGAAGGTGGCGGCGTTGTTGGTGCCGGTCATCAGAAAGATCCAGAGCATGATCCAGAGGAAGCCCTGGAACTGGTCAAGGCCGGTGGGGGTGAGGTAGCCGCCGAAGACCAGGGCCAGGCAGCCGGCGATTTGCCCCAGGGTGGTCCAGTGCATGCCGATGCTGCCGCCCCACTTGTCGAAGATGGGGCCGGTAAGGGCCCGGATCAGGCCGCCGATGAGGGGGCCGAGAAAGGCGTAGCTCAAGGGGTCCGGCGCGCCGTCGAAGCCGCCGTAGATGGTCTTGATCATGATCGGGAAGGCGGCGGCGTAGCCGGAGAAGGAGCCGAAGGAGGTGATGTAGGTGACGGTGCAGTTCCAGGTGTGGGTGCGGGCCCGGTTTTTGCCGCTCAGGATTTCGAACTGTCCCCTGAAGCCCCGGGACGGCAGGTTGACGCTGCGCAGGAACAGGGCGCAGAGGATGAAGGCCACCACCAGGAACGGCACGTAGACCAGCGGCGCGTTCTGCAGCCAGATGTTCTTCTTGATCACCTTCTTGACGGTCACGTCCGTGACCGCGCCGTCGGCGTTTTTCTTGAGATCGACCTGCATGTTTCTGGTGGTGTCGGTTTCGGTGATGGTCACGTTCCTGACGATGCCGTTGTCTCTGGTGATCACCGTGGCTGCGGCCAGGTCCGGCCGTTTCACCACCACGTCGGTCACCACGCCGTCGGCGCTTTTCACTACCTTCACATCCTTGAGCACGTCGGTTTTGCTGAAGAGCTGGGGCCCGCCGGCCATGGCTCCCAGGGCGGCGAAGCCGATGATCCAGGGGGTGACGAACTGGACGATGGAGACGCCGAAGTTGCCCAGGCCGGCCTGGATGCCCATGGCCAGCCCCTGGAGCCGCTTGGGAAAGAAGATGCTGGTGGAGGGCATGAAGGAGGAGAAGTCGCCGCCCCCCATGCCGGTGAGGAAGCCGATGATCATGAAGGTGGTCCAGGAGGTGCTGGTGTCCTGGATGGCGAAGCCGAGCCAGACCATGGGGAGTACCTTGATGATGGTGGCGATGCTCACCACCGGCCGGGTCCCCAGCACCGGGATGAAGTTGGAGTGGATCAGCCGCAGGATGCCGGAGGCAAAGCCCGGTATGGCCGCCAGCCAGAAGTACTCCATGGTGGTGAAGTTGAAGCCGATGGCCGGCATCCGCACCACCACCGCGCTCATCACGAACCAGGTGGCGAAGGAGAAAATCAGGGAAAAGGTGGTTAAAGCGCAGGTGCGCCAGGCAACGGCGCTGCCGGTTTCCTGCCAGAATTGCGGATCTTCCGGTTCCCAGCGGGGGAGTCTGGCCATGGGGACGTCTCCTTTAGGTGGTGTTGTTTGAGGTTGTTACTGCCCCGCCGGTTCTGCGGCGGCCTTGGCCATCAGTTCCCGATCTACCGACGAAAGCTGGTATTCCGCGGCAAAGGCCCCGGCCGGTTCCTTCATGGCGAACAGGCAGAAGACGAAGACCAGGGCCGCGGAGATGCCGATCATCAGGAAGAACTGGCTGTCGGACAGCAGCATGTAGGCCGAGGTGTAGACCACCGCCCCCACGTTGCCGTAGGCCCCGGTGTAGCCGGCCACGTTGCCGGTGATCCGCCGTTTCACGAACGGCACCAGGGCATAGGTGGTGCCGCAGCCGCCGGTGACGAACAGGGCGCAGACGAAAACCGCCAGGGAAGCCAGCATCAGTGGCCACTGCGGCCCGATGAAGCTCATCAGCAGAAAACCGCCGGTGACCCCGCCCAGGTAGAGCAGGTGGGCCAGCTTGCGGGTGGGGGTGCGGTCGGAGATGTATCCCCCCAGGGCGCGGGAGAAGAAGTTCAGCACCGCGAACATGGAGCCGAACAGGCCGGCCATGACCGGGCTCATGCCGAAGGTTTTCTGGAAGAACAGCGGCAGCATGGAGATGACCGCCAGTTCCGCCCCGAAGGTGACCACGTAGGAGGCGCAGAGGGTGCCCACCTGGGTGAAGCGGTAGCGGTCGTCCTCCGGAACCCCCTTTTTCAGGATCGGCACGTTGACCTTGACCAGGGAGACCACCTGGTAGAGCACGCCGGCGGCGATGACGGCGTAGAGGAGGTAGGAGGTCTCCGGCGCGATGTAGCCCTTGGCGGCCACGGTGCGCACCACCAGGGCCAGCACCCCCACGATCGGGATGGTCCAGAAGATGGCGTTGATCAGGTCGCCCCAGGTGGAGACCTCGATGGCGTGGGCCTTGCGGGCCACGGTCCGCACCGCCCCCTCGGGGCCGTCGGTGATGGAGAACCAGTAGTAGACGCCGTAGAGGAACATGACGATGCCGCTGGCGGCGATGGCCCAGCGCCAGCTTTCCAGCACGGTGAGGGCCAGGATCGGCATGGTGATGGCCGCAAGCGACGAGCCCCAGTTGCCCAGCCCCGCCTCCACCCCCTGAGCGAAGCCGGTGTCCTTCGGTTTGAACCAGAGGGAGGTCATGGCGATGCCCACCACGAAGCCGGTTCCCACCGCGCTCAGGATCAGGCGGGTGATCAGCATTTCGGTGAAGGTGCTGGCAAAGGCGAACCAGACGCAGGGTACCGCCATGGTCCACATCACCAGGCAGAAGGTTTTGCGCGGCCCCAGCCGGTCGCAGAGCATGCCGACGATGACCCGCATCGGCACGGTCAGGGCCACGTTGCAGGTTGCCAGGATCTTGAGCTGGTCAAGGGTCAGCCCGGTCTCCTTCATGATGGTGGAGGCCAGCGGCGCCATGTTGAACCAGACGTAGAAGGTGATGAAGAAGGCGACCCAGGTCTTGTGCAGGGCCATGATGTCGTCCCGCCCGAAGGCGAGCAGGTCCATCCAGCCCATCGGTTTTTCGTCGGTTCGTGTCGATCCGGACATTGCGCGTTCTCCTTGTGGGGTGAAGCTGCTAGCCGATTTCGTCCCGCCGCGTCCGCCACTTGTACAACAGCGGCGGGTCCTTCAGGAAATCGAACGGCAGGTAGAGCAGGTGCACCAGCTTGGTGAAGGGCAGCACCGCCAGCAGCAGGAAGGCGCCGGCCACATGCAGGGTGAAGGCGGTGGAAATGCCGCTTACGTACTCGGGCTGCGGGTTGAGCAGTACCAGGGAGCGCAGGTAGGGACCGGCCGTGGCCGGATACCACTGGGCTCCCCAGCCGGCGGTGACCGCCACCACGATGCCGCTGGCGGTCTGGAGCGCCAGCACCAGGAGCAGCAGGATGTCGGCCGGCGAGGTGACCTTGCCCAGGATGGGGGAGTTCGCCCGGCGGAGCAACAGGATCAGGCAGCCCAGCAGGGCGATGATTCCCAGCCCAAGGCCGGTGGCCTCCACCACCAGCAGCCGGGTGCGGTCCCCCAGCAGGGCCGCGGTGACGCCGGGGAACAGGGTGGCGAAGAGGTGAGCCAGCAGCACCGGCAGGATGCCGTAGTGCCAGGGATTGATCCCCCAGTAGAGGGTGTCGCGCTCCAGAAACTGGGTGGAGTAGGCGGACCAGGTCAGCCGGTTGCTGAAGAAGCGGTACGGCGTCACGAACAGGAGCAGCGCCAGGGCCACGTAGGGGAGTATGACGAAAACGATGGTGTTCAGCATGACGGAACCTCCTTGCAATCTTCCGCGCACAACAGCCGCACTGCTTCAATGAGCGGTCGCCAGGGGGAGTGCTGCCGTTCGTCGAAGGCCGCCTGCAGCCGCTCGACCCCCGGTAGCACGCACTGGGCGATGAACCGGCGACGGGTTTCCGCTTCCTCCTCCGTTTCCTCCCGACGGGCCTGGTGGGCCAGGAAGCCGAGCACCACGGCAAGGTGGTCGGGAAGCTCGCAGCCGTTGGCGACGTAGCCCCGGCGTTCGTACTCCTGTTTCAGCATGATCATATATCCCCCTTTTTTCTGGTTGTCGCCAAAGAGATGGTGACCCAGGTAGGGGGCGGTGGTCGGGTTGAAGTCGAAGGTGGCGACGTACTCCTCCTGCAGCGCCGCTTCCGGGGAGGAGGCGACGAAGGCGGCAAAGGAGTCGAGATGGCAGTCGGGGTAGCGTCTGCCCAGCAGGTCGCCGACCAGGGCCTGGTCCCGCCGCACCTGCTCCGGGTTTTCCGGGTAGTCCAGCAGGCGGGACAGGGCGTCGTAGAGTTCCGGACTGTTCATCGCGCCCCCCGTGTCTTCTTGAGGATGCCGAAGCCGGCGGTTCCCTTGCGCTGCTGCGGGTCCTGCTCCTCGCGCTGCTGGGCCGGGATGAGGAAGCGTTCACCGTAGGGGGCGATGGTGAAGAGGCGGTAGAGCCTGTCGGCGCTTGCCCGGTCCAGGCCGGCGTTGTGCAGGATCGAGGTTTCCAGCGTCTGCCCCAGGGTGTCGGCCCGCTTGTAGAGCCGCAGGGCGATCAGCTTGCGCAGGATTTCGGCGATGATCTCCCGGTTGCCGCCGGCCAGCAGGTTGGCCAGGTAGCTGATCGGCGCCCGCATGGTCTCCATGAGCGGGAAGGTGCCGTGGTCGGCCAGTTCGTGCAGATCCCTGCCGCTGGAGATCACCGGCGAGAGGGAGGGGATGTACCAGGCCATCGGCATGGTGCGGAATTCGGGGTGTAGCGGCAGCGCCACGCCAAACTCCTTGACCAGGGCGTAGACCGGCGATTTTTCCGCGGCCGTCAGCCACTGTTCGCTGACCCCGTTCGCACGGGCCGCCTCCCGTACCCGGGGGTCGCGGGGGTTCAGGATCACCGAGCGCTGCGCCGCCACCAGTTCATCGTCCGCCCTGAGCAGCGCCTCTTCCACCCGGTCGGCGTCGTAGAGCAGCACCCCCACGTGACGGATCCTGCCCACGCAACTGTGGGCGCAGGCGTTGCACTGTCCGCTCTCCACCCGCGGGAAGCAGAAGATGCATTTCTCGGCCTTGCCGCTCTGCCAGTTGAAGTAGACCTTCTTGTAGGGGCAGGCGCTGGTGCAGAACCGCCACCCCTTGCAGACCTCCTGGTCCACCAGCACCACGCCGTCCTCTCCCCGCTTGTAGAGCGCCCGCGAGGGGCAGGAGGCGACGCAGGCCGGGTTCAGGCAGTGGTTGCAGATACGGGGCAGGTACTGCATGAACATGCGGCCGTAGTCCTCGACGATGCTGCGGTCCTCCAGGTTGACGTCGCTGGCGGCGTAGGTCTGCGAGCCGGAGAGGTCGTCGTCCCAGTTGGGGCCGCCGGTGATCTCCTCCATCCGCTTCCCGGAGATCTGCGAGAACGCCTCGGCCACCGGCTGGTCGCTTCCCGGCGGGGCCTTGTAGAGGTTGCTGTAGTCGAAGTCGAACGGCTCGTAGTAGTCGTCCAGCTTGGGCATGTTGGGCTGGAAGAACATGTTGAGCAGGGTGGGGCCCTTGCCCAGGGCGCGCAGCTTCAGCCTGCTGCCGTCCCGCAGCCAGCCCCCCTTGAACGTCTCCTGATCCTCCCATTTCCTGGGGTAGCCGACGCCCGGCTTGGTTTCGACGTTGTTCCACCACATGTACTCGGCGCCCTTGCGGTCGGTCCAGATGTTCTTGCAGGAGATGCTGCAGGCGTGGCAGCCGATGCACTTGTCCAGATTGAATACCATGACCAGTTGTGCTCTGACGTTCATAGCCTCACCCCCTCAACTTTCTGACCACCACGTAGCTGTCACGGTTCACGCCGGTCGGTCCCCAGTAATTGAAGTAGTAGCTGAACTGGGCGTAGCCGCCGAGCATCAGGGTCGGCTTCAGGCGGATGCGGGAGAGGGAGTTGTGCACGCCGCCCCGCTTGCCGCTCTTGCGCGATTTCCTGATGTCCAGGGTCCGTTCCGGGGCGTGGTACATGATGGCCGCTCCCCGCGGGATGCGGGACGACACCACGGCCCGGCTGGTCACCACGCCGTTGGCGTTGTAGACCTCGATCGGCTCGTTGTCCTCGATGCCGGCGCTTGCCGCATCCTCATGGTTCAGCCAGACCACGGGGCCGCCCCGGGAAAGGGTCAGCATCCGCAGGTTGTCGCTGTACGTGGAATGGATGCTCCACTTGCCGTGGGGGGTGAGGAGGTTGAGGATCAGCCCGCTTTCCCCCTCGGTCTCGTCCAGGATGGCCGGGTCGAGCTTGGCCTTGAAGGTGGGCAGCCCCTCGTGGAACTGGCCGTAGTAGGGGTGATCCAGGTAGAAGGACTGCCGGCCGGTCAGGGTGCGCCAGGGTACGCCGTGCTCCACGTTCAGGGTGTAGGGGGCGTAGGGACGGCTGTCGTTGACCAGGCCGCTCCAGACCGGGGTGCTGATGAAGCGGCGCGGCTTCTGGGTGATCTCCTCCCAGGTGATCCGGAAATTGCGGTCGCCGGCGGCGATCTGGGCCAGCGGCTTGCCCACCCGCTTCTCCAGGTTCTGGTAGGCGCGGTAGGCCAGCTCGCCGTTGGTTTCCGGGGCAAAGGCCATCAGCACGTCGGCCACGGTGCGGGTGTCCTGCAGATCCACGAAGCTTTTGTCGCCCCAGGAGCGGGTCGGCATCTCCTTGAGCAGCCTGGCGTGGACATCCTCGGCGTCGAAGTTCACTCCGTGGGCATGGAGGTGGCCGATGCCGGGCCCCAGGGAGAGGAAGCGGTTGTAGAGGTTGACGTAGTCCCGCTCCACGATCGGCAGGTTGGGCATGGTCGTGCCCGGTATCGCCTCGCATTCGCCCAGCTTCCAGTCCTTGACGCTGCGCTGGGCGATTTCGCCCGGCGTGTCGTGGAGCAGCGGGGCGGCGATGATATCCCTGACCGGCGCCGGGAAGTGGGCCGGGGCCAGTTCGCTGACCTTGGCGGCGATGCCGCCGAAGATGTCCCAGTCGGTCCGCGACTCCCAGGCCGGCGGCACGGCGGCGTCCATGCAGTTGACAAAGGAGTGCATGTCGGTGGTGTTCAGGTCCGACTTCTCGTACCAGGTGGCTGCCGGCAGCACGATGTCGGAGTAGAGGGTGGAGGTGTCCATCCGGAAGTTCAGGTCCACCACCAGGTCCATCTTGGCGGTGGGGGCCTGTTCGTGCCAGACCAGCTCGTGCACCTGTCCCTTGGCCGCTTCCCGGGCGGTGAAGCTGCTGTTGGGGGCGCCGATGACATGCTTGAGGAAGAATTCGTGCCCCTTGGCGCTGGAGGAGATGGCGTTGCCGCGCCAGATGAACCAGACCTTGGGGGAGTTCCCCGCGCCGTCCGGGTCCTCGATGGCGAAACGGGTCTGACCGCTTTTCAGGCGGGCCACCAGCCAGGCGCGGATCTCGTCGTCGGTGGCGGCGCCGGCCGCCTTGGCCGCCTCCACCAGCCGTAGGGTGTTGTCGTTGAAATGGGGGGCGAAGGGGAGCCAGCCCAGCCGGACCGCCTTGGCGTTGAAGTCGGCGGCGTGCAGCGGCATGTTCTCGCCGGTCTCCGGCTTGAAGTAGTCCACAAAGGTGCGGTCGTAGCGCCACTGGTCGGAGTGGATGTACCAGAAGCTGGGGGTGTTCTGCAGGCGGGACGCCTTGGTCCAGTCCTGGGCCATGGCCACGGTGGTCCACGGGGCCAGGGGCACCACCTTTTCCTGGCCGACGTAGTGGGCCAGACCGGCGCCGTTGCGCCCCACGCTGCCGGTGAGGATCAGGGCGGTGATGATGGAGCGGTAGATCAGGTCGTTGTGGTACCAGTGGTTGATGCCGGCGCCGATGATGACCATGTTGCGGCCGTTGCTCTGTTCGCCGTTCTGACCCCACTCGCGGGCGATCTTGAGCAGGGTTTCCGCGGCAATGCCGGTGTACTTCTCCTGCCAGGCCGGAGTGAACGGCTTGTCGTCGCCGTAGCCGGCGGGGTAGTCCCCTTTCAGGCCCCGGGAGACGCCGAACTGGGCCATGAGCAGGTCGAACACCGTGGCAACGGTCACCTCGCCGTTTCTGGTCATGACCCGTCGTACCGGCACTTCCCGCAGCAGGTCGCCGTCCGCCTCGAAGGAGAAGCGCACCATGCCGGTTTCCCCCCCCAGGAAGGAGAGGCTGCAGTCGATCTCGCCGCCGTCCACCATATCCTTCATGTCCAGATTCCAGGCCCCTTCCCGCTTGCTGTAGCGGGAGCCGATGCTGCCGTGGGGGATGCGGACGCTGCCGGCGCTGTCGCAGACGCACATGGTCCAGTCGGCATGCTCCAGCCCCTCGGCCCGCTCCAGCTCCGAGGCACGCAGGAACTCCCCCTGGCGCAGCGCGCCGTCCTTCTCGGTCAGTTTGACCAGGAAGGGGAGGTCGGTATAGTTCCGCACGTACTCGTCGAAGAAGGGAACCTGGCGCTCGACGTAGAACTCGGTGAGGAGGACGTGGTTGAGCGCCATCCAGAAGGCGCCGTCGTGCCCCTGCTCAACCGGCAGCCAGGCGTCGGCGAACTTGGTGGCCATGTTGTAGTCCGGGGACATGACCACCACCTTGGTACCGCGATAGCGGGCCTCGGAGAGGAAGTGGGCGTCCGGGGTGCGGGTCATCGGCACGTTGGAGCCGCAGAGCACGATGTAAGAGGCGTTGTACCAGTCGGCCGATTCGTTGACGTCGGTCTGCTCGCCCCAGACCTGGGGAGACGCCGGGGGAAGGTCGCAGTACCAGTCGTAGAAGCTCATGGCCACGCCGCCGAAGAGCTGCAGGAACCGGCTGCCGGCGGCGTAGCTGATCATGGACATGGCCGGGATCGGCGAAAAGCCCACCACCCGGTCGGGACCGTACGTCTTTGCCGTGTAGAGGGAGGAGGCGGCGATCAGTTCCTGGGCCGTTTCCCAGGCAACCCGCCGGAACCCGCCCATGCCGCGGCTGCCGGTGTAGCTCTGCCGCGCCTGGGGGTTCTCCACGATGCTCTTCCATGCCTCCACCGGATCGTCGAACCGTTGACGGGCCTCACGCCAGAGGTCCAGCAGCACGCCGCGCATATAAGGGTGCTTCACCCGCAGGGGGCTGTAGAGGTACCAGGAGAAGCTGATCCCCCGGGGGCAGCCGCGCGGTTCGTGGTTCGGCAGTTCGCCGTTGAACTGGGGGTAGTCGTTGGCCTGCAGTTCCCAGCCGACGATGCCGTCCTTGACATGCACCATCCAGCTGCAGCCGCCGGTACAGTTCACCCCGTGGGCGCTGCGCACCACCTTGTCGTACTGCCAGCGGTTGCGGTAGAACTCTTCCCAGTCGCGTGCTCCCAGGGAATGATCGTCCGTGATCCGTGTGGTGCTCATCAGGATATCCTCCTTTTATGGAACGTGAAGCAGAGCAGAAACAGGGCAGCGACTCCGGCCCCGGCCAGGGGAAGGGTGGTGCCACGGTCCACGGGCGTGGTGGGCAGCGGCTGGCGGGCAAAGGCGGCCAGATCGGCATATTCGGTGTCGGTCAGGGGATGGGCGCTGTAGATCTTCTTCATCACCGGCACCTCGATGGCGCCGACCGTATCCCTGATGGCGTCGGCACTGTCGGCGGTGAACAGTCCGCCCAGGTCGGCGGCCATCCGTGCGCCGGTGATTCCCCGGTTGGCCAGGGCATGGCAGGCGCCGCAGGGGGCGGCTCCTTTGGCAAAGGAGAGGGCGCCGGTGTACAGGTCCGCGCCGCGTGCCGGGTCGCCGGCCGGGACCGGTGCGGGCTCCTGCTGCGCGGACGTGGTTCCCGCCGGAACGGCCAGCGCCAGGATGAGGAGACAGCCAAGCCTGATCAGGTGTCGCATGGGGTGGTCCCTCCTGTAGGGTGGTATGATGACATCATCATAAAACGATATTTTACCAAAACATTGACCGCGGTCAAAAAAAGTACAGTAAGTTGTGTGGGAATAAGGACTAAAACGATCTTTAAATAGTGTAATCCAGGGGCTTGGAGTTGGTGCGGAAAAAGAAAAACCGCTTTCTCATGATTGAAAAAGCGGTTTAGTACGATGTCATACGCGGTGACGAACCGGCTATTCCCGTTCGTACTGCTCAACGAGTCGCCGGTAGTGGTCACCCGGGGCGGTCGGCGTCTTCGCCTCGGCGTCGCGGTAGCCGTTGACGATACGCTGCCGCATCGCCTCGGGAACGATCCGTTCCGCCAGGGGGTAGAGGATGCCGTCCTCCTTGGCGATATGGTCCCGCAGCAGGGCCGCGTAGCCAAGGGCATTTTCGGCGATCCTTCCGTATGCCTGCCTATTGCCGGCCTCCGCCTCGGTCACCGCCTCCTCCAGGGCGCCGACAAAGGCGCGACCCCGTTCGTGCTCCATCAGCATGGCCGCCACCGGGCTGTGCTCGCGGGGCATGCCGTTGTCGATCAGGGCCGTGAAGAGCACATCCTCTTCTTTCGCGTGGTGGAACCGGTCGGCGTACTGGCGGATGAAGTCGATACCGTCCCGGTAGAACTGCCAGGTGGTGTAGTTTCCTTCGGCGGTGCGCCGGGCGTTGTTCTCCAGCAGGGCGATCATGCGCAGGATCAGCTTGTGCTCTTCAATCAGGGCATGGGTAATGTCGGTCTTCATGAGTTATTCCTCCCTTCCGGCCAGATGGTCGTTGATTTCCCGTTCAAGACGCGCTTCCTCCTCCGCCGGCAGGGCGTGGATCGACACCACGTCCTTGAGCAGGCAGATCCCCACCGAGCAGGTGACGCAGCCGATGCCGGCCTGCTCCAGAATCGGTCCCACACCGGGGTGTTTCTTCAGAACATCCTGTATTGCCCATTCTCCCAAACCGTTGATCAGGTGCATGATTGCCTCCCGTGCTCTGTGATGATCTCAGGGTAAGGGAGCGGGAGAGAAAAATGGATGATGGCGGTCAAAAAAGACAGCAATGGTCTTTTGGTTGTGGGGGTGACCGGCGGCGCGGTCCGGTCAGGCACTACAAAGACCACTCATGGCGGGCCTGTACGATGATGAGGGGGTGGGTCAGCGTGCCGGGGGCGTCCCATGGCACGGCAGGCAGGTGGTATCGATCTGGCGGCGGGCCAGCAGGCTTTCCCGGTCCTTGGGCTGTTTCTTGCCCATCAGCCGTTCTCCCACCCGGTGGCAGCCGAAGCAGCCCTGTCCCCGCGCGGCAGCGTGCATTTTCACCATGGCGGGGTTTTTGCTGTGGCAGACGGTGCATTCAAAGGCGGTTGCCGTAGCCGGGACAACGGTAAGTACAAGCAACAGGGGGAACAACAGGCGGCGCATGGAATGGTTACCTCCGGTGAACTGCGCCGAGCATAGCCTTCAACCGGCCGGTATACTTTGACCGGAGTCAAAAATCAGGGGTCCGGGATAAATTCCAGGGCTGCGGAGTTGATGCAGTAACGCTGCCCCGTGGGGGGAGGGCCGTCGGGGAAGAGATGTCCCAGGTGGGCGTCGCACCGGGCGCAGCGCAGTTCGGTGCGCACCATTCCCAGGGAGCGATCCTCGTCGGTGACGAAGTGGGCCGGGTCCACCGGCTGAAAGAAGCTGGGCCAGCCGCTGCCGGAATCGTATTTGTCGTCGGAGCGGAAGAGGGGAAGCGCGCAGCAGACGCAACGGTAGAGACCGGCTGCATGGTTGTTCCAGTAGGGGTTGACAAAAGGGGGCTCGGTGCCGGCCAGCCGGGTGATCCGGTACTGGGTGGGGGTGAGTCGTTCCCGCCATTCGCGATCACTGCACGAGATCGTGTCCATGGTTTCCTCCTCCGGCAGCAGTCCCGCAGCCCGCAGGGCCTGCAAGTCGTCAATAGTGTCCAGGTCCCGCAGGGGAGCAAGCATCACCGGCGAAAGACCGACGGTACGGGCGGCGGCCAGGGTCAGTTCCAGTACCCGTTCGCCGCTCCAGGGGATGCCGCGGAACAGCTCCGGGCTGAAGGCCGCAGCCTGCAGGGCGATCAGGCAGTAACCGCCATCCAGGGCCGGCCCGATCACCAAGCCGTGGTGAGCGAGCAGGCGGTCGGCCTGGCGCAGGTAGTCGGCATCCAACCCCGGGATGTCGCTGCCGATCAGGATGACCCGCTGTGCGCCGGCCGCGAAGAGGCGGGTGAAGGCGTCGGCCATCCGTTCCCCCAGGTCGGCGCCCCGCTGCGGCAGGCAGGTCGATGCCCGCTTCAGCCAGAAGGCGGGCAGCAACGCGGGATCGTCGCCGTCATGGCAGATCACGAGCGACAGGCCCGAGGCACGACAGTGGGCGATGGTCCGGCGCACCAGCATCTCGTACAGCCGGCAGGCGGCAGGGTGACCGATGCTGCGGGCAAGGCGGGTCTTCACCCGGCCCGGCAGCGGCGGTTTGACGAAGAGGGCAATGCAGCTGCCGGCTGTCTCCATCAGTATTCCCGTGCCAGCCGTTCCGGCGGAGTGCCGGCCAGGTAACGCAGGAGCAGCCACCAGTTCTTCAGGCTGCGCCGGACAATGCCGTCCCGCTGCCAGCGTCGCGGTGAGGTGCGGACCCGTTCCGGCAGCAGGATGCCGCGCAGTCGGCAGCATTTCAGGCTGCGCACCAGCGCCACGTCCTCCATGAGAGGAATTTCAGGAATACCGCCGATCCGCTCGATGGCATCGCGGGTGAGAAAAATCGCCTGATCGCCGTAGGGGAGGGAGAAGAGGCGGCAGCGCAGGTCGATAATCCGTTCCATCAGGCGCCAGCCGGCTCCGATGGCGTCGATTCCCAGCCGGAAAGAGCCCCAGTCTGCTCCCGCAGCAGCTGCTCGTCGCAGGGAGGCAAAGGCGTCGGCAGGCAGCAGGGTGTCGGCATGGAGGAGGAGCAGCAGGTCGCCGTGTGCGGCACGGACGCCGGCAGCCAGCTGGCTGCCCCGTCCCGGAGGGGCGATCAGGTGGACGATCCGGGTATCGGCGGTGGCTGACAGGGTGGAGCCGGCGGGATCGCCGTCTACCACAATGATTTCGGTATCGTCGGCGTAGCGGCGAACCTGTTCCACGGCGTCGTTGATCCGCTCCGCTTCGAACAGGACCGGTATGATGACGGAAACCTTCATGGCATGCACCGCTCTGCTCACTCGCCGGTCAGCCGTGCCACCGTTGCCAGCGCGCCGGCATGGTCGAAACGGTCAAGCTGGCGCAGCAGGGTTCTGAGCAGGGCGTTGTCGCCGGCTTCGGCCAGAGCCTGCAGGCTGCCCAGCAAACGGTCGGGTACCAGTTCCTGCTCCCGCAGGTAACCGGCCAATTCGGCCAGGAGTGGAGCGAGCGGTGGCGCGTCGGTCGCCACAGGCTGGACGTCCGGTTGCGCCGGCGCCGGGAGTGCGGCATCGATGGTGGCCATGGCGGCGGACATCTCGCGCCGGAAACGCTCGAAGCTGACCGGCGGGAGGTTGCCGCGCAGCTCTTCTTCCAGTGCGATTGCGGCTTCGGCAATGGCGGTTGCCCCAAGGGTGCCGGCCGCCCCCTTGATGGTGTGGACCAGGTGGCAGGCCTGGTCGATGTTGCCGGCCTCCAAAAAGGCGCTCAGTCCTTCCGTCGAGGCGCCATACTCCAGGGAAAACTGCCGCAGCAGGCTCCGCAACAGGGCGATGTTGCCTCCCATGCGGCGCAGGGCGGCAGTGGTGTTGAAGCCGGGAAGCTCGGGCATTACCGTGTCCGGCGGTGGTGGCTGCTTCTCCGGGGGCTGAGGCGTCGGGACCGGGCTGTCCGGTTTCAGCCAGCGCCTGAGCACTTGTACCAGTTCATCGGGGTTGATCGGCTTGGCAATGAAGTCCACCATGCCGGCGGCGGAACAGCGCTCACGATCTTCCTGCATGACGGCGGCAGTCATGGCGATGACCGGCAGTTTGGCACTATCATGCAACTCCCGGATTTTTCTGGTGGCCTCGAATCCATCCATCACCGGCATGTGCAGGTCCATCAACACGGCATCGAAGGAGGGGCGCTGAATCAGCTCCAGTGCCTCGATACCGTTGTCGGCCAGGGTGACGGTTGCTCCCCGCTGCCGCAGGAATTCGGCGGCAACCTCCTGGTTGATCCGGTTGTCTTCCACGAGCAGGACATGGACATTCTCCAGCTCGCCGCCCAGTCTCCCCGCAGTGCTGTTTTGCTCCCCGACGTGGGCGGGCAGCAGCTCCTGCTCGTGGAAAATATGGCGGCTGGCGGGCCGGGAACCTGCCGGCGCTGCGGTAACCAGGATCGTGAACGTAAAGGTCGCCCCCGCTCCTTCGGTGCTGGATACCTGGATGTCGCCGCCCATCAGCCTGACCAGGCGCTGGCAGATGGTCAACCCCAGGCCGGTGCCGCCGTATTTGCGGGTGATGGTACCGTCGGCCTGGGTGAAGGCCTGGAACAACCGGTCCGCCTGTTCCTTGGAAAGACCGATGCCGGTGTCCCGCACGGCGAAGCGCAGTATGATGCCGTTGCCGTCCCGGTCTGACGGGACCGTTTCGACCCTGATGCCGATTTCTCCGGTTTCGGTGAATTTCACGGCATTGCCCAGCAGGTTGTTCAGTACCTGGGAAAGGCGCAATGGATCGCCGATGACCAGTTCCGGCAGGGAGGTGTCGAGTTCAAGGGTGAGCCGCAACCCTTTTTCCTCGAGCCTCGGTCTGAACAGTTCCGCCGTTTCCCTGACCACTTCCGTCACATCCATCGGCAGGTGCTCGATGTCGAGCCGTCCCGCCTCGATCTTTGAGTAGTCCAGAATGTCGTTGAGGATGCCCATCAGTGCCTGGGAGGAACTGTAAACCTTGGACAAAAAGTTCCGCTGCTGACGATTCAGGTCGGATTCCAGAACCAGTCGGGTCATTCCCAGGATAGCGTTCATGGGGGTGCGGATTTCGTGACTCATGTTGGCCAGGAACTCTGATTTTGCCTGGTTGGCGCCTTCCGCTTCGGCGGTGCGGCTGAGCAGTTCCTCGTTGAGGTTTTCCAGCTTGCGCTGGGTCTGCTTCAGCTCGGTGACGTCGGATACCAGCACGAAAAAGCCCCGGACCCGGCCGTTGTCCAGATCGGGTATGTAGTGAGCCCAGGTGTAGCCTGCGCTGCCGTCCGCCTTGACGATGGTCCGCTCGAACTGTTGCCGTTCTCCCCGCAGGGCGGCGCTGATGAACGGCTCGTTCTTCCGGTACAGCTCCTCCCCGAGCAGGTCGCGGATATGGATGCCGCGCATCTCCTCCGGAGATTTGCCGAACCACTCCAGGTAGGCGATGTTGGCAAAACCGCAGCGAAGCTCGCTGGTCCAGTAGCCCACCATGCCGGGGATGATGTCGGTCAGCATCCGCATGAAGCGCTCGCTTTCCTCAAGCGCCGCCTCGGTGGTCTTCAATTCGGTGATATCGGTGGAGATGCCGCAGAGCCCCCAGATGGCGGTCCGCTCCTGATCCTCGTAAATGGGGGTCTTGACCTCCCAGTAGACCCGGTGGCCGCCGTCGGCGTGGGCAACGTCGATCTCCGCACCGGTCTGCTCGCCGGCCAGCACGCGGCAGTCCACCTCGCGCAGCCGCTGCACCGTGGCGGGGGGGAAGAAACGGCTGTCCTCGCTGCCCACCAGCTCTTCCAGGGTGACGCCGAACAGTTCCAAGGTGGGGCGGTTGGCATAGACGTACCGGTGATCGCGGTCTTTCATGAAAATATAGGAGGAGACATGATCCAGGGCTTCCCGGAACCGTTTCGCCTCGGTCAGGGCGGTGCGCAGCGCCGCTTCCTTGGTTTTTTGCTCGGTAATATCCCGCGCCGCGGCGTAGATCAGGTTCTGAAAGGGGCTGGAGCGCCACTCGATCCAGCGGTAGGAGCCGTCCCTGCAGCGGTAGCGGTTGACCAAACTCAGTACCTGCCGCTCGGCCCCCAGTTCCGCCATGGCCGCCAGGGTTGCCGGAATATCCTCGGGATGCACGAAATCGAGAAACCGTTGGCCGGCCAGCTCGTCCACGGTGTACCCCAGGGTCTCCTCCCAGGACCGGTTCAGCCGCCTGAAGTGGCCGTCAAGATCGGCGATGCAGAGTAGGTCCAGGGACATGCTGAAAAAACGGTCCAATTCTTCGCTGAGGCTGCGAATGCTGGCATCCGCAGCCGCCTTCTGCTCTGCGATCTCCTGCTGGCGGCGCTGGTACAGCAGCAGCGCCAGGGAGGAGAGCAGGGCGAACAGGACAAAGAGGGCGCCATGCACCAGGGTGTCGGTGCGCCAGGTGGCGTACACCTCCGGAAGACTGCGGCTTGCCGACACGATCAGCGGCTTGTTCATCTGCAGGCGTTCCGGCTGGATGGTGCGGAAGGCGGCCATGCGTATGGTGCCGCTGAGGTTGCTTGCACCGGTCTGGATCGAGGCGGGAGTACCGCTGGCCACATGGCGGCTGAACAGGCTGTCCGGGGCAGCCATGTCCGTGCCCGCCGCCCTGTCGAGGTACGGGGTGATCAGGAAGAGCTTGCCGTCGCCATGGCTCAGATAGGTCCACATGTCCGGTTCGTAGAGCACCGACCCGATCAGGGTGCTGAAATAGTCCGGATCCAGGGAAGCAGCCACAACCCCGGCAAAGCTGCCGTCGGCCCTGTTGATGGTCTTGCTCAGGTTGATCACGTAGGTGCCCAGCGAGGTTTTGAAGGGGGGAGAAACGTACAGCAGGCTTGCATCACCCTGCCGGCGGGGCACGCTGAAATAATCCCGCACACTGAAATTGTTGCCGATGAGTTGCGGACGGTTGGCAAGCCGGCAGACACCCTGTTCATCCAGGATCAGCATGGTGCGCACGCCGGGCATGGCGTCGGTCAGGTCGATGAGCCGCTGATTGTAGGCGCTGCTGAAGGAAAGCAGGCTAGGCTCTTGCCGCAGTTTCGTGAGCGCCTTGTTCAGGGCGTCGAAATTCCAGATCAGGTTTTCCTGGACGATGCGGGTCTGGGTCATGAGCCGCTCCCGTTCCCGCTCACCGGTCCGCTGATGATCCTGATAGATACGGACGCCCAGCAAAACGGCCAGGGACAGCAGGATAAAGGCGAGAGTCAGCCATTGCTGGAACCGCTGTCTGCGGTTGTTGAACAGGGTCATACCGTCTGCCCCCCGTCACCGTAGAATCTGAAATGCCCCCGACCCGCCTGCTTGACCCGGTACATGGCCTGGTCTGCGTGCTTCATCAGCGCTTCCACCGTTGCGCCATCCTCCGGGTAGAGGCTGATGCCGACGCTGGGGGTGCTGTGCAGGGTCTGTCCGTCAACCCCGTAGGGGGTCGAGAGGCTCGACAGGATTTTCATGGCCACCGTGGCCGCGCCGTTCCGAATATCCTGTCCGGTTGCGACTACCACGAATTCGTCGCCGCCAAGGCGTGCCACCAGATCGCTCTCCCGCACGCTCTCCTTCAGTCGGTCCGCCACCTGGATCAGCAGGCCGTCGCCGACGGCATGGCCGTAAGTATCGTTGATGGACTTGAAGCGGTCCAGGTCGACGAACATGACGGCAACCTCGCTTTTGTCCCGTCGGGCCATGGCCAGGGTCTGCTCCAGGGCGGCCTGCAGGTACATCCGGTTGGGCAGGCCGGTCAGGTGGTCGTGATTGGCGATGTGCCGGATCTCCGCTTCAACGTTCTTCTGGCGGGTGATGTCGGTGAAGCTGCCGATGTGGAAGTCGATCTCGCCCCGCTGGTTGCGCACCACGGAAATAGTCAGCAGCTTGGGGTAGACGGAGCCGTCCCTGCGGCGGTCCCATAGCTCGCCCTGCCAGAAATCGTGCTCCCGGATACTTTGCCAGATGGCCTGGTACTCCTCGGGCGCGGTGCGGCCGGAGGAGAGCAGCCGGGGATTTGCTCCCCGCACCTCATCCAGGCTGTAACCGGTGAGGCGGCTGAAGGCGGGGTTGACGTCAATGATCCGGTTGTCGCGGTCAGTGATCATGATCGCTTCGCCACTGTAGTTGAATACGTGACTGGCAAGGCGCAGTTCCCGCTCGATCCGTTTGCGCTGGAGCAGGTTGCGTACCCGCACCTGCAGCACGGCAGTTACCACCGGTTTGGTGAGATAGTCGTCGGCCCCCAGCTCCAGGCCGTCCAACTGGCTCTGTTCGGAGGTGTCGGCGGTAACGAAGATCACGGGGATCGAGGCGGTTTCCGGCTGTTGCCGCAACTCTTTCAGCACGTCGATGCCGCTCATGCCGGGCATCATCATGTCCAGCAGGATCAGGTCCGGCCGATCCTCCCGCGCCGCCAGCTCCAGGGCTGCGGCACCGTTGACGGCGGTCTTCAGCCGGTAGTCGTCTTTCAGGGCCGCTACCAGCAGGTGCAGGTTGGAGGGCATGTCGTCCACCAGCAGGATAAGCGGTCTGTCGGCATGGTTCAGGGGCATGGGTGTGTGCTCTCTTTGCTTGAGTATCTATCCCGTATCGCGATCAGGGGCGCACGGCCCGTCACTCAAGTGCGGCGCCGGTCATGACCCGCTTCATTTCGGCATGCAGCAGGGCCAGGTCGACCGGCTTGGCCACATACCCGTCAAAGCCCGATGCCAGGAGGTGAGTGCGCTGTTCCAGCAGGGCGTGGGCAGTCAGGGCAACGACGGGGGTGTGGCCGCCGGTTGCCCGTTCATCCTCCCGGATGAGCCGCGTTGCCTCCAGCCCGTCCATGACCGGCATCTGAATATCCATCAGGATGAGGTCGAAGTGCTCGCGTCGCCACCGTTCCAGGGCCTCGGCGCCGTCGCAGGCGGTGGCTACGCGATGGCCGAACCGTTGCAGGAGTTTTGCCGTCATGGAACGGTTGGTCGGGCTGTCGTCCGCCAGCAGGATTCGCAACGGCGTCCCCTCCCAGGCTGTCGACGCGGCGCCCCCCTGCTGCTCGGTGGCGGAAACCGGCGGGACCTGGGCAACCTGGAACGGCAGGGTGACATGAAAGCTGCTGCCGGCGCCCTCCCGGCTCTCGATGCTGATGTTCCCTCCCATCAGGCTGACCAGGCGGTCGCAGATCGACAGCCCCAGGCCGGTTCCTCCGAAGCGGCGGGTCACCGAGCTGTCAGCCTGGCTGAAGGGGGCGAAGAGTCGTTCGAGGGCATCGGCCTTGATGCCGATACCGGTATCGATGACGCTGAAACGGAAACGGGGAGTAACCTCCTCCCGGTCGATGCGAGCCACCTGTACCCTGATTTCCCCCGTTGGGGTGAACTTGACGGCATTGCCCACCAGGTTGCGCAGAATCTGCTTGAGACGCAGCTGGTCGCCACAGAGAATCTCCGGAACAGCCTGGTCTATATCGATCCGCAGGGTGAGCCCCTTGGCGTGAATCCGTGCTTCCACCGGCTTCAGAATGTCGTTGATGCAACTGCGCAGCTGAAACGGCGCCTGTTCGAGTTCCATCTTGCCCGCCTCGATTTTGGAAAGGTCGAGCACGTCGTTGATGACCTGCACCAGGTGCTTGGCGTCGGCTTCGATATATTCCAGGTAGCGGGCCTGTTCCTCGGTCAGGGCAGTGAAACGGAGCAGTTGGGCGTTGCCGATGACGCTGTTCATGGGGGTGCGGATTTCATGGCTCATGTTGGCCAGAAACTCGCTTTTGGCACTGTTGGCCGCTTCTGCTGCGGTCTTGGCCGCCTGGAGTTCCTCTTCGGTTTGCTTGCGGCGAGTGATGTCCCGGGAAAATCCGACCGTGCCGATGAGGACGCCGTCAAGTTCAACCGGTGACTTATAGGTTTCCGACCAGATCCGGCCTTCTGGCGTCAGGATCGCCTCTTCGACATTTTTCGGTGTGCCGGAGTTCAATACGTCGCGGTCATCGGCCCGATACGCCTCGGCCCGTTCGGCCGGCCAGAAATCAAAATCGGTTTTGCCCACCAGGTCATCGGGACCGGCGGCACCGGCCGCCCTGGCGAACACGATGTTGGCGGCCAGGAAGCGACTGTCCCGGTCTTTCAGCCAGACCATGAAGGGAAAGTTGTCCAGCAGCGCGCGCTGGTAGCGGTCGCGGCTGCGCAGGGCGGTTTCCGACGCCTCCAGGGCCGCGGTGCGCCGGGCGACGCGGCGCTCCAGCTCGCGGTTGGCGGCGGCCAGTTCCGCCGTGGCATCCAGCAGCTTCAGCCGGTCCATGCCGTTGTCGGCCAGCAGGGAGGCAAGGTGGGCGTACAGCCGGGTGATGGATTCGAGCCGCTCCCGCGATATCACCGGCACCTGCCCGACCGCCTCCAGGTAGCGTTCCGGGTCGAAGCCGAATTCCCCGGCCTGGCGGCGGAAAAAATCGAGATCGGGAGGGGTGATGAAGCACTGACCGGTGAACACATTGGCGAGGTGCATCCCCTCAACCACGATGGGAGCGGCGCTGTCCACCAGGCCGTTGGGACATTCGTAAATGGCAAGGGAGGCGCCCTGGGTGACACTCCTCACCAGGGAGGTGTCGCTCTCGATGCAGCGCCTGCAGGTTTCCCGGTTGGCACGATGAAACTGCATGCAGATCTCCTGCCAGCAGGAGTGGGCAAGCACGTTTCCTTGCATGTCGATCACGGCATTGGCGATGCCGAATACCTGGCTGCAACTCTCCAGCAGGGCCTGCAATTTCTGGATATCCACCAGATCGGCGTAGGTGGGGCTCCGTTCGGGCCCGCTGGCCGCCATCACGACGACACCGGGGAGGGAGCGTCATCCGTCGGTTCGCTCCACCGTTGCGTCCAGACCTCGGCAGGCTCCGGTTTGCCGAAAAGATACCCTTGCAGGAAATCGCAGCCGTGGCGGGCCAGGAACTGACGCTGCGCCTCGGTTTCCACCCCTTCCGCCACCACCTTGAGTCCCAGGCTGTGGGCCAGGGCCAGGGTGGCGGTACTGATGGCGGCGTCGTTGACGTCGGTCTCGATGTCGCGGACAAAGGTGCGATCCAGCTTGATGGTCTGAATCGGCAGCAGCTTCAGATAGGCCAGGGAAGAATAACCGGTGCCGAAATCGTCGATGGCCAGATGAACCCCCAGTGCACGCAGACTCTGCAGCTGGCCGATGGCCCGCTCCGGGTTGTTCATGGCCATCGACTCGGTCACCTCCAGCTCCAGTTCACCCTCGCGGAGACCGTAGTACTTGATGCAGGCGAGCACCTGTTCCGCCAGGGCCGGTGAACGGAGCTGGTGGGCCGACAGGTTCACCGCCATGGTCAGGCCGGAAATGCCGGCCTCCCGCCAGGCGATCAGCTGGCGACAGGCTTCGTCCAGCACCCAGGCGCCGATGGTCTCGATCAGGCCGGCTTCTTCGGCGATCGGAATGAACTTCAGCGGGGAGATGATGCCGAACTTGGGATGGCGCCAGCGTAACAGCGCCTCCACGCCGTAAAGGCTGCCGTCCGCCGTCCGCACCTTGGGCTGGTAGTACAGTTCGAACTGTTTCTGGCGCAACGCCTGGCGGAGCTCCCGTTCCAGTTCCAGCCGTTCCGAAGCAGCGGTATTCATGGCAGCGGCAAAGAACTGCACGTTGTTCCGGCCCTGCTCCTTGGCGTGGTACATGGCGGTGTCGGCATGCTTCATCAGGGTTTCGGTGTCGTCGCCGTCATCGGGGAAGAGGCTGATGCCGATGCTGGGAGTGGTGTGCAGGGTCCGGCCTTCGATCTGGTAGGGCTGTCCCAGGGTGTCCAGAATGGTGTGAGCAATGGGAGCGGCGTCCAAGACCGCGCCGATACCGGTCAGCACCACCACGAACTCGTCCCCGCCGGGGCGCGAGACGATGTCGCTCTCCCGCACGCAGGCAAGCAGGCGGCGGGCTACCTCGATCAGCAGCAGGTCGCCGATGTTGTGTCCCAGGGTGTCGTTGATCACCTTGAAACGGTCCAGATCGATGAACATCACCGCCAGGGGTTCGCTGTTGCGCCGGGCCAGTGCGAGTGCCTGCTCAAGCCGGTTTTCCAGGTTGTAGCGGTTGAACAGGCCGGTAAGCAGGTCGTGGTGGGCCAGGTGGTAGATCCGCTCTTCCGCCGCCTTGCGTTCGCTGATGTCGGTGAAGCCGGCGATGTAGTTGGTTATCTCGCCATCCGGGTTGCGTACCACCGATACCGCTGCCCAGGCGGGATTGATGGCGCCGTCCTTGTGGCGGTCCCACAGCTCTCCCTGCCAGAAGCCGCTTTCCTTCAGGGCCGCCCACATGTTCCGGTAGGTTTCCGGCGGTGTGTGCCCGGATGCCAGTACGCGGGGGGTCTGCTGTTTCAGGTCGTCGAGGGTGTAGCCGGTAAGTCTGGTGAAGGCCGGGTTGATGGCAATGATCTGCTGATCCCGGTCCGTGATCATGATCGCTTCGCCGCTGTGCCGGAAGACGTTGGCGTAGAGTCGCAGGGTGTCTTCGTTCAGTTTCTGGGAGGTGACGTCCTGGACGGTGCCGATGCCCGCGCTGAGCGTGCCGTCGGGGGTAAAGGTTAAGTCGGCCTGTTCCCGTACCCACTTGACGTCGCTGTTTACCAGGATGCGGTGGGTAATGTCGTAGGGCTCACCCTTCAGGGCCCGCTGCCAGGCGGCATCCACTTCGAGACGGTCGTCCGGGTGGACGCAGGAGAGGAACAGGTCGTAGCAGAGGGGGAGCTCTGCGGAAATGCCGAATATGCGGTAGGTCTCGTCGGACCAGTGCAGGTGGTTGCGGGAGGCGTCCAGGTACCAGCTGCCGGTCTGGGCCACCGCCTGGGCACGTTTCAGGGTGGCCTCGCTCTCCTGCAGCGCCGTCTGTGCCTGCAGCCGTTCGCGGTTCTTCCGCTCCGTCTGGTGTCCGGCCCAGAGGATACCGGTCAGTCCCAGCAGCCAGATGACGCCGTGACTCAGGGCCAGATCGCGGCGGGCGGTGGCGATCTGGCGGTAATAGGGGGTCAGGGGCAGATTGAGTCCGGTGGCGCCCCGCATGTCGCCGGTCTTGTAGCCCAGGATGCCGTGGCACTTGTCGCAGCCCGGTTCCATGAACATGGCCCGCAGGTAGCGCAGATGGGGCGCGCCGTTGATGTCGGCCACCTCCCAGACCTCGGTCGTCTCGCCACGGGAGAACGCTTCCAGTTGCGCCCGCTCCCAGTCGTCCGGAGCATTGCCGGGGTTTAACTGCTTAAGGCCGGTGATCCTGCCCCGGATGCCGTAGTGCTCCGAATACTGATCCATGACCTGGCGCAGCATGGAGGCCGGGTTCAGCAGGGTAAGGTGACGACCGTCGGTGGTGACCACGTCGCGGCCCGGCACATGGGAGAGCCAGGGGATCGACTGCTGGGTAGGCGTTATCGGTACGTACACGCCACCATGGCCGGTGGCCCAGCGGCGAAAGGTGATATCCTTGTTCAGGTTGGAACGGGCTTCGGTATAGGCCAGTTCCAGTGCCTGGGTACGGGCCTTGGCCGCGTTCCAGAAGAGGGACGCGGCCAGGACGAGGGTCCAGACCAGGGCTGCCGGGACAGTCAGCCGGGCAAGGCGCCGGGGGGCGGCATGGGGATCGGTCTGGGACATCAGACGCACACCTGTTCGTAAGGGTTGGTTGTGTGTAGCAATAGTACTCGACTGCCCCGCGAAGTCAAGGCGAAGCGGCGTTGGAGCGAGAGCGTCTCAGGCATCAAGGGAGCCCCCGCAGGTGAAGCCGGCTCCGGCGGTGCAGGCGAAGCAGTGTTCACCGGTGGGGATCGGCAGGCCGTCGAGCGGCTGGGCGTTCAGAGCGGAAATATGGTGGATGCCGTTGCGGTGGTACAGTCGTGCCGCCTGATTGAAATCGCAATCGTAGAGATAGCCCTGCCAGTCGACGGAAAGCACGGAACGACACATCAGGCCGCCAACAGCGCCGGGATTGAAGTTCGAGCGCAGCTTCTCCAGATATCCCGGCAGGTTGCCGGACTGTTCCAGCCAGTGCCGGAATCTCCCCAGCGGCACGTTGGCAAAGGTGAGCAGGCGGGTGAAGCTGATGCCGTGGCGTTCCCGCAGCTCTCTGCGGAAGCGCAGCTCGGTTTCCCGCTGGGAGGGGGGCAGAAAGGCCCCGGTCGGGTTGACGGCGATATCCAGAACGAGTCCACTGCCTTCGCTACCGAATCCGGCGCTGTTCAGGCGCTGCAATGTGGCGAGCGAGGCGCTCCAGACCCCGTTGCCCCGCTGGGACTCCGTCTGGGAAAGATTGAGGGAGGGGAGCGAGGCGACGATCATGACGCGGTTGCTGCGGTACAGCTCGATCAGGTGGGCCGTTTCCTCCCGTCCCAGGGCGGTAAGGTTGGTACGGACCATCAGCCGTGCCGCATGGGGACGCAGGCCACTGATCAGGCGGGGAAGATGGGGCAGCAGCTCCGGCGCGCCGCCGGTGATGTCGATGGTGGTGAAGGCCAGGCGACCGGCGCAGGCGATAACCTGTTCAACGGTTTCGGCGCTCATCAGCTCGTTCCGTTCCGGCCCCGCCTCCAGGTGACAGTGACGGCAGGCCAGGTTGCAGCGTCTGCCGATGTTGACCTGCAGGGTGTCGGTCGTGGCCCGTACGAGGGAAAGCGCATGCCGGGCAAGAGTTTGGTTGAAGGTCATGGAGAGGGCGTTCCGTTCGATGTCCGGTGACATCACATCGACAGCTTTTCGGCAACCGTGCGCATCTGCACGCCGTGCACCAGCGAGGCGCCTCCCCGGATTGCGCTGACCACATGGAGCGCTTCGGTCATCTCCTCCAGGTTGGAGCCGTTTTCGAGGCAGCTCCGGGTATGGGCGTCGATGCAGTAGGGACACTGCACGGCGTGCGCCACGGCAAGGGCAATCAGTGATTTTTCCCGCTTCGAGAGTGCCCCGTCCGCGAACACGGCACCGTAATACGCGAAGAATTTTTGGGCCAGTTCCGGGGCATCGTTGCCGATTTCGGTAAACCTGGCCAGATCGTCCGGGGTGTAGTAGGTGCTCATAGCGGGGTTCCTTGTGGGAGTGCCGCACGGCCACTGGGGCGGCGCATCATGCTTGTCATTGGCAGCAATATCTGGGATAAGAAAAATTCATAGCATATTTGAATGGAAAATGCAGCAGCCCTATGCATCCCCTGATCATCCCATTGTTCATCCCCCACGCCGGTTGTCCCCATGCGTGCCTGTACTGCAACCAGCGGCTGACAGCCCGTGAAACGGACGACCTGCCGCGGCCGGAGCAGATACGGGCGACGGTGCGGGAGTGGCTGCGGCGGTCGCCGGGGCGGTCGGCAGAGGTGGCCTTTTTCGGCGGCAGTTTCACCTTGCTGCCCCGGGAACGGCAGGAGCGGCTGCTGGACGCGGTGCAGCCCCTGGTGGACGCGGGGCAATTGTCGGGAATCCGTATCTCCACGCGTCCCGATGGTCTGGACGAGGCTGCCCTGGCATTTCTGCGCGACTACCGCGTGCGTACCGTGGAGATCGGGGTACAGTCGCTGGATGACGAGGTGTTGCAACGGGCCGGACGGGGGCACCGTGCGGCCGAAAGCTGCGCCGCCATCGGCCGTGTCGCCGGAGCCGGCTTCCACACCGGGGCGCAACTGCTGCCCGGGCTGCCGGGCGATACGCCGGAGCGCTCCCTGGCCTCCCTGGCCGGCGTGATCGGGGCCGGTGCCCAGTTCGTCCGCATCTATCCCGCCCTGGTGCTTACGGGTACCGGCCTGGCTCAACTGCATGCAACCGGGGGCTGGCAACCGCCGTCGCTTGATGCTACGGTCCGACTGTGCGCCCGGATGCTGCTGCTGGCCGCTAAAGCCGGTATTCCGGTGATCCGTCTCGGCCTGCAGAGCGACGAGGGGCTGGTGGCCGGAGAAACCGTCCTGGCCGGTCCCTGGCATCCGGCCCTGGGGCAGCTGGCGCGGGGAGAACTGTATTTTCTGCTGGTTTGTGCGTTGGCCGGTGGGCTTGCCGGAGCGCCTGAGCAGGTTTTCTGCCATCCCCGCCGTATCGCCGACGTTGTCGGACATGCCCGCCGCAACCTTGTCCGCTGGCACCAGCGGGGGCTGGCGGTGCAGCGGGTTCTGGCCGATGCGGGACTTGCACCTGACGAGCTTGTCGTGCAATCATGCGGGCACCGCATGAGCGGTTCCATACTAACCACACTGAATGACGAGGAGATGCTTTGATGCGGAGTGAATCGGTGACCTTTCTTGAACAACTGCTGTCCGCCCCCAGCCCCTCCGGTTACGAGCAGCCGGCTCAACGCCTGTTCCGCGAGTACGTCGCTCCCTATGCCGAGGTCAGCAGCGATGTGCTGGGTAACGTGTACGGCTTCATCGCCGGCCAGGGCAAGAACCGTCCGAAGGTGATGCTGGTGGGGCATTCCGATGAGATCGGGTTGCAGGTGAAGTATATTGACGACAAGGGGTTCATCTACTTTGCCGCCATCGGCGGTGTCGATGCCCACCTCACTCCCGGCAAGGTGGTTCATATCCATACCGCCGGCGGCCCCCTCCCCGGTGTCGTCGGCAAGAAGCCGATCCATCTGATGGATACCAAGGACCGGGAAACGGTGGTGAAACTGGAGTCCCAGTACATCGACATCGGCGCCGGGAGCAAAAAGGAGGCGGACAAGCTGGTGCGGGTAGGGGACTGCATCACCTTTGCGAGCGGTTTTACCCGTCTGCAGGGGGACCGTGTGGCCTCCCGGGGGTTCGACGACAAGGCCGGCTCCTTTGTGGTGGCCGAGGTGCTGCGGCTGGTGGCGGAGGGGAAGAAAAAACTGCCGGTTGACCTGTACGGCGTGTCGTCGGTGCAGGAGGAGATCGGGCTGCGGGGCGGCACCACCAGCAGCTACACCGTTAACCCGGACATCGGCATCTGCGTGGAGGTGGATTTCGCCACCGATCAGCCGGACGTGGAGCGCAAGCACAACGGCGAGGTTGCCCTGGGCAAGGGGCCGATCTTAAGCCGCGGCCCCAACATCAACCACGGGCTGTTCGAACTGCTGTACGCAACAGCGAAAAAAGAAAAAATTCCGGTGCAGCTGACCGCCAACCCCCGGGCCACCGGCACCGATGCCAACGTGATGCAAATTTCCCGCAACGGTGTGGCCACCGCCCTGGTGAAGCTGCCGCTGCGGTACATGCATACC
The DNA here is from genome assembly GCF_933509905.1 of Trichlorobacter ammonificans. GTDB lineage: Bacteria > Desulfobacterota > Desulfuromonadia > Geobacterales > Pseudopelobacteraceae > Trichlorobacter > Trichlorobacter ammonificans. The sequence goes on along the minus strand of NZ_OW150024.1, from coordinate 1,763,661 downwards.
CCGGTGGAGGTCGTCTCCCTGGCCGACCTGGAACAGGCGGCCCGGCTGATCGTGGCGGTTTTGGCACACATCCGTACCCAGGAGCAGTTTTTACCGGTATAACCGGGCATAGCGCACCGCCGACCCGAGGACTCCCGTCACCATGAATCAGGCCATTGCCGCCCTGCGCACCCGACTGCTCTCGCTTTCGCTGCGGACGCACCTGCTGCTGCTGGCGCTGCTGCTTTCCCTGCCGGCGCTGGCGCTGATCCTGCATTCCGGGGTCGTGCAGCGCCAGGAGGCGATCCGCAAGGGGAACCGCGATGCCCGCCGGCTGGTGACCCTGATCGCCAACGAGCAGTACAATCAGGTCGGAAATGCCGAGCAGTTGCTGGTCGTGCTGGCGCAGCTTCCGGACATCAGGAACCGCAAGGTTGCCGACGTCAATAGCTTGCTGGGGGAAATTCTCAGGAAAAATCCCCAGTTCGGCAATATCGTGGTCACGGACCGCGATGGGATGGTCTGGGCTTCCGGCCTGCCGATGGGGCAGCCCTTTTCCCTGCGTGAGCGGCTGATGTTCCGGGCGACCCGACAGAGTGGAGCCTTTTCATCCGGCGAGTACGTGGTGGGCAGGCTGTCGGTGAAGCACACCATCGGCTTCGGCTATCCCATCGAAAACGAGCAGGGGGAGTGGCAAGGGGTGATCTCCGCCAATCTCGATTTCGAGCGCCTGGTCCGTCGCCTGCTCACCACCACCGAGTTGCCCAAAAAATCGCAACTAACCATCGTGGATCGCAACGGTACCATTGTTTTCAGCAGCCAGGAGCCGGAACGATTCGTCGGCACGCCGCTGAAGCCGGCACTGTTGCGTCGGATGGCCGGCGATCCCGCCAAAGATCGTGATACCTTCTTCGACGAAACGGACCAGGACGACCGGCGGATCATCTCCTATCGCGTTCTGCGCCTTCCCCATGAAACGGACCCCTACCTCTACGTCTGTGCCAGTGTCCCCCTGGACGGGGTCATGAGGAAAGCCCGACAGGCCGAACTGGTCAACATGGGGCTGCTGGCGACGGTGCTGCTGGCCGCTTTCGTTCTGACTCTGGTGATCGGTAACGTGTGTTTTGTGCAGCGGGTGAAGCGGCTGCAGGAGGCTTCGGCCCGGCTTGCCGAGGGGGAGCTGCAGGTGCGGGTCGCTGATCTGGTGGGAGGCGGCGAGCTGGGAGAACTGGGACGCGCCTTCGACGAAATGGCCCGTAAACTGGCGGCGCGGGAGCAGGAGTTGAGCGACCTGAACCGGGATCTGCTGAAGCGGGTGGCGGAAGAGACGGAGCGGAGAGTCAGCCATGAGCGGTTGCTGGCCCGCCATATCCGCCTGGCCGCCATGGGGGAGATGATCGGAGCCATTGCGCACCAGTGGCGACAACCGCTGGCGACCCTGGGGGCAACCATCCAGAGTCTCCGGATGGCTTGGGAACATCGCTGTCTGGACGAACGTTTCCTGGAAAAGGCCGAGGCCGATGCCCAGAAGCAGCTCTACTATATGTCCGATACCATCGAGGATTTCAGAAACTTTTTCAGTCCGGAAAAGGTGGTTGAACGGTTCGACGTGACCGAGAAGGTGGGAGAGGTCTTGCAACTGGTAGCGGCCCAGTTTGCCAACTCGAATGTCACCCTGGAGATTGTCGCGCAGGCAGGGCACGGCCGTCTCACGATCAGAGGGTATCAAAACGAGTTCAAGCAGGCCCTGCTCAATCTGGTCAGTAACGCCTTCGACGCTGTGGTGGAGCGGATGCGGTCTGTCGCCGGCCAGGAGAGGAATGGGACGACACCGTTGTGCGGCCGGGTGACGATCGCGCTTTCCGCTGCCGAGGACTGGGTGGTGGTGGAGGTGGATGACAACGGCTGCGGCATACCGTCCGAGTACGCCGACAAGGTGTTTGATCCCTACTTCACCAGCAAGTCGGAAGGCAAGGGGACCGGCATCGGGCTGTACATGTCGCGGCTGATCATCGAGGAGAGCATGGGGGGACGGCTCTGTTTCACCAGTTCGCCGGAAGGAACGCAGTTCAGGATCGAGCTGCCGCGGGAAGCGCGGCGGGGCGGGGAGAACGATGTCTGAGAAGATACCGCTGACGCTGCTGTACGTCGAGGATGAGCCGGACCTGCGGGAGCGGATTCGTATCGTCCTTGCAATGCATTTCGAGCAGGTGCTGACCGCCGCCAACGGCAAGGAGGGACTGGACCGTTTCCGGCAGGAACACCCCGCCGTGGTGATCAGCGATATCATGATGCCGGTCATGGACGGCCTGGAGATGACCCGCGGCATCCGGGAGCTGGCCCCGGCCACGCCGGTCATTCTCAGTACCGCCTTCACCGAGGCCGGTTTTCTGCTGAAGGCGATCGAACTGGGAGTGGCGGCCTACGTGCGCAAACCGCTGGACTGCCGGCAGCTCATCGAAACCATTATGCAGGTGGCCCGGCCGATCCTGCAGCAGATGGAGCTGGAACAGGCCCGCTGCCGGGAACAGGCATCGCTTGAGGCCCTGCTGGGGGACAGTCCGGCCATGCAGCAGATCATCCAGCAGGCCCGCCGCATTGCCGCCACCGATTTTTCCGTGATCATCCAGGGAGAAACCGGTGCCGGCAAATCCCACCTGGCGGCGCTGATCCATGATTTGAGCCGGCGCAAGCACCACCCTTTCGTGACGGTTTCCGTGGGCTCAATACCGGAATCGCTGGTGGAAAGCCAGTTGTTCGGCCATGTCCGGGGCGCTTTCACCGGCGCCGTGGCCGCGAGAAGCGGACTGTTCGAGGAGGCCGACGACGGGACGCTGTTCCTGGACGACATCGACTGCGCTTCTCCGGCCATTCAGGCCAAGATTCTGCATGCCGTGGAGCAGAAACGCTTCTTTCCCGTCGGGGGCACCCGCCAGGTGACGGTTAATACGCGGATCATCGCCGCCAGTAACCGCAATCTGCAGGAAGAAGCCCGTAGCGGGCGCTTCCGGGAAGATCTCTACTATCGCCTGGGGGACTTGGTCATCACCCTCCCGCCGCTGCGGGAGCGGGGCGAGGATGTGGTGTTGCTTGCCCGTGGTTTTCTCATCAATGTCTCGCGAGAGCTGGACAGAACGCCTCCCCGCATTTCCGCCGATGCCCAGCTGCTGCTGCGTCGGCACACCTGGCCCGGCAATATCCGTGAGCTGAAGAGCGTGATGAAGCGCGTCGCCCTTTTTGCCGGCGATATCCTGCATGCCGCCGATCTTGCCGCCGCCTTGCAGGGTGACGGTGTCGTGACTGCCCCTGTGCAGCCGGTACAGACCCTGGCGGAGCTGGAACGCACGGCTATTCTCCATGCTCTTGAGGCGACCGGCGGCAGGAAGATGGAGGCGGCCCGGCTGCTGGCGGTGGAGTACGGCCGCTTCAAGCGGATGCTTGCCCGTTATCACCTCCGCTCGTCGTGAGTGGGGAGCCTTACTGTCGATGGTGGGTATTTTGCGTACCCCCTGTTGTTCCGCTCTGGTTGTTTTGATCACCCCTGTTAAAAGTCCTTCGAAGTAATCCCCAATAAAATCGAAATGTTGTGATGTGGCACCATTGTTGCTGTCGTCATTTGAATGATGCAGTCTCGGATAGCTGCATCTATCACTGCGCTCTGCGCCGCATGCGGGAAACGATCATGGCCACCACCGGTACTCTGTTGAAGGCAACGGATATCATTGCAGAGAGAGCCGCGCTGATGTGCAGGTTTCTGAAGGCTCCGTTTCCCGAATGCTACTGCATGAACATTTCCAGCAAGAACATCCAAAAGATGCTCCTGTTTTGCGCCGACGACTATGCCGCCTGCAGTATCTACCGGTCGAAAGATGCCAGTGGGGAGGGAGAACAGTCGGCACCACGAGGGTGAACAGCATGGCACTGAATATTCCAGGGGAGGAAAAGCGCATATGTATATTCTGGGAGCAGTAGTGGTGGTACTGGTAGTGGTGATTGGAATTCAATTCTATTGCTATGGGTCTGCCAGGGATAACAAGAATATCCGGCACTGACGGCGATTCTGTGGATGGGAGTGCTCCCTGTTTCCGGATGCCGCCGGGGGGAGGGGCATTCCCCGGACGGTAGGTACTTTCAACGGATGCGCCGCCGCTGCGGGGCGACGGGGAACGGGGTCATCCCGGCGTCTCCGGCCGGCGTCGTCACGGGAATCCGAACAAATGGGCAGAATGATCGAAAAACCACGCTATAATGTCATTTCCATGCGGATCAGCGCACAGGAACGGGAATATCTCAACGAAATCATGGAGCGGACGAATATGAGCATGTCTGAAATCATGCGTGAGGCAATGCGGCGCTTTGCCGGCATTCCCGATGACCGCGACGGCGTAAAGGAGCCCTCCAGCTAGGCTGCCCAGCTCGGGATACCGTCCTTCTGTTTTTTTTCGGTTGTTGTGTTGACCATGTCTGCTGCTCTCGTTACGTATGGCACCGGCAATGCCGCTGTTACGTTATCCGTATCCCTCCCTCCAGCCGGTCCGGCTGAAAATGACACCGTATACCGTAGACATTCTTGACTTCACCGTGGCGCTGTACTAACGTCTGTAAAATTTAACGCGCACGGGGTAACGGAATCATGGCGTACGAACAATTTCCGGAAGGTCTGACCTTTGACGATGTCCTGCTGGTGCCAGCCCATTCCACGGTGCTGCCCAGGGACGTGAACCTGGTGACCCGGCTTACCCGCACTATCCCCCTCAACATCCCCCTGGTCAGCGCCGCCATGGATACGGTGACCGAATCCCGCACTGCCATCGCCATGGCCCGCGAAGGGGGTATCGGTATCATCCACAAGAACATGTCCATCGAAGATCAGGCCCACGAAGTGGACAAGGTCAAGAAGAGCGAATCCGGGATGATCGTGGACCCGATCACCATGCGTCCCACCCAGAAGATCAAGGAGGCCCTGGAGATGATGGCCCGCTATCGGATTTCCGGCGTGCCGATCACCAAGCCCAACGGCAAGCTGGTGGGGATTCTGACCAACCGCGACCTCCGCTTTGAAACCGACTACGAGCTGCCGATCTCCGCCCGCATGACCAAGCGTAACCTGGTGACCGTGCCGGTGGGTACCACCCTGGAGCAGGCCAAGGAGCACCTGAAGCACACCCGCGTGGAAAAACTGCTGGTGGTGGATGACGAGCGCAACCTTAAAGGGCTGATCACCATCAAGGATATCGAGAAGGTCAAGAAGTATCCCAACGCCTGCAAGGACAGCCTGGGCCGTCTGCGGGTCGGCGCTGCCGTGGGCCCCACCGCCGAGATGGAGGCGCGGATGGAGGCGCTGGTCAAGGCCGGGGTTGACGTGGTGGTGATTGACACCGCCCACGGCCACTCCCAGGGGGTGATCGACGCCGTGATCCGAGCTAAACAACTGTTCCCCAATCTGGAGATCATTGCCGGCAACATCGCCACCGCCGCTGCCGCCGAAGCCCTGATCAAGGCCGGTGCCGACGGTATCAAGGTGGGGATCGGCCCCGGTTCCATCTGTACCACCCGGGTAGTGGCCGGGGTGGGGGTCCCCCAGATCACCGCCATCATGGAGTGTGCCCGGGTCGCTCACAAGCTGGGGGTGCCGGTCATTGCCGACGGCGGCATCAAGTTCTCCGGCGACCTGCCCAAGGCAGTCACGGCCGGGGCGGACGTGGTCATGATCGGTTCGCTCTTCGCCGGTACCGAGGAGTCCCCCGGCGACACCGTGCTGTACCAGGGGCGTACCTACAAGAGCTACCGCGGCATGGGCTCCATCGGCGCCATGAAGGACGGCAGCAAGGACCGCTACTTCCAGTCCGAGGTCGGCGAGGATGTCAAGCTGGTCCCGGAGGGGATCGAAGGGATGGTGCCGCTCCGGGGACCGCTTTCCGCCAACATCCACCAGTTGATCGGCGGCCTGCGCTCCGGCATGGGCTACACCGGCTGCGCCACCATTCAGGAACTGCAGGAGAAGGGGCGCTTCATCCGGATCACCGGCGCCGGCCTGAAGGAGTCCCACGTCCACGACGTCACCATTACCAAGGAAGCGCCCAACTATCGCGCCAGCTAGGACCATACGATGAGTTTCACTGATATTCACAGCCAGAAGATTCTGATCCTTGATTTCGGTTCCCAGGTGACCCAGCTGATCGCCCGCCGCATCCGCGAGCAGTCGGTTTACTGCGAGATCCATCCCTACACCCTGTCCCTGGAAAAGATCCGGGAGTTTGCGCCCCAGGGGATCATCCTCTCCGGCGGTCCCTGCAGCGTCTACGACGCCGATGCCCCCCATTCCGATGCCGGCATCTACGACCTGGGACTGCCGGTGCTGGGGATCTGCTACGGCATGCAACTGATGACCAGCCAGCTTGGAGGAAAGGTGGAACGCTCCCACAAGCGGGAGTACGGCCGCGCCGCCATGACCATCGACGACACCGCCGACCTCTTTGCCGGGCTTTCCGGCAAAGAAGAAGTCTGGATGTCCCACGGCGACAAGATCGAGCTGATGCCCCGCGGCTTCAGCGCCATCGCCCACACCGACAACACCCCGGCGGCAGCCATGAAGGATGAGAAGCGCCGTCTCTACGGCGTCCAGTTCCATCCCGAGGTGGTGCACACCCCCAAGGGGGCCGAGATGCTGGGGAACTTCGTCTTCAACGTCTGCGGCTGCAAGCCGGTCTGGACCATGGCCAACTTCATCGAGACCGAAATTGCCGCGGTGCGGGAAAAGGTGGGTTCCGGCAAGGTGATCTGCGCCCTCTCCGGCGGGGTGGACTCCTCGGTGGTGGCGGTGCTGTTGCACAAGGCCATCGGCGACCAGCTGCAGTGCATCTTCGTGAACAACGGCCTGCTGCGCAAAGGCGAGGCCGAGAAGGTGGTCAATCTCTTCACCAAGCATTTCAGGATCAACCTGGACTACGTGGATGCCTCGACTCGCTTCCTGGACAAGCTGAACGGGGTCACCGACCCGGAGAAGAAGCGCAAGATCATCGGCAACGAGTTCATCTTCCTGTTCGAAGAGGAAGCCAAGAAGCTGGGCACCGTGGACTGGCTGGCCCAGGGAACCCTCTATCCGGACGTGATCGAGTCGGTGTCGGTGAAGGGGCCGTCGTCGGTGATCAAGAGCCACCACAACGTGGGAGGGCTGCCGGAGCGGATGAAGCTGAAACTGCTGGAGCCGGTGCGGGAGCTGTTCAAGGATGAGGTGCGCCTCCTGGGCAAGGAGCTGGGGCTGCCGGACGAGGTGATCCATCGCCAGCCGTTCCCCGGACCGGGCCTGGCCATCCGCTGTATCGGCGAGATCACCGCCGAGCGGCTGGAGATCCTGCGGGAATCGGACGCCATCGTGCTGGACGAGATCCGCAAGGCCGGCCTGTACCGCGATATCTGGCAATCGTTCGCCGTGCTGCTGCCGGTCCGCTCCGTCGGCGTGATGGGGGATGCCCGGACCTATGACTTTACAATCGCCCTGCGTGCGGTAAACTCGCTTGACGGGATGACCGCCGACTGGGTCAAGCTTCCCTACGAGTTGCTGGGCAACATTTCGTCCCGGATCATCAACGAGGTGAAAGGGGTCAACCGGGTCGTGTACGACATCAGCCAGAAACCGCCGGCAACCATCGAGTGGGAATAGGAGTCGGCACGGAGGGTGTAATGAGAAACCCGCTTCTGACGACAGTGGCCGTGATTGTCTGTTTGCTGGCGTGGACCGTGTCCGCGCCGGCCAAGACCCTGATCCTTGAGGGGAAGCTGGACGGCACGGTGGCCATGCGCCAGTCCATGGAGTTTGCCGTCAACCGGGGGAATGTTTCGGCATTCTCCTTTAAGTTCGCCCTGCCGGCAACCTTTGCCACCCGTACGGTCAGCCAGTCCATTAACGGTCTCGACCTCAGTTTCACCCCCCGGCCGGCCAGCTCAACGGTGGAGACCGACCGTTTCGGCAACCGTTTCCAGAAGGTCACCTGGAACGATGTTACCCAGGATATCCGGGTCAATCTCTCCTACGGGGTCACGGTGCATACCGAGCTGACCGCCCTGGAAAGCAAGACCCCCTTTCCGCTGGGCAGCCGGGCCAACCCCGAGGCCCAGTACCTGAAGGCGACGGAACTGGTGCAATCCGGTTCAGGGGACATTGCCGCCCATGCCCGTACCCTCACGGCCCAGGCCAGAACCCAGTACGAGGCGGTCACCGCCGTGACCAATTGGGTGGCGGACAATATCAAGTACACTTTTAATCCGCCCCAGTACGACGCCGCCTACACCCTGGCCACCCGCAGCGGCAACTGCCAGAACTTCGCCCACCTGGCCATCGCGCTCTTGCGCAGTGTCGGCATCCCGGCCCGGATCGTGGGGGGGATCACCCTCAAGGATCCCTGGAAGGTACCGATCGACGCCAAAAACTCCATCGTGCAGAGCATGGGGCAGGGAGGGCACGCCTGGCTGGAAGTCTGGTTCCCGGACCTGGGCTGGCTTCCCTACGATCCGCAGCAGTCCAAGCAGTTCACCTCGTCGCGGCACATCAAGCAGAGCCACGGCCTGGATTCCAAGGATATCAACGACACCTGGCGGGGAGCCCCCTACCTGCCCGCCTACAGTGAACTGATCGAGGGACGCTTCACCAGCGACGCGATCAACCTGAAGATGAAGCGGTTTGACACCGCTCCCCGTCCCTACGTGCTGAGCAACCTGGTGGCTGCCGTTGCCGCCGGATCTGCCCCCGTGGCGGGAGAAACGCCACCGCAGGCCGCGGTTGCCTCCCGCAGGCCGGAGCCGCAGCCCGAGCCGAAAGCAAAAGCACAGCCGGAGCCCCGCCCCTCCAAGCCTGCCGAGCCGCCCCAAGGAAGCGGTGCCGGGCCTGCTGAGACCCGGTTCGTCACCGATGAGGGGCCGCTTGACGACGAGGGGCTTCCAAAACCAACCGGCAAGAAGCCGGCGAAACCGGTCAAGCCTACGAAGCCGCTGCCTAAGCCGGAAAAGTCGCTGCCGGAAAGCAAGCCGGCACCGGAACCGGGCCACAAGAAACCAAGGCCGGGCACCAGTCTGGTCTTCGGCAACATGGAGTTCCCGAACCTGGTCAATCTCTATAACGTCAAGGGGGACACCGGTACCCGGGTCTTCGAGCGGGAAACTTCCGAATACGTCACCTCCAAGTATATCTTTGCCCAGGCGGTCCAGGTGAAGGCTCAGATGAGCCTGGACCGCATCTCCCTGGCCATGCGCAAGTTCGGCGGCGATGGTTCGGTCTATATCGACCTGGTCAAGGACAAGGGAGGACGCCCCGACATCATGCAGGGGATCCGTTCCAACCTGATTGATCTGGAAAAAATCGCCCGCAAACCAGGGTACTACTGGGTCGATTTCAGCTTCCCGCCGGACGGCGCCAGGCCGCACCAGCTCGTTCCCGGTAAATACTGGATCGTGCTGCGGGCCTCGGGCGAGGCGATCATGAACTGGTTCTACATCCCCGGCAAGCCCTACAGCGAGGGGGATGACACCCGCTCCACCGCCAAGGGATTCCAGTGGGAAGATATCCTTAACTACGACTTTGTCTTCAAAGTCAGTGGAAAAGCGTTGTGAGGGGGGTCGTGGCGGCGTGTGCCGTGCTGTTCGCCCTGGGGAGCGGCTGTCGTCAGGCGCCTGAACAGCAAAATGGCGGCGCACCAGTGCCAGCCCTTGCGCCTGAGGCGGGAAAACAGCTGTTTGCCCACCACTGCGCTCCCTGTCACGGCACGGATGGCCGGGGTGGTGTGGGGCCGGACCTGAGCGCCACCCGCTACAGGTATGGGAAGTACCGTGACGATATCGTGAAGACCATCAGCAGTGGCCGTCCCGGCGGCATGCCGGCCTTTGGCAGCCAGTTGTCGGCGGCCGAGATCGCGGCGCTGGCCGACCACCTGCTCACCCCAAAGCGCTAGCAGCAGCGGTATTCGAAAAAAGAAAAATCACACCTTATTTGTATCCAGGAGGAGGTACGGACAGTGCCAGCAATCAGTTTTGAAGAAGTGATGTTCACCGTTATGACGGCGACCCAGGAAACCTTCAAATGTTATATGAATATCGACTTGTTCGCCGGCGCTGTTGACCGCAAGGTGGCACCGGTGGATTCCGACGTTACCGGCATCATCGGCGTGGCCGGGGACCGGGTCGGCTACATCATCGTGGCCGCCGACCGCAGCACCGCCCAACTGGTAGCGCGGGAGATGCTGATGGACGACGAGCCGGACGAGGATTCCATCCGGGATGCCATCGGCGAACTGATCAACAATATTGCCGGTTCCTTCAAGACCAAGTACCACGACCAGTACGGCAACGTGGCCATGGGCCTGCCGCTGGTGGTTTCCGGGCAACTGCGCACCGTCACCGAACCGCCCGAAGAGGGAGCCAGCATGAACGTCCAGTGCAAGGGGGTCACCATCCCGTTCACCAACAAGGACGGAGCGGTGAACCTGAAGGTCATGGTGTACATGTAGCTCCCCGCGGTTGACCGGTTCCTTGAACAACCTGAAACAGCACCACGACCTGATCTGCCGCTACCGCGACCTGCTGGAGGAGGTGGACGGCTGGTTCCGGGGAGCCATGGCGCGGTTCCCGGAGCAGATCGCCTGCACAACGGGGTGCAGCCACTGCTGCCGCGGCCTCTTTGACATCACCCTGCTGGACGGCCTGCTGGTGCAGGCCGGGTTTGCGCAGTTGCCGGCGGACCTGCGGGAGCGGGTGCTGGATCGGGTCAGCGGTTCCGTGGCAACGGTACGCCGGACCTGGCCCGATTTCGACGCCCCCTGGCTGCTGAACTCCTACCCGGAAGACGAGTACGACGCAGCCATGCCGGACGAGGACGAAACCCCCTGCGTGCTGCTGGACGACGACGGTCGCTGCCTGATTTACGACCATCGCCCCATGACCTGCCGGCTGCACGGCATACCGCACCGCGACAGTTCCGGGGAAGTGCTGTTCGACGAATGGTGCAGCCTGAACTTCACCACGCTGGACCCCCTCCGGCAACCGGACCTGCAGTTTCACTTCAGCGAGATCTTTACCCAGGAACAGCTGCTGTTCCGCGAGCTGGCCCGGCGGCTGACGGGCCAGCCGCTGAACGAGCTGGACACCCTGATCCCCACCGCCCTGTTGATCGATTTTGCCCATTTTACCCTGCCGGAGCAGTTATGGACCTCTTTGCCGAACGGACCATCCTGACCGTTTCCCGCCTGACCTCCCTGGTCAGGGAGGTGCTGGAGGAGAACTTCCAGCAGGTCTGGGTGGAGGGGGAGGTGTCGAACCTTTCTCGCCCCGCTTCGGGCCATCTCTATTTCACCCTTAAGGACAGCGGGGCCATGGTGCGCTGCGTCATGTTCCGCAGCAGCGCAAGGGCGCTCCGCTTTCGGCTGGATGAAGGGATGTCGCTGGTGGTGCGGGGACGCCTGTCGCTCTACGAACAGCGGGGAGAATACCAGATCGTCTGCGACTACCTGGAACCGCGGGGAGCCGGCGCCCTGCAACTGGCGTTCCTGCAGCTGAAGGAGCGGCTGGCTGCCGAAGGGCTGTTCACGCAGGAGCGCAAGCGACCACTGCCGACGTTGCCCCGTCGGGTCGGCATTGTCACCTCGGCCAGCGGGGCCGCCATCCACGACATCCTCAACGTGCTGGGACGACGTTTCGCCTCGCTGGAGCTGCTGATTATGCCGGTGCGGGTGCAGGGAGACGGTGCGGCGCAGGAGGTGGCCCGGGCCATTGACGACTTCAACCGGCTTGAGGCGGCGGACGTGTTGATCGTGGGGCGGGGGGGCGGATCCCTCGAAGACCTCTGGGCGTTTAATGAGGAGGCGGTGGCCCGTGCCATCCATGGCTCCCGCATTCCGGTGATCTCGGCAGTGGGACATGAGACCGACTGGACCATTGCCGATTTTGTGGCCGATCTGCGGGCCCCGACTCCTTCGGCGGCGGCGGAACTGGTCTGTGCCAGCAGCGAAGAGCTGTCCCGCCGGGTTGAGGAGCTGGCGCAGCGGCTCAACCGGGCCATGGGTAGCCGGCTAACAGGATTGAACGAACGGTTGCAGGGGCTGAAGCGGGCGCTGCACGATCCCACTCTGCTGCTGGGACACCTGGGGCAACGGCTGGACGATCTGAACCAGCGCCTGGAAAACGGCATGGAACACTGCCTGCACCGGAACCGGGAGCGGGTGGGGCGGCTGGAACAGCAACTGGATCTGCATCACCCGTCACTGACCATCGACCGGCTGCGCCAGCAGGTGCTGCTGCTGGCGGAACGGGCCGAGCACCGCATGACCGCCCACCTGGAACGGCTGGGCCGGGTTCAGGGAGAGGCAACAGCCCGCCTGGACAGTCTTTCGCCCCTGAAGACCCTTTCCCGTGGCTATGCCGTGGCCGAGCGGGTTGCTGACGGTTCGGTGGTCAGGGATGCGGGGACCCTTGGGGCGGGAGAGCTGTTGAAGCTGCGCCTGCACCGGGGCAGTGCCCGTTGCCGGGTGGAAGATACGTTTACAACTCCTCCGGCGTAAAGGCCACCACCTCATCGATGGTTGCGCACCCCGTGGTCAGCATCACCAGTCGGTCGATCCCCAGGGCGATACCCGCCGACGGCGGCAGGGCGGGCAGCTCCGCCAGAAACGGCTCCGGCAGCGGCAACGGTTCCATCCCCCGCGTGACCCGTACCGCATTGGCCGCCCCGAAGCGTAGCCGTTGCTCAACCGGGTCGCTCAACTCGCTGAAGCCGTTGGCCAGTTCCAGCCCCCCTGCGTACAGTTCGAACCGTTCGGCATAGCGGGGATCGTCCCCCTTCAGCCGCGCCAGGGCCGCCATTTCCGCCGGGTAGTCGGTCAGGATCGACGGCACCGGCAGCTCTGCCAGGGCCGGTTCGATGACCGACACCACCAGTTCGTCAAAGGAGTCATTTTCAACAGCGGTCAGGGCATCGGCGGCGGCAAAGCGGCGGAATGCTTCCTGCACGGTGAAACGTTGCCAGGGGAGGCGGGGATCGATGGTGCGGCCGTCCCGCCGGAACAGGCTGCCCACGGCACAATCCGCGGCAACCCGGCGCAGCAGCCCTTCACAGTCGTTCATCAACTGGGTGTAATCGGCATTGGCCCGGTACCACTCCAGCATGGTGAACTCACTCAAGTGGCGGCTTCCCCGCTCATGGGCCCGCCAGCAGCGGCTGATCTGGAAGATACGGTGATGGCCGCGGCAGAGCAGCCGCTTCATGCAGAGTTCCGGCGAGGTCTGGAGTTGGCCGGTGGGGGAGACGATGACCGGATCGATATGCTCTTCCGGGGCATTGGCGGGAATGAGAAGAGGGGTTTCCACTTCGAGAAACCCCTCTTCCTGGAAAAAGGCGCGAACAGTGCGGAGCACCTGCGCCCTGATCTGCAAGGCGTTATTGTCCATACCTTAAACGTCTGAAAACGCGCGAGGAAGGTCGGCTACAAGGCGCACGGAGCACAGTGACCGAGACATACCATATGAGGTAGGCGGGGGAGCGAGCACCGCGCAACGAAGCAGACGACCTCCACAGCCGCTTTTAACCCTTGACGCGGGTGGAATACTCGCCGGTCCGGGTATCGATGACGATCAGTTCACCCTCTTCGATGAAGGGGGGAACCCGCAGCACGTAGCCGGTTTCCACGGTGGCCGGCTTGGAGTCGTTACCGGAGGTGTCTCCCTTGACCCAGGGATCGGTCTGGGTGACCCGCAGGTTGATGAAGTTGGGCAGGGTGACGCCGATCGGCTTGTCGCCGAAGAGCAGCACCGACACCTTGGTGTTTTCCAGCAGGAAGTTCTTGGCATCGCCCACGGCATCCTCCTCCATCACCACCTGCTCGTAGCTCTGCTGGTCCATGAAGGTGTAGTGGGTTCCCTCCTTGTAGAGGTACTCCATGTCCCGCTCGTCCATGCTGGCAGGCTCGAAGTTCTCGCCGGAGCGGTAGGTGCGGTCAAGGGTGATGCCGCTGATCATGTTCTTCATCTTGCACTTGTAAAGGGCCTGGCCCTTGCCGGGCTTCACGAAATCGAAGTGGGTGACCACGTAGGGATCGCCGTCGATGATCAGCTTGATGCCTTTTTTCAGGTCTGCAACGGACAGCATGGGAATCTCCTTGCTAGCGAATGGAATAGAAACGCAAAACTCATGCGCTCCATAAAAGGGCTCCGCGCATGAGTTTGGATATGTCGTATGAAACGGCTTTACTTGGCCCGGTAGGTAATGCGGCCGCGGCTCAGGTCGTAGGGGGAAAGTTCAACCGTCACCTTGTCGCCGGGGAGAATCTTGATGAAGTACTTGCGCATCTTGCCCGAGATATGGGCCAGCACCACGTGGTCGTTCTCCAGTTTGACCCTGAACATGGCGTTGGGCAGCGGTTCGATCACCGTGCCTTCAACTTCGATCGCTTCTTCTTTGCTCATGCAGCAGATGCTCCTGTCTGTGGGGGGCTGTAAATCCGCTGGACACTGTACTGTTATTCAGCGGTTATTGCAAGTGTTAACATGCAGGTAGGTCGCTGGAACGCTGCTTGCGGTTGAAGACGGAAGCGAGACATAGTATAAGCAGCCTCCGGCACGCTGTCGTGCCGGCATCCACCCTAAGGAGAACCATTGGTACCATGGCAGCAGACCAGCAGTTCCCGGCGGCAATCGTCGCCATCATCGTTGAAGAAATCGGCCTCACGCACGCCCAGGTAGCCAACACCGTCGCCCTGCTGCAGGAGGGAGCCACGGTGCCGTTCATCGCCCGCTACCGCAAGGAACAGACCGGTGAACTGGATGAAGTGCAGATCCGCACCATTGAAGACCGCCTGACCTACCTCAACGAGCTGGAGGCCCGGCGAGCAGCCATTCTTGCCTCCATTGCCGAACAGGGGAAACTGACCGCGGAGCTGCAGGCCCGTATCGCGGCGGTGCGCCAAAAGACCGAGCTTGAAGACCTCTACCTGCCCTACAAGCCCAAGCGCCGCACCAAGGCCACCATTGCCCGGGAGCGGGGTCTGGAGCCGCTGGCGGATATTATTGTGGCTCAGGAGTTGACCGTTGGTGATCCCCTGCAGGTTGCCGCCCCCTTTGTCGATCCGGAGCGGGAGGTGCCCAGCCCCGAAGCGGCCCTGGAGGGGGCCGGCCATATCCTGGCCGAACGGCTTGCCGACGATGCCGATGCCCGTGCCATGGTGCGGCGGCTCACCTGGGAACAGGGGATCATGACCACCAGGGTGGCTGCGGACAAGAAGGAGCAGGTCACCAAGTTCGAGATGTACTACGACTACCGGGAACCGCTGAAGGATATCCCCTCCCACCGGATGCTGGCCATGCGGCGGGGGGAGAAGGAGGAGGTGCTGTTCCTCTCCCTGGAGGCCCCCCAGGAGGAGATCCTGGCCGGGCTGAAGCATCGCCTGATCAGGGGCAAGAGTATTTTCGGCGCATTTCTGGAAAAGGTGGCCGAGGATGCCTACAAGCGGCTCATCGCCGCCTCCATTGAAGGGGAACTGCGCCTGCAGGCCAAGGACCGGGCCGACGAGGCGGCCATCACGGTCTTTGCCCGCAACCTGCGCAACCTGCTGCTGGCGCCGCCGGCAGGGGGCAAGCGGGTACTGGGGATCGATCCGGGGCTGCGCACCGGCTCCAAGCTGGCGGCGGTGGATGAAACCGGCCGCTTCCTGGAGCATGTCACCATCTACCCCCACACCGGCGCCGGACGGGTGGAACAGGCTGCCAGAGAGCTGCTGCGGCTGGTGGAAACCCACGGCGTGGCCATGGTGGCCATCGGCAACGGCACCGCCGGCCGGGAGATGGAGCAGTTTGCCCGCGAAACCCTGAAGAACCTGAACCGGCAGGTGGGGGTGGTGATGGTCAGCGAGGCCGGGGCCAGCGTCTATTCCGCCTCGGAGATCGCCCGGGAGGAGTTTCCCGACCTGGACCTGACCGTGCGGGGGGCCATCTCCATTGCCCGCCGTTTGCAGGACCCCCTGGCGGAACTGGTGAAGGTGGACCCCAAGAGCATCGGGGTGGGGCAGTACCAGCACGACGTCAACCAGACCATGCTCAAAAAGAGTCTGGACGATGTGGTGGAGTCCTGCGTGAACTACGTGGGAGTGGATCTGAACACCGCCTCCTGGGCACTGCTTTCCTACGTGGCCGGGGTGGGACCGGCCCTGGGCAAGGCCATGGTCCGTCATCGCGACGAGCAGGGCCTGTTCGGCTCCCGCAGGGAGCTGCTCAAGGTCCCCCGCTTCGGGGCAAAGGCGTTCGAGCAGTCGGCCGGCTTCCTGCGCATTCGGGGAGGGAGTCATCCCCTGGACAACAGCGCCGTGCACCCGGAGCGCTACCCCCTGGTGGAGCGGATGGCGGCCGACCTTCAGGTGTCGCTTGAAGAACTGGCGCAGAACCCCTTGCTGGCCGAGCGGATCGACCTGAATCGCTATGTCGGTGACGGGGTGGGGCTGCCCACCCTGCGGGACATTGTGGAGGAATTGAAGAAACCGGGGCGGGACCCCCGTCAACAGTTCGCCACCGCCGATTTCCGGGACGATGTCCGGGAGATCGGTGACCTTGCGGAGGGGATGATCCTGCAGGGGGTGGTGACCAACGTCACCGCCTTCGGCGCCTTTGTGGATATCGGGGTCCACCAGGACGGGCTGGTGCATGTCAGCCACCTGGCCAGCCGCTTCATCAAGGACCCCAACGATGCCGTGTCGGTGGGACAGGTGGTCAAGGTCAAGGTACTGTCCGCCGACCCGCAGCGCAAGCGGATCGCCCTCTCCATCAAGGAGGCCGAGGGGGGAGGCGGTGGCAAACCGGCCCGGCAAAAGCCGGAACAGCCGACGACACCGGCGCGGAAGCCGGATCTGGCTGCGGCCATGGAACGGGCGGGTTTCCGGGTGAAGCGCGGTCAGTAAGGAAGGGCGAGGGCCAGCCACCAGGCCGCCGCCACCAGGAGAGCGCTTCCCAGGGCCAGCAGCAGGTGCAGCACGGGACCGGGGCGGCGGTGGCGGATCAGCAGCAGGCCGGCGGGCAGTCCCAGCAGGAACCCGGCCAGCAGGCCGAACAGGTGGGCCCCCAGGTCGGTGTGCTCCCCCTCGCTCCCCAGCAGCACCAGCAGGGCCAGGGCCGCCGCCACCGGCAGTAGTCGCCGCCGGCGCAGGTGGTGGCGGTAGCGGATGGCACTGATGGCCGCCAGGATGCCCACGGCACCGAACACGGCGGTGGAGCCCCCCACCGAGCGGTGGTCCGCGTTCTGCAGCCAGGCGTTGGCCAGGTTACCCAGGGTTCCGGCGGCCAGGATCAGGCTCCAGCCCAGGCCGGAGCCCGTCTCGCGGCAGAGCAGCAGCACGAACAGGCCGCCGATCACCAAGTTGCCCAGCAGGTGCTGCAGATCGGCATGGAGGGTTAACGCGGTCACCAGCCGCCACCACTCGCCGTCGCGGATCAGGTCGGCCTGGGCCATGCCCAGCTGCAGCCAGTCCGGGTAGCGTCCCTGGATGATCAGATAATCGGCCCGCACCAGGTTGTGGAAGGCGGCCAGCAGCAGGAGTACCGAGAGGGTGGAGTAAACGGTACCGCCCGGGGGGCGGGAAACCGGCGGGGCAGGGGGCCAGTGACGGTTTTCCTCTTCAAAGCGGCGCAGTTCGTGGAGCGCATCCGCCAGCCGTTCCTCCGGCACCAGCACCACCAGCATCCCTTCCCGGCGGATCAGACGGTAGGGGATGTCGCGGGAGGCCAGCACCAGGGACCAGATCCGCCGCACCTGACCGGTCCCGTCGGCAATAACCTCCTCCGGCTCCAGCAGGCGCCACGGCCCTTCTTCCGGGATGTCCGGAGCCTCCCTGCTCACGACCCATCCCCCTGGCGACCGCCCCCTTGGGAGCCGTGCCGCATGCTCCGCATCACGAGGTCACGGTAGTCACCCGGATGGCGGGCGGCTGATAGTCGGCCGGCAGGTAGTCGGCCGGTATGGTGGTCCCATTGCCGTCCCGCAGGGTGCTGTAGTGGGGCGACATGATCTCCACCCCGGCCTCGTTGAAACGGTCCTGGATGTTTGCATGCAGCGTGGAGTAAATCGTCGCCATGGCCGACGGGGCATCGGTGTAGACGTTCAGCTCATAGCTCACCGAGAAGTCGTTCAGCGCCGTCTGCAGGACAAACGGCTGGGGATCGGCCAGTATCCGGTCCGTTGAGCGCGCCGCGGCCTGCAGCAGCTCGTGGACCCGGCGCCAGGGCACATCATAGCCGATGGTGACCGTGGTGTGCAGAATCAAGCGGGCAGAGGAACTGTAATTGGTGATATGGCTGCCCAGCACCATGGAGTTGGGCACCGTGATATCGACATTCTTGGCGGTACGGATACGGGTCACCAGCAGGGTCTTCTCGATCACCTCGCCCATGGTGTCGGCGATCCTGACTTGGTCTCCCACGGTGAAGGCCCGCATGTAGGTCAGGATCACCCCGGCCACCACGTTGGCAATGGCCGATGACGAACCCAGCGAGAACAACACTCCCAGAAAAACCGATACCCCCTTGAAAGCAGGCGATTCAGAGCCGGGCAGATAGGGGAAGGCCACCACCACCGCAAAGGCGATGATCAGGAAACGGACAATTTTGAAGCTGGGCATGGCCCAGTCGGGGTAGAAGCCGGGCAGGGAGATGGTCTGCTTCTCGACTTCATGAAACAGGAACCTGCTGAAGCGGATCACGTACCAGGTGCAGACCGTGATCACCAGGATGAAGAAGATATTGGGCAGATAGGCCGTAACCCCCTGCCAGACCTTGACCACCGGCGTTTCTATATAACCGAACAGGCGGGCTGCCATCCCCTCCGTCATCGGGAAGAAACTCAGGACCAGCGGGACGTAGAGGTACAGAAGCCCCAGCACCAGCAGCAGCCGGACAAAGCGGATGCCGGACAGCAGCAGAGCCACGATCCGGTCTTCATGCAGGAATTCGATGGACTGAAACCGGATCGAACGGATCAGGCGGCCTTTCCAGGAGCCGATCAGGGACTCGAGCCGCGGGACCGCCCGCTTGATCCCCACCAGCAGCAGAACCAGAAGTAAGGTGATCCCCATGGCCTGTGCCGTGCCGACCAGCAGGTTTTGGGTGCTTCGTTCCGAGCGGTAGGCCGTCACGGCCGTTCTGATCGTTTCGGCATACTGCCGGGCCAGTTCCTGGCGGGTGCTGCCGGTGCCCCTGGCATCGGCAGCGGTCACGTTCATCAGTATCCGGTCATCCAGTACGATGTCGCTGGTGGTTTCGGTCTCCACCACCGCGATCCGGTCCACCGGCAGCAGCCGATCCCTGCTCAGTTTGTCAAGGCGCTCCGAGATGGTGCGGGCCCGTTCTTTGGGCGTGAAGGAAAGCATGCCGGAGGTAATGGTCAGCACCGGTTTGCCGTCAAGCAGTACCGGCTCCGCCACCGACTGCGAAGGTGCGGCTGCCGGTGCCGCCGGAGCGACGGCCGCTTTGGGCGCAGGCGCCGCACGGCAGGTTCCTGCCGTTGTCAGCAGGAACAGAAGCAGGGCGGCCAACTGTTTGATTGTCATGTCTCGGTTCCTCGTCTGCTACACGGCATCAGGGACAGGTGTGCGCGATTGTGCGCATCATGGCGGTAACTGTATCACAAGATCAGCAAATGCAAAGCCTGATGCCGAACGGCTTCCGGGGATGCGGGGTGACAAACAGCTGGCGGAACCTCCCGTGGCGGGGGCGGCGCAGGGAAACTTAGGGACATCCCGGTCTTGCGCGGTCGTCCCCGGCCCACTCGTTGCCATGCGTCCGTTGCCCGTGAGACGGCTCTGGGTTGACATTGCCCTCCACCCCCTGTACAGTAACGCCATATTACCCAAGATTGTTCCAGGAAGATCACGAGTACCGACAAATGTTCGTAAGCCCCGGAAACCCTTTCGGGGCTTTTTCGTGTGGAACAGAGAAAGAAGAGTAGTCAATGCCGTTTCAGTTGTTCAGTTTTCATCCCAAGGTGGTAGCCGGCGTCAAGGCGGCCGGTTACGCCACCCCTACGCCGATCCAGGCCCAGGCGATTCCGAAGATCATGGCCGGCCATGACCTGATGGGGCTTGCCCAGACCGGCACCGGCAAGACCGCCGCCTTTGCCCTGCCGATCCTGCACCGGCTGATGCAGGGACCGCGCAAGCAGGTGCGCGCCCTGGTGATCGCCCCCACCCGGGAGCTGGCCGAGCAGATCAACGACAGTATCCAGGAGCTGGGAAGCCAGACGCGCCTGAAGAGCATCACCGTCTACGGCGGGGTAGGAGTAAATCCCCAGGTGGAGAAGCTCAAAAACGGGGTTGAAATCGTGGTGGCCTGTCCCGGCCGTCTGCTGGATCACATCAACCAGGGGACCATCGATCTCTCCAGCCTGGAGCTGCTGGTGCTGGACGAAGCGGACCAGATGTTCGACATGGGGTTTCTGCCCGATATCCGCCGCATTCTCAAGCACCTGCCGGCCCAGCGTCAGACCCTGCTCTTTTCCGCCACCATGCCGCCGGAGATCCGCGGCCTGGCCCGGGAAATCCTGCGGGACCCGGTGACGGTGCAGGTGGATACGGTGGCCCCGGCGGCCACGGTGACCCATGCCCTCTATCCGGTGGCCCAGCACCTGAAGACGCCGCTGCTGATGCAGCTCCTCCAGCATACCGACACCGGGTCGGTGCTGATTTTTACCCGCACCAAGCACCGTGCCAAGCGGCTGGGGGAGCAGCTTGAAAAAGCCGGCTACACGGCGGCCTCGCTGCAGGGGAACCTGTCCCAGAACCGCCGTCAGGCCGCCATGGACGGCTTCCGTAGCGGCGCCTTCCAGATCCTGGTGGCCACCGACATTGCGGCTCGGGGCATCGACGTTTCCCAGGTATCCCACGTGATCAACTATGATATTCCGGACACCACTGAAGCCTATATCCACCGGATCGGCCGCACCGGCCGTGCCGCCAGGAACGGTGATGCCTTCACCCTGGTGACCGACGAGGACACCGCCATGGTGCGGGCCATTGAAAAGACCCTGGGCAGCGCCATCGAGCGACGCACCGTGGCGGGGTTCGATTACAACGTGCAGGCCCCCCGCAAGGACGAGGAGTTTGCCCGTCCTCCCCGCCCGCCGCGGCCGCAGCCAAAGGCGAAGAAAGAGGTGGCAGGGCAGGGAAGCGGGCAACCCCGTTCCGGTCAGCAACCGGCAAAGCAGGGAAGACCGGCCGGCACGAGGCCGTCAAGCCCCGGCGCAGGTCGGCAGCAGCAGCGCTCCAGAACGCCCCGGTAGAGTCTGACTACTCGCTAAAGGCAGATATATGATCCATCTTTCCAACATCACCAAACAGCACGGCTCCCAGGTACTGTTCCGTGACGCCAGCTTCCAGATTCTGCCCGGCAGCCGTACCGGGCTGGTGGGGCCCAATGGTGCGGGCAAGACCACCCTGTTCCGGATCATCACCGGTGAGGAGGAGCCGGGCAGTGGCGAGATCACCCGGGCCAAACGGACCACCATCGGCTATTTCTCCCAGGATGTGGGGGATATGGCCGGCCGGAGCGCCCTGGAAGAGGTGATGGCCGGCTCGGCCGAGACCATGCGGCTGGCAGCGGCGTTGAAGGAGATGGAGGCCGCCATGTGCGAACCCCGCTCCGACGACGAGATGGCAACGCTATTGGAGCGCTACGGTGAGGCGCAGGAAGAGTTCGAGCACCGCGGCGGCTACGACCTGGACACCCGCGCCCAGACCGTGCTGACCGGCCTGGGCATCGGCCCTGACCGCTTCAACCATCCGGTGGAGTCCTTTTCCGGCGGCTGGAAGATGCGGATCGCCCTGGCGAAAATCCTGACCCTGAAACCGGACGTGCTGCTTCTGGATGAGCCGACCAACCACCTGGATGTGGAGTCCATTGTCTGGCTGGAGGAGTGGCTGGCCGATACCTTTGACGGCGCGCTGCTGATGACCAGCCACGACCGGGACTTCATGAACCGGATCGTTAGCCGTATTGTGGAGGTGGCCAACAGAACCGTCACCACCTACGGCGGCAACTACGACTTCTACGAGCGGGAGCGGGAAATCCGCCGGGAACAGTTGCTGGCCAGTCACAAGCGGCAACAGGAGATGCTGGCCAAGGAGGAGGAGTTTATCGCCCGTTTCGCGGCCCGGGCCTCCCATGCGGCCCAGGTGCAGTCGCGGGTCAAGAAGCTGGAGAAGATCGAGCGGATCGAGATCCCGGCAGAGGAGCGGGTGGTGCGGTTCGAGTTCAGCGAGCCGCCCCGCAGTGGCGACGACGTGGTGATCATGGAGAACCTGGCCAAGGAGTGGCCCCTGCCGGACGGCGGGGTAAAGCCGGTTTTCTCCGGGGTTTCCGGCATTATCCGCCGCCAGAGCAAGGTGGCGGTGGTGGGGGTGAACGGCGCCGGCAAATCCACCTTTTTGAAGGTGCTGGCCGGCCAGACCGAGCCGACCTCCGGCAACGTTGCTTTGGGGGCCAACGTGGAGCTGGGCTACTTCAGCCAGCATGCCATGGAGATTCTCGATCCCAGGCGGACGGTGTTCGAAACGGTGCAGGCGGCGATGCCGCTGGCCAACCGCGGGGTGATCATGAACCTGCTGGGAGCCTTCCTGTTTTCCGGCGATGCGGTGGACAAGCGGATCGAGAACCTCTCCGGCGGGGAAAAGAGCCGGGTGGTGCTGGCCACCCTGCTGGGGCGGCCGATCAATTTCCTGGTGCTGGACGAACCGACCAACCACCTGGATATCCGGTCCCGGGAAATGTTGCTGGATGCTCTGCAGGGCTTCAGCGGCACCGTGGTGCTGGTCAGCCACGACCGCCACTTCCTGCGCAGCCTGGTGGACCGGGTGCTGGAGGTGGACCACGGCGAGATGCGTGCCTACGAGGGGAATTACGAGTACTATTTGGAAAAATCGCCGCACCGTGTGCACTGACGTAAGGCCCGTTTTTGCGAGCTTTTTCGGCTGTTGGTGCTGGTTGTCGGAGCATCCGGGGGCAAAAATGGTTTGAATGTCACGAAAAAAATGTGGTAAAGTGCCCACCCCTCACATCCAGACGGTACTTCCGGTGAGGTTCGGGGTCGTGCGGAGCTTTCCGCAGCACGGTCCCCTGATGCAGACCGGAGGCGTATTCCATGCGGAACAGACTGTATCCCTGGCTGAAAAAGCTGTCCACTCCCGTCACCATCATGTTGGTGCCCCACACCCGTAGCGGGGCGATCAACCTCAAGTTGCCCCTGGCCGTGCTGGGTCTGTTGGGGCTCTTCGTGGTGGTCGGCATCGTCTATACCTTTTCCCTGACCGTCCATGCCGTTGATTACCTGGTGATGAAGCATAAGTACGAGGCGATGAACGGCCAGTTCCAGGCCCTGCAGGGAACCATGCAGTCGCTCAGGCAGGCTGACAGCGAACTGCGGCGACTGCTCTCCGGCGGTTCCCGGAGCAAGATCCTTGATGAGGTGCGCCCGCAAAAAAACGATGGCTCCGTTGATCTGGAGGAGTTGAAACGCCAGGTTGAGGAATCGATGCAATCGGTGGCCGGCATCAGACAGTATCTGGCACAGCAGCGGGACCTGCACCGTGCCACTCCCCAGGGATGGCCGGTTGACGGAACGTTCACCTCCGGCTTCGGCATGCGGGAGCATCCGCTGCAGGGCAGCCAGCGCTTTCACAGTGGCGTGGATCTTTCCACCCAGCGGGGAACGCCGGTCATGGCCACGGCCGACGGTATCGTCAGCGTGTCCGGTTACGGCAAGGGCAACGGCAATGTGGTGGTGATCGAGCACGGTCACGGCTTCAGCACGGTCTACGCCCATAACGACCGCAATGCGGTGCGGGTGGGGCAGACGGTCAGGCGGGGTGAGGTGATCGCCTACGCCGGCGCCACCGGCGCCACCACCGGCGTGCATGTGCATTACGAGGTCTGGCGGAACGGCCGGCCGATCAATCCCTCGGATACCGTTGCCCGCGCACGGTAGCCAGTCAGGAGCATTCCGGCATGTTCAGTTCGAAGCAACCCAAGCTTGAGATCATTATCGGCCAGGAGTCGGCGGTCAAGGGAGATATCATCTCCAAGGGAACGGTACGGATCGATGGCGGGCTGGAGGGTAACATCACTGCCGATTGCGTGATCATCGGTGAAAAAGGGGTGATTACCGGCGATGCGGTGGTGCGCCAGATGGTGGTTGGCGGCAGGATGGTCGGCACGATCCGGGCGTCGGAGACAGTGGAGATCCAGCGGACCGGCGACGTACGCGGCGATCTCTTTTCCACACGGCTGTCCATTGCCGACGGCGGACGCTTTGAAGGACGCTCTTCCATGCATGCTTCCAAGGAGATCGGCTACAGGGGCGGAGTCGTGGAAGCAGCGTAATTCCTGAAAATCATGCGGCTGGACTGAAC
Organism: Trichlorobacter ammonificans; assembly: GCF_933509905.1. Lineage (GTDB taxonomy): Bacteria > Desulfobacterota > Desulfuromonadia > Geobacterales > Pseudopelobacteraceae > Trichlorobacter > Trichlorobacter ammonificans. The sequence goes on along the minus strand of NZ_OW150024.1, from coordinate 1,739,266 downwards.
CAGCACAGCGGCCCCCGGCAGCACAGCCGGGGGCCGCTTGCCGTTTGCGGGTCAGGCCGGCAGCAGAAATCTGCCCACATAGTTTTTGGAAAACTGGTAGGCGGTTCGTCCGCACCGTTTGCTCTTTTCCTGGGACCACTTGATCGCTTCGCGCTCAAGCTCCTTGGTCCAAGGGATATCGACTTTGCGGTCCCTGGCTTCACGGGCGATGCAGAGCCGGACGGCATCAACGTAGCGGTCCTGGGAAAAGGCGTAGAAACCGACCCAGAGTCCGAAACGGTCGGACAGCGATACTTTTTCCTCCATCGCCTCGCTCTGTTGCAGTTCACCCCGTACAAATTTACCGCCGATATGGTCCGATTCATACTCCGGCAGCAGATGACGGCGGTTGGAGGTGACGTAGATCAGCACGTTTTCCGGTGGTGAGTAGACGGAGCCGTCAAGGGCGCTTTTCAGCATCTTGTAGCTCAGCTCGCCCACCTCGAAGGTCAGGTCGTCGCAGAGCAGGATGAAGCGGTACGGCTCATTCTCCACGGCGCTGAATATCTCCGAAAGGTAGATCAGGTCTTCCTTCTCGATCTGGATAACCCGCAGTCCCTGGGGGGCAAAGTGATTCATCAGGGCCTTGACCAGCGATGATTTGCCGGTTCCCCGGGAGCCCCAGAGCAGGGCGTTGTTGGCAGGGAGCCCCAGCAGAAACTGACGGGTGTTGTGCAGCATGACCTCTTTCTGCTCGTCTACCCCCAGCAGCTCGTCCAGGGTGGTGGTATCGGTTATGCGTACCGCTTCAAGGTAGCCGGAAAAGGAGTGGCGCCGCCAGTTGGCGGCATAGCAGCTGCTCCAGTCAACGGGAGCAATGGCACGGGGCAGCAGCATTTCAACGGAGCTTAAGACCCGCTCCAGGCGGGCGACGACTTCAGGTTTCAGGTTGAACATAATGCTCTCTTTACAGGGATGAAATAAAGAGCCCCCGGCCGGAATCGCCAGGGGCTCTCGCGTATGTCAGTGTCCTTGGCTACAGGCCAAGCTGCTTGAAGAAATCGTTCCCCTTGTCGTCCACCAGGATGTAAGCCGGGAAGTTTTCCACTTCGATCTTCCAGACCGCTTCCATGCCCAGTTCCGGGAAGTCGATGCATTCCACCTTCTTGATGTTTTCTTCAGCCAGGATGGCTGCCGGGCCGCCGATGGAGCCCAGGTAGAAGCCGCCGTGCTTCTTGCAGGCGTCGGTTACCTGCTGGCTGCGGTTCCCCTTGGCGATCATCACCATGGAGCCGCCGTTTGCCTGGAGCAGATCCACGTAGCTGTCCATCCGTCCGGCGGTGGTGGGGCCGAAGGAGCCGGAGGGCTTGCCCGCCGGGGTCTTGGCCGGGCCGGCGTAATAGATCGGGTGGTTTTTCAGGTAGTCGGGCAGCGGCTTGCCACTATCCAGAATCTCCTTGAACTTGGCGTGGGCGATGTCGCGGCCCACCACGATGGTGCCGTTCAGGAGCAGGGCGTCACCTACCTTCAGCTTGGTCAGGTCGGCCAGCACGTCGGCCATGGGGCGGTTCAGGTCGATCTTGGTGCCGTGCTCGTGCTTGGCCATGCGGTACTTCTCCGGCAGCAGACGCCCCGGATCGCGGTCCAGTTCTTCCACAAACAGTCCGTCGCGGGTGATCTTGGCCTTGATGTTGCGGTCCGCGGAGCAGGAGACCGCCATGCCCACGGGGCAGGAGGCACCGTGGCGGGGCAGGCGGATGACCCGCACGTCGTGGGCAAAGTACTTGCCGCCGAACTGGGCGCCGATCCCCAGTGTATAGGCTGCCTCCAGCAGTTCCGCCTCCAGGGCGGTGTCGCGGAATGCCTGGCCGTGGGCGTTGCCTTCGGTGGGCAGGTCGTCCAGGTAGCGGGCCGTGGCCAGTTTGACGGTCTTCATGCAGGCGTCGGCGGAGGTGCCGCCGATGACAAAGGCTATGTGGTAGGGGGGGCAGGCGGCGGTGCCCAGGTACTTCATCTTTTCCACCAGGTATTTCTTGAGGGAAGCCGGGGTGAGTAGCGCCTTGGTCTCCTGGTAGAGCATGGTCTTGTTGGCGGAGCCGCCACCCTTGGCCATGAACAGGAACTTGTAGGCGTCGCCGTCACAGGCCATGATGTCGATCTGGGCCGGCAGGTTGGTGCCGGTGTTTTTCTCTTCATACATGTCCAGGGCCACGGTCTGGGAGTAGCGCAGGTTCTCCTCGGTGTAGGTGCGGTACACCCCTTTGGAGATATACTCCTCGTCTTTGCCGCCGGTCCAGACCTGCTGTCCCTTCTTGGCGACGATGGTGGCGGTGCCGGTGTCCTGACAGAGGGGCAGCTCGAACTTGGCCGCCACCATGGCGTTACGCAGGAAGGCCAGGGCAACTCCCTTGTCGTTCATGGATGCCTCGGGATCGGCCAGGATTTTCGCCACCTGCTCGTTGTGACCGGGGCGCAGCAGGAAGGAGACATCCTTCATCGCCTCGTTGGCCAGCACGGTCAGAGCCTCGGGATCGACCTTCAAAACGTCCTTGCCGTCGAATTGTGCAACGGATACGTACTTTTCAGAGCCTGCCACCTTGCGGTAGGGGGTGCTGTCCTTGGCAAGGGGGAACGGCTCCTGATAGAAGAATTCGGGGGTTGCCATGGTGCGGTGCTCCTTTCCTGTGATGTGAAATAATACCGTATACAATCAAAATCCCGTGCATCATATTGAAAACCGGTTTTATTGTCGAGCAGTAATTACCTGCCCATACTACGGTAAGTGTGGCGTAGCAAGCCCGATGCAGTCTTTGACTAAATCAATGGGGTATGGTAGAGGAAAATGACGCCTATACCAAGGAGACGCACGATGTTCAGTCGTATTCGGGATGATATCCGCTCCGTATTTGATCGCGACCCGGCGGCCCGCAGTTCCCTTGAAGTGTTTTTCTGCTATCCGGGGTTGCATGCGGTCTGGTTTCACCGGCTGGCCCACTGGTGCTGGACCCGTGAATGCTACTTCCTGGGACGCCTTACCTCCCATCTCTCCCGTTTTCTGACCGGCATCGAAATCCATCCCGGCGCGAAGATCGGCAAGCGCTTCTTCATCGACCACGGTATGGGGGTGGTGATCGGCGAAACCGCCGAAATCGGCGACGACGTCACCCTGTACCACGGCGTCACCCTGGGGGGGGTTACCTGGGACAAGGTCAAGCGCCACCCCACGCTTGAGGACAAGGTGGTGATCGGCTCCGGTGCCAAGGTGCTGGGACCGTTCACCGTGGGCAAGGGGGCCAAGATCGGTTCCAACTCGGTGGTGGTGAAGGAAGTGCCTCCCAACGCCACGGTGGTCGGCATTCCGGGCAAGGTGGTGATGGCCCAGGAGGCGGCCAAAGAGGGACGCCCGGATCTTGAGCACGGCAAGCTGCCGGACCCCTCGGCCACGGCCATCGCCTGCCTGTTCGACCAGGTCAGGAGCCTGGAACAGAAATACGAGGCGCTGCAGAAAGAGCACGACGAGCTGAAACAGCGTCTGGCCGGCCAATAGACGGATATCGCACCCATGATCAAACGACAGACTACCATCAACCGCATCTTCAAACTTTCCGGTATCGGGCTCCACTCAGGTCACGAGGTCAACCTTGAATTCCTGCCCCGTCGTGAGCAGGGGATCGTCTTTGTGCTGAACGGCGTGCAGATTCCGGCCCGCTACGACCAGGTTGCCGATACCCGGCTCTCGACGCTGATTGCGAAGGATGGTGTGACGGTTTCCACCATCGAACACCTGATGGCCGCCTTCTACTACGCCGGAGTCACCAACTGCCTGGTCTACATCAACGGGCCGGAGGTGCCGATCCTGGACGGGTCGGCCTGGGAGTTCTACCAGGGGATGTGGAAGGCGGGAGTGTACGAGTTTCCGGAGCAGAACGTCTACCTGAAGGTGCTGAAAACCGTGGAGGCGACCCATGGTGACGCCTGGGTGCGGATCAAGCCGCTCAATACCCTGGATATCACCATGACCATCGAGTTCCGTCCACCGGTCGGACAGCAGAAGCGGCGGGTGGCCGATGTGGAGAACGCCTTTTCCATCCTCAACTCCCGTACCTTCACCATGCAGGAGGAGATCGAGGCGATTCAAAAGATGGGGCTTGCCAAGGGGGGATCGCTGGATAACGCCGTGGTGGTGGGGGCCGAGGATGTGCTCAATCCGCAGGGGTTGCGTTATCGCAAGGAACTGGTCAATCACAAGATACTGGACCTGATCGGCGACCTCTATACCAGCGGCTACCGTATCCTCGGCAAGGTGGAGGCTCACAAGACCGGGCACCACCTGAACAACCTGCTGCTCCGTCAACTGTTCAGCGATCCGGAGAATTACCGGATCTACTGACTGGCGCCTCTTCCCAGCCACTTCTGGATCATTGCCAGCAGTTCAACCATGTCTACCGGTTTGCTCAGGTAGTCATTCATGCCGCTTGTCAGGCACCGCTCCCGGTCCTCTTTCATGGCGTTGGCGGTCAGGGCGATTATCGGGAGGTCATGGCACCGTACTGCCGATGAAGGGTCGCGGATAACGGCGGTGGCAATATACCCATCCGTTTCCGGCATCATGCAGTCCATCAATACCAGATCATACCGGTTCTGTTCCAGCAGATGCAGTGCCTTGGTGCCGTTCTTCGCCGTATCGACCTGATAGCCACTACGCCGCAGCACGGTACTGATGATCAGTCGGATGGTCGGTTCGTCCTCGGCCAGCAGTATGCGGGCGCTCCAACATGCTGTATCCGGAAGGCTTGTTGCTGGTAGCATCGATGCCTGCCCACTATCCGTTGCCGGCGTTCCGGTTTCGTCGGATTGCCGTTTCAAGACAACGGTGAAGCGAAAGACCGATCCTTCTCCCGGAACGCTTTCCACCCAGATGCTCCCCCCCATCAACTCCACCAGCTGCTTGCAGATCGATAGTCCCAGGCCGGTTCCGCCGTAGCTGCGGGTCGTTGAGGTATCGGCCTGGGCAAACGGCTCAAAGATCAGATTGAACTTGTCCGCAGGAATACCGATCCCGCTGTCATGTACTTCAAAACGGACCGTGACGTTGTCCCCCTCTTCCCTGACCAAACTCGCCTGTAGCAGTATCTGTCCCGTGTGGGTGAATTTAACGGCGTTGCTGATCAGGTTGGTGACGACTTGACGCAGCCGGCCCGCATCTCCCAGCAACTGTCGGGGAACATCGGGAGCGATACGGTATTCAAGGGAAAGGGATTTTTCCCGCACTTTCGGGGCGAGCAACTCAACGATGCCGGCTACCAGCACCTCCAGGTTGAAGGGGATGGATTCAAGTTCGAACTTCTGGGCTTCGATCTTGGAGAGATCCAGGATTTCGTTCAGCAGATGGAGCAGTTCCCGGCCCGACTTTTTGACCAGTACCGCATATTCCCGCTGGATCGGATCGAGAGGGGTTTCCAGCAGCAGATCGGTCATGCCGATGACGCCGCTCATCGGTGTGCGGATCTCGTGGCTCATGTTGGCCAGAAAGCGGCTCTTGGCGATACTGGCGGCTTCTGCTATTTCTTTGGCCTGCAGAAGCTTTTCCTCAGCGCGTTTGCGTTCGGCGATTTCATTGTCAAGTTCCACAAGTTGCTGGGAAATCTGCTGCTGCATCTGCTGGAAGCTGAGCGCCAATGAACCGATCTCGTCCTGCTGCTCAAGCGGGAGTTCATGGTGGGTCTTACCCTGGGCAAACTGCTGGGCTGCGATGTTCAGGAGGTTTATCGGCCTGGTCATGAACCGTGCCAGAAGCACCGCCGCTATGGTGCCGGCAAGGCTGAAAGCAAGAACGCTTTTCCAGATGATTGGCCGAATTTTTTGCTCATCCTCATGCAGCACGGACGCCGGTTGGGCAAGACCCAGGAAAAAGCTGTCATCCACCGAGGTTACATCGATCTTTTGCCTGACGAAGGCCGCTACCAGCTGGTCCCCATGAGTGTCCCGCGCGGATTCAAAGACAGTATGATCAACCCGACCTTCTATCAAATCCCTGATTGCAGGAAATTCATCCTGAATCAGTACACGCAGACCTTTATCGAATCCAAAGGTCTTGGCGCTGTCCGGATGAAGCAGGATGTCCCCCTGCCCGTTGGTCAGAATGAGCTTGAATGATTTTGGCAGGTTTTCGGTTAGCTTGGCAAACAGCCCGGTTATGTCAATGCTGATCACCACCACGCCGAGCGCATGTCCTGTGTCTCCAATGACCGGCATGGCTACCTGCACCGAAGGGAGCTCGGAACCGGAATCATATGCGCCACGTTCATGCTTGATGGAAACAGCCGACATGTAGGTTTCGCCGGCAGCAAGGCGCAATGTTTCGGAAACATGAGGAAAATGCCCCTGTTCACGCAGATCATCTCCCATTACCCTGGTAAATGAACTTTTGTGACGGTCAATCCGGACCCGTTCCTGTCCGTGATGATCCGCCGCTATCAGGCGGATCTGGAAGTACGTGGGGTTTGCTTCCATGATCAGCCGGAACAGGGTGGCTATTTGATTGTCAAGATCGGGATCTGCTTTTTTCAGCGTTGCCTGTGCGGCAGGATGATTGGCCAGCACTTTCAGATTGCGGCCTGCTTCCAGTTGCAGCATCGTTTGAATCCGTCGGCTGACGATCTGCGTTGAGGTGAGCAGTTTTGTTTTTGCAGAATTGACCAACAGCGTTTCACTGACGTGGGAGATAAAAAGTCCGGTGAACATCGCGGTGGTCATTGCGACCAGTGCAACCAGCAGCGCCAGCTTTGTGGCAATGCCCAGTCTCAAGGGGCCAGCACCTTTGCAGCAGAGCTGCCTGAAACGATTCTGCCCCACAGTTGATCGCGGCGAGCTTCGTCTTCAACCGGCTCCAGCCAGAGTATCAGCTTTTCTGGTGTGATAGAGGGCGATTCCGCTGTGGTGTTGGCCAACCCCTGACGGCTTGTCAATGCCTTTCCCGGCAGATCGTCCAGCAGGTAGTTGATCCAGGCTGCGGCCAGTTTTTTGTTTTTCGCTTCGCGAGTGATGGCCCAGCAATCCAGCCAAGCCAGAGCGCCCTCTTTGGGAAGCGCATAACCGGCATCGACGCCGGCTTTTTTCAGCAGTTGCACCTGCTGCGTGCCAAAGTTGGCAAACATTAAGGCAGCTTTGCGATTCTTGAACATGGCGACTGATTCTTCCGGCTGTGTATAAAAGCCGGTTACATTTCGGCGCAGGGCGATCAACCGATCGACAACCGCCGGTATGTCTGCCGGCGGTATGCTGAACGGGGAGGAGAGGCGCAGCGTCTGTGCCGCCAAAGAAAAATTATGTACCCCGGCATTGTAGGCGATCACTTTGCCGCGGTACTGCTTGTCCCAGAGTGCTGTAATGCTTTCCGGCGCCTTTTTGAGTTGTTGCCGGTCATAGATCAGCCCCATCTCCGAGTAGGTATAGGGGATGGCGTACACCGTGCCATTGTGCACGATGCCGCGTATGCTGTTTAAATCACGGAATCTGGGGAGTTGTTTCGAGCGGTTTGAAATCTCTTGCACCGGAATGCCGCTAACCAGACCTTTAGCAATATAGCGTTGCAGTTCTGCGGTGTTCACGGCAAAAACATCAAAATCCCGACCATTGTTCCGGCTGAGCTTGGTCCACAGCTCCAGGTCGGTGCCGACAAAGGTTACCTCCACCCTGGCCCCCGTGCGCTGCTCAAAGGTCTTGACGATATCGGGGTCCGCATACCCGGGCCATGCCAGCACCCGCAGCGGTTGTTCCCCAGCCTCGGCCGGTATGAAACAGAGTACGGAGCAGAATATGACGGTCAACAGCATCAGAGAGAGCACCAGCTTTTTCACACCATGCGGCATCTACCTACCCCCTGCTCCTTGACCCTGTCTTTATCCCAGCCACCGGTCGAGCAGCAGCAGCAGATCGGCCACTTCGACCGGTTTGGCCAGGTAGTCGTCCATGCCGGCCTGCAGGCAGCGCTCGCGGTCTTCCTTCATGGCGTTGGCGGTCAGCGCGATCACCGGCAGGTCATGATTGCGGACCGCCGAGGAGCGGTCGCGAATAATCGCGGTTGCCTCGAATCCGTCCATCTCCGGCATCATGCAATCCATCAGTACCAGATCATACGCTTGCTGCTCCAGCATCCGGATCGCCTGGACGCCGTTCGGAGCAATGTCGACCCGGTAGCCGTTACGACCGAGAATTGCTTTGATAACGATCTGGTTGGTGGGATCGTCTTCGGCCAGCAGCAGGCGAGGAGCCGGGGGCGGTTCCGCTCCGGCGGGCTGTGGGGGAATGTGACGTGCATCCGGCGGCGCAGTGGGGCGGCTCCGCTCCACCGACAGTGGCGGAGGCTGCTCAGCGACCGGCTGTGTCTCGAAAACAGCGGTGAAGCGGAAGGTGCTTCCCACCCCTTCCGTGCTTTCTACCTGGATGCTTCCGCCCATCAACTCCACCAGTTGTTTGCTGATGGCCAGCCCCAGCCCGGTCCCACCGTACTGGCGGGTGGTGGAGGCATCGGCCTGGGAGAAGGGCTCGAAGATCACCCTTTGCTTGTCCGGAGCGATGCCGATGCCGCTGTCGCGCACCTCGAAATGCAGTGTTGTCCGGTGCTCCGCAAGCGCCTGCCGCGTTACCGCAAGGGAGACCCGGCCCTGGGCGGTGAACTTGACGGCGTTGCCCAGCAGGTTGGTCAGAATCTGGCGCAATCGTCCCTCGTCCCCCTTGAGCAGCAGCGGCACATCGTCGGCAACGGTCCAGTCAATGGTCAGCCCTTTTTCACGGGCTTTCAGGGAAAGCAGCTCCACGGTACCCGTAATCGCAGTGCGCAGATTGAACGGCTCGCTTTCCAACTCGATCTTGTGCGCTTCGATTTTGGAGAGATCCAGAATGTCGTTGATCAGGCGCAGCAGGCTTCTGCCGGAATATTTGACCAGTTCGGCGTATTCGCGCTGGGTCGGGTCCAGGCTGGTGTCCAGCAGCAGGTCGGTCATACCGATAACGCCGTTCATCGGGGTTCTGATTTCGTGGCTCATGGTCGCCAGAAAGCTGCTCTTGGCGACACTCGCCGCTTCGGCAGCCTCCTTGGCCTGGCGCAGTTCTGCTTCAGCCCGTTTCAGCTCTGATATGTCACGGGCCGTTGCATAGGTGGTCCGGTCATCGCTGTTGTAAATGGCGCGCCAGGAAAGCCAGCAGACCGAACCATCCTTGCGGATATAGCGGTTTTCGAAGTTGAGGGAATAGCCGGACTGCAGTTGCCGCGCCATCTCCTCCACCGTGCGCTGTTTGTCGTCGGGATGGATGAAGTCGAGGAAGGGGCGCGAAAGCAACTCTTCCTCACTGTAGCCCAGCACCTCGCAACAGGCCGGATTGACCTGCCTGAAAGCACCGTGGGGGTCGGCGATGCACATCAGGTCGGCGGCGGTGGTGAAAAAGGCATGGAACTGCTCGCGCTCCCGCTCGGCCCGGCACCGTTCCGTGATGTCGTGAACGATGGCAAAGAGAACGGTTGTTCCTCCCGATTGCACCGGGCAACTGAACACCTCCACGTCCCGAAGCGTACCGTCGGCCAGGCGATGGGTCAGAAAGTAGTGATTATAATGCCTGGAGAGAAGTTGGCGCAGCTCCTCATCGATTGTCTCAGGCGCCAGGGTGTCGATATCCTGCAGTTTCTTGGTGGCCAGCTCTGCGGCCGACCAGCCGTAGAAGGCTTCGGCGGCCGGATTCGCAGCCAGGATATGGCTGGTCTGCGGGTCGATCAACAGCATGACCACGGCATGGTTTTCAAAGAGGCTGCGGTAGCGCTCCTCGCTTTCGGCGAACGCCTGCATCCGTTCGGCAACCCGCTCTTCAAGGGTGGCGTTGATCAGACGGATCCGCTGGAACTGCTGGAACATGGTCTTGGCCATCTCCTGCAGGTTGCGGACCAGTACACTGGTTTCGACCACCGAGCTTTTCGGCCACTCGATCATGATGTCGCCGGAGGCCAGGCGGGACGGCAGATTTTCCGTCATCGCCCGCAACTGCTCCATAGTCAGGGCGAATCTGCGGCTGACCAGCTCGGCAACGGCCAGCGTGGCCAGCAGCAGCCCGAACAGCAGGGTCAGACGTTTGGCATAGCGGGTTGCCAGCAATTTCTGGTGCGGTGCCAGCGGCTGTTCCAGAATCAGCCGCCATTCGTTCTGCTTTCCGATGCTGCTTTCGGCCACGTAGAACGATTGTTTCCACTGCTCGGTGGCCGGCGTGTTGGCCGGAAGACGGGGAATCCATTGCGCGAGACCGTCACCGAGGGGGGAAAGTGTTCCGGCCTCGCGCCGGAACGGGGTCATGGCCCGCTGGTCGCCGCGGTTGGAGGTGATGACATGGCCGTGGCGGTCAAGCAGCGTGAAGTAGCTGCTGGAATGCCGGGAGCTTTTTTCCAGGTAGGCGCGGATCTGTGCCAGGTCGAGCACGCCGGCGATGCAGCCGTCGTAGGCTCCTGCCCGCAGGATCGGCGCCAGAGCCAGCACGCGCGGACTGGCGGGGTCGATTCGACTTGGCCCCACTTCCGACAGCATCGGCTGTAACGTTTGTCTGACGATGGGCAGGTAGGGGCGGTCGGCGAAGGAAATGCCGACCGCTCCGGTGCTCTGCGGCGAGGCGGCACTGCTGATGTCGGAGCGGTCCAGCAGCAGAATGCGCCGGAAGTTATCGTCGGACAACCGGCTCTGCTCAAGCAGCGGCTGCATCTGGCGGGGCGTCCGTCGGGCCGCTTCAGCGGCAAGAAAGCTCACGGCGGTGGTACGGTTGTGAATCCAGGTTTCCAGGCGGTTCTGCATCTGGCCGATATCCTGGCGCAGCAGGCGCCGGATCTGCTGGTCGGCATCGCTGAAGTCGGCACGGCTGGAAAGGGCCATGATCAGCAGCGTGGGGCAGAGGATGAAAAAACTGAGGATATTGTGGGTTATTTCCCGGAAGGAAAATTCGATATCGCGGGAGCAGTACCGGCAGAGGCTGAACAGTATCCGGGCGATCAGGGCGTTGACGATGCCGTTCATCGCCTGCTTCACCATGATCACCATGGTGTTTTCAAGGGTGGTCCCCATGACCAGGTGGTAGAGCAGGTAGACCAGGGGCATGCCGACGACAAGCCAGTACAGGGTGTCGGCCACCACCATTCCCAGACGGCGACGAAACACCAGCCAGCCCACCACGGCGACCTCGGCGGTCAGGATGATGATGGCGAAGGGGTGGTTCCAGAGCGCGTAGGTGTAGGAGGAGATCAGCAGGGCGGCGGCGATGCCGGGACCATGTCCCAGGCGCTGCAGGGCCAGCAGGGCGAAGATACTGCCGAACAGAAAGTCGACATTCAGAAAGAGGGTGAGCTTGAAGTAGTTGCCCAGCAGACCGGCACAGACGAGGCCGAAAAAGGTCAGCAGAGCCAGTCGTTTGTCGCTGAAGCGTGCAAGGGGCATCAAGGGTCTCCGGAACCGGCGGGTCTGCCGTATTCGGGGCTAAGTATAGCAGATCATCGCTTAACTGCTAGCGCAGCAGCAGAGCCTGGGCGTACAGCTCCCGGCGGGGCAGGCCGGTGGCTGCGGCCACCAGGGCCGCCGCCTCCTTGACCGAGTGGCCCTGAGCCAGCAGAGTCCGCAAGCGTTCTTCCGGCGCAGGCCCCTCCGGAGCCGCCGACATGCCGTCGCCGGGGGCGATCAGGATCACCACCTCGCCCCGCTCCCGACCGTCCCGTACCTGCTCCAGCAGCGTATGTGCCGTGCCGTGCAGAAACTCCTCGTACAGCTTGGTCAGTTCCCGCGCCACCGCCAGCTGCCGATTTCCGAGAACCGCGGCTATATCGGCCAGCGTTGCCGCCAGCCGGTGAGGAGCTTCGTAAAGAACGAGCGTTGCCCGTACCCCGGCGAGGGCTGCCAGGAAGCTGCGGCGCTTTCCCTCCCTGGCCGGCGGAAAACCGGCGAAGTGAAAACTGTCCGTGGGCAGGCCGGCAGCCGAAAGCGCGGTTACGGCCGCGCAGGCTCCGGGCAGCGGTACCACCCGTATCCCCTCGGCCAGCGCATCGCGCACCAGGTGGTAGCCGGGGTCGGAGATACAGGGAGTCCCGGCGTCCGAGATCAGGGCGACGCTCTTGCCGTCCCGCAGGGTTGCGAGAATCCGCTCCCCCTTCAGGGTCTGATTGTGATCGAAGTAGGAGGTGAGCGGCGTGGTAATGCCGTAGTGGGCCAGCAGCTTGCGGGAGTGGCGGGTGTCCTCGGCGGCGATCAGCGCCACCTCCTTGAGCATGCGCACCGCCCGGAAGGTCATATCCTCCAGGTTGCCGATGGGAGTTGCCACGATGTAGAGAAGAGCGGACATTACTTCAGGCTGGCGATGTAGCTCCTGACCCCCTCCATGATCCCTTCGGCGGCCAGATGCAGGTAGGCGGGATTTCTCAGGTGCGCTTCCTCGACGCTGTTGCTGATGAAGGCGACTTCGGTGAGGATGCTGGGCATGGTGGCTCCCACCAGCACGTAGAAGGGACCTTGCTTGACTCCCAGATTTTTGGTCTCCGGGTATCTGCTTTTGGTCGCCTTGTAGAGCGCCCGTTGGATCTCCTCGGCCAGGTGGGCGGAATCGTTCAGTTTGTAATTGGCCATCAGGTCGAAGAGAATCGCCTGCAGCACACTGACCTTTTCCAGGGTGGTGCCGTTCTCCTTGGCGGCCAGTTGTGCCACCTTCTCGGTTTTGGCCAGGTTCAGGTAATAGGTTTCAATGCCGGCGGCCGAACGGTTGGGGGCGGCGTTGGCATGGATGGAGACGAAGAGATCGGCTCCCACCTTGTTGGCGATGGCGGTCCGTTCTTCGAGCGGAATGAACACATCCGTCGAGCGGGTCATCACGACATCCAGGCCCAGTTCTTCCTTCAGCAACTCCCGCAGTTTCAGGCCGATGGACAGCACCACCTCTTTTTCCTGCAGGCCGGTGGGACCCACGGCGCCGGGATCGTGGCCGCCGTGACCGGGATCCACGACAATTCTGCGGATCTTGGAGACAGGTGGCGTCTTGCGCCCCTTGGCCGGTTTTTCCGCAGCCGGGAGCGGGGGAGGCGGCACCGGCTGCTCGGCCTTTGCCGGTGCGGCCGGTGCCGGAACAGCCGCTTCCTGCACCTGACTGGAGAGGGTGGCTTCCAGGCGGTGGATCTCTTCCCGCCGTTCTCCCCGTACGTCGATGATCAGCCGTGCCGGATCGGACAGGGGGAATATCTTGTAATCCTTGAAGTTATCCGTATCGAGGACGATGCGGACCACCCCGGGCTTGAACTGGGCGACCCGTACCTTTTTCAGCAGGCCGTCGCCGATCGGGATATCCTTGACCGCCGGGCCGAGCCTGGCGTTCTGGATGTCGATGAAAATCCGTCCCGGCTTGCCTGCGCTTCCCTTGTCCAGTTCATTGCTTTTCCAGGTGGTGTCACGGTCGAGGGCGATGGCGATGCGGGTGTAGTCGGGGTTGGACCAGTACTTGATTTCCTGAACGTGGGCCGGTGAGGCTGTGGGGGGAGCTTTGGTGACGGTGGCGGCAGGATGCGGGGATGGCGCCTTCCGGGGAGCTGCGGCCGCCACGCCGCTGCAGAACAGGAGCAGGGCGCAGAGCAGCGCTATGTAACGCAGGTAGTGGATCATCAGACCATTTTTTTCAGTTCGTCCAGCAGATTGAGAGCTTCCAGAGGGGTCATACCAGAAATGTTCAGTTTTTTCAACCGTTCCCGCAACAGATCCCCCTGCGGTTCAAAGAGGGAAAACTGCCGGCTGTCCGGGATTGCCGTCTTACGGTGCGATTTGGCGATGCGGGGCGCTCCCTGCTCGAATTCCCCCTCCTCCAGGTTCTTCAGCACCTCTTTGGCCCGTTCGATGACATCCGCCGGCATGCCGGCCAGCCGGGCCACCTGGATGCCGTAGGAGTGGGAGGCGGCGCCGGGGACGATGGTACGCAGGAAGATCACCTGATCGTTCCACTCCCGCACCGCCACGGTCAGGTTGGTGATCCGCTCCCTGCTGGCCGCCAACTCGGCCAGTTCGTGGTAGTGGGTGGCGAACAGGGTGCGGGCCCGGCACTGTTCGGTGTCGTGCAGGTATTCGGCCACGGCCCAGGCGATGGAAAGGCCGTCGAAGGTGGAGGTGCCCCGGCCGATCTCGTCCAGCACCACCAGGCTTTTCGGGGTGGCATTGCGCAGGATGTGGGCGGTTTCCATCATCTCCACCATGAAGGTGGACTGGCCCCGGGCCAGGTTGTCGCCGGCCCCGACCCGGGTGAAGATCCGGTCGGCGATGCCGATACGGGCCGAGGTTGCCGGCACGAAACAGCCGATCTGGGCCATCAGCACGATCAGGGCGGTCTGGCGCATGTAGGTGGACTTACCGGCCATGTTGGGGCCGGTGATCATCAGAATTTGGTGAGCTTCGCCGTCCAGCAGGGTGTCGTTGGGCACGAACCGCTCCCCCAGGTTCATGGCCTCCACCACCGGATGGCGCCCTTCGATGATTTCAATCCGGTCGCCGTCGTCCACGGTGGGGCGGCAGTAGTTCCGCTCCACCGCCACCGTGGCCAGCCCCTGCAGGATGTCCAGCAGCGCCAGGCCGGCGGCGGTACGGCTGAGGGCCGCCCCATGGGCCGCCGCCTCTTCCCGCAGTTCCTGGAACAGGCTGTACTCCAGGTCGCAGATCCGTTCCTCCGCCCCCAGCACCTTTTCTTCGTAGTTCTTCAGCTCTTCGGTGATGAACCGCTCCGCATTGGCCACGGTCTGGCGGCGGATGTAGTCGGCCGGCACGCCGGAGAGGTTTGACTTGGTGATCTCGATGTAGTAGCCGAACACCCGGTTGTAGCGGATCTTGAGGGAACCGATGCCGGTCCGCTCCCGCTCCCGGGCCTCCAGTCGGGCGATGAATCCCTTGCCCTCGCGGCTGATGGTGCGTAGTTCGTCCAGCTCCGCATGGTAGCCCTCGGCAATGATCCCCCCTTCCCGCAGGGAGAAGGGCGGGGAGGGGACAATGGCCCGGCCGATCCGGTCCCGCAGGTCGTCCAGGGGATCGAGGGAGTCTCTGCACTCGCGGATCAACTCTGACCGGGTGTCGACCAGCAACCGCTGTATGACCGGTATCTGTTCCAGCGAGTCCAGCAGGGAGCGCAGATCCCGGCCGTTGGCGCCGGCCATGGCGATCCGCCCGTTCAGCCGCTCCAGGTCGTGGATATTCTTGAGCAGGCGGGCCAGCTCGTCCCGCAGCTCGCCGGCCCGGGCCAGTTCCTCCACGGCATCGAGACGACGGACGATCTCAGGGGTACGCACCAGGGGATGGGCGATCCATTGCTTGAGGGTACGGGCCCCCATGGCGGTCACGGTGCGGTCCAGGCAGCCCAGAAGCGAGCCGGCCTTCTTGTTCTCGGCCATGGTGGCGGTCAGTTCCAGGGTGCGGCGGGTAACCGGGTCCAGGGCCAGGTAGTCGGTCTGGCTGACCACGGTAAGATCCCGCAGGTGGGGGAGGGTGGCGTGCCGGTTCTCCTGCAGGTAGTGCAAAATCGCCCCGCTTGCCGGTAGAGCGGCGGCAGCGGGGGAAAGCCCCAGGGCCTCCGGCAGTGCCACGCCGAAGCGGTCGCAGACCAGCCGGGCCGCGTATTCCCGGTCCAGTACCCAGTCGGGCACGGTGGAGCGGGGGCGGTCCCCCATGACCAGGGCCAGTTCAGCGGGCGGCTCGCGCTTCACTGCCTCGGGAAGCAGCAGTTCCCGGGGGGCAAGTGAGGCAGCCAGGGCCGCGGTGGCGCTCAGGCTCTCCAGTTCCGATACCTTGAACTCACCGGTGGAGAGATCAAGCCAAGCGGCTCCCCAGCGCGGACCGGAGGGGCAGAGGGAGAGCAGGTAGGAGTTTTCCTCCGGCGCCAGGGATTCGGCCTCCGTCACCAGGGCCGGGGTAACCACCTTGACCACGTCCCGCTTCACGATCCCCTTGGCCTGTTTCGGGTCCTCCACCTGTTCGCAGATGGCTACCCGATGGCCCGCCTCGATCAGGCGGGCGACGTAGGGCTGGACCGAGTGGTAGGGGACGCCGCAGAAGGGGATCTCGTCGGCTCCCCCCTTGTTGCGGGAGGTAAGGGTGATGTCCAGGAGTTTCGACGCCAACAGAGCGTCTTCCAGGAACATCTCGTAGAAATCGCCCATGCGGAAGAACAGGATGCTGTCCGGATGCCGGGACTTGATCTCCAGGTACTGCTTCATCATGGGGGTGTGCAGGGCTGAACTCATGGGGACGGTTGTAGCATAGCGTCGAAGGGCATTGCAAGGAAGCGGGGAGAGGCGGTATACAGGAAGTGATGGTCAGATCGGCACAGGAGGACAGTGGTCATGAATATCCTGATCCAGTATTGTGCATCCTGAGGGCAGCAGCCCAGGGCGGCAGGTCTTGCCGCCGAACTTGAAAGGAACCTCGCTGACGCGACGGTGACCGTGGAGCCGGGCAAGCGACAAAGCGAGTTTGCGGTTTTTATCGACAGCGCGCAGGTATTTTCCCGGCTTGAGCAGCTGCGCTATCCGGAGGCGAAGGAGATCGTGGCGCGTTACCGCGAGCGTGACGATAATCTGTGATGGTCCGGTGCGGCTGAAACGTTAGGACGCAAAGAAGGGATGGGTGTGTATGGTCAGACTGGTGTGGTATGTCGTGGTCGCATGTATGATGCTTTGGGGGCGTGTCCTGCCTGCGGAGGCGGGCGTGATAGGCGTCAATAACGAGGAGTTGGCCGCCCTGCTGAAAAAGGGGGTACCGGTCATCGATATCCGTACCGAGCCGGAATGGCGGCAGACCGGTATTATTGCCGGCAGCCACCTGCTTACCCTGTTTGACGAGGCCCGCAGGGTGGTTGATCCGGAAGGATGGCTGAAGAAGGTCAGGGCGGTGGCACCACCGGACAAGCCGGTTATCCTGATCTGCCGCAGCGGCAACCGCACCGCGCCTGCCGCGAAGTTTTTGACCGACTCGGGCTACGCAACCGTTTACAACGTGAGCCAGGGCATCATCCCCTGGATCAGGGCCGGTCTGCCGACCGTACCGTATCCGGGACCGTAGGCCAACGGGCCGCCGCGTTTCAGGAGCCGGCTGATCGCCACTGCCGTTACGCCGTTCTCCGGTCTGTCGCCGGTCGATCCGCTGCTGGTGCGCTGCCGTGCAATCCCGCTGCAGCGTCATTGACGGAACGCCGTGGATAATTACGCCGGGATGCAGTATATAGGGAGCTGTGCGTGACGGGCCGTACTCCGTCGGGGCGTGAAGGGAACGGGTGTGACATGATTCTCGGCATCGGTGTTGATACGGTTGAAATAGCCCGCTTCCAGCGGTTCATCGATGAGGGGAACCAGGGGCTGCTGGACCGGCTGTTTTCCCCGGCGGAGCAGGCATACTGCGCTCCCCGCAAACAGGCGGCGGCCAGCTATGCGGCCCGCTTCGCCGCCAAGGAGGCGCTGGTGAAGGCCCTGGGCACCGGTCTGCGGGATGGCCTCTCCTGGACGGAAATCGAAGTCCGTTCTACAGCCGCAGGCAAACCGGAGCTGCATCTGTCCGGCTGTTCCCGGCAGATTTTCGAAGAACGGGGGGCGACCGTCGTTCACCTTTCCCTGTCCCATGACGGCGGCAATGCCGTTGCCATGGTGGTTCTGGAGACAGCATGAAAGTGATCAGCGCCCATGCCATGCAGGAGATCGACCGCCGGGCCATCAAGGAATTCGGAATTCCCGGCCACGAGCTGATGGAGAACGCCGGTCGCCGTTGTACCGAAGAGATTGTTGCGGCGTACGGGGGAGACGGCGGCAAACGGGCGGTCGTTTTTGCCGGCAAGGGCAACAACGGCGGCGACGGCTACGTCATCGCCCGCCATCTGCTGGAACGGGGCTGGCAGGTGCAGGTGATCGTGCTGGCCCGACGGGAGGAGATCAAGGGGGACGCCCTGATCTCGCTGGTACTGCTGCCGGACGATATTCTCTGCTTCTGCCCGGAAGAGGGGGAGCTGACCAGCCGCTACCATGGCGATATCCAGGCGGCCGACCTGCTGGTTGACGCCCTGCTGGGGACCGGCCTGAACCACGAACTGCGCGGCGTCTACCGCGAAGCGGTGGCCCTGATCAACCGGGCGCCGGGCCGGGTGGCGGCCGTGGATATCCCCTCCGGCATTCACGGCACCACCGGCAGCGTGATGGGGCAGGCGGTGCGCGCCGACCTGACCGTCACCTTTGCCTGCGCCAAGCTGGGCCATGTGCTCTACCCCGGTGCCGAGCATGTGGGGCGGCTGGTGGTGGCGGATATCGGCATTCCCCAGCAGGTGAGCGAAACCGCCGTGGGGTACGAGTTTCTGGACGAATGCCAGGCGGCCGCTCTGGCGATGCGGCGTGCCCGTACCGCCCACAAGGGGAACTGCGGTCACTGCCTGGTGGTGGCCGGTTCACCGGGCAAGACCGGTGCGGCGGTGCTGGCGGCCAACAGCGCGGTGCGGGCCGGAGCCGGGCTGGTGACCCTGGCGCTGCCGGAACAGTTGCACCAGATCGCCGAGGTCAAGACCACCGAGGTGATGACGGTGGCGTTGCCCGCCCTGGAGAACGGCTTTCTGGCCGCGCAGGCACGGCCGGTCATCGAGGGTCTGCTGGCAGCCAGGGATGTGCTGGCGCTGGGGCCCGGCATTGACCGGCACCCCGAAACCGTTGCCCTGGTGCACGGCCTGCTGGAGTCGGCGACGCTGCCGATGGTGATCGATGCCGACGGTCTGAACGCCATTGCCGAAGATAGGTCGGTACTGCAGCGTCGGGCACCCCAGACGGTTGTCCTGACCCCCCATCCCGGCGAGATGGCGCGGCTGCACGGCGCCCCCATTCCCGACGTTGCCGCGGTGCGGATCGCCGTGGCCCAGGAGTTTGCCCGCACGCACGGTGTCTATCTCGTGCTCAAGGGAGCCCGCACCATCATGGTTGCCCCCAACGGCCTCACCGCCATCAACGGCAGCGGCAATCCCGGCATGGCTTCCGGCGGCATGGGAGATGTGCTGACCGGCATCATCGCCGCACTACTGGCCCAGGGCTATCCTCCCTGGAACGCCTGCCGCCTGGGGGTCTACCTCCACGGTTTGGCCGGCGACCTGGTGGCGGGAGAACAGGGAGAGATCGGCATGACCGCCTCCGATCTGATGGAGCGGCTGCCCCGTGCCTTCAACCGTCTGCTGAATCGCCAGCAGACCAGATCGCTGAATTCAGGACAAAGGAGCATCATATGACAACCGTTGCCGATATCATGACCCGCGACGTCGTGACCGTCACCCCCCAGACCTCCATCCGCGAACTGGCCGACCTGTTCGTGAGCAAACGGATCGGTTCCGTGCCGGTACTGGATGCCGAAGGTGCCCTGGTGGGAATCGTCACCGAGTCGGACCTGATCGAACTGGGCAAGAGCCTGCATCTGCCCACGGTGATCAGCCTGTTCGACTGGGTGATCTACCTTGAGTCGGAAAAAGTGCTGGAGCGGGAGCTGAAGAAGATGGGGGGCAAGACCGTTGCCGACATCTGTCAGCACGAGGTGATCACCATCGCTCCCGGCGCCGATATCAGCGAGGCGGCGGACCTGATGAGCAGCCACCACGTCAATGCGTTGCCGGTGGTGGAGCATAACCGGCTGCTGGGGATCGTGGCGCGGATCGACATCATCCGCACCCTGCTGGGGTAGGCGCGTATGACCGCTCGGGAGCCCCTGCACACGGACAGGGGCGAGGAAATCGAATTCGAAACCGTCTCCCCCGCTGAGACGGAGGCCCTGGGCGCCTCCCTGGGACGGCTGCTCCTGGCGGGCGATATCGTTACCCTCTCCGGTGAACTGGGGGGCGGCAAGACCTGTTTCGTCAGGGGAGTGGTGGCCGGCGCCTCGCCGGAGGCGGCTAACCTGGTGGCCTCTCCCACCTTTGCCATCCTTAACGAATATCCGGGCACCGTGCCGATCCTGCATTACGACTGCTATCGCCTGCGGGGCGCCGATGATGCCCTGGAGCTGGGGCTGCTGGACCGCCTGGGGGGAGACGCCATCTGCCTGCTGGAGTGGCCGGAACGGATTCCCGGTGTCATAGCGGGGGAGTATCTTGCCGCCAGTTTCCAGTGGCTGGGGGAGGAGTACCGCCGGATCACCCTGTCGGCCCACGGAGAACGGAGCAGAAAACTTCTTGCGCTGCTGCGCGACGAGCGTAAGAAAAAACTTGTATCCTGACAGGGGTTTCTGGTATTTTTGGCGACCTTTGTACCGTAACAGAATAATCATGTGAAGGAGCGCAGCATGGCACTGGTAGTCCAGAAATACGGCGGCACATCGGTGGGTACGACGGACCGTATCAAAAATGTTGCCAAACGGATCATCAAAACCTACGAAGCCGGCAACGAAGTGGTGGTGGTAGTTTCCGCCATGTCCGGCGAGACCAACAAGCTGGTGGCCCTGGCCAATGAAATGTGCGACATCCCGGACAACCGCGAGTACGACGTGGTGGTGGCCACCGGCGAGCAGGTGACCATCGGCCTTTTGGCCATGCATCTCAAGTCGCTGGGGTACAAGGCCAAGTCCTACCAGGGCTGGCAGGTACCGATCATCACCGACAGCACCCATGCCAAGGCCCGGATCGAAAGCATTGACGACACAAAGATGCGCGCCGACCTGAAGGATGGCTGCATCGTGATCGTGGCCGGGTTCCAGGGCATGGACAAGGACGGCAACGTCACCACCCTGGGGCGGGGCGGTTCCGACACCTCGGCGGTGGCGCTGGCGGCGGCCCTGAAGGCCGATGTTTGCGAAATCTATACCGACGTGGACGGCGTCTACACCACCGACCCCAACGTCTGCAAGGATGCCCGCAAGGTGGAGAAGATCTCCTACGACGAAATGCTGGAGCTGGCCAGCCTGGGGGCAAAGGTCCTGCAGATCCGCTCCGTTGAGTTTGCCAAGAAATACAACGTGGACGTGCATGTCCGCTCAAGCCTGAACGACAATACCGGTACCATGGTTACCAGGGAGGATACGGATATGGAAGGAATTCTGGTTTCAGGAGTTGCCTACGACAAGAACGAGGCAAAGATTGCCGTTCTGGGGGTACCCGACAAGCCGGGCATCGCCGCCCGTCTGCTGACCCCGCTGTCCGACGCAGCCATTTCGGTGGACATGATTGTTCAGAACGTGAGCCACGACGGTCTCACCGACTTTACCTTCACCGTCACCAAGGCCGACCTGAAGAAGGCGCTCCTGATCACCAGCGAGGCGGCCAAGGAAGTTCAGGCCAAGGAAGTACAGGCCGACGAGAACATCGCCAAGATATCCATCGTCGGTCTGGGAATGCGCAGCCATGCCGGTGTGGCCACCCGCATGTTCGCCGCTCTCTCCAAGAACAACATCAACATCGGCATGATCTCCACCTCCGAGATCAAGATTTCGGTGGTGATCGACGAGAAGTACACCGAACTGGCCGTGCGGGTGCTGCACGAGGAGTTCGGCCTGGCCGGCTGATTCTCCGCAATGCCGCTTGCTGCCCACATCAACGGGGATGCCGGACAATCCGGCATCCCCGTTTCGTCTCTTCCCGGCATCACCGGCGCCATCCTGGCCGGTGGCGCCTCAAGCCGCATGGGTACCGACAAGGCCCTGCTTGAGCTGGCGGGGGAACGGCTTCTGGCGCGGGTGTACCAGCCCATGGCCTCCCTGTTCGCCAGCACCCTGCTGGTGACCAACAACCCCGAACGGTACTCCTTCCTTCCCTGTCCCGCCGTGCCGGATCTCTATCCCGGAGAAGGCTCCCTGGCCGGCATCCACGCCGCCCTCCATCACGCCCCCACCGACCTGGTCTTCGTGGTTGCCTGCGACATGCCCTTTGTGAGTCCCGAACTGGTACGGCATATCTGCGGCCTGGCCCCGGGATACGATGCCGTGGTGCCGCTCAGTCCGGACGGCATCGAGCCGCTGCACGCCCTCTACCGTACCAGCTGCCTGCCGGTGATGGAGCGGATGCTGGAGAACGGCGAAAAACGGATACGGGACCTGCTCAACCGGGTGCAGAGCCGCATGCTGCCCTGGGAGGAACTGGTTTCCCTTCCCGGTGCCCGGCGCAGCTTCCTGAACCTCAACACCCCTGCCGAGTTTGCCGCAGCAGTCGCAGATCCCTGACCAGCTGTTCCAGAACGTCGCTCCACGCTCCGCGCCGTTCCTGCCGGTACAGCCGCGCCGTGGGGTACCAGGGGCACTGTTCTCCGGCCAGCCCCCAGCGCCAGTCCGGCGCACAGGGAAGCAGCACCAGAACCGGCTTGCCCAGGGCACCGGCCAGGTGCGCCACCGCCGTGTCGATGGTGACCACCAGATCAAGCTGGGCGATCAGCGCCGCCGTGTCGGCAAAGTCCCGGATCAGCACAGTCAGGTCGGTCAGGGGAAGGGGGGGCGCGGTCTGCCCCTCGCCGATCAGCAGTGAAACGAAGGTGATGCCGGGGAGAGCGGCCAGGGGAGCCAGCAAATCCGCCGGAATGCTGCGCCCCGGATCGGGGTAGGGTTTGCCGGCCCAGCAGAGGCCGACCCGCAGTGAACCATCCTGCGGCAGCAGGCTGCGCCAGAAGGGGAGGCGGTCGGCCGGCGGCGTCAGGTAGGGGATGGCGGCCGGAATGGTGGTGGCGGTGGTATTGAACCACAGCGGCAGGGACAAAAGCGGCAGGTGACAGTCAAAGGCAGGGAGCGGGCTCCCCATGGGGTAGACCTGAATCCGCGGGTCCAGGGTGGCCATCAGGGGGGCCAGCGGCGGGTGGCACTCGAACAGCACCGTGGCGCCCCGCTCGCAGAGCAGCGGCAGGTAGCGGCAGAACTGCAGCGTGTCGCCAAACCCCTGTTCGGCATGAATCAGGATGGTCCTGCCCGCCGGATCTTCCCCCTGCCAGACGGGCTGTACGAAACGGCGCGGAGGCGAGGTGAAGCGCCGCTTTCGCCAGCGCCACTCGTACTCCCGCCACCCCTCGGCATACCGGCCGGTGAGCAGCAGCACAAGTGCCCGGTTCCAGTGGGCTTCGGCATGGTCCGGCGCCTGGGCCAGTACCGTCTCCGTTTCCGCCAGCGCCTCCTCCACCCGGCCCAGGGCCTGCAGACAGGTGGCCAGCGCCACCCGGGCGTCGTGCAACTTCGGGACCAGCTGCAACGCCATGCGGTAGCTGGCGGCAGCCTCCTCGAACCGTGCCGTTTCCAGCAAGGTGGTGGCCCGGTTGTTCCAGAGCAGCGGTGCTTCCGGCCAGCGGATCAGGGCAGTGTCGTACAGCGCCAGCGCCCCCTCGAAACGACCGGCATCGTGCAGCGCCACCCCTTCCCGCAGCGTCCGGTCAAGTTCATGCAGGGAACCGTCTGGAGTGGTCATTCGGCTTCTCCGGATACATGTTTCGTATGCTGTTTCATGATTTTCACAATATTCACCGGCACGCTCTCCTGCTCGCAGATCAGGAAGTCCAGCACGAGCCGGTAGGAAGTAGTGATGGATACGGCATGCAGCCCATCCAGCCTGCCGGAACCGTTTTGGTAAGCGTTTCTTGGCCTGCCGTTTCTAATTGAGACGCAACTCGCAGTGGACACGGTAGACTTGTTTATGATTCCAGGAATACCTCACGGAATACACACATGACTCGGGACCAGCATAGCTTGCTAGGCCTTTGTTAGGTGGGACTTACCCCCACTGCTCCTTCACAGTTTCTCGGCGTACCACACAATCTAATGCCTCCGGAACAATCAGTCAGAGCCGAACGACGGCACGCTTGCCTGACAGCTCCAGCTGCTTTTCACCAGGTTGCCTGATTTTTAGTGTCTCGAAAAGAGGATACAGATGCTCGAAAATAAACTGGTCTGCGCTTTTGATGTTGTTGCCGGAGATTTTCAAATTCAGACGGTTGCCAGTAATTTCGGCCGCTGTTGCCGTCACGATGCCGCTTTTCACCAGGCCGGATTTGATCTGATATAGCTTGGGAGCCGTCCCTCCTATAATGCTCACCGATACCGGTGCGTTCTCACTTTCACGGTTTGCTGCCATGATCATGGCAGTGATTGTTTTACCGCCCTCTTCATGCATCAGAGAACTGATGGCATTTTCCACAACCACCTGCAATGCGGATAAAACAGCTTCTTCCTGTAACGAAGCAACCGGCTGTGTATCACGGGCCGGTGCTCCCAGGGAGGTCATCGTGTTGTATTTCAGGTTGCGGATATCCATTGATATGGCAGCCGTGACGGTACTATTTTGTTCATCAAGAAACAGTTCATCAATGCGGTATTCAAGCACCAGGGAGTCAGGCATGTCTTGCTTGATCCGGTCGATAAGCTGGTGGTCGATCCTGAAATCAAATGAGGTAGCGTCAAAAAATACTCCGACCAGATGCCGGTCTTTGCTGGTAAACTCCCGGTAACCGTCACGATTAGTCAAATCCTCGACTGAAATGCCGCGATCCTGGGCTTTTTTGACGATAATGCTTTTGATGATGCGCTGGATGTCGGTGTAATACTGAACAAGTTTGGTATAGCGCACCCCGGCTCCGGTCTTTTGAAAGAGGCGCTCCTGTTTGCCGGTGGAGGGCGGACTCTCCAGCACCAGCAGCCGCCGGCTCCAGCCGCCATCTCCCTCCACGCCGGCCTTCCTCAGATCCCTGGCAATCCGCTCTTCATGCAGGTGTACGGTAAACTGCATCCTGTAGCCGTCACCATCGGCCACTAGGTCTCCCGGAACTGTAGAGACAACGTATTGTGCCTGAGCTTCGGACATTTCCTTCAGGACTGACTCGCTGACCGCGCTGTTTAGCCGTTTTATGTAGGTGCGTACGGCTTCCTTGCGGGCCAGTTCGTCAAGATGCTTTTTAGCGCTGTACCGGGTCTCGCCGGAGCCAACGGTAACCATGACATTCTGAGACACCAGGACAGCTGCCGGAGCTGTCGTCACTAAGAATGCCTGTGTCAACAAAAAAAAGCCCAAAATATTGCATACTATCTTCATTTACTCCCTCCGGTGGTGCTGTATGCACCTTTATTCGCTTCTATCTTCGCAAGGTTGGCCTCTGAAAGCTTGTCAGCCATGTCAAGGGCTAAGAGGCACCGCCCGATCCCGTCGGCAAATGAAAGGTCGGTTGGGCGATAGTGGTGGAAGGCAAAACGCCAGACCTGTAAGGCACGTTCGAAGTTTCCAAGCGCCTCTTCTGAAAGAGCAAGATTATACAAATAGTCGACCCGTGCCGCCAGGTAGGCTTCAGCGTCGGCCTCAATTTTTCTAGGTTCCGGAGCTACGTAGGGCTTGCGGTCTTGGGGGGGCTTCAGAGCGTTTTCCCGTTCAAAGTCAAGTTTATGTTTGCGGGTCAGGGCCTCGGCAACTCCTTTTCTAAAATCCAGACGCTCATATATCGGCGCCATTGCTTCGCTAATTTCCTGGGTTAGAATTTTTTCAACAATGTATTTGATGTTGGCAGTATAGGCTGAATACAGAATCAATTCCCTGGTAACTTTGTCCGGTGCCTTTACCTCCAACTCAAATTCCTCATCATGGGGTACCACCTTTTTGTTAAATTCCTTCATCGCTTGCTCAGATGAGTTGATATGGTAATTCAGCAACGAAGGAATAGTGGTGAGGTTTCTGGAAACTGTAACATCGCCGGTCACTTTTATGCTCTCTTGCTTTCCTGCCAGCGTATTAAAAAATGAAGTTATGGCGGACTCTTCCTTTGTCTTCAGCATTGCCGCCTTGTCCCGGGCCTCTTTTTTTCCAACCAACTCTGATTTTAACAGCAACTTGCCGTTTTTCAGAATTGCTTCATCACGACTTATCTCAAAAAGCTGGGTAATTTTTTCAATTTTACCCTGCGTATTCATACGGTAAATGGAAATACTCATTATGAGCGCGGCATTGACGGAACGATACGGGATGACGATCGGTTCATCCTTCATTTGCGTGGTTAGCCTAGCGGTACTGTAAACCGGCTTGCCATCCTTAGTCGTGCCGGATTGATACCGTACGTATTTCCAGCTTTCCAGAGTTTCCTTGCTGGGAATGATGTTGTGATACTCGCCTTCTCCATGTGGGGCAACTTCCCACCACAATTTTCCATAGACAAACGCATCGATCTTCTGCTTCACCTTAACACCACCACGTGACGTTGAAAGAATGTACTTTTCAATGCCTGGGTCAGCGAGTGAATAGAAGGGGCTTTTATAAAAGATGTCATGCACCGCCTTAGTCGCAAGCTTCACCATGTCGTCGCTTGCCGCATAGCGCCCCATTTCGCGGTTATCAACGGTATTGAATCCGGCAATGGCAATTTTGCTCACACCGGTCAGCTTCAGCTCACCTGGTTGCTTGATAGCTATTTTGGTAGTGGGGGTGGCGCACCCCGCCATAACTAGCATTAAACTCAGCATCAACATTTTCTTCATGCAAGAGCGCATAGTAATCACCTTCTTTTGTTTTCTTTACTGTCAAAATCAGTCGTTCTTTTTTCAGGCTTTTTCAACTTCATATCCTTGACTTTGTCTTTAATCGCAACAAGTTGGGCAAGCTTTTGTTCTACCTGGATGTTTGTTGAGTCGAGATCCAGCGATTTACGGTAATATTCATGAGCAAATTCAAGATCTCCCATAACTTCATGCAATGTACCTATATTTTCAAAATCAGCCACAAATGGCTTGCCTGCGTCCTTGATCTTCGCATCTTTGTCAGCCTTTGCTTTTATACTTGCGGCGGCAAGCTCCTTGGGATCCTTGATGGTCTGTTCAAGTTTGCGCAACTCGTCTTCGTAGGCCTTGTTGATACTTTCTTCTACGGATTTCTGCTTTGCCTCAAAAGATTTAACAAGCGGCTGCAAGGCTTCCATGGCTTCGCTGTAGGCGCTTGCTTTCATCAGGGTAATTGATTTCGGGTCTCCCTTGTCGTTCAGTACAAGCGGGCGAGTTTCCTTGTAGGGACTAATGGACTTAACCACGGTATCGAGGGAGTCATCGATCAGCTCTGCCATCAATTGCGAGAAAAGCGGTAGCGAGGTTTCCTGAAGAGTATCTCCTCCTGTTTTTCTGTTTACCTTTAGGTTTTCAAATCGATTAGCATACAAAACCTTTCCGTCGGCTCCTCTGATTGATACGTCAAGGTTCCCTTCAAGTGTATGTTCACGATAATCAACCTTTGTTTCCTTGCGACGGACAGAAGCATTTTTGGTGTCTGCGGATGATGAGGGAACGCCTTTTTTGCTGTATTTAATGACATAGGGAACGGTTTTTAATTCAACGCTAACCACGTCAGTACCTCGATTTTCACGGAACGTAAGGTCGGAAACTATAGAGATTTGCGCTCCCAGCATTTTTTCTGAACTGGCATGCCGCAGACCGAAGCTGCCGGGCAGCCTCCCGGTCAGGCTGTTCAGTTTTGCTCCACCATTTCCGTACAAATCATCAGCGACCTTAATATACTGTTCATTGTATATCTTGGCACTTAAACGCTCTTTTAGGTAAGCAGCAGATAGGTCATCAAAACGGCCCGGTACATTCGATTGTACTTTCACCTTGGGTTGCATGATGACCACCTTCGCAACATCAGAGACATTACTAACGATTTGAGGAGGCATGGTGTAGGTGGCAAAAAGTTTACGTTCCGTGGCACAGCCGCTCAACATTGTTACGATAGCAACCAGGATAATAAACAAGAGAGTGTGCATTGGTGCATTTGTATAAAGTCGTGTTTCGTTTGTCTGCATGATGACAACCTTTCACTATTTTTTCTTTGAACGTTTTTGAGATTTGGTGGATGGTTGCTCACCCGTGTTGGCCAGCTTTACCGATGGGCTGATGGGAACAGTCTCTGCCGTTGTGATTTCTTCGGCATGTTGGACCAGTTCCTCCGGCGATAATTCGTTGAGCGCCAGTTCCGTCCCGCTGTCACCAAGCTTTATACCCAGACGCCGTGCATTTACTTCAAGTCGTCCCAACGCGTGGGCAGAGGCGCGTACCAGTCCGTCATCAGCTGTTAACCCGAGTATGCGAGAATGCCCCTCGAATACTTCAAGAATGGATGACGGTGATACATCAAGCGCTTCCTTGACGGTCAGAAAAAGATAGTAGTTGCTCAAATCAAGCTCCATGGAACGATCGATTACGTCTTTCTCTCCCTTTTTTCGTCGTTCTTCATTGGCAAGCTTTAGGCTGTTGTAATATTCAAGGTTCAGTTTTGCCGGGATGGAAGCTGGCTCCATTGGCAGTAGAGAAGAGATTTTCGAAAGGAGCGTCGGGGTCGGTCCGGAGAGGACCATTTTCTTCAGATTCTCATTGGACCGCTCTGGCATAAATGCGCCCACCGGTTTTTTGTCGCGATTCACCATATCTTTCACCTTGGCAACAACCTGCTGACCAAGCTGTCCCAATAGCACGGTAGCTTCGGCAGGCTTGCCGTTTTGCGGTGTGGTCGATGTATCATAGGCAATGACATTGAAATAGCCTATGGGGATAAGATTCTTGCGTTCGTATATTGAAACAGAGGCAATGAAAGAACCTGTGGCCGACTTGGTGGTTTCCGTCACCAGATACTCATAACCGTTAATTGGTTCGCCATTGCTGTTGGTAATCTCTTTCTCTTGCTTTAGGGTAACCGTGTTAAAC
Organism: Trichlorobacter ammonificans; assembly: GCF_933509905.1. GTDB lineage: Bacteria > Desulfobacterota > Desulfuromonadia > Geobacterales > Pseudopelobacteraceae > Trichlorobacter > Trichlorobacter ammonificans. Next base: position 1,710,620 of record NZ_OW150024.1, on the reverse strand, counting down.
CTTGTATCTGCCGTCGAATCCTGGCGATAGGAGCAAAACAGATCAACATTCATAAGGTAATCGGCATTCGCAGTGTTTCCACTCACAATGCGGAAAGCATGTTCAGGTGCGGTTTCCTGCACTTTTTTCATTAGTTCTTCCAATCTAGTTCGCAATTTGTCTGCAGAGGCATACCTGCAGTTATTGCCCCGATCAAGAGAGATGATCTGTACGGTCGAACCAGCCGGAATGCCAGATAACTGGGATGGAGTATCCATGACAACCTGAGTGTCCGGTTCGATGCGCGTTGTAACACATCCTGCGGCTAGCAACAGAAAGACGGCAAAAACGGCAAGCCTGATTCTTGACATATGTATCATCCTCCAAGTGTGGTAAGTACCGGCGGGAATCGTAAAAAAAAACGCCGTATATCCTAAGAAGCTATGGATATACGGCGTTTCCGAGCATGCACACAATGCATAGTATTGTTGCTTGGCCTCAAACGTCTTCTCTTGAAAAAGCGGGGATGAAGTCGCATATGATCTTCCTGCCAAAATCCAAGATGTTGATACGGCATCAGGGAATGGCAATCTTGGTACAGGAAACTCTGGAGAATATATTCTGCCTGCTTTTGAATGTTTTTGAGAGCTTGAGGTGTATACACAACAGAAAATCAGTTTGTCAAGAGAAAGCTCCGGTAGCCAAGCCAAATAATATTCAGCTTACGCCGAGACCTCGTAGGGATGGGCTTGTAGGTTTGTATATAATATAGAGTGTGCTGAACTCTTCAGAAAATAGGGACATCCCCTTTTTTCAATCAGATCCTTCATGGCACGATTTTCAAGAGCCATGTCAGCGTACATGCGTTTGAGACGGCTGAGTTCCTGTTCCATCTCTTTCATCCGCTTGAGATCGGAAACCGACATACCGCCGTACTTGGACTTCCAGTTGTAGTAGGTCGCATCACTGATTCCGTGCGTGCGGCAGACATCCTTTACCAGCATGCCGGACTCAACCTCTTTGAGAATCGCGATAATCTGGGTTTCGGTGAAACGGCTCTTCTTCATCTGAACCTCCTGGCGCTTAATAATGCCAGAAAGCTCTACTTTTAACATGGCTTCGTTTTAGGGAAGTTTACGCTTACGGTATAATTTAGACAATGTTGCAGTCACGTACGAAAAACCGATCTGTTCTTGTTCAAGGCGAACATTCTGGCCATATACATTCTGCTGGAGCGCCCTGTAAAGCTTTCCCTCAGACTCGGTGAGATTCGGCACGTTGCTCATGCATCTTTTCTGGTCTTCCTCTTTTCCCCAGAGGGGCTTGAATGCTATTAAGGTTGCATGATCCATGAACAACGATTTCGCACCAGGGAAATAAGCTCTGAACTGCGACAAAATCGAAAAACCATGGGTGTCGATGTCGCCCCAATACCAAAGCTCTCTTTTTTTCAGCCACTCAGCATTTTTTATCGCTGACACCCCATATCCGCCCCCGAATACCACTATTGCACCTTCATGTTCAGGGAAGCTCAGGGCGTTAATCTTGTTCTCAGTGAAAAACACCCGCTCACATGGGAGGTCAAGGGAACAAAACTCCGAGGCGGGGAGTGACATATCGGTTGCGCTTGGCCATGGGGATAGGCTCTTGTCCAGTATCCTGAAGCGTATCAGCGTTTCATCATGTTTTAGCCCATAACGTCGCTCAAACCCGCTGCCGGCCAGCCCGGAAACAGCGTGATTGATAGCCTTGGTCGGCAGAATAATGTCGAGCAGATCCCGCAGAAGCGCCTTGTTGTTCTCGATAAATTTCGTGTCTATCCCTGGAATGTCCAGTTGGCGCAGATAAAGGTTTCGACTCGGGTTTTCCATGAAGTTGTTGCAAGCGACAATAATACGTGGCCAAACGGTTGCAGCGTCAATCGTTTTGAGAGGGTGCCCTTTGATCCATTCCGTGATTTGATCAGGGGCCAAAGCTGTTTCACGGGTGACCTCCATGAGGCCCTGGTATGTGCTGAAGTCTTTGGTCTTACCCGTGAACCTCAAAAAATCGTCAAGCGTCTCGAACTCCGCAGACGTAGGGATCTGCTGCTGACCCAGCTGACGATGGGCCGATTCGGTAAACCTGATCACATAACCGTATCCCTTGGCCGCCTTACTGGCCGTCTGTAATGAGCGCGACCATGCGGAGACATCCGGGAACCTTTCAAGTAGTTCTCTTGGAGATGGCTTGCCAAGCGATATGCTTATGGGCGTGAATTCCAGGGCACAGGAAACCTCGCGCCAAAACCCGTCAGACTGCCAGATACGCAGGCATTTCTCCTTTATTTGATCAGGCGTAAGCATTGGTTTCCTCGACAGTTACCGCTTGTGCTGTGTTTGTCTCCAACAGGAATTCTTCCTTCTTGGCCCGGTACTCCGCGACTGTCATGTTCCGGACGACCGAATTCTTTCCCTCATAGTTGTGTATGTAATGGATCGACTGGACATAGTCCTCGATGATGTTCAGTTTTTGCAGGGGCGTAATCAGCATGAATTGCAGATCGAGCTTTTTGAACAGCTCCATGCCGTACCTAGTACTTTCCTCAGACATGCGGCCAAAGGCTTCGTCAATCGCAATAAAGCGGAAGGCCCGAGATCGTTTTTCTCCCCAGTTCAGGCCGAACTGGTATGCCAGCGCCGATGCCAAAATGGTGTAGGCAAGCTTTTCTTGCTGGCCGCCTGATTTCCCCAGCGAGTCGTCGTAAATTTCGTGCTCCTCACCGGTGTCTCGGTATGCCTCCCGAGCAAGAAATGAAAACCAATTGCGGACATCGGTGACCTTTCTGGTCCAGGCCGTTTCAGCGCGGAGCTTTTCCACTAGGTCCTTGACCTTGATGAAGCGCTCCTCGTTGTAGCGGTCATCCTCCTGGGTGGCGTTGTACATGCAGTCCTTGAGGGCACTTTTGAAGAGGTCTACGTCACGGTCAAACCGGGCTTCCGGGACCAGTTCAATGTATCTGCTGGGGTTGTACTCAATCTCCCTCAGGGATGTGTTGATGTTCTCAATTCGGGAAACGATTTCGTCCTTGTTGCGCTCAAGCTCGTTGATAAGCAGCGATATGCCGTTGATGGTCTGCTCGCGCAGCATCGTTTTGAAAGTGACCTGGTGGCGTGGCAAGTCCTCAGCCTCAAGCTTTTCAAGCATCCGGCAGAATTCATCGAACGAATTCATGGTGGCGGTGACTTCCTTGCACTCCGCTTCGTATGTCGAGGTAAACTTGGTCATCGCCTGCACTATTTGTTGGGATTTTTCATTGAGCTTTTTACCCAGCGCCTCAGACTCCTGGTCCAGCATGGCGCCGATGGAACGTTCTGCCCCGCCGGTCTCCTTGATATTCTGTGGGACCCTGATCTGGCGCTCCGCCCTGAACGAATCAAGAGCAGGCCACAAATTTTCCTGGTCTGGATTGATGTTGGCTACGGCAGTTTGGTACTGTTCCTGCGCCTCCTTTAACCCGTTTTCCAGCCCACCTTTTTCAACAGCCAGTTTTTCCAAGCTCTCTGAGTTTTGCTGGATGTCAATCTCAACCTGCTTAAGTTCATGGCGCATGGTGGCAAGGATGTTGGAGCTTGATTCAATCTCGAGCAGGTTGTCGTTCAGCTGGGCGATCTCCCTTGTGATCGACTGCCAATCTATGTCGCTGTAAGAGCCAACCCCTTCCAGTTGTTTCAGGGCGTCACGCGTCGCTTCAAGTGAGCGCAAAAGACCTTCAAGGCGTGTTATTTCTTTTTCGTGACCGGACCGGATGACAAACAGTCGATCGGCCTCTGCCCGCATCACCTTGATCTTGTCCTGGTTATTCCATCCGAGGATAAAGGTGCTGCTGTCGTTCAGATCACGTCTGTCGTCTTTTTCGTGCTTGTTACCGCCGGACTTGATCTGCCCCTGCAGCGTAACGGCCATCGGTTTAGAGCGGAATTCTTCCATTGTCCGGCAGCAGATATAATCGCCAAACATCTGGGTGAGCCTGCCGTTCAGGTAGCTGAAGAATTCCGATTCACGTCGAATCTCAAGTTTCCGGTAAAGGGAGTCCGGGTCGGTTTCTTTACTGATGGTTACCGTGGGCGCTTTGTCCTTTTTGACGTAGAAGTAGGTGAGCCTGCCACGCAGGTTGGTTTTGTTCACATAGTCGCTGACCTTTTGATACAGGGAATCGGAAACCAGCAAGCTCAAACCGAAGTTGTGCAGCACCCTTTCAATGACGCCCTGCCATTCCTTCTCCTGGTCGGCGACCTTAATCAGTTCGCCGGCGAACGGCAACGCCTCTTCGCTCACACCAAGGGCTGAGCATATGTCGGCCCTGATCTCAGAAGGACGTCCGTGGATATTGCTTTTCCGGGTTTCAAGGTAGGCAACGTCTCTGGTCAGTCCAGTCAGTTTTTCATTGGCCTCTTTTTGAAGCCCCTTGGCCTCTGCGAGGCAGTCGAAAGATGCTGCCCGCTCTTGTTCGACTTCATCCAAACGTTTTTGAGCTTCCGTCTGTGTAGCAGAAAAGTCTTCAGCGGATGAAACGGGGTTGAGTCCGGCCTTTTCAAGGTGGGAGTTGTACTTGTCCCATTTTTGCTGTTTTCTGGTTTTCTGCTCTTCGAGGTGCTTGATTTGCCGGGACAGCTCCTCGATCGCGCCACCACCATTCAAGTCAATGTTCCGCTGCAGCGTTTTGGCTGTGGTTTGGGCGCGTTCAAGGCTCAATTTAACCTGGCTATAACGAGACTGGGTTTGTTTAAGTTTTTGCCCCAGCGCAGCTATCTCTTTTTCAAGAAGAACCTTGCTCTGGTGTGCGATATACGACGGGAGGACCGCTTTGAGGTCGAGCAGTTTTCCCCGCTCCTCAACCATGGCTGCATAGGCCAAACCTTGTGTCCTGACGGGCTGCAGCATCTCAATTTGGTTCTTGGCCTTCAGGACCGCCTTGTGGGCGTGGTTCAGGTTGTCAAAGTTGTTGTACAAATCATTGATAGTGGTGTCGATCTTCTCAGGTTTCTCCAGCATGAGAGACTGGACAAAGCTGGTCAGGTTCTCGATTTTCTTGGTTGAGATGGTGTCCCTGAACAGGAGCAGAGCTTCGCGCGAAAGCCCGCCAAAATACCGGCGGAACCGATCGCTGTAGGGGCCGAAGTCGTCGAAGGTCTCGGTGTCAGGCGTCTGGTTCAGTCGTTTTTTCAGGTTACGGGAGTCATTTCCGAAGTCGGTGAAGTCCCCCAAGATGTTGAGAGGACGGGTTGCCGTGACAAAAAACGATTCAGGTTTGTGATTACGGATCGAGAATACAACAGCAAGGCAAACAGTCTCCTCGTACCCATGGTTGTAGAATGTCGCGAGCAGCACAGAATAGACATCCTCGCCGCGGATATACACCGCCTCCTTTTTTGATGATTCATCACCTCGGATGTTTTTGTAAAGGCCCCGGATGTAGGTATAGCTGCTACGTTCTTTCGAACCGCCACTCGCATCACTGGATGCTGACTTGTTAAAGCGGGTCTTGCCGGGTGGCACCAGCACGGTCTGAAGGCCGTCCACCAAGGTGGTCTTGCCGGAGCCAATATCGCCGGTCACTAGACAGTTGTTGCCGCCTGGTTCAATGTTCCAAACCTTATGGCTGAAGGTGCCCCAGTTGAGGACTTCAAAACGCTTCAGCCGAAAGCCGGCTACGTTGCTTACAGCGGATGCTTCAAGCGGCTGCTCGGGCATGATTGGTGTACTCCTCTAGTCTTTGGTTGAAGTCTGCAAGCCATTGAGCGTTTAAGAACGATTTCAGTATCCGCATGACCTCGTACTGCTCTCCCTCGATCTTGAGTTCGCGCAAGATTCCGTAGTCGATAAGCTTCTTTATGTCAGCGTCGATCTTGCCGATCAGCTTCGCTTGGTTGAGTTGTTCCGGGTAGTAGGCCAATAGTAATTCTCTGATCGCGTTTTTGCCGAGAATCAGGCGGGCCTCCGTGCTTGAAGCTTCGTGCTCGACGAGCGTTTTTCTCAGAAGAACACACATAAGGCTCAGGCTAAACGTCAATGGCTGCTTTCTGATAAGCGTCGTTACTGGTTGGCCAGAATCATCTTCGCGGTAGTCCTGCTTTAGGTATGCATGCCCCTCTGCTTCGTCGACGTACAGACGCAGACCGATGATCTGGAAGTAGTTCTCAAGCGATACCATGTTGTTGAGCATGGCAATCCACAGTTTTGGGTGAGTGTCCTTGTACAGAATGGTTTTTAGTAGGTGGATGGTGACGGACCTTATTTCGGGTGAATCAGCATATGAAAGTGCCATGCCGGGCGCTCCTATCTTGAGAAGATGATACGATACATGGTGACTGCTTTGGTTGTGCCGTCGGGCCGATGTACCAGCACGGTGTCCTTGGTGGTGGTGTCTACAATATGCTTGCCACCGGAGGTGTGAGCGATATCCAGGTAGGTGACAATCTCGGCCACACCGTGTTCAGGCGGGAATTCTTCAAGAAGCCTGGGTAAGGTGATTTGCGATTGCCGTTCAAGGGCTTGGCCTATGTTTTGACGCAACTGCTCACGGTCTATGAACTTTTGCTGAAAGAGCAGCAGGGCGTCGGCATCGGTCCCCTCTCCAGCCTGTACACTGGAACTGTCAATGGATTGCGGCACCGGGATGGGGTAAAGGTGGTGTGCCATGAACAGATCACACTGGATACCAGTGTCTGGTATCTCCATGAATGTTTCCCTGGCGGGGAGAAGCGCCTCATCCAGGCAGATGGCAAGGACCTTCTCCTCGATCGGACGCATGAGTTCCATGATAAGCCGGTTTTCAGCCTGAACCCGTGTGTCCAGATATCTGCGCAGTTGTTCTGCAAGCTTGCTGTTGCTTTTATAGACGTGCCCACCTTCTTCCAGCAGCCGTTGCCTGGTTTTGAACACCAGCTTGGTGGGGGCCAGTTCTTTGATTTCGGGGAGGGAGTAAATGTGCTGGATGTTTTTGTCCATCTCAGCCTGCATTTCCGGGGACATCATCAGTTCCCAGAATGCCTTGAATGTCCTTCCTTGAGAAGTTTTCCAGATCTGTTCGTGATCACCGAACACTTCTGTGAGCAGAGCACCTTTGGGCAGGTGGCTGGTAGCGATGGTCTGTTTGGTTTTTTGGTTCAGGTCCCGGAAGTTTTTGTCGATTTGGCTGAAGTCGCTCAGTAGTTGGGATACCGCATCCTCGACCTGATAAAATTGTTCAATGATCCTTGTCGGGTCGTGGGGCTCAATCCCTCCCTGTTTAATCCGGTCGATACGGGCCTGGATTTCTGCCTTTTGCCGTTCCAGCTCGTTGACGACTTCCACAGGGTCTTGCAAGGTTTGGGTCACCATGCTTTTCAGCAGGCCCAGGATGGTCAATATCCGTGATTCAGTGCCGATGAACTGGCGTTGGGTCAGGCTGTGGATCCATTCATACACCTTGCCGACGGCCGGCGTCGGCTCGTAGACCTGTTCGTCTTGGTCCGAAATGTATTTCCGCAGGAAACCCGCGCCTGTCCACTGGTCCAGATATTGTTTCGGGGTTTGCTCATAGGTACCGAGGCCATACTCTGAGTTGATGGCATAGAGGTAGTCACCAAGCCTTGATGCGAGTTCATCGTGGGTAATCGGACTGCGGACACCCAACGGGAATGTCTGGTAAAGAAAACTCAGAACCAGTGCCGCACTGTCGATCGACAACAGCCTCACAGCGGGGTTGCTCTTTTTGAGGTGCTCGATATAGGCGTATGTTATTGCGCTGGCAGCATTCATGGGGTTTTCCTCGCGGTTAACAGAATACCGCAATGGTCTGTCAAAATATGTCCTTTTGACAAAATTTGGACTTTAATTGCTACTTGCCGACTTCGCGCGGTTTGTCTGGCCCGTAGTCAAAAGCCGGCCGTCCAAGTTGGGGGCCACCAGCAACGAAGCCCCAGTTAGTCATTTTGTTCCCCCAATAGCTATAATTGTCGTGGTAGCGTCAAAACTTCCTTCGAACCGAGAATTGCTAACCCTGCTGCTGCTATAGTTAATGGTTCTGGCATATTCATTCTCCTTTTCGTGTTCAACTACTTAATCAACAACACAGAGTGTTATCTAATAGTATATACTGGTGTATATTATTAGATGCTTTTTCAATTCCGTGTCTTCTACTGTGTTGTGCCGGAGAGTTGTTGTCACAGCATGCGAAACTGAAATTGAAAGAAATTTTACACAACTTTTTTCCGTATTGATTCCAGTCTGTTACGCAACCATTGAAAAAATCTTTCCACACTCTGTGGAAAACGAAAAACCCGCCTTTTGGGCGGGTTTAGTGGTTGTATTTATTCGGTTTTTCTGGAAGCCGCTGTCGCATGGGCCTTCCTGTCAATGGCGTAGTGTTGCAGCGTTGTAGCGTACTGCCGGTGTGTTGTCCAGCATTTTTCAGTAACAGGAGAGGGGAGCCGGAGCGGTCAGGCCAGCTCTTCCTTGCGGATGTTGTACTTTTTGATCTTGCGGTAGATGGTGGCCATGTTCATGTCCGCCTCACGGGCCGCCTGTTCCACGTTGCCGTGGTGTTTCTTGAGCAGCGCCCGCAGCAGGTTCGCCTCGAACTGGTCCAGGGCCGCGCTGAACGGCACATCGTCCGGTTCCGTCCCTTCCGTCTCCCCGGCTTCGGCGGCAAGGTCGATGAACTGCATCAGGATGTCGCGGCTGATCTGCTCGGCACTGTCCATGGCCATGCAGGCTTCGATGACGTTTTTCAACTGGCGGATGTTGCCGGGCCAGGCAAAGCTGCACAGGGCCTGCAGCGCCTCTTTCTCGAACCCTTTGACCTGGGTGCCGAATTTCTGGTTCTGCAGGTGGATGAAGTGGGCCGCCAGCAGGGGGATGTCCTCCACCCGTTCCCGCAGCGGCGGCAGGTGGATGTTGACCACGTTGAGACGGTAGTAGAGGTCTTCCCGGAAGCTGCCCTCCTTGACCGCCTGCTTGAGGTCGGCGTTGGTGGCGGAGAGGATGCGCACATCCACCCTGGTGGGGCTGCTTTCCCCCAGGCGGGTGAACTCCTTCTCCTGGAGAAAGCGCAAGAGCGTCTTCTGGACGTTCATCGGCAGGTTGCCCACTTCGTCCAGAAACAGGGTGCCGCCGTCGGCGGTTTCCAAAAGCCCCTGGCGATTTTCCCTGGCCCCGGTGAAGGCCCCTTTCCTGTAGCCGAACAGTTCGCTTTCCAGCAGGGATTCCGGCAGGGCGCCGCAGTTGATGGCCACGAATTTCCGCTCGTGCCGCGGCGAGTTGTAGTGGATCGCCTGGGCGATCAGCTCCTTGCCGGTGCCGGATTCGCCGGTGATCAGCACCGAGGTGTCCCGCACCGCCACCTTTTCCGCCTTGACCAGCACATGGCGCAGGGCCCCGGAGGTGATGATGTTGTCGAAGCAGAATTTTCCTTCCAGCTCCCGCCGCAGTTCCCGGTTTTCCTCCAGCAGTTCCGATTGCTGCAGCGCGTTTTTCACCCGGTAGATCAGTTCGTCCGGCTCGAACGGCTTGGTGAGCATGTCGTAGGCCCCGCTGCGCAGGGCCTGGATCGACATGTCCACCGTGGCGTAGGCGGTGATCATGATGACCGGGGTATCCTTGGCGATTTCCTTGACCTTTTTCAGTACCTCCAGCCCGCTCATGCCGGGCATTTTGATGTCGGTGATCACCAGGTCCCAGGCGCCGGGACGGAACTCGGCCATGGCCTTCTGGGGGGAGGTGACCGCCCTGGCCAGGTAGCCGTGGTCCAGCAGCACCTGTTCCATCATCCGGCAGAGGCCGGCTTCGTTGTCGATGACCAGTATCCGTTTCCTGTCGGTCATGTCAGATATCCTCATGTTCCCGGGGCAGGATCAGCCTGACGGTGGTTCCTGCACCCGGTGCGCTGTCGATGGTGATGGCGCCGTGGTGGCGCTCCACGATCTGGCGGGTGATGGCCAACCCCAGGCCGGTGCCCCGCTCCCTGGTGGTGTAGAACGGCTCAAAAATCTTTTCCAGACTCTCTTCCGGGATGCCGCAACCGGTGTCGCTGAAGGTGATCATCACCTGGTCCGGCTCCACGGCGGCGGTGGTGACGGTGAGCCGTCCCCCCTCCGGCATGGCGCCGCCGGCGTTCAGAATCAGGTTGATGGCCACCTGGCGCATCTGGTCGCCGTCCAGCATCACCATCGGCAGGTCGGGGGCGAAGTTGGTGGCAATAGTGACGTTACGCATGTCGGTGTGGTTGGCGGCAAAGTCCACGATCTGGGCCAGCAGTTCGTTCAGGTCCACCGGCTCCAGGGCGGGGCGGGGGGTGCGGGCGTAGGAGAGCAGGTCCTGGACGATCTTCTTGCAGCGTTTGCTCTCCCGCTTGATCTCGTGGATGTACTTGTAGTGGGGGTCATCCTCGCGCATCTTCCCTTCCAGGTAGCCGGCATAGCCCAGGATCACCCCCAGGGGGTTGTTGATCTCGTGGGCCACCCCGGAGGAGAGCACCCCCAGGGAGGCCATCTTCCCCTGCTGGGCCAGGGAGGCTTCCATCTCCTTGTTGCGGCGGATGATGTCGGTCATCTGGTTGAAGGCGGTGGCCATTTCCGCCAGTTCGTTCTGCCCCGCCACGGTCATTTTTTCCTCAAGGTTTCCCTGCTTGACCCGGCGGATCACCTCGATCATGTGGGTGATGGGGCTGGTGAAGATGGCCGAGGCCCGCACCACCAGGGCCGTGGCGATGGCGGCCACCACCAGGATCAGCACCAGCATGCTGTAGAAGATGCGGGCTTTTATCTTGTTGGCCTCGCGGTAAAACTCGTCCTCGTAGGAGCCTACCGCCACGATCCAGTCCCAGGGCTGGTAATACTCGTAATGGACGATCTTCATGCGGGGGGTTGTGCTCCCCACGTTGCGCCAGGGATAGCGGATCCAGCCGTCCTTGTTGCGGCACATCTCCCGGATGAAATGAAAGCCGCTGGAATCCTGGACATCGTAGATGGTGGTCCCTTCCGCCTCCCGGTGGACGGTGAGGGTACCCTTGGTGTCCATGCAGAAGATGTAGCCGGTGTCCCCCACCCGCTTGCTCTTGATTTTCGCCTTCAGGGCAAGAAAGGCCTTTTCCTCGGCAGGGTCAGCCGTCTCACCGGTCTTCAGGCCGGCCCGCTGGGGGTAATGGCGGTTGTGGGCATCCAGCAGGTCGCGGGTGAAGGCCACCATGTGCTGCAGATCGTCCTTGCTGGTCTGGGTGATCCCCCGGTAGGCCTGGAGGTTGGCGATGTAGCCGATGACCAGGGCCACCACGACGATCGGCACGATCACCAGCGGCAGCACCAGGGCCAGCAGCTGCCAGCGCAGTTTCACTTCATTGAGAACCTTGATCACCGTTCCCCTCCCTGGTGTCCGTACCGTCCTGTTTGCAGAAATGCAAAATCCCGGTGAACTGTTGGTTGCATTTTTGCGAATCAGCAGGGCGCTGGTGCCGTAGACCCGGAATACATGCCGGTTTTGTATACGGAACAACCACGCCGGCTCCGCTGGTTCGCACGCCGTGGCCCCCTGATTCGACACCGGAGCATGGCACATTTTTGCAAAAATGCAAAGAACGCTGCTGCCGTTGGGGCGGCGGTTTGTGGCTCTTGTGTGTAAGTATTTGAAATATTTGCGCTTGGCTTGGGTTGTGTCGTTTTGGCGCGATCAATGCTTAGGAGACGGCACCAAGGAGAGCACCGATGGCACCTTCAGATATCTGTCCGTTCTTCGGCAAAAACGACGACTACTGCGACGTGGGGTGCGGCTACATCTCACCCCACGACGTGAACATGATCATCCGCTACTGCAACGGCCGCCACCGGGAGTGCGCCAAGTACCGTGAGCTGGTGGACCGCTTCCACGGCATTCCGGAACTGCAGCCCGCCGCCTGCTGATCCGGCGGTTGCGGGAGCGATATCGCACCGACAGGAAAGAACGGCCCGCCCACGGGCCACCCTGAAACGAAACTACAGCAAAGGAGAACGAGAGATGAGTGAACGGGAACTGGAATTGTTGCAGCGGATCGAGGATCTGGAGCGCCATACCTGGCGTAACAGCGCCATTCTGCGCACCGTGGCCATCGTTGCCTTCACGGCGCTGATCGCCATCGTGGTGGCGTCGGGGATCGTGGGGGGAGGACGGAGCAGCGGCCAGTGGTCCGGCCCGGCCTGGAACACGATGTGGCTGTACGGACTGTTTGCCGCCAATGCCGTGGCCATGTTCTGGACCACGCACAAGGAATAGGGGGATATCGCCATGCCGATGAAAATTTCCAACGCAATTCTGCTCCTGGTGGTCTGCGTGATCTGCGCCACCTTCAATATGCAGTTCTTCAAGGGCCTCGACGACATGATGGGCGAGCAGTACTGGGTCGTGGACACCACCAGGGGTGACAACGGCTGGTACGCCATGGGGCTCCTGCCGCATCTGAAGAACATGAACAAGGACGTGGTCAAGGCGCTCAACACCGACGACGATCCCGACAACAACCTGGCCATCTACTCCCAGAACGGCGACTTTGCCGGCAACACCTTCTACGGCATCTCCCTGGGCTTCGCCCTGATCATGTACCTGATCTGGTTCGCCTTCATCATCGGGTTTCCCGACCGGGTGGACCCCTATCTCCTGCCGCGGCGGATTTTCACCATCGCCGTGATCGTCTGCTGCTCGGTGATCGTTAACCTGTTCCTGATGCGGATCACCGCCGATTTCGCCCATGACCCCATGTCCCGCATCGCCAACATCTCCGGCCACCACGCCTCGATTCTCTTCCATGCCGCCGGTATCTGGTTCGCCCTGCTCTTTTCCGCCCTGGGGACCCACACCCATTCCTTCGGCGAGGTGCTGGCTCCGGACAGCCGCAAGTGGCAGACCCAGGCCAATGAGAAGTTCAACTGGCTCTTCACCCTGCTGGGGCTGATCACCGGCCTGGAACTGCTGCTCTTCAAAAACCGCTTGGCCCTGCCGGACACGGCCGTTGATTACGCCCTCTGGATCATCTGGGTGGTGATTTTCATGCGCATGTACGGCTTCTCCCCCAAATACTGGATCAAGCGCCCCACCGGCATCGCCATCATGGTGCTGGGTACTCTCTTCACCCTGCCGGTCTTCTACATGCTGGAGCGGTTGACCGGCGACCTGGGAGCCGGTTTCGCCTCGCCGCTTCTGGCCCAGATGTTCGGCCCCGAAAACCGCAACGTGGGGCTGTCGATGATGATCTCGATCTACCTGGTGTTCTGGATGGAGTTTGCCGCCGCAATCCGCATGAACGGCCCTCTCCGCAAGACCGTTTCCCAATCGCACTGAATCCGGAAAGGAGTTGACCCATGTCGGAAACCATCAAGAACAAAGGCTGGAGCGTCGTAACCGCCGGTCTGGCCATCAACCTGGCCCTGGGCGTGCTCTATGCCTGGAGTATTTTCAAGGGGGCCATCAAGAGCTCCATCGAGCAGGGCGGGCCGGGGGCCTTTCAGTGGGACATCGCCACCATCAACGACCCCTACGCGGTCTGCTGTCTGGCCTTTGCTTTTTCCATGATCCTGGCCGGCAAGTGCCAGGACAAGATCGGTCCGGCCCGCACCGCCCTGATCGGCGGCCTGCTGGTGGGGGCCGGCTTCCTGCTGATGGCCTTTTCCAGCTCCTACGCCGCCTGGGTGGTGGGCTTCGGTCTCTTGGCCGGCTCCGGCTTCGGCTTCGGTTACTCCGCAGCCACGCCGCCGGCGCTTAAGTGGTTCTCCCCCTCCAAGACCGGCCTGATCGCCGGTATCGTGGTGGCCGGCTTCGGTATTGCGCCGGTTTACATCGCGCCGCTGGCTTCCTGGCTGATCGGTGCCTACGGGATTCCGAAATCAATGCTGTTTCTGGGGATCGGCTTCCTGGCGCTGGTCTGCGGCCTTTCCTTCATGCTGGTCAACCCGCCCCAGGGGTACGTACCGGCAGAGCCCGCCGATCCCGGTCCCCTGGCCAAGCTGAACGCCGGCAAGCCCAAGGTGGACGCCACGGTGAGCGAGATGCTGCGCAACTACAAGTTCTACGTGCTCTGGGCCACCTTCTTCATCGGTTCCGGCGCCGGTTTGATGGTGATCGGCAGCGTGGCCGGCCTAGCCAAGAAGAGCATGGGCTCCCTGGCGTTTCTGGCAGTGGCCATCATGGCCGTGGGCAACGCCGGCGGCCGGGTGGTGGCCGGGGTGCTCTCCGACAAAATCGGCCGGCGTGCCACCCTGTTCATCATGCTGGCCCTGCAGGCGGTGATGATGTTCGCGGCCCTGGCGGTGGTCAATTCCGGCAGCGCGGTGCTGCTGGTGCTGTTGGCCACGTTCATCGGCTTCAACTACGGCTCCAACCTCTGCCTGTTTCCCTCCTTTGCCAAGGACTACTGGGGGAGCAAGAACTACGGCCTCAACTACGGCGTGCTGTTCACCGCCTGGGGGGTGGGGGGATTCGTCATGGGCAAGGTGTCCGAGATGCTCTCCGCTCAGCCGGGGGGCTTAGGCAAATCGTTCATGCTCTCCGGCGTGCTGCTGGCCGCCGGCGCGGCCCTGACCATTTTCCTGGCGGAGCTGAAGCCGGAGACCGCCGAAGCCAAGGCACCGTCCCAGTGGGAAGAGTTCTGGTCGGAATTCAAGCTGGGGATGCGGGTGTTTGCCGGCTTTGAGCAGGAGACGGTCCGCGTGCCGCGGGAGATGAGTTCGTTCTGATCCGACGGAGCACACCGTTGTAGCTGCACCGGGAGAGGACAGGAATGGGGGGGCTGGTGGTACCGTGGTGGTGGCCGCCGCCCCCTCATCCGGTTTCCGGGCGGACAAAATTCAGGCAGGCAGGTTGCGGAGCAGGCCCATGAACAGAGCCGACTATACCTACACCGTGGTCAGGAAGCGCAAGCGGGAGTTCACCACCAGGATTCTGGTGCCCACCCTGGTGACCATCCTGTTGTTTCTCCTTACCATTTTCCTGATCATCATCCCCCGTTTCCGCGCCTCGATCATGGACGAGAAGCGGGTGATGATCAAGGAGCTGACCAACACGGCGGTCAGCGTGCTGGAAGAGTTCGAAGCCCGTGAGCGCCAGGGGCTGATGAGCCGGGCCGAGGCCCAGAAGCAGGCGGTGGAGCAGATCCGCCACCTGCGCTACGGCGGGGAGCACAAGGACTACTTCTGGATATCGGACCTGCATCCCAACATGGTGATGCACCCCTACCGCAGCGACCTGCAGGGCACAAGCCTGGAACAGTTCAGCGATTCCCACGGCAAGAAGCTGTTCCTGGAGTTCGTGCGGGTGGTGAAGGCCCAGGGCGAGGGGTATGTGGAGTACTTCTGGCAGTGGAAGGACGACTCCCGGCAGATCGTGCCCAAGCTCTCCTACGTCAAGGGGTTCGAGCCCTGGGGCTGGATCGTGGGAACCGGTATCTACGTGGAGGATGTGAAGAAGAACATCAGCTCCCTCACCCATAACCTGATCCTGATTTCGCTGGCAATTTCGCTGGTTATGGTGCTCCTGCTGTCCCTGATCATGCAGCAGAGCATCCGGATCGAGGAGGCGCGGGTGGCGGCGGAGAACGACCTGCTGGAGTCCATGGAAAAGTACCGGACCCTGGTGCAGGCCGCCACTGAAGGGCTGCTGATGGTGCTGGACAACCGGATTACCTTTGCCAACGACCGGGTCCGGCAGATGACCGGTTACGGTCCGGAGGAGCTGGTGGGGCAGGAACTGGCCATGCTGCTGGACGATGCCGACAGCGGCGAGGCGGCGCGGCTTTTCCGCCGGGGCGTGCCGGCGGAGGGGCAGTTCGAGCTGTTGCTGAAGAGCAGGGAAGGGGAGCGCCGGGAGATGCTGGTGACCGTCTCCCCCATTGCCCTGTCCGAGCGCAGCGGCACCATCCTGATCCTCAAGGATGTGACCGTCAGGGAGCGGCACAGCCTGGACGCGGCGGAGTACCGGCAGATGATCGGCGGCTTCGGCCTTGCCCCGCTCCGGCTGGTGCTGGACGCCAAGGGGCGTATTGTGGAGGCCGGCGAGCCGGTTGCGCGGCTTTTGGGGTACGCGTCGCCGGAGGAGCTGGCCGGCGTCCCCGTTGTCACGCTGTTTGCCGGGCAGGAGCGGGGGAAACGGTTCCGCAGCACCCTGATGAACAGCGGACGGCTGCAGGAGAGCGCCTTGCCGCTGCTGCGCAGGGACGGCAGCGAGGTGACCCTGGCCGTGGCCCTGACAGCGGTGGCGGGGGAGGGCGGGCAGATGGTCTGCGAGGGGATCATCGAGGATGTCACGGACACACTGCGCCGTCAGCGTGAAACCGATGCCCTGATCGCGGAGACCACGATAGCGGGTCTGTTCATGGAGCAGCCGGCCGCCCACTGGATGCAGAAGCTGGCCGGTATCCCCCTGCATGAGTCCGTGGCCCGGGCCGAAAAGATGATGGCGGCCAGAAAGACCGACGTGCTGGCGGTGGAGGGGGAGAACCGGGAGCTCGTGGGGATCGTTACCTTTGCCGATATCCGGCAGCGGGCCGTCTTCGCCGGCCTTCCGCCGGACACGCCGGTGTTCCGGGTGATGAGCGCACCGGTGCTGACGGTGGAGCGCTCCGCCCCGGTCAGCGAGGTGGTGCTGCTGGCCTCGGAGCGCGGCATCGACCACCTGGTGGTGCGGGACGATCATCACGCCGTGGCCGGGGTGGTGCATGTCGGCGACATCCCCCGCGCCTTCTGCCGCAGCCAGCGGGCCATCGAGCAGCGGATCGCCGCGGCCGGCTCCGTTGACGAGCTGCGCCACCTGTTCAGGCAGGTCGTTGCCATCGCCCGTCCCCTGATCGAGCAGCAGGTCCAGGCCCCCACCATCGGCCGCCTGATCGCCGCCATCTCCGCCCGGATCACCGGCCGGATCTTCGAGCTGAGCATCGACGACCTGGGGACGCCGCCGGTGGCGTTTGCCTTCGTGACCCTGGGAAGCGAGGGGCGCCGGGAACAGACCCTGGAAACGGATCAGGACAACGCCATCATCTACGAGGATGTGCCGGAAGAGCAGGCGGCAGCGGTGCGGGAGTACTTCGCCCGCCTGAGCGCTGCCGTCTGCGACGGCCTGCACGAGGCCGGCTTCAGCTACTGCCGGGGCAACGTCATGGCCAAAAATCCCCGCTGGTGCGTGCCGTTGTCCGCCTGGAAGAGCTACGTCAGCGCCTGGGTGGATACCCCCGACCCGCAGAACATCCTGGATGTCTCCATCTTCTTCGACTTCAGGCCGGTGTACGGCAGCTTCGAGCTGGCGGAGGAGCTGCGTCGCCAAGTGAACCGGGTGGTGCGGGACAAGCAGCTCTTCTTCTACAACTTTGCCGAGAATGTGCTGGGATTCAAGTCGGCGGTGAAGATCACCGGCAGCATTGCCACCGAGAAACGGGAGAACCGGGAGCTGTTCGACCTGAAATACGCCATCACGCCAATGGTGATGTTCGCCCGCATCTTTGCCCTGTACAAGCAGATCGACGCCACCGGCACCGTGGAGCGGCTGACGCTGCTCAACCGGGAAGGGGTGCTTTCCGACCGGGAGTTGCGGGAGGTGCTCTTCGGCTACGGCTACCTGATGCAGCTGCGCTACCGGCACCAGATCGCCATGGCCGACCGGGGGCTGCCGCCGGACAACCTGATCGACATCCGGGAGCTGACCGACCTGGACATCAGTCTGATCAAGAAGATCTTCGCCACGGTCACCCGGCTGCAGTCGCTGTTGAACCAGCAGTTCAAGAAAACCCCGGTCTGACGGCCGCGCCGGTTGCCTCAAACGTGAAAGGCCCGCCAATTGGCGGGCCTTTGCTGAATCGTTTTCCCCTTTCACGGGGATCGGGCGTTTACGACGCCCCGCGAATACTGCCTATGTGGTCTGAAGAGCCGGGCGGAGTGTCCTCGGTCATACGTGCATCTCCTGTCTGGTTCCTGATAACCTGCTGTAGTCCCTGTTTTCAACCTTTCGTTCGCGTTTGTGATTCAGGTAGCGCTACCTTGGTTTTACTGTACCCGGTTACGCTCCGAAGAAACAGTCTGTTTTTGCAAGCCGCTCCTGTGGTATAGTGCCACAGTTGTGTTCACCCCCGCCGGAGCGGCGTAAACAGGTATTCCAGGCCGTTCACCTTGATCTCGTAGACCGTCCGCAAAAGCTCCCCCAGTTTTCCCGCAGGAAATCCCCTGTTCGCAAACCAGACCACGTACGGTTCCGGCAGGTCGATCAGCAGTTGCCCCCGGTATTTGCCGAAAGGCATCCGCGCCGTTGCCAGTTCCAGCAGCCCGGCGGCGCTGTCCGGTGCGTGCGGCGTCTGTGGCGTATCGGGTGCCGGGCTCATCGTCTGCCCCCTTTCCCCATCTCCAAAGTTAACAGCGGCAACAATCATGACATGTGCGGCAAAAGCTGGCAGCACTCTATCACTTCCGGAGCGGAGCGGGCCAGATCAATTCCGGTTCGTGACATTTTCACGACCGGCCAGCGTCCATGCTGGTTTTGTAGGGCTTTGTAATTATTGCGATTTTGTTTTGGCGTCCCTGGCATGGTTTATGATTCTCTCCGGTCAACGCTGCGGATGTTGCCGGACAAACCATTTCCAGAGGCGTGGCCCATGACCTTTTACGAGTCGCTTCATCGGTACCGCATTGAACTGCTCCTGACCCTGGTGCTGGTTTCCCTGCTCTATGGTCGCAGCGTGGCCGGCATGGTGGGTGACTGGTACCGGGACGACAATTACGCCCACGGTTTCCTGGTGCCCCTCATTGCCGGCTACTTCATCTACGAGCGCTGGGACGACCTGAAAGCCAGCCGGGTGGTCCCCTCGCTGGCGGGACTGGCCATCATCCTCGTTGCCCTGCTGCAACTGACCATCGGCACGGTGGGGCTTGAGTACTTCACCATCCGTTCCTCCCTGGTGGTGCTGGTTGCCGGCATCGTCCTCTTCATCTGGGGAAGCGGCGTGTTCAGAACCCTGCGCCTGCCCATCGGCTACCTGCTCTTCATGGTGCCGCTTCCCTACATCATCCATGATCAGATCGCCTTTCCGCTCAAGCAGTTCGTCTCCCGGGTGTCGGTGGCGGTAATGCACCTGCTGGGGGTCACGGTGGTGCGCGACGGCAACATCATCATGTTTCCCGGCATCACCCTGGAGGTGGCCGATGCCTGCAGCGGCATCCGTTCACTGGTCTCCATCCTGGCCCTGAGCATCGCCTACGCCTTCTTCCTGCAGATATCGCCGCTGAAGCGCTGGATCGTCATTCTCTCCTCCATCGTCATCGCCATCGCCGCCAATGCCCTGCGGGTGATCATCACCGGCATCCTGGCCAGCTACCACGGCGCCAGGGTGGCGGAAGGATTTTTTCATGAGTTTGCCGGCCTGGCGGTCTTTGCCCTGGCCATGGCGATGCTGGTGGCCCTGGGACTGCTGTTGCGGGGGAAAGCGTCATGATCGCCCGCAGCCGCTTCATCGGCCTCTGGCTGCTGTTGGCCGTCACCGGCATCTTCCTCGGGTTCCGCAGCATGCCGTCGGTGCCGGTCGCCCGTCCCCTGGCCGAATTCCCGGTGAGCCTGGGGGAGTGGCGGATGGTCTCGCAGGATACCTTCGGCGGCGATGTGCTGGCCATCCTGCGTCCCAGCGACTATCTCTCCCGGCGCTACGAGTCGGCCGACGGTCGCCGGATCAGACTCTACGTCGGCTACCACGACGGCGGCAGCGAAAGCGGCGAAATCCACTCTCCCCGCCACTGCCTGCCCGGTACCGGCTGGCAGCAGCTTTCAGCGGACCGGTTGGCCCTGGCGCAGCCCCGGGGCACCATCAACCTGGCCCGGGCGGTCTACCAGCGGGGAGAAACGAGAGAGCTGTTTTTTTACTGGTTCCAGGTGCGCGGAGAAACCCTGGCCGACGAATACCGTTTGAAACTGGCCGGCATCAGCGGTGCCCTTGCCCATGGGCGCAAGGATGCCAGCTTCATCCGCATTTCCGTGCCGTTCACGGGGGACGAGCAGCAGGCCGCCGCCGACGGCATCAGCTTCATCCGTGCAGTCTATCCGCAGCTCTGCCGGTTTCTGCCGTCATGACGGCCTGCCGCACGACTGCCCAACCAGAGGTGTCCGTATGAAGAAGCAACGCACTGTTTCCGTTGTGGGACTCGGCTACGTGGGACTGCCGGTGGCGGTTGCCTTTGGCAGGCGCGCCCGCACCATCGGTTACGACATCAACCCGACCCGCATCCAGGAGTTGCGCCGGGGTTACGACCGGACCGGCGAGGTGGGGGGCGAGGAGCTGTTTGCGGCGGATATCCGTTTCACCAGTGAGATAGACGATCTGCGGCAGGCTGACTTTCATATCGTTGCCGTGCCCACGCCGGTGAACGACGCCAACCAGCCGGATCTTTCCCTGCTGCGCAGCGCCTCCCGGACGGTGGGGCAGATCCTGAAGCCGGGGGATATCGTGGTCTACGAGTCAACCGTCTATCCCGGAGCCACCGAAGAGGAGTGCCTGCCGGTGCTGGAGCAGGTGTCGGGGCTTACCGGGGGGCGCGACTTCAAGATCGGCTACAGCCCGGAGCGGATCAATCCGGGGGACCGGGAGCATACCTTTACCCGCATTACCAAGGTGGTTGCCGGCCAGGATGCCGAGTCCCTGGAGATCATCGCCGATACCTACGGTTCGGTGGTGACGGCGGGTGTGCACCGGGCCCCCAGCATCATGGTGGCCGAGGCGGCCAAGGTGATTGAAAACACCCAGCGGGACCTGAACATCGCCCTGATGAACGAGCTGGCCCTGATCTTCGACAGGCTGGGAATTGATACGGGAGAAGTGCTGAAAGCATCGGGATCGAAGTGGAACTTTCTCCCCTTCAAGCCGGGGCTGGTGGGGGGGCACTGCATCGGTGTCGATCCCTACTACCTGACCCACAAGGCGGAGAAGATCGGTTACCTGCCGCAGGTGATCCTGGCGGGGCGGCGGATCAATGACGGCATGGGCAAGTTCATTGCCCAGCGCACCATCAAGGAGATGATCCATGCCGGCCACCGGGTTGCCGGCAGCGTGGTCAGCCTGCTGGGGTTGACCTTCAAGGAAAACTGTCCGGACCTGCGCAATTCCAAGGTAATGGACATCATCCGCGAACTGCAGGAGTACGGCGTCACCGTGCAGGTGCACGATCCCCTGGCCGACCCGGAGGAGGCGCTGCGGGAGTACGGCGTGCCCCTGCTGGAGCTGGAGAACATGCAGCCGGCTGCGGCGCTGATCTCCGCCGTTGCCCATGAAACCTACCGGAACTGGTCGCCGGAGAGACTGTTTCCCCTGCTGGCCGACAATCCGGTGCTGATCGATGTCAAGGGAACCTTTGATGCCGCCTCCCTGCAGCATGCCGGCATCAGGGTCTGGCAGCTGTGATAACCACGAACCGGAGGGATGGCGCCATGTCAGTGTACGACGAGCTGAAAAACGAGCTGCGCAGCAGGCCGAAACGCTGGTTGATCACCGGCGTGGCCGGTTTTATCGGTTCCAACCTGCTGGAAGAACTGCTGCACCTGGATCAGCAGGTGGTGGGGCTCGACAACTTCTCCACCGGCAAGCCGGAAAACCTGGCGGAGGTGAACGGCCTGGTCAGTGAAAAACAGTGGCGACGCTTCACGTTCATCGAGGGGGATATCCGGCACCGTGACACCTGTCGTCTGGTCTGCCGGGGAGCTGATGTCATCCTGCACCAGGCCGCCCTCGGTTCGGTGCCGCGTTCCATCGAGGACCCCCTGGGCTGCAACGAGAACAACGTCTCCGGCACGCTGACCCTGCTGAAGGCAGCCTGCGAAACCGGTGTGCCCCGCTTCGTGTATGCCTCCAGCAGCGCCGTGTACGGCGATCATCCGGGGTTGCCCAAGGTGGAGGAAACCTGCGGCAGTCCGCTTTCTCCCTATGCGGTGAGCAAGCTGGCCGACGAGCTGTACGCCGGCGTGTTTGCGCAGCTCTACGGCCTGGAGACCATCGGGCTGCGCTATTTCAACGTCTTCGGCCCCCGCCAGGACCCCGACGGTGCCTATGCCGCCGTCATTCCGCGCTGGATTGCGGCCCTGGGCAGGGGGGAGTCGGTGCGGATCAACGGCACCGGCGAGACCAGCAGGGACTTCTGCTACATCAAGAACGTGGTGCAGATCAACCTGCTGGCGGCAGTAACCAGCAACCGGGCCGCCCTCAACCAGGTCTACAACGTGGCGCTCAACCAGCGCACCAGCTTAAACGAGCTGTACCGGGCCCTTGCCGAGCGGCTGAGCGACCACGGCGCCCCGCTTCCGACAACCGGTCCGCTCTACGGCGAATTCCGGGCCGGAGACGTGTTGCACTCCCAGGCCGACATCAGCCGCGCACAGCAGCTTCTGGGGTATGAACCGGCCTACACCCTTGACCGGGGACTGGATGCGGCCATGGGCTGGTACCTGAAGGACCGGAACTGAGAAACGGACGGTGTGATGCTGCAGATCGTCGCCATCAGCGCAATCACGGGGGGGCTGGCCTTTCTGCTGGCCCTTGTCCTGCGGCGGGAACAGGGGGCCTCTACCCCCTATCCCCTGGCGGCGGCCATTGCCGTGGTCCTGGCCCTGGAGCTTTTCGACCTGCTGGCCCTCACCTGGCCGGGACAGATGTACCTTTGGAAGAAGTGCGCCCTGGTGACGGAGGGGCTGCTGCCACCGGCCTGGCTGCTCTATTCCCTTACCTGCGGTCGGGAGGAACGGCTGCGCGCACTCCCCCTGCGGGCTCGCCTGGTGCCGCTCCTGGCGCTGGCGCTGCCGGCCTGGGCCCTGTTGCTGCCGATACGCTCCTTCATTTACTCCCCCGACTTTGCCGTGGAGCAGATCCTCTTCCTGGGGCAGGCGGGGTTCAGCTTCTACCTGGTGCTGCTGATGGCGCTGGTGGTTGCCCTGGTCAACCTGGAGCTGACCCTGGTGCATACGCCGCCGGCACTGCGCTGGCGGATGAAATTCGAGCTGCTGGGGGCCGGGGTGCTGCTGGCCGTGCTGATCGTCTACTACAGCCAAGCCTTCATCTTCCGCGCTCTGGACATGCAGGTAACCACCACCCGCGCCCTGGTGCTGCTGGCGGCGATGGCGCTGATCGCCTATTCGCGCTTCAGGCGGGGAAGCGGCGGCACGGTGCAGGTCTCGCCCCAGTTGGCCTACAAGTCGGTGGTGCTGCTTGCCGTGGGCCTGTACGTAACCGGTCTCGGCATCGCGGGGGAGGGGATGCGGTACGTCGGCGGCGGATTCCAGCGTTCCCTCTTCCTGGCCATGCTGCTGCTGGCGGGGCTGGGACTCCTGGCCATCTTCCTGTCCGAGGCGGTGCGACGCAGAATCCGCATCTGCATCCAGAAGAACTTCTATCGCAACAAGTACGATTACCGGCACCAGTGGCTGGGTTTTACGGAGCGGCTCTCCGCGGCCACCAGCAGCGATGAGCTGCTCCGGGCCATCGTGTGCGGATTCTGCGATACCTTCGGCATGGGGAGCGGCGTGCTGTTCGTGCTGAACCAGGAGCGGGACGCGTATCAGCACGGTGCCGGAGGCGGTGAAACGGAGTGCGGCCTCAGCTTCGATGCCGGAGACCCGCTGATCCGCTCCCTGGCGGAAAGCCGCTGGATTCTTGACCTGCGCGACA
Organism: Trichlorobacter ammonificans; assembly: GCF_933509905.1. Taxonomy (GTDB): domain Bacteria; phylum Desulfobacterota; class Desulfuromonadia; order Geobacterales; family Pseudopelobacteraceae; genus Trichlorobacter; species Trichlorobacter ammonificans. Next base: position 1,686,985 of record NZ_OW150024.1, on the reverse strand, counting down.
ACGTGACCGAGCTGGACCGAAGCTGTTATCGGGGGTATTTCGAGGAACAGGGGGCCTGCTTCCTGGTGCCCCTGTCCCGTCAAGGTGACCTGGACGGTTTCATCCTGCTGGGCAGGCAGCTCAACCCGGAGGAACTGTATACCTACGAGGATTTCGATCTGATGCGGACCCTGGCGGGGCAGGCCTCCTTTGCGCTGCTCAACCTGCGGCTGTCCGAGCAACTGGCCTGCTCGCGGGAGCTGGCGGCCATCGGCAAAGTGGCGGGATTCGTGGTGCATGATCTGAAAAACCTGGTCTCGGCGGTTTCACTCTCCCTGGAGAACGCCCGCCAGTATATCGCGCTGCCGGAGTTTCAGCAGGAGCTGCTGACCACCCTGGGGAGCACCGTGGAGCGGATGCAGGGGCTGATCTCCCGTCTGCGCCCCCTGCCGGAGCGGGAGAACCTGCGGCGCACTCCGGTGGACCTGCTGCAGGTGGCCCATGAGACCGTGGCCCTGCTGAAGCAGCCCTGTTTACGCGTGACCGGCACGACGGCCATTGCCTCCGGCGACCGGGAGGAACTGCAGAAGGTGGCTCTCAACCTGGTGATGAACGCCATGGAGGCCACCGGCGACGGCAAACCGGTGACGGTGGAGGTGGGGGAGCAGGAAACCCCCTACTTCCGTGTGACGGACGAAGGTTGCGGCATTCCGGAGGCGTATCTGCGGCAGCGACTGTTCCGTCCCTTCAGCAGTACGAAACAGCATGGGCTGGGGATCGGGCTGTACCAGAGCAAGCAGATCGTCGAAGCCCACGGCGGCACCATTGAAGTGACGAGCAATGGCGGCTGCGGGACCGAATTCACCGTCCGGCTGCCCAAAATGCAGCCCGACAGCCTCTGGCAGGAAGCGGACTATGGAAAAGCTGCTCATTGTTGAAGACCGTGAGGAGATCCGCAGCCAGTTGCGCTGGGGACTGGCCGGCTGCTACGAGACGCTCTCGGCGGCAAACCGGCAGGAGGCGCTGTCGCTGTTCAAGAAGCACCAGCCGGCGGTGATGACCCTGGACCTGGGGCTGCCGCCCGACGAATCCGGCTCGACAGAGGGGTTCCGTTGCCTGGAGGAGGTGCTGCGCATGGCCCCGGCCACCAAGGTGATCATGATCACCGGCAGCGCTGAACGGGAGCATGCCCTGCGGGCGGTCCGCGACGGTGCCTGTGACTACTATTGCAAGCCGCTGGAGATCCCGGTGCTCAAGGTGATCCTGCAGCGGGCCTTCAACCTTGCGGCCATCGAGCGGGAGCAGGCCCGCCTGTTCGCCGTTGCCGAGGGACAGAACCATGCGCCGGGCGGCATCATCGGCCAGTCAGCCGGCATGCACGAGGTCTATGCCGCCATCCGCAAGGTGGCGGCCAGTGACGCGTCGGTACTGATCACCGGTGAAAGCGGTACCGGCAAGGAGCTGGTGGCCAAGGCGATCCACGCGTTAAGCGGCAGGAGGCAGGGACCGTTCATCGCCATCAACTGCGGCGCCATCCCCGAAAACCTGATCGAGGCCGAGCTGTTCGGCTACGAGAAGGGAGCCTTCAGCGGCGCCCACAGCCGGGTGCAGGGGAAGGTTGAGTACGCCCACAAGGGAACCCTGTTCCTCGACGAAATCGGCGAGCTTCCGCTGAACCTGCAGGTCAAGTTGCTCCGTTTTCTCCAGGAAAAGAAACTGCAGCGGGTGGGGGGACGGGAGGATATTGCCGTTGATACGCGGATCATCGCCGCCACCAACCGGAACATCACCAAGGAGGCGGAGGAGGGGAGCTTCCGGGAGGACCTCTACTACCGGATTTCGGTGGTCAGGATCAGCCTGCCGCCGCTGCGGGAACGGGGAGGGGACATCATGCTGCTGGCAAAGGCCTTCCTGAAACGCTTCGCCGCTGAAAACCACAAGAAGATGCGGGGCTTCAGCAGCGAGGCGGTCACGCTGCTGGAGACCTACGAGTGGCCCGGCAACGTGCGGGAGCTGGAAAACAGGGTACAGCGGGCGGTGATCATGTCCGATTCGCCGCTGGTGGAGCCGGAGGCGCTGGATTTCTCCCTGCGCGCACCGCCCCGGGAGGCGCTGCAGGCGTTCAGCAGGCTGACGCTGCGGGATGCCCGGGAGATGATCGAGCGGGAAATGATCCTGTCGGCCATCGAAAGCCAGAAGCATAACATGGCCAAGGCGGCGGAAGCCCTGGGGATCAGCAGGCCCACCCTCTACGACCTGACCAGGAAACACCGCATCGAGAAGCCGGTTGCTCCGGTCTGACACCGCAACGCAGAAAGCCGCCCCTCCGATGGAGGGGCGGCTTTGTTGCTGCCGGTGCTGTTGTCACCTGGCTACTTGGCCTTAAAGACCACGTCAACCCAGTAGTTGCTCCCTTTCCAGCTGTTTCTGGGGAAGGAGCCGGCGCTGCCGTAGGCATAGACGCCGTTGGAACCTGATTCGCCGTCGGCCAGGGCACGCAGCGGTGCGCTTATCTGTGCCTTGCCGGTGAAGAAATTCAGGCTGCCGCTGTAGTGGCCGGTGCGGGTGTGGTAGGAGGCCACATAGACGGTATTGGCGCTGATGGCTACCGGTGTTGCGAAGGTAACCTGCTGCCACCCCGAAGCGGTCTCGTTGCTGAAGGTGGCGGTTGCCAGCCGTCTGCCGCTGCTGGACCAGAGGTTGGCCACATGGGTACCGGTGTTGGCGGCTGCCTTGTAGAAGCGGATACCGGTGATGTAGCCGGCCACGTCGGAGCGGAATTTCACCCCCAGTTCCACCGGGCTGTCCGGGCCCACGTCGATGATGCTCGGCAGGTCGCCGGCAGACCAGAGGGAGCTGGCGGCCTGTACCGCATTCTTTACGGTCACCGATACGCTGGATTGCGCCGTATTGCCTGCCGCGTCAGAGGCTTTCACCAGCAGGGTGTGGCTTCCGTCGGCAACCGTGGTGGTGTCCCAGGCAAAGCTGTAGGGAGCGGCGGTTGCCGTGCTTTTCAGTGCGCCGTTCAGGTAGAACTCAACCTTGCTCACCCCCACGTTGTCGGAGGCGGATGCAGTCACATTCACCCTGCCGCTGAGCGTTGCATTGGCGGCCGGGGCGGTAAGCGCCACGGTCGGCACCGTGGTGTCGGCGGTGGTGGTGCCGTTCTTGATCGTGAAGGTGATCGTGGACGACTGCTTCACGTTGCCGGCGGCGTCATAGGCCTTGGCGTACATGGTGTAGGTACCGTTGTGGGCAACGGTGGTGGCCACACTGTAACTGAACGGTGCGGTGGTGCTGCTGTAGTCCAGGCCGCCGTTCACATAGTACTCAACCTTGGTCACGCCCACGTTGTCGGCCACGGCTACGGTGTTCTGCACCGTGCCGTTTACCACCGCATTGTTGGCGGGCGAGGTGATGGCAACCGTCGGGGCGGTGGTGTCGGCGGCAGGGGCGCTTGCCACGGTCACCGACACGGTGGAGGACTGCCCCACGTTACCGGCCGCGTCGAATGCCTTGGCGCTCAGGCTGTAGCTGCCGGCGGCCGGGCTCCAGGTGTAGTTGTAGGGAGCCTGGTTGCTGGCGCTGAGCAGCGTGCCGTTGCTGTAGAATTCGACCCTGCTCACCCCAACGTTGTCGGTGGCACTGGCGGTCAGCGATACGCTGCCGCTCACGGTGGCGTTATTGGCCGGCGAGGTCAGCGACACGGTGGGGGGCGTGGTGTCCCGCACCACGTTGACGGTCACCGTTGCGGACTGTCCCACGTTACCGGCGGCGTCGAACGCCTTGGCCATCACGGTGTGGCTGCCGGCGGCGGCACTGGAGCTGTCCCAGGAGAACTGGTAGGGAGCGCTGTTGTCCGTTGCCAGCAGGGCGCCGTCCAGATAAAATTCAACCTTGCTCACCCCCACATTGTCGGCGGCGTTGGCGGTCAGGGAAACGCTGCCGCTCACGCTGGCGTTATTGGCCGGCGCGGCCAGGGACACCGTTGGCGCCGTGGTATCGGCGGTGGAGCTGCTGCCGCCGCCAATGGCGTAGTCGGCCGGGATCGGGGTGGTGGACACCACCAGGTCGTCAATGGCATACCACTGATCGGCCGGGGTGGAACCGGAGAAGGTGTTGTTGCTGTTGCCGCCGATGGAGACGGTGTTCCAGCCGATTGATGCGGAGGAACCGGAGGCACCCTTCCATTGCACGTCGGTGCGGCTTTCCATCAGCACGCCATCCCACCACCATTCCATGACGCCGTTGTTCTTGCCGATGTCGTTCATCTTCAGGTGGAAGTCATAGCGGTGCCACTGGCCGTCAGCGTACTTGGTGGTGGCGCCGCCGCTGCCCCAGGCGTAGAAGTAGTCGTTCAGCTGATAGGACGGCACGCCGCCGGCGGTGCAGTAGTAGTTGGTCTCCTGCGGGTCGCAGCGATAGGCGTCCATGTAGCTGGCGTTATTGCTGCCGTTGGTGGACCAGTCCCAGATGTAGGCCGGGTTCACGGTGCCGGAGCTGAAGAACTGGAACAGGTTGCCGCTACGATCCCAGTGATAGGTCCTGAACACCTTGGACTGGGCATTGGCCACGGTCTTCCAGTTGGCCTGGGTTTTGATCCAGAGACGGACGTACAGTTCCGGGTAGTCCTGGGGCAGCACTTTTACCAGGGTAGAATCGCCGGGCCAGTTCACGCCGGCCACCGACTGGTTGTAGACGATGTAGGCTTTGCCGCTGCCGGAACGGTCGGGCAGGGAGCCGGGCAGTTTCCTGATGGAGCCGGTGGGGTTGGTGAGGGCGGAGGTACCGGGCACGGTGCGGTAGTTGGACCAGTTGGCCGGTGCGGTGGTGCAGGTGCCGGCGCATTCGGTTTTGTAGATGTTGTTGACGTTCCAGTCGGCCTGGGCATCGAAGCTTTCTTCGAAAATGACCCCGGCGTGGGAGGGGATCGCCGTCAGTACCAGGCATGACAGGGTCAGCAGGTATGTCAGCAATTTTTGTTTCAACACGTTGGGTTTCATGGTTCTTCTCCCTTTGTAAGGTTTGCGTGTGCGTGATCAAGAAACAGATCATCCGTTGATGCGTAAACCAAGGGAGAATCTGTTTCTTCGGCAGCCCGGCTATCCCGGCTGTGCAATCTTCGGGACCCGTGGCTTTGTGCCCCCAGCTTGCGCTGGGTTTACCGTTGTCGGAAACAGGTGGTCCGTGCCGCAGCACGTCCCGGGTATACGGTGTCACCTCCTTGTCCTTCATTGCGGCGCTGCAAAAAAAAACGGGCGCCGGTAATCAAAAGCATCATTTGATCTTCGGCAACCCGGCTGTCTCGGTGAGACCCTGTAGGCTTTCCGCCCCACCCTCGCGGATGGTTGAGTATTATCGGTTCGTTCTATTCAGTTGTGATTGTACTGTAGCCCAATCCCCCCCGGAAAAATGTGACGATCGTCACAGAAATCGCACCTGTCGCCCCCGTCGACACCCGGCACCGGTTTGTGTCGGGATTCATTACATCTGCCCTGCCGATGAGAGACGCAGCATCGCCAACTTGCCGTAATAAATGGAGAAATATTTTGGTCTGTTTTTTGATGGGATATAGCTGCCCAAAGCCGGCGGGCAAGGAGGTGGCCATGAAATCGCGTATCCTGTCGGTACTGTGCCTGCTGGCGCTGCTGGCCACCGCAGAAGCAGCCGGAGCGAACGTCGTCGGCCGCCTGGTGGACTACCGGGTGGGAGAAACGGTCTTCAAGGGGTTTCTGGCCGAGGATACGGCCCTGAAGACCAAGCGTCCGGCCGTGCTGGTGGTACACGAATGGTGGGGGCATGACGAGTACGTGCGCCGTCGGGCCGTGATGCTGGCGGAGCTGGGCTACGTCGCCCTGGCAGTGGATATGTACGGCGACGGCAAGACGGCCCGCTACCCCGATGAAGCGGAAAAACTTGCCGGAACGGTGCTGAAAAACCGGCAGGTCACCGAGGAGCGGTTCAATGCCGCCCTGGCGGTTCTGAAACAGCAGCCACTGGTGGACCCCGCCCGGATCGCCGCCGTCGGCTACTGTTTCGGCGGTACTGTGGTGCTGCAGATGGCCCGCAGCGGTAGCGACCTGAAGGGAGCGGCCAGTTTTCACGGCAGTCTGGCCACCGACACCCCCGCCCTGCCCGGTGAGGTCAGGGCCAATCTCCTGGTGTTGGGCGGCGACCGGGATACGCTGGTTCCGCCGGCCCAGGTGCAGGCATTCCTGGACGAGATGACCCTTGCCGGCGCCTCCTTCCGCTATATCGCCTACCAGGGGGCGAAGCACGGCTTCACCAACCCGGAGTCGGACAACTATGCCAGAAAGTTCGGATTGCCACTGGCTTATGACCGGCGGGCCGACTTCAATTCATGGACGGAGCTGCGGAAGTTCCTGCACGAGATTTTCAAAAAGGCGGAATGAGCGGAAATCCGAGACAGTAGGGGAGGGAGCTGCCATGGATGCATTCGAATTCGCATTGAGCATGGAACTGGACGGCAAGGCTTACTACGAGAACCTCGCCGGAGAAACGTCGCAGCCGGGGCTGAAGAAGGTCTTTCTCGGTCTCGCCGCCGACGAACAGAAACACTACGACACCATCCTGGCTATACGCGGCCTGGGCAGTGTCGGCATGGCCGATTCCGCAGTGCTGGAGGATGCCCGCGGCATCTTCCGGGAGCTTGTGGAGGAAAAGAGGAACAGTCCGGCTCCGTCGACGGAACTTCTGGCCTACCGGCACGCCATGACTATTGAGGCCCGGAGCGTGAAGTTCTACGAAGAAGCGGCGCGGCTGGAAACCGAGCCGGCTGTCTCCGGGCTGTTCCAGCGGATCGCTGAGGAGGAGAAGAAGCATTTCACGGTTATGGACAACATCTACAGCTACATGCTGGCTCCCCATACCTTCCTGGCCTGGGGGGAGTTCAGCAACCTCACCGAGTATTACTGACCGGAGTCGATGTGATGGTAGCCATCGCCAAGGTGCATACGCTGCTGACGGCCCTTGTCGGTAAGGCGGTATTTCTGCAGGCGGCTGTTGGGTTTATCTGGAACGGTCATCTCAATCAGGCCGTGGGCCAAGGCCGGTTTGAGGTAGCGCTCGCGGAAGGATTTGCGGTCCAGCAGGCCGAGAGCCGACTGTAACGCCTCGCGGCCCATCTCTCCCTGTAGCACGGCTACCAGCTCGCCGACTTGGGGGGTGACTTGAGGGGCGACTTGGGGGGCGGAAGAGGCTACGGTATCCAGGATCATCCGCAGCATGAAGGTGATGAAAGGCGCGGAATCGGTCTGACGGGTGCTCTCCTGCAACGCCTGATAATACTCGGCCTGGTGCTCAAAGATCAGGCTTTCCACCGGGATGTCGCCAAAAAGGGGATTCCAGCGGGCAAGGATCAGGCTTTGCCATAACCGCCCCATGCGGCCGTTGCCGTCAGCAAAGGGATGAATAAATTCGAACTCATAGTGAAAGACCGAACTGGCTATGAGCGGATGGGCGTCGGTGGTGGTCAGCCAGCGGAAAAGGTTGCCCATCAGCTGCGGCACCCGATCCGCAGGCGGCGCCATGTGGATGACCTGTCGGCCTGCCATCACCCCCACGCCGCCGCGCCGGTATGTTCCCGCTTCATCGATCAGGCCGGACATCAGCAGGCGATGCGCCTCCAGCAGATCCTTTTCCGCTTCCGGGTGCCACGCGTCAAAACGGTCATAGGCAGCCAGGGCGTTTTTCACCTCCTGTACCTCGCGGGGCGGGGCTATCACCCGCTTACCCTCCAGAATCGCGGTAATCTGCGCCTCACTCAGGGTGTTGCCCTCGATGGCCAGCGAACCGTGGATGGTGCGGACGCGGTTGATACGCCGCAGCCGCAATGCTCTGGACTGGTCGGTGAGCACGGTCAGCCGCCCGATGACCTCGCTGATGGCGGCGACCCGGTTGAGAATTTCCGTGGTGATGGTGTAGGGAGGCTGGTAGATAGATTTTGCGCTCATACCCTAGTTCCTCTGAGTAAAGCACCAGCACTTTGCAAGATCGATTCAAGTTCCGGCCTCAAACGGTTAGGGATTTCCGCTGCCTGGGTGATGGGCACATACTTAAAAGTGCTCAGGTCGAATGGCACCCGGTCGTCGGCATCGGTTGGTTCGAACAGGAAAATAAGCCGATTGCTCTCGTGATGTTTCAGGGCGTAGCCCGCTTCCACGTAAACATTGGGCCGATGGCCGGTCAGGTCGCAGATGATGATGTCCGAGGAGGCGATAGCCTCGTACATCCGGCTGTGAATCGGAAACGTGCCCCCTTCTTCCGTGCCCATGTCGATCAACTCTAGGCCGATGCCGTGTTGCTGTTGGAGATTTGTCAGAGTTTGTCGGAACTGTTGCAGCCGTAATGTTGCCTTTGTGACATCGGCCTCGGTTGCACCATGCTGCTGACTTGGATACCAACGGGCGAGAAAGACCCGTTTGGGAATACGGGACAGTGCCGCCTTGAAGGTTTTGAGCAACTGCTCGGCAGGAGAGAGTGGATCAAGCAGGCTGGTGATGCCCTGACCGCCGAGCCAATGCCCGATGCGGTCGAGATAGTTCACCGACCAGTGGACTCTTTGCTCGTGATTTTCTCCTTCTGCTTCACGCCAGACCCGCGCCGCCAGCTCGAAGAAACCGTAAGTGCCGCATAGCGATGGATGGTTGACGGTCAGTAGGGTGGCGATGTCGGCCAGCGCTGCAAACAGGTCATAGGCAAAGGTAGTCAAAGTTTGGCGGTTCTGGGCGATACTTCCGTCCATGGCGATCAGATTGCGGGCCGACTCCCATAGCGCCGACAACGGTCGCTCACCGAAGCGTTGTCGGGCGGGTTGCGGCAGTCCGCGCAGCCGGTCAGACAAGAGCCTCGTGAGGTGCAGCGCAGGGTTGTAGGCGAATTCGTTATCCGGCGTCATGGCGTGCGCCGGATCCTGTCCTAGCAGCAGCCGCAGACTGTGTTCCGACTCCAGTGGCAGACCGGTACTGTTGATAGTATGGAAAATTAGCGATTCAGCATAGTCATCATAGCTGTTGCCTGGCGGCCCGAGTAATACAAAACAAAACGGAGCCAAATATTTCGTTGGACGATGTTGATCTTCGGTGAGTTGTTCGGCTAGATGCAGGCGGTGATTGCCATCGATGCGTCGGATGATTTTATCTTGTTTGAGTTGTTCCAGGTTGTTGCACCGCACGCGCAACCGTTGCATGCGCATGGTTGGGCTCGAATACCGACGAGAGATATCGACCAGACCACCACTCTCGCCTTTGACACCGAATACCGTCTCGCCAAGCCCCAACTCGTCGGGGTCTATCTCACCTCGGTTGACCATCAGTTTTACTGGTGAACGAACGGAAAGGATCACTTCCGGGAGGAAACGGTTCTCGCTCTTTTCCAGGTAGTTTTTGATCTCTTCAGCGTGCTTGGCCGATTCCACCCGTTGATGGCCGACCACCCGAAAGCCCTGCTCACCGTCCTCCATCTTGTAGGGCACGGAGACAGCCGCCAAATCGCGCAGGTCGGCAAAACCTCTGATGATGCGGAAGATACCCAGCACGCTTTCCGAAAACAGTCCCTCGAATTCAATGTATTGGCGGCCACGGGACATATCAGTGCACCTCCACCGGGCGGGTGCCGAGAATCATTTTTTCGATTTCTTGTTCAGCATTCCTTTGTAAGCTGAGTGCCTCTCCCTTAGCATGCTGGATATCACTTCTTGCTTCTTGAACTATCTTGATGAGTATATTTTGCACAGAAATCGGTGGGAGTGGCAGTTCCACATTGAACACATCCTCATTGCCGATGGCATGATTGCCTACGGCCGTTCTGGCGTTTGCTTCAAGTTGAGGGCGAGCGATGCTGCTGCTCAATATGTATTCGAGGTATTCAGGGAGAATGTTGGCCTTACATCGAACTCGCATCAGTTTGTCCGGGAAAATCAGCTCGGGATAATCCTTCTCCAAAATCGCTGGGCGACCAACATAGGCAAGTGTCCCGTTAGTCCGGCACATGAGAATGTCGCCCTTTATAAGGTCGAAGTTCTCCCGAAACTGCTTCTTGTCTGCAATGAATTTCGCTTCGGAAGGCAGGAAGTGACCGCTTGTGACGGCACTAAGTTTTAGCACCTTGAGAGTTGTTGGCTTACTGCTAGGACTCGCCGAACACCCATGCTTCACCTCCGCTATGCACTCTCGTCCGTTTACAACGGGGTAGATGCCTTTGCCCAGGTCCGGTGCCTGGCCTAATAGATAGGTGGACCGTTGATTCCATTTGGTCAGCTCCGCCCAATTTGTAACCATTACCTTTGGCATGGTTTTTCGTTTCTTTTTTTTGAGCCCAAGCTCTCCCAATACTTGGTTTTCCAATTTACCAGGCAATTGGTCTGCCTGGGCCAGTAGGTCATTGGCTTTAGTTAGCGCCGCCTCCCAATGGGCCACAATTTTCTGCTGGATCGGCAGCGCGGGGATTGGGACTTTTACCCCCTCAAGCTGGGTTGGCTGAATCCGTTTTCGGCCCGATGCACCGCTAATCATCGAATTCAGTAATCTCTTGAACGCAACTGTTCGGAACAGGAGTTTCACGTATCCCGAATCTGTTTTTTGGAAATCGACGGAATAAACAGGAAATTCGGAGGTGACACACATGCACTCAATGTCATCGGGAGCAAGTCCGATTGCTCCATTGCGCACATCAATTTTTGAAAAAACCACATCGCCGGGGTAGACACGAAACAGCCGTCCTTTGATGTCCTTTATGTGGACCGGCTCGCGCGGCTCAATCGAGCCATCAAAACGAATGGTCAGCAGGGTAACCATGGATTCCGGAGCTAGCGTCTCCAAAGCGGCTTCGTTTCGACGTCTGATGATGCTGGCCAACGGTTTGATGACCTCATCAGGCCAGTTCCAGTTAATAGCGAACTGAGCTGCAACGCTCCAGGTCTGCAAACCTCCGAAGCCGATGCTAAAGGCTCGTAGTCTGGCTTGTGCCACTTCACCCATTACTCAGTACCTCCAGCAACGGCAAAGGCGCTCGGGTCGGCCAGAAACTCCCGATACCACTCCAGGCAGGTCTTGTCGCAATCGGCAGGCTGGTTGGCGTTGGGGTAGAGTTCGTTCTTATCCTCCTCGCCGGTGGCGGAGATGCCGACCTTTTCCGCCTCGTACATGAAGATGGGATAGTCGAAACGTTCCTTGAGCAGTTGCCGCGCCTCGGTGATCTGCCGGACTTCCATCGCCTTTAGGTAGTCCTTGAGTTCCGTTTGCAGGGCCTTGCGCTTTTCTGTGTCCTTGGCCTGCTTGGCCGCCTCGATTTCGCTTTCCAACCGCTCCCGTTCCGCTTTGATCTCGTCGGCATACCGGGCTTCTACCTCCGCCTTGGCCGTGGCATAAGTCTTGTCAAACTTCTGCTGTTCCTCTTCAGTGAATTTCTGCAGAAAGAGCAACGAGCATTTCACGCTGGCCCCGGAGCTGACAAAGGTCTCCTGCGGCAGGCTGACCACAGCGCGGAGGAAGGCGCGGTCTTCAGTGAACTCGCGCACGTAGGCGAGGGATGGGTTGTTGAAAATGCCTTCCGGCAGGACAATGCCAAGGCGGCCGCCGGGCTTGAGCAGGTCAAGGCAACGTTCGATAAACAGCACCTCGGTTTTAATCTTGCCGTATGTTGCTTCACCTTTACTGTTCACAGAGCTTTTGGGTAATTCAAATAACTTGGCTATGGGTTGATTAAGCGCCGCCTTCACCCGATTCTGGGCCTCGCGGTAGAGGTCGCCGTATTCTTTTGTGTATCGCTCTTGCGCCGCCGGGTTAACGGTAATATCCACCTCCAGCACCTTGTCGGTGGGCTCGACATTAGCGCCGAAGGGCGGATTGGTGAGGATGATGTCAAAGCGCCCCTCGAAGATGCCGTTGACGTTCAAAAAGCCGTCGTGGTGGTGAACACCACCGTGGCCGTCGCCGTGCATAATCATGTTCATCTTGCTGGTGCGGGCCATGCGGTCGTTGGCGTCGGTACCGTAGATGCAGCGATTGGAAAGCTTCCACAGACGAGAACCTTCGCGCTTCTGGTCGATGAGCGCCTGCACCTCGGTGAATTTGTCCTGAAGCTTTTTGGCCCGCTGCTCCTCGGTGAGCGACTTGTCTTTCTCCACTTCGGCCTTGAAGGCGCTGTACTCTCGATCAGCGTCGGCAAGAATTTTTTCACGCACGATTTCAAAAACCCGGATCAGAAACCCGCCTGAACCGCTGGCCGGGTCGCAGACAATGTCGTCTTCCTGGGGATCGACCATGTGCACCATAAATTCAACGATAGTACGCGGGGTGAAGAACTGGCCGATCTCGCCCCGGAAGGTACGGCCAAGGAAGCGTTCGAAGGCGACACCTTTCACGTCCTCGCTGGTGTCGGAAAGGTTGTATTTCTCCAACTCCTTGACGATGGCCTCTCCTGTGGCCGGTTTGAGATTAATACGCTCGTCATCTTCAAAAATTTTATCGGTGGCGTAAGCCCGCTTGGTTTCTTGAAAGAGGTTGTCCAACGGGTTTTCGGCGATCTGATTTTTCAGTACATCAACGGTAAACAGGTTGGTCTTGTTGCGTCGTGTTAATAACTGGCGTTCCACGTAGACCTTGATGAACAGCACTTTGGCGATTTCATCGAAGGCAGCGGCCGGATCTTTTTTCTCCCGGTTGCGGATGATGTTGTGACACTTGTGCAGCAGGTCGGCGAACTCTTTTTCTTTGAAGGCACGGAGCTTGGAAAGCAACTCCTCGATGTCTTTGTCGGAGGCGTCGCCATGAGGAATGTTCTCGATCTCTTCGGTGTAGCCCGGTACCTTGTCTTTCTTGACTCGCCAGTATTTGGTTTCCCGCGAGTTGTGAGTGACGAAAAACGGAGCGCCGCAGATGCGGGCGTAGTTTTCGCCCTGGCCGTAATCCTGCGGCTTGATGGTGACATTATCGGATTTGCATTCGACGATGATGAAGGGGGCGTTGTCGTCGGCCTTGTCTTGAGCGGTGCGCCAGATGACAAAGTCTGCACGGGCGGAGGCCGAGCCCCGACCGGTCAAGTCCATCTCTTCGGCAATCTGATCAAGGGAAAAACCATATTCGTTGACCAACAGCAGTAAGTATTCCTGACGCACCGTTTCTTCGGGCGTTTCCACCAGCCACTTGCTGCGCACATGGCTCCAGATTTTCCCCTTCTTCTCGTCGCGCTTAATCTGTAAATCACTCATCCCTTTATTCTCCATGTGTCAACCGCGTGCGCTTTCATCCACTGGCCGATCTTCTCCCCCCTCATCAATGGTCAGGGGAAGAGATTGATGATGATAAAACGGTAAAAAAGGTAGCTTTGGATAGATGGAAAGACAAGAACAAAATGGACACAAACGATGGCGAAACTCTGTAGCAGGCTGCTAAGGGGGTTGGAATTTGCTGATGTACCAGATTTACGCTCAGATTTAGGTCAGGTTTGTCATCTCTGATTGAGCAAAACCGCAGAGCAACGCAGAGGATTTTGCGATTGAAGGGGTGGCAAATATGGACTGAAGATGAGATGTAAAATGGTATATTAGCACGTTTGTACAGAGATAGTATTCACCTGACAGTGCCCTTGAATGGGTCGTGATTTACGCTGCCAGTTTGTAGTCCTCAGTATCTGAATCGTCGTTCTTTGGCAAGCCGTCTATGAAAACCGTGTATGGCGTCCTGCCAAGCATGTTTCTGCCTTGGTGTGGGCGGTCGTAGTTGTAAGTCTTGAGATAGGTGTCCAGATCGGTCTGCATCTCGTCCAACGACTCGTACCACTTGGTGCGGCCCATTACCCGGAAGTGTTCGTCAAGCAAGGTTCTGTGCAGCCGTTCGACAAAGCCATTGCTCTGCGGACGTCTGACCTTGGTGGTGCGGTGCTCGATCTCTTCAAGCTGTAGGAACAGCTCGTAGGGATGATTGTCCGGCCTGCCGCAGAACTCCCTGCCATTATCCGAGAGGATGGTGCTGATCCGGGCGTCATGTTCTTCAAAGAACGGCAGTACGTCTTCATTAAGCACATGCACAGCAGTGACCGGCAGCTTATTGGTGTAGAGCTTGCCCCAGGCGTAGCGTGAGTAGCAATCAATGACCGATTGCAGGTAGACTTTGCCGACGCCTTTCAGGGTGCCGACAAAGAAGGTGTCCACTGCTACGAGATCGCCGGTGTGGCTGGTTTCGATGTGACGCTCCCTGAACTCAGGGCTGAACCGTTCCAAGGCCCTGATCTGCTCATCTGACAGTTCGAAGGCTTGTTCCCGGACGCTCTTTTCAAGTCGCAGCATCCGTTCCTGTTTGGTCAGCAGGTTGTGCCTGCTCCAGACTCCGCGAACGCCTCCTGAGCTAACCTGGGTACCTTTAAGAGCTAACTCGTTGGCAACCCGTAGCGGGCCATGACCGGGATGAGCCAGGCAGTGTTCAAGAATCGCCTGCTCTACAGATTCATCGACTCGGTTAGGATGCGGGCCTCTGGCTCCGGGCATCCGATCAACCAGACCGGCTGAACCGTAGGTCTGATAGTTTCGACGGATTTCATAGAACTGCTGCCGCGAATAACCCATGAGCTTGCAGGCTTTGCTGACATTCGAAAGATCGGCGGCCAACTCTAGCAAACTGAGCTTTCTTCGTGATACTTTCTCGGCGGTGGTCATACTGTTCTCCTTGATGGAAAGATTTAGTCTGAGCAACTTCATCTTTTACCATTCAAGGGCAGTATGGCCACCAACTGAAAATGGCCAACTGTCAGGTGAATACCATCACACTACAGCACGTTCCAAGTCCCTACGGGGACGGCTGCCCGTTGACGGCGCTCACCACGATGCCCGCTCCGGCCACGGCATTCCCCAGCAGATCCACCACCGTGCCGTTCTCAACCGCAAACCGTTCCGGCGGCGGCACCGTGGTTCCCGGCACCACCAGGCTAACGGCGGCAACGGGACCGGTTGCCCTGAGGCCACCGGCGGTGGTGTCCGCCAGCACTACCTGCAGGCTGCCGCCGTTGCCGGCGGCCGTGTAGACCGGCGGCAGCAACAGGCCGTTCCGGAGGATGCCTGCCGGGGTTACCGCCGCAGAAGCCGTCCCGGCCGGTATGCCGGGAAAACGGAGCGTGAAGGCAACACCGGCAATGGCAGCCTGCGGGGGCAGGGTGCCGTTCAGGGCCAGGGTGACCGTCACCCTGGCGCTCGTAGCATCCGGCGGCGGTTCAGCTGGAGAGCCGCCGGAGCTGCTGCTTGTGCCGCCTCCGCCACCGCCACCGCTGCAGGCGGTGGCCAGCAGAAGCAGCAGAAGGGTTGCCGGCAGGATTCGGCCCAGACGAGGTATCGTAGCCATCGCTGCCGTTACCAGCTGCCGATGCCGATGCTGCGGCGGGCCGCCAGTATCAGGTCGGCGCTGTCCACCCGGCCGTTGCCCCGGGGAATGCCGTCGCTCCCCAGGGGGGCCACGTCGTAGCGGATGCTGTCGTCCGGCCCCAGGGTGAGGCTGCCGGTGGCCGCCCCCAGCAGGCGCAGCAAGTCATTCTCCGTCGGCAGCGGGCTTCCCTCGGTCCTGGCGGTGCGTGCCGCGGTGCTGACGTTTACGCTGCAATTGCCGTCAAGGGGACCGGTGGTGTAGCTGGTGCCGTTCAAGGTGCCGTTGCAGCCGCTGACCGCGACGATGCCGTAGCCCGGCAGGGCAGTGACGCTGAAGGTGACGCTGCCGCCCTGGGCGGGGCTCTGGACGGCGGCGGGGCTGATGCTGCTGCCGGTCCCGGCCGAGGGGGTGACCAGGGGGGTGCTGCTCACCACCAGGTCGTCGATGGCATACCACTGGTCGGCGGGAACTGCGCCGGAAAAGGTGTTGTTGCTGTTGCCGCCGATGGCGATGGTGTTCCAGCCGATTACCGGATCGGAGCCGGTTGCCCCCTTCCACTGCACATCCCGGCGGCTCTCTATCAGCACGCCGTCCCACCACCACTCAAGAATGCCGTTGTTGCTGCCGATGTCGTTCATCTTCAGGTGCACGTCGTAGCGGTGCCAGCGGCCGTCGGCATAGACGTTGCCGGCCGGGCCGTTGCCCCAACGCTGGTAGTAGTCGTTTAACTGGTAGGAGGGAACGCCGGGGGCGGTGCAGTAGTAGTTGGTCTCCTGGGGGTCGCACCGGTAGGCGTTCATGTAGGTGGCGCTGTTGGCGCTGTTGGTGGACCAGTCCCAGATGTAGGCCGGGTTCACGGTGCCGGTGCTGAAAAATTGGAAGAGGTTGCCGGTACGGTCCCAGTGGTAGGCCCGAAAGATTTTTGACTGGGCATTGGGCACGGTCTGCCAGTTGTCCTGGGTCCGTATCCAGAAGCGGATGTACAGTTCCGGGTAGTCACGGGGCAGCACTTTGACCAGGGTGGCGTCGCCGGGCCAGTTCACACCGGCCACCGACTGGTTGTAGACGATGTAGGCCTTGCCGGTGCCGCCGCCATGGTCCGGCAGGGAGCCCGGCAGGCGCCGGATGGAGCCGGTGGGGTTGGCAAGGGCGGCAGTGCCGGGCACGGTGCGGTAGTTGGACCAGTTGGGCGGTGCGGTGGCGCAGGCGCCGGCGCATTCGGCGGTGTAGCTGTTGGTGACGTTCCAGTCCGGCTGGGCGTCGAAGTTCTCTTCGAAGAGAATCTCGCCGAAGCAGAGCGGGCCACTGCCCAGGATGAGCAGTAGCAGCAGCAGGGAGCGTACCGTGGCGCGCCCCGGGGCGAACAGGCCGGGGGAGAGCTTCGTTGCCGCTGCCGCGGTCATGGCGGCCAGTTCGACTCCAACGGCCAGGGCCCGTGCCAGGAGGAACACGGAGGCCACCAGGTAGACTGCTGCAAAATCGGCGATACCGCCCACCAGCGCCTTTTTCCGGTGGATCAGGGCCAGTGGCAGGAGCAGCAGCAGGGCGAACAGCAGTCCCGTCGCCGTCATGCTGAACGGCAGCAGCGGCGGCAGGGTGCAGATGGCTGCCAGGTGCAGGGTCGGGACTAGCACGCTCGGCGCGTCGTCCCGCTTGCGCCTGCTGTCCCGGAACTGGCGGATGCTCCCGGCGCCGCGCCAGAGTTCACGCCTGAGCAGGTTGCCCAAGGTCTTGGACTCCCGCAGATGAATGGTGTCGATCTCCTTGTTCAGGCAGACCAGGTGGCTTTGGCGTACCTTGTGGCAGAGGTTCACATCCTCGGCGGTGGTCAGGTGTTCGTCAAAGCCGCCCACGGCCCGGAACAGGTCGCGATGGATGACCATGTTGGAAGAGCCGATCCAGGGGGGATGGTCCGGCCGCTCCACGCCGGAGACCAGCCGGTACCAAGCCAGCTCCACCCAGGTGGCGTTCTTGAAGTCGGGAACGGCGCGGGTTCCGGTGAGGCCGATGGCGTCGTTGCCGAGCTTCGCCACGCAGGAATGAAGCCAGCGGGGATGGACCAGGCAGTCGGCGTCCAGGAAGGCAACGATCGTTCCCGTCGATTTTTCGACCCCGATGTTGCGCAGTCGCGCGATGGAGGCGGTTCGGTCCTCGTAGACCGCGCAGCCGTGGGCCGCCGCGACCTCCCGGGTGGCGTCGGTGGAACCGTTGTCGATCAGCAGCAGCTCACACCGTCCCGGATACTCGGCAACAGCCGCCCGCAGGGCGGCCAGTACGCCGGGAAGGTTCTGCGCCTCATTGCGTGCGGGGATGATGATCGATACGGTAGGATGGCTCATGGTTGTCCGTGCTCCTCTGGAATACGGCCGGTCCGGGCTGCCATGGCGTTGCGGAAATAGCGCAGCTTGCCCGACGGTTCCCGCTCAATGGTATCCACCAGGGAAATGGCAATGGTCACGGTTGCACCCAGGTGCCTCTGCAACTCCCTGACGTAGCGACTGCCCAGCTCCGGCGAATAGTCGGTGCCGGGCACAATGGCGATCTCGATCCGGTCCACGGCGGTCTGGACCGCCCTGAAGCGGCTCACCCCCCGCTTCAGGGTGTAGGCGAAGATGGCATCGTACACTTTCCGGCCATCCGGGGTGAGCACGTAGTCGTCCTTGCGGCCGGAGAGTACCTGCATGACCGGCAGGGAACTGCCGCAGGGGCAGGGGGCGCTGCAGAGGATGCCCCGGTCCCCCAGGCTGTAGCGGATAAAGGGGGTGGAGCGGGTATGCAGTTCGGTCACGTGGATATCCCCGGCTTCATCCAGCACCGGCCTGCCGTCCTTCAACACTTCCAGGTAGATGTTGGCGGACATGACGTGCAGGTTCTGCCGGGGGCATTCGAAGCCGATAATTCCCACTTCGGTGCAACCGTATTCGTTGACAAAGGGGACGCCGGTGGCCTCTTCCACCAGCTTCCGCTCCTGCGGGTAGAGATATTCGCCGGTGCCGATCACCGCCTTCAGCGGAAGGGAACGCAGGGTGCGGCCCTGTTCCAGCAGGTGACCGCAGAACGTGGCCATCAGGCTCGGATAGCCATAGAAGTAGGCGGGACGGAAGCGGTGCAGACTCCGGTAGTAGGATTCCCTGGCCCCCTCGCTCAGATCGAACGCGGAAAATCTGAGCCGGTTCTTCAGCAGGTCCTTGATCCGCGCCACGGCAGCCCCCCTGGGGGTCAGCGGCATTCCCCAGAAGCGGGCCTGGGGGTCGCCGACAGCGATGCCGTGCCAGGCGTAGGCCGCATAGAGCACCGCATCCATGAAGCCGGTGGCGTAGCGGTCCTTGTAGAACTGGAAGGGAAGCCCGGTGGAGCCGCTGGTGGAGCGGTAGTCCGAGGCCATGCCCCGGGGACGGCCCCCGGCCGCCACCGTGGCGCGCATCGCCTCCTTGGACTGGGGAGGGAAGTCGTGCAGAAGGCCGATGATCCGCTCCTCCGTGAGCTGATCCGTCGCGCCGCGCAACGGGGCGTAGCCGGGAGAAGGGCTGTGCCGGGCGGTCCGGACCACCTCGCAGAGCCGGGTCCGCTGGTAGCGGGCGATGTCGGCGCGGCTGGCACCGTTCACCGCCCTGACCTCGCTCAGCCAGGCGCCGATCCGCTCCTGCCGCAGATAGTGCAGCGGATAGATGAGCGTCTGTTCAGCAAGTCGCCGGTTCATGGCGCCTTCCCGTCAGGAGCGGCTGCAGTTTGCTCTTAAGGCATGCCAGCAGCCGGTTCAGGTTCCTGCCCAGCAGGCTGCGCAGCATCCGCAGCACCGAATCCCGGTAAAACGGCCGGTAGTGCCAGCAGCTCAGGAATGAACGGCGGGCCTGCCGGTAGTTGCCGGCGCTGAACTGGACAACGGCCCGGTTGTAGTGGAAGGTGGCGTAGGCCAGGGTGCGGGTCCGGGCGAGCTCTCCCCCGGGATCGACGGAGAGATGTTTCTGCAGCACCGCCAGGGTTGCCAGCGCCATCCGCTCGTTGTCCGCGGAGAGGTTGCCCGGGTGGCGCAGGTAGCGCACCAGCGGGCGGTCCAGATACTCCACCGTGAAATCCCGGGCGATCCGTATCCAGAGATCCCAGTTTTCCGCCGCGGGCAGGGATTCGTCGAACAGCCCCGCCCGGTCCAGCGCCCGTCGGGTCACCACCACCGAGCCGCCGGTCATCCGGTTCCTGACCAGCAGATGCCGGTAGATGTCTCCCCGCATGCCGGGCTCACCGGCCACCGTGCGAATAACCCGCCCCTCCGGGTCAACTTCGTGAATGGCGCAGTAGACCAGCCCCACGCCGGGGCTGAAGAGGGGAAGCTGCGCCGACAGTTTCTCGGGCGCCCAGGTGTCGTCGCTGTCCAGGAAGGCGATGAATTCGCCTCTCGCCTGGCGGATGCCGGCGTTGCGTGCCCGCACCTGACCGCTGTTGGGCTGGTCGATCACCCGCACCCTGCCGGGATGGCGTTCGGCATACCCTTGCAGAACCTCAAGGGAGCCGTCCGTGGAGCCGTCGTTGACGGCAATCACTTCGATGTTCCGGTAGGTCTGGGCAAGGATGCTGTCCAGGGTTGCGCCCACCAGGTGGGCCCGGTTGTAGACCGGCACGATCACGGAAACCAGGCCGGGGAGAACCCTGGCGGGAGGCTGTGCCGGCGGCGTTATGATCCGGTCCAGGGCCTGTTCGAAGCTGCTCACGGTAAAGTATTCCTCAACAAAGCCCCGCATGGCGCCGGCCACTCTGCCGTAGGCGGCACGGTTGCGCAGCCAGACGTAGCGCTCGGCGAAGCTGTCGTAGTCGTGCATGCAGAGGAAGGTCAGACGGTCATGCAGCGAAAGGCCGTAGGCGCCGATGGCGGTGGCAAACACCGGCCGCCCGGCCAGTCCCGCCTCCAGTATCTTGATACGGGTGCCGCCGCCGGAGAGCAGCGGCACCACCACCGCTCCGGCCCGCTCGTAGAGGGGGACCAGGTCCGGCGGATTTTCCACCAGCTCAATCCGCTCATGCAGCCCGCAGAGGGTACGCACCCGCTCGACCGGGTCCTTGCCCGCCACAATCAGCTTCAGGTTTGGATAGTCGTTGACCAGTCGCTGGAAGATGCTGCCGACGAACCACTCCAGACCGTCCACGTTGGGGGGATAGGCCAGGTTGCCCACAAAGAGCAGGGTGTCGAGATTGTTGAAGCCGTCGTGCCGGTAGCTGTCGGGCAGCTGCAGTTCAGGGGCCACGTTGGGAACGACGTGGAGATCGGCCGACGGTACCCGTTCGCCGAGCAGCCGCAGGTCGTCCGCGGAGCAGACCAGTGCCGTGCCGATGCGGGCGCAGTTGGCCTGGAAGGCCCGGTACAGCTCCAGATCAAGGCGCGCCCTGAGACGGCGCAGACCGCGGGAGCTGCCGTTGATCGCCTCGTACAGTTCCGGGGTCATGAGGTCGTCGATATCAACGATCACTTTTCGCCGGTTCCGCCGGGAGAGAAACTGCAGCGGGTAGGCGCTGACCGCGTAGCGGCAGACGATATGATCGTATTCCTCCTGTTCGATCAGGTCGTTCAGGGCCCGTACCGACGCCGGGCCGTAGCCGCAGACGATCCAGGGCTTCTGATGGCGGAGCTGGTCGTACAGTCCGGCAAGTCTGCCCTGCCTGGTACCGTCATCCGTGCGGGGGAGGGGGAACTGTCGCCTGAAGAGCGGGGTTTCGGCAGCGGCCTGTGTGGCGTCATCCTGGTACCAGGCCAGATCCACCTCGCCGTGTTTCCGGAAATAGCGGACAAAGTTCATGGTTCTGATACGGTTGCCGCCAACTTCGGGCAGCGGGTACTGGGAGGAGAGAACCAGTGTTTTCATAGGGGCGGATTCCTTGTGGGGTGTCAGATCCTGCTGGAGGAATCAATCACGAACCATGCCAGACCGCCAGAAAAGTTTGTGCGTGATATCAATGTGTTATGGTTTTTGTGCGGGGCGGGCGCTGTTAACGATCAGGCGCCCCCGTACGGCGGGGCGGTAAAAACGGGCATAAAACGGCCGCCGTGCGACAATGTTGCGATTGTGTCGGGTGTCAGAAATTGAGCTGAACAAAAAAAGAGAGCCGGATACCGGCTCTCTTCCGAACAACATCCGGCTGGTTTCATCAGGTCAGGTGAGCGCTGCAGCTTTCCGCTGGGTTCTTTTCCTGAGGAAACCGGCCCCCAGCAACCCGATGCCCAGGAGCAGCAAGGTTGAGGGTTCAGGTACCGGCGCCAGATCCACCGACACGTTGTCGAGGAAGAAGGAGCCGACGTCGTTCCGTGCCAGGAAGGCGATCTGGGTCGGGGAGGCGCCGGCCGTAAAGAACAGCGAGACTCCCTCGTAGGGGTGATTGCCTTCATTGGTCAGCGAGAACAGGGAGGTCCCGTTGACGAGTGCATAGAACTCGCTGGGGGCTCCGCCGGATGTTGCCAGGGCAAAACTCAGTTCGTACACAAAGCCGGGCTGGGTGGCGATGGACTGGGTCAGGGATCCCAAGGCCCCCGGAGTTCCCAGCGTGGCCGCAAACGGAGCACTGAATGAGTTGGCTCCGTTTACATACATGTACGAACCGTTTTTTACCCATCCCGTGAAGTCGCCGGTGTCGAAACTGCCGTTGGTCACCAGGTTCAGGGCGAATGCGGAACTGCTGCCGAAGAACAGCATCAGTCCCAGACTGAATGCCGCCATTGCCGAACGATACGCGCTCTTTTTCATGGTCTTTTCCTCCTCCTGTTCGTTTTACGCTGCCGGGAGAGCCGAAACTGTCGATGGTCAAGGTATAGCAATAGGAGTGCCAAGTTGTAAGTATTTGAAATTGATTGGAAAGATTGGTGTTTGGCTTGGCGGGATGAAAAAGTGTAATCTTCGCCGACAGATTCTGTGCGAAAGATTACAGTGGCGATGGAGAGGCGATGAAACGGGGCATGGGTTACCAGAACTGCCACTGCTGCGTAGTCAGGACGTAGAGCCCCAGCAGCAGGTTGGTAACGGCGTGGGCCAGCACGCAGTGGATGATGCTGCGGGTGGCATGGAGCAGGAAGTTGTAGGCGCAGCCGGCCATGACGCCGGCAATGAAAAAGTTGTGTTCAAGACCGAAGAGCAGGGCGGTGATCAGGAAGGCCGAACGGGTGGTCCGGCCGATTTCCACCTGGCTGAAATCCTGGGCAATCAGGTAGCGAATGAAGAAGGAGCGCCAGAACAGCTCCTCCATCAGCGGCACCACCAGCACTGCTCCCGCCAGGCGGGCGGCAATCATCAGGATACGCTCCGTCCCTTCCTGAAACAGGAGCGGATTGAAGCCCCCCGTGATGCCCAGGGGGTTCAACCGGATATCCAATGGTATCCAGAGCAGGAAAACCATCACGCCGCAACCGACGGAAAGGGCCAGGTGGCGCAGGTTGGCGAGTTGCTTCGGCTCCAGTTCGGTGTAGTGCCGGGCAAACCGCAGCAGCAGCAGTGCCACCGCCGCGATCTTCAGCGGGTAGAGGTACTGCAGATCCTGCTGATCCAGGGGCAAAAGTCCCCGTTCGATCAGGAATCGCCCCCCCTCCTCCAGACCGACACAGGCCATGAACAGGGCAAAAGGGGCCACCCGCGGCAGGATGGCGCTGTTCATGAGAATGTCCCCCGGTCCGCCGACGGAGCAACCGTCAGATAGGCGGCAAGTTCGTCCTGGGCCAGCCGGTCCATGGCGGTGACCCTGCCCAGGGCTCTGAATCCCTGCAGCGACCATTCCATGAGAAAGAGCAGCATGAACTGCGGACGCCGGGTCCGTTCAAAGCCCAGGTCGGCCAGGAACTGCTCCAGGCGTCGCACGGCGTGACGGCAGACGATATCGTCCTGCGTCAGAAAACGTCTGAATGCGGTGGAGTAGTCCTGGCTGCCGCTGCTGCCCACCAGGTATTCCATGGTGGCGGAAATGATCATCCAGAAGTAGTCGAAGAAGGGGGTGCTGCGGTGGGTGGAGCGCTCCCAGTCGATGGCGGTCAACCGCCCTCCCCGCAGCAGGAAGTTCCCCGGCCAGAGGTCGTTGTGCGCCGTCACCGGCACGATCCCCCCGTGGTTCCGGTCCAGGCCGGCCAGCAGGCTGCGGGCGAGCTGGAGCAGGGTGTCGTGGCCGGGCAGCCGTCCGGGCAGTGCCGCAAAGGTCCGTAACATCGGCTCGTACAGACAGGAAATGCTGCGTCTGCTGCCGCTGAATGCCGACCGGTAGGTCGCGAACCAGAGGTCGAGCCGGTCCAGCATGAGGCAGGCGTCGGCGCCGGCTTTTTCCCGTCCCAGCAGACGCAGCACTTCCCGCAGGTTCTCTCCCGACAGGTACTGTTCGCCGAAATAGCGCCGTCCCCCCACCGCCAGCAGGCGAACGGGGCCGTGCAGCAGTCCCTCTTCCCGCAGGCGGCGGCTGATGCCGGTGACGATTGCCTGCTCATGCTGCAGGCTGGCGATATAGCCCGGGCTGGCGGTGGTCTTATAGAGGGTGCCGCTGCCGGAGACAAGGGTCGCGGCCCTGGTCAGCATCAGCTTGCCCGCCGGGTTGGAAAAGAACATGTAGTCGAGTTCTTCCAGGCGGTCCGTCACCGGCGGGCGGTATGGCGTTCCCCGCTGCTCGGTGACCACGAAACGTCGCTCGGCCCGCCAGAAGGGGGGGATGAGTGTCGCCAGTCGCCGGCGTATTCCCTGGGGACGGGGAAGGTGGGCACGGGCAAAGGCCCGGTAGCCGGAGCTGTTGCGGCTGTCGAACAGGGAGGAAAGCAGGCCGTCGTTCAGGTAGAGCACCCGCCGTACCGTTGCGCCTTCCCTGCGGGCCGTCAGGCCGGCGGCCAGGGAGCAGCGCAGGTATCCCAGCAGGTCGCTGCGTCCGAAGCATCGTACGCGATGGCGCGGGCCGTCCTCAGTCGTTGCCGGCTGTTCCGCTTCGCCAAATGCCCAGGCATCCTCGCCCCAGCGGCAGGTGGGGTCCAGAAAAACCAGCAGGTTCCGTTCGAGCTGGGAGAGGGTCATGACGTCGCCCCAAGGGGGGTGGTCTTCGGCAGTGCGCCGCGCAGCCGTTCCATGGTTATCCGGTAGAGGATGGACGCCAGGATGAGCTGGACGTACAGTTCAAGAGACATGGCGGCGTCGATGGAAAGGATGCAGACGGCAAAGCCGGCGATACCGGCGCAGAGTCCGCTGATCCAGAGCAGTTCGCGGCGCAGCTCTCCCGCTCCTGCCAGCAGCCGGCGGGCCTTCAGGCCGAGTACGATCCCGCCGGCCACCAGCAGGCAGAAGGGAAGCGCTCCCAGCAGCCCGGTATCGGCCAAAAGCTGGATGTAGGTGTTATGGGTCACCTTCTTGTTCTCGACCCGGAAGAGAGAGGCGCGGAACTCCTCGTCCAGGTGCTGGAAATGATCCTGGTACCTCATCTTGGCCTCGGGGAAGGTCAAAAAGCCCGTGCCCACCAGCGGGTTGTCCGCGAAAATCAGCAGCCCGGCCTGCCACATGGCCATGCGATCCCGTGCCGACTGCTCGAACCCCCCCTCGCCGGTCATGGTGTTCATCCGCTCCAGATACTGCTGGGTGGCGAAGGGGAGGGCGACAACCATCAGGATGACGGCGATCCGGGCGATTCTGAACATGTTCCGCGAATAGTAGCCGAACATGGCCAGGGCAACGGCCAGGCCGATCAGGCCGGAGCGGGATTTGGTGCAAATGATCAGCGCCACCATCAGGGCGGCGATTCCCAGGCCGCTCCAGAACTGCTTGCGGTTTTCCGCGGTGAAGACCAGGGCCAGGGCGGCGGGGAGAAAGAGAATGAAGGTGGCGGCAACCCCGTTGGAATCGCCCCAGGCGCTGCCCCCCAGTCCTTCCAGCCGCTCGTTGCCGCGAAAGTGCTGATCGATTCCCCAGACCGCCAGGAAGGCGAAACAACAGAGCAGGGCCACCTGGATCTTTCTGAAGTCGTCGAAATCCTTCACCAGCAGGTAGAGGCAGCCGCAGAGCAGGAACCCCTTGAGCAGTTCAATGAAGTAGTAGTATTCGCGGAAAACCGGGTACTGGGCCAGTTCAATGGACAGCAGGATCGCTCCCAGCATCCAGAGCATCAGCAGGAACTCCCGTTGCAGCACGCGGCCGACATTGAGCAGTTCCCCCCGCAGGTAGAGGCCGACTAGGGTGGCCAGGTAGTAGACCATGAAGACGTAACTCCCGCTGGTCCCGCCCCAGAACAGCATTTCCGGCCGGATGACCGTTGCCCCCAGGTAGATGGTCAGCGCCCAGAGCGGGCGCTTGAGCACCAGGGGGAGAGAAACCAGCACCAGTATCAACAGAATCAGCTCTCTCATGGATGTGCCTCCGCCTGTTCGGTTGGAACTCCGGCCGCAGTGATGCCCGGATCACCGCAGAGGGTGCTCCTGAGCCGGGCGTAGAGTCCGGTTTCCCGCAGCAGCTTGATGCAGCGGGGATAAAGGGTATGGTTGTAGATGACCAGCGATACCGCCCGTCGCCGGTCCGTGGCGTAGTCGTCCTTGTAGTCGCCGCTCCCCTCGAAATCGAAATAGTCCACCCCCCCCTGCCGGATCAGCCGCTCGAACACCCTGCCGAAGAGGATGCGGCCGGCGGACACGTGACGGTAGTCGGCGTGGAAGGCGGTATCCACGGCGTAATAGGTATGTCCGCGACGACAGCCCAGCAGGTAGGCCACGGGACGGTCCGCCACCAGCAGCACGCTGAACTCTTCTCCGCCGGCGCCGCAGCCGGTACGGGCCAGGTTGGCGTAGAAACTGGCGGAACCGCTGTCGTTGAAATGGCTCTTGCCCGCCCGGTACTGCCAGCTGGTGCCGGCCACCGCCCTGCCCAGGGTGGCCACCCGTGCCGCGTCCCGGAAGGGGTCCAGCACCTCCATGGTCACCGTTCCCTCCCGTTCCAGCCGGTTCAGGGCC
Source organism: Trichlorobacter ammonificans (assembly GCF_933509905.1). GTDB lineage: Bacteria > Desulfobacterota > Desulfuromonadia > Geobacterales > Pseudopelobacteraceae > Trichlorobacter > Trichlorobacter ammonificans. The sequence continues at coordinate 1,660,705 of NZ_OW150024.1, read as the reverse complement.
TGGTTCAGGTTGCGGCGGAACTTGCGGCTGCGGGACTGGTGGTAGGCGGCGTAGCTGGCCGGAAACGCGATGTAATAATCGTCGCTCTCCACCGGCTCCATTCTGCGTTCCAGGCCAGGGTGAACCTGTGCCAGCATCGTCCGGAGCCGGTCCGGGGAACAGCGGCGCAGCCGACAGAGTTCCCAACGGCCGGTCCGGTGGAGCGCATCGAATACCGCCGCCGTGAATCCCCGGCTTTCCGGGCTCACCAGGAAGTCGTCGCTGCCGATGCCGGAGCCGATACTTTGCACGGCACGGACCGGGAAGCCGCCGAAACGGTCCCATCTGATCAATAGCGGCGCTGCGGCGATAATCCGGTTATCCCGCCAGTGGCGCTGCAGGTAGACGAGGGCCGGTCGGCGGTGGTGGTAGGTTGCCCACCAGGCCGCCAGCCAGGGATGACTGCGGGCGTAGTTCTCCGGGAAGCTGGTTGCCATGAAGCGGTCCCAGTCGTCGCGGATCGCCATGAACTCGTCAAAGCTGTGCAGACATTCAAGCCGGTGTTCTGTCATGGTTCCGCCTCCCCGGCGATGGTTTCGGGCCGTTGGCGTCGCCGCCGCCGGCCGGTGATGAACTGCAGCGCCCCCGAGGTGTTCAGTGCAAAGCAGGCCGGGTCGGAAGTACCGTCGTTGCCGGCCGGTACCCTGCCGATGGCCATGGCGTCGCCGCCGGGCCAGCCGAAAAGGACGTTTTCGGTGCTGAAGGCGCACAGGTAGCCGCTACGCCGCAGCGCTGCGCCATGCTCAGGGACAAAATCCAGACCGGGGCGGCCGTTGGGAAAACAGAAGGAAGTCACCGGGCAGCCCAGTCGTTCTTCCAGCAACCGGCGGGGGAGGGTTATCTCCCGCTCCCATTCCTCTTCCGCAAGTTCGCTGACAATGCGGTGGGTGGCCGTGTGCACCCCGAACTCCACTTGCCCCGAGCGGTGCATGGCAGTCACCTGGTCCCAGGACAGCAGGCCGAAATCCTCCAGTAATGGGCCGCGATCCAGGGGAATCTCCCGTCTGAGCCGCTCCATGACCCGTTGTCGTTCGGTCCGGCCCGCTCGCTTGAGCCGTTCCACCGCCACCAGGTAGGCAGGCCAGAGCTGGCCGCTGTGCAGCAGCGCCAGGGTCTGCGGATCGGCAAGGGGGGGCGTCAGACCCCGGTCCAGCGCTTCCCGCAGCAGGAAAAGCAGCTCGTCGAACCAGAGCAGTTGCTGGGTGCCGATCAGGTCCACGGTGAGAAAGACGGCGGCCGGCACCCCCATCTGCTGCAGGATCGGAAAGGCGCAGGAATAGTTGTTGCGCAGGCCGTCATCGAAGGTGATCAGCAGGGCCCGTTCGGGCAGGCTGCTGTTGCCGGCCAGCGCGGCGGTTACCTCCGTCAGGGTAAGGGGGGTATAGTGGCTGCGCAGGAACGCCACCTGCTTCCTGAACCGTTCCACCGGCAACTGGGTCCAGACCGGCGGCCGATGATCGCCGGCAGTGACGCCGTGGTACATCACCACCAGCAGCTTGCCGCGGTTCAGGTAGCGGAACAGGCTGTCCAGGCCGAAGCTGCCGGCCGCGCGGAGCAGGGTCTGCTTAAGGGAGCAGGATTTCATAGGAAGAAAGCTCCGCTTCCGGTGACAGGGCCGGGGCGGCAACGGCGCCGTCCCGGTACAGCTCCTGATAGGCGGCCACCATGCCGCCGAGGGCGAACCGCTCCCGTATGACGCTCCTGGCCCGAACCCCCATGGCGCGCCGCTCCTCTTCGTCCCGCAGCAGTCGGCCCAGAAAGAGGGCCAGGGGCCCCTGGTCGCCGGAGCGGCAGAGATAGCCGTTGACGCCGTGCTGCACGATACGGCAGTTGCCGCCCACCGCCGTCACCACCGCCGGAACGCCGCAAGACAGCGCTTCCAGCAGGGAGAGTGACGTCCCTTCGGTGAGGGAGGAGAGGGCGAACAGGTCGAAGGTCGGGTAGACCTCCTGCAGGTCGTAGCACATCCCCGGAAAGGAGACCTGCTGCCCGATGCCCAGCTCCGCTGCCAGTTGTTTCAGGTCGACTTCTTCGCTACCGCTGCCCACCAGCACCAGATGAAAGGGGATGCCCCGGCTGCGACGTAGTTCCGCGCAGGCCCGCAGCAGCAGCGGGTAGTTCTTCACCGCCTCCAGCCGTCCCACGCTGCCGATGACGGCGGTGTCCGTCGGCAGTCCGTGGTGCCGGCGCAGCTCGGATACCTGTCGGGGGTCGTTCAGCGGTTTGAACCGTTCCGTGTCGATGCCGTTGATGACCGTTGTCACCTTATGGGCAGCAGCAGGGTTGCGGGAGAGGATATCCGCGGCCACGCCGTCTGAAACCGCCACGATCCGGTCGGTGAGGGCGCAGGCCAGCCGCTCTTCGCAGCGGGCCTGCAGACCGCGTTCCACCGGCATGCCGTGCAGGGTGTGCACAAGCAGCCGTGCCCCGGCCAGCCGGCCGATCAGCGAACCGTACAGGAAACAGCCGCCGTGGGAGTGGACGACGTCGGTGCCCAGCCGCCGCAGCAGCGAGGCGGCCCGCTGCAGAAAGAGCAGGTCGCGGCGGTGCCGCTTCGTGACCAGGTGCACCGCCACACCGCTGTGTTCCAGGGTTGCCGCGTACTGCGGGTCGTAGCCGTTCAGGCAGAGCACTGAGGGCGTGAAACGGGAGCGATCCAGCGAGCGGCAAAGCTCCATGATCAGGCTCTCCAGTCCGCCGATCTCCAGGTATTGGGTGATCTGGACCACCCGGACGGTTCTGTCGGTCGTCATGATGTCGTTACCTCGTCCAGGGATTGGAGCAGGATGTCGGCGACCAGGGCCATATCCCGCTCCGTCAACTGCTGCTGTACCGGCAGGCCGACGATCCCCGCCGCCAGAACGGTCGCCTCCGGGAACTGCTCCGGCTGCAGCAGGGGATGGGGATGCCTGCCGAAGACAAAGGGATGCACGCCCCGGGCGGCGAGCCGTTCCGCGACGGCGTCCCGCTGCGGCACGAACAGCGGGAGGCAGAGGGGACAGACCCCCTCCGGAAGCTCGGGAAAGGGCAGCCGGTCCGCCAGCCGTGGTGCCAGGAGCGCCGCCAGGGACCGGTAGTTCTCCCGGCGCCTGCCGACGATCTCCCGGACCTCCGGACCGCCGGCGCACCAGCGGGAGAGGGCGGCGATGTCGTGACGGTAGTCGAGGGACGGCACGTCGTAGTACCAGCGGACAGCACCCCCGTCGTTGGCGGCCGCGGTCGCGGCGTCGCTGCGGCGCTCGTGGCTGTGCAGCAGCCGGCGAGCCCAGGCTGCCGGTACTCCGCTGCCCGTTGCTCCGTATTCCAGCAGGGATTTGACCGTGGAGGTGACGATGCTGCGGTCCAGGTAGCGGATACCGGGCTGCGGCAGGGGGAGCTCGGCGCGGTTCACCCGCACGGCGCCGCCGTTGGGCATGAAGACGGTCTTGCGCATGCTGAAGAGCCCGTAGTCAGCGGTGGTGCCCAGCCAGGCGCCCCGCTGGTCCCGCGAATAGAGGGCATGGGCGCAGTCCTCGATCAGCACCAGCTCCCGCTGCCGGCAGAGGGCCGCCAGCTCGGAGATTTCCTGGGGAAAGCCGAAGTAGTGGGCCACCAGGATCCCCCTGGTGTGCTGATCGATCAGCGCACGGATATGGTCGAGGTCGATCCCCAGGTCGAAACGGACCCGGTAGAACGCCACCCCGCAGCCGGCCCTGAGCACCGCCTCCACCTCCACCCCGCAGTGGTAGGCCGGCAGCAGGATGGTGCTTCCCGGCGGCAGCGCCAGGCCGGCGACGATCCGGAAGAGCCCGGCCCGGCCCGAGGCGTACAGCCGGACCCGGCCGTTGCCCAGCAGCGGGTCCGGGTGCGTGCGGCGTCCCGTCACCTGTCGCGGATCAAGATGGGGAAAGGCGGAAAGGGGGCGTTGGCGGTTCATGGCGTGTACCTGAGGTTGCGCAGCCGGGGCCGCAGCCAGGCCAGTTCGCGGGCAAGGCTCGGCTGGGCCAGTGCCTGCCCCAGTTCCGTTGCCACCCGCCGGAGCACGCTGGAGAAAGCAAGACGCGGCGTGGGGCTGCCGAAATCGGCGGCAACGGCGGCGGGGAGCGGTTCCGGGAGGGAGGTGCGGGCCATCAGGCGGGCGCCGACCCAGCCGTTCTGGAGCATCAGGGCCACCGGGCGGGTCAGGCGGCTGGTGGGATGCCGGTGCAGTTCCTGCCGGGCCGTTTCGTAGAAGAACCAGGCCTTTTCCCGGAAGGCGTCCCGCCCTTCGGCGGCGGCATGGCGGGAGGCATGGAAGAGAATGACGCTCTTGCGCAGATCCTGGGCCGGCCAGGTTTCGTTCGGGTATTCCAGGATTTCCGGCTTGTCCAGGTACGGGTATTCGTGCTTCAGCATCCATTCGGCGTAGGCCAGCAAACAGGCCCGGGCGTAGCGGAACGGTTCGTCGCACTCGGCCAGTTCCCGCTTCTTCTCCAGGTAGGCCGCCACCGCCGCCAGCAGCACGGTGTAGGACCAGGCATCCTCGGCCTCCAGCAGGTTGCGGGCCGCGATGTCGTCAGCGGGGTGCAGGGCGCCGCGGATCAGGGTTTCCGCCTGCTCCAGGAACCAGCGACCTCCTCCGGCTTCGAAGGCGTCGAGACAGGCAATTACCCCGTTGCCGGTGCCCCGGGTCAGGGGATAGCGGGGAAAGGGCAGTGTGCCGCTGCCGTTGTGTCGCCACAAGCGGCGGCCGTAGCGGAGGGCGTTGTGTACCGTGGCCAGCAGGGTGCGGGAGCCGTTCAGGGAGGCGAGGCACCAGCGGGCCAACTCGATCACCGCATCGCGGCAGGCGGTATCGCCGCTGTGGAGGTAGTGCAGGAGCAGGCCGGTGGTGTAGCAGTGCTCGGCCCCCGGTCCACCGCCGCCGGAGGGCCGGTTCCGGTACTGCGCCTGTTCCCGCGAGTAGGAACGGTGGGTGGCGAGCCCCGCCGGCACGTAGTGATCCGTGTGCCAGAACAGGCCGTGGTTGTATTCCTCCCGGTCACGGTCGGTGTGGTAGATGTCGATGTCCCGCAGGTGACGGGCCAGGTCGCCGGCCAGTTCGCCCCAGAGCGGCATGCCGGTGGCGAACGCCATGCGGTACATGCCGGCGCAGAGGTCGTACTGGTTGCCGTAGTGGGAGACGAACGGCTCGCTTCCCCGATGCTGGACCGCCTCGTGGTCAGCGTAGACCTCGCCGAAGTTGCGCCAGCCGTACTCGTCGATCTCCTCCCGCTTTGCCAGTATACATTCCGGCCCGGCGATAAAGCGGTCGATGAGGCTGCCGCCGTTGGCCGGATCCGCCGGCAGATCCGGCAGCACGCCGGCTCTCCGGTAGACCGCCGGAGCGGCCGTGACGGTGAAGGGGGCGGTGAGCCATACCGCATCAGCCGCATCGGTCGTGGCAGCCAGATGCAGGGTGGCGGTCGTCTGTTCACCCCCCTGCAGTTCGTGCAAATCAGGGTAGCAGCGGGGGAAAATCCCCACGGTCACGGCTTCCCGGTCCGCCGCCAGGGTGCGGGGGAACTGCTGCCAGAAGCGGGGCATGCCCACGGCGATGCCATGGTCGGCGTTGCCGCAGCGGATAAACGGTGTCGCCCGTCCACCTGCCATGAGCAGCTCTTCGCCCGCTGTCAGTCTGAAGCCCCGGATGGTGTGGGGAATGTGGCCGTGACGGTTGCGGTGCAGGGGGCTCTGCCAGTTGGCACCGCCGCTGGACTCCTGGTACAGCAGCAGGCCCGTTGCCGGATCGTCGGCGCGCACCGGAGAAGCGCCGGGCAGGGGGCTGCAGTCCACCTGCTCCGCCAGGCCGGGGCGCAGGGGGAAGCGGAAGCCGAACTCGCGGATCAGCAGCGACCCCGGGTCCCCCAGATCCCAGAATCCGCCGGGATGCTCCGCCCGCCGGCAGTTACGCAGGGTAACCTCCAGCACGACCCAGGGGCTGCCGGCAAAAAAGTGCAGGCGAGCGGTGTAGTGGAGATCGGTACTGCCGGAAGCGATGGAGCAGGTTCCCTTGATCCGCAGGGTGGTGCGCACCGGTCCCGCCGTCTCCAGGTCGATGGTGGCAACCCTGGGGACAACGGGGCCGCTGTCGTGCAGTTCCAGCAGGCATAAGGCCCCCTCCGCCGCCAGCAGCTCCACTCCCCCTGCCGTGATGCCGCTGAAGGGGCGGAACACTTCGGCATCGATCCGGAAGGTGGCCGCACCGGTGGTCACCAGCCACGTCCGTTCCCCCGCCGTTACCCGCGGGGAGTCCGGCGGCGGTGGGGGAGGAACGGTGGTTCGGACCAGGCGATAGCTGCTGCTGCCGCCGGGAGAAGCGTCGGCGAGAAAATCAAGCAGCAGCCACTTCACCGAGCCGTCCCGCCAGCGGGCCAGTGCTTCGGCCTGCACCGGCCGTTCATCCCCCGTGGGAGCGACCATGGCCAGCCCCGATGGTTCGGGCAGTTCTCCCCGGGCGCAGGGAATGCCGATCCTGACGTATTCCGACCTGTTGGCGGAGGAAAAGCCGGTGTGGACGAGCAGTTCCTTCTCACGCATGGTGCGCCTCCTCCGTTCCGGGTGTCTGCTCCGGCGGGCAGGGGGAGCACCCGGCAAACCAGTCGTAGTATTCCTCCATTCGCCGCACCCGCTGTTCGAAGGAAAAGCGGCTCTCCACCCGCCTGCGGCAGGCGCTGCCGGCATGCCGGCGCAGCTCGGGGTCGGCCAGCAGCTCCGCTACCCGGCCGGCAAGTCCCGCCACATCTCCCGCCGGGGCGAGAAATCCCCCCCAGTCCGGGTGCAGTAGCTCCGGAATCCCCCCCACCGCAGTGGCGACCGATGGTACCCCCATGGCCATGGCTTCCAGCAGGGTGTTCGGCATCCCCTCGGTGACCGAGGTCATCAGGAAGACGTCGAGGGAGGCGTAGACGTCGAGCAGGTCGGTGCGGTGACCGGTAAAGACGATCAGCTGCTCAAGGGAGCGCCGCTGTACCTCTTCCCGCGCCCGAGCCAGCTCGTCGCCGTAGCCGTCTCCCACGATCACGAAACGGACTCCCGGCCGTTGCAGCGCCACCGCCTCCGCCACCCGGTAGAAGGTGGGCAGATCCTTTTCAGGGGTGATGCGGGCAACGGTACCCACCAGCAGGTCCCCCTCAGCCAGCCGCAACTCGTCCTTCAATACCGGCCGTGCCGTCTCCGGTCGCCAGACTGCCAGATCGATGCCGTTATGCAGGACCGCGACCTCCGTTCCCTTGAGACCGGCATCGATCAGGCGCTTGCGGGTGTCGGCGGAAACGGTGATGATCGGCTTGCAATGGCGCTGCATCAGGAAGGCCAGCACCCGCCGGCGCAGGCGATATGCGGCGAAGCTGCGCCAGGAGCCGAAGTCGCCGGGCCGGGGCAGGGCGTGGGAGTGACAGGTGTGCATGATCGAGAGTCCCGGCACCTGCAGGGAGAGCAGCCAGGCATAGAGCAGGGTCTTGTCGTCGTGGGTGTGGATCACCCGCAGGTCGTTGCCGGTGACGATCTCCCGGAGCCGGCGCAGGCAGGCCATATCAAGGGTGGCGCCGTCGGGGACGTCGGTGTACCGGATACCCAGCCGGGCCGCCATGGCGGGAATCTGGAACTGGTCGTCCCGGGGCTGGCGCAGGTAGACCACCATGACGAACACCCTGGCCGGATCGTGCCGGGCAGCGGAGTTGAGCACGGTCTTGTCCGGGCCGCCCCCTCCCTTGTAGGTGCCGCGGAAGTCCATGATGCGCGGCACCGGCCGGGGAGCGGGGGGCGATGTTGCTGCCGTCTCGTCGCTGCGTGGTTTGCAGCGGCAGGGAGAGCCCACCACCACGGTGTTGGGCGGTACCGAGCGGGTCACCACGGCATTGGCGCCGACAATGCAGTTGTCGCCGATGCAGATTTCGCCGATGATCTTGGCGCCGGCGCCGATCAGCACGTTGTTGCCGATGCGGGCGGCCCTGCCCCAGCCCCCCCGGTCGCCGATGGTCACGCCGTGGTAAAGGGTGCAGTTTTCCCCCAGCACCACACTGGGATGGAAGATGATGCCGCCGAAGTGGTGGATGCGCAGGCCCGGGCCGATGCTGCAGCAGGCCGGGATGGAAATGCCGGTGGTGATTTCGATGAACCGCTCACAGATAAAGCGGAGCGGCTGGCCGGAATATCCGTGTCGATGCAGCCAGTTGAACAACCTGAATACAAGTATCGCTTGAAATCCCTGCGACAGCAGTCCGGCGAGCAGGGAGCGCAGCGAGGGACGTTGCGACGGGCTGAGTCGTTTCAGGTCGGCGCTAATGGTCTCGAACATGTCACACCTGCAGGTATTCCTGTTGCCAGAGGGAAAAGGAAAGCAGGCTCCAGAGCAGGGTGCCGTGGTCGGCGCGCCCATGCTGATGTTCCTGCCAGAGCCGGCCCACCTCGCCGGGATCGAAGAATTCGGCCAGCTCCCGTTGCTCCAGAAGGTGGCGCTGTGCCAGTTCCCGCAGGTCCTGGCGGAACCAGCGCGCCAGCGGCACCGTGAAACCGTGCTTGCGGCGGTTGACGATCCCCGGCGGCAACTGCGCGCTGAACGCCCGTTTCAGCAGGTATTTCTTGCTGCCCCGATGGATCTTCAGCCGGCTGGGCAGGGAGGCGGCGAACTCCACCACCCGGTAGTCCAACAGCGGCGCCCGCACCTCCAGGGAGTGGGCCATGCTCATCCGGTCCACCTTCACCAGGATGTCGCCGGGAAGATAGGTTTTCAGGTCGGTGTAGAGCATGCTGGTCAGATGGTCGGCGCCCCGGGTCCGTTCCCAGGCATCCAGGGTGTGCAGGGCCGGATCGTAGCCGCGGCAGGCCGTTGCCAGGCCCGGCGCGAGCAGGCGCCGCAGGGATGCGTCGTCGATGAAGCTGTTGGTGCGGAAAAAGGCCCGCCCCGGATCGGCCAGGGCGCCTGAGGCCAGGGTGGCGGCCTTGCGCATCAGGGTGCCGGAGCATCTGCCGGCCACGGCATGCAGCGTTTTCAGGAACAGCCGGGGGATGACCCGCCTGGCCAGGTCTTCCTTCAGGTCCACCACGTATTTGTCGTAGCCGCCGAAGTTTTCGTCGCCGCCGTCCCCGGCCAGGGCCACGGTGACCACCTTGCGGGCCAGCCGCGAGACATGGAAGGTGGGGACCGCCGAGGAGTCGGCAAAGGGTTCGTCAAAATAGCGGGGCAGCAGGGTCACGGTGTCGGCCAGTTGCTCTTCCAGCGTGTACTCGGCATGGTTGGTGGAAAAACAGCGGGCAACCTCGCGCGCATAGACGCTTTCGTCATGCTGCCGGTCGGTGAAGCCGATGGAGCAGGTGGTCACCGGCGTGCCGGAAGAGCCGGCCATGAGCGCCACGATGGCGCTGGAGTCGAGTCCGCCGCTTAAAAAGGCCCCCAGGGGGACGTCCGCCATCATGCGGCTGGCCGTGCTGCCGGCGATCAGTTCCAGCAGACGTTCCGCTGCTTCGTCCTGGTGAAGCGGTGCAGTCGTGGTGGAAAAATCGACGTCCCAGTACCGGCTGACCACCGGTCCGCTGCCGAGACGCAGTTCCAGACAGTGTCCCGGCGGCAGCTTGTGGATGGCGCGGAAAATGGTCTTGGGCGCCGGGATGTAGAGGTAGGTCAGGAAGTCGGCCACGGCGGTGGGGTCCGGGTCCCGGGGGATACCGGGAAGTTGCAGCAGCGCCTTGATCTCCGAGGCAAAGGCCAGCCGGTCGCCGCCGCCGTGGTAGTAGTAGAGCGGCTTCTTGCCGATCCTGTCCCGGGCCAGGAACAGGGTCTTGTCGTCCCGGTCCCAGATGGCAAAGGCGAACATGCCGTTGAGCCGGTTGAGGCAGGCGGCACCCTCGCGACGGTAGAGGGCCAGGATCACCTCGGTGTCGGTACGGCTCCTGAACTGGCAGCCCTCGGCCTTCAGCTCGTTGCGCAGTGCCCGGAAATTGTAGATTTCACCGTTGAACACGATCACGTAGCGGCCGTCGAGCGACTGCATCGGCTGGTTTCCCAGGGGGGAAAGATCGATGATGCTCAGGCGCCGGTGCCCCAGCCCCACCCAGCGGTCCAGATATTCGCCGCCGGCATCGGGGCCGCGGTGGATGATCGAGGCCCCCATCCGCCGCAGGGTGGCGGTGTCGGCGGAGGGGGCGCACCTGCGGATGAAGCCGGTTATTCCGCACACGGTGTCACCCCACGACGCCAGGTCACCTGCTGTCCGCCCCCCAGCTCACGGAACAATCCCACCAGCGAGGCCAGGGCCAGCATGAAGAAGTAGTGCAGCAGGTTGATCGGGATGATCCGCCGGACCGTGGGGACCACCTGGCCCAGCAGAGCCAGCAGCGCGGCACAGCAGAACAGGTACAGGACGGTGCTGAGAAGCGGCGTGGTCAGGTCGGGGCTCAGATGGATATGCAGCAGCAGCAGTATGAGCGGAATGAACAGGGCACCGCTGAACCAGCGCAGCACCTTGTGGGAGACGAAGTTGAACAGCAAGAGCGGCCGGGAGAGGTCGGGAAGCCCGCTTCCCCGGAGCAGCCACTGGAAACCGCCGGAAATGATGCGGGCCTTGCGCCGGAATTCGTCGGCCAGTTCGTGCAGGTTGCGCTCGAAGCCCAGGGCGTCCGGTTCGTGGAGAACCCGGTATCCCTGCCGGGCAATGTTCATGGCGATGACGAAATCGTCCAGGATGGTGTCGTTGGGCGGCGGCAGAAACAGACTGCGCCGGATGGCGTACATGGCGCCGTCCGCACCCACCAGGGTGCCGGTGGCTCCTTCCATTTCCTGGATGAAATGCTCGATGCCGTAATAGGCGTTTTCCGAGTGTCGGTAGCTGAGGGTGCTGTTCAGCAAGGTCACCCTGCCGGAGACGGCCCCCACCGTGGGGTCGTTGAAATTGCGCACCAGGGTGCGCAGTGCCCGGCATTCGTACATCACATTGGCGTCGGAGAGCACCACGATTTCCGACTGAATCTGTTCCATGGCATCGTTGAGCGCCGCGATCTTGCCGCGGTTGACGGGGAAATCGAGCAGGCGGACGCCCCGTGGGGCGTATTCCCGCACCAGTGCCGCAGTGGCGTCGCCGGAACCGTCGGAGGCCACCACGATCTTCAGGCGTTCCGGCGGATAATCGAGCAGCAGCGAGTTCTCCAGCTTCGCGGCAATATCCCGCTCTTCGTCGCAGGCCACGATCAGCAGCGTCACCTCCGGGCAATACTGTTCGTCACGATCGATCCGGGCCGGCAGCAGCCAGGCCAGCAGCGTCAGCACCAGGGGGTAGCCGACGTACATGTAGGCGATGACGCCCAGCAACCCGTAGGCAACGGCATGCAGCAGCACTGCCGGAACGGGCAGGGACGGGAACAGACAGGCGATACTGGCGATGATCGTTGCCAGCAGCAGGCAGGGGAGCAGGGCGGCCAGCGGTTCCCGTGAGCCCCCCCCGGCCCTGACCGTGTTCCAGGTGGAAATGACCGTTCCCCGCAGCCGCAGCAGCACGCCCACTGCCGAGGCAACGTTCATCAGGGCGACGTAGTAGGGCAGGACATACAGCGGGGAGCTGTCTCCGCGCCGGTCCTGCCGCCAGCCGGCCAGTGCCAGCAGGGCCGTGCCGCCGTAGAGTGCCACCAGCAGGGCGGCGGCTGAGTCGGGTCCCCGGTCGGCGGCAACTGCCAGGGCCGCCATGAAGTTGATCCCGAGCAGGTAAGGGGAGAACCAGCGCAGCAGCTTGTGGGAGATCACCTGCCAGGCAAAGCGGGGAAAACGCAGGGGATTGCAGACGGCCGGTACCCGCAGCAGGCCGTTGAAACTGCGGTTGACGATGCGTACCTTGCGGGAGAACTCCTTGCCGAACTGGCCGGCCGGCTTTTCGGTACACCAGGCTGCCGGCTCGAAGATCCCCCGGTAGCCTTTGGCAACGATCTGCAGCGGGTTGACGAAGTCGTTGATGTCGCTTTCCCGCAGCGGCTCGTACAGTTTCCGCCTGATGGCGTAGAGGGCGCCGTCACCCCCCACCACCGACGAGAAGGCCGATTCCCACTCCTTCATCATTCGCTCGATGTTCCAGTAACTTCCTTCGCTGACGCCGGCAGCGGTCCGCTTCTCTTCCCGGTAGCGGGCATCCCCCACCACGTAACCGATGGCCGGATCGCTGAAATGCTTCACCAGGTGACGCAGCGCCTGCCGGTCGTACAGGGCGTTGGCATCGGAAAATACCACCAGCTCGCTGTCGATCCGCTGCAGGGCCAGGTTGAGACCGGCGGTCTTGCCGCGCCGCTCCTCCGGCCTGACCAGGATGACCCCCCGGTCGGTAAAGCCGCGCACCAGCTCGTCGGTCCGGTCGGTGGAGCAATCCGACACCACCATGATGGTCAACTGCTCCGGCGGGTAGTCCAGCTGCAGGGCGTTTTCCAGCTTGCGCCCGATGACCTTCTCCTCATTGTAGGCCGATATGACCAGGGTGACGGAGGGGGTGACACCGTGGTCGCAGCGGTGCCGGAGCGGGAACAGCCGGGCCACGAGCCACAGCAGCAGCGGGTAGCCGATGAAGAGGTAGAACAGCAGGGCGGCGGTGAGCAGCATGATCGCATATGCCATGACGTACTCCGGTGCGGACGGTTTTCCGCTTCCCCCTCAGGGGATGCAGCGGACGATATGGGGACCCAGCAGGTTGGTCAGCATCAGGGGAAGGCGCTGCCAGACCTGGATCGCCAGACGGTATTTGGGGTTGCGGGGGTTGAGGTCCGGCAGGCCGCATCCCTCGCGCAGCAGATACTGCCAGTAGAGCGGCACCGGCCGGGCTCCCCACTGTTTCTTGAAATGGAACGTACCCTCGTCCGGCGTGGAGCGGCCGAAGTCGAACCGCTCGGCGCCGCCGGCAATGGCGAAACGGATCGCCTCCCAGTAGAGCAGGTTGTTGGGGCACAGTTCGCGGAAATCCCTGATGGAGGAGGCCCAGGGAACCTCCAGGGTGGAGCGGTACCAGGTGAGCAGCGCCGAGGCCACGGTACGCCCCTGCAGGGTGACCGAGAGCAGCCGCGTGCTGTCGGGAAATTCCTCAAGCACGTTTCTGAAGAAGTCGCGGCCGTAGACCGGTGTTCCCAGGTCCCGCATGTTGCGGGAAAAGACCTCGTAGAAGCCGTCCAGAAGCTCCAGTCCCCCCACCATGGTCACCAGACCGCTTTTCAGGGCCTTGCGTACCTGGTTGCGCACCTTCGGGTCAAGCCGGTGCCACTGCTCCTCCTCGTCGGCCGCCAGGTCGAGGATCATGGTCACCTTGTGCTGGCGGGTGGCGGCAATATCGTCGCAGCGCGCGAGGTGACGCAGCTCCACATGGGCCGATCCGCTTCCCTCCAGCATCCTGCGGGAGGTGCGCAACAGCGCTGCAGCGGTGGACGTTTCGTCACACAGCAGGCCGCCGTAGTTGAAGAACGGCAGCGACACCAGAAACGTGCCGAACAACCTGCTTTTCAGCTGGATACAGGGAAGGACGCCGCAGATTTCGTTACGGTCGTTCCTGGCGGCCAGGTACATGGCGCGGTGGCCGAAACTCTTTTCCAGCACCCTGCGCCAGCCGTACCGGTGATAGTTGGTGCTCTCCGGCCGGGAAGCGACGAAGGCGTCCCAGGCGCTCTGGTCCTCGTTGTAGAGTTGAACGGTTACGTCCATGGTGTCTGCCTTCCAACAAGCAGGGAATAGCATCGTCCGCTGACAGCGTACTAATCATGGACCATGCCAGAACAATATATTGAGAGTTTACGGTATGTTATGTTGTATTTTGGGTGTCGAAAGATGTTAGTCAACCTGCGGGGCAGGAATGAAGTGCGGGCGGTTCAGCCCGCAGGAGCGCGCATCAGGCGCTGTGTTAAGAAATTTGACGGTGTTAGTTTGTTTCCGTCCGCAACGGAAACATTCCCCTCCACCCGGGCAGCGGCTGTCGGGATTACCGCCGCCACTGTCGCCATTTTTTACAGATACCGATCCGGAACGTGTTTCAGGAAAATATTGTCAGCTATTTCAGACGGTTTCAGGCTGGATCGAAACTTGCTGCCAGGGGGAAGGGACGGTGGTACGGCGGCGTGGAGACGGCTCTGCCGGACACGGGGGACTGCAGGCGGTGCGGGTGGCGTGTTATGCATGAAAAACGAAAACATCAGCGGATCAGTTGCTACTCGAAATGCGTCGTATACTACGAGCAGGCCAAATATTACGGCGTCATCCTCAATATTTCCCTGTCTGGAGCCGCGGTGAGGCTGTACGGGATGAAATCGGGGGGGATGAAAGCTGGGGACCGTTGCAGCCTGATCCTGTGCGCCGATCCCGCGATCTGCTTCTATCGGTACGCAGGCACGGTGGCCCGCATCGGTCGCTCCGCCATCGGGCTGGAATTCATCGACATGGCTGCCTGACCAGCATCACCCGCCAGCCGGGGATCGAGGAGCCTCCATGCGCTACCCGCCGCTGCTGACAGATTTCTACGAGCTGACCATGCTGGCCGGCTACTTCGAGCAGGGGATGACCCGCAAGCGGGCAGTGTTCGACCTGTTCTTCCGGAAAAACCCTTTCGAGGGTGGCTATGCCGTTTTCGCCGGTCTGGAGCCGGCCCTGGACTACCTGGAGGGGCTTGCCTTCCGGCCGGAGGAGCTGGCCTACCTGCACGGCCTGGGGCTGTTCAAGCCGGAGTTCATCGAGTTCCTGCGGGAGTTCCGTTTCCGGGGCACTGTGACGGCACCGCCGGAGGGAAGCGTGGTCTTTGCCAACGAGCCCCTGCTGACCGTGGAGGGAGACCTTGCCGAGGCCCAGTTCGTGGAAACGGCCCTGCTCACCATCATCAATTTTCAGACCCTGGTGGCCACCAAGGCGGCGCGGATCGTCCGGTCCGCGGCCGGTGCGCCGGTAATCGAGTTCGGCCTGCGCCGGGCCCACGGTCCCGATGGCGGGCTTTCCTGCGCCCGGGCGGCCTGCGTCGGTGGGGTCTGCAGCACCAGCAACGTGCAGGCGGGGATGATCTTCGGCCTGGAGGTGCGCGGCACCCATGCCCATAGCTGGGTGCAGGCCTTTACCGACGAACTGGCCGCCTTCCGCGCCTATGCCGAGGTGTTTCCCGCCGCTACCGTCCTGCTGGTGGATACCTACGACACCCTGCACAGCGGCATCCCCAACGCCATCACCGTGGCACGGGAACTGCGAGCGCGGGGACATGAGCTGCGCGGCATCCGTCTGGATTCGGGAGATCTGGCCTACCTCTCGCGGGAAGGGCGACGGATGTTCGATGCGGCCGGTTTTCCGGGGGTGAAGATCATGGCCTCCAACGAACTGGACGAGTTCGTCATCGAGTCGATCCGGGCCGAGGGAGGGCGTATTGATATGTACGGTGTCGGCACCCGGCTGGCCACCGCCTCCGGCGTCGGCGGCGGTGCCCTGGGCGGGGTGTACAAGCTGGTGGAGCTGGCGGCGATGCCCCGGATGAAGGTCACCAGCGACCTGGCCAAGGCAACGGTGCCGGGCAGGAAGCGGCTCATGCGGGTGTACGGCGCAGGAGGAGAAATGCTGCAGGATGTGCTCTGTCTGGAACAGGACCGGCTGACTGCCGGTGATACGGTGTACGATCCGGCCCATCCCCTGCAGCGGACCGTGCTGCCCGCGGGGTGCCTGCTGCGGGATCTGCGTCGGGTGGTGATGCGGGACGGTCAGCGCAACGAACCGCCGGAACCGCTTTTTACCCTGTCGGCGCGCAGCAGGGAGGAGCTGGATCGTCTGCCGCCCGGCTGTCTGCGCCTGATCAACCCCCACCGGTACAAAGTTTCCCTTTCCGAGCGGCTCCATGGGGTGAGAAACGAGCTGATCGGGCAGCTCCACTGCCGGGAGGGATAAGCCATGGAACTGAATGCGGTCCTGCTGCTGGTGGACCTGCAGAACGACTTCTGCCCCGGCGGCGCCCTGCAGATACCGGAAGGCGATCGGGTGATCGGGCCGGTGAACCGGCTGTTGCGGTGGGCGGTGACGTCCGGTCTGCCGGTGCTGGCAACCCGTGACTGGCATCCATCCATGACAGGTCATTTCACGAAATTCGGCGGTATCTGGCCTGTCCACTGCGTGCAGGGCACGCCGGGAGCGGCTTTTCATCCGGGCTTGCTGCTCCCGGAAGGGGCGGTGGTTCTCTCCAAGGGGACCGACCCGGAGCGGGACGGCTACTCCGCCTTCGAGGCGGCAACCGCCGACGGCAGGGTCCTCCGGGAACTTTTGGACGGGATAGGGGCGCACAGGCTCTACATCGCCGGGCTGGCCACCGATTACTGTGTACGAACCACTGTCCTGGAAGCGCTGCGGGAAGGTTTCTCCGTCACGGTGCTGACCGATGCCGTTGCCGGGGTGGATCGCACGCCGGGTGCTTCGGCGCGGGCCCTGGCGGAGGTGGAACGGGGCGGAGCCCGCTTGATGACTGTCGACGATCTGCTGCGGGAGGAACGTGGCCACGAGGAGATCGCTCCGTCCGGCTGACCCCTGGGAAACCGGACTATACCTCGGGAGGTAACGGTGAAAATAATCGTTCTGGTAGGGGCCTGTCTCGCACTGCCGTCACTGTGCGGTTCCGGAGAATATTCCTGGGAGATTCGCCGGGATACCGTGGTGGAGACCAGGGGGGGGCGCCGGGAGATCAGGCCACGCTCGTTGTTGTCGCAGCGGATCGAATCCTTTGTCCGCCGTCACGGGGCCGCAGCCGGCAGCAAGGCGGCCCAGATGGCCGAACTGTTGAGCAGGCACCGGCACGGCACGGTCCTGGCGGCCATTGCCGCCCGGGAGAGTGGTTTTGATATCCAGGCCCGGGGCAGGGCGGGAGAGGTGGGAGCCTACCAGGTGCGACCGAACATCTGGGGTGACCCCGGTGAGACGTTCGGAACCCAGACGGAAAAGGCCGGCAGCATTCTGCGGGAACTGCTGGCTGAATCCAACGGCAGCCTTGCCCTTGCCCTGGAGCGATACAACGGCAGGGGGCAACGGGCAAAGGCATACGCTTCGTCAGTACTGGCCCTTGCTGCCGGTATCTGATGTCACGAGGCATGGGGGCATGGGGCGAAGCAGCGGACCGTCCGATGCCGGCAAATCAGAAAGGAGGAGAGTCCCATGGCAGTTACGTCACTAGCACCCCCAGCGGCACATGGGCGGCAACAGGCGGGAGCCCTGCTGGTCTGCGCCTATGACAGCAACGAGCAGTTCGAGGCGAACCGGCTGGCCGGGGCGATTTCACTGCAGAGGTTCCGGGAGATGCTGCCCGGGCTGGAGAAGAACCGGGAGATCATCTTCTACTGTGCCTGAACCAATGAACATACCTCCGCCCGGGTGGCGGAGCAGTTCGACGGGATGGGGTATGCCAACACCGCCGTGCTCAAAGGCGGCGTGAACGCCTGGAAAGTGGCCGGCTACCCGTGACGCTGTTCACAAGGGGAATGAACATGGCCAGAGAGATATGGATCGACGAGGAAGAGTGCATCAGTTGCGAATTGTGCGTCAACAATCTGCCGGCAGTGTTCCGGCTTGCCATCAATGGCAAGGCGGAGTGCTATGATCCCGCCGGTGCTTCGGAGGAGCGGATCGAGTCCGATGCGATCAACGTCTGTCCCGCCTCCTGCATCCACTGGAAGTAGCGGGGAGGCAGTACTGTGGCGCCTGACGGAAATGCGACGGAGGGTGGGGGGCACGTGCTGCATGAAACGGGGGTGACGGATGAAACTCTGGATCGTGGTACTGTTCCTGGCGCTGATTGTGCTCTACGCCACAACCATGGAAAAACAGGAGGTGGAGAACATGAATCCCCTGACGCTTTCCAGTCCGGCCTTTCGTCACGGCGAGGCAGTGCCGGCGCGCCATACCTGTGATGGGCACGACAGCTCCCCGCCGCTTCTCATCGCCAACGTACCGGCCCGCACCCGCAGTCTGGCCCTGATCATGGATGACCCGGACGCGCCCTCCGGAACCTGGGTGCACTGGCTTGTCTGGAACCTGCCGGCAGCGACCCGTGAGATCGCGGAAAACGGTTTGCCACGGGAGGCGGTGCAGGGACGGAACAGCTGGCGACGCAACGGCTACGGCGGCCCCTGCCCCCCCTCGGGCAGCCACCGCTACGTCTTCCGGCTGTTTGCCCTCGATGTGACGCTTCGGCTGGGCGCCGCCGCGGACCGAAGCGAGCTGGAGCAGGTTATGAGCGGCCATATTCTCGCCCATACCGAACTTATGGGAACCTACCAGCGACACTGATACCGGATGCAGGGGAGCATCGAGTCATGGTGCGACAGAAACGGTCACTGATTGCCAGCGATGAACACGGGACAGCGGAGATGCGATGATCGAGGCTGCGACGGTATTGATGTTTGCCTACGGGCTGGGGTGTTTCTGTAGCGGTTACTACCTGGTCAGGGCGGCGAAAGGGATCGATATCCGCGATACGGCAAGCGGCAACGTGGGCAGTCGCAACGTGGGCCGATTGCTGGGTCCGGGCGGGTTTCTGCTCACCCTGCTGGGGGATGCCGGCAAGGGGATGCTGGCGGTCTGGATCGCCCAGGTCCTGCGCCCCGACAGCCTGCTGCCCCTTGCCGCGCTGCTGGCGGTCGTGGCCGGCCATATTCGGCCGGTACAGCTTGGATTCAGGGGTGGCAAGGGGTTTGCCACCCTGGCGGGTGGCATGCTGGTACTCAATCCGGTCCTGTTCTTGGGCACGCTAGTGCTCAGCCTTCTGTTCACGGGGCTTCGGCGGGGGACCACCGCAGCCGGCCTGCTGGCCCTCGCCCTTTCTCCGGTCCTGCTGCTGCTGCAACGACTCTACGGCAACGGCCAGCTGCGGGGTGTCGAGATGGTCCCGTACCTCCTGCTGGTCGTCATGGTGCTCCATGCTCACCGTGCCAACATCCGCGCGGCTTTGAATGGTCCGCCCCCGGGAACATCGGGATTGAGACGCACTGAATCTTGATTGCCGCCACCTTGCCGGGTGAGCGCTGACATCATTGCGGAAATGCGCTAGAACCGGTAGCCCACCCCACCCAGCAGAACATCGCTGTCCCTGTCGTAATCCGTCACGACCCGACTCCATGAAAACCGCAGGGACCAGCGCTGGTCCAGCCGGTAGTCAGCCGCCATGGTGGCGATGGGAGTAACGATCCAGTCACCCCGGCGGTTCATGCCGGCCTGCTCGTCAAAGGCCGCATAGGCCCCGGCAGCAAGTCCCAGGGTGACTTCGCCGTCCAGAGCGTCGGTGACCGCCCAGAGCTGCAGGGTCGGACCATAGCGCCTGATCAGCCGGTTCTCTCCCTCGTACAGCCAGGCGAGGCTCATGGCCAGGTTCCGCGCGAAGCGCTGCCGGTATTCGAGGCTCAGGGCGGCGGAATGCGCCACATCGAAGCTGTTGGTAAACGTGCTGCCGGCCAGCAGGAACAGCTCTCGATCCGTTGCCTTGCTGCGTTCCGCCAGGGAGGAGGCAGCACGTGCCGGGTGGTCAGTCTGGTAGCCGATACCGGCCAGAAGCGATGCCGTATCCATTTTTCCGAAAGTCTCCGCCCAGTTGGCCCGCACCTGGAACAACCAGGGCGAATCGGTGCGGAGAACGGCCGCCAGGCTGAGCAGGCAGCCGAAGCCATGCTCGTTGCGGTGACCGTCGCTGCCGGTTCCGGTAACGGTGTCATAGTAGTAATAGGGGCCGGCCCCGGCGGACAGGGAAAGGCGGGAACCGCCAATGGCGCGGCTCCCCCAGAACTGCAGGCTGTGACCATCCCGGTGGTGGTCCGGCATGTGCCCCTCATTGAGATAGGTCAATCCGACCGCGAGGGAGGGAGCCAGGTTGTGCCGGTACTCAACCTGCCAACTGCCGGAGGAGCCGTTCCGGATGGCCTGCCGGCTGACGACCGCCCCGCCCAGACCGAACAGTTCGTCGGCGCGGACCGGGGAAGCGCTGAGCTGCGCCAGGGCCAGGATGACGAGGTAGCGTGCAGCGGTTTCGGACAGCTTCTCCATGGTCACTCCGACGTCAAGGGGGGAGACGGAGCGCTTCCGTGGCGGCGGCTCGATGCCGCATCACCCACGGAAGCACTGCCGAAGGCCCCAGGGGACCCTTGTGCTCCCACGTCGCGGGTAGGGTCAGGTTACCGCGATCTTGCGTACGGTCTGTTTTTCCGCACCGCTCTTCGGCATCCGTATTTCGAGAACCCCATCCTTGAAGGAGGCGTTGGCCTTGTCCAGTTCCACCGCCACCGGCAGGCGCAGCTTACGACTGAAGGAACCGAAGGAGCGTTCAACCCGGTAAAAGTCCTTGCGTTCAATCCGTTCCTCCGCCTTTTTTTCTCCGGAAATGGTGATGATGTCGCCGGAAAAGTCGATGCTGATCTCTTCCTTCTTCATGCCGGGAATTTCCGCCTTGATGACCAGCTCCTTTCCCTCTTCGAACATGTCCACCGAGGTGGCCACATCGGCGAACTCCGGAAGCTTGAAGCGGGGAATCCAGGAGGGGGCGAAAAAACGGCGCTGGAACAGGTCGTCGAACATTCGTTCCATATCCTCGAAGGGGGAACCGAGCCGTTGCAGGTCACGGCGCTTCTCGCTGGCCTCTTCCCCGGGGACATTCTCTTTTTTCTCGTCTGACATGGTCGTATCCTTTCCCCCTGCCGGCATGCCGGCAGGAATAGAGTGCCGGAACCGCCGCCTCCGGCGAGCGATAACGGCGGATGGTGTTCGTAAAGCTACGGCTGCCTGAACCACTGCACCCGCACCAGCTCCTCGCCCCGGCTCCAATGGTACTGGAGTTCACCGCCGAAGGACTTGAAGACCTCCCGTCCGATTTTCTGGGCCAACTTGACCTGGGTGGTGGTGACGGTGATGCCGTCCAGGCCGTTGTGCCGGATTTCCATGACCCGGTTCAGCGGATTCTTGGTGAGCGCCTCGTCGGCCATTTTGCGGAGCAGGCGGTCGATCTCCGGCAGGTGGACGGTGAGGAAACCGCCGCTCAGTGAGACGATTCCCGCCGGGTTGCGTTCGGCGGTCCGGCGGCAGGCAGGACAGACCAGCCGCTGACCGCCGCGGACGGAAGCTTCTTTTCCGGCGTAATGCCAGCGCTTGTTTTCAAAGACCGCGCCGCAGTCGCAGTAGCAGGAGCCTCCATGACCAACGCGCTCCCCGGCATAGGTGTCCTTGCTTCGCGGTGTCCGCTGTCCCTTTTCCTCGATCCTTCGTGTGGTGGTAACCATGGCGTTCCTGACTCCTTCGGGGAGATGGATTCTGGTGGCGGGACAGTGCGTGATAGGGCCACCGGTATGCCGCGCGCCTCATAAACCGCCTTCAGCAGCCGTACTTCATCGATGTCCCGATGCAGCCGACTGTTTTTCAGCACAGTGCGGACCCTTTCAGGCGTGACAGGGGGTGTGTGGTCGTGCACCTCGATATACACCTGTCCGTTCCATATTGCCGCCTTGACCGCCTGATTGACGATGGCAACCCTGGTTCCCGGCTCAACGAGAGCGAACAGCGTGCGCATATGTTCCGGGTAGAGCCGGATGCAGCCATGGCTTGCCTTACGTCCCACGGAAAAGGGACGGTTGGTGCCGTGGATCATGAGAGCTTTCCCGGAAAGGCGCAGGGCGTGGCTGCCCAGGGGGTTTTCCGGTCCCGGCGGCACCACGGCGGGTAGTCCGGGGCGGCTGCGGCGGATCGAGCGGGGAACATGCCAACGCGGGGCCTCGATCTTCTCGGTCACACGAAAGCTGCCCAGCGGCGTTTTACGGCCCTCATCGCCGATGCCCACCGGAAAGGAGCGTACGGCGGCCGTACCATCCCGGGGGAAATAGTAGAGGCGCAGTTCCGGAAGGTTGATCACGATACCGGAGCGCAGCGGTGTCCGCGGCACGAGTCTGCACGACGGGATGAGAACCGTTGTACCCTCCGGGGGAACGAAAGGATCGATTCCCGGATTGGCGGTCACGATTTCACTGAACCCCAGCTCGTAGTGGCGGGCGATTTCGATCAGTGACTCGTTGTCGCGGACCAGGTGATGGCGCTGCTGTCCGAAACTGGTGCCGGGAGGAGCGTAGACATCGGCGCCGGCCGGAGAGGCATCGGGCGCGGCGCCGAGCAGCAACGCTAGCAGCGTTGCGGAATATGCGAGTCGTTCCGCATGCTTCATGACTACTTCTTCTGCTCCAGCTCGAATGCCTTGCGGGCACCTTTTTCAGCTCTGCCGGCCTTTTCTGCAGCTGCTTCGGCCCGCCGTGCGGCTGCCTCGGCCCGCCGTGCGGCTGCCTCGGCCCGCGCCACGTCACTTCCCATCTGCTTCAGGTCGGCTGACAAGCTGTCGGTTCGGTCCAGCGCCTTTTGCGCCATCTCACGGGCGCTGTCGATGGAGGCCCGGTCGTCCGTGGTCAGCGCCGGTCTGCCGGAAAGCTGATTGAGGCGTCCCTCGATTGTCAGAGTCCTGGTTTCAAGCGCCCCGAGCCGTTCCGCCAAGGGGGAGGTCTGCTGACGCACATACTCCTCGGTGGCACAGCCGGACAGCAGCAGCCCCAGTGACAACACCGCACAAGCCGTTCGTTTCATAACTGGTCTCCTTGTGATACGTGAAGTGTCCTGCATGACAATCCGGTACTGCATCATGGAACGTGCCAAATGTTATTTTTAATATTATCAGTTGCTTGTATTAAATTTGCGCAGATGGGGCTGTTAGATTTGTGGCGGTCAGGGGACAGGGCTGCGGTGGTAAGGCCGGGGGAGCCACGAAGGAATGCAATGTTAAAAAAATTTCCGCTGTTGCTTTTGTAGTAAAAGCTCGTAAACTTCCATACTGATTTCGAAAAGGGAGGTTGGCAGGAACTATGCGGCTTTTATGGCCGTGCCCTTGACATGCACCGAAAGCGTTCCATACTCCACACTGCTGAAGGAGGCGCCAGGCATGTACTCGATACTCAATTCGCTTCCCCCCATTCTGCTGGTAGACGACGATCCGGTGGTGCTCGAAATCAGCATCGCCGCCCTTCAGGCCGAAGGGATCGGCAACGTGCAGGTCTTGAACGACAGCAGAAAGATCATGCCGTTCCTGGAGACCACCCCGGTTTCCCTGATTATCCTGGACCTGATGATGCCGCATCTGACCGGCCTCGACCTGCTTCCCCTCCTGATCCGCGACTATCCCCATATCCCCGTGATCGTGATGACTTCAGCGGACGATGTCGACACCGCCGTCTACTGTATCAAGGCCGGCGCCGCCGACTACCTGACCAAGCCGATGGAGATCGAACGGCTGCTTTCCAGCGTACAGAGGGCGCTCCTGCTCACCGAGCTGAGCCGCGAGAACACCACCCTGCGGGACTACCTGCTCAACGACTGCCTGCAGCATCCCGATGCCTTCGACGAGATCATTACCTCCAGCAAGAAAATGCGGGCGATTTTCCAGTACGTCGAAGTGGTGGCGTCGTCGGACCAGCCGGTGCTGATCACCGGCCAGACCGGGGTGGGCAAGGAGCTGATTGCCCGGGCCATCGCCCGCCTTTCCGGCCGCAAAGGGGCTTTTGTGACGGTCAACGCCGCGGGGCTCGACGACACCATCTTCTCGGACACCCTCTTCGGTCACAAGAAAGGGGCCTTCACCGGTGCGGACCAGAACCGGGAAGGGCTGGTGAGTGCCGCGGCGGGAGGGACGCTCTTCCTCGACGAGATCGGCGACCTGAGCGAAACCTCGCAGATCAAGCTGCTGCGCCTGATCCAGGAGAAGGAGTTCTATCCCACCGGTTCCGATCTGCTGAAAAAGACCGATGCCCGCATCATTGTCGCCACCAACCATGACTTAGCCACCCAGATCCCTGCCGGTAAATTCAGAAAAGATCTGTATTACCGCCTCTGTTCCCACCGTATTCATATTCCCCCCCTAAGCGAGCGGCGGGAGGATATTCCGCTGCTGCTGGACCACTTTCTTGAAAAGGCGGCCCGCGCCCTGAAGAAGCCGCAGCCGAAAGCGTCGCGGGAGGTAACGGCGCTGCTTTCCACCTACAATTTCGACGGCAACGTGCGGGAGTTGCATGCCATGGTGTTCGATGCCGTGGCCAGGAGCAACGGCGGACTGGTGACTCTGGACTGCTTCGTCGGACTGACGCGGTCGGAACTGCCGGCGCCGGATCTGACGCCGCTTTTACCCAAGAAGGAGCTGGGCGAGGCGCTGTACGCCCATTTCGGCAGGTTTCCCACCATCAGGGAGGTGGAGGACTACCTGATTAGCACCGCCATGGGATTGACCAACGGCAACCAGCGTTCCGCCGCCATGCTGCTCGGCATTGCCCGCCAGACCCTGAGCAAGCGCCTGAACAACACCGCGGCCGGGGAATGAGCCGTCGAAAAGCTAACAGGGCGGCAAAATGTTAACATTGTAAAAATTAAAGTAAAATAAGGGTGATAGCACGGTAATGCTCCGCGAATGTTACACCGCCCCGGTAAAGCGCTGCCGGCACCTGTTGGGCGGTGACAGGCAATGTACCGATATCACTGAATAAAATTTTTCGTTCGCTTGGCACATGTTGTGATGAATCGGTGCGTAGAAGAGCAGCTCATCGGCTGCGGCGGCGGGTGCGCTTCACCCGGCGCCGTGCGCAACGGAGGAGATCACCATGTGCGGAATCGTTGGCTATATGGGAGATCGGGATGCCACCCCGGTAATCATGAACGGTCTGAAGATGCTGCAATACCGCGGCTATGATTCCGCGGGAATCTGCACCATGGAGTACGGCGCGGTGGATATCCGGCGCAGCTCGGGCAAGCTTTCGAACCTGGAGCGCCTGCTCCAGCTTCAGCCGCTCTACGGCACCGTCGGTATCGGACATACCCGCTGGGCCACCCACGGCAAACCGTCGGTGACCAATGCCCATCCCCACCGGGCCGGTTCGGTGGTGCTGGTGCATAACGGCATCATCGAGAATTACCAGATGCTGAAGGATGAATTGGTCCGCAAGGGGCACTGGTTTGAAAGCGAGACCGATTCCGAGGTGATTTCCCACCTGATCGACGAGAACCTCTCCGCCGGTCTTTCCTTCGAACTGGCGGTACAGAAGACCCTGCTGGAGCTCGAAGGAGCCTATGCCCTCTGCGTGCTCAGCGAAAAAGAGGAGAACACGATGATCGTGGCCAAGTCCGGGTCGCCGATGATCGTCGGTATCAAGGGACGTGAGTATTTCGTGGCCTCGGACATGCCCGCCATCATTCCCAACACGCGGGAAATGGTGATCATGGAAGATGGCGAGATGGCCGTCATCCGCAATGGGAAGATATCCTTCTCGACGATCCTGGGGCAGGAGCTGTCCAAAAAGACGCTCCATATCGACTGGTCGCTGGCCGAGGCGGAAAAGCGGGGGTTTCCCAACTACATGCTGAAGGAGATCCATGAACAGCCCCAGGCGTTGCGTGCCCTCATCGGGGATTGCCTGATCAAGGATGAGGGAGATGTGCTGCTGGAGGGGCTGGGACTCGACGACGAAGCCCTCCGTTCCTTTGATCGTCTCTGTCTGGTGGCCTGCGGCAGTTCCTGGCACGCGGCACTCATCGGCAAGTACCTGATCGAGGAGCAGTGCCGCATACCGGTGGATGTGGAAATCGCCTCGGAGTTCAGGTACCGCAATCCGATCATTTCGGAAACGACCCTGGTGATTCCCATTTCCCAGTCGGGCGAGACGGCGGATACCCTGGCGGCGTTGCGGGAAGTCAAGGGCAGAAACCGGCGGGTTGTTTCCATCTGCAATGTGATTGACTCCTCCATTGCCCGGGAATCGGACGGCATCATCCATACCCATGCCGGCCTAGAAATCGGGGTTGCCTCCACCAAGGCCTTCACCAACCAGGTGGTTGCCCTGTACCTGCTGGCGATCCGGCTCGGCCGGGCAACGGGCACCATCAGCCGGAACAGGGGATTGGAAATGATCGCCGACCTGACCGAACTGCCCGATCTGGTGGAAAAGACGCTGAAGCTGGATTTCAACGCCGAGGAGATCGCCTGCGAACACCTGACCGCCTGTGACGCCATCTACCTCGGTCGCGGCATCTGCTATCCCGTTGCCCTGGAGGGGGCGTTGAAGCTCAAGGAAATTTCCTACGTCCATGCTGACGGCTATCCCGCCGGCGAGATGAAGCACGGCCCCATCGCCCTGATTGACCGGGACATGCTGGTATTCGTGCTTGCCCCCCGTGATCGCCATCTGGCCAAGGTCCGGTCGAACATGGAGGAGGTCGTCACCCGCGGCGGCAGGGTCATCGCGCTCTGCAGCGAGGGCGACGAGGAGACCGGTAAAAAGGCGGAGTTCACCCTCTCGATTCCCTGGGCCGGTGAAACCCTTTCGCCGCTTCTGTTCAACGTGGCACTCCAGCTTTTGGCCTATAACTTTGCCATCCTGAAGGGCAAAGATGTCGATCAGCCCCGGAATCTGGCAAAGAGCGTCACGGTTGAATAGTGCCGTGTACCATCGAATTCCCCCTCCCTTTCCCCCCCCCTCCCGGGGAGGGATACAGGATGTCGCTCCTTCCCCCGGCGGGAGGAGGCTGGGAGGGGGGAGCTGATTGCTGAAAATAGCGATGGTACGCGGCATCGGACATGTGAAGGAGGAGCGGATGCGTGAGTGAAGGCTCGAAAATAATGGTTGTCGAGGATGATGCCGTTGCCGCCGAGTACCTTGCCACCTCGCTTTCCTCCCTTGGCTACGATGTCGTTGCCGTTGTCGGGACAGCCCGGGCAGCCATCGACGGTGTGGGGTCGGTACGGCCGGACCTGATCCTGATGGATGTGACGTTAAATGGCGGCGTTGACGGCATTGCGGCGGCCATTGCCATCAACGCCCGTCTCGATGTGCCGATCGTCTTTCTCACGGCATGCACCGATGACGCCACCTTTGACCGGGCCAAGGATGCCAATGCCTTTGCCTACCTGTCGAAACCGATCGATATCAGCCAGTTGAGCCATTGCGTCGAGCTGGCTCTGCGCAAGCATGCGTACGAGAGCGCCCTGAAGCGGATGGAAAACTCGGTGCGCCTGAGCGAGCAGAAGCACCGGGCGCTGCTGATGGCGATTCCCGACCTGATTCTGCGCTGTCACCGCGATGGTACCATCCTTGACTGCAACATCCCCCATACCCACGAGTTCAATTTCCTGCCAGCCGACATGGTTGGCAGAAACGTTGCGGACCTGCTGAATGCCCCCGTGTCCCAGAAAAGCAACGATCAGCTCCGGCACTTGCTGGATTCGGACGAGTACCAGCATGTCTGCCTCAGGGTCTGTGCGAACGGCAGCACCAAGCATCTGGAATTTCGCTCGGTGGGGAACGGTCCCGACGAGGTGATCGCCATCGTGCGGGACATCACCGAGCGGGTTCATGCCGAGGAGAAGATCAGGCGGTACGTTCAGGAACTTGAAAAATCGCGGGAGCAGATCGTGCAGCAGTCACACGAACTGATCGCCGCCCACTCGCTGGCTGAAGCAGCCAACCAGGCCAAAAGCGACTTCCTGGCCACCATGAGTCACGAGATTCGCACGCCGCTGAACAGCATCATCGGCATGTCCGACCTTTTGAGCAGGATGGAGCTGAACGAACAGCAGCGCTTCTTTGCGGGTGGCATCCTGAACTCGGCCAACAGTCTCCTCGAGATCGTCAACGACATCCTGGACTTTTCCAGGATCGAGTCGGGAAGCATCGAATTGAAGCCGGCACCCTTTGACCTGCGCAGCGTCTGCGAGGATGTGGGGGAGCTGCTGGCCCCCCGTGCGGCAGACAAGCGGATCGAACTCATGGTCAACTGCCCGCCGGACCTGCAGACACAGCTGGTGGGGGATGCGGGACGGATCAGGCAGGTGCTGGTGAACCTGGTGGGCAATGCAGTCAAGTTCACCGACAGCGGACGCATCGTGGTGGACGTCGAACGCCTTGCAGTGACGGAACAGGCGGTTTCGCTCAGGATCAGCGTGCGGGACACCGGCATCGGCATTCCCGAGGAAAGCCTCCACCAGTTGTTCCAGCGGTTCTACCAGGTGGATGCACCGTCAAACCGCAAGCGCGGGGGTACCGGTCTCGGTCTGGCCATCAGCAAGAATCTCGTCGAGATCATGGGGGGATGCATCGGTGTCACCAGTACGCCGGGTGAGGGCTCCACCTTCTGGTTCATGTTCACCCTGCCGCGCGTGCGGTCGGAGCGTCCGGCGGTTGAGCTCCCCGCGGAACTGGCAAACGCCCGCGTGCTGATTGTGGACGATCAGAAGGAGAATCGCCGGTTGCTGGCCGGCTACCTTGCCTTCTGGAAGGTGCGTTGCAGCGAGGCCGCCTCCGCCGGGGAAGCCCTGCGGATGATGCAGGAGGCGATGCAGTGCCGCGATCCCTTCAGTATTGTACTGATTGACCAGGTGCTGGGAGATGACGATGGCGTGGAGCTGGGCAAGACGATCAAACGGGATACGGGTCTCTGTGCATCCCGCTTGATCCTCCATTCGCAGAATATCCAGTTTTTCGAGGGAAACCAGGGTTTTCCACACATGGTGTTTTCCGCGTTTCTGGCAAAACCGGTACGGATGCAGCGACTCCTGGATGCGTTGACGGTTGTCATGCTCAGCCCCTCCGGCAGCTCTGCAGCCGTCGTCGATCCACCGGAACCGGCTGTCGTGCCGCAGGCGGCCGACACGTTTCCGCCGCTCCGCTCCCTGCGGGTCCTGGTGGCGGAGGACGATCCGGGCAGCCAGGTGGTGGCGGCAACCATGCTCGAAGCCATCGGTTGTACGGCCGACGTTGTCTCCAGTGGACGCGACACGGTCCGGCGGGCATGTCAGACCAGCTACGATCTGATACTCATGGACTGCAACCTGCCGGATATGAACGGCTTTGAAGCTACCGCCGAAATACGCAGTTTTGAGGGAACCAGAAAGCATACCGTCATCGTTGCCTTAACCGCAAATGCGATGAACGGCTACCGGGAGCTGTGCATTCAGGCCGGCATGGATGATTACCTGAGCAAGCCGGTCCGCATGGAAGCTATCCAGCAGATGCTCGAACGCTGGGTATTCCGTTGCTCCGGCCGTGCGGGGAGTCTCCAGCAGGACGACGATGTGACGGGTGACAGCGGCGTCTTTGACGCGGTGCGGCTGAACAAGCTGATCACCCTGTTCCGCAAGACGGACAAAGAGCTGGTGCGGACTGTTGTGGAGCCGTTTCTTCGGAATGTGGAGGAGCGGTTGCCCAATCTGTATGCGGCAATTGAAGAGGGCAACTACCGCTGCCTGACGGAAACCGCCCATTTTCTTCAGGGGGGGAGCAGAAACCTCGGCCTGCGGAACATGACGAAAATTTTTGCCGATATCCGGGAGCATGCCGGGCAGAATCAGTACGAATCCATCAGGATGCTGGTTGATTCGCTGGAACTGGAACTGCCGATGGTGCGACGACAGGTAAGCGAGATGCGCGCACGGGGGCTTCTGTGAGCGAACACACCAACGCCGAACTGGCGCGGACCGTGGCGGCGCTCTGGGCCAGCGAAGAGTGTTTCAGCCTCCTTTTCGACCAGCATTGCGACATCATGCTGATCGTCGACCCCCTTGCCGGCAGGATCGTGGATGCCAACAAGGCGGCAGTGGCCTTTTACGGATACTCCCGCGAGGAGTTGCGGGGAATGGCCGTTCAGCGGATCAGTTGCCTGCCCGAGAAGGATATTCGTACCCTCTTGTGTCAGGTGCAGCAGCAGTCGAGGAACTGCATCGTTCTGCCGCACCGCAAGGCCGACGGAACAGTCCGCACCGTCGAGGTGCATCCCACTCCGGTGGTTTTTCATGAGCAACCGCTCATTTTTGCCGTTGTCACCGACATTACCGAACGCAGAGTGCGGGATGCCGAACGGGACCTGTCATACCGCTTGTTCAGTAATTCATCCGACCTGATGTGCATCACCGGTCCGGACGGCCGGTTCAGGCAGATGAATCCCGCCGGACTGGCGATGCTCGGCTACGGCGAACGGGAGATTATCGGCCATAGCTACGCGGAATTTGTTGTCCCCGAAGACCTGCTGAGGACCGATGATGAAGTCGGACGCCGTCAGGGCGGTGGTGTTACCAGCAATTTCGAGAACCGCTACCGGCGCAGGGACGGCTCAATCTGCTGGCTTTCCTGGCGGGGAGTGTGGGACAGCGACGGCACCTGCTACGCAACGGCGCGGGATATCACCCTGCACAAAGCAGCATTGCTTGCGCTGCAGGAAAGCCAGCAGCGGTTGAGCGCCTATATCGACACCTCTCCCATGGCCACCATCGAATGGGATGCCAACTTCGTGGTGACCCGCTGGGCCGGCGAGGCAGAACGAATTTTCGGTTGGCATGCCGGGGAGATGCTCGGGAAACCGATCATGGAGCTGCAGATTATCCACGATGCGGATATTGACCTGGTCAAGTCCGCCATGGAGAAACTTTCCGACCCCACTGCAAAACATGTCTACACTACCAATCGCAATTATACGAAAGACGGCCGGGTTATTGTTTGCGAGTGGTACAACTCAATCCTGCGGGACGGGCAGGGGACCATGTCCTCGATCCTCTCCCAGGTGCTGGACGTAACCGAGCGTGTCGATGCGGAAGAGGCACTTGCCGTCAAGCAGCAGCAGCTTGAGGAGCTCAACCGTTCCCTTGAGCAGCGGATCGACACGGCAATCAACGAGCTGCGGCAACGGGACCACCTGCTGGTAAGCCAGAACCGCCTGGCCGCCATGGGGGAGATGGTCAGCAGTATCGCCCACCAGTGGCGGCAGCCGCTGAACAACATCGGCCTGGTGCTGCAAAGCACTTCCCTCGCCTACAGCCAGGGGGCGCTGGAACCAGATCAGTTCCGGGAGCGGGTGGCCCAGTGCATGGGCATCATCCAGGCCATGTCGCAGACCATCAACGATTTCGGTCGTTTCTTCAAGCCGGACACGGAGAAACGTTCCTTCAGGGTGGTCGAGGCTGTGCAGCGGGCGGTGGATATCGTGCGGGCCAACCTGCGGAACCGCCGGATCGTACTGGAAGTCTTCGACGAAGGGGCGGGGAATGTTACCGGGTATCCCAACGAGTATGCCCAGGTTGTTCTCGCCCTGCTCAACAATGCCCGCGACATTCTCACGGAGCGGGAAACGGAGGAAGGGAGAATCGAGCTGCGTTGCAGGCAGTGCGGCGACAAGACGGTGGTGACGCTATGGGATAACGGCGGCGGCATTGATCCGGCCATCCTGCCGAAAATTTTCGATCCCTACTTTACGACGAAGCAGCCGTCCCAGGGAAGGGGCATGGGGCTGTACATGGCGAAGATGATCATCGAACAGAACATGGCCGGCCGACTTACCGCCCGGAATGTCAACGGTGGCGCGGAGTTCGAAATCGAGGTCTGAGCGCCGCGGCGTGACTACAGCGGACGGTCGAAGGACGGTTTGAGCAGCAGATGCTTGTTGTCCAGAATTTCAATCTCACCGGCCTGGCTGAGCCGTGACAGCAACCTGCTGACGGTTTCGCGGGTCAGTGCCGTATAGTCGGCAATATCCTTGTGGGTCATCTTGAAGGGGATGATCAGGCCCCGCTGGTCCTTGACGCCGTAGGTGGAGCTCAGGTAGGCCAGCACGGCACGCAGGCGGGTTTCGGCGTCGCTCAGGCTCAAGACCCGCAGCATCATCCAGGATTCCCGCAACCGTTCGCAGAGCAACGTAATGATTTCCTTCAGCACATTCACATTCTTCATGAAGTACTGCTCGAAATCGGTCTTCGAGATCAGTCCCACGGTGGCGTCCTCCATGGCCACGATGGTGGCGGGCTGACTCTTTCCATCCAGCAGCGTCATCTCACCGAAAAAATCCCCCTTCTTGCGGATGACCAGAATCTGCTCCCTGCCGTCGGGGTGGGTCCGCACCACTTTGATTTTCCCGGAAAATATGACGTACATGTAGTTGCGGGCGTCGTCCTCCATCAGGATGACCGAGCCCTTGCGGTATTTCCGCTCCAGGATGATCTGGCACAGCCCTTTGCGTTCGTTGGCCAGCAGACAGGAGAAAAGCGGAATATGTTCGAGCATTTTGATATGGCTCGGCGTGGAACGCATGCTGCACCTCGCGGGCCGCGCCGCGGTACGCCGCGGTCGTCGGTCAGTGTTCCTTCAACGTGGCATTGGCCTTGTCCGTCACGAACAGCCGGAAGAACTGGTCCATACCGTGGGTCGCCCGCCGGCCGGTCTTGACGACCGCCTGTTCGTCCGTTTTGGCATCCAGGGCGTCGTAGAAGAAGCGGAAGGTGTTCCGGCCGTCCCGCTTGGCCGCGTACATGGCCATGTCGGCCTTTTTCAGCAGCGTTTCGATGGTGGAGCCGTGCAGGGGGTACACCGCCACGCCGATACTGGTGGTGATGTAGGTCTGCTGACCGACGATGTTGAACGGTTTCTGGAAGACTGCCTTGATCTTTTCGGCAAACGTGATGATGTCCTGGATCGAGTTGACGTCGTTGACCACCACCACGAACTCGTCGCCGCCGATCCGTCCCACCGTATCGTACTGCCGCATACATTTCTGCAGTTCCTGAGCCACGTTTTTCAGGAGCAGGTCTCCCGAAAGGTGGCCCATGGTGTCGTTGATTGACTTGAAATTGTCCAGGTCCAGGATCATGACCGCCAGCAGTTTGTTGTTGCGGGCTTCAAAGGCAAGTCCCTGCTTCAGGCGGTCGAAGAGCAACACCCGGTTCGGCAGACCGGTCAGGGGGTCGTGGCTGGCCCGGTGGCGTAACTGCCGTTCCACCCGCTCCCGGCGCACGATCTCATGTTTCAGCTCCTTGATCGTATCGTTGAGCTCGTTGTTGAGGCTGGTGATCACGTGCTCCGCAGCCTTGAGCTCGGAAATGTCGCTCATGGAGATGATGCAGGTGGTGGTGCCGGGGAATTTCCTGATGTTGACGTAGACGATCCGCGAATTTCCCGATCTGTCGGTCAGCACGGCCTCGAAGTGCCGGTGGATGTTGCCCGTTTCGGTGAGGGCCTGCTGCAGGTACTCCTCGATGGTGTTCCGCTCGCCTTCGCTGAAATACTCGCTCCAGTGCTTGCGATGCTCAACGTCGGTTTTCGGACAGCCGGTCATGTGTTCGAACTCTTCGTTGACCATGACGATGGTGCCGTCGGGAGCGATCACCAGCATGGCGTTGTCGCTCGCCTCAAAAATGGTGCGGTACTTGATTTCGCTTTCCTTCAGTTTTTTCTCGAATCTGTGCTTGAAGAGCGCCAGTTCGATGGCGTGCTTCAACTGATACAGCTCGTACGGTTTGACGAGATAGGCGTAGGGGTCGGTACATTTGGCCTGGTCGAAGACGCTGTCGCTGGTGTTGGCGGTCAGGTAGATGATCGGCATGTCGGTCTGGCTCCGGATGGTGGCGGCTGCGGTGATGCCGTCGATTTTTCCGCCCAGGGAGATATCCATCAGGATCAGATCCGGCTTCTCTTCAAGCGCCACCTGGATCGCCGCCTCACCGGTCTGCACCACGCCGGCGATGTCGTATCCCATCTGGACCAGCGCCTGCTTCAGGTAATCCGCGGAAATCTTTTCGTCTTCAGCCAGGAGGATTCTTGAATAGGTGGTCATGTCATACCTCCGTTGTCATGGTTTCCGGGCAACTCTGTTCTCACCGTACCCCCGCGGTGCAACCACGACAACGCCAGTGCCGCATTGGCGCGAGTGGGGTGCTGAGTCACTGCAGCAATATGCGTGCCACGGTGTAAGTTTCTTATTTTCATGGACAATCCCCGGTTTGATCGCTGCTGGTCCCGGCAAAGCGTAAAGACGCCCGACAGCAGGATTTCCTTTTGGCTGACAGGGACTCACCAGCCGCTGTTTTCGGAACCGCCGGCGGCACGCCAGGCAACACAATTAACACCGGTCACATTCTCTACACCTCCCGCCAATAACGGTCTTTCCTGTCTTCCCGGGAGCCTCATCCCCGGCGCCATGCCAGAGCTTAACACCGGCACCACTTTGTGAACCTTCTGTAATGGCCTGATTATATTGGTGATGCCTGCGGTTTTGAGAATGGCACGCTCTGTGGATTGCTAGCGGTGTCCCATGGACATCGCCGTTTGTGTTCACAGGCTGTCGGCTGGTCGTACCTGAAGGGGGCTTTCGTGAAGATACAACACCAAGTACTGCTGCTGGCGCTGGTCGCCGTCATCTGGGGATGCACCGGCAAAACCGGTGAAGAGCTGCTCGCGGAGGGGATGCAGGCCCTGCGTGAGGGAAAGTCGGGAAGCGCCATTGTCCTGCTGCGCAGTGCGCTGGACAAGGAACAGAACAATAGCGAGGTCCGCTACCAGTTGGCGCACGCCTACGTTGCCGAAGGCAAGTTCGAGCTTGCTGAGCGCGAATACCTCAAAGTACGGCACCAGAATCCCGACCGCGCCGCCATCGCCCTGGATCTGGCGGGGGTATACGTTCACCTGAAGAAGCCGGACCAGGCCATCCTTCAGGCCGAAGAATACCTGGCCGGCAAGCCCGATTCGGCCGACGCCCGTGAGGTGATCGGCAAGGCCCATGCCATGAGGGGGGAACTCCGTGAGGCGGAGAGCAGCCTGCTTCAGGCCTGCCGGATCGAACCGGGCAAGCAGTCCGCCATCCTGGCGCTGGCGTCTTTGTACCTGCGGCAGGAACGGGCGGAAGAAGCCCGGACGTTACTGGGGGGCATCATCGCCAAGACCCCGCTGCACGTGAAGGCCAACAATCTGTATGCGGAGGCCGAGCTGGCCCTGGGCAGAAAGCGGTCCGCCCGCGCGATCTATCAGCGGCTGGTGGATGGCAACCACGACGACTACCAGGCCCTGTACCGGGCCGGCCTGCTGGACCTCGAACTGGGGGAAACGGCACAGGCAGCCCGGACCGCCGATACGTTGGTCTCCCGGTTTCCGAAACATGCCGAGGGATACCGCCTGAAGGGGTTCGTGCTCTTTGCCGCAAAGCGGTATCCGGAGGCGATTGCGGTGCTGCAGAGCGCCAATCGGCTGCAGCCGACCATAGCCGGCTACTATTACCTGGGACTCAGTTTGTTCGGCACCGGTGACCTGGAAACAGCACTGAACCAGTTCCGGCTGATCCTCGACCGGCAGCCGGATTTTCATCAGGCACGGATGATGACCGGCGTCATCCTGCTCCGGCAGAAACGGATCGACGATGCCGTTGCCGAAGTGAGCCGTCTGGTGGAGGCCGATCCGGGCAATGCCCTGGCCCACAATCTGTTGGGAAGCGCCTACATGGCAAAGGGGATGTATGTTGAGGGACTGCGGGCCCTTGACCGTTCCATCGCCCTGAATCCGGGGCTGATCGATACCTATCTGAAAAAGGGGATGATCCACCTGAGCCAGGGGAAGGTGGGGGCCGTTGAGGCCGATCTCGCCACTGCCGTGAAGACGGCGCCGGACGCGGTTCACGCCCGTCTTATCCTCTCGGCGTTCCACCTGTACCGGAACAACCATGCCAAGGCCCTGAGTACCCTTGGCGAGGGGCTGAGCGATCAGGTAACGGATGCCGCGCTCCACGCCGGCATGGCCCGGATCCTGTTTTCCGAACACAGGAACGCCGAAGCGATCCGCCAGCTTCAGAAAGCAAAGGAGAAGGATACGAACAGTATTGATCCCTATTTCTTGCTTGCCGATCACTACACGGTAACCGGCGATGCCGACAAGGCACTGGCGGAGTACGGAGCGGTGTTGCGGAAACAGCCGGCAAACCTGCAGGCCCTGCTGCGCATGGCCGCGCTCCTGGACGACCGCACGCGTCACGACGAGGCCCGCGCCCTCCTGCTGAAGGCCAAGGAATCGCGCGAACCGGCGGCCTATGTGGCGCTGGCCCATCATCATGAGCGGGGAGGGCGCCTGCAGGAAGCTCAGGCGGTCTATGCCGAGGCACTGGGCGTTCTGCCCCGCTCCACGATCATCCTCGAGGAACAGGGGCGCCTGTACCTGAAAAACGGTCAGTATGCGGAGGCATTGAAGAGTTTCGACGCCATCGAAACCATCTCTCCCGAGGCGGGCATTCCGCTGCTGGTTGCCGCCCACCGCTCCCGGAACAACCGGGCCGAAGCGATCAAGGCGGCACAGCGGGCCATCGAAGCCAAGCCGGCCGCTTCCTTCGGCTATCTGTTGCTCGCTTCTCTCTACGCCGATCAGAGTAACTTCGATCCGGCCATGGCGGAGTTGAAGAAGGCCATGGACCGGGATCGCCGCAATCCCCAGCCGGCGCTGGCCCTGGCCGGACTGCAGGCCAAGGCGGGCAACCATGATCAGGCCCTGGCCACCTGCAACACGGTGGTCCGCACCTTTCCCCAGTACGCCCCCGCCTATGCAGCTTTGGCCGGCATCCTGGACGCGCGCGGAGAAAAGAAGGAAGCCGTGAAGCAGTACCGTGCGGCCCTGTCCCTCGCCGGTTCCTATCTCCCTGCCCTCAATAACCTGGCGCAGTTGTGCGCCGACGGCTTCTGCGGCAGGGACGAGGCGCTGCGGCTGGCGGAACGGGCCAGCGCCATTGCCGGCGACAGTCCGGAAGTGCTGGACACCCTGGGCTATGCCCTTTTGAAAAACGGGCGGCTGGATGAGGCACTGACGCAGTTGCGCAAGGCCGAGGCCCGTCTCGCCGGAAATCCCACCATCCAGTACCATCTTGCGCTGGTCCATGCGGCGCGCGGTGAGCAAAAACAGGCTGTGGAGCGTCTGCAGGCGGCGTTGCGCTCACCGGAATTCGATGAAGCGGCGCAGGCCAGACGCCTGCTGGCGAAGCTC
Source organism: Trichlorobacter ammonificans (assembly GCF_933509905.1). Lineage (GTDB taxonomy): Bacteria > Desulfobacterota > Desulfuromonadia > Geobacterales > Pseudopelobacteraceae > Trichlorobacter > Trichlorobacter ammonificans. Next base: position 1,623,889 of record NZ_OW150024.1, on the reverse strand, counting down.
AACTGACGTCTCTGCGACCGGAGCGGCACCAAGGAGGCTCCCATGGAACTGCACAAGAGAATTCTGCTGCTGGTAACCGGCGACATTCTGGCCGCCATGCTGGCCATTCTGGCCGCCCTGGCCATTCATCGCTCGGCAGTTCCCACCGTTGCCGACTTCATGGGGGTCGGCCTCTACCGGATCGCTCTCTTTGTGGCCATTCTGGTGTTTCTCTCCTTCCTGGCCGAGATTTATGCCAACCATCACCAGCTGGTCACCAGCGAAATCGCCTTCAAGATCGTCTTTTCCCTGGGGGTGGCCTGTCTGGTCTTCTCCTTCCTTTCCCATGCCTATCCGGACGACCCCCACGGCAACAACCTGCTGGTATCGGCGGTCATTGCCTTCGGCATTCTCCAGTTCCTCTGTCACGTGGCCTATCGCCTCTATGTCAAGTGCCGCGGCTTTGCGCGCCGGGTGCTGATTCTCGGAGTCGGTCCCCTGGCGGGACGGATGGGGGCGATCATCCCGGCATCGGACGAGAACTACGTGCTGTCCGGCTACGTTCAGTGCGCCAACGAGGCTACCCACGTGCCGCCGTCCATCATTATCGAGAACACCGGCAGCCTGTACGAAACCGTCAAGCGGCAGCAGGCGGACAAGATCGTGGTTTCCCTCTCCGAGCGGCGGGGGGTGTTTCCGATCCGGGATGTGATGGCCTGCAAACTTGATGGCGTCGAGGTGATCGACGCGCCCACCTTCTACGAGCAGGTGACCGGCAAGCTCTTCCTGGAGGGGATGAATCCCAGCTGGATCATTTTTTCGGACGGCTTCAAGGTCGGTTGCCTGCGCAAAGTGCTGAAACGGGGCATGGACATCTGCTGCGCCGTCACCGGCATCCTGCTCACCGCCCCCTTCTTCCCCCTGATCGCCCTGGCCATCAGGTTGGATTCACCCGGCCCGGTCTTCTATCGCCAGGAGCGGGTGGGGGAGAAGGAGAAGCCGTTCTGGCTCTACAAGTTCAGGACCATGCGCAGCGATGCGGAAAGCGCCACCGGTGCAGTCTGGGCGCAGCAGAACGACAGCCGGGTAACCCGGGTGGGAGCCTTCTTCCGCAAGTCCCGCATCGATGAGCTGCCCCAGTTCTTCAATATCCTGCGCGGGGACATGAGCATGGTGGGGCCGCGTCCCGAGCGCCCCGAATTCGTCAACAAACTCAAGGAGTCGATTCCCTATTACTCGGAACGGCACTTCGTCAAACCGGGCGTTACCGGCTGGGCCCAGGTCCGCTACCCCTACGGCGCGTCGGTGGAGGATGCGCTGGAGAAGCTGCGCTACGACCTCTACTACATCAAGAACCTGACCCTGAGCCTGGATCTGATGATCATTCTTGAAACGATCAGGGTCGTCCTCTTCAGGAAAGGAGCACGGTAGGCCTGTGCCGGGCACCGTGCGGACAACTGACACAGCAAAGGAGAATACGATGAAACACTGGGTGACGATTGTGCTTGTCTGGTGCCTTGCGCTTCCCGCCGTTTCCCGTGCCGACGACTACGTCATCGGGGAAGGGGATGTCCTGGATGTCTTCGTCTGGGGGGTCAAGGAGTTGAATGTGACGGTCAAGGTGCGTCCCGACGGCAAAATTACCATTCCGGGGCTGGGAGATGTGCGGGCCAGCGGCTACACACCGCCCGGCCTCCAGAAAACGGTCGGAGAAAGCCTGAAACAGCTGGTGAAGAATCCCAACGTCACCGTGACGGTGCGTGAGATCACCAACAGCAAGGTCTACATCTTCGGCGGCGGGGTCAAGTCGGCGGCCTACGACTTGAACCGCAGAACCACGCTGCTGCAACTGCTCTGCAACATCGGCGACGTCAAGACCGCCGACCTCCGGCGAGCCTACGTGCTGCGCAAGGGAAAGAAGATCAAGTCCGACTTCCACCGGCTCTTCATCGGCGGGGACACTGCCGAGGATATTGCCATCGAATCGAACGATGCCATCTATATCCCGCTGTTGGCGGACAAGAGCATCTACGTGCTGGGCGCCGTCAACAATCCCAAGTACATCGAATTCCGGGACGGCATGACCGTGATGGAAGCGGTGCTCGAGGCCGGCGGGTTCAGCAAGTTCGCCAAGCAGAATGAGACCACGGTGCTGCGCAGGGATGGCGATAAGGAAGTAATGCTGGCAGTCAGGGCGAAGGACCTGCTGAACGACGGCGACCTGAGTCAGAATCTGAAGCTCAAGCCCAATGATTACGTCATCGTCAAGGAAGGGATGTTCTAGCCGTCGCTAATTTACTACAGACAGTCTGTCGAGGGGTGTCCCATGAACCACGCATCGGATTTCGACTACAAAAAGTATCTGCAGTTGATCGTCAAGAAACGCTACCTGTTCGTGACCCTGGCCCTGGCCATCATGGCGACGGTCACCGTTACCAGCTATCTGCTGCCGGAGCGGTTCGAGGCCAGAAGCACGGTCTTCATCGAGAAGAGCGTGATCAGCGAACTGGTCAGGGGGATCGCCATCACCCCTTCCTTCGAGGACAAGGTGCGGGTGCTGGCCTACGCCATCCGCAGCCGCGCCCTGCTGCTCAAGGTATTTGACGATCTGGACATGAACGTGAACAAGCAGAACAGCGCCCAACTGGAAAAATTGGTCCGCGAGGTCCAGGCCCGCACCGACATCAAGCTGAAGGACCGGGAGGGGCTCTTCATCATCTCCTACACGGACAAGGACCCCCGTATCGCCCGGGATTTCGTCAATACCCTGGTTCGTCGCTACATCGAGGAAAATATCACCTCCAAGCGGGAAGAATCCTACGGCGCCACCAAGTTCCTGGCTGAGCAGATCGCCGATATCAAGGCCAAGCTGGAGGAGTCGGAGGCGAAACTGAACAGCTACCGGCGCCAGAACAGCGGCCTGCTGGGCCAGAGCGAGGCGATGACGGCGGCCGAGATCAACGACGGCCAGCAGCGACTGGACGAGATTTCCGTCAAACGGCGTCAGCTTGAACAGATGCAGCAGCAGGCCCTGCGCCATGATCCCCTGGATGCCAAGCTGGCCCAGTTGCAGAAAAAGCAGCAGGAGCTGAGCCTGACCTACACGGACCAGCATCCCGAGATCGTGGAGGTCCGCAACGAAATGGCGGCCATCAGGGAGCAGCAGCGCTCGGGAGCAGCCCCTGCCCTGCGGGCGGCCGTTACCTCCCCCGAAGCCGACAAGATTGGCATTGAGCTGAACAGCCTGCGTGAGGCCGAGAACAACCAGCGCCGTTTCATCGCCTCCCGCCAGTATCTGCTGCGCAGCGTGCCGGCGGCCAGGGCCGGGCTGGAGGAGCTGGAGCGGGAGCGGAACAGCCAGCGCAACCTGTACGAGCAACTGGTTGCCCGTTACGGTCAGTCCGAAGTCTCCAAGCAGATGGAGGTACAGGACAAGACCACCACCTTCCGGGTGGTGGACCCGGCCATTCTGCCCACCAAGCCGGTCAGCCCGCAACGGGTAAAGATCATCCTCTTCGGCATCGTCGGCGGGCTGCTGGCCAGTTTTGCCTTCCTGGTGCTGCTGGATCATCACGACAAGTCGGTCCGCACGGTCCGCTCCCTGAAATCCCTCGGTATCAGGATTCTGGCGGTGGTGCCCAGCATTCCGGACCCGGCGGCCATAGCGGCAATCCGCAGGCGGGACAAGTGGTTCTATGCCGTGGCAGGGGCCTGTTTCCTGGTGATTGTGGCAACCGTTCCGATTGAACTGATCCGGTATCTTTCCGTGGACATTTTCAGTCCGTCCGTGATCAGACAGCGCCTGGTCCAACTGACCGGCGATACCTTCAAATAGGGAATTAGGGCCGTTTGCCCGCATCAATTCTGAAAGGATACGGATATGAGCAGAATAGAGGAAGCATTGGAAAAAGCCGCACGGCTGCGTGTCGAGGTGACCTCTGACGTTTCGGCCCCCCGGGCTCCCCGGGTGCATGTGCCGCCCCTGCCGGAGAGCAGGCTGGAGCTGACGAACCAGTTGCTGGTGACGGCCAATGACCCCCACACCCAGGCGGCGGAGGAATACCGCAAGCTGAAATCGGTGATCGTGCACCTGACCAAGACCGAGGCGTTCCTGAACATGCTGATGGTGACCAGCTCCGTCAGCAACGAAGGCAAAAGCATTACCGCCGCCAACCTGGCCTTAAGCCTGGCCCAGGAGTTCGATCACACCGTACTGCTGGTGGATGCGGACATCAGAAAGCCGAACCTGCATACCTACCTGGGGGTTGAAAACAGGGTAGGGCTGGCCGACTGCCTGCTGGACAACGTGGATGTGAAGGATGCGCTGGTCCATACCGGCATCGGCAAGCTTTCCTTTCTCTCCGCCGGTCGCTCCATGCCCAATCCGGTGGAGATGTTCACCTCGCAGCGGATCAGGGATTTCTTCCTGGAGATGAAGAACCGCTACAACGACCGCTACATCATCATCGATACCCCTCCGGTGCTTCCCTTTGCGGAAACCCGTTCCTTAAGCACCATCGTGGACGGCATCATCCTGGTGGCCAAGGAAGGTCTGGTGACCCTGCACAATCTCGAAGAGACGATGGAGTGCCTGAAAGGGAGCACCATGCTGGGGGTCGTCTACAACGAGGCGGCCACGGAAATGCCGGTCGACCGCTACCGCTACGTTCGCGAAGCCAGCGCCTGAGCAGCGTCCGGCAGGGCCTGCGCACAGGAAGAGGCATGAGTGCCGGCAGTGTGCAACAGCCCGGCAAGGAGACAGGGTATGTATGAAGCCTTTTTCAATCTGAAGCAGAAACCGTTCGACCTGCTGCCGAACCCGGACTTTCTCTACATGAGCAGTTCGCATAAGCGGGCGCTCTCCTACCTGGATTACGGCATCAGGGAGCGGGCGGGGTTCATCCTGCTTACCGGCGAGGTGGGATCCGGCAAGACCACCATCATCAGGAACCTGATCAAGAAGAACCTGGACAACGTGATTCTGTCCAAGGTCTTCAATACCCGTCTCGATTCCGACCAGTTGCTGGCCATGATCAACGACGACTTCGGGCTGCCGGTGCAGAACAAGGACAAGATCACCATGCTGCGCGAGCTGAACGCCTTCCTGATCGAGCAGTTCGTCAAGGGAAACCAGGCGGTGCTGATCATCGACGAGGCCCAGAACCTGGATCATGAGCTGCTGGAAGAGATCAGGATGTTGTCCAACCTGGAGACGGACAACGCCAAGCTGCTGCAGATCATCCTGGTGGGGCAGCCGGAGCTGCGCAAAACCCTGGCCTCCTCCTCCCTGATTCAGCTCCGCCAGCGGATCAGCATCAACTGCCATATCCAGCCGCTGAGCCCCAACGAGACCGAGCAGTACATCCTGCATCGCCTGGAGCGGGCCGGAGACCGCGATGCGGTCCGGTTTTCCCAGGAGACCATCAACATCATCTACACCTACAGCAGGGGGGTCCCCCGCCTGATCAACATCATCTGCGATTTCATCCTGCTGGCTGCCTACGTGGAGGAGAAGACGGTCATCGACACCCCCCTGGTCCAGGACATCATCGGCGACCTGGATTTCGAGTACCACTTCTGGGGGAGCGAGTCGATGGACGGCCACATCATGAAGGAAGCGGCCGGAGAGCCCAGCACGTTGTCGCCCCGCAACGAGCAGTTGTTCACGGCCATGATCGGTGAAATTCACCGGCGGCTTGATGCCGTAGGCAAGGAATCGGAGCAGACCAGCCGGCGGCTGGTCGAGGAAATGACCACGCGGATCGCCGAGCTGGAAAACACCGTGCGGTCACACCAGGAGAAGACCGGGGAGCTTATCCGGAACATGTACGGCGGGGAGCGTCACGCGGCCAGCGGTGGACAGCTCAGCGGTTTTCCCGTTGCGGAAACGTCACCTTCTGCTATGGGTACCATATTCAGCCGGATGTTCAGGCTCTAATTTCCTGAAGGGGGTCTTCCATGTTGAAATCGTCAGGGGTGTTCATCATGGGCAGTATCGTTGTCGCCGCAGCCGTGGCACAGGGAGCGGAATTCGAGGTGCATCCCTCGCTGACCGTCAGCGAGGAGTACACCGACAATGTGTTCGAGAGCCGGACCAACCGCCTTTCCGACTTCATCACCCGCGCTCTGCCCGGAGTCAGTCTCAGCTACAAGGCGCCGGCCTTTACCGGTGATCTCAATTACCAGCTGGACTACCGGCATTACGCCAAAAAGCGGCGCGATGACGAGATCACCCACCTGCTGGCGGCAAAGGGCTACCTGGTGGCGGTCAACAATCTCCTGTATCTCGACGTGACGGACGACTACCAGCGGGTGTCGCTGGATGTTGCCCGGGACGTCAGCAAGGAAAGCCTCTTCCTGAACCAGTCCGACCGCAACGTTGTCGCGGCCTCCCCCTACTTCAAGCTGAACCTGACCGACAGGACGCTCCTTAAAACCGGGTACCGGTTCGTTGACACCCGCTACTTTGATTCACCGGCCATCAACAAGATGGACCATATCGGTTTTGCCGAGCTGACCCACGCCCTTTCCCAGGGACTGGAGCTGACTGCCGGCTACACCTTCACGCGGGAACTGGCCAATAACGACAACTTCAACCAACACCTGGCCTTCGGCGGATTTCGCTACGAATACGCTGAAAAGTCCTTCCTCTTTGCCCAGGGCGGGAACAGCTGGACCCGTTACGATCACAGCGACCAGCGCCTGAGCAGCGCTTTCTGGAATGCCGGCATCACGCACCAGGTCGACACGGTGACCGCCACGGTGACCACGGGCAAGCACTATGTCGAGGACCCGCTGCGCAACATCGTGCAGGAAACCTTTGTCACCGGTACCCTGGAAAAACGTTTCAAAAACGGCCTGGTCAGTATCGCGCCGATCTACTCGGAGTTCAAGCAGACGGAAACCGGCTCGATGCGGACGAAGAAGTACGGCGGTACTGCCCGGGGACAGTGCGAGCTCAGCAGCGACCTGAGCGGCACGCTCTCCTTTACCGCCGAGAAGTACGAACAGCCGCAACAGGGAAGCTACACGCGGCGTCTGCTGGCCAGCGCGGGGCTGAGCTACCTGCTGGCCGAACAGCTCACGCTGTCGCTCTCCTACTATTATGCGGATTACTACTCACCCGGGATCGCCACGGACAACTACCACGTCAACCGCGGGATCGTGGAGATCAGGAAAGTGTTCTGAGGTGCCGCCATGCTGAACGCCCTGACCATTGATGTGGAGGACTACTTCCACGTGACCGCATTCGAGCGGCAGATCCGGCCTGAGACCTGGGAAAACCATCCTCTGCGGGTCGGCGAGAACACGCGCCGTATTCTCGACATGCTGGACGAGTACGCCGTCACCGCCACCTTCTTCGTGCTGGGGTGGGTGGCCGAACGGATGCCGCACCTGGTGCGGGAGATCCGTCGGCGGGGGCATGAGATCGCCTGTCACGGCTACGCCCATCAACTGGTCTACCGGCAGACTCCGAGTGAATTCAGGGCCGATGTTTCCCGCGCCAAGCGGATTCTTGAGGATATCTGCGGCGAACAGGTGCACGGCTACCGTGCTCCCAGCTACTCGATCACGGCACAATCCCTCTGGGCCATGGATACGCTGCTGGAAGAGGGGTTTACCTACGACTCCAGCATCTTTCCGGTACGGCACGATCTGTACGGCATTCCGGGGGGCAAACGTTTTCCCCATCAAATTTCAACCCATGCCGGCGATATCCGGGAATTTCCCCTGTCCACCTACCAGGTGGGAAGCGGGAGGTGGAGCTACCACCTCCCGATCGCCGGCGGCGGCTACCTGCGGCTGTTTCCCGCAGCGCTGGTGACACGGGCGCTGCGGGAAATCAACGACCGGGAAGGGCAGCCGGTCATTGTCTACTTCCATCCCTGGGAGCTGGACCCCGGCCAGCCCCGCATCAGGGCCGGGGTCAGGTCGCGCTTCCGGCATTATCTGAACCTGGAGCGGATGGAGCTGAAGGTGCGTCACCTGCTGGACAATTTCCGCTTCACCACGGCTCGTACCGTTCTGAACCGCGCGGCAGCATGAGCGGACCCTCTGGTCCGCCGGAAACGGAGAGATGGCTATGGAGTGCAGCGCAGGCATCAGCGCCGACAGGCCGTCGGTGGTCATCGAACCCCGCAGGGGGCTTTTGCAGCTGGAACTGGGCAGTATCTGGCAGTACCGGGAACTGCTGTGCTTCCTGATCTGGCGGGATGTGCTGACCCGCTACAAGCAGACCGCCATCGGCGCGGCCTGGGTGGTGGTGCAGCCGTTAATCACCATGCTGATCTTTACCTTTGTCTTCAGCCGGCTGGCGAAGGTTCCCTCCGACGGCATCCCCTATCCGCTCTTCGCCTTTGCAGCCCTGCTGCCCTGGACCTATTTTTCCCAGGCCCTGGCCAAAACCTCCGGCAGCATCGTGAGCAACGCCAACCTGGTGACCAAGATCTACTTTCCCCGCCTGCTGATTCCCCTGGCAGCCGCCCTGGCGCCGGTGGTTGACTTGCTCTTCTCCTTCCTGGTGCTGCTGGTTCTGATGGGCTGGTACCGGGTCGTCCCTTCCGCTGGGCTGCTGCTGCTGCCGCTGTTTCTGATCCTGGCCCTTGTCACCGCCCTGGCGGTGGGGCTCTGCTCATCGGCCCTGAACGTCCGCTACCGGGACGTGGGCAGCATCATTCCCTTTGTGAGCCAGGTCTGGATGTACGTTTCGCCGGTAGCCTACCCGGTCAGCGCCGTGCCGGAACAATGGCGGCTGCTCTACAGCCTGAATCCGATGGTGGCGGTGATCGAGGGGTTCCGCTGGGCCCTGCTCGGCACGGCTCCCCCCGATCCCCTGCCGATGATGGTGAGTACCGCGGTTATCCTGCTGTTGTGCTTCGTCGGCATCATCTACTTCAAGAACATGGAACAATCCTTTGCCGACGTGATCTGAAACGACCACCGAGGTGGAGGGAGCGGACCCGGAAAGGTGCATCCACATGTCCCGTACGGCCATCAAAGCGGAAAACCTGTCCAAAAAGTACACTATCGCAGCGTCGTCGTCGCGGCATGATACCCTGGCCGACCAGCTTGCCGACCGCGTCCGGGGAATATTCCGCCGTGACGGCGGCGGGCGGAAACCGTCCGCCTTCTGGGCGGTGAAGGATGTCTCCTTCGAGATCGGCCAGGGCGAGGTGGTGGGGATCGTCGGCCACAACGGGGCCGGCAAAAGCACGCTGCTCAAGCTGCTTGCCCGCATTACGCCACCCACCGCCGGCAGGGCCGTCATCAACGGGCGGGTCGGGTCGTTGCTGGAAGTGGGCACCGGTTTTCATCCCGAGCTGTCCGGTCGTGAGAACATCTACTTAAACGGTGCGGTCATCGGCATGAAGCGGGAGGAGATCCGTCGCCGGTTCGATGCCATTGTCGAGTTCTCCGAGGTGGGCCGCTTCCTGGACATGCCGGTGAAACGGTACTCAAGCGGCATGTACGTCCGGCTGGCCTTTGCGGTTGCGGCGCACCTGGAACCGGAGATCCTGTTGGTGGATGAAGTACTGGCGGTTGGAGATATGGCGTTCCAGAAGAAATGCCTGGGCAGGATCGGTTCCGTGGCCCGTGGCGGGCAGACCGTCATCTTCATCAGCCACAACATGACCGCCGTGAACAGTCTCTGCGAGCGGGTGCTCTGGGTGAGCGGGGGCAGTGTCGTTGACGACGGGCCGGCGCGCCTGGTGGTGGGCCGGTACCTGGCCGCATCAACCGGTGCCGGACAGTTGAACGAAGAAGTATGGGAACGGCCGGAAGAAGGGCCGGGATGCGACGCGGTGCGCCTGCGGCGGCTGCGCTTGCGGCGCCGGGACGGCAACAGCGGGGAGCCGCTCACCATGGAGTCCCCCTTCCTGCTGGATATCGAGTTCTGGAACCTGGTGCCGGACAGTTGCCTGCATGTCACGGTGCATCTTGTCACTGCCGAGGGGATCGTCGCCTTTTCCACCGGCTGCGGTACCAGTCAACCGCTGCCGGCAGGGCTGTACCGCAGCACCGGCCATTTTCCGGGTGACCTGCTCAACAGCGGCATTCACCGCTTCACGGTCATTGTGGTGAAGGATTCCAGCACGGTGCTGTTCAAGTATGAAAGTCAGGTGCCGATCACCATCCTCGACCTGCGACAGCGGGAGGGAAGCTGCTACGGCCGGGAACCGGGCGTGGTGCAGCCCCGGCTGCACTGGGTCACCCGGTTGCTGGAACTGCCGGCCGATGCCGCCTGCCTGCCGGAGAGCGCCTGCTGTTCCGCGCTGGAGGAGGCGTCATGCTGAACCATGGTCCTGAGCACATCGTGGGCGGCATGTTCGGTCTCGCGGAACCGCTGCAACCGGCACCGGCGCCACCTCCTTTCCTCACCAAGGAAGCGATCCTGCTGGCAAACGGACGTTCCGGCATTGCGCTCGCCATCGAGCGGCTCGCTCCGGCCACGGTCTGGTTGCCGTCCTTTTTCTGCAACCACCTCCTGCAAACCATAGGCGAGGGGCGGACACCGGTAAGGCTCTACGGCATTGGCGCCGACCTGGCCCCCCGTGATTGGGAGTGGCTGGGCGACGTGTCGCCGGGGGACCTGGTGGTGGTGGTGGACTACTTCGGGTTCCCCTGCGATCCGGCGTGGCTGCAGCGGCTGCGCCGACGGGGTGCCGTCGTCCTGGAGGACGCTTCCCAGGCGTTGCTCAGCGATGGGGTGGGACGTTGCGCCGACTTGGTGCTGTACAGTCCCCGCAAGTTTGTCGGGGTTCCGGACGGCGGTATCCTGGTGCCGGTCAGGGGCAGGATCGCGTCGGATCAGCCGCTGGAGCCGGCTCCGGAGACCTGGTGGCTGACATGCCGGAGCGCCGCGCTGAAGCGCCGGGAGTTCGACCGCAGCGGCGGCGATCGGTACTGGTTCGAATTGTTCCGGCAGGCGGAGCAGGAAGGGCCGACGGGACCCTATGCCATGAGTGAACTTTCCCGTCAGTTGCTCTTCCAGGGGTTCGATTACGGGGAGATTGCGCGGCAACGGATCGCCAATTACCGCTACCTCGCCTCGCTTCTGGCGGACCTGGCGCTGTTTCCCGTTCTGCCCGACGGCGTTGTACCCCTCGGTTTTCCGGTCAGGGTGGGGCAGCGGGACCGCCTGCGGGAGGAGCTGTTCAGGCACGGCATCTATCCGCCGCTGCACTGGCCGCTGCAGGGGGTGGTGCCGGAGCGGTTCCGTGAGAGCCATCGGCTCTCGGCGGAGATCATGACCCTGCCCTGCGACCAGCGCTACGATCAGGATGACATGGCACGGATGGCGAACATCATCAACGGGCAACTGAAGCGTTGCTGACAACTGCCGGACGCAGTCCGGCAGCGGAAGGAAACCGTCATGGCTACAGAACAGCGTACAGCGGCATCCCCACACACGGGAAGAGAGACGGGCAGCCACCTGTTGGATCACCTGGTCCACGTAGCGTCGAAGCTGGGCATGGGTGAGCACCTGGCGAACCTCGCCAACGAGCTGATGGGCCGGGACGACGACGCCTGGGCGGACAGCGTGGCGCTGTCCTACGACTTCTCCCGGGCCCGCACCATCGTGGACGTCGGGGGAGGAACCGGAACCCTGATGACTGCCATTTTGCAGAACCATCCGGGTACCACCGGCATTATTTTCGATTCCCCCGCGGCTCTGGCCGCTACCGGTTCATACCTGCTGGCCCAGGGGGTCGCGGACCGCTGCCGGACAGTGGCGGGCGATATGTTCAGGAATGCGCCTCCAGCGGGAGGAGATATCTATATTCTCTCAAACATCCTGAGCGACTGGGAAGAGAGCCGTGCCCTGCAGATCCTGCGAGCCTGTTCCTCGATCATGGCGCCGGAGAGCAGGGTGCTGGTGATCGAGCGGCTCATGCCGCAACGGCAACCGGCAACGGCAACCGTTGCCGTCGGGGGAAGCGTGTCGCGTCGCATCCGCGGTTGGGATCGGACCGAAGCGGACTATCGACGGATGCTGGCCAAAGCATGGCTGCAGGTCAGGTCGCTGGTACCGTTTACCGTGCCCCGTACCATGGGCAGCATCGAGGGAACCATTATTGAAAGCAGGTTGCTGCGGGGGCAGGTGACCTGTACCGCCGACATCGACGACTATCCGCTGGCGGGCTTCCTCTGGCCCGTGTGTCTGACCTCGCCGGAGTTCGGCCACGCCGTTGCCTGAGCAGGGGAGGGGAGCACCATGAACGGTTTTTGCCATCCCGACTATGCCGGCTCCCTGGCGGAGTTCGGAACGCCGCGCCACCTGCCCGCCAGCGGCGGCTGGCTTCTGGAGCGCCCCATTGCGGGGTCGGATTACCGTGATGCCATGGGCTGCTACCCGCTGTTCGTTTGCCGCGATTGGGGGGGGCTAGCGGCGGACCTGGAGCCGCTGCGCCACGAGCTGGTCAGCCTGGCGCTGGTTACCGATCCTTTCGGGCAGTACGACGAAGCACTGCTGCACGGCTGCTTCGACGTAGTGATGCCGTTCAAACCGCACTTCGTTGCGGACCTGTCGCAGTCGATCACAACCATTGTCTCTTCCCATCATCGCTACTACGTCCGCAAGGCGCTCAAGAACGTCAGCATTGACATCTGCAAGGAGCCGATCCGCTATCTCGACGAGTGGACGGAACTGTACGGTAATCTTTCCAGAAAGTTCAATGTTCGGGGAATTCGGGCATTTTCACGTGATTCGTTCAAGAAGCAGTTGAGCATTCCCGGCGCGGTACTGTTTCGTGCCCTGTATCAGGGTACCGCGGTGGCGGCGCATTTGGTGATCGTGCAGGATGACATCTGCTACGGCCACCTGGTGGGCAGCAGTGAGCTGGATCAGCAGCTGCTGGCCGCCTACGCCCTGTACTGGAGCGAGATCGAGTACTTCTCCGGCAGGGCCCGCTGGTTCGACTGGGGGGCCGGGGCCGGAGTAGCCGCCGCCGACAACGGCCTGACCCGCTTCAAGAAGGGCTGGGCAACGGAGACCCGCATGACCTGGTTCTGCGGCAAAACCTGCAATCCGCAGCGATACGCCGAAATGGTTCAGGCGGCGGGATCTCCCGCAACCGGCTATTTCCCGGCCTACCGGGCGGGAGAATTCGGCTGAACGCCGGAGGAGATCATGTCCCTACGCAACCGCTGCATACCGCTTGACCGTCCGGACCAGTGGCGACAGGCCCTGGCAGGCATCAGCCACTCCTTCGGCCATACTTGGGAAAACTGCTATGCCATGTCGCTGACCACGGGGTTGCCCACCTATCTCTACTGTTTCGAATCGGATTCCGTGCGGATCGTCTGCCCGATCACGGAGCGACGGCATGCCGGTGTCACGGATATCGCCAAGCCGTTCGGTTTTTCCGGCTTTGTCGGAAACGGCGCCTGCCCGGAATTCGCGGCGTCCTGGAAGCTCTTCGCCCGGGAGCAGGGGTATGTCTGCGGTTATCTGGGACTCAATCCGTTACTGGATTACGGCGGTCACTTCGAGCCGGACGAGGTTTTCCCGTACGACACGGTGCACCTGCTGGACCTGCGCCTTGATTCCCGCAGCCTGTGGGAAAACCTCTCCAGCAACCGGAAGCGGCAGTTGCGAGGATGGGAAGAGCGCAGCGCCGGTTTCATCGTCGACACAACGGTACTTGCCGAGTTTTTCCTTGCCAATCACCGGCAGTTTTTCCAGAGCCGGGGAGCCGGGCAACAGTACCGTTTTTCCGATGAAACCCTTGCGTTTCTGTTCGGTCTGGACAGGGTCCTGCTGGTGGGGGCGGCCGGCGCCGGAGGGATCGAGGCGGTGTCGGTCTTCGCCTGGACGGACGATGTCGGGGAATACCTGTTCAACGTGTCGCTCCCCGGCGGCAAGGACCATGGCGCCGACCTGATCTGGTACGGCGCGACCCGGCTCAGGGAGCTGGGGATACCGCTTTTCAACCTGGGGGGCGGCAGCGGTGGCGTCGGGGAGTCCAAACGGCGCTACGGCGGCAGGGAGCTGCCCCTGCGTTGTATCAAGCAGATATACGATCACGGACGCTATGCCCGCCTGTGCCGGGAACTGGATATTGATCCGGAGGAACGGACCGGCTATTTCCCGGCCTATCACGCTGCGGTCTGAATCACAAGGAGGGTACCATGCACGAACCGGTTTACCTGCGGGCACTTGAGTCGTCCGACGTTGCCCTGGTCCACACGTGGCATAACGACAGAAACCTGTATGAACTGCTGGGAGGCCCATTTCATTTTGTCAGCCGCCATGCGGTGGAAACCTGGCTTGACCGCAAGACATGCTATGCAGCGCCTTCCGATGAAATCAGTCTTGCAATCTGTGTTGTGTCGTCAGACAAGCATGTCGGTAACATTTATCTCAGGCATATCGATTGGATAGCACGTCATGCCGAGATGCAGGTACTGATTGGTGACACCAGAGAGCGCTCAAAGGGGTACGGCTCGTCCGCCCTAAGGCAGATACTTGCGTATGCCTTCAATGACCTTGGACTCAACAGGATTTATCTGTACGTCCTGACCGACAACAAGGTGGCGATTGCTTCCTATGAAAGAATGGGGTTCTGTGTGGAGGGCACGCTAAGAAGTCATGTGTTTAAACAAGGTGGCTGGAAAGATGCTCTGCAGATGGGGATTTGTGCGGCGGATTTTACCGCGACGGTAAACAGTCACTAACATCGTGCAAGCTTATGCTTCAAGACAAAGGAGAATCATATGCTGCAACGAATCAAACGCCACATGCCGGAATCCATAAAAAAACCAATCAGGCAAGTAGTTACAGCTTTTGATAAGCCGGAGCTTCCTTACCTCGAGCTACACCTGGCAGACCACTGCAATCTGGGCTGCAAAAGTTGCGGTCACTTCAGCCCCATTGCAACGCCAACGTTTGCTGATATCGATCAATATCAGCTGGATATGAAAAGGCTGCGTAAGCTTTTTCGCAACATTACAACAATTCGGCTCCTGGGAGGTGAACCTCTTCTACATCCCCAGCCAGACTCGTTTATTGCGATTGCACGAGAGACGTTTCCTCTGGCGAATATCAGAGTTGTTACAAACGGCATCCTCCTGAGCAAAGCGTCTGACAGGTTTTGGACAACATGCCGTGAGACGAAAACCGCTATCGACTTAACGGTGTATCCCCCACTGCGGTCGCAGCTCGCGGGTTTGAAAACGTTGTGCGCATTAAAGGGGGTTTCGCTGAACCCTAGTGAAGTAACGCACTTTTCAGCCTTCATGAACTTGCATGGCACGTCTGATGAAAGGGAGGCTTTTTTGTACTGCCGAAGCATTGGTTCCTGCCCATTCCTCCGGAACGGGCATCTGTATCCATGTGGTATTCCAGCGTTAATTCACCATTTTAACAAACACTTTGACTACCATATTCCCTCGGATAAGGGGATTGATATACATGCGAGCTTTCTCTCGGGACGAAAAGTTTTAGAGCTGCTTGGCAGGCCGATTTCAAGCTGCAAGTATTGCACATCCGAAAACGTGGAGTTCCCTTGGAGCACGTGTGGCAAGGGGCCTGAAGAATGGGACGCGTACGCCCAAAAGGAGTTGCTTGGACGCCAATGCTAGACTGGTGACTGGAGGGATGAGTATGAAAACGAATTCCGATGATCTGGCTATTTACGGCGCAGCCCCTGCTTTCCATGAAACCCTGCATGTTGGACGTCCCAATATCGGCGACCGTAAGCGGTTTTACGAGCGGATCGACGACATGCTGAACCGCCGGTGGCTCAGCAACAACGGACCCTACGTGCAGGAGTTCGAGCAGCGGGTCGCGGAGATGATCGGGGTGCGACACTGCATTGCCATGTGCAACGGCACCATTGCCCTTGAAATCGCAATCCGCGCTCTGGAACTGAAGGGGGAGGTGATTCTGCCCTCCTTCACCTTCGTGGCCACGGCCCATGCGCTGCAATGGCAGGAGATTACCCCGGTCTTCTGCGACGTCGATCCGGCAACCCATACCATCGATCCGGCCTGCATCGAGAAAATGATTACTCCCCGCACCACCGGCATCATCGGGGTGCATGTCTGGGGTCGCCCGTGCGCTATCGAGGCTTTGGAACAGATTGCCGGAAAGCACCGCCTGAAGCTGCTCTTCGATGCTGCGCACGGATTCGGCTGCTCCCGCGGCGGACGGATGTTGGGCAGTTTCGGCAATGCCGAGGTGTTCAGTTTTCATCCCACCAAATTCTTCAATACCGGTGAAGGGGGCGCCATTGCCACCAATGACGACGCCCTGGCCCAGAAGATCCGGCTGATGAAAAACTTCGGGTTTTCCGGCAAGCATGACGACGTCATCTACGTCGGTACCAACGGCAAGATGAGTGAACTGTCGGCGCTCACCGGCCTGACGAACCTGGAAAGCATTGCTCAGTTCATCGCGGTGAACTGCGAAAATTACGAGACCTACCGCGAAGAGCTGGCCGGACTGCCGGGAATCAGTCTTATCAGCTACGACCAGCAGGAGAAGTGCAATTACCAGTACGTGGTGCTGGAGATTGACGAGCAGGTCACCGGCATCGGCCGGGACCGGCTGGTGGAGATTCTGCGCGCCGAGAATGTGCTGGCCCGTCGCTATTTCTATCCCGGCTGTCACCGCATGGAACCGTACCGCTCCTACTTTCCCAATGCCGGCCTGCTGCTGCCGCACACGGAGCGTCTGACCACACGGGTGCTCTCACTCCCTACCGGCACAGCCGTCAGTCAGGAGGATATCCGGGAAATCTGCCGGATCATCCGTATCGCCCTGTCACAGCGTCCCGAAGAGTACGACCGGCTGAACGGTTCCCTGGCCGTGGCGTCCCAAGCAGGAGATCCGCCGCAGCATCTGCCGGTGTTTATGAAAGGCTGACGCCGGTTCCACGTCCAGCGCCGTGCGGCGGAACCGGAACAGGGCACTGTAAGAAATTGCGGCGCAGAACGTCGGCTTTCCTGCCGAAACCGGGGAAACACCGGAGCAATGGTGCCGTCAACGCCAGTAACGGCGGTGGGTTGGTGCACGGCACGAATACTGCGGGGCAACGGGTGTGGCGACGTGTGGTGGGGTGTTCCATGCTGATCAGGGTCAGATATACCGACAACCGTTACGACATGGTCCGTCCCGAGGTTCTTGACCGGCTGCTGGAGCGGGGAGCAGTCGCCGAATTCAAGCGCCGGGACGGCTGGGTGTCAGGCAGCGCTGCTGCAGTCCGCGGTACCGCCGGTGTCCCCTATGCGGGGCCGGAGCGGCGGGGAGCCTCCCCTGCCGGTGATCGTCCGTCGGACGGCAGGAGCAGATGAGGTTCCGACATGAAAACGTTATCCCGTATCCGACAAGTGGTTGTCCGCACGTTTCTTCCGATGTTGGTAGTGCTGCTCTGCATGGCGCCGTCCGCTGTCAGGGGGGCAACGCCACAGCCGCTGGTCGCCGTCCATGTTTCGGAGCTGACCCAGGCGCTGGAAACCATGCCGTCAGTGCCGCCGAGTCCCAGTGGTGCCGGCACCACCGGTTACCAGTGGTGGTATACCACTTGGCGGTATTTCGTTGCCGCCGAGTCCCTCAAGGAGGCCCTCGCCTCGGACGGTACCCCCTACGTGACGGTGAGCGATGCCGACATCACCGCCGGCAAGCTGCGCAACGCCGACGGCACGCCGCGGTACCCGATCCTGATCAGCCTGGCCGCCGAGGCGATCGACGACAGCCAGATAACGCCGCTACGGGAGTATGTCAATGCCGGCGGCTTCCTGCTGGTGGGCTCATCCTCCTTTACCCGCCGACCGGATGGTTCGTACCGTGGGAATTTCGTCCTGTCGACGGAAATGGGGGTGAAGATGACCTACTCCAGCCCCAGCAGCAGCAACGACTGGAACTGGTACGGCAACTCCCGGCTCACCAAGGCGACCGACCATCGCCTGACCAGCCATATCCCCAGTGGTACCCTGATCTGGGGGGCTCCCTTCAGCGTCTCGGAGACTCCCTGGGGCGTTTCGCCGCAGCATCCGGTCCACCAGATGCATCTGGCCTGGCGGGTGACCGGCAACGGCGCCACGGTGCTGGCCAACGGTATTGTCGGACCGCTCTGGACGGTGAACCCCTACGGTGCCGGACAGATTCTGTTCAATGGACAAATGCAGCCTCTCATCGGCCACGGGGCCAGCGATCCGACCATGTACTCTTACGTTTTTTTTCGCCGGGCCATCGAGTGGGCCTTCGAGTCGTTCAAGTTGCCGCTGGTCAGGCTCAGTCCCTGGCGGTATCCCTACGATGCCGCGTTCATGGTGCGTCATGATTTTGAAAACAGCCAGTCCAGCATCCGAGCCATTGAATCCTCGGCCCAGTTCGAAAAGTCGTTGGGGGCCAAGGGGGATTACTACTTCTGCACCGGTACGCTCCGGGACGAGATGGGGGCGGATGCCGCAGTGGTCGCCAGCCTGCGTTCTGCCGTTTCAAACTACGGCGCCACCATCGGTTCCCACAATGGTGGGCTGAAGAATCCGGTGAACGGCAGCCTGGTGCAGAGCGACTACGACTACTGGCACTGGGGGCCGGACGAGGCGCTGGATGTGACACCCAGCGGCTATGCAAGCGGCACGGCCTATGCCACCGCCTCGCTCCTGAAATCCTTCACCGACATCGAGGGCTGGCTGAGCGGGCTCGACAACGGACGGAGCGGTTGCGGTGCCCTCAAGAACTGCCCGCGAACTTGGGCGTCGCCGTACTTCAACGCTACCCGCGAAGCATCCCGGGGCATGTTGGAGCAGTTGAATCTTGTGGTGGTGGGAGAGCAGAAACTCGGTCCGTTCCCGGCCAGGACCATTTCCTATACAACCGCCGGTAAACGTTTCTCGCCCGTCAGCCTGCCGGTCAGCGACTGGTTCGTCGGCGTCCTGGTGGCCCAGAGCACGGAGGGGCACACGGTCAGTTCTATTCGGGCCGGTATTGATTTCTATTACAATCTCGGTGCGCTGATCAATTTCTATACTCATCAACCATCGAGCAGCGGTGGGATTGAGCAGGAGTATATCACATACGGCATGACCAAGACGCGCATCTGGTCCGGCAACGCCGTGGAGGTGAGTGACTGGTGGCGTCTGCGCGCAGCGGTCAGTGTCACGCCGACCGCGACCACCACCTCCGACAGTTACGTGATCAACGCCACCGTCAGTGGGGCAACTGATCCGGATACGGCCGTGGAGCTGGCCATTCCGTCGGGCTATAGCGGCACTCCCCTGATTTACCTGAACGGACAGCCCGCAGCTGCAACTGAATACCGGACCACCACCGGCGGCGTGAAAATCCGGGTGGGCAACTCCGTCACGCTCGTTCGGGTCCAGAATACCCTCAACCAGGCACCGGTAGCCGTTGCCGACAGTTACAGCACCAACCAGAACACCGCGTTGACCGTGGCTGCCCCCGGCCTGCTGGCCAATGACAGCGATCCCGAGGGCAGCACTCTGACCGCCCAGAAGGTAACGAACCCCTCCCACGGCACCCTGAGCCTGAACAGCAACGGCTCCTTCACCTACACACCCACCACCGGCTACAGCGGCAGCGACAGCTTCACCTACCGGGCCAGCGACGGGCCCCTCACCTCGGCCATTACCACGGTATCCATCGCCGTGAAGGCAAATCAGGCACCGGTAGCCGTTGCCGACAGTTACAGCACCAACCAGAACACTGCGTTGACCGTGGCTGCCCCCGGGCTGCTGGCCAACGACAGCGACCCGGAAGGAAGTGCGCTGACCGCCCAGAAGGTAACGAACCCCTCCCACGGCACCCTGAGCCTGAACAGCAACGGCTCCTTCACCTACACACCCACCACCGGCTACAGCGGCAGCGACAGCTTCACCTACCGGGTCAGCGACGGTTCCCTCACTTCAAGTGCCGCAACGGTGTCGTTAACGGTCATTGCCGTGAACCAGGCACCGGTGGCAGTGAACGACAGTTACAGCACCAACCAGAACACTGCGTTGACCGTGGCTGCCCCCGGGCTGCTGGCCAACGACAGCGACCCGGAAGGAAGCGCGCTGACCGCCCAGAAGGTAACGAACCCCTCCCACGGCACCCTGAGCCTGAACAGCAACGGCTCCTTCACCTACACACCCACCACCGGCTACAGCGGCAGCGACAGCTTCACCTACCGGGTCAGCGACGGGTCCCTCACTTCAAGTGCCGCAACGGTGTCGTTAACGGTCATTGCCGTGAACCAGGCACCGGTAGCCGTTGCCGACAGTTACAGCACCAACCAGAACACCGCGTTGACCGTGGCTGCCCCCGGGCTGCTGGCCAACGACAGCGACCCGGAAGGAAGTGCGCTGACCGCCCAGAAGGTAACGAACCCCTCCCACGGCACCCTGAGCCTGAACAGCAACGGCTCCTTCACCTACACACCCACCACCGGCTACAGCGGCAGCGACAGCTTCACCTACCGGGTCAGCGACGGTTCCCTCACTTCAAGTGCCGCAACGGTGTCGTTAACGGTCATTGCCGTGAACCAAGCACCGGTGGCGGTGAACGACAGTTACAGCACCAACCAGAACACCGCGTTGACCGTGGCTGCTCCCGGCCTGCTGGTCAATGACAGCGATCCCGAGGGAAGTACGCTAACCGCCCAGCTGGTGAGCGGCCCGTCCTACGGCACTCTGAGTCTGAACAGCAACGGCTCCTTCACCTACACACCCACTACCGGCTACAGCGGCAGCGACAGCTTCACCTACAAGATAAGTGACGGCTCACTCACCTCAGAGAGCGCGACAGTGTCGATCACGGTGATTCCGGTGAGCAGCAGCCTGTTCTCCGATGATTTCACCCGTACCCCCGGCCAGGTGAATCCGTTGCTTCCCTGGACTGTTCAGGCAGGGACCTGGTCCGTCGACGGTAACGGGGTCCTGAGAGGCAGTGGCGCAACGATGAACTACGGCTACCTCTACACGGTGCCCGATCCCGAGTGGCGCAATTACAGTGTTGAAGCCCAGTTCCAGTTTCCGTCAGGAGCCTTCGGCGGCGGCATTGGCGGAAAGCTCAATCCGGGCACCGGTGAGCACTATGGCGCCTGGATCTACCCGGACGGTTCCATCGGCGGCTCCAACACGCTCAAGCTGGTGAAGTTCCGCAGCTGGACCGGCTGGAGCGGCACCCCCATGGGACAGGTGAACCTCTCCAGTGTCGGCACCGGGTGGCACACCGTAAAGCTGGTGTTCAGCGGCACCAGAATCCAGGTCTATTATGATGACACGTTGAAGATCGACGTGACCGACAATAACTTCGATTCCCGTGCTCCCTACGGCACCGGCGGCATCAGCGTGGACAGCTGGACCTACACCGGCAGCTATACCATGGGGGTGGATAACGTGGTGGTGAGTGCGACGCAATGAACAGGACCTTCAGAAATCTCGACCGGAACCACTTCTTCTACAGTACCTTCCTGCGGCGCAAGATCATGGCGGCACGGGAGCGGTCGACGCCGGAAGAGCTGGTGAGAAGAATCATGCTGCTGGCCCGCTTTGCCTGGCGCAATCACCCCGGCTATTACTGTGATGGTCGGATTGAAAATTTGCTCTTTGATTTTGGCTTGAATCTGAACAGTTATCTGAAGATAGGTGAAGTGTTTGATGAGGGATCTGCCCTGTTGCCGGAGGACGGGCGGATCTCGACCATTCACGTGGCAACGGAGGTCTGTCAGGTGGGGGGGCACACCCGTATCCTGTACCAACTGGTGCGGCGCCATGGTGACCCGAATCAGGTGATCCTGCTCACCGGGCAACGCCATGAGAAGGTTCCCCGCTGGTTTCGGGACGGAATCGGCGATACGCCGCTGATTACCCTTGATCCGGCTGATTCCGTTTTCAAACGGGCTGCCCTGTTGCGCAGGCTCGCCGTCCGGGCCGGCAGCGTGCTGCTCTACCATCACCCCTGGGACGCCGTACCGGTTATTGCCCTGGCCACTGCCGAGAATCCGCCGGTAGTCCTTGAAAACCACGCCCATTCCTGGTTCTGGCTGGGGGCCTCCGTTGCCGACCTGGTGGTTGCCCACTCGGCATTTCATACACGCTTCACGCAGATGAACCGGCCGGTACGGCAGGTTCACTGTTTTCCCTTTACACAGCTGGAAGACCTGGGACCGGCGGCCACGGCAGCGGACAAGGCGCGGGCCCGGGAGCGGCTGGGCATTCCGGCCGACTGCGTCTGCCTGATCACCGTCGGTACCGCCGAGAAGTTCATTCCCAATGACCGGTACAACTTCCATGTCACTGCCCACAGAATCCTGGAGCGGTTCAGCCGGGCGCGGATCTACGTCATCGGCACCTCCCGCGATGAGCGCTACCCGCTGGATACGGAGCGGATCAACTATCTGGGGTACCTGGAGGATCCGGCCGATTACTACCGGGCAGCCGATATCTGCCTGGATGCGCTGCCGCAGCCGTCGCTGGGCGCCACCCTGTATGCAACCCTGATCGGCATGGCCTGTCCTCTTTACAAGTACGGGAAGGTCAGCATCTTCAACAGCCTGAACTTTCTTGAAGCCGGTCTCTACCGACGGTACGTGGGACAGCCGGAGACCGAGGAGGCCTATCTGGAGCGGCTTGCGTACCTGATCGAGCATCCCGGGGTCAGAACGCGGATTGCCGCCGAGATCAGGCAGGAATATCTCGCGCTCTACTCGCGGGAGCAGGTTGCCGGCAACCTTGAGCGGTTATTCGAAGTTGCCGGGCGCCTGCATCATGCGCCGGCCAGGCTGCCGGAACCGTCCATTCTGCGTGACGAAGACAGCGCCGAAATCGCCGACGCCGGCAGCCTGCAGGATATCCGGGGCAGTCTGCAGTTCTTCGACGGCTTCTACAAGGCCGGGGAAAAGGTTGATCTGCTGGCGCGCCTGGTGCTCAAGCCGTCCTTCACCGTGGAGGTCCTGAAGCTCATGGCGACGACGCTGGCCCGGAAAGCACAGTCGCTGATCGCATATTCTGGGAAAGGCAGGGAACCCTATGGCTCGACTGATTGCGTTTTATCTGCCCCAGTACCACCCCATTCCGGAAAATGACCGCTGGTGGGGCACGGGATTCACCGAGTGGACCAACACCGGCAAGGCCCGGCCCCTGTTTCCCGGACACTACCAGCCCCATGTGCCGGCAGACCTGGGGTACTACGACCTGCGGGTGCCGGAAACGCGCGTCGCCCAGGCCGTGATGGCACGGGACACCGGTATCGAGGCATTCTGCTATTATCATTACTGGTTTGCGGGCAAGCGGATTCTGGAACGACCGCTCAATGAGGTGGTGCGGTCGGGAGAGCCCGACTATCCGTTTTGCCTCTGTTGGGCCAACCAGACCTGGACCGGTATCTGGCACGGCAGCCCCAACAAAATCCTGATCGAGCAGACCTATCCGGGAGAAGCCGATTACCGGGCACACTTCCGTGAGCTGCTGCCACTCTTTCGCGACAATCGTTACCTGAAGGTTGACGGAAAGCCGCTGTTTGTCGTCTACCGCCCCGGAGACATCCCGGACCCCCTCGGGTTCACCCGCTTCTGGCAGCAGTTGGCCCGGGAATCCGGTCTGCCGGGACTGCACCTGGTGGCCACCATCCACGGCAGGCGCACCTGGGATTTTCGTCGGCACGGCTTTGATGCCGCCGTGATGCAGTATCTTCCCCCCCTGCGTTCCGCCGGGTACGTTTCCTGGCGGTCGCCGTTCAGAAAACTTCGTCACCTCTATCAGGAAAGGACCGGCAAGCCGACGGTCTACCGCTACGGCGACGTCATGCTGGACATGCTTCCCGATGCCGGAGGCGATGCCGCCCTGTACCCCTGCCTTATCCCCAACTGGGACAATACTCCCCGCAGCGGGAAGAACGGGTTGGTACTGCATGATTCCAGCCCGGAGCTGTTCAGGATCCAACTGAGACGAGCACTGGACCTGACGGCCCGCGTTCCGGACGATCAGGCCGTTGTTTTTATCAAATCCTGGAATGAATGGGCGGAGGGGAACTATCTCGAACCGGATTTACGGTTCGGTAAAGCCTACCTCGATGTGATCAGGGAGGAAATTTATTCCTGACGCACTTGCAGTGTTCCGGTTTGGTGGTATTAATAACAAGTTAGGCACGAATCGCGCCGGAGACAGAGCATTGTTCCCGACAGCACGGCCCGCCGGAAACGGGAGGCGTCGTGCCGGTGCGGGAATGCACACCGGTTCCACGGCATGCCCCGGTATTCCCGGGGTGGAGTGCACGTACATGAGCGAGCCAGACTCTCGAACCTCCGTTACTGCAGCGTCAGCCGAGAGCAATCCGCCACCCTGCGGCAGGCCGGAATTTGTCGATGGCGTCGCGTCTTCCGTGTCCCCAACGCCGGACACTACCCGGCAACTGTTGAGGGAGCTTGAGGCACGGGAAGCCGAGCTGAAAGCACAGAATGCCGAGCTGCTGCGCATCCAGCATGATCTGGAGCTGTCCCGGAAGCGCTATTTCGAGCTGTACGACCGGGCGCCGGTGGGGTACTTCACGCTCAGCCCCACGGGGCTGATACAGGATGTCAACCTGACGGCCGCCGTCCTGCTCGGCAGGGAAAAAAACGACCTGCTCGGTTGTGACTTCCGCCTGTTCATTCACCCCGACGACATCACCACCTTTTCCCACCACCACACCCAGCTTGACGACAGCATGGCGCCACAAAGCTGTGAGATCCGCCTGCTCTGCGGCGAGGAATGCGCCCCCTTCTGGGCGCATCTGCAGGCCGGCCTGTCGGCGTGCGGCGAATACCGGATCGCGCTCACCGACATCCACGAGCGCAAAAACGACGAGATCAAGCTGCAGGAGAGCGAGGAGCGCTTCAGGAAACTGGTTATGGCTGCCAAAATCGGTGTTATCCAGCAGGAACGCAACGGCACCATCATCACCTGGAACGAAACCGCTGAACGGGTGTTCGGACTCAGCGTCAGCCGGGCGATCGGCCTTGATGCAACCAGTTACGACTGGAAAACCTTCCGCGAGGACGGCAGGCCCTTTCCGGGCAGTGAGCATCCCTCCATGCAGACCCTGGCAACCGGCGAGCCCTGTTCCAACATTGTCATGAAGGTGGTGCGCGACTCCGGCGACTTCACCTGGATATCCGTCAATACCGGCCCCCTGTTCAGACATGGTGAATCCACGCCCTACGCCGTGGTGGTCACCTTTGCCGATATCACCGAGCGTAAGCAGGCCGAAGCGGTGCTGCAGGCCCGCCTGCGTATCAGCGACTATGCCTACGAGCATCCCCTTGATGAGCTGCTCACCAAGATCATCGACGAAACCGAAGCCCTTACCGACAGCAGGATCGGTTTTTTCCACTTTGTCGAAGACGACCAGGAGAGCCTTTCCCTGCAGACATGGTCGAGCAATACCCTGAAAACCGCCTGCGGCACCGAAGTCCGGGAACTGCATTACGCGTTGGACCGTGCCGGGGTCTGGGCGGACTGCATCCGGCAGAGAAAACCGTTGGTCCACAACGACTATGCCTCGCTCCCCCATCGCCGGGGATTGCCGGAGGGACATGTTCCGCTGGTGCGGGAGCTGGTGGTGCCCATTTTCCGGGCCAGCCGGATCGTCGCCGTGATGGGGGTTGGCAACAAACCGACCGACTACACGGTGCGCGACCTGTCCCTGGTACAGCACCTGGCCAATCTGGCCTGGGACGTGGTGAAACGCAAGCGTGCCGAGGAGCAGTTGAACGTGACCCGGGAGATTCTTTCCCTGTTCGTCAAAAACTCACCTGTTTACGCCTATATCAAGGAGGTAACCCCCACCGGAAGCCGTGTGCTTGAGGTCAGCGATAATTTCCAGCAGATGATCGGCATGCCGGGAGAAGAAATGATCGGAAAAGCCATGGGGGAGCTGTTTCCGGGGGATGTGGCGGAACGGATCATGGCCGATGACCGGATGATCGTCGGGGCAGGGCAGCCGGTGCAGCAGGAGGAAATCTTTTGCGGCCGCTACTACACAAGTTACAAGTTTCCGATCATCTTTGAGGATCAGACCCTGCTGGCGGGCTTCAGTATCGACATCACCGAGCGGAAGCAGATGGAGGAGGCCCTGCTGGTCAAGTCGCAGCAGCTGGAAGAGTTGAACCAGTCCCTTGAGCAGCGTATCGATCAGGCGATTCAGGAACTGCGCAACAAGGATGAACTGCTGATCCAACAGGGGCGCCTGGCCGCCATGGGGGAGATGATCAACAACATCGCCCACCAGTGGCGCCAGCCCCTCAACAACATCGGACTGATCGTGCAGAACCTGCAGTTCTCCTTCAAGGCGGGTACCCTGACCACCACCATCATGAACCGGGATATTGCCACCACTATGCAGCTTTTGCAGCAGATGTCCGGCACCATCGACGATTTCCGCAACTTCTTCAGTCATGACAAAATCGTCCAGACCTTCCAGGTGAACGAGGCGATCCGTCGCTCCCTCAACTTCATGCTGCCCGTGCTGAAAAGCAACAACGTAGAAGTGCGCTGCACAGAGGAGTGCGAGGTGCAGGCAGACGGGTATCCCGGTGAATATACCCAGGCCATACTCAACATCCTGACCAACGCAAAGGATGTGCTGCTGGAACGCGCCGTGGCGGAGCCCTGTATCGACATCCGTATTTTCAGTGATAAAGCCGGCCGTTCGGTGGTGGTCATCGGCGACAACGGCGGCGGCATAGCGCCGGAGGTGCTGCCACGAATATTCGACCCCTACTTCACCACCAGAAAAAAAGGGGAGGGGACCGGCATCGGCCTGTTCATGTCCAAGATCATTATCGAGAAAAACATGGGTGGCCGCCTGACCGTCCGGAACCGGGACGGTGGCGCTGAATTCAGGATAGTGTTGTAGTTGGAAGAAGCGGGTGAGCCAGCATGCTGATCCTGCGCCGGGGCGAGCTATGCAGCGGGATGCTGAAAGGAGTGGGAAGCTCATGAGCGACCAGTTGCTTTCATCTGCCGACAAGATTCTGGTCGTTGACGATGACCTGCTGACCCGCGAGTTTGCCCGCACGACACTTGAGCCTGCTGGATTCGAAGTGACCGATGCCACCAGCGGGGAGGAGGCCATGACGCTGCTGGACCGGTACGTCCCCGACCTGATCCTGCTCGACGTGATGATGCCGGGAATGGATGGCTTCAAGACCTGCCGGGCCATCCGCGAACACCCCTCTGGTACCGACATTCCGGTGCTGATGATGACCGGCCTGGATGATCTGACCACCATTGCCCGCTCCTACAAAGTTGGGATTACCGATTTTATTTCCAAGCCGATCAAGTGGGGAGTCCTGCCGTACCGGATCGCCTTTATCATCCGTTCCAGCCGTGTGAACCGGGCCTTGCGGGAGAACGAAGAGCGCAACAGGAGTTTTTTCGAGTACAACCAATCGGTCATGCTGGTGGTGGATACCGCCGACGGGGCGATCGTCGATGCCAATCCGGCAGCGTGCGGCTTCTATGGCTGGTCCCGGGAGGACATGAAGCGAAAGCACCTCTGCGACATCGTCGCGGCATCCCGGAATGATGTGCGGGAAGCCGTAGACCGGGCCCTGGCCAAGGAAAACAATCACTGCTTCTTTCAGCACCGGCTGGCGGACGGCTCGATCCGTGACGTTGAAACCTTCTGCAGTCCCGTCACAACAGCCAACACGTCTCTGCTCATCATCATTGTCCACGACATCACCGAACGCAGAAAGATGGAGGAACGGCTGATCGAAAGTGAAAACCGCTTCCGCTTCCTCATGGACATGACCCCCAACATCGCCGTGCAGGGCTACCGGCTCGACGGCACCACCACCTACTGGAACAGGGCATCGGAGCAGCTCTACGGCTACACGCCGGAAGAGGCCATCGGCAAAAGCCTGCTCAACCTGATCATCCCCCCCGTGATGCGGGAGCAGGTGTTGAGCGAAATGGTCGTGATGGGGGAGACCGGCCGGCCGATTCCCGCCGGAGAGCTGCAACTGATGCGCAAGGACGGAACGTTGGTATCGGTCTATTCCAGTCACGCCCTGATCCAGCCGCCGGGCCGTGAGCCGGAGCTGTTCTGCGTGGATATCGACCTGACGCCGCTGAAACAGACGGAACAGGAGCTGCGCCAGGCCCGTAATGCCGCCGAGGCGGCCAATGAGGCAAAATCGAACTTCCTGGCCACCATGAGCCATGAAATCCGCACCCCCCTGGGGGCATTGACCGGCAACCTGGAGCTGCTGGCACAGACTCCTCTCGGCCGTAAACAGCAGCAGTACCTGAACGATTGCCGGGCTGCTTCCCGGATGTTGTTGCAGGTCATCAACGATGTGCTGGATTTTTCCAAGGTGGAGTCCGGCAGGCTCGAACTGGTCAGCAAGCCGTTTTCTGTCGCTGCCACCGCCAAGCAGCTGGTCAGGATATTTGCCCCCGCCGCCCGCCGGAAGGGTCTGACGCTCGCCATCACTCTTGCTTCCGACCTGCCGGAGTATATCGACGGCGATCAGCTCCGCATTTCCCAGATCATCACCAACCTGCTGTCCAACGCCATCAAGTTCACTCGCAAGGGGACGATTTCGCTGGAGATATGCTGCCGACATTGTCATGAGCATGACGACAGCGCGCTGCCGACCCTGGAGATCACGGTCCGCGATACCGGTATCGGCATTCCGGTTGAGGATCAGGAGAAGATTTTCGAGAGCTTTCGGCAGTTGGAAAGTTTCGGTTCCCGCCATTTTTCCGGAACAGGGTTGGGGTTGGCCATCTCCCGTCGTCTGGCCGACCTGATGGGAGGCAGCATCACGGTCTTCAGCGTGCCGGAGCAGGGGTCAGAGTTTCGCGTTGCATTACCGGCTACGGTCTGCGAAGCGCCCGAGCAGAACGAGCGGCAACATGGCCGCGTCGTCACGCCGCGTAGCATCCTGCTTGCCGATGACGATCAGTTGGGCAGGTCAATGATGTGCTCCCTGCTGGAAGGAAAGGGACACCGGGTGACCGTGGTGGAGAACGGCAGCCGGTTGCTTGAAGCGCTTGCTAACGGCAGTTTCGACATCGTGTTGACCGACATTTCCATGCCCGACATCGACGGCAGCAGGGCGGCACGGATCATCCGCTCCGGCGAGCGCCCGGAAATCAATCCGCAGATTCCGATCATCGCCATAACGGCCCACGCCTTTTCCAGGGACCGGGAGGCCTTTCTCGCCGCCGGTATCAACGGCTTCGTGCCGAAGCCGGTGGATATGGATGAACTGTTGCGGCAGATCGAAGCGGTCTGTGCCGCCAGCTCCCTCCTCAAGTCCTCCGGATGAGCTCCCTGCAGGCGACGCTGATGGCGACCCCGTACTCCGGTCCCGCACTGGCGGTGCGGAACGTGAGCAAGTGCTACGGTGACGTGCGTGCGCTGGACTCCTTTGCCCTGGAAGTAAACAGGGGGGAAATCTTTGCACTGCTGGGGCCCAACGGTGCCGGTAAGACTACCCTGATCCGGATTATGACGACCCTGATGCGTCCCGACTCCGGCGAAGTCCTGGTGAACGGGCTGCCGATCGGGCGGTGCGGCCGCGAGATTCGACGGCAGATCGGCGTGGTTCCCCAGGAAAACAGCCTCGATCGTTACCTGACTGCCCGGGAAAATCTGGAGCTTCATGCGCGGCTGCATGCCCTGGAGCCGAAACGGGCCAGAAAACGGATCGACGAGGTGCTGGAACTGTTCGGGCTGGCCGCCCGTCAACATGATTTTCCCGACACCTTTTCCGGGGGCATGCAGCGCAGGCTGGTGGTGGCCAGGGCACTGGTCCATGATCCCGCCGTACTGTTTCTTGACGAGCCCACCACCGGCCTGGACCCGCAGTCGCGTCGGGCGGTCTGGGAGTATATCCGCTCTCTGGCCGGCGACATGACGATCTTCCTGACCACCCACTACCTTGAGGAGGCGGAGCAGCTCTGCGAGCGTATCGCCATCATGGATCACGGCAGACTGATTGCCCTGGGAAGCAGTACCGAGCTGAAGGCACGCCTCTCCGGCGGCGCTACCTATGAAATCGAATGTGTGCATGCGCAGGGGGCGCAGCGATGTGCGGATATCCTGCGGACCCTGCCCTGTCTTGAGGAGCTGTCGTTGTCGGGCAATCTGCTCACCGTCCGTCTCGGGCAATGGGAGTGTCTTGCGGAAGTGGTATCCGCCCTGGGGGGGACTCCGGTGCGCCGTATCTCCCTGCGTGAGCGAACTTTGGAAGAAGTCTTCATCAGTCTCACCGGGGCGGAGGTGCGCGATTGAATCTACGGGGAACTCTGGCCATCTGGCGCCGGGACCTGCTGGTCCTGCGGCGCAGCATTCTGTCGGAGATGGTGGCGGTGGTGGCCTATCCGTTAACCATCTACCTGGCCTTCGGTATCGGCATGCAGGGTTACATCGGGCCGGTGGAGGGAATCCCCTATGGACTTTTCATCGCTCCCGGCCTGATCACCATGACGGCAGTCAGCGCCGCCTACAACGAAAGTGTCTGGAGTCTCTGGTTCCACCGCCGGGTGCAGTACACCATCGAATCCTATCGGGTGACACCGATATCGGTTTCCGAAATCGTCATTGCCAAGATACTGTCCGGTTTTTCCCACGGCCTGCTCAAGGGACTGATGGTGGCCCTGGTCATCTTGGTCATCACTCCCTTCAGGTTCGCCCCGGACCGTCTTGCCGCCTACCTGCTCTTCCTGATTCCGGGTTCGGTACTTTTTTCCTGCGCCGGGGTCATCTGCGGCACCCTGCTGGACAAGCCGGAGACCATCGGGCGGGTGGAGGCGGTATTCATTATGCCGCTTATCTTCATGTCCGGACTGTTTTTTCCGCTTTCTGCCTACCCGGCGACCGTTGCACCGTTCATCCGTCTGTTGCCCACCACCGCACTTTTCGAGGGGGCACGACAGGCCCTGGTGGGGGGCAGCCTGTCCCCGTTCTTCGGAGCGAACCTCTCTGTGGCCGCAGTAAGTTGTTTCCTGGCGGCGGTGCTGATCTTCCGGCGTCATCTGGCTGAATAACCCGGAGAAACCATGGCCGTCCCACTACCCCTCTATCCTGCCGTCAGGCCTCCGGAACCGGAGGATGGCGGGCTGCTGCGGGATCACCTGTTCAGGTTGCAACCCCAGGTCTCCGAGCTGTGTTTCGCCAATCTCTTTCTGTTTCGCCACGCCCACCACTACACCCTGAGTCTGCTGGACGACAGTGTGATCGTGTTCGGTCGCGACTACGACGGCACTGCCTGCTTCCTTCCGCCGCTCTGCGGAAATCGGGGGGCTGCCGCCCGGAAACTGCTGGATGCCGGGCATCAGCTCTATGGTGCCGACGAGGCGTTTCTGGCGGAGCACCTGACGGGTCGAGGATATTCGCTGGTTGAGGACCGCGATAACGACGACTATCTCTACCTGAAGAGCGATCTGGCCACCCTGTCCGGCGCCCGCTTCCGCACCAAGCGCAACCGGATACAGCACTTCACCTCCCGTCACCGGTACGTTGTGGAGCCGTTTTCCTCGACTCATGTGACGGCATCGCTGCACCTGCTGGACAACTGGTTCCGTCACCATGACAACGACGGAACCCGCTCGCTGCAGCCGGAGCTGGCGGCAAGCCGGGAAGGGCTTGAACGGGCGGAAGAATTGGGGCTTTTCGGGGTTGTGGTACGTCTCGATGACGGGATCGCCGCCTTTGCCCTTGGCGAGCGTCTTAACGACACCACAGCGGTCTGTCTCTTTGAAAAGGCTGATCCGGCCATGGATGGCGCGTCGCAACTGGTGAACCGCGAATTCTGCCGTTTGCTCCCGCCCGAATGCAGCCACGTCAACCGGGAGCAGGACCTGGGAAAGCCGGGGCTGCGGGAGGCAAAGCGCTCCTACCATCCCGTTGCCATGGTTCGAAAATTTCGGGTGTTCCCCCGGAGTCCGGCTAGCTGATGTAACGTTTCGAGACAGGTGCCCCAAATCTAACGTTCCCCGAAAACAGTATCGAGTTCAAGCGGTTATCATCACCCCACCCATCATGCCCTCTCGTTGTGGCGTATTTTCTTGCCGAAATGCTTTGGTTTGTCGTGGTTAATAGCCTGTAATTGCTCTGTTTTTGTATTCTGTTTTTGGCACGGAATATGGAGTGGCCACCCTGATGGCAATTTCCGGGTCAGGAGGCTGATATGGCTATTCGGCTTGAGGGCAGTGATGTGTTTCTGGTCGGCGATTGGAACATGGAAGGGGTGGTGCGCCATATCGATTCATTGTCAGACGTGCTGCAACAGGTTGACGATCAGGGGCAGAAGACCCTGAAGGTGGACTGCGGCCAGATCAAGAGCGTTGACTTCAGCGGTTTGCAGTTGCTGAAGGTGTGGCTGCAGTGCGCCCGCTTCCGGGGCCTGGAGCCGAAGCTGGTCAACCTCTCCGAAGGGTTGAAGCGGGTCATGCTGGTGACCGGTTTTGCACCGGCCGAAGCCGGCTTGTGTCTTGAGGACCGCTGAGCGCGGCCCTGTCACGTTCGACGATACCGGGATGGTCATGCTTCGTTTCAAACGGATCGGATACCTGCTCCTCAGTTCCGCCATGCTTGCCGCTTTCCTGGTTGCGGCCGGCTGCGCCGCCTCACGCCGTGCGTTTGACAGCGGTATGCGCCTGGAAGAGCAGGGGCTCTTCGAAGAAGCACTGGTGCACTATGCCGAGGCGATCAAGGCTGAACCGGCCTCCGCCGAATACCGTATCCGTTTTCTTGCCGCCCGTGCCGAGGCGGCGCGGCTGCGCGCCCGGCTGGGAGAAGAAGCGTTGAGTGGCGGCAACTATGCAAAGGCGGTGACCGAGTATCAGGCAGCCAGTCTGCTTGAACCGGGAACCAAACGCTACGGCGAGCAGGCGGCCGCGGCTGCCCGTTTGCTCAATGCCCGGAATGCCTGGCAAGAGGGGATAGAGTTCGAACGTTTGAAAAAGCCGGGTGAGGCAGCGAGGGCCTTTACCGCCGCCCTGGAGCTGGACCCCGGAAATCCCCAGTATCAGGCCGCGGCCGAGCGGGTGGCGGCACTGCGTACCTCTCCGCTGAAGCGTTATGAACTCCAACTGCGCAGCAACAGCCGGTTTACCCTCAAGTTCAAGGAAGCCCGCATCAGGGATGTTTTTGCGATTCTCACCCAACTGTCCGGCATCAGCTTCGTCTTTGACGAGGGGGTGAAGGATGTACCGGTCTCCATCAACCTGAACAATGCCACATTCGATCAGGCATTCGAACTGCTGACCGGTATGAACCGGCTCGGGCACAAGCTGCTCAACGAGCGCAACATCATGATCTATCCCAAGACCCCGGAAAAGCTGAAACAGTACGAAGAGATGGTGATCCGGACCTACCAGTTGCAGTACATGGACGCCAAGAAGGCCATCAATCTGATCCGTAACCTGTTGCAGGTGCGCAAGCTCCAGGCCAACGAAGAGTCCAACACGCTGGTACTGCGGGATACGCCGGAAATGGCCGGTGTCGTGGAAAAGATCCTGGAGGCCAACGACCTGCCCGAGCCTGAGGTGATCCTGGATGTCGAGGTGGTGGAGCTGAACAGCAAGAAGACCCACGACCTGGGCCTGCTGCTCAGCGATTACGCCGTGAGCCTGGGCGGGTTCACCCCTGCCGGGAAGCTGCTCTCCCCCTCGCTGTACACCGCCACGGACGCGGCGACGCCGGTGGACATATCGCAACTGCTCAAGGCTTTTTCCATCAAGGGGTTCGGCGGCTACGTCACCGTCCCCAGCGCTCAGTACAACATCGGCAAGACCCTGGCCAAGGGTAACATCCTTTCCAATCCGAAGATCCGGGTGCGCAACCGGGAAAAGGCCCGTTTCAACGTGGGACAGCGGGTGCCCATCCAGACCACCACCACCACCGGTACCATCGCCTCCACCAATGTCCAGTACGTGGACGTGGGGATCAAGCTGAACGCCGAGCCGACCATCCAGTTGACCCACGAGGTGGTGGTGAAGCTGGCCCTGGAGGTCAGTTCGGTTATCGGCAAGGAAACCTCCAAAACCGACGGCACCACCCTGCTGACCATCGGGACCCGCAACCTGGATACCGTACTTTCCCTGAAGGACGGAGAAACCGTGATCATCGGCGGCCTGATCCAGAACAGCGATACCGACAGTACCACCAAGATCTTCATGCTGGGGGACCTGCCGCTTTTGGGGCCGCTTTTGTCCAACAACAGTGAGACCAGGGAGAAAAACGAACTGCTGCTGGCCATCACCCCCCGGCTGGTGCGGGGCATGACCGTCCACGGTCCGTCGCAGACCATATTCGACTCGGGCCGGGAGGATGAGCCGGCCCTGCTGCAGTCCTATCCTTCGTTCAAGCAGACGGCAGAGTACGAGGAGAACGGCACGGCGGTGCCGCAACCGGCGCAACCGGCGCAACCGGCACAACCGGCACAACCGGCACAACCGGCACAACCGGCACAACCGGCACAACCGGCACAACCGGCGCCGCCTCAACAGCAGTGAACCATGGGCCGGCGCCTGGGGACACAACGGGGGGTAACCCTGGTGGAGCTGGTGGTGACGGTCAGCATCCTGGCCCTGCTCGCTTCGGTGGTACTGCCACTCTCCTGGATGACCGGCCAGCGGGTGCGCGAACTGGAACTGCGTCGCAATCTGCGTATCATCCGTACCGCCATCGACGACTACAAAAAGGCGTACGACAAGGCGGTGGAGGAGCGCAAGATCATTGCTGCGGCAGCTAAAAGCGGCTACCCGAAGGATCTGGAAACCTTGGTGACCGGCGATGATTTCGGCGGGGCCTACCGGGTCCGGCAGCGCTTCCTGCGCCGGATTCCGCCGGATCCGATGAATCCCCCGCGGGGAAACGACCCGCCGGCCTGGGGACTGCGCTCCTACAGCGACAGTCCCGATGCCGGCACCTGGGGGCGTGAGGATGTTTTCGACGTCTATTCACTGAGCAACGGCGTGTCCATCGACGGCACCCGCTACCGGGACTGGTGACGAAATCGTGAATGCTGACGGGCGGATAGCTGGTGCGGGCGGCTTCACCCTGATTGAGCTGATGATCGTCATTTCCATCATCGGCATTCTGGCCGCCATTGCAGTGCCCAGCTACCAGACCGGCCTGATCAGGGCTCGCGAGGCAGTGCTGCGGGAAGATCTGTACAGCATGCGCTCGGCCATCGATCAGTTTGCAGCAGATCAGGGGCGTTATCCGATGAGCCTGGCGGAACTGGTTGAGCAGCGCTATCTGCGGGAACTGCCGATCGATCCCTTTACCCGCTCCCGGGAGACCTGGGTCATTGTGGCTCCTCAGCCATTGCCGTCTCCGGCTGCCAACGATGGTGGGAGTGGGGGGCGGACCCCGCTCTTGGGTAACGTCTACGATCTGCACAGCGGTTCGAATCTGGTCGGGACCAACAACGTCCCGTACAACGAGTGGTAGGAGCGATGACCACCGACGGCTGCCGGCTGCTGCGCTCGACCGACGGTTTCACCTACCTGACGGCCCTGTTCATGGTGATGGTGATGGGAGTCCTGTCGGCTGCGGCGGGGCAGGGATGGCAGCAGCGGATGCAGCGTGAGCGGGAGGAGGAGTTGCTCTTCCGGGGAAGCCAGCTGCAGGATGCCCTGACCCGTTGGCATTACCCCAGGGGGAGCGCCCATGTCGCCACGCCGCTCGCCGATCTCCGACACCTGCTGCGGGACCCGCGCACCCCCGCCACGGTGCGTCACCTGCGCCGGCTCTACCCGGACCCGATAACCGGGAGCGACTGGGAGCTGATCCGCGACCCGGTTCGGGGCATCATCGGTGTCGCCAGTACCAGCGGGCTTCAGCCGTTCAAGGTGGACAACTTTCCGGAGTCGTTGCGGGAGTTCACCAACAAGCAGTCGTATCGTGACTGGCGGTTCGTTGCCCGTCCCCCGGTTGCCGCATCGACCGGAGCGGAGACGGCTCCCCAGCCGATCGGCACCAGTCCCCGGTCCGGTCCGCAGTAACCAGGGAGGCAGCAGGACGACTATGGCCCTTTTCACCTGCACAATCGGCCTGGCGGACGGCAGTATCCAGACCAGGGAGCTGGAGGGGGACGATGCGGCCCGTCTGCGGCAGCGGCTCACGGAGATGGGGTTGCAGGTCTTTTCCGTGCGGCGGAAGCGCTTTTCACTGCTGTATGAAACGAGCGGCAGACGACTTGCCACCCGCGACCTGCTGACCTTCAATCAGGAGCTGCTGGTGTTGTTGAAGGCGGGCATGCCGATGCTGCAGGCGCTGGACACGCTGCATGAGCAGTGGCCGGGGGAGCGTCGTTTTTCCGCGATCCTCGGCCGAATTCGCGATGAGGTGACTGCAGGGGGAACCCTGTCGGGAGCGCTGGAACAGCACGGCAGCGTTTTTCCCCAACTCTACATCGCCTCGGTGCGGGCAGGGGAGCGAACCGGCGACCTTGTTGTTACCATCCGGCGCTACCTGCAATTTCTGAAGCGCTCCGACCAGGTTCGTCGCAACGTGGTGAGTGCGCTGGTCTACCCGGTCATTCTGGTGGTGGTGGCCTGTCTGGCCGTTGCCCTGCTGCTGGTCTACGTAGTGCCCACCTTCAGCCGCATCTACGCCGATGCCGGTAGTCAACTGCCCCTGGTCACCCGTCTGCTGATCGGTTTCACCACCGGCCTGCGTGCCTGGCTGCCGCTTGTGGCAGTAGTCGCGGTCTGCATGGCGTTCAGCCTGCGATACTGGGCACGCACCGCTGCCGGACGCTACCGCGTCGACCACTGGAAGCTGCGCATACCGCTGGTGGGAGAGCTGGTGCGCAGCCATGCCGTCTCCGCATTCTCCCGGACCATGGGCACGCTGCTGGGCAGCGGCATTCCGCTGGTGGAATCCCTCAGGAACGCCGCGGGTACCCTGCACAACCGTTTCATGGAGGCCCGGCTGCTTGAGACGGTGCGGTTGGTGGAGGAAGGAAGCACGCTGGCCGCCGCCCTGGAGCGGAGTCGGATCATGCCGCTTCTGGCGTTGCGCATGCTGGGCGTGGGAGAGGCCACCGGAGCCCTTGAGGAGTTGTTCACCGATATCGCCGACTACCTGGAGAGCGAAGTGGAAGAGCGCCTGCGGCTTTTGACCACGGCCGTGGAACCGGCCATCATGATCCTGATGGGGGCCGTGGTGGGAGGAATCATCATCGCCATGTACCTGCCGATCTTCAAGATCGCCGGCACCGTGGGGTAGGGGGCGTCATGGCTCACCGCAGGATCGGTCAGATACTGGTGGAACGGGGAGCGCTCACCCCGGAGCAGCTTGCGTCCATGGTTGCCATGCTGCCGGTACCGGGGATGCGCTTCGGCGAGCTCTGCATCTCCGCCGGCCTGCTGGGGGAGGTTGAGCTGTCCCAGGCCCTGGCGGAGCAGAACGGGCTTATGTGGGTTGATCTGGGGGACCACCGCATCGACGAGGCGTTGCTGGCAACCCTTCCGGCCGATGTCATCTACCGCTACCGCTTCATTCCGCTGGAGTACCGGCAGGACTGCCTGGTCATTGCCGTTGCCGACCCCACCGACGTGCTGCGCTTCGACGAGCTTGAAATGCTCCTGGGCTGTCCGCTGCTGCTGCGGGTGGCCAGCGAGTCTGACATTGCCTCTCTGCTCAAGGCCGGCGAGGGGACCCGCCGGGTGCTGCGGGACGTTACCGACGATTTCATGCTGCACCTGGTGCGGGAAACGGACAAGGGGGAGGAAACCCTTTCCGCCGAATCCCTGGCCACCACGGACACCAGCCCGATCATCAAGCTGGTCAACAGCACCCTGCTGGATGCCCTGGGACGACGGGCCAGCGACATCCATATCGAGACCGGCGTCCAGGGGGTGATGATCAAGTACCGGATCGACGGCGTGCTGTTCCAGGCCAACGAACCGATCGATCGGCAGTTCCAGTCGCCGGTCATCTCACGGCTCAAGGTCATGAGCGAGCTTGATATCTCCGAGCGACGGGTGCCCCAGGACGGCCGCTTCAAGGTTCGTTTCCGGGACAAGTCCATCGATTTCCGCATCTCGATCATGCCCAGCGTCTATGGCGAGGACGCAGTGATCAGGATTCTGGACAAGGAAAGCATCGCCAGCGAGATGAAGGGGCTTTCGCTGGAATACCTGGGCATCAGCCCGCGGGAGCTGCCCCGTATCCGGCGCAAGATTCGCGAGCCCTACGGCATGGTGCTGGTGACCGGCCCCACCGGTTCGGGCAAGACCACCACCCTCTACGCCGCCCTGACCGAAATCCACAGCGGCGAGGAAAAAATCATCACCATCGAGGACCCGGTGGAGTATCTGGTGCCGGGGGTGCTGCAGATTCCGGTAAACGAGAAGAAAGGGCTCACCTTTGCGCGGGGGCTGCGCTCCATCCTGCGCCACGATCCGGACACGATCATGGTGGGAGAGATCCGCGATGCGGAAACCGCCATGATCGCGGTGCAATCCGCCTTGACCGGACACCTGGTCTTTACCACGGTCCATGCCAACAACGCCCTGGACGTGATCGGACGGTTCGCCCACATGGGGATCGATCCCTATAACTTCGTTTCCTCCCTCAACTGCATCCTGGCCCAGCGCCTGGTGCGGCGGCTCTGCCGGAAATGCCGCCGACCAGTGCGGCCGAAACCGGAGGAGTTGCAGGATGCGGGAATTTCGCCGGAGCAGTGCGGTGAGGCGGTCCTGTACGAACCACACGGCTGCGAGACCTGCAACGGTACCGGCTACCTGGGGCGTTCCGCCATTGTGGAACTGCTGGAGTGCAACGATATGATCCGCGACCTGATCATCAACCGTGCCACCGTGGCACGCCTGAAGCAGGCGGCCCGGCAGCAGGGCACGATCTTCCTGCGGGAGGCGGCCGTTGAAAAGCTGTTGGCCGGCGAAACCAGTCTGCGGGAAATCAACCGGGTCACCTTTGTGGAGTAGCTCATGGCGCTTTCACTGTTTTCAGGCAGGATAACCGGGCTGTCCATCGGCCGGGATGGTGCGGGAGCTGCGGTGCTGCGGCGGGGCAGGGGGCTGCCGTTGCTGGATCGGGCGGCGTTCGCCCCGCTCCCCCCGGGGAGCCTGCAACTCTCCTGGAACGAGCCCCACCTGAGCGATCCGTCTGCCTTCGTGCAGTGCCTGGCGACGGTACGCCGTTCATTGCCCACCTCCGCCGGTCGTACCGTCCTCTCGTTGCCGGACGCCGGCGGCCGGATACTGCTGCTGGATTTCGACGAAACCTGGAAGGACCGGGACGAGGCGGTGGAGATGATTCTCTGGCGACTGCGGAAGAATCTTCCCGGCGATCCTCCCGAACTGCATCTGGATTTTCAGGTGCTGCAGCGGAAGGAGGGGGGTGCGGTCCGGCTGCTGGTGGCCTTTGCGGTCCGCCGGGTAGTGGAGCAGTACGAGCACCTCGCGCGTGAAGCCGGGTTTCTGCCGGTGCGGGTTGAACTGCACCAGCTCAGCCTGATCCGCGCCTTTGCGTCGCATATCGAGCCGGAAGGGGCCACCACTCTTGTGCTCTGGCATGGCGAGACCCTGACGGTGATTATGCTCCACAACGGTATTCCGGTGTTCTGGCGCAGCAGATTTCTGCCGGCCGACCGGGGCGGGGGGACACCGGAGCGGGAGTTGCACGGCTCGTGGGAGGCGTATCGTCGACAGTGGCCGGGGCAACGCACGGCCAGGCTCTATGTCGTTACTGACGCCAATGCTTCCGAGCCGGGCTGGTTGACGGAGGTGGCGGCACTCTGTGAGCAGCAGCCGATACGGCTGGATTCCTCCGACCTGTACCGGCGCTCCCCCGGCGTTCCGGTGGTCGGGCTGCCCCGGGAACGGATGAATGGCGCCATTGCGGCGGCAGTGGGGGCGCTATGATCCGGATCGATCTGAACCTGCGTACCGGTCCCTGGTACGATCGCCGCTTCTGTGCCGCAGCTCTGGCAACCGCCATGGTGTCTTTGCTGCTGCTGACCGTTGCCGGTGTCGTCATGCTGGTTGCCGGCAGCGATGAACTGCGACGGCTGCGGGAGGAAACTGATGCCCTTGACCGTCAACTGGCGGCTGCGCGCGCGGCACTGCCGGAGGCGGAGCTGCTGCGCCAGCGGCGGCGGGTGGAAGCGATCAATGCGCTCGTGGACCGCCACCATGGGCAAGTGTGGGTCAGGCGCCTTGATGAGCTGGAACGGTTGGTGCCGGAGCGGGTCGCCCTGACCGCCCTGATGCCGGACAATGAGGGGAAGCGGCTTTCCCTGCAGGGGCGTGCCGGGGGATTCGGCGATCTGCAGCGGCTTTTAGAGAGCCTTTCCGGAGCAACGCTGCTCGCCGAGCCGATGCTGGTGGGCCACAGTGCAGCGGCGCCGGCGGAACAGACGGGGCTGGTGCAGTTTAACGTGTCCGTCAGGCTGGTGTCGCCATGAGCGCCTCCCGGCTGGTAACGCTGGTCCGCGAGTACCGTCGCATGCTGCTGTGGCTGCTGCTGCTCGGCAGCGTGTCCGTGGCGGTCTGGGGATACCTGCTGGGACCGCAGCGTCAGCAGCGCGAGCAGGTACAGGAACGCTGGTCGGAAAAG
The DNA here is from genome assembly GCF_933509905.1 of Trichlorobacter ammonificans. Classification (GTDB taxonomy): domain Bacteria; phylum Desulfobacterota; class Desulfuromonadia; order Geobacterales; family Pseudopelobacteraceae; genus Trichlorobacter; species Trichlorobacter ammonificans. Next base: position 1,583,367 of record NZ_OW150024.1, on the reverse strand, counting down.
CGCCGGCAGCTCCATGAACTTGGACGGGGGGACGGAGCGGATCGTCAGCAGCGCGCCCGGCAGCGCCTGGACAGTCTGTTGGCCACGATTCCGACCCGCAACGAGTTTCCGCGGGTACTCGGGCACGTGACCGACGTTGCGGCAGTGCACGGGGCAACGGTCAGCACGCTGACCTACCGTCCGCTTCCCCCGGCCATTGAAGGAATGGCCGGTTATGCGCTGTCCGTTGGCATCACCGGCAGCTACGAGGCGGTAAAGCCGGTCCTGGCTGAGTTACAGAACCTGAATGCCCTGGCCTACGTGGAGACGGCCAGCCTGGTCAATCCCGATCCGCGAACGGAGCGTCTTTCGCTGGAGGTCCGGATGGTACTCCACCTGCGTCCGGAGGTGCCGCCATGAACCGCACCCGCCTGATTCTGGCCGTGCTGCTACCGCTTCTGATCGTGACCATCATCAGCGCCTGGCTGCGCATGCCCCGCCAGAAACGTATCGACCGTCTCACGTATCGACCATTCTCCTCCCTGTCCGGTCAGACGGCAACTGCCGGGCGGGGTGGGGGAGTGCTGCGCGATGGTCTGCAGGTGTCGTCAAGCAGCGCAGTCCGTGTGCACAGGAACATTTTCAGACCCCTGGCGGGGGACCGGGGCACTGCCGCACCGCGCGGCAGCGCCGCTGCGCCGACGTCGCGAAGCGGGCCGGCAACTCCGGCATCGCCACCGCCCCCCACACCGCAGGAACTGGCCCGGCAACAACTGGACGCTTTCACGGTCCTCGGCGCTTACACCAGGAAGGGTATCAGAATCGTCTTTCTGGCCAGGGGTGAGGAGATCATCACGGTGCGGGTAGGGGATATGCCGATACCGGGGTACCGGGTGGTCGCCATCGATGATGAGCGTATGACCCTGCGTTCCCAGGATGGCAGCCACCAGTTGGTGGCAACGTTATGATCGTTCAGGGGGGGCTGACGGGAGTCGCTCGTGGGCCTTTATGCCGTGGACCCGCTCATAGGCCCGGCAAAACGGGCAGAGTGAGGTCTCAATCCGCTTCACCAGGGTGAAAGCGATGCCGGCCTGGCTGCGCCGCGCCTGCCGGCAGACCGGGCAACGCTCGCAGATGGCCGCAAGGGTACGATCGAGAGGGCTGGCAGCAGAGGGGATCATGGGGCATCTCCGATCCGGGAACATACGATGGTTAGGGGTTGATTAATCATCCCATCTGGGCTAGGTAATGGCTGACACCATCAGCAGTGCCGCCACCCGGCGGACGGAAAGGCGGAAATCATGGGAGCTTCCGAATATTTCTTCCTGGCGTTGTTTTTCGGGATACCCGGAGTGTTGGGGGCGCTCCTCGCCAGAAACCGCGGCAAGAACATGCTGCTGTGGGGGTGCGCCTCGGCGGTTTTCCCCTTTTGCGTCTTCATCCTCTGGTTCAATAAGCCGGATCGCTAGCAGGAGATAGCAGCTGCGCGACGACCATCACCGCTCTCCCGACGGCAGAGCAGTTTGTTTCAGGGGTGACGATACTCCCCCGTCGTTACAAAATGCTCGAATTCCCGGGCCGGCACCGGCTTGCTGAAAAGGTACCCCTGCATTTCACAACAGCCGTTGGCAGCGAGAAAGTCTCGCTGCTCCCTGGTTTCCACCCCTTCCGCAATCACCTGCAGATTCAGGCTTCTGGCCATGCCGATGATGGCACTGACGATGGCGGTGTCATCCTGGTTGGTGGTAACGTCATGGACAAAAGACTTGTCGATTTTCAGCTTGTCCAGAGGAAATTTCTTCAGGTGGCTCAGACTTGAGTAGCCGGTGCCGAAGTCGTCGATGGAAAGCTTGATCCCCATCTGCTTCAGCGCGTTAAGCGTCGTGATTGCTTCTGCATTTTTCATGATGCCGGTTTCGGTAATCTCCAGCTCAAGCCAGCAGGGCTGCAGTTCGGTTTCTTCCAGAACCCGGGCCACCAGGGTTGTCAGGTTTTTCTGGTGGAACTGCATGGCCGACAGGTTGACCGCAACCGAAATCGGCGTTCCCCCCTGCCGCTGCCAGAGGCTGTTCTGGCGGCAGGCCTCCCGCAGCACCCATTCTCCAATTGGCACGATCATGCCGTTCTCTTCAGCCAGCGAGATGAACATATCCGGCGGCACCAAACCGATTTCCGGGTTCTGCCAGCGTACCAGCGCCTCCGCACCGATGATCCGTCCGGTGACCACGTTGACCTGCGGCTGGTAGTAGAGGATGAACTCTTCGCGCTCAAGTGCCCGGCGTAATTTGTTTTCAATGGTCAGTCGTTCGTAGGAACTGGTATTCATCACCGGGGTGAAGAACTGATAATTGTTCTTCCCGTTATCCTTGGCCCGGTACATGGCAACATCCGCGTTCGAGATCAGTTCCTCGTTGGCGGTGCCATCCTCAGGGAAGAGGCTGATACCGATACTGGCCGTGGTATGCAGTTCCATATCCCTGATCATGAAGTGGGCGGCAATGGAATTCAGGATTTTCTGGGCGATCTTGCCGGCGTGATCGGCGTCGCGCAGATCGGGAATGACCACAATGAACTCGTCACCCCCCAGGCGGGCAATGGTATCACTGTTGCGCACGCAGGTTTTCAGGCGCTCCGCCACCGCCTGCAGCAGCAGGTCGCCGACGCTGTGCCCCAGGGTGTCATTGATGGTTTTGAAGCGGTCCAGGTCGAGGAAAAGAATCGCCACCTTGGTCTGCTGCCGCTTGGCGTAGAGGATGGCCTGGAGCAGCCGGTCATGCAGCAGTATCCGGTTGGGAAGGCCGGTCAGTGCGTCGTAGTGGGCCATGAAGTGGATCCGCTCGTCTGCGGCCTTGCGTTCGGAGATATCCGATGAAACGGCAATGTAGTTCTGCACCTGGTCGCCGGCGTCCCTGACCGCAACGATACTGAGCCACTTCGGGTAAATTTCGCTGTTCTTGCGCCGGTTCCAGATCTCTCCCTGCCAGTAGCCGTTGGTACGGATCGCCTCCCACATCTGTCGGTAAAACTCCGCGTCGTGTCGCCCCGATGACATGATCCGCGGGTTCTTTCCGATCACCTCCTCCTGGGTATAGCCGGTGATCCTGCTGAAGGCCGGATTGACCGAAAGATAGTTGTTGTCCGCATCCGTCACCACTACGGCCTCGCTCATATTCTCAAACACTTTTGAGGCCAGCCCCAGCTCCCGTTCCGACATCTTCAGTTCGGAGGTGTCGTGCATGATCCCCATGAAGAGGCTGGTGTCGCCCAACCGGAACTCGCTGACCAGCAGGTCCAGGTGATAGATGCCGCCATCCTTGCGTCGGCCGACCAGATCCCGCACCCGGTGGCTGCTCATACCGTCGTCAAAGGAGATCAGGCTGTCGAAGGAAGCCTCCGGCTCCGCCGGATCTCCCATGGAAAGCAGTGCTGCTACGTTCATTTTCGCCAACTCTTCGGCATCATAGCCGAAAATGTCAAGGGTGGCGCGGTTGAAAGACGTAATGGCGCCCTGCCGGTTGAACCAGATTACGCCGGTGGCGATAGGATGAAAAATGGCTTCCAGGTGTGCATGGTGTAGTACGGCGGATGTGTCAGGTGTCATAGCATTTCCAAAAGCACCGGTAATGTTTGTTCGACGAGCGTGGTGTCGTCGAAGCGTTGTGCCGTTATGGCGACAAAGAAGACCTTATAATATTTTTGCAGGGTTGAACAGCCGTAATTCCAGCCGATTAATTGCATTGACGTTCGTGCTGATTGCACACATCCCGCATTATGGTAAAATTTCTAACACAGGGGACCGTGGGAAGGAGGAGCCGGCGAGGGTCAGGTTCGGGTAAAGCGTGTGGTATGCGGAGTGTTCGATGTTTTGGGTGGTGTTATGGAGGAATATACCATGCAAACTCAGGGCGAGCCGTATGAATTTGAAGTACCCGTGAAAAATTCCAAAATAGCTCTTTACACTGTTATTGCGTTCATTGTGTGCGCAATCGTGTATCACATTCTTGTCAGGGAACCGTCGCTTGAGTGGCCCACGAATATCATTCACCTGCTTGTTCGACATTGACTATGCATTCAGGCCCCTGAGGACGCCCAGAGTCGTACGACGCCGGCACAGTCCGGCCAAGGTCTGCGACTCTGCGCGTCTGCCGGATGCCGGCGGATCAACGTGCGCATACTTTGAAGTCAGCTCCTTCCCAGCATGCCTTATTGTTTTGTGATCGTTTGGCCTCACCCCACCTGGAATTATTACCACGCTTTGTAAGCCCGCGGACCTCCGCAACACCCTTTTCGACGATCGTCACAGAGATATCGGTTACTTCGCCTACCAGTGGTTTCCCCTTGACTGTATGGGACAGGACAAAGGAACCGCCGGCCTCGGGAATGAACAGACAGGTGCCTGTGTAAGCAGGCTGATTGTTCGAGTAAACCTCACACGACACAACTTTTTCGGCAGCGTGTGCGGGACAGGTCGAAAAATACATAGCCAGGATCGTGCATATCAGTTTTTTTCTCATGTGTGCTCTCCTTCTGCGAAAAGCCTGCCTCGGTGATTATCTTCCCGCGCAGTGCCGCCAGTGGGCGAACTCTGCCACGGAATTGACAAACGGGGCAAGAGTGGAGTTCAACAGATCATCTCGAACCATAGGCATCAGCCCGCTACGACGGGTAAAACGTATGGGACATGCTTTGAAAGAGAGAATACTTCGGTAGGGAGTTTTCATCAAGCCCCGGAAAAAGAAAACCCGGTAGTGTATGGGTACAGTACCGGGCAGAGTAAAAGAGTTATGCAACAGCATCTGAAAGTAATAAAAATTGTAAAGGATTAGGCCTGAATCTCATCAGGTCTCAGCCAGACCATCTTGTCTCGCAAAACCAGTCCACCTCAGAGTTTTTTGATTTTTTTAATTTTCGGATTTTTGCAGCTGGAGTCGAAGTATCGCGCCAAATATGCCTTATGCTTGGCCATTTGCTCGGCTTCGGGCTGTGTTACTGCCCTGACTTGTACATACTGGTCTTTCTGATTGGGGCCGTCACAGCGGACAACAACATCATAGGTGTTTCCCGTGGGTATACGCTTTGCTTCAGCATCAGTATTGATCAAAAAACAAGCCAAAAGAAAAGAAGCACAGATAACAGGTGTTTTCTTCATACTTAGAACCTTTCATAGTCATAATTTCAATAGATGCTGCAGACGATAAACTAGCTTGTAATAGCATGGTACACATATTATTTCGATGGAAGTGAGGGGAATAAGCTAATTCGGTGCAGACTGTAACCACCGTCATGAGACTGCGTCACGGGTGTCTCCAATATGTACAGAGATAGTATTCACCTGACAGTGCCCTTGAATGGGTCGTGATTTACGCTGCCAGTTTGTAGTCCTCAGTATCTGAATCGTCGTTCTTTGGCAAGCCGTCTATGAAAACCGTGTATGGCGTCCTGCCAAGCATGTTTCTGCCTTGGTGTGGGCGGTCGTAGTTGTAAGTCTTGAGATAGGTGTCCAGATCGGTCTGCATCTCGTCCAACGACTCGTACCACTTGGTGCGGCCCATTACCCGGAAGTGTTCGTCAAGCAAGGTTCTGTGCAGCCGTTCGACAAAGCCATTGCTCTGCGGACGTCTGACCTTGGTGGTGCGGTGCTCGATCTCTTCAAGCTGTAGGAACAGCTCGTAGGGATGATTGTCCGGCCTGCCGCAGAACTCCCTGCCATTATCCGAGAGGATGGTGCTGATCCGGGCGTCATGTTCTTCAAAGAACGGCAGTACGTCTTCATTAAGCACATGCACAGCAGTGACCGGCAGCTTATTGGTGTAGAGCTTGCCCCAGGCGTAGCGTGAGTAGCAATCAATGACCGATTGCAGGTAGACTTTGCCGACGCCTTTCAGAGTGCCGACAAAGAAGGTGTCCACTGCTACGAGATCGCCGGTGTGGCTGGTTTCGATGTGACGCTCCCTGAACTCAGGGCTGAACCGTTCCAAGGCCCTGATCTGCTCGTCGGACAGTTCGAATGCTTGTTCCCGGACGCTCTTTTCAAGTCGCAGCATCCGTTCCTGTTTGGTCAGCAGGTTGTGCCTGCTCCAGACTCCGCGAACGCCTCCTGAGCTAACCTGGGTACCTTTAAGAGCTAACTCGTTGGCAACACGTAGCGGGCCATGACCGGGATGAGCCAGGCAGTGTTCAAGAATCTCCTGCTCTACAGATTCATCGACTCGGTTAGGATGCGGGCCTCTGGCTCCGGGCATCCGATCAACCAGACCGGCTGAACCGTAGGTCTGATAGTTTCGACGGATTTCATAGAACTGCTGCCGCGAATAACCCATGAGCTTGCAGGCTTTGCTGACATTCGAAAGATCGGCGGCCAACTCTAGCAAACTGAGCTTTCTTCGTGATACTTTCTCGGCGGTGGTCATACTGTTCTCCTTGATGGAAAGATTTAGTCTGAGCAACTTCATCTTTTACCATTCAAGGGCAGTATGGCCACCAACTGAAAATGGCCAACTGTCAGGTGAATACCATCACACTACAGTCAAGGAATGGATGAAGACCATCTTCCCCACCTTTGGCTCCCCCACCAAACACCGGGACTATCAGGAAGCAATCCGGCGGATGCTGCCCCACTTCAGGAACCTGACCTTTCACCAGATCACCGGCCAGGAACTGTACAAGTTCACTGAAACGCTGAAATGGAAAACCGGCCCCAACAAGGGCAAGCCCCTGTCACGGGCGCGTAAGGTCAACATCCTGATACCCTTTCGGGCCATTTGGAATGACGCCTGCGACCATTACCGCTGGGTAATAAAAAACCCCTGCGACGGTATCCACAAAAAGCTGCCGAAGACCGAGAAGAAAGAACGCCTTGCCCTTCGCTTCCGCGATTGGCAACTGTTCCTTGAAAGCCTGGAAGAGCACTACCGCCCCATTGCGGAACTCATGATCCTGACCGGCATGATTGTTTCGGAAATGGCCGCCCTGACCAAAGACAGCATCCAGGGCGATTATCTCAAGCTGACCTCTTCGTATGTTCTCAAGAACGAGAAAAGCAGCTTGAAGACCGCCTTCCGCAAAAGGGATATCTACATCACCGACGCCATCAGAAAGCGATTGGATATCCTGGTTGCCAGGGCTGCCACTCCGTATCTAGTCACATCCGCTAGGGGAAGCAGACTGCACAGCACCGACTTTGCCAAGGTCTGGAAAAAAGCAGTGGACAAGGCTGGTATTGCTCCCATGACCTCCTATACGGCTCGGCACACCTTCGCGGCCTGGGCCTTGACCATAGGAGTTAACCCCTTGCGGTTGGTTAAGCTCATGGGCCATGCTTCAAAACAGATGGTATATGAAGTCTACGGGAACTACGTGGAAGGACTTGAGGAGGACGCTGTGGCAATTCTGGACTACTTTGGACGTGACTTTATCGAGCCCCGGAAAAAGAAAAACCCGGCACTGTATGGGTACAGTACCGGGCACAGTCAAGGGATTGTCAAGCCTAACTACTTAATCCCATTATCTTATTAGTGGAGCGGGAAACGGGATTCGAACCCGCGGCCTTCAGCTTGGGAAGCTGACACTCTACCACTGAGTTATTCCCGCTCATGTGGAGATGACTTTATAGCAGATGGTGCCGTAGCCGTCAATACCGGCGTTAGGAGGCCGTCATGGTGCGTACGATGTACTCCCGCAGGGCCTGCTGGTCAGCCGGCAGGCGGTCACAGCGAGTGGGCAGTCCCTGCAGCTTGGCGATCGATTCCGGTACCGGTACCGGTTTGCCGGTGGCAGCGATGACCGCCTCGTCGAATTTGGCCGGATGCGCGGTGGAGAGGCAGATGAGCGGGGTGTCCCCGGCAGCCAGCTCACGGGCGGCCCGCACGCCGACTGCGGTGTGCGGGTCCAGCAGGTAGCCGGTTTCGGCAAGGAAGTTGCCGATGGTTTGCAGGGTCTGCTCCCGGTCCACGGAAGCGGAACAGAACTTCTGCTGCATCCGGGCGGTTTCTCCGCTGTTGAAGGTGATCCGGCCTTCGGCCTTGAGCTGGGCAAATGCCTCCTTTACCCGTGCCGGGTTACGGTCAAAGAGGTAGAAGAGATAACGCTCAAAGTTGGAGGCCACCTGGATATCCATGGAAGGGGAGAGGGTCTGCACCACGGAGCCAACCGAGTAGTCGCCGCTGGTGATGCAGCGGGTAAGAATGTTGTTCTCGTTGGTGGCAAGCAGCAGTTTTTCCACCGGCAGGCCCATCTGCCAGGCCACGTAACCGGCAAAAATATCGCCGAAGTTGCCGGTTGGAACGGAGAAGATCACCTTCTGGCCCGGTGCGGCCACCTTGAGCCAAGCGTAGACGTAGTAGACCACCTGGGCCAGCACCCGTGCCCAGTTGATGGAGTTGACCGCTCCCAGCGAATAGTTTTTCTTGAACTCCAGGTCGCCCATCAGGGATTTGACCATATCCTGACAGTCGTCAAAGGTGCCGCTGACGGCGATGTTGTGCACGTTGGCGTCCAGGACGCTGGTCATCTGCAGCGCCTGCACCGGTGAGGTCTTGCCCTCGGGATGCAGGATGAAGATGGTGATCCCCTTTTTGCCGCGCACGCCGTGGATGGCGGCGCTGCCGGTGTCGCCGGAGGTGGCCCCCAGGATAGTCATGGTTTCGTTGCGTTCCGCCAGGATGTACTCGAACAGGTTGCCCAGGAACTGCAGGGCCACATCCTTGAAGGCCAGGGTAACGCCGTGGAACAGCTCCAGAATGTGGACGCCGTCCTTTTTCACCACCGGGGTGACCCCGGGGTGGCTGAAGGTGGCATAGGATCGCTCGATCAGTTGTCGCAGGTCATGGGCCGGGATGTCGTCCACGAAGCGGGAAATGATGGCAAAGGCCACGTCTTGATAGGATGAACCGCGCCAGGACTCGAGCTCTTCCGGCGTGAACGTGGGGATGGTTTCGGGAAGCAGCAGGCCGCCGTCGTCGGCAAGGCCCATCATCACGGCGTCCTTGAAAGGGATCGGGGTGATGCCGCCGCGGGTGCTGAGGTAACGCATTGGTTTTGTCCTTTCGGGGGGCGTGGTGCAACAATAACCGTTGTACTTAGCAGGTTTTATCGTAAAAGGCTAGAGCTTGACCGGTCGCAGCTCACCCGGCGCCAGCAGGAAGAAAATACGGAACAGGCAGTATTTGTAGAATTCGGAGAAAAGCAGTTTGAAGCTCCCCTCGTGTTGCCACCAGCGTTCCTTGACGTTGATACTGTCAACGGGGTAGGGGTAGATGGCCACATCGCGGGGCAGGGCATGTCGAAACAGGATAGCTGCCCGCTTGAGATGATAGCGGGAGGTGATCAGCAGGATGGAGCGGACATTGTGCTGCACCAGAATGTCGCGGGCAAAAATGGCGTTTTCCAGCGTGTTGCGGGAGGTTTTCTCCAGAATAACCCGTTCGTAGGGCGGATCGCCCGCAGCAGGACGGTAGAGGTCGCTTTTACGGACCAGTGGGTCCACCCCCACCAGAAACAGTTCATTTCCTTTACCCTCCCGGAAGAGCCGTACTCCCTCCTCGATCCGTCCCCGCCCGCCGGCCAGCACCACGATGGCGTCGGACTGGACCAGGCGGGGGGCGGCGGAGAAGGTCTTGTAGGTGAAGTCGACGAACAGGGCCATCACCACCAGCAGGGCAATGATCAGCAACGAGAGAAATGCTTTGAATATCGTCATGGTCTGCTATTTTTCCCTTGCGTCAGTTGCGTGATTCTGGTATCAGAGTTTGTTCAGTTAGTACGGGAGGTATGAACCCATGTCAAGAAAATGTGAAGTTTGCGGCAAAGGCCCCAGCACCGGTAACAACGTCAGTCACGCCAACAACAAGTCGCGTACCACCTGGTATCCCAACCTGCAGAAGGTGAAGGCCGTCAACAACGGCACGGTGCGCACGGTCAAGGTCTGTACCCGCTGCATCCGGTCCGGCGCCGTCACCAAAGCGCTGTAGGTCGTTTTTCTGCACCCTTTCAAAAGGAGCCGTGCGGTTGTCCGAACCGCACGGCTCCTTTTGTTCCTTACGCTCCCCTAGAGTTCGGCGACGGCGTCGATCTCCACCCGTGCTCCTCTGGGCAGTGCCGCCACCGCTACGGTGGCCCGTGCCGGTTTCGCCGCACTGAAGAAGCTGCCGTATACCTCGTTCACTACTGGAAAATCAGCCATGTCCACCAGGTAGATGGTGGTCCTGACCACCCGGTCAAAACCGGTACCGCCGGCAGCCAACACTGCCGACAGGTTGTTCATCACCTGTTCTGTTTCCTGCCTGATGTCACCCGTGACCATTTCGCCGGTTTCCGGCACCAGCGGAATCTGACCCGAGCAGAAGAGCAGGGAGCCGCTTTTCACTGCCTGGGAATAGGGACCTATAGCCGCCGGCGCCTTGTCTGTTGCCACAATTTCCATTGAGATTCTCCCTGTTGTTGATTGACGCGTCCGGTGCCGGGGATCACGATCCGGCATCAATGTTTCAACCGCTCCACCTTGATGACGCCCTTAATCTTCATCAGGGCATTGGTGACGCGATGTAAGTGATTCAGGTCGGTGACGTTCACCTCGAAGATGTTTTCGCCCCGCTTGTCCACGGTGCTCTTGATCTGGGCGCTGGCGATATTGGCTTCGGCGTTGGTGATGGCCTGGGTCATGGTGGCCAGAATTCCTTTGACATCGTGGCAAAGTACCCGCAGCTTCACGGGAAGCGCGGCACTCTTGCCCTTGGCCCAGGTGACGTCAATGCGCCGTTCCGGGTCATTTTCCGCCACAAAAGGACAGTCGGCAGTGTGGATTGTCACCCCCTGGCCCCTGGTGATGAAACCGATGATCTCGTCACCCGGCAGGGGATTGCAGCATTTGGCGTAGCGGATCATGACATCGTCCAGGCCGCCCACCTCAACGGCGCTGGAAGAACGCCCTTTGAGCTTGTTGATGACGCTGCTGATGCGCGATTCCTTCTGCTCCTGGCGCGCCTTCAGCCGCTCTTCCGGCACCAGCCTGCCCACTACCTGGCCTACGGAAAGCTTGCCGTACCCCACGGCAGCCAGCAGGTCGTCCTCGCTGTTAAAGCCGAACTCCTGGCCCACCTGTTTGAGTTCGCCGCTTTTCAGCAGTTTCTGCAGGTTCAGGGAATACTTGCGGAACTCCTTCTCGCAGATCTCCCGTCCCAGCACCATGCTGCGTTTGCGCTCCTCGGTCTTGATCCAGGCCCTGATCTTGTTGCGGGCCCGGGAGGAGTGGACGATCTTCAGCCAGTCCTTGCTGGGGGTGTGGTGGGGGGAGGTGATCACCTCCACGATGTCGCCGGTGTTCAGCACATGCTTGAGCGGCACCAGCTTGCCGTTGACCTTGGCGCCGACACAGCGGTGACCCACGTCGGTATGGACGCTGTAGGCGAAGTCAATGGGGGTGGAGCCCTTGGGAAATCCCTTCACATCCCCCTTGGGGGTGAAGACGTAGACCTCTTCGGGGAACAGCTCTACCTTCACCGAATCCATGAATTCGCGGGAGTCCTGCAGCTCCTGCTGCCACTCCAGCAGTTGCCGCAGCCAGGCAAAGCGCTTGACCTCCTTCTCGTCGTACCCCTTGCCTTCCTTGTACTTCCAGTGGGCCGCGATGCCGGCCTCCGCCACCCGGTGCATCTCGTGGGTGCGGATCTGTACCTCGATCCGGTCGCCGTGGGGACCGATCACCGTGGTATGCAGCGACTGGTACATGTTCCCCTTGGGCATGGCGATATAGTCTTTGAACCGCCCCGGCACCGGTTTCCAGGAAGAATGGATCACCCCCAGCACGCCGTAACAGTCCCGCAAATCCTCCACCAGCACCCGGAACGCGGTCAGGTCGTAAATTTCGTCAATATCCACGTTGCGTTTCTCCATCTTGCGCCAGATGGAGTAGAGGTGCTTGGTGCGGCCGGATACCTCACCGGTGATGCCGTGTTCGGCCAGCTTCTGCTGGATCTCGGAACGGACCTCCTCCACGTACCCTTTGCGCTCCTGCCGCTTCTGCTGGATCTTGGTGATCAGGTCGTCGTAGATCTCGGGGTGCAGGTAGCGGAAGGAGAGGTCCTCCAGCTCGGTCTTGATCCAGGAGATCCCCAGGCGGTGGGCGATGGGGGCGTAGATATCCATGGTCTCGCGGCTGATGGAGCGCTGCTTGGTGTCCGGCTGGAACTGCATGGTGCGCATGTTGTGCAGCCGGTCCGCCAGCTTCACCAGGATCACCCTGATGTCGTTGGCCATGGCCAGGAGCATCTTGCGGAAGTTCTCCGCCTGATTCTCCTCCTTGGTCTTGAAGTGGATCTTGCTGATCTTGGTGACCCCGTCCACCAGGTCGGCAACCTCCTGGCCGAACATCTCGGCCAGCTCCTGCGAGGTGGTCAGGGTGTCCTCAATGGTGTCGTGGAGAAATCCGGTAACGATACTGGGCACGTCCAGCCGCATGCCGGCCAGCAGGCCGGCCACTTCCAGGGGATGAATGATGTACGGCTCACCGGACAGGCGGGTCTGCCCCTGGTGCACCTTGGCGCAGTACACGTAGGCCTTGCGGATCAGGTTCAGATCCGCCGAGGGGTTGTAGCTGGCAACCATGTCAAGAATGTCGTTGAGACGTATCATGCCGAAATGGAGCTGCCTTCAGGGTTACTCGTTGAACGGTAGATGGCGAGAGGACAAAAAAGGAGGCCGTGTCGCATGGGCGGCAGGCCTCCGGGGGTGCATATCAGGCGGAACGTCGCGAGGTGAATTCGGCGGACAGCTTTCCGGCGGCGATCTCCCGCAGGGCGGTGACGACATAGCGGTTATTCTTCCGGTCGATCAGGGGAGGAGCCCCCTTGTAAAGCTGCTTGACCCGCTTTGAGGTCATCATCACCAGCATGAAGCGATTGTTGATCTGCTGCAGGCAATCTTCCACGGTTACACGTGCCATATCGATTCTCCTTCGGAAGTTGTTAAAAATGATCGGGAATGTGAATTATACCGATGCGGGCTCAAATATCAAACATTTTCGACACCTGACCCAGCATCCGGCCGGTGGCGCAGCGGGCGGCGGTTACCACGGCGGCCAGCGACTCCTGGGCATCCTCAAGCCGGTCGTTGACAATAATATAGTCGTACCAGCGGGATTCCCTGATTTCAGACGCCGCCGCGGCGATGCGGCGCTCGATCACCGCGCGGTCGTCGGAGGAGCGAGATTCCAGGCGGCGGCGCAGCTCAGCCATGCTGGGGGGGAGCACGAAGACAAAGACTCCGGTCACACCGCGGTTCTTCAGGATCTTGGCCCCCTGGCAGTCGATATCCAGCAGGATGTCGATTCCCCCCTTCCGGGCCTCCTCCAGGGTGGCGATGGCAGTACCGTAGTAGTTGTCGTGCACCTGGGCCCATTCGGCAAAGGCATCGGCCTCGATCATTTCCCTGAACCGCTCCACGGTGACGAAATGGTAGTCCACACCGTCCGTCTCGCCGGACCGGGGCTGGCGGGTGGTGTAGCTGATCGACTCCTTCAGGGCCGGAAAACGACGGGTCAACTCGCGGCAGAGGGTGGTCTTGCCCGCACCTGACGGGGCGGAGATGACGATGAGAAGTCCTTCTGGCTGCATATATACCTTTCATTCTTAAAACAGTTACCGATAAACTACTCAATATTCTGGACCTGCTCCCGCATCTTCTCCATCTCCGCCTTCAGCGCCACCACCAGGGAGGTGATCTCCACGTCGCCGGACTTGGAACCGATGGTGTTCACCTCCCGGTTCAGCTCCTGCATCAGGAAGTCCAGCTTGCGTCCCACCGGCTCCCGCAGGGTAAGGGTCTCGTCGAACTGCACGAAATGGCTGGCCAGGCGTACCAGTTCCTCGGTGACGTCGCTCTTGTCCGCCAGGATCGCCACCTCCTGGGCCAGGCGCTGCGGGTCAAGCTGGGTGTCCCCCAGCAACTTGGCCAGCCGCTGCTCCAGCTTGGCCCGGAACTCGTCGAGCATGGCCGGAACCCGGTCCCTGATCCGTCCCACCAACTCTTCCAGGGTCTGGCGGCGCTGCCGCAGGTCAACGACCAGGGCTGTCCCTTCCTGAAGCCGCATGGCATCCAGGGAGTCCAGGGCCGCCGTTGCCGCTTCCAGCACCTGGGGCAGCAGGTCCGGGCTGTCTTCGGTCACGGACTCCTGCAGCACGTTGCGCTGGGCCACGATCAGGGAGAGCGGAATCTCCGGGGAGAGGCGCAGTTCGTGGGCCAGGTGCCTGAACGCCTCGTGGTAGCCACGGGCCGCCTCCAGGTTCACCGGCGGGGCCGCAGCCGCATCGGCAGCCGGTTCCCACTGCACGAACAGGTCGGCCTTGCCCCGCTTGATCCGGGCCGCGGCCAGCTTGCGCAGTTCGTGCTCGCAGGCCAGGAAAGAGCGGGGCAGCTTCACGGTCACCTCGCCGTAGCGGTGGTTCACCGTGCGCACCTCCACCAGGCAGCGCCCCCGGGCCGATACCGTCTCGCCTTTGCCGTAGCCGGTCATGCTGCGTATCATTATGCTTTCCCCAATTTCTGCCGGATACCCTGCACCACGTGGTAGGCATCGTTGATGGCGGTGTAGATCAGGTTGGGATGCTTCTCCTCCTGGATCGCCCCTTCGCAGATCTTCATGTAGGAGGGAGAGATGGCACCCCCCATGACGTAGACTCCCTTGCGGGTGGTCTCGAAGTCGGCGGTCAAAAGCACCAGCCGGTCCCCTTCCTTGGCCACCTTGCAGACCCCGGCGGTGCAGGAGATGGTCTGGATCCCCAGCTTGTCGAAGATCGGCACCGGTCCCTGGGAGCCGATGCAGGCGATGACGTTCTGCATCGGGAAGCTCAGGGCGTGGTAGAGGTCGATGTTGTCGGCCTGCTTGAACTCGTTGATCCGGATCACCAGCCGGTCAACCCCTTCGTTGTCCACTTCGCCGATGCGGGGGGTGGCGCCGGGGAGCAGGCGGATGTTCCCCCCCAGCAGGATCTCCTCGCCCAGGCGCTGGGCCGTCTCCTTGTTGACGTCGAACTTCTCCGACTTGTGAGCCCAGTAGACCGGCTGGGTGTCGTGCATCTCCCGCTTGGCTTTGAGGATGGCGATCACCACGTCGGCCGCCGTGTTTCCGCCGCCGATGACCAGGGTCTTCAGGCCGACGAACTTGCTGGGGTCCTCCACGTTCTTGGCCACCATTTTGGCGTCGCCGTAGACCGACAGTTCCCGGGGAATGCTGCTGCCAAAGGCCAGCACCACCTTGCGCCCCTTGAACAGCCCCTTGTCGGTCACCACCACCAGGCCGTCCCGCTCGTCCCGGATATCCTCAAACGCCACCTCGGTGCGGATATTGAGGTTCTCGTGCTGGACAAAGTGCTGGATGTACTGCAGGTAGCTCTCCACGGTCACCGGCTTGTCAGGGGGCCGCAACTCCTCGATCAGAAACGGCTCCGGCGCATCCTTGGGCTTGGAGGGGTAGACCAGCTTTCCCTGGGGATAGGTGTTGGCGATCCCCTGGAACACCGCCTTGCCCGACTCCAGCACCAGGTAGGAAAGACCGTGCTTGTGGCAGAGGTAGGCGGTGGCCAAGCCGGCCGGTCCGCCGCCGATGATGACGACATCGTACAGTTCAACTGACATCTGCGAGTTCTCCTTGCATCTGCCCGATGGACACGGCCGTACACCCTTCGGCCGGCAGCAGGCGGGTAAAGTAGTCGATGGACACGAAACGGGAGGAGGGCACCGGACAGACGGTGGAGCTGTAGCGGCAGACATGCAGCAGGTAGCCGATGCCGTAAAGCCGGGCCGTTTCAAGATTGTCCTCAGTATCCTCCCCCAGCAGGGTGCGCTCGGGAGCGTAGCTGACGAAGCGTTGCAGCCGATCCCAGAAACCGGGGTCTTCCTTGGGCACCCCCACCTGGTGGGCCGACACCACGCCGTCGAAGTAGGGGCCGACCCGCGTCTTCTTCAGCTTGATATCCAGGGTCTTGGAATGGGCGTTGGTCACCAGCCAGAGCTGTTTGCCGTGCCGGCGGCAGAAGAGCAGGAACTCCACCACGCCGGGATGCACGGCGATCAGGTGCTCGATCTCCAGTTTCAGTTGGGGGACGTCCATTCCCAGGCGCTCCGACCAGTAATCCAGGTCGGTCCAGTTCAGGGTCCGCTCCTGGGAGCGGAACAGGGCGTAGAGCTGTTCCTTGGCCTGGGGGAGCGGCACCCTGTGGCGGGCAGCCCATTGCTTCGGCAGGTGTTCCAGCCAGAAATGGTCGTCGAAATGCCGGTCCAGGATGGTGCCGTCCATGTCCAGCAGCACGGTATCGATATGGTTCCAGTCAAGAAACATAAGTTGGATATTATGCACCGGTTGTAGCGGAAAGGGAAGAGGCTAGTACACGGTTGCGCTGTAGCGGGCCACGTCGAACTTGCGTCTGCAGCCCTCAAAGCTCATGTAGCGGATGGTGCCGAAGATGGGGCGGCGGCCCCAGGCCCGGTCGTGGACGCCGCAGACGGACCAGGCGATGCCGGCGTAGCCGTTGGGATCGCGGCCGTCCAGGGCGTAACGGTCGTTCAGGAAGATGGCGTGGGCCAGGGCTTCTTCCGGCGAGGCGGACCACTCCAGGATTTTCTTGGCCCAGTACATCCGCAGGTACCCGTGCATCTTGCCGGTGGTCGTCAGCTCCCGTTGCGCCGCGTTCCAGAGCGGGTCGTGGCTGGCGGCGTGCTCCAGCTCATCCTGCCCGTAGCACCAGGGACGGGGATCGTGTCGGTGCTGCTCCAGGGTGGCGCGGGCCCAGTCCGGCGCCGCATCCAGACGGTCGTAGCCGGGGCAGTGCCAGCAGAAGTTGTCCGCCAGCTCCCGCCGCACGATCAGCTCTTCCAGGAACGCTTCCCGGTCGGGATCGCTGTTGCCGGCAGTCGCGGCCAGGGCCACCCGCTGGGGAGAGAGCTGGCCGAAATGCAGCCAGGGGGAAAGGCCGGACTGGCCGTTGGCGCAGGGGTCGTTACGGCGTAGGGCATAGCCGGGCAGACGGGTGGTGATGAAATCGGCCAGGGCTTCGGCGGCAGCCTCTTCGCCGGGCATGAAGCCGCTTACCTCGGGAACCGAACGGTCGCAGGGCAACTCGGACAGCAGCCGGTCTAGGTCAAAGGGCTCCTGCCGCAGGGGGGGGCTCCAGGGAAAAGGGTGACGTTCAAGCCGGGGCAGGGGCGTCAAAAACTCCGGCAGCAGCCGGTGCAGCTTGGGCCGCAGGGTGTAGGCGCCGTACTCCCGCTTGGGGGAGGCCACACGGCAGGGGACGATGTTGTGGCCGTCCACCTCGATGAACGGCACCGTTGCCGCGGCCGCAGCCCCCTCGCGCCAGGTGCGCTTGATCCGCAACGGGTCGAAGTCGCAGACCACGCACCCGGCCCCGCTGGCCCCGATAAAGCGCAGCAGCTCTGTCCGGGGCTCCCCCCGCAGCAGCACAAAGGGGATATTCAGTTTTGCCAGCTGCTGCCGCACCTGCTCCAGCCCCCGCAGCATGAAGCCGTACTGGCGCAGGGTGGCCCCCAGAAAGCTGTCCGCCAGGGTGAAAACCACCACCAGCGCTTGCCGCCGTTTCAGGGCCAGTTGCTGGGCGTGGCAGAGCCCCCAGTTGTCGGCAACCCGCTGCTCCCGGCTCATCCAGTAGAGCACCGGGCCGGTCTGTTCCGGGCAGTTGTTCAGGAGGTGGATGCGGCGGGGATCGATCATGGCGACGTCCAGACCTGGTTCAAGGACTGCTCCGCATCAACCAGCACCCGCCAGAGGTCCTCGCTTTCCCCCATGCCGACCCGGATCAGATAGGAAGCGATGGAGAGGTTGGTTCGGGCGCGGAACAGTTCCACCTGCCAGAGAAACTCATCACCCACCGGTGGTCCTTCGTCCAGGTAGGCTTCCAGAAAGATCGTCTCCGGCAGGTCGTGCAGAATTCCGGGAACGCCGAAGAACTGGTTACGGTACTGGGCGAGAAAGGTACCCACGTCAAAGGCGGGGGGGAGCATCAGCGAACTGCTGAAATCGATGGCTGCAACAAAGAGGGTGCTGCGATCCTCCTGGCGGTCCTGGCCGATCATTACGTTCTTAGGATGATAGTCGCCATGTCCCTGCACGAAACCGTCGCTGCCGACCAGTTCCCGTTCAGCCGCAGCCACTGCCCTGGCTATCTGGCGGGCTCGCTCGCTGTGGCGATGGTTAATCGCTTCGAAACGGGAGAGGTAGTGGGCCAGCCGTGCCGGTTCCCGCTCCGCGAACTGCTGCGGCGGCGTAACGGCCAGGGCTGCCCGATGCAATCTGCCCAGCCAGCGTCCCGCCAGCTCCAGATAGCGTCGGCCGTCGTTCCGGTCGGCGGCGCAGATCTTGTCGAAGAGCGACTTTCCCCTGATCCCCTGCTCAATGCTCGTCATCCGTTCCCGGTCGATTTCGATGGGGCGGGGCACCCGGTAGCGCCCCGCGCCGAAACCGGCGGCGGCCACGGCCGCCATCACGGTTTCCGCCCGTTCGGTGCTGCGCCATTTCCGCTCGTCCCGCAGGGTGCGGATGATGATCCGCTCCCGGTTCTCGTCTCCCTCCTTGGTGCCGAAGGTCACCTCCGTAACCACGGCATTAGCGCCGGAACGGGGAATTTCCTTGAAAAAAGGACGGCAGCGCCCGGCGCGCAGTTCCGCGGCCAGTTCGTCGATATCCGTCAGCGGATGGTCGAAGATGGTGGGGTAGGCGCCGGCGTACTGGCTGCCGTGGGTGTCGGTGCCGGCAATGGCGGTGAAACGCAGGCGGTGCCAGTCGGCCAGGCCGCGACTGTTTTCCGCCACGCCATGGTTGGAGCTGAAGATTTCGATCCCGTCCAGCAGCGGATCGCTCAGCAGGTCGTCCGTGGGCCGCCGTCCCTTGCGGTAGGCATGGGCCAACACCAGGGCGGCCTTTGGCCAGGCTTCGCGAATATCCTGCAGCCGGGTACCCCGGACAATCGGCAGCGTGGCACCGTACACCAACACGTCGCCGTGGTCGGCCGTAGTCACTTCCTGGGCGGCTAGGATCAGGAAATACTCCGGTACCCCGGCCCGGCTGCGCAACTCCCGCACCTCGTCATGGCTCCAGAGAGCGTGGTGATCGGTCAGCACAATCCCCTGCAGACCGCGGGCCTGCACCCGCCGGATCAGTTCAACGGCATTGACCGAGCTGCAGGCCGATTTTTCCGCAGTATGACAGTGCATTTCCAGCAACATCGGCTTACCTCCCGTTCCGGTTCGCCTGCTCGACCGCCCGCTTGGTGCGGTGGGTGGCCGGGGCGTTCCCGGGATCGTCGGGCCAGGGGTGCTTGGGATAGCGGCCCCGCAGCTCCTTGCGCACGTCAAGATAGCCCCGTTCCCAGAACCCTGCCAGGTCCCGGGTCACCGC
Source organism: Trichlorobacter ammonificans (assembly GCF_933509905.1). Classification (GTDB taxonomy): domain Bacteria; phylum Desulfobacterota; class Desulfuromonadia; order Geobacterales; family Pseudopelobacteraceae; genus Trichlorobacter; species Trichlorobacter ammonificans. The sequence goes on along the minus strand of NZ_OW150024.1, from coordinate 1,563,986 downwards.
CACCGGCCGACCGGCCGGGGAGAGCAGGTGCACCAGCACGCTGCAGCGCCCCCGGCAGACCGTGGGGGTGGCGGCCAGGCCGAACAACTCCTGCAGCTTCACCGCCAGCACCGGTCCTTCCTCGGCGGTGTAATCCAGGGCAGCGCTGCGGCCACTGGGTACTGTTACCTGTGTCGGGGTGATGTCATTCAGTTTTTTCAACAGGTTCCAGCCGATTGTTTCTTTTAAAAGATGAAGCATCTCCAGCCGCTCAAGATCCTGACGGGAGCGCAGACCTGCCAGGTGCGGACCCAGCCACGCTTCCAGCTGTTCCGTCAACCGGGCATCGGACAGGTCGGGCCACCCTTCCTCCGGCAGCAGCCGGTGGGCCAGGCAGACCCGTCCCTGCAGCTGGCGGGCCGCTGCGCTCCAGGGGAGGGCCGGTACCCCCATGCGGCGCACCTGTTCCAGGAGCAGCGGCAGCGCCTCCGTGTCGTCCGCCTTCACCGGGCGGCCGGCCAGCACCACCGCACCCAGCCGTTCTTCGGCCGTTGCCGTCACCCGGCCGGCGGCCTCGTCCCACTGCACCCGGCGGACCGTGGCCACCTGGCCGGCCAGCAGTTCCCGCACCTCTGCTTCGGTCACGGCGGAGGCCAGGTGGATCACCCCGTCGCTGCCGCTGCCGGCATCCACCTGCAACGCCACCAGCAGGTCGCGGTTCCTGACTCCGCTTCGGGGAGAAAGGGTTGCCCCCCGGCCCGTGGCCAGCAGGAAGCGCTCCTCAGCACTGCTCCGCTTCCTGGCCAGACGGTCGGGCCAGGCTGCCAGCAGCAGCGGCGCCAGATCGTGCGCCCCTGACCGTATCTGTTGCTTGAGATTGTGTGATCCAACAATTTGTAATAACTGCTGTTCAATGCGCAGGGCAGGGGAGGGGGACCGCTCCCGGCGGCCCTGCAGCGGTTGCTCCAGACGCTGGGTCAGGTCAGAGTCGCAGAGAACCGGCTGTCCCGCGGGCAGCGGCTCCCGCACCGACAGCAGCGCAGCAAGACGGCAGGCCGTTGCGGTCATGTCCTGCTTCGTTCCTTCCAGCAGCAACCGGGCAAGGCGGGGGTGCAGGGGGTAGCGGACCATCTCCCGCCCCAGCTCCGTGATCCGGTGCTGCCTGTCCAGTGCTCCCAGCAGGCGCAGCAGCTCCGCGGCAGCGGCCAGGGCTGTTTCCGGCGGCGGGTCCAGCCAGGGGAGGGCGCGGGGATCGGCGGCACCCCAGGCGGCCAGCTCCAGCAGCAGCGGCGCCAGGTCGGCGGTGAGGATTTCCGGCGGCGTGTGGGGTGTCATGGCGCTGAAGTTGTGGGCCGAGAACAGCCGGAAGCAGATGCCGGGGCCGGTCCTGCCGGCCCGGCCGGTCCGCTGCAGGGCCGAGGCCCGGGAACTGCGCACCGTCACCAGCCGGTCCAGGCCGCTGGCCGGATCGTGCTGCTGGCGGCGGGACAGGCCGCAGTCCACCACCAGCCGCACCCCGTCGATGGTCAGGCTGGTCTCGGCAATGCTGGTGGCCAGCACCACCCGCCGCTCAGGTCCCGGCAGGATGGCCCGGCGCTGCTGCTCCAGCGGCAGGTCGCCGTACAGGGGGCAGACCCGCACCCCGCCGCAGTCGGCCAGCTCCCGTTCAACGGCCCGAATCTCGCCGCTTCCCGGCAGAAAGGCCAGCAGGTCTCCCTGCTCCGTGGCCAGCACCCGGCGGATCACCGCTGCCATCCGCTGCGGCAGCCGCAGCCGCTGGTCGTGGTCCGGGTAGCGCACTTCCACCGGATAACTGCGCCCCTCGGAGACCACCAGCGGCGCATCCCCCAGCAGCCGGGCCAGGGGGGCGGTATCCAATGTCGCGGACATAATCAGCAGTTTCAGGTCGTTACGCAGCACTTCCTGAACCTCTCGACAAAGGGCCAGTCCCAGGTCGGCATTGATGCTGCGCTCGTGGAATTCGTCGAAGATCACGCAGGCAACGCCGGAAAGGGCCGGGTCCTCCTGCAGGCGGCGGGTCAGCATCCCCTCGGTCAGCACCTCGATCCGGGTATCCGGCGATGCTTTGCGTTCGAAACGGACGGCATAGCCCACGGTCCGCCCCACCGGCTCCCCCAGGGAATCGGCCATGTAGCGGGCCGCGGCCACGGCAGCGATGCGGCGGGGCTCCAGCATCAGGATTCTGCCCGCTTCCGGCGGGATGACGGACAGCAGCGCCAAAGGCACCCGGGTGGTCTTGCCGGCGCCGGGCGGCGCCGACAGCAACGTGCACGGGTGGGCCGCCACGGTGCGCAGCAGCTCCGGCAGGATCTCGTCTATGGGTAAAGGTGTGGTGGTCATGGGAAGGGAGTACTGTAGCAGATTCCCGGTGGCTGGTGCCGCTAAAATCTCCGGCATTGGTCACGGTTCCGCGCTGTTGGCTGTATTAGCTATTCACAACCGGGAAAAAATAGGTCATATTTCCGGCCATGGAACGTGCCATTACCCCCCAGCGCCGCGACGACGACCTGCAGTTCGACGCCACCCTGCGTCCGCGCACCCTCAACGACTACATCGGCCAGGAAAAAATCCGGGAAAACCTGCGGCTGTTCATCGACGCCGCCAAAGGACGGGGCGAGGCCCTGGACCACCTGTTGCTCTACGGCCCGCCGGGGCTGGGCAAGACCACCCTGGCCACCATCGTGGCCTGCGAAATGGGGGTCAACCTCAAGTCCACCTCCGGGCCGGTGATCGAGCGTCCCGGTGATCTGGCCGCCATCCTCACCAACCTGGAACCCCACGATGTGCTGTTCATCGACGAAATCCACCGGCTGTCCCACGTGGTGGAGGAGATCCTCTACCCGGCCATGGAGGATTTTCAGCTGGATATCATCATCGGCCAGGGGCCGTCGGCCCGCTCCATCAAGCTGGACCTGCCCCATTTTACCCTGGTGGGGGCCACCACCAGGGCCGGCCTGCTCTCCTCGCCCCTGCGGGACCGCTTCGGCGTCATCTCCCGCCTGGAGTTCTACACCCACGAGGAACTGTCCACCATCATCACCCGTTCGGCCCGCATCCTGGGGATGGGCATTGACCGGGACGGCGCCCTGGAACTGGCCCGGCGCAGCCGGGGCACCCCCCGCATCGCCAACCGGCTGCTGCGCCGGGTGCGGGACTACGCCCAGGTACGGGCCGACGGCGCCATCACCGTGGCCGTGGTCCGGGATACCCTCAAGCTGCTGGAGATCGACGAGATGGGGTTCGACCAGATGGACCGGATGATCCTGCTCACCATTATCGACAAGTTCGGCGGCGGCCCGGTGGGGCTGGACACCATTGCGGCGGCCATCGGCGAAGAGAGCGACACCATTGAGGATGTCTACGAACCGTTCCTGATCCAGAACGGCTTCCTGAACCGCACCCCCCGCGGCCGCACCGCCACGGCGGCCGCCTTCAGCCACTTCGGCAGGGTCATGAGCCAGCAGCCCCAGGGGGCCCTGTTCTGATGCAGCAGCAGATACTTGATTTGAACGTACCGCCGCGCTTTGACTTCGACTCCTTCATCCCCTGCGCCAGCACCCGCACCGCCCTGGAGTTCGCCAAACGCTGCGCCGACCCGGCTGACCCGGAAAAGCTGCTCTACCTCTACGGTCCCGGCGGCAGCGGCAAGACCCACCTGCTGCACGCCATCGGCCGCCAGGTGGCCGGCGACGCCTACCGTATCTTCTCCTGCGCCGTCATGCGGGAGCAGGATGCCGACCAACTGCTGGACGAGATGTGCGACCTGCCGGTATTGCTGCTGGACGACCTTGACCAGTTAGCCGATGCCGACCAGCTGCGTTTCATCATCTGGGAAGCGTTCAACCGCCAGCACACCGCAGGGCGGCCCCTGGCCCTGGCAGGCAGGCCGGCCCCGCGGGAACTGCGCAACCTGGACGAGCACCTTACCTCCCGCCTGCTCTGGGGGCTGGTGGCGGCCCTGGAGCTGTCCGACGACCGGGCACGGCAGCAGTTGATTCTGAAACTGGCCCATGACCGGCAGGTGCTGCTGCCGGACGACGTGGCCGCCTGGCTGCTCACCGTGCTTCCCCGGGACTCGGAAGCCCTGGTGGCGGCCTGCGACAACCTGTACCGCGCGGCCCTGGCTTCGGGCCGGAAGATTACCCTGCGGCTGGCCCGTGAACTGTTCCTGCACCACCACCAGACAGACGAAGGCGCGAACCGATGAGAACCCCGGAAGAGATAGAGCTGAACGAAAAACGGCGCATCCTTGCCGAGTTGCTTGAGGAACAGGCCGGGTACGAGCGGGAACTGGCCACGGTCAAGTCGGAGATCAGGCTGTTCGAGCGGGCCTACGAACAGGTGCTGGGGGGGCGGATCGCCGAACTTGAGCAACTGGAATGGCAGATCAGCGGCCTGCTGGGGACCGGCGAGCGCACCGAGGAACACCACAAATACTTCCATACCGCCGAAACCGGCAGTACCTTCACCACCGGCACCACCGCCCACCTGGACGATGAGATCGACACCACCGCCAAGGTTGCTGCCGAGAAAAGCCTGAAAACCCTGTACCGCAAGGTTGCCAAGACCATTCACCCCGACCTGGCCAGCGACGAGGAGGAGAAAAGCCGCCGTCAGGAACTGATGGCCGTTGCCAACCTGGCCTACCAGGAGGGGGACCGCAGCCGTCTGAACAAAATCCTCAAGGAATGGCAGATGGGGCCGGAAACCGCCAAGGGGATCGACATCGGCGCCGAGCTGATCCGGCTGATCCGGCGCATCGCCCAGACCCGGCAGAACATCAGGGACCTGATCGAGCGGATCGAGGAACTGCGGAACTCCGACATCTACTGCTTCCGGCAGCGGGTGGACGAGGGGCTGGCCGACGGCATCGACTACCTGGCCGAAATGGCCGCCACCGTGGACCTGGATATTGCCAAGGCCCGCAAGCGGCTGGCCCAGTTGCAGGGACAGCCCGAGCCGGTGGAGGAGCGGCAGGCCCCGGCCCTGGAAACCAGGGTCATCCGCTTTCCCGGTGACGCCCCCTGCGGCATGCTCTACCTGCGGGCCATCAGCTCGGTGGATTATCGTGACTGGCAGAAGCTGGGACCGGCGCGGGGAGCGCGGGAAATCCCGCTGGACAAGGGAGTGCGGCTGGATGTGCGGGGGGACGGCGACGGCAACAGCCCCATGGAGTTCATCGAGCAGTTGCAGCCGGACGACCTGCAGGCCCTGTTCCTCTACGACGTGGGGAACGAGGCCCTTACCTGGCTCAGTCGTTTAAGCGGCTTGCAGGAGCTGTACCTCTCCAACACCACGGTCACCGATGAAGGGCTGAAGGAGCTGGCCTGTCTCAGCGGCCTGCGGCGGCTCTACATCTACCACACCGAAATCACCGACAGCGGCCTGGAAAACCTCTGCGCCCTGAAAGGGCTGCGCTGGCTCACCCTCAGCGGCACCCGGACCACGGATGAAGGCCTGGCCGCCTTTCGCAGCGCCATGCCCTCCTGCAAGGTGATTACCTTCAAGTGGCGGTACGAGTAACGGGATTAAATCTCTTGCAAACCTGAAAAAACAGGGGGACAGGCACCTGCGGTATTCAAGCTGGTGTCTGTCCCTTTGTTGTCTCAGGACCGAATCCTTACACGGGCTTGGAGACGGGCCTGAATCTGGGTATAGAGACGGGCCTGATGATTGGTTCGGTCACGCATGCAGACCGTTAAGGCGTACGCTTCATCGGTTGAAGTGATGCTCGTCCCCCACGGGAAATCATTTCGAGTAACCACGACGAAGAGGCGATCCGTGCGGAGCTTCGACTGGGAGTTGAACTGTTTGAAAGTCCAGGTATCTGATTGCACCGTGCCTTTTGACCGCATGCTGGGGCCGAGACTGGCGTTACCCAGTTCCGCAATCCTCTCGTAATCGTCAGCAGTGGTTGCCCGATTGAACATCGTCGAAACATGATCAATATCCGGTGCGGCTACGACCCGGAACTCAAGCCGTGTCGCTTTATAGGCTACCCGTGTTGACCGTACCGGTGTCGTATGGGCAAGTGTTACTGTCAGTTCACGGTTGCGCTTTCCCTGACTGACAAAGTCCTCCGGAATAGGAATCTCATAGAAGTGATGCCGTTTGTCTGCCAGAGTCCCACGCGCAATCATAGTAACCTCATTGTCGATGGAACGCATGAGAGCCGCTTGGTCTACTGCTCCGTATCCCAGCACGTTTCTCAGCTTGTTCTTGTCTGGAAACATTTCATCGCTTCCAGCCGGAAGTCGGGCATGTGTAACGAGCAGCGCCCGCAGCAGATTCTGGCTGGCATCCGGAACTTCACAGAGGATTTGCCCGGCAAGGTGGGTCACATGGGGGGTGGCAAAACTGGTTCCGCAGGCATCCTTGAAAAGACCGTCCGTCGCAAAGGTTCTGTTTGTCGTAACTTCTCCGAGGCGCTGAGAGCTGATGTGGTCGTCCCGGGTGTTGAGGGACCAGTTGCCTCCGAAAGCAACTAGCTCCGGTTTGATTGCGTTGCCAACTGACGGACCACGGCGGGTGAAGGGTGATGGCTGGCTATGTCTAGCTATGGGTACTTCAGCGGGATCGTCAGGATATCTGAGCATCCTGTGGTTCTGGTCATAGCGAGCAAGACTGCCTACGGTTAGTGCATTGAGTGCCGGTGCAGGGTCGATGATTGCCCATTCGTCTCGCGTAAGATATTCCGGATAATCATTCATCCAGGACAGTCCTTCGAGCTGATCCCATGCCATATTCCCCGTCGAAACGACAAACAGTATGTCGAGTTCCCGCGAGAGGGTATCAAGCGTTCGGGAAAAGCTGCGGATATGTCCACCGATATACGGCTTATTGGTATCGCCGATGGATACGTTGAAAATGCGGCATTGATACTCGTTATGGAGAGTCCGAACGGCAGTGATGATCTGGTTTTCAATAAATCCTGCATCGGCTTGAGCATTGCCGTCCAGAACACGGCCGCTGCATACCCAGAAAGACGGCACAAAAGAATTATTGGCAATGGCATTCGCAATATCACCATAAAGAGCAATGCCTGCCACCTGAGTGCCGTGACCATGGTTATCATTGGCATCATGGCCGGCAATAAAGGAGTGCGTCCCACCCACTGCTGGACCAATTAGCGGATGGTTGGCAGTAATGCCGCTATCTAGAATGGCAATGCGAGGGGCTTCTTCTGCTGGCGATACTGGCGGTGTAAGAGTTTGGACATCTGCCTGGAGAATCTGGGTTTCCAGGTGATAGCGGGGTGGCAGGTCAACGGTTCTTACATCACGATGATGGAGGAGGAGATTTTCTGCCTGGTGCCGATTACACCGAACCCGATACATGATGATCCCAGGCTGTACGACACGATCAATGTATGTGAAGTTGTTGTCATCCAGCCACTGCCTGAATGTGTCAGTGAGTTGCTGGCGTTGTTGCGGGTTGTCTTCAATAGGCCAGAGTTCAGCATCCAGAACAAAGGTATCGGTTGCAGGAAAGCCATCGCGTCGCAGCGCCCAGCCGGTTCTGTCTTCCGGCAACCAGCCGTTGAAACTGTTCAGGGCATACAGAACGTTAAAATGAACCGGAAGACCACCCTGAGCAAGGGTTGCCAACCGCGCCTCGAATACCTGCAAGGCAGCTGCGCTGACAAAGGCAACTACAACCTGTTCCTCTTCCTGGCTGACAATTTCAACGTCAGGCGAGACTTTACGCAACTCATCCGGGTCAAAACCCTTTTGCACCTCAAACTTGAACAGCCTCCGTGCGTCAAACCCGCCAATATCCGTATCTGCCTGTGTTACAGCCTGTCCCAAATAGCTCTGAAGCGTTCTTCCATGGGCTGCCGGGTCGGCCGGTTGGTGCGAGGGGCCTCTTCTTCTAGGCCGGCGCTCCGGTGTTGGCTCTTCTCGTTGCAGGACAAGATGTGGATAGGACATTAGTTATATCCTTTTCAGTCTGTTCAACCTAGCATCTTCCCGACTGAGCGCAGACTGAATATGGCGAATGGCTAGAAATTCTTTGCCTGATACAATCATGTCCTTAATGGCACGACGCAAGACCCGCTCTATATCCGCATAGCTCATGCCTTTGAACATTCCCGGTAGATTGGCCCGATCAAGCTCAAAATCCCGTCGTACTCCCTGCAACTTGATGGTAAGGAGACGGCGAATCTGTTCGGCATTGGGTGTATCGAATACCAGAACTTCATCAAAGCGCCGCCAGATAGCAGAATCCATGATTGATTCATGATTGGTGGCGGCAATCAGCAGGCTCTTGCCTTCGTAGGCGTCAAGCATTTGCAGGACTGCATTGACGACTCGTTTAAGTTCGCCATGTTCAGCGCTGTCGCTGCGTTCCTTTGCCAATGCGTCAAATTCGTCAAACAGAACAACCATCGGGGTTTTGGCAATAAAGTCGAAGACCTTCCGCAAGTTTGCCGCTGTTTCACCCAGATAGGAGGAGACAACGCTGTCGATACGGACAATTGCCAGTGGTAAGCCCACTTCGGATGCGATTACCTCTGCTGCTAACGTCTTGCCGCAACCAGGAGGGCCACAGAACAGCATCTTGTCAACCGGGTACATGCCGTAGCTGCCAAGGAGATCCCGGCGGTGGTGTTCCTGAAGAATTTCATCGAGCAATGACCGGTTTTCGTCTGAAAGTACAATGTGTTCCAGTGTTCTGACTGGTTCCCTCACCTGCAAGAGTGCAAGGCCACGCTCTTTATCTTCAGGTACTTTGTCTGTAATGGTTCTGCTCACTCCATTTACTGGAGTGAGCCGGCCATACAGCAGCCGCTCAAGGTCATTCGCCAGAAGATGGTGCTGCTTGGCACGTTCTTCCTGAATAACCTGCTCGGTAACCGTTCTGAACGCGTCAAAGTTGCCTTCAGAGCCAGATTTAATCAATTGTCGTAGTAGCTTAGCTGACGGCATGGAGGCCTCCTCAGCGAGTTTGTGCTTCTTGTCTCAGACACGGTTATCTAATATCACAAATAAGACTGCATTTGGTTGACTAGATAACGTCATATCCTGAAAGACTCACCAGGGTCATACTTGGCATCTGGCAATTTTCTGTCAGCCGCCCCTCTGAGCCCTTAAATTGAAAGAAATTTTACACAACTTTTTTCCTGATTAATTCCGACCTGTTACAAGACCATTGAAAAAAACTTTCCACACTCTGTGGAAAACGAAAAACCCGCCTTTTGGGCGGGTTTAGTGGTTGAATTTATTTTGTTTTTCTGGAAGCCGCTGTCGCATGGGCCTTCCTGTCAATGGCGTTGTGTTGCTGCGTTGTAACGTACTGCCGGTTTGTTGTCCAGCATTTTTCAGCGGGCAGGTTGCTCCCCGGATATCAGCGTGTCGGAACGTCAGGCCCGCTTTCTCTGCTGCTCAAACTGCCTGCTTCTTGAAATACCGCACGTGGTCAAGCCCCTCGAAATCGACGTCCTGGGTCCAGACGGTCGCGTTGTGGAGGCGGGCGGTCGCCAGGATAATGCTGTCAGCCATGGGAAGCTTATGCGCCACCCCCAGCCGGGCAGCCGAAAGGGCGATATCTTCACCAAGCGGCGCCACGGTTCCCTGCCGCATCAGGGCCACGGCCTGAAGGGCGCTGTTTTCGCCACGTTCCCGCAGCACGACCTTGAAGACTTCATGCATGATGATGGTCGGCACCAGCAGCCGTTCGCGGTCGGACAGCGGCGCGACAAACTGCTCGGCGTTCGGGCCGTCTGCAAAGTACTCCAGCCAGCCGGAGGAATCGACGATGTTCACTGCCGGTCTCCTTCCCGTTCAAAGGTGGTGTCGATCCCTTTCAGAAAGCCGCGCATCTCGGTGATGCTCCGCTCGGGGATGATCTCGATCCGCCCTTCGTAGGGGATGACCTGCACCATTTGCCCCGGCACCAGGTGCAGTTGGTTGCGGACATCTTTGGGGATGACGACCTGAAACTTGGGGGAAATAGCTACTGCATTCATACGAACCTCGTATCGATCAAGATTTCGTTGTACGATAACATGGTACGTTATGGTGTGCAAGCCGGGTGATGACAGTGTTCCTGCTGCGTTTCCTGCGGTTGCCGGAGTGGTGGCTGGGGTCGGACCAAGCTAATGTCCTGATTTCAATCAAAAACTCTCCCAATAACAACCATTTTCCTGCCTTAGAGCCTCGTTTTCCTGGTCGAAAACGGCATTATAAGAAACTGGCTGTTCTCTGATGATGCAGATATCGCCATCATGCTTTTCAATCTTTCTGCCGACTGCCCTTGTCCCCAGCTTCCCTTTTATTTCTTCAACATAACCGCTGCTGCCGACGGCAATTGCCTCGGTCCAGAGACGCTCCCGCTTGCTCGCGTTATTTTGCAAGGCATCTTGTACCCAATGCCGGTGATGCTCGGCAAAAGACTCGCATTCGGGGATGCCGCAGAACTCGTGTAGCCCGTGGCGATCGATCACCCCGTACCGAGCGGGTGGATTCTGAATCTCGTTGAAGCCTCCCGCCTCCCACTCGGACGGATGCTTTACCACTCCCGCTCGGACCATGTTCAGATCAATGTACACAAGGCAGCGGATCAGATGTTCATTCCGTTCAACGGCAGTGGCGTGATAACGGTCTTCCCAAAATGCACCCTTCCGCTCTTTACGCTGATTGAATTCTTGGGCAGTCCTTCCCGCAATAAGCTGGATGCTGTTGGGAATCACCTCAGGACCGCTATCGATTACGAGGAGGTGTATGTGATTGGATGTAACCACATAGTTGAGCACTCGAAGGCCAAAACGTTTCCTGGCTTCAAACAGCCATGTTTGCCAGCGCCGCCGGTCCCTGGCAAACTTCAGGAGAAATTCCTTTTTATGGCAGCGATGGGTGATATGCCACACTTGCCCCGGAATATGGTGTCGATTTGCGCGTGCCATTCTTAAAAGCTCGTTTCGATGGGTAAAAATGCACTTCTAAGCGTGAAAATGAGGCTGATTTTTGAGATTATCTTAATAAACTCGAATTGTTATTTTGGTCCGACCCCAACCATGAACCATGTCAATGTGGTGCATGCTCCTCATTGTACCCGTTTTTACTGTACCAGGTTCAGGGTGATCCGGGTGCCGGGCGGAGCCGATAGCACCAGATAGGCCGCCGTTCCGGAATCGGGCAGCATGGTACTGCCGTCCCCCGTGCCCGTTGCCTTCTGCTCGAGCCCGGCGTCATACAGCCTCCATACGGAGGCGCCGCTGATGGATACGGAACCTGTTGGCGGGAGTTTACGCCATTCAGCAAACCCTTCGGCACCTATCGTGACGGCGGAGCTTCCGGCAGACAGCGCGGTGATTGTCTCCTGTGGGCGATACAGGGTGCTGCCTAAGCGAATCCATTCTTCACCGCGGGTCGTGTCTATAGCGACGTCGTCCAGATCCCTGCCGTATACTTGCGGAATTGTCAGCATCATGCCTGCCCTGGTGTCGCCGGCAGCCGGGTCAACCACCTGAAGCCCTCCTCCTCTGTTTACCGCGAGAAAGCCATCGAACGTATTCAGGCGCATCAGCGGCGACTCCCATGCCTCAGAATCGCGATACTCATTTGCCAGCAGCCAGCTTTTGCCTGCTCTGCTGCTCCACGCAGCCGGTAGTCCCGGGGCGGCGATTTTCTGACCCTGGATTATATCATCCTGGTAATGGCCGTAGCCGGTAACATACCTGATTGTTACGTACTGCCGAGCATCCGTGGTTATGAATGAAAAGGACATTCCTGGTTTTTCGTTGTTGGAAAACCGGTCGTCGTCTCGCAGTTTCAGTCCGGTGATCCAGGATTGCCACGCAGAGGTTGCGGCATCGTATCTGGCTATGCTTAACGAATCGTCCGGCTGCTTTTGCACCCGCATGACGGTCGAGTTGCTGGCATAGTACCCGACGGCCGAATCCAACTGGCCCGAAGATGCTGTTTTCAAGGGGCGGGTGGGGAGATTCAACGGTGTCGGCATGGCAGCAATCCTACCCTTTTCCGCCAGCGCCCTCAGCAGGATCCGCTCCGCAATAACGGTCGCGCTGCCCGATCCGAAACTGTTTGAAGCACCCATGACCACCACTGCCAACCCATCTGCCGGCGCGACGATCATGGCCGAGCCATAGAGCGTTACATCCCCCCCTTTTTGCCATCCGGTCACACCGACCGCACCCAGCCCCGGCTGAATCACCGTATCCCAGCCCAGGCCATAGCTGAAAGATTTTGACTTCACCGGATTAAAGCTGAAGAGCGTTTGGTCGACCCCCATCGCCGCAACCGATGCTTCCGAAAGGATGCGGACCGTGCCGACCTTTCCTTTTTTCAGAAACATCATGGCTATTTTCGCCATATCCCCCGGCGTGCTGTAGAGCCCCCCGGAACCGAAGCTGTTCAAAAATAGTTGCGGCTGGGGGCTGTCATCGGCATATCGTTTAGCAAAGCTGCCGTCCGGGAAGTAATCCAGAGGATAGCGGCTGGTATTCATACCCAGCGGGGTAAATATCTCTTCCTGAACGAACTGCGCATAGCTTTTGCCGGTAACCGCCGAAACGAGCTGTTCTATAAGGGTAAAACCGTCATTGGCATAGACGCTCATATAGCCCGGTGCATGCTTGAGCCGCTGGGTCTTGAGGGTTTCCAGGACTTGGGCGGAAAAGCTGAACGGCAGGGGGGTGGATGTTTCCGAATTGCGGTAGTCTCCGCCGGGGAAGCCTGCCGAATGGTTGAGCAGCATTCTGACGGTTACCTGCGCATACTCGGGCGATGCCATGCTGAAGGAGGTGATGTAGTTCCTAAGCGGCCTGTCGAGGGAGATCAGTCCCAGGTCCACCAGTTTCATGACGGCAATGGCTGCCACCATCTTGCTGGTGGAGCCAATACAGTACATGGTATCTGCCGATGGGGCTGTCCGGGACGCTTTATCCGCAAGCCCGAAGGTTTCCGTCCATACCACCTGCTCTCCGTCGATAAGGGCCAGTGAAATCGACGAAGCGCCGGTTTGTTCCATCATTTCCCTTGCGGCCGTTCTTCCCTCGTTAATGGTGGCGGTGTAGCCGGGGGAAGAAGAGGAACAGCCACTTATGTACAGAAGGTACACCAGACAGCACACCGCGACGATGACAGATCTCAACGGCTTCATATGGAAAACTCCTTCTTCGTGGCACACATACAAGAGCATCGTCGAGATGATGGTAGCTGTCTATCGAGTCAGGATATCGTTACGCTCAGGCAGCCGATCGTGCCGGTATCCGTTGTTGAGAGCTCCGTAGTGTTACCAGGGCTCCATGTGCCCGGCGATTTTCCGTGCCTCTTTACCCAGGCCGAGCAGGAATTCCCCCTGCTTGTCGACCTTTGTAAAGTCGAGAAAGGGCAAAAATACCACTACCGTCAGATTGTCCTGGGGATTGTATGCGGATAGACTCATGTACCCCATGTGTGCACCGGTATGTCCGTAACCGATATCGGCATAACGGCTGATTCCCAGCGCATACTGCTTCTGCTCATTGCCCGGCGGGATGGTAATCATGCGGGCCACCTGGCTCTTGTTGACCGGCCCGTTACCGGTCAGAAGCGTCCTTATCCATGTGGCCAGGTCGGCCGCGGTGGAGATGATGTTGCCCTCTGCGACGTTGGCCGACATGTTGTCCTCGGTGGTTTCCCGGTAGCCGTCTCCTGTGTTGCTGAATCCCCGCATGAATGGTTGCGGAAGAGCGCGTTCGTTGGAAGACCAGGGGGCTGATGTTGCATTGAGCCCCATTGGTGCAAAAAAGGTTTCGGCAATGAATTGACCATAGCTTTGTCCCGTCACTCGTTCAATAATGACGGCCAGTAGGGAGTAGCCGGTGTTACTGTAGTGATAACCGCCGTCCGGAGGCCAGTAGGAGAGCTGATTTACTGCATTGACGCCGACAAGCTCATCGAAGGTGAACTGGTGGTCCCCGTCACCGAGTGTTTTGTAGATATACTCCTCCACATAGGTTTTTCCTGCATACACGGCGTTGCTGGATGGGGGGACCGGATCGTTGGTTACGTCAAACACACCGGCACGGTGCGATAATAATTGCTTGATGGTAATGGAGCTCTTGTACGGTATCTGATAGCTAGGAGACGTTGGCAGGTAGGGTATGGCTTTATTGGGTATCGTGTCCGTTACATGGTCATCAATGTTAAGGCGTTTCTGCTGATCAAGCAGCATAATGGCCGCAGCAGTGAATGTTTTGGTATTGCTGGCTATTCTGAAGTGGTAGTTCTCATTGACATGCGAAGAAAAACCGGCAGTGGCGACCGATACTCCGTTCGGCGTATGGATGTACACCAGTGCGCCGGCGTTCTCGGGCAAATTATTGGCGGATGTATACGCTGCGTACTTGGATACGAGCACATCCTGGAGTTGTTGTTGGACGATGTTTGGCTGAGGTTGATTATCGCTTCCGCAGGCGGCTAATAGTACTGATGACACCACAATAGCAATACGTTTGAATATTTTGTACATACAGGGCCTCCATGCTCTGGATTAATCAGGAAATCAGAAACATTTCCCCGTTTTCATAAAAATATGGGAAGCGTCCCTGGTTTTCCGAAAGCCGCACATCTCGGTGATGCTCCGCTCGGGGATGATCTCGATCCGCCCTTCGCAGGGGGTGACCTGCATCATTTGCCCCGGCACCAGGTGCAGTTGGTTGCGGACATCTTTGGGGATGGCGACCTGAAACTTGGGGGAAATGGCCACTGCATTCATACGAACTCGTATCGATCAGGATTTCGTTGTGCGATAACACGGTACGCCATGGCGTGCAAGCCGGGGTGATGACCGTGTTCCTGCTGCGCTTCCGGCGACTGCCAGACTGCTTTCGCAAGCAACGTCTTGCCGTACCGGAGCTGTTTTACCCCCGCACCGCCAGCCGCCGCAAAATGGCAAAGACCAGCTCCGTCTGCTCCGGCACCCCCAGGGCAGCGGCCACGGCCGTCGGGTCGCTGCTCCCCGGATGGTCCGCCAGGTGGGCCCGCACTTTTTTCTGCAGTTCAATCACCGCACCGGCGGCTTTCTTGCCCGCTTCAACCCCCGGCTGATGGTAGGCGTTGATGTTGACGAGGGAGGCGTACAGCCCCACGGTCCGCTCGAACAGGGCGATCAGGGCGCCGATGGTGGCGGGGTCGATCCGCTCCACGGTAAGGGTCATGGATTCCCGCCCCTTTTCCGCCAGGGCTTGGCGGGTGCCGTAGAGGAAACCGAACAGGTAGTCGCCGCTGGTGACCCCCGGTTCCACCTCCAGTGAGGCGCCGCTTCTGTCCTGCAATACTTCGATGAAGGTGACGAAGAAGTTGTGTACCCCGTCCCGCAACTGCTGCACGTAGGCATGCTGGTCCGTGGAGCCTTTGTTGCCGTAGACCGTGAGCCCCTGAGCCACCTGGTTGCCGTCCAGGTCCCGGTCCTTGCCGATGGATTCCATGATCAACTGCTGCAGGTAACGGGAGAAGAGGAGCAACCGGTCCTTGTAGGGGAGCATGACCAGGTCCCGCTTGCCGCAGCCGCTGGAGCCCTGGAGCCACATGAGAGCCATCAGCGCCGCCGGGTTGCGGCGGATGTCGCTTTCGCGGGTGGCCTGGTCGGCGGTGCGGGCTCCGGCCAGAAGGGCGCTGATGTCGATCCCCTGCAGGGCCGCGGGCAAGAGCCCCACGGCCGAGGTGACGGAGGTGCGCCCCCCCACCCAGTCCCACATGGGGAACCGCTCCAGCCAGCCTTCGGCAATGGCCAGTGTGTCCAGTTCGCTGCCGGTGCCGGTGATGGCCACGGCCTGGCGGCTGAAGTCGAGCCCGGCCCGCTGCCAGGCTGCCCGGGCCTCCAGCATGCCGTTGCGGGTTTCCTTGGTGGAACCGCTTTTGGAGATGACAATGGCCAGGCAGTCCGCAAGGTCGCCCATCTGGCCGAAGACCCGGTCCATGCCGTCCGGGTCGGTGTTGTCCAGGAAGTAGGGGGTCAGGAGATCGTGGGGGCCGCCCAGGGCGTCGGCCACGAACTGGGGGCCCAGGGCGGAGCCGCCGATGCCGATGACCAGCAGCTTCCTGAAGGGACGGCCGCCGGGGGCGGTCCGTTTGCCGCTATGAATCTCTGCGGTGAAGGCGAGAATCCGCTGGACCGTCTCTTTGATCTCCGTGGTCAGGGCAGGGGAGGGGGCCAGTTCCGGGGCCCGCAGCCAGTAGTGCCCCACCATCCGGTTTTCATCCGGGTTGGCGATAATGCCGGACTCAAGCCGGGCCATGGCGGCCAGGGCCCGCCGGACCGCCGGTTCCTGGCTGCTGAAGAAGTCGTCGGGGAAGTTCATCCGGCTGATGTCCAGCCAGAGGCCCAGGTCGGGGCAGTGGCAGAGGGTGTCCTGAAAGCGGCGCCAGCATGGGGTGGTGGTCATGGTGTGGTCCTCTCGGTGCGGTGATGGTGCCACAGTATGTACCACAGCCTCGGCTCCGCCGCCACCGGTCAGCTTCCATCCTTGCAACATGCGGCGGAACTGATTACACTTGTCAGCCATTGACGGCCAGCCGCTACCAGTAAGGAGACGAGCACTACCATGCGCGACATCATGCTAACCACCCTGCGCGGCATCTTCCGCGACCGGGTCTTTCAGGGGATCATGGCCCTGGGGGTGCTGTTCCTGTTCATCCCCTCCGCCGCCTCGCTCTCCATGCGGCAGGTGACCGAGCTGTCCATCACCCTGTCCCTTTCCCTGCTCTCCTTCATCCTGCTGCTCTTGTCGGTGTTCCTGGGGGCCACCTCCCTCTGGAAGGATATGGAGCGGCGCTATACCTACAGCGTGCTCAGCCTGCCGATCAGCCGCAGTTCCTACCTTTTGGGGCGGTTCTTCGGTCTGGCCCTGTTCCTGGCGCTGACCTCGGCGGTGCTGGGGACCGTGGCGCTGCTGGCGGTGAAGCTGGCCTCGGGCATCTACCCGTCGGACCGGCCGGTGGTCTGGAGCCTGCTGGTGCTGGCGGTGCTGTTCGCCACCCTTAAATATATCCTGCTGGTGGCGGTGGCCCTGCTGCTCTCCACGGTGAGCACCTCCTTTTTCCTGCCGATCTTCGGTACCATCTGCGCCTTCCTGTCCAGCGGCGTCAGCCAGCAGGTGTACGAGTACGTCCATTCTCCCGCAGCGGCCCAGACCGTCTCCCCCCTGTTGAAACCGGTGGTGAGCGCGGTCTACTACCTGCTGCCCAACCTGGCCGGGTTTGATTTGAAGGTGAACGCCATCTACGGCATCATGCCCACCGCAGCCGGGCTGGGGCTGACGTTGCTCTATTTCATCGCCTACACCGCCATGCTGCTGGGGGGCGCCATGCTGATCTTCAACCGGAGGGAGATGCAATGAGGCGCGGTGCCGCTCCTGCCGTGCTGCTTGCGGGGCTACTCACCTACGGGTTGGTGATCGGCCCGTTCACCACCTACATGCACAGCAAGCCGATGGAAGAGAAGTTGGGGTTTGTCCCCAGCATCAGGCTGATCCGCTCCTTCAGCGCCGACCAGAAGGAACTGGTGGGGGCATCGCTGGTGATGAAGGTGCTGATGTATTTCGGCGGTGTGCTGAACAAGGCCCAGAGCGGCCAGGTGATCACCGAGCCGACGGACCTGCCGGGGATGTCCCGGCTGCTGCACGGTGCAGTGCAACTTGATCCGTACAACATGGATGCCTACTACTTTGCCCAGGGGTTCCTCACCTGGGACGCCAAACAGTTCACGGTGGCCAACGACCTGCTGGAGTATGGCATGAAGTACCGCACCTGGGACTGGTACCTGCCGTTTTTCGCCGGGTTCAACCATGCCTATTTCCTGAAAGAGTACGCCAAGGCGGCCGAGTACTACCGCCGGGCCGGGGAGCTCAGCAACAACAGTCTCTTCATCAGCCTGGCGGGTCGTTACCTGCAGGAGGCGGGCCGTACCGACCTGGCCATTGCCTACCTGACCGCCATGGAAAAGGGTGAGCTGAACCCGGTGCTGAAAAAAGAGTATCGGGTGCGCCGCACCGCGTTCCAGGAGGTGCGGCGGATCGAGGCGGCCCGGGACCGGTTCAGGGAGGAGCAGGGGCGGCTGCCCTCCGACATCGGGCAACTGGTGCGGGGCGGCCTTTTGTCGCCGCCGCCGGTTGATCCCTACGGCGGCCGATTCTACCTGGAGCCCGACGGCAGGGTGGCCAGCACCAGCAAGTTCGCCTTCGCGACATTGAAAGGGGAAAAACGCCATGGCGGCGATTGATATCAGGGAGCTGGGCAAGCGGTACACAGGGAAGAAGGGTGCCGTGGTGGAGGCGCTGCAGGGGGTGTCGCTGGCGGTGGAGCAGGGGGAGGTGTTCGGCTTCCTGGGGCCCAACGGCGCCGGCAAGAGTACCACCATCAAGTGCCTGATGGGGCTGATCCGCCCCACCTCCGGTTCGGCCGCCATCAACGGGATGGCGATCACCGATGCCGCTGCCCGCCGCCAGGTGGGGTATCTGCCTGAAAATCCCGCGTTCTACGATTACCTCGGCGCCGAGGAGTACCTGCAGTTTGTCGGCGGCATCTTCGGCATGGCGGAGGAGCTGGTGGCCCGGCGCAGCGAGGAGCTGCTGAAGCTGCTGGAGCTGTGGGAGGCCCGCCGCCGGCCGATCCGGAGCTACAGCAAGGGGATGGTGCAGCGGGTGGGGCTGGCCCAGGCCCTGATCCACGATCCCGGCATCTGCATCCTGGATGAGCCGATGAGCGGTCTGGACCCGATCGGCCGGGCCCTGGTGAAGGAGATCATCCTTGACCTGAAAAAGCGGGGCAAATGCGTCTTTTTCAGCACCCACATCACCGACGACGTGGAAAAGGTCTGCGACCGGGTGGGGGTGATCAGCAAGGGACGGCTGAGGGTGGTGGACAGCGTGGAAAACATCCTGCAGCAGGGGCTGGAGGGGTACCAGGTGCGGCTGCAGCGTGCCGATGGTGCCCATGAGGAGCTGTTTGTCGGTAAAGAGGGGCTGCAGCCGTTCATCCAGCAGGCCCTGGCCGAGGGGTGCGCCATCGAACGGATCGAGCCGCGCCGCAAGGACATGGAGGCATTCTTCCTTGAGACCGTGGCGGGGTGACAGCGGAACCCAGGGAGCGACCATGCTGCTGAACGGCAGCCTATTCAACGCCTTTTTCCGGTGCAACGCCACGGCGCAGATGGTGGTTCAGGCGGAAACCGGCCGCATTCTGGGGGCCAACGACGCGGCCCGCGCCTATTACGGTCTGGCGACCGACGACGAAACCGATCGGTATTTCTACGATTTCGACACCCACCATCCGGGGGTGACCCTTGCCGAACTGAATCTGGCTGCCCAGGGGATCGAACAGACCATCAACAGCACCCACCGTACCGCCCTCGGCCTGCGGGAGGTGATGATTCACACCTGCGCTGCCGGCAACGGTCCCGAGACCCTGATCCTGGCCACGATTCACGACGTGACCGAGCAGATGCTGCGGGAGCGGACCGTGGCGGCGGACGAGGAACGCTGGCGTTCGGCGCTGGGCGGCAGCGGCGAGGGGGTGTGGGACTGGGACATCACCAGCGATCAGGTCACCTGCTCGCCCCGCTGGACGGAGATGCTGGGGTACGGCCCCCACGAGCTGGGCAGCGATATCCGCGAATGGCTCCGGCTCGTCTGCAATGAGGAGCGCAGCCAGGTCACCACGGCCTATGAAAAGATGCTGGCCGGTGGTGCTCCCCGGCTGGAGATGGAATACCGGATGCGCCGCAAGGACGGCAGCCATGTCTGGGTACTGGACCGCTGCACCGTGCTGCGCCTGGACACCGACGGCCGGCCGGGCCGGATCATCTCGGTGCACAGCGATATCACCGGCCGCAAGCGGATCGAGGCGAAACTCCGCTCCTTCAACGAAAGTCTGGAGCGGGAGGTGCAGGAACGGACCGCGGCGCTCAATCGGGAACTGCGGATGCGGGAGGAAACGGAGCAGCAACTGCGCGCCTTCCAGGAGCAGCTGGCAGCCCTGACCGAGGAACTCTGTCTGGCCGAGGAGCGTGAACGGCGACGGCTGGCGGCCTGGCTGCACGACGATATCGGTCAGAACCTGGCACTGCTCAAGATACTCATTGACCGGCTGCGGGAACGGAGCCCGGAGCAGCGGAGCCAGATCGGACAGATAGCCGAGCTGCTGGCCGCCACCATCGGCGAGATCAGGAATCGTACCATCCAGATCAGTCCGCCCCTGCTCCAGAAACTGGGACTGACCCCCTCCGTGGCCAAACTGGCCGCCGACCTGGGGGCTGCCCACGGTTTTTCCGTCTCGGTCGAGGAGCGGAGCCCCTTGCCGCAGGTGCCGCTTTCCCTTCGCTCCACCCTCTTCAGCATTGTCAAGGAATTGTTGATCAACATCGTCAAGCATGCCGACGCGCAGTCGGTTGCCATCGTCATTGATCGCGACGACGCAGGCATCTCGATCATCGTGCGGGACGATGGCAGGGGCTTTGCGGTGGAAACCCTTGACGAGGCAGTGTATCAGAACTCGTTCGGTCTCTTTCACGTACGGCAGCGCATCGGACTGCTGGGCGGGGCCTTTTGTGTCGAATCGGCACCGGCACAGGGAAGCTGCTGCTCGATTCGGATTCCGTTGCAGGCCCACACCGGCCACTGACACAGGGCTCCGGCAGGGAGTATGCCCATGGATACCACCATTACCGTCATACTGGTTGAAGACCACACCATTTTCCGTACCGGCCTCAAGGTGATCCTGGCCGATGAGCCGGCCATCAGCATCGTCGCGGAAACCGGCAGGGGAGGGGAGTCCCTGGAGCTGGCCCGCCGCCACCGGCCCGACGTGGTGATCATGGATATCAGCCTGCCCGACCTGGACGGCATCGAGGCGGTGCGCCGCATCCTCGCCGAATTGCCGGAAACCAGGGTGCTGATGCTCTCCATGCACAACGAACCGGAAATCGTCTGCGCCGCCCTGTCTGCCGGCGCCCTGGGCTACCTGCTCAAGGACTGCGCCTCCGACGAATTGCTCGAAGGGATCAGGACGGTGATGCGCGACGAGCTGTTCATCAGCCGCCATATTGCCGGCGCCGTGGTGCGCAACCTGATGGGCCTCACCGTTGATCCTGCCGACCAGACCGCACTGCCCACCCTGTCGCCCCGTGAAACCCAAGTTCTGAAGATGCTGGCCCAGGGAAGCAACAACAAGGAGATCGCCTGGCACCTGGGGATCAGCGTCAAAACCGTGGAGACCCACCGCGCCCAGGTAACCAGGAAGCTCAACCTGCACAGCATTGCCGACCTGACCCGTTACGCCATCAGAAGCGGCCTCATTTCCCCCGAATAGCCCCTCGGGATTTTCCCGACCCCCTCCTTCCGATTTATCCGACTGTCGTTTGTCGCGAAGCGCACGTATCCTGCAACCATCGGACTCCCTGTCGGCATCTGTGTGCATGACCGTTCGCTCACCGGGAAATGGAGGTGTTCAGCCATGAAAGTTCTGGTCGTGGATGACGATCTTTCCTTCAGATCAATGGTTTCGGTTGCCTTCAGCCACCTGGGGCTGGGGACGGTTGACGAGGCTGAAAACGGCAGAGACGGCGTTCTCAAGTTCATCAATGCCTTTGAACAGGGCGAACCGTACAGTGCCGTGCTGCTGGATTACGACATGCCGATCATGAACGGCCGGGAAACCTTCAACATGATCAGGCTGTTCGAACAGGACCATCCGCGACGGCAGATGCCGACGGCAGTGCTGCTTATCTCGTCTCGCAGCGATATCGGGGACCTGTTTGCCGATGTGCTGGACTCGGACAATCGCCTGACCATTGTGGGCAAATCCATCGACTTCACCCGACTGACGAATCACCTGTCGGTACCGGTATGAGCATTGAACAGCAGGGGATGGAAACGTTAGTCGTCAAGCCTCGCCTTGCCGGCAGGATAAACGGAAAGGACGCACCAGCATGAAATCGGTACTGATTGTGGAAGACTCGTCAACCATGCGCAAGATTATCGCCCGCTCGCTGCGCCAGGCGGCGCTGCCGGTGGCGGAGGTCCTTGAGGCCGGCGACGGCTACGAAGGATTGAGCATCCTTCATTCGGGCACCGAGGTGGGGGTTATTCTGTCGGACATCAACATGCCCAACATGGACGGCATCGAATTCGTACGGCAGGTACGGGCCGGGGGCTACGCTGTACCGATCGTCATGATCACCACCGAGGGGGGCGAGGATGTAATTGCCGAGGCCCTGTCCAGCGGGGCCAACAGCAGCATCAAGAAGCCGTTCACGCCGGAACAGCTCCACGATCATTTGGCGGGATTGATCTGACGAACGGCTATACTCAAGACTTGTTCATAAAATTCAGCACAATAGGAATGATTTCTTTCTGCATGTCTTCAAGGATGTAGTGGCCGGCGTCCGGGTAGCGGTGCAGCTCGGCAGCCGGAAAACGGCGCTGCCATTCCGCCAGAAAATGGCGGTCAAAGACAAAGTCCTTCTCCCCCCAGCAGATCAGCATCGGCAGCGTGTCAAACTGTCCGATCCCGTCACTGACGTCACAGATCAGGTCGTAATTGCGGTCCCCCGGCTGAAGCGGGATATCCTGCACAAAACGCAGGGTGGCGATCCGGTTCTGCCAGGAGTCATAGGGGAGCTCGTACAGAGCCCGCAGCTCCGGCGACAGCGGGTTCCGCTTGCAGCCGACCCGGGCTGCGCCCCGGCTGAAGGCGTTGAAACCGCGCACCAAGAGCGTACCCAGCCAGGTGTCCCGGCAGATACGCAGGGCCAGGGGAAAGGGCTTGGCAGCGGGCAGGGGGAAGGCGGCGGTGTTCAGGATCACCAGCCGTTCGATCCGCTCCGGATGACGCACGGCCCAGGCCATGCCGATCATGCCGCCCCAGTCGTGCACCACCAGGGTGAGCTTCTGCGGCAGCTCCAGGCTGTCCAGCAGCCGTTCCAGATCCGCCACCCGCCGGGGCAGGGTGTAGTCGTAGCGGTCATCCCCCGGCTTGTCGGAAAGGCCGCAGCCGATATGGTCCGGCACGATGCAACGGTGGCTGCCCCGCAGGGCCAGCACCAGGTTGCGGTAGTAGAACGACCAGGAGGGGTTGCCGTGCAGCATCACCACCGTGGGGCCGCTACCTTCGTCCAGGTAGTGGTAGTTGACGCCGTCCAGGTCGAGGTAGTTGCTTTTGAAGGGGTAATGTTCTGCCAGTCTGGATTTCATAGTGTAATTGAGTAGCCTTTCGTGTCTGAAGCGGCAATGAAATTGGTCGTGTGCATCTAACCACGCTCCTGCCTTTCACCACCTATCATGGCAGCAGGGTCAATCCTAGCTCCTTGAGGAATTCGTTGTGCCTTGCGGTTGCAGTCTTGATCTTCCGATCCAGCGAAAGCAACTCCTCGTTAACCGCCTGCAAATCGATCTCCTCTTCCGCCCGGGCTGTGCTGATGTAGCGCGAGATGTTCAGGTTGTAGCCTTCCTTCTCGATTCGCTCCATTGATACCCGCATGGAATAGCGCTCCTCTTCGCGCCGGTACTGATAGGTTTCGAGAATTTTGTCGATATCCTCCGGGCGCAGGCGGTTTTGCCGCTTCCCTTTTTCGAACTGCTCGGCGGCGTTGATGAAGAGCACGTCATCGGGCTTTTTGCACTTCTTCAGCACCAGAATGCAGACCGGGATGCCGGTGGAGAAGAACAGGTTGGCGGGCAGGCCGATCACGGTGTCGATATTGCCGTCTTTGAGCAGCTTGGTGCGGATACGTTCTTCCGCGCCGCCACGGAAGAGCACGCCGTGGGGCAGAATGATGGCCATTACCCCTTCGGGCTTCAGGTAATGGAAGCCGTGCAGCAAAAAGGCGAAGTCGGCGGCGGACTTGGGGGCCAGGCCGTAATTCTTGAAGCGCATGTCCTCGCCCAGGGCCTCTGACGGTTCCCAGCGGTAGCTGAAGGGCGGATTGGCGACCACCGCATCGAACTTGGGGCTACGGGCCGGGTTCATCTCGCGAAGCCAGTCCCAGTCGTTGGTCAGCGTGTCGCCGTGATACATCTCGAACTCGGAATCCTTCACCCCGTGCAGCAGCATGTTCATGCGCGCCAGGTTGTAGGTGGTGATGTTTTTCTCCTGACCGTAAATCTTGCCGATGCCGTGCGCCCCCATGCGGTGGCGCACGTTGAGCAGCAGCGAGCCCGAGCCGCAGGCAAAGTCGAAGACGCTCTCCAGTTGCTTCTTCTTGCCGGTGGCCGGTTCCTGGCTGTCCAGCGTGACGATGCCCGACAAGATGCTGGAAATCTGCTGGGGGGTGTAGAACTCGCCCGCCTTCTTGCCGGAGCCGGCGGCAAACTGGCCGATCAGGTATTCGTAAGCATCGCCCAGGGTGTCCTTGTCAGTGGAAAACTGGGCCAGCCCCTCGGCAATCGCCTTGATGATGGTGCAGAGCTTGGCATTGCGTGCTTCGTACCCCTTGCCCAGCTTTTCGGAATTCAGATTGATCTCGGAGAAGAGTCCGCCGAAAGTGCTGGCGAAGGATTCGTTCTCGATGTAATCGAAAGCGTTTTGCAGGGTGTGCAGCAGTTCCCTGTCCTGGGTGCGCGCCATCTCGGCAATGCTCCCCCACAGGTAGACGGGCTGGATGACGTAATGCATCTTACGGCGCATCTGCTTTTCGAATTCGGCGGTATCGTCCGGATTTTGCGCGTACCACACCGCCAGCGGTGTGCTGCGATTGCCTGCGTCCAGTTTCGGATAATCCGGCCCCAGCTCCCTTTGCGCCGCCGTTTCATAGTTGTCCGACAGATAGCGCAGGAAGAGGAAGGAGAGCATGTAATCGCGGAAGTCGTCCGCATTCATTGCCCCGCGCAGTTGGTCGGCAATGCCCCACAGGGTGTTGCCCAGTTGTCTTTGGTCGAGTTCGGTCACGTGGTTTCCTTGCGATGTTTGATTCTGTTTTCCAGCACCTTCAGTTCGGCCTCGTCCTGCTCATCCGCCGCTTGCGCCTCTTCTATTTTGCGGCGTTGGTCATAGTCGAGAAAGAGCGGGGTAATCTGCTGCTCCATGCGGGCATGGCTGACCGAGCCCGCACCTGCCAACAGCGGAAAACCGTTGGCGGTGATAATTTGCCCGACGTTCTCACGCCAGAAGGCCATGCTGGTGATGGTTTGCCGCTTGGCCCGCAGCTCGGCGGTTTCAAGAAAGATCACCACCAAGCGGTTGAGGGTGTCGATTTCGTCCTCAGTCAGGTAGTTCTTGGCCACCAGAATGTCCTGCTTGCGCACTTGGGCACCCTTCCAGGCCAGCAGGCCGAAATGGGCATCGGCGGGGTTAGCGCGGGCAAGGATGATTTCGGCGGCGGTCTGCAGTGTCACCGCGTAGAGCAGCAGGTTTTGCACCGTGGCGAAGAATTGCTGGGTGGTTTGATCGGTCTTGTCGTAATCGGCAGCCAGCGCGAACAGGTCACGCACCTTTTGATAGAAGCGCTTTTCCGAGGCACGAATGTCGCGAATGCGGGCCAGCATCTCGTCAAAATAGTCCGGGCGACCATCGGGGTTCTTGAGCCGCTCGTCGTCCATGACGAAACCCTTCTTCAGGTATTCCGCCAGCACGGTACTGGCCCAGCGGCGAAACTGCACACCACGCGGCGAGCGCACCCTGTAGCCCACTGCCAGAATGGCGTCCAGATTGTAGAGCTTAGTCCGGTAGGTTTTACCGTCGGTCGCAGTTGTCAAGGATTCCTTGACAACTGACTCCTCGTGCAATTCCCTGTCTTCAAACAGATTTTTCAGGTGCAGCGAAATATTCTGCTTGCTGGCGTTGAATAGCTCCGCCATCTCCAACTGGGTAAGCCAGACCGTGCCCCGGTCGGCCCGTAGTTGTACTTGAGATTGGCCGTCTTCGCTGGTGTAGAGGATGAGCTGCGTCATGTGGACACCCCTTTCAGATTCTCTACACACTGTGGAGAGAATTTCCTGATTATTGTGGCATTCATCGTGCCGCGAAACGTATTTGCGCTTGCCAGGCATGTGATAAATATCAGTTTTTGTTTTATTTTGTCCGTAGTTATCGCTGGCAGCTTGGCGTGGGCAGATAAAAAAGTCATGGGGTAACTCCAATGACAGTGCACATGGATGTGTAGTGCGGGAGGTCTTTGGTTTTTAACGCCTGAATGACTTTCATGACTGTATTCTGTGCATTGGAGACAAAGTTAGGTTGCTGGAGCGCACGATTCAAGCCTTGCAAGTGTGAGGCGTCGTCGGAGAACTTTTGAATTTCTGTCCGCTCGACATCAGTGTCAAATAACAGATCGAGTTTGTCTGACCATTTAGATATACAGGGCTTTTGGAAGCCGAGGTAAGCTTCGAGAAACTTGCGCAGCAAATTGGGGGCGGTGTAAGCCTCATGAAGCGATGGTGATTGTGATATTGAGAACTTGTGCAATTGCTCAAAAATAAACTGGTATTCGGATTTGTATTTCCGGAGAAGATTTGGCGTGTCCTCCAGCGTAGAGTGCCATTCCTGTCCTGCGCTATCAAGAAATCTCCGTGTGTAGTATGAGCATGCAGTGGTGTGATTAGCAAAATGTTGCCGCGCTTTGAACCAATAATCTTTGAGCAGTGTGTAAAGCTCACTGTTGTGAGTGGAAACGAAAATCTGCAAACAAGAATCAAGACGCTTGGTGATTAACGCATAAATGGCATAGATGTGATTCGAATCGAGGCTGGAAATGGGATCGTCGACAAAGACAATGGTCTGATTCAGTGACGCGCCATTGTTTTCGAGTGTGGCGAGGAAATAGGCAAAGGTGATAGCCGTTTTCTCGCCTTCACTTAGGTTCTTGGCTGGGGTGCCATCGCGCCTGAACTCAAAAGAGCCACCTGTGATTTCGGCAACTGAGATATTATTGTCGGGCAAAAGAAACTGGACCGTCTCATTGATTCTTTGTGCAGCAATGGATTGTTGCTGGATCTGTGCTTCGATTGCAGCCTTCTTGCCTACGATACCCGTCAAAAGACTTTGGGACTTATCAACTTGATCTTTTAACCTCTGAATGGCGGTCTCTTTGTCTAAAATATTGTTGGATTGATAAAAAATCGCGGCGTGATGCTTTTCGATAGTTTCCTTGGCGGCTGTCTTTTCTCTATCGATTTGGGTGCGTTTTTGGTTGTGCGTCGTAACAAGCGCGTTGATGTCCACGACGATTTGAGTAATTTCAGAGACACGACTGGTGTCCACTTCGCAGCCGAGTTGCGTTTCAAGAGCGAGCTGCTTTTGCTTGGCGAGGCTCACAAGTTCGCCTATGACACTATTGGCCCAAGTGAGCCATGCGTCAGTCTTTCCCTTGATCGTAATAAACTGTTCCTTGAGGTCTGGAAAGAAATCACGCTCGTCTGGAAGAGTGATGGTGAACTTGATCTTTTCTAGCGTGTTTACTTGGGTCGCTACTTCAGAAATCAAATCTTCGTAGGCTTTGGAAAAGTGTTTTTGCAAGGTGGCCAACCGATCGGCGGAGATTGTGGCGCCGCAGAACTCGCATTCCGTTGAATCCGTGTGGAACGTCAGGCCTGTACGAATCCAGGATTCCAGTTCGCGGTTTTCTTTGAGTTTTGTGATGGCCTCATTTGATGCCGTCTTTTGCATTACAGTTGAGAGGTTCTGGCACAAAGCCTCCAGGTTACCCACAAAAATTGCAACCGGATTGATGTCTTTCCAATCTTGTGTACTGCGCAGGAGCGATACTTTGGCCTGGAGGGCTATTTCTGTAAGGATGAAAGCTTGGGGTGTCGCTTTGATTCGTTCAACTTCAGCAGCCAGTTTTGTACGGTTGTAGGTCTTGTCGCCTGTCAGTGTGGCTACAGAACTGGCATGCGCAGTACCAAGTGAATCAAGTTCCTTTCTGAGCTGCTGGTGGCTTTCGTTCAGTCTGTCCTTGATGGTTTTTGTTTTGGTCTCGTGCTCGTTCAGGCGAGAGATGCGATTGCGAAGGTGGATGGTGTTGCCGCCGACAATGAACACCGCTGGGGCTTTGTGTTCTTGCTGGAAGTTGCTTTGGATGAAGTCGCGGTTAAAGACTTTTATACGCGGTGGATTTGCAAGATTGGTTTGCGTCAACCTGGTTCCGCCTTGAAGCTCAACCTCAAATTGGCATCCTTGCCATTGCGATAGGCTTGTTGGGTTGGCCAGTATGTGAAAGAGTCGTGAAAGAGTGGTCTTTCCAGAATAGTTCCACCCGTATACGAGGTTGTACTTGGTAAAGTTCGTGTTGTTTCCCCATTGAAATTGGCGAAAGTTGGCAAAATTGGCAAGTCGGTTGATTTTGATGATCATGCAGTCACCTCCTCCAGTGCCGGGAAAAGCTGCTGCATCAGCCCTTTTTTATGGGTCTTGAGCGCGGCGAGTTTTTGGCTTTGGGCGATGATCAGGTCGTCAAGGGAGGTGAGGCAGTCGGCGATTTTCTGTTGTTCAGGCAGAGTTGGGAGCACAACTTGAATCTTCTGAACCATAATCAGGCTCATTCCCGCCTTTGTGCCAATATCGGTCGACGCACGGAAAAGTCGCTGCGACCTTTCGGAAGCTAAGAAATAGCTTACGAATTTACTGCACACTTGCGATGAATCGAAACGCACGAGCGCGATGTGCTGATTGATATAAGCGGGAGAAGAGATGCTTGCATCGACGTAACCGATGATTCCAATATCTGCGGTGATGGAAATTAAAACGTCGTGTTCTTTGAGTTGCGTTCGAACCCCTTCGCTGGCTTCTTGTGGAAGTTTCACGAACTTGGTGTCAGCTAAGTCGAGATAAATAGATTCTCGCGTGAGATTTGTGATGCGAACGAAAAGCGATCCTTGATTTGCGTAGTAAGCGGCCCAACCACGCGAGCCGCTGGTGACAAATGGCTTCAAGTCACCAATTTGCATTTCCTCCCATTCCCCCGCCTCCCGAAACTCAGGGAAGCGCAGTTTGGGCAGGGTTTCGCCTTCGGCGGGGAAAAGCTGCTGCATCAGCCCTTTTTTATGGGTCTTGAGCGTGTCGAGCTTTTGAGCCTCCAGGGTGATCAGTTCGTCGAGGGAAGCGAGGCAGTCGGCGATGCGTTGTTGCTCGGGTACTGTGGGCCAAGGAATGGGAATGCTGTCGAGCATCGTCTTATTCAATTTGGGTTGAGCCATACCAGTGATGAAGTCGTCGAGCTTGATGGAGTTCAAATAGACCTCCACAAACTTTTGTGTGAAGAGGTTCTGGAATCGCAAGACGTGAGCATGGTTATTTACCCACGTCTTTCCAGAGATTGGAAAAGCAATCGGATATGTCCGCGCGACCAAATTAGCTCCGTCTTCTGAAACACAGAGCAAATCCTCGTCAAAGATGAAGCCTTTAACGTAATCAACGACGCCAGAGGCTCCGTAATATGGAATCATTCCCGCTACTCTATCGCCCGAAGTAATTGGTACGCGCCGATTGTCTAGGTTCTCGGCGACCCTCCCAAGGTTACGAAACTCCCACTCACCCGCCTCCCGAAACTCAGGAAAGCGCAGCTTGGGCACCAATCCGCTTTTTTTCTCTGCCTTCATCGCCCATCCTCCCCGGACGAGTCTTTATCATCCATCGCCCATTCGCCCGCCAGCAATTCATGCAGCCGCGCCTGGAGCAGTTTTTTGTCGGGCAGTTGCAGTTGGTATTGGGCGATGAGCGTGGGGGAGAGGTTGCGGGAGAGGGCGTATTCCACCACTTCTTCGTCCTTGTCGCGGCAGAGCAGGACGCCGATGCTGGGATTTTCGTGGGGTTTCTTCACGTCGCGGTCGAGCGCTTCGAGGTAGAAGTTGAGTTGCCCCATGTGCTCGGGCTGGAATTTGCCGATCTTCAGTTCGAAGGCCACCAGGGCCGACAGACCCCGATGGTAGAAGAGCAGGTCGATGAAAAAATCCTGGTTGCCCACTTGCAGGCGGAATTGCTCGGCCACGAACAGGAAATCGCGACCCAGTTCGAGGACGAAGGCCTTCATGTGCCGGACGAGGGCGGTTTGCAGGTCGTTTTCGCTGTGGGAATCGGGCAGCCCCAGAAATTCGAGCACATAGTGGTCCTTGAACACCTCGCCAGCGGCTGGCTGTAAAACTCTCAGCGCTGCCGAGAGTTTTGGCTGGGTCAGTGAGACCCGCTCAAAACTGGCCGCATCGATCTGCCGCTCCAATTCGCGAGAGGTGTATTTCTCCTGCAGGCATTGCTCAAGGTAGAAGAGCCGTTCAGCAGGACTTTTACACCGCGAAAAGATGGTGACGTTGTGCGTCCAGGGCAATTCTCTCACCAGCGTTGAGAGTTTTTCGTCGTCGCAATAGGTTTCGTAAAACTGCTTCATCCGCCAGAGATTTTTATCGCTGAAGCCTTTGAGCGTGGGGTCGGCATGAGCAATGTAGCGCGCCAACTCGGTCACCACCCCTTTGCCCCAACCGGCCTGGGCCACTTTGTGGCTGATGGTCTGCCCGATACGCCAATAGAGATCGATCAAGGCCGTGTTGGCCTGGGCAAAGACGCGCTGCCGCGTCTGCTGGATCTGGCCCAGCACCTCGGCAAAGGCGTGCGAGTTTCTCGGTACGGTTTTACTGTTCATACGCCCCCAACCCTGAAATCTCCCGCCCCTGGGCAAGTTTGTGCAGCAGCGGGATCAGCTCTTCCATCAGTGCCAGCTCGGCCTTGGTGCGGGCTTTCCAGCCCAATTCCAGCGGGGCCATCAGGTCGCTCAACTGTTCGCCGTCGAAGATCATGCGACGCAGAATCCCATCCACAAAGCCTTGCAGAGCGGCGGCATCCAGCCCATGTTTTTCGGCAATAGCGGCCAGTTGGCGGGCGTGCTTCCCGGCCTTGAAGCTCTCGAACCCGGCGCGGATGGCTTGTTCGTCCAGAGCCTTGCCCGCTTCCAGGGTGCCGATGTACTCGGCAATGTCGTCGCGCTCATCCATGAATTTGGCGTCGGCCTGAATCAGGCCGATCAGTTGCTGGCGGCTCATTTTCTGCTTGCCCGGTGTCTGCTGTGAGTAGCGGGCAATCAGCGCCATGATGTAGTCGTAATCGATCAGGGCGCTGGCGAAGAGCACGAACTCGAAATCAAGCTGCTCGATGGCGTCGTGCGCGTCGCCGGCGTCCTTGCCGGTTTTGCCCTGCTGGGCTTTCAGGCGCTGGGCGGTTTCCAGGTAGGAACCTCGCAGGGAGCGCAGCTCATCCTCGGGCAAAATCTCATTGATGGTTTGCTTTTGCGCTTCATCAATGTCGGTGTATTGGTCGAGCTGGGTCTTGAGACGCTGCACTTCCTTGAAACGGGTAATGAATTCGATGCGCGCCGTATCACCCTTCAGGTTGTAGACGGCTTGCGGCTCGCACACCAGGCCACTTTGCGTCATGTACTGATCCAGCGCCGCGACTGCTTTTCGATATTTTTCAATCACCACCGGGGCTGGGTCCACCAGCCAGATCTCCTTGGCAGGTTTGCCGGCCTCGCCGGAAAAGAGGCTGATGGCGGTATCGACCGCGTCCTGCTGCTGGCGGAAGTCGAGGATGTTGCCGTAGGGCTTGGTGTCGTTGAGCACGCGGTTGGTGCGCGAAAACGCCTGAATCAGCCCGTGGAACTTGAGGTTCTTGTCCACGTAGAGGGTATTCAGAAACTTGGAATCGAAGCCGGTGAGCAGCATGTCCACCACGATGGTGATGTCGATCTTCTGCGCGTGGGGGAGATCGCTATTCGGATATTGCTGATCCTTGATCCGCTTTTGCACGTCCTGATAGTAGAGGTCGAATTCGCCGACGCTGTGGTTGCTGCCATATCGGGCGTTGTAGTCGGCGATGATCGTCTTGAGAGCTTCCTTCTTCTGGTCGGGGTTCTGCTCGTTGTCGGCCTTCTCTTGCGGCAGGTCTTCCTGAATCTGCTGCACGTCCTTATTCCCTTCGGCGGGCGGTGAGAAGACGCAGGCAATATTCAGCGGCTGGAAGTCTGGATCGGCGGTCTGCTTTTCAGCCTGCACGGTTTTGAACAGGGCGTGATATTCGATGGCGTCGTTGATGGAGGCGGTGGCCAGCAGGGCGTTGAACTTGCGCCGGTTGGTTGCGGCGTCGTGCTTGGCGAGGATGGCTTCAACAATGGCGCGCTTGGCCAGCGCCTCACCCGGCTTGGGCTGCTTCTTCCCCTCGGGCTTGTAGTAATCGACGTGGAAGCGCAGGACGTTGCGGTCTTCGATGGCGTGGGTGATGGTGTAAGCGTGCAGTTGCTGCTGAAAGATGTCGGCTGTGGTCTTGTAGCTCGCCTGCTGTCCTTCGACCTGTTGGGCGCTGGCGTTCTGCTCAAAGATAGGCGTGCCGGTAAAGCCGAACAACTGGGCGTTGGGGAAAAATTCTTTGATCGCCTTGTGGTTCTCGCCGAATTGCGAGCGGTGGCACTCGTCGAAGATAAAGACCATGCGGCTTTGGCGCAGCGGTTCCAGACGCTCCTTGTAGGTGCGTTTGTTCGAGCCGTTCTTGTTGCTGTCATCCAGCGCCAGGCCGAGTTTCTGGATGGTGGTTACGATCACCTTGTCGGCGTAGTCGTCGGAGAGCAGGCGCCGCACCAGGGTTTCGGTGTTTGTATTCTCCTCGACACAGCCTTCCTGAAATTTGTTGAATTCCTCCCGCGTCTGCCGGTCAAGGTCTTTACGATCGACCACGAACAGGCATTTGTCGATGTCCGGATTGTCCTTGAGCAGGGTGGAAGCCTTGAACGAGGTGAGGGTCTTGCCGCTGCCGGTGGTGTGCCAGATGTAGCCGTTGCCTGAGTGCTGATGGATGCAATCGACGATCGCCCTGACGGCATAGATCTGATAGGGGCGCATGACCAGGAGTTTCTGCTCGCTGGCGACCAGAACCATGTAGCGGCTGATCATCTCGCCCAGAACGCACTTGGAGAGAAAACGCAGGGCGAAGTCGTCGAGATGGGTGACTTTGGTGTTATTAACATCTGCGAACTGATAGAGCGGCAGGAAACGCTCGTCGGCGTTGAAACTGAAGTGGCGGGCGTTGTTGTTGGCGAAGTACCAGGTATCGCTGCGGTTGCTGACGATGAAGAGTTGCAGGAAACAGAGCAGGGTTTTGTTGTAGCCGTTGCCGGGGTCGTGCTTATAATCGACGATCTGCTGCATGGCCCGGCGCGGGCTGATTTGCAGGGTTTTCAGCTCGATCTGCACCGCTGGCACGCCGTTGATGAGCAGGATCACGTCATAACGGTGGTGGCTGTAATCGGTGCTGATGCGAAGTTGATTGATCACCTCGAAGCTGTTTTTGCACCAGTCCTTGATGTTGACCAGCGTGTAGTAGAGCGGCGTGCCGTCGTCACGCTCGAAACTGTTCTTCTCGCGCAGGTGTTTGGCGGCGGCGTAGACGTCAGGGGTGACGATGGACTCCAGCAGGCGGGCGAACTCGGTGTCGGTCAGATGGACACGATTCAGAGCCTCGAAGTGCTGGCGAAAGTTGGCTTCCAGCCCGGCGCGGTCGCGGATGTCCGGGCGGTAGGTGTATTTGAGCTCGACCAGTTTTTCGATTAAGGATTGTTCGATCTGGTTTTCTGTTGTCATAAGGCTATCCTGAAAAGACCTGGCAGACCCTCTGGAACGTGCCAATGTGCCATTACACCCACTCACCCGCGCCTTGTGAACACGTGCCCGATTTCTCTTGTCAGAAACATAGGATCGGCTATTTAGCAAGAAAAAAGTATTCTACCATTCCACCGCCAGCATCATGCAGTTCAGCCCGCTGCCGATCCCCAGGAAAGCCACCTTGTCCCCGGCCAGCAGGATGTCCCGTTCCACGGCAAGTGCCGCGGTGAGCGGCAGGGAGACCGTACCCATGTTGCCCAGGTATTCAAAGGTGGTGAAATCCTTCTCCTCTGCAATACCCAGGGTTTCCAGGATCATCTTCTGATGGGCCGAACCCACCTGGTGGCAGATCACCCGGTCCACCTGCTCCGCCTGCCAGCCCACTTCCGGCAGAAACGCCTGCCAGGTGCGGCGTCCCAACTCCACCCCATGATTCATCACATTGACCCCGTCGGTGGTCATGGTCTGGCGATAGCCGCCCGTGCCGTCCGGCTGTACTCCCCAGAGGCAGAGGCCGTGGTGCCGCGGCTCGGCCATGGTGATTCCCCCCAGCAGGCGGTGCCCCCGGTTGCCGAAGGAACCGTCGGAGAGCAGCACTGCCACGGCCCCGGAACCGCCGGTGAGGGTGGCCAGGGCCCCGGCAAACTGCTGCATGTTCCGCTCCGCCAGCATGCGGGCGATCATCTCTTCGTTGATTTCCCGGGCCGACTCACTGGAAACCACCAGGCCGGCGCGGATCTGGCCCAGCTCGATCCGGTTGGCGATGTCCAGCATGCCGCTCAACACCCCCAGGCAGGCGTTGGAGAGGTCCTGCACCACCACGGCGCCGCTGATTCCCAGGCCGTCAGCCACCCGGCAGGCGGTGGCCGGCTCGAACTGCTCGCGGCAGA
The DNA here is from genome assembly GCF_933509905.1 of Trichlorobacter ammonificans. Taxonomy (GTDB): domain Bacteria; phylum Desulfobacterota; class Desulfuromonadia; order Geobacterales; family Pseudopelobacteraceae; genus Trichlorobacter; species Trichlorobacter ammonificans. The sequence continues at coordinate 1,529,522 of NZ_OW150024.1, read as the reverse complement.
CGCCGGTGTACAGCAGGGCGCCGATATCGGCGGGCCGGATACCGGTGCTTTCCAGCACCTTGCGGCCTGCGGCGATGGCCCCTTGCGAGAGGGGGTAGCCCGGTTCCCACCAGCGCCGCTCCCGGATGCCGGTCATGGCCTGCACCTGTCCCGGCGCAATGCGCAGTTCGCGGTAAAGCGGCTCAAGCCGTGCCTCAAGGTCGGCGGTGGCAACCACCACCGGCGCCAGTTCATAGTCAAGGGCCTCGATACATACGTTGCGGTAGCGCATCAGTTCTCTTCCATCCGTACCGTAAAGTCGATCATCTGGTAGATCGGTTTGTTATCCACCGCCAGGTAGCCGCTGGCGGTCAGCCGGCGTTCGCGGTCATCGGCTGCGGTGATCCAGGCCTCCACCGTGACGGTGCGGTTCGCGGGCACGATCTGTCCCCGGTAGAGCCAGCGGTGTTCGTGCCCCGTGGCCACGCAGGCAAGGGCCGTTCCCTCCTGCCAGCCCCAGCGCTCAACCGCCGCGAACTTGAGCAGTTGCAGGAACGACTCCAGCCCCAGGGAGCCGGGGGTCACCGGGTCCTGGTAGAAATGGGCCTTGAAGAACCACTCGTCCGGATCCACCTGCTTGCTGCCCCGCAGGTAGCCAAGGCCGGCCGGGCCGCCATCGGCAACGTAGAGCTCGATCTGGTCGATCATCCGCAGCAGGGCACCGGGGAACGGCCCATGGTCGGGGTAGGGAAGACTGCGGCCCCTGGCCGATTCGGCACCCGTGGGCCGGTAAGGATCGGCATCGCGGATACCCACCTGGTTGGCCAGGGCCTCTTGCGAGAAGAAGCCGAACATGGTCTCCCCTTCGTAGAGCATCCCCTGGCAGTCGGCCACGGAAAAGTCGAACTCCTGGATGACCATGCCGCCGCTGCTCACCGCCTTGGTCAGGCGGGCGGTGCAGGTGAGGGTACCGCTGGCAGGGGTGACGACCCGGTGCTGGCGTGCCCGTCCCCCCAGGTTGCGGAAGGAAAGGTCCACCGGGCTGGTGAGGGCCGAGCCGACGTAGGCCGCCAGCCAGCCGCAGGGTTGCAGGGCCGCTTCCAGCAGCACGCAGAACGGCATGCGCGGTTGCCGCTCCTCGGCGAAGAACCAGGCATCGGCCGGCAGGTCGTACTGGGCCTCGGCCAGGGCGCCGGCCTGCATGATCCACGGCTCTCCCTGCAGGGCGGTGACCCGGTCCATGAACTGGAACGGCGGTCCGGGCAACCGGGCGATTTTGCGCTCGCGATCGAAGATACGGTACGGCTCGCCGAACCCTTCTGAGGGGTTGCCGTTGCTGTAGGCTAAAATCTGTTCCTTGGTGTAGATGGCTGGTTTGCTGGAGCCGACGGACAGCGGCGCAGCTCCGCGCCCCTGCCAGAGTGCCTCCAGCTGGCGCTTGTCGGTGCCGGAGAGGCGACAGGACATGCTGCCGATCTCCACGATCGGCTTTCCGTCGGCGTACATCAGGGCATCGGCCACCACGTAGGGCTCGGGACCGTAGCCGATCTCCCGTATCGCCACCTCGTAGGTAACGGTTTTTGTCGTTTCCAGCACCTGACCGCGGCAGCAGAGCTTGCTGGCCACACCGGGCACCGGCTCCCAGACGGCGCTATCAGCCTCGGCCACCCAGCCCATACGCAAGAGCAGAATCCGCAAGGTATGCATGCAGCATTCGTACATGAGGGTTCCCGGCATGACCCGGTCGTCCACGAAGTGGCAGGTGATGAACCAGTCGTCCGGGTGGATGTCCGCTTCGGCCGTGATCCGGCCCAGGCCGTAGCGGCCACCCTCGGGCATGACCTCGTTTACCCGGTGCACCAGCCGCATCCGGCCGCCGGGGATGGTGAGCGGTCGTCGGACCGCCAGGCCGCTGAAGGCGGGGCCGAAGCAACCGGCCAGGTCACCGTTGCGTAAGCAGTCCAGCTGGTCGGCGTCGTAACGCTCAACCGCCAGAGGGAGCAGCTCGTGCCACTCCGGCCTGCGGATACCGCTGGTGGGGCGGGGATCAACGGCCGGCCGCACGATCCCCTTGCCCGCCGCCAGCTCGGCTGCCGAGAAGAAACCGGCGCAGCCGTCCCGCATGGAGAGCAGCGGTTCGCCGTTTACGGTGGCTTCGAAGAAGAAGCGGAGCAGCCAGGTATCCCCCTGGCGGAAGAACCGCTCGATCCGGATGTCGTAACGGATGGTCTCACCGGGGCCGGGCAGGCCGCGGTGGAAGGTAACCACCGCGTCCAGCAGGCGGTAGACCGCCAGTCCCCTGGTGATGAAGTCGATCCCCAGGTAGCCGGACAGGAACAGGTCGGCCTGGCCCGCCTCCACCGCGATGCAGGTGGGGATACGGCCGCCATCCAGGTACCAGGCGCCGGGCAGGATGTCGTGCTCGGTCACCACCCGGCCGCTGGCCATGGAGCAGGGTTCACCCTCCAGGGCCGTGATCCGGTCCACCAGCATCAGCGGCTCGTCCGGCAAGCGTACCCGGGTGGGGAAGCTGTCTGCCTCGGCAAACTGCGGTCCCAGCATCTTTCCGACGGAGCCGATGGCGAACTCCAGGCACATCTGCCGGTTGAACAGGGCAGGAGGCTCCACCGGCCGGGGCAGGGGAGGAGGAGCTTCATCCGGTAGCAACTCGCTGCTGCCCAGGGCCTGCCGCAGTGTTGCCTGCAGGGAGATCGCTTCCGCCATGGCGCGGCTGATGCTGTCGCTCAGGGCAAGGAAGGCGGCATGGGCCCCGTGCTCGGCGCTGCGGCTGCGGCTGAACTGCGCCAGCAAAGGGTCGCCGGTAACGACGGTGGACGATGGTTGCGGCATTGTCGTGGCTGGCTCCGGGGGAGGTGGCGCCGGCACCGGCGTTGACGGAACAGCCGCCGGCTTCGGTGCAGGGGGGCGGGGCGGCTGGAAAGGGGCCGCAGCGGTGGCCAGTCTGAGCAGTGGCCCGGTAGCATCCTGGCACCGGTCGGCAGGCGCCGGCTGGCTACAGAGCGGGGACAGGTCCAGGGGAACCCGGTGCGCCACCTGGGAGGCCAGCAGGCGCAGCAGCACCAGCACCGGTTCCTGGCCGTCGAAACAGGCGGAACGGGCCAGGTGGGGGCGCCCCTCCAGGATGCGGCCGATCATCCGGCTGCAGGAATTGCCCGGCCCCATCTCCAGGAAGATCCGGACGCCGTCGTTCCAGGCCGCCTCGATGGTGGCCGGGTAATCGATGCCGTGCAGGGCCTGCTCCAGGATGGCGGCTGCCGCGCTTTCGCGGGTGGGCTGGAACCGTGCTCCTGCGGCGCCGCTGTAAAAGGCCACGCCTGCCGGCGCCGTGGTATCGAAGAGGTGCAGGTCGTGGTAGGGCCCGGCCACTGCCCTGGCCACCTCGCAGTGCACCGTGGTGACCCCGGCCAGGGGGAAGAAGTGGCAGTCCAGCCGCTGCACCAGCCGGGCCACGGCCTCGGCATCGCCACCCACCACGCATTCGTCGGGACTGTTGACGATCAGCAGGTAGACCCGCTCCAGATCAGAAAGTGCCCGACGCACCTGCTCCGCCGGAGCGGTCACCACTCCCAGGCGCCAGGTGACCTGCTGCTGTTCCGGCAATCCCCAGACCCTACGGGCTGCCCGGCATTCACCGGCCAGATCGTGGGTAAAAAGGGTGGAGTCCTGCATCCGTTGAAACATCAGGTCCCGGTCGCGCCAGGTGCCGCTGGCAAAGAGGGCGGCCGATTCTCCCAGGCTGTAGCCGATCATGGCGGCTGGTGTAACGCCAAAGCCACGTACCAGATCGCTGACCCCGCAGCCGGTGGCCACCTGGCCGAAGATCACGGCCCGGTGGTTATCGCTGATCTCCGCGGTATCGCGACCGTTCCAGAACAGATCGGGCTGGAACTGATCCTTCAGCCGGCGGTTCTCGTGGTCCTGGCGGCGCAGGATTTCCGGCCAGCGGCAGAACAGCTCCCGTCCCATGTCGGGGTAATGGTTGCCGGAGCCGGGGAAGACAAAGGCAACCTGACCCTGCGACGCCAGCGGCGCGGTGGTAAAGAAGAGCCTCTCCCGCAGGGCCGGTGTCGTCTCTTCCGGGACCGTCCCCAGTTCCAGTGTCTTTCGGGCCAGGTCGAGCAGGGCCGACAACTGTTCCCGGTCGGCAGCCACCAGTGCCAGCCCCAGGGCCGGTTCGCTGCTGTAGCGACGGCAGCAGTCCCGGGACAGCAGCGGCAGTTCCGTTGTGGTGATGGTGCGGCTGCGCTCCTGCAACCGGGCCACCTGCTCCTGCAACCGCTCCACGGTATCGGCCGCCAGGGGGAAAAGCTGTTCCGCCGGTGGCGCCAGCGGTGCGCGGCGGTCATCCCGCTCCTCCTGCGTGTCGTACTCTTCCAGCACCAGGTGGCTGCAGGAGCCGTCCACGCTGCGTGACGATACTCCGGCCCGCCGGGGTCCCTCCTCGCGGTTGCGCAGCCAGTGGCGCGGCGTGGCGGGCAGCAGGAGCGGGCCGTGGGCCACCTCGTCCCAGGGCTGGTCCGTGGCGGGGCAGCCGGGGATAATCTGCTGGTAGAGGGCCAGGGAGCCGGCCAGTACCGATGCCAGACCGCTGGCCGCGCCGCTGTGTCCCAGTCCGGCTGCCGTGCTGGTCAGGGGAGGGCGCCGGGTGCTTTCGGCTACCTGTTTCCGCAGCATCTGCAGTTCGATCCGGTCCTGTTCCGGGGAGCCGTCGGCAGCGGTTACCAGCAGTCCCACCGAGGCCGGGTCAACCGAGGCCTCGGCATAGGCCCGTTCGACGGCAACCCCGTAGGCGGTCTGCAGGTCGCCGTGGGCAGTGCCGATGCCGCGGATCAGGGCGTAGATCCGGTTGCCGTCCCGCTTTGCATCGGAAAGACGTTTGAGCACCAGGGCGCAGGCCCCTTCGCCGACCACCGGGCCATCGGCCCGCTGGTCAAAGGGACGGCAGGTGCCAGTGGCGGAGTAGGGGTGCACGGCATGCCTGCCCAGCACGGCCCGCAGATCGCCGGCCAGGTCCACCGCCCCCACCAGGGCCTGGTCCAGTTCATGGCTTTGCAGAAGGCGAACCGCGGTTTCCAGGGCGCGGATACCGGAGTTCTCCTCGGCGGACAGGGTGAAGCCGGGGCCGCCGAAGCGGCATTCCCGGGCAATACGGCTGGCCACGATGTTGCCTAAGGCTCCCATGGTGCGGTTGGCGGACAGGGACGGTCCCAGGGCGGTGCGCAGCTCTTCGGTCCAGGTAGCCAGTTCTTCGTCGGACAGTTCGCGACCCATCTGCCGCGCCCAGTTACGCACCTGTTGCGGCACGGTCCAGCGCAGGCAGAAATCGGTGCTGTGCAGATCAAGGGCGATGCCGACAAAGACGCCGCTTCTCATCGGGTCCCTGTCACCGGTCCCGGCATCCTGCAGGGCGTTGGCAGCGGTCTGCAGCATCAGCACCTGCTGGGGCAGCATCTCCTCCAGCTCTTTGGGGGGAATGCGGAATCGGCCGGGACTGACCGCCACCTGGTCGATGAACCAGCCGGCAAACGGGGTACGGTCCAGCCCCTCCTCCCGGAACCAGCGGCTCTGCCGGGCTCCCCGCCAGCCTTGCGGAGGAACGGGAGCCGGTCCGTCGCCCCCCAGGAGGCGCTCCTGCACGGCCCGCAGACCCTGCCAGGGACCGAAACCGGCATCCATGCCGACAATGGCGATCGGCTCGGGTTGCTGAACTTCGACCCCGCTCAGGGCGCGGTATGTCGTGTGCTCCGAGCCGATCCACTCCTCCACCAGCAGGTGGGCGTTGATGCCGCCGAACCCGAAGGCGCTCACCGCGGCCCGGCGGGGGGTGGCGTCACTGCGGCGGCGCCAGGGAGCCGGCGCGGTCAGTACCCGGAAGGGGCTTTCCTCAAGCTGCATGGCTGGCTGGGGAGTGCTGAAACCGGCGGTGGGGGGCAGCGTCTCCCGCGCCATGGCCAGCAGCACCTTGGTAAGGGCCGCGGCACCGGCGGCGGTGAGCAGGTGGCCGATGTTGGACTTCACCGACCCGATGACGCAGCGCTCACCGACAGGGCTCCTCCCGTGCCAGAGCTCCCGCAGGCTGGCCACCTCCACCGCATCCCCCACCGGGGTGCCGGTGGCGTGGCATTCGATCAGGTCCACCTCCTCCGGCTGCCATCCCGCCTGCCGGTAAGCCGCTTCCATGGCCCGCACCTGGCCTTCCGACGACGGTGCCAGCAGGCTGCCTCCCACATCGTTGGAAAGCCCCACGGCCCGGATGATGCCGTAGATCCGGTCACCGGCGGCAATGGCGTCGGCGGTTCGCTTGAGCAGGAAGATACCGGCCCCTTCACCCACCACCAGGCCGTCGCCGCTGGCGTCGAAGGGGGAGCAGATGCCCCGTTTGGAAAGGGCCCGCAGTTGCGAAAACCCCATCTGGGTGTAGAGGGGGTCGGGACGGGAAACGCCGCCGGTCAGCATGGCATCGGCCCGGCCGGCCAGCAGTTCATCCATGGCCAGCTTGATGGCGTAGAGAGAGGAGGCGCAGGCGGCATCCAGGGTGGTGGTGACCCCGCCCAGGCCCAGGGAGCGGGCCAGGATACCGGCCGGAAGCCCGGCCACAAAGCGGTTCTGCGGAGACATCGGCGGTGCCGGTTCGCTGCTGCCGGTCACCTGCTCTGCAAAGGTGCGGCCCAGCCAGGCATGGGAAAGCTGCGAGGAGGTCTCGCTGGGCAGGGCCAGGTTACCGATGATCACCCCGACCCGGCGCAGGTCCAGGCCGGAGGTCTGGGCGTCGTTGAAGGCCCGCCCGCCTGCGGTCACCAGCAGGTGAAACAGCGGGTCCAGGTCCCCCAGCTCCGGCAGATGGGGGGGCTTGTCGATAAAACAGCCCCTGGTGGAGTAGACATGATCCGGCCTGCCCACCTCCGGGTGGTACACCGTCTCGGCCGGAGCCTGCCAGCGGCCCGGCGGCACCTCGCGGGTTGCGCTGCGCGCCCGGCTGATCAGCTCCCAGAACTGTTCAAGGTCCGGCGCAGCGGGAAACAGGCCGCCGATGCCGACCACGGCAACCGAAGATGACCACGGCATGCTCAGGCAGCCCTGTGACCGGTGGTTTCATCGGAGGCGTCCTCACCCAGGCTGTTGCGCAGGAAGGCCCGCTCCAGCGACGGATCGATCACGCACTCGTACCCTTCCAGCCGGGCCACCAGCTTGCCGCTGCTGCGCTCCAGGAACTCGATGTCGGCAGTGGCGCCGTGTTCCCGCTCGGCAGTGACCCGGATAACGGTCTGGACGCCGTCTTTGGGGAAGCTCTCCCCGTACTGGCGGTAGCGTCCGGCAAAGCAGGGAAGCGAGGCGGCCCCGAAGCGGTGGAAGCTCCAGAGAATCATCAACTGGAAGGCGCAGTCCAGCGCCAGGGGATCGGTGAGCCAGCTGCTGCGCAGCGGTTGCCTGATCCAGCGGGACGGCGCCGGTGCAGCGGCCACCCGGGCGGCGATCCCCTTGGGGGAGCAGCTGCTCACCTCCAGAATCCCCTGCAGATCCGGGCCGTGGAACAGACGGTGGGGATCGTAAATCCTGTTGTTCAGCGGCGCGTAGGGGGCCAGGGGCGGATCGGGCAGGGAGCGGATCCCTTCCGGCAACTGCTTGGCCAGCACCACTTCTCCCTTGGCGTGAAGCAGAGGCCGCTCGTCGCCTCCGGGGGTGGAGACCAGTTCCACCGGCACCAGGTAGAGGGAATCGCGCTTCTCGGCCCGGCCGGCCCTGACCTGCAGGCTCAGGCGCTGCCCCGCCTCCAGGGTGACCCCCTTGCAGATGCGCAGATCATTCATGCCGTGGAAGTACAGACCGGGGTTGCCGTGCAGCGCCCCCTGGGAAAGCCATTCCATGGTTACGGCCATGGGCAGCACAGCCCGGCCGTCCATGACATGGGAACGGAGGAAGGGGAACTCCTCGGAAGTCAGGGTGATGGTGAAGGCCGTTGTCAGCGGTTTCGCGGCAACCGGCGCGGCAGCGGCGCGGGCTTTCCCCTCTGCTGCGGCCAGGGCCACCACTTCAACCGGTCCCCCGCACGCCGCGATCTCCCTGATCAGCAGGTTCCCCCCCGCTGTGAGGGAGATCAGGCCGATCCCTTCGTCGGCAAAGACCTTTTTCAGAGACGGGGTCACCATGCCGCCGTCCCAGGGCCCCCAGTTGAAGCTGATCACCCGGCAACCGGGACGTCGCCGGGATTCCGCCTGGGCCAGCTTGTTCAGCACCTCGTTGGCCACGGCATAGTCCACCTGTCCCTTGCGACCGAACCGGCCGGTGGTGGAGCCGAACAGGGCGATGAAGCGCAGGTCGTCCCCGGTGGTGGCTTCAAGCAGCGCCCGCAGGCCCGCCACTTTGGTTGCGTAGACCAGGTTGAACTGCTCCCGGGTCTTGTCGACGATCAGGCGGTCGGCCAGCACGCCGGCACCGTGGACGATCCCCCGGATCGGCCCGAACTCGCTGCGGATGCTCTCCAGCAGCGTTGCCACGGCACCGGTGTCCCGAATATCCACGGAGCGGTAGATGGCCCGTCCGCCGGCAGCCTCGACCCGCGCCAGGGTATGGCGCAGTTCACGGCCGGCAACAATGGTGCGGTACTGCTCCTCGATATCACGGGGATGGAGCTTGCCGGCGGCATGTTCCAGGATGCCCCGCTTGATCCGGCTTTCCTCGGTGAGTCCCTGCAGCCACTCCGGCTCCGGCAGCAGTTCCGAGCTTCTGCCCAGCAGCACCAACAGCGGCTTGAAGGCCCCTGCCAGGGCCACCACCGCGGCAGTGGTGACGCCGCGGCCGCCGCCGGTGACCACCACCACATCCCCCGGCTGGACCGGCGACGTGACCGCAGCCACCGGCTCCGGCAGATCGGCCAGCTCCAGACCGCTGCGCTGCTGCGGTGTGAGCCCCACCTCCACCGGGCCGCTGCGGAACAGCTCCGCGGCAACAGCGCCGGCAGCGGCAGCCGGGTCGGTGAAACCGCCGAGGTCAATGGCCTTGCAGATGACATCGGGCCATTCCCTGCTTGCTGTCTTGGCCAGGCCGGCCAGACCGCCGGAAAGCGGGTCGGCAAGCGTGGTTTCTGCACCGCAGCCGAAGAAGCCGTCAAGGCGGGAAACCGTGGCAAAGAGTGCGCCGCCGGCCCCGGCGGCACGACGCAGGGAAGGGGCGGCGCTGCGCAGCAGCCAGAAGGCGTTTTCCAGAAACCGGTCGTCGCAGCCGGTGGCGGGTGCCACCAGCACCAGACCGGCAATATCGGCCCGGGAGGTGTCAGGCTCCGCCTCGGACGGGTCCACCAGCCGAACGGTGTGACCGGAGATGCGCAGCAATGCGCAGAGCTTTTCGGAGAGCGGCGAGGCGTCGTTGGTTACCCAGATTTCGCCGTCCCTGGCAATGGTAAGCTGGTTGGAGTCGGCCGGCAGCATGAGCGGTCTGATGGCGCTCCGTTCCACCACCTGCGGCGGTTCCTCCGCTGGTGGCGGAATTTCCTGCATGCCCGCTGCCTCAGGAACTGCCGGAACAGCGGCGACAGGGGCGCTGCCTGCTCCCAGGTAGGCGGCGATATCTCCCAGGGTACGCAGGGTGCCCAGGTGTTCGGGGCCGATCACCGGCGAGCCGGGCAGGCGCTCCTGCAGGGCGGAGAGAATTTCCACCCGCTTGATGGAGTCGATTCCCAGGTCGGAATCCATCCCCATCTCCAGTTCCAGCATCTCCACCGGGTAACCGGTCTTCTCCGCCACCACCGCCAGCAGGGTTGCAACCACCGGCGCGGAAGAAGCGGGGGAAGCAGGTGCGGCACCAGCCGGAGCAGCAACGGGCGCAGCAGTACCTGCTCCCAGGTAGGCGGCGATATCTCCCAGGGTACGCAGGGTACCCAGGTGTTCGGGGCCGATCACCGGCGAGCCGGGCAGGCGCTCCTGCAGGGCGGAGAGAATTTCCACCCGCTTGATGGAGTCGATTCCCAGGTCGGAATCCATCCCCATCTCCAGTTCCAGCATCTCCACCGGGTAACCGGTCTTCTCCGCCACCACCGCCAGCAGGGTGTCCACCACCGGCGCGGAAGAAGCGGGGGAAGCAGGTGCGGCACCAGCCGGAGCAGCAACGGGCGCAGCAGTACCTGCTCCCAGGTAGGCGGCGATATCTCCCAGGGTACGCAGGGTACCCAGGTGTTCGGGGCCGATCACCGGCGAGCCGGGCAGGCGCTCCTGCAGGGCGGAGAGAATTTCCACCCGCTTGATGGAGTCGATTCCCAGGTCGGAATCCATCCCCATCTCCAGCTCCAGCATCTCCACCGGGTAACCGGTCTTCTCCGCCACCACCGCCAGCAGGGTGTCCACCACCGGCGTTGCCGGGACAACCGGAGCGGGAACGGCAGCCGCCGCCACCGGAGCCGATGGAACCGGTGCCGCGACAACCGGCGACAGTGACGATGCCGGGGACGGTTGGGGGGGGGCTGCCACAGGCAGCGGCAGTGTTGCCGGGACCAGGGCAGCGGGGCTGCCTCCCTGGGCGATCAACTGTTGCTGTGCCAGCAGGGTCTGGATGGTGCGGGTGGCTGCCTCCTGGCCCTCAAGAAAACGACGGTGCAACTGGGCGGTTTCTTCCTGCATCTTCTGCAGGACCGCCATCCCTTCGCGGGTAACCCGCAACGATTCTGCCAGGGCATCGCGGGAAGCGGGCTGGGCGGAAATCGTTGTAGCTTGCGTCTGTGGTTTCTGCATGTTCTGTCCCTGGTGTTCAATCGTTACCTGAGCTACAGCCGGGCGTTCAACCGGTGGCCGCTTGGGGCGGGGCTTGACGTAGTTGGCGCCGTTGATCCCTACGGTCAGGGCCGGTTTTCTGGCCGGAGCCTCCGGCGGCTGGTACGACTCGTCCCAGGCGGCAATCCTGACCGGATAGCCCAGGGAGGCCAGCCGGGCCAGGCAGCGGGCCAGATCGGCCACACCGGAGCGTTTGCCGGAGGAGGCATCCAGGGCCAGGGCAACATGGGGCCGTTCCCCCAGGATGGCGGACACCAGGCCGGTGAGGCGGGCGCCGGGGCCCACTTCCAGGAAGGTGCGTACGCCGGCCGCGTACATTGCCTCGATCTGGGCAACGAACTCCACCGGGCGGGCCAGCTGGTTGGCCAGCAGGGTTTTGGCCGCAATCGGGTCGGACGGATACTCGCCGGCTGTGCTGTTGGCATAGACCGGCAGCCGGGGAGTGCTGAACTCGATGCCGTGCAAGGCCGACATGAACGGCTGGGCCGCATCGGCCACCAGGGAGCTGTGGAAGGCGGCTGCAACCGGCAGGCGCTTGGCGGTGAGTGTGCGGGCGGCACAGGCGGCAGCGGCCCGCTCGATCTCGCTGCTGCTGCCGGAGAGCACTGCCTGGGACGGTGCGTTGCGGTTGGCAATGACCAGGTCAAGCCGTTCCTCTGTCAGCATCTGCTCCACCGTTGCCAGTGGGGCGGCCACTGCCAGCATGCTCCCCTTGTCCCCCTCGCCCTCGGCCATCAGGCGGCCCCGCAGCCGGGAAAGCAGGTGCAGGGCTTCCTCGTCCATCCGTCCGGCAACGCAGAGGGCGGTCAGTTCACCGTAGCTGTGACCGGCCGTTACGGCGGGGATGCACTCGAAACCGGCCAGGAGCTTGGCTGCCCCCAGGCTGACCGCGCCGATGGCCGGCTGGGCCACCCTGGTATCCCGCAGCGCTGTTTCCTGTTGTTCCGCGGTCTCGGCATCAAAGGGACTGGGGGGGTAGATCAGGTCGGACAGCAGGTGGTTGTTGGCGGGGATGAAGTCCCGGTCGGCGGCGGTCAGGGTTTCGCGCAGTGCGGGAAAGCTGCAGGCCAGATCCCGCAGCATGCCGGTGTACTGGGATCCCTGGCCCGGAAAAAGCATGGCCAGCGGGCCGGGGCAGGGACCGGTGGCGTAGCAGATGCCGTCGGGGCTGGTCCAGGCGCTGTCGGCGCTCTTGACCAGCAGGCGGCGGGCGTTTGCCGTCACCGCACCGAGGGAATTCACCCCCTGTTCGACCACAAAGGCCAGACGGCAGGGATCGTTGCTCTTGAATGCGGCGCGGGATGCTTTGGCGTGGCTGCGCAGCTCATCGAGCGTTGGCTCCGTTGGCAGGGAGACCAGCAGTTCATCCAGTTTTCCCGGAGTGGCGGCGGAAAAGGTAAAGAGCTGCACGGTGCCGTCCCAGGCGATCTGCTCCACCTGGTTCTGATACTCCTCCAGCACCAGGTGGAAGTTGGAACCGCCGAAGCCAAAGGCGCTGACCGCGGCGCGACGCGGCGTGGTGCCGCGGGTGAGCCAGGGGCGCTTGCTGGTGGAGAGGTAGAAGGGGCTGCGCTGCGCCGTCACCTCCGGCAGCGGCGTGCGTACCTTGATGGTGGGGGGGAGCACCCGGCGGTGCAGGGCCAGGGCCGCCTTGATCAGGCCTGCTGCGCCGGCCGCCGCCTTGGTGTGACCGATCTGGGACTTGACCGACCCCAGGGCGCACCAGGGGGTGTCGGCCTCGCCGTACACCGCCCGCAATGCGGATGACTCCACGACGTCGCCGGCCTTGGTGCCGGTGCCGTGGGCCTCCACCAGGCCGATGCTGTCCGGGGTGACCCCGGCTTGCCGGTAGGCGTCCTGCAGGGCCTTCTGCTGTCCTGCGCTGCTGGGGGCGTAGATGGCATCCCCCTTGCCGTCGCTGGAGGTACCGATCCCCTTGATCACGGCGTAAATCCGGTCGCCGTCCCGCTCGGCGTCGGCCAGGCGCTTGAGCACCACGATCCCCAGCCCCTCACCCAGGATGGTGCCGTCGGCACTGCCGTCGAACGGCTTGGCGTTGCCGGTGGGGGAGAGGGCAGGCGTCTTGCTGAAACAGGTGTACATGAAGATGTCGTTGAAGGTATCCACCCCGCCGGTGATCACCATGTCCGACGTGCCGGAGGCCAGCTCCAGGGCTGCCAGGTGCACGGCGGAGAGCGAGCTGGCACAGGCGGCGTCCACCACGCAGTTGGTTCCCCCCAGGTCGTACTGCTTGCTGATGCGGCCGGCAACCACGTTACCCAGCAGGCCGGGGAAGGAGTTTTCCTGCCAGGGGACGTAGGAATCGGCTATACGCTGCACCACATCTTCGGCAACGGCCTCATCGACCCCTGCTTCCTTCAGGGCCTTGCGCCAGACCGGATGGCCCAGGCGCGCTCCCAGCGGGATCACCAGCTCCAGGGTGCCGGTGACCCCCAGGATAACGCTCACCCGGCTTTTGTCGTACTCCCGTCCGGGACCGTAGCCGGCGTCCTTCAGGGCCCGCCCCGCCGCCACCAGTCCCAATAACTGGGAGGTGTCGATGGCCTCCAGGGCGTTGGGGGGGATGTTGAACTCCATCGGGTTGAAGTCGAGGGTGGAGAGGAACCCGCCCCGGTTACCGTAGGTGCGGTCCGGGCTTTTCTGGTCCGGGTCATAGTAGTCGGCAAGGCTCCAGTGGCTGGGCGGCACCTCGGTGATGGCATCCGTGCCGTTTTCGATGAGGGACCAGTAGGCGGCCACGTTGTCCGCCTTGGGGAAAAGACAGCCGATGCCGATGATTGCCAGGGGAACGGTGCTGCCGGCGGCAGCGGTCCGAGTGATATCTGTGGTCACCTGAGGTACTCCTTGATGGTATCGGGTTCAAGCGGCTCCACCCGCAGGGCGTTGTCAAGCTGCACCCCTTGGCAGCGGAGCTGGTTGGCTCGGCTGATGACGGCAGCGCCGAACAGCAGGTTCAGGGCAACGGTGCGGACGGTGCGGTGTTCAGGCCGGGCCAGGAAGGTGCCGGCAGTCCATTCGTTGAAAGCCCCCATGGCCGGGCCGCACCAGACCTGGTAGTCAATCTTGCGGGCCGGGTCGCCATCCTTGGCCCAGTGGGCAGCCTGCCCCAGGTACCAGCGGAACACCAGGGCCATGCGGTGCTTGGGCTCCCGCTCGGCCCGCTCCACCTGGGCCGGGTCCCGCTTCAGAAAGAAGCTGCGGGTTTCCTGCCAGATCTGCTCCAGCGGAGCCAGGAACAAGGTCTTTTCCAGTTTTTCCCGTTCAGCTGCCGGGATATCCTCCAGGCTGCCGTAACTGCGGTACAGGTCGAACAGCCGGGCGGCCCGCATCGGGAACATGGTGCCCCGCTTCAGCACCTGTACCGTGACCCCCATCTCGAACATGTCGGCTGCCGGAGCCATGGTGACGTCGGCCTGCCGGGTTTCGGCCAGCATGGCCCGCACGGTATCGGAAGTGCCGGATTCGACGCAGGCCTGATGAGCCGAGCCCACCATGATCCAGGCGGCTCCCAGGGTAAAGGCGGCGGCGGCCGCTTCGGGGCTGCCGATGCCTCCGCCAAGCCCCACCCGCAGCGGGCAGGAATAGCCGTGCTTCTGCTGCATCCGCAATGCCACCGAGCGGATGGTGGGGAACAGGGCCAGGGCGGGCCGGTTGTCGGTGTGGCCGCCGGAATCGGCCTCGGCGGTAATGTCCTGGGCCATCGGAATATGGGCCGCCAGTTCTGCCTGCTCAGGGGTGATCAGGCCGTCGTTCAGCAGGGCCTGCACCAGCTTTTCCGGGGGCGGCGAGAAGAAACGCTCCGCCAATTCTTCCCGGGACACCTTGGCAATGATCCGGTTGGGGGTGACAATGCTGCCGTCAGGGGCACGGTGGATGCCATGCAAACGATAGCGGACAAGAGGAAGGGTCAGCTTGAGAAAGGCGGACGCCTCCACCAGCCGCACCCCTTTGGTGATGAACAGCTCGGCCAGGGCTGCTTCAAGGTCCGGTTCGTGGGGGGAGTGGATCAGGTTGCAGCCAAAGGGAACCCCGCTCTGCAGCAGCCGGTCGACAGCCGACTCCACTGCGGCGAGCGGCAGACCGGCAGCACCGAAGAAACCGAGCATACCGGCCCGGCCCAGCTCGAGTGCCATTTCAGCCGAGCTGATCCCCTTGGCCATGGAACCGCCCAGGTAGGGATAGCGGATGCCGAGGTCGACACAGAACGCGGCATCGCCCAACCGCTCCAGAGGACAGGGGGCGGCATGGGCCATCAGCGGCAGTGCCTGGGGGGAGGGCTGCGCACACCCCAGGTGGACAATGCCGC
This sequence comes from Trichlorobacter ammonificans, assembly GCF_933509905.1. Taxonomy (GTDB): domain Bacteria; phylum Desulfobacterota; class Desulfuromonadia; order Geobacterales; family Pseudopelobacteraceae; genus Trichlorobacter; species Trichlorobacter ammonificans. The sequence goes on along the minus strand of NZ_OW150024.1, from coordinate 1,514,435 downwards.
TGTCGGCAGCCATAAGCCTGTTTTCCTGCTGAATCAGGTACACCGGCCGGCACAGGGTGCGGAGCTGATCGGCAAGGTTCTTTACCTGAGCCGGTTTTGCATCAGGCAGGTACCACCCCGGCGAGGTGATGGCGGCGGCAGAAGTAGCATCAAGCGGCACGGTGTGTCTCCCGGCAAAGTGTTTGATATCGGCATCTGAAAATAAAAATATGTATACATAGAGGAAAATGCCTGAAAATTCAAGCTAAACCTGCTGCTGTTGCCAGCCGGTCCGGTTATGGCAAAGATGGGGCTTGACACCGGCAGGACGATGCTATAGTGGGGATATTCCGGCTAAAATGTAATGGATTCTACTGATACAAGGAGAACAGCGCGTATGAGTCTGGTGAAACTGTACGATACCACCCTGCGGGACGGCACCCAGGCCGAGGATATTTCCTTTCTGGTTGAAGACAAGATCCGTATCGCCCACAAGCTCGATGAACTGGGTATTCACTATATTGAAGGGGGATGGCCCGGCAGCAATCCCAAGGATGTGGCCTTTTTCAAGGATATCAAGAAGTCAAAACTGTCCCAGGCCAAGATAGCCGCCTTCGGTTCCACCCGGCGGGCCAAGACCACACCGGACAAGGACCACAACATCAAGACCCTGATCGCCGCCGAGCCGGATGTGATCACCATTTTCGGAAAAACCTGGGATTTTCACGTCAGGGAGGCGCTGCGCATCTCCCTGGAGGAAAACCTGGAGCTGATCTATGACTCCCTGGAGTTCCTGAAACAGAATACTCCGGAAGTCTGTTACGATGCCGAGCATTTCTTCGACGGCTACAAGGCCAACCCGGACTACGCCATCAAGACCCTGCAGGCCGCCCAGCAGGCCAAGGTGGACTGCATCGTGCTCTGCGACACCAACGGCGGCACCATGCCGTACGAGATCGCCGAGATCATCTCGGCGGTCAAAAAACATATCACGACGCCGCTGGGAATCCACACCCATAACGACGGCGAGTGTGCCGTGGCCAACTCGATCCAGGCGGTGCACCAGGGGATCGTGCAGGTGCAGGGGACCATCAACGGTTTTGGCGAGCGTTGCGGCAATGCCAACCTCTGCTCCATCATTCCGGCCATCAAGCTGAAGCTGAAAAAGGAATGCATCAGCGACGAGCAGTTGCGCCACCTGCGTGAAGTCTCCCACTTCGTGTACGAGTTGGCCAACATATCCCCCGAGAAACGTCAGGCCTACGTGGGCAAGTCGGCCTTTGCCCACAAGGGCGGGGTCCATGTGAGCGCCATCCAGCGCCACCCCGAAACTTACGAGCATATTCGTCCCGAAGTGGTGGGAAACTCCACCCGGGTGCTGGTCTCCGACCTCTCCGGCCGCTCCAACATCCTGGCCAAGGCCGAAGAGTTCAACATCAACCTGGACAGCAAGGACCCGGTCACCCAGGAGATTCTGGAGTCGATCAAGGATATGGAGAACCGCGGCTTCCAGTTCGAGGGAGCCGAGGCTTCCTTTGAGTTGTTGATGAAGAAAGCCCTCGGAACCCACAAGAATTACTTCCAAGTCATGGGATTCAGGGTGATCGACGAGAAGCGTACCGACGACCAGAGCCCCACGGCCGAGGCCACGGTCAAGGTCAAGGTCGGTGGCAAGGTTGAGCACACCGCCGCCGAAGGTCACGGACCGGTCAACGCCCTGGACAATGCCCTGCGCAAGGCACTGGAAAAGTTCTACCCCAAGCTGAAGGAAGTAAAGCTGCATGACTACAAGGTGCGGGTGCTGCCGGCCGGCCAGGGGACCGCATCCTCCATCCGGGTACTGATCGAGTCGGGTGACAAGCAGATGCGTTGGGGTACGGTAGGGGTATCCGACAATATCATTGATGCTTCGTATCAGGCGCTGCTCGACAGCATTGACTTCAAGCTCCACCACTCCGAAGAGAAATAGCGTCCCACGGGATTGCACCATGAGCCGGCAGCGGATCGCCATGCTGGTGGTTATTGCCGCTGCAACCGGCTACCTGTTGCTGACGGGCCGTCATTGCGGGATCTCTTCCGCGGTGGCGGCCCGTGCCGTTTCAGTTGAGCCGGCCACCTGGGTCGGTATTTCGGGTGACGTCCGTTTTCCCGGCCTGTTCCCCATTGGTGCCAACAATATGACGACCACAGCCATTTTATTGACGGAGCCATATTGTTCGCTTTCCCTGAATCTTTCCATGCCGAATTCACCGCTTGGAGGGCGGGTGCGGGTGGTCTGCCCCCAGCCCCCGGGAGATGCCGTCATAGAATACCTGCCCCTTGCTGTCAACGAGCAGTTACTTTTGAATATTCCGCTGGACCTCAATCGTGTCACAGCCGCTCACCTGGAAAAAATTCCGGGAATCGGCCCGGTCATGGCGGAGCGCATCATACAGAGCCGCCAAAAAAATGGCGGTTTTTCCTCTGTTTCTGAGCTGAACATGGTGGAGGGGATCGGGGATGCGACCGTGCGCCGCTTGTCCAGATACCTGCAAGTAGTCGATACCAAAAGAAAATATTAAGCAGCTACGCTGGATGTGCAGTGGTTGGCACGCAAGATGTATAGAAACTCCTCACCGGTTTCTCTTTGCTATGACATCATTCAACTGTGAGGGAGGGTTTCGTCATGAGGTGCCCACGATGCAATGGCCGTATGTTCGCAGAAACCTACTATGATTTCGTCCGGTCTTTTGACGCCTGGAAATGTAGCTGCTGCGGCGAACTGCTTGATGCGACCATCCTTCTGAACAGGAATCGTACTTCGTAATCAAGCAGGTAGCCTGCCCGCTGCCCTGAAGAATCACTCCAGCGAAGACCCCGGGCAACCGGGGTCTTTTCGTCTGTATAAGTACTTGACCCCGTGCCGGGCGAGTGCTATGGTACGCACCATATTTCGCCATCCTTTTAAACTAACCCCGTGAGGTTACAAAAGGTGCATCAGATCCAGCCAATATGTTTCGGGAAGGGCCTGTTCGCCTGCGTGCGAAGAGGCCCTTTTTTTGTGCCCGCACTTATTCAGAAAGGGGTAGAAACTCGATGACCGATCCAAGCGTACGAACCGTCATTCTTGACAGCAGCGGCATCCGCAGAGCACTCACCCGGATATCCCACGAAATTCTGGAGAAGAACAAAGGGCTTTCCGATGTGGTGCTGATCGGCATCCAGTCCGGCGGCGCCCACTTGGCGCGGGAAATATCCCGCTGCATGGAAATTATCGAAGGGGAACGGGTGCAGACCGGCTCTGTGGATATCACCCTCTATCGGGATGATTTCAAAAGCCAGACGCCGCACAAGTCGGTGGGTAAGACCGATATCGCCTTCTCCCTGGAAGGAAAGCGGGTGGTGCTGGTCGATGATGTGCTCTATACCGGACGCACCATCCGGGCCGCCATGGACGCCTTGATGGACTACGGCAGGCCGACCTGCATTCAACTGGCGGTGCTGATTGACCGGGGACACCGTGAACTGCCGATTCGCCCCGACTACGTGGGCCGTAACGTCCCCACCAGCCAGAAGGAGAATGTCGAGGTGTTGTTCGACGACAAACTGCAACCGCTTGAGGTCATTCTGGAAAAATAGGGGAGGAGAAGGGTCATGGAGTTCAGGCACAAGCATATCATCGCCTTGCGCGACCTGTCGAAGGACGATATCGAATTGCTGCTTGCCACCGCTGAAAGCATGCGGGAAGTGAACAGTCGCGACATCAAAAAGGTACCGACCCTGCGGGGCAGGACCATCATTAACCTGTTTTATGAATCCTCCACCCGCACCCGCACATCGTTTGAAATTGCGGGCAAACGACTCTCCGCCGATACGATCAATATTTCTCCGTCAACCAGTTCCGCCACCAAAGGGGAAACCCTGGCCGACACGGCGTTGAACCTGCTGGCCATGAAGCCGGATATTATCGTGATGCGCCACGCGGTTTCCGGCTCCCACTACTTTCTGGCCAACAAGATTAACTGTTCCATCATCAACGCCGGTGACGGTGCCCATGAGCATCCGTCTCAGGGGTTGCTGGACATGCTGACCATGAAGGATCGTTTCGGCCGCCTGGACGGCCTGAAGGTGGCCATTGTCGGCGACATAACTCACAGCCGGGTAGCCCGCTCCAACATCCAGGGGCTGACCAAGATGGGTTCCCAGGTTTTCCTGGCAGGCCCCCCCACCATGATGCCGCCGGGGGTGGAAAAGCTGGGGAACGTCACGGTCTGCGGCACCATGAAGGAGGCGATTTCTGATGCCGACGTGGTGATGATGCTGCGCATCCAACAGGAGCGCCAGGGCAAGACCCTGATGCCCAATGCCCGTGAATATTCCCGTTACTTCGGTCTCAATCCGGACAACCTCAAGCTGGCCAAGCCGAATGCCATGGTAATGCACCCAGGGCCCATCAACCGCGGCGTGGAGATGTCCTCCTACGTGGTGGACGGCGACCAGTCCCACATTCTCAGGCAGGTGGAGAACGGTGTGGCGGTGCGGATGGCGATGCTGTACCACGTCTGCGGCGGAGAGCTGGAGTAGGGGCACCCCCGCGCGTGGCTGCCCGGTCTAGAATCTGTTTTGGGCGACCACATCGGGTCGCCTCGACATTGAAAACTTACGAGGTAACTCAATATGAATCTTCTGATCAAAGGCGGCAGGGTGATCGATCCTTCCCAGCATATCGATGGGGTGATGGATGTTCTGGTGGAAAACGGGCTGGTGAAGGAGCTGGGCCAGGGGCTGACTGCGCCGACAGGCGCAGAGACCGTCGATGCAAGCGGCAAATACGTGGTGCCGGGGCTTATCGACATGCACGTCCATCTGCGGGACCCCGGTCTTGAGTATAAGGAGGATATCGTCTCCGGCACAAAAGCCGCGGTTGCGGGCGGTTTCACTTCGGTCTGCTGCATGCCCAACACCAAACCCTGCATCGACAACAAGGCGGTGGCCACCTACATCATCAACAAGGCAAAAACCGAAGGGTTCTGCAACGTTTTCCCGGTGGGCAACATCACCTACGGCATGAATGGCGAGCGTTTGGCCGAAATGGGCGACCTGAAGGAATCAGGCTGCGTGGCGGTGTCCGATGACGGCAAGCCGGTAAAAAACAGCGAACTGATGCGTCGGGCGCTGGAATACGCCAAGGGGATGGGCATTCTGGTGATCTCCCACGCCGAGGAGCTGGACCTGGTGGGCGCCGGGGTGATGAACGAAGGCTTCACCTCGACGGAACTGGGACTGAAGGGAATCCCCCGGGTAGCTGAAGATATCGCCACGGCCCGTGAAGTCATGTTAGCCGAGTATACCGGTGCCCCGATTCATATCGCCCATGTCTCAACCGAGGGGGCAGTTCGGATCATCCGTGATGCCAAGGCGCGGGGAGTCAAGGTGACCTGCGAGACCGCCCCCCATTACTTTACGCTTACCGACGACGCGGTGCGGGGGTACAACACCAATGCCAAGATGAATCCGCCCCTGCGGGAGGCTTCCGATGTGGCAGCCATCAAGGCGGGGCTTCGCGACGGCACCATCGACGCCATTGCCACCGACCATGCGCCGCACCATCTGGATGAGAAGGATGTGGAGTTCAATGAGGCCATGAACGGTATCATCGGTCTGGAAACCGCGCTTCCCCTTTCCCTGGCCCTGGTTGACGACGGGGTGCTGACACTTCAGCTGCTGATTGAAAAAATGACCTGTAAGCCATCTGATATACTCGGGCTTGGCCGGGGAACCCTGAAGGCTGGTGCCGTAGCCGACCTCACGGTGATCGATCCGAAGAAGCAGTGGACCGTAACCGCAGAGTCACTTGCCAGCAAATCCAAGAATTCCCCTTGGTTGGGACAGACCATGACCGGGGCTGCCGCCTGCACGGTAGTTGGGGGCAGGGTGGTATTCAGCGGCCGCTGAACGACGGAGGAACGACTTGTGATCAGGACCAAGCGGATCTACGATCAGCCTGCAGCCGATGACGGCCGGCGTATCCTGGTGGATCGTCTCTGGCCCCGCGGCCTTTCCCGCGAAGAAGCCCGGCTTGATCTCTGGATGCGGGAGATTGCCCCGTCGGACGAGCTGCGTCGCTGGTACGGACACGATCCCCAGCGCTGGGAAGAGTTCCGGACCCGTTACCGGCAGGAGTTGTACAACCAGAGCCAGGCGCTTGCTGAACTCCGGCGCTGGTCCAATGATGAAACCGTGACCCTGCTGTTTGCGGCAAAAAACATTGAGCAGAACAACGCCGTTGTTGTGAAAGAAGTAGTTGAGTCATTTTCATAAAGGAGTACCAAGTCATCATGAAAGCGATCCTCGCGCTGGCAGACGGACGCATCTTTGAAGGGAAATCATTCGGAGCAGGCGGAGAGGCCACCGGCGAAGTGGTGTTCAACACCGCCATGACCGGTTACCAGGAGGTGCTGACCGATCCCTCCTACAAGGGGCAGATGGTCACCATGACCTATACCCAGATCGGCAACACCGGTATCAACCCCGAGGATATCGAGAGCCGGGGGCTGTTTCTGTCCGGCTTCATCGTGCGGGAGTACCTGGATTTTCCCTCCAACTTCCGCTCCACCATGACACTGGATGCCTATCTGAAAGAACATGGCGTGGTGGGAATCCAGGGGATCGATACCCGGGCCCTTACCCGTCACCTGCGGGACAAGGGAGCCCAGAACGGCATCATTTCCACCGTCGACCATAACCATGCCTCCCTGATTGCCAAGGCCCGGGCCGTTCCCAGCATGGCCGGACTCGATCTGGCTTCCGGCGTCTCCTGCGACAAGCCGTACCACTGGACCGAAGGGCTGTGGACGCTGGGGGAGGGGTATCCCCAGGTCGATCCGGCGACGCTCAGGTACAAGGTCGTGGCCTATGACTTCGGCATCAAGTACAACATCCTGCGCTGTCTGGTGGATGCCGGCTGCGACGTGACCGTGGTGCCGGCCACCTTCCCGGCGGAGGAGGCACTGGCCTTGAATCCGGACGGTATCTTTCTCAGTAACGGGCCCGGCGACCCGGAGCCGCTTGCCGAATCAATCGAGATTATCCGGACGTTCATCGGCAGAAAACCGATCTTCGGCATCTGCCTGGGTCACCAGTTGCTGGGTCTGGCCCTGGGGGGCAAAACGGTCAAGCTTCCCTTCGGCAACCACGGTTCCAACCTGCCGGTCATGGACATGGCAACCCGCAAGGTGGAGATCACCTCCCAGAACCACGGTTTTGCGGTGGATCTGGATTCGCTGGGAGATGCCGCCTGCCTGGGACATGAGAACCTGAACGACCAGACCGTGGAGGGGATCAGCCACTGTGCACTGCCGATCTTCTCGGTCCAGCACCATCCTGAAGCCTCGCCCGGACCCCATGATTCGCACTATCTGTTTGGCAGGTTCGTAGAACTGATGGAGAAGAACCGGTAGGGGGGCGTGTGGCCGCCCTGTCTGGTTGTCCGTGTTGACGTTGTCGGCAGGGCAATCCCATGGGGTGCCCCTGCCAAAGACCATGAAATATCTCGATCTCTATCAATCAGGCGAGCTTTGTGCGCGGGTTCGTGAGGCCTACGGCAGATTGGCCGCCTGCGATCTTTGTCCGCACCGCTGTGGAGTGAACCGGATCAAAGGAGAGCAGGGCAGGTGCCGCAGCGGCCTGAAGCCGGGCATCGCCTCGGCCAACCTGCATCGTGGGGAAGAGCCGCCCATCAGCGGCAGTCGGGGATCAGGCACCATCTTCTTCTCGGGCTGTACCTTGCGGTGCGTTTTCTGCCAGAACTTTCCCATCAGCCAGCAGGGGGCCGGCGAGACCATTTCAACCGGTGAGCTGGCCAGGAAAATGTTGCATCTGCAGAAACGGGGAGCCCACAACATCAACCTGGTGACCCCCAGCCACTGGCTGCCACAGTTCCTGGCGGCGCTCTGGCTGGCCGTTCCCCAGGGGTTCCGGCTGCCGATCGTCTGGAACTCCAGCGGGTACGAAACGGTGGATGCGCTGCGCCTGCTTGACGGTGTTGTCAGCGTTTATCTGCCGGATATGAAGTACAGCGATGAGCTTCAGGCAGACGAGCTGTCCGCGGCACCGGGGTATCCTGACGTGAACCGGGCGGCTGTTCAGGAGATGCTGCGCCAGGTGGGACATCTGCAGGTGGATGACAACGGGATTGCGCTGCACGGGCTGATCATCCGCCATCTGGTGCTGCCGCAGGGCAGGGCCGGCTCAACGGAAACCCTGCCCTGGATTGCGGAAAACCTGGGGCTTGAGACGCATATCGCCCTGATGAGCCAGTATTTTCCGGCCCACCGGGCCGCCGCACTGGCGGGAATCAATCGCAGCCTGATTCATAACGAGTATGATGCTGCCGTGGAGGCGCTGGAAGCCGCAGGGCTGGAAAACGGCTGGGTGCAGGAGCTGGATGAAGAGCGAGGCCCGGTGTGAGAACCGTCGTACTGCTGGTCATCTCCAACATTTTCATGACCTTTGCCTGGTACGCCCACCTGAAGAACCTGAGCAACCGGCACTGGTTCATCGCGGTGCTGGTCTCCTGGGGAATCGCCTTTTTCGAGTACCTGGTACAGGTGCCGGCCAACCGGATCGGGTACAACGGCTCATTTACCCTGGCGCAACTGAAGATCACCCAGGAGGTGATCACGCTGGCGGTTTTTATTCCCTTTGCGGTCTTCTACATGGGGGTGCCGCTGAAGCTGGACTACCTCTGGGCCGGCTGTTGCCTGGCCGGGGCTGTTTATTTCATCTTTCGCTGATACCAACACAAAGGAGTGTTGCCTGCTATGCCCAAACGAACCGACATCCACAAAATCCTGATCATTGGTTCCGGTCCGATCATCATCGGCCAGGCCTGCGAGTTTGACTATTCCGGCACCCAGGCCTGCAAGGCCCTGCGGGCCCTTGGCTATAAAATTGTGCTGGTCAACTCCAACCCGGCCACCATCATGACCGATCCCGGCATGGCTGACGTGACCTACATCGAGCCGCTGAACGTGCCGACTCTGACCGAGATCATCGCCAAGGAGCGGCCCGATGCCTTGCTGCCCAACCTGGGGGGACAGACCGGTCTGAACCTCTCCAGCGCCCTGGCCGAGGCCGGCGTGTTGGAGAAATATGGAGTCAAGGTGATCGGCGTTAACCTGGATGCCATCAAGCGCGGTGAGGACCGCGAGACTTTCAAGCAGACCATGGACGCACTGGGCATCGAGATGGCCCGCAGCGATATTGCCCACTCCCTGGATGAGGCCAAGGCGGTGCTGGAAACCATCGGTTTCCCGGTGGTGATCCGACCGGCCTACACCATGGGGGGCACCGGCGGCGGATTTGCCTACAACATGGAAGAGTTCGAGACCATCGTCAACCGTGGCCTGTCGGTCAGTCCGATCAGGCAGGTGCTGGTGGAGGAGTCGATCCTGGGCTGGGAAGAGCTGGAGCTGGAAGTGGTGCGGGATGCCAAGAACCAGAAGATCACGGTCTGCTTCATCGAGAACGTGGACGCCGTGGGGGTGCATACCGGCGATTCTTTCTGCACCGCCCCGATGCTGACCATCAGTCAAGAACTGCAGGATCGCCTGCAACGCGACGCTTACAAGATCGTTGATGCCATCGAGGTGATCGGCGGCACCAACGTGCAGTTCGCCCACGACCCCACAACCGGCCGGGTGGTGGTGATCGAGATCAATCCCCGCACCTCCCGTTCCTCGGCTCTGGCCTCCAAGGCTACCGGCTTCCCGATCGCCCTGGTTTCAGCCATGCTGGCCGCCGGCATGACCCTGGACGAGATTCCCTACTGGCGTGACGGTTCCTTGGAAAAATACACCCCCTCCGGCGACTACGTGGTGGTCAAGTTTGCCCGCTGGGCCTTCGAGAAGTTCAAGGGGGTGGAGGACAAGCTGGGCACCCAGATGCGGGCCGTGGGCGAAGTGATGAGCATCGGTAAAAACTACAAGGAGGCGCTGCAAAAGGCGATCCGCTCCCTGGAGAACGGTCGTTACGGCCTGGGTTTTGCCAAGGATTTCAACAAGCGCAGCCTGCCCGAGCTGCTGGAGCTGCTGGCCGAGGCCACCAGCGAGCGACAGTTCATCCTGTACGAGGCGCTGCGCAAGGGGGCCGGTATTGAGCAGCTCCACCAGCGCACCCATATCAAGGTCTGGTTCCTGGAGCAGATGAAGGAGCTGGTGGAACTTGAGGAAAAGATTCTTGCCCACAAATGGGGCCAGCTGCCGAACGAATTGCTGATACAGGCCAAGCAGGACGGATTCTCGGATCGCTACCTGGCCCAGCTCCTCCACGTTCCTGAAGAACAGATCCGAGAGCGGCGTCTCACGCTCGATATACTGGAGTCGTGGGAACCGGTGCCGGTCAGCGGTGTGGAGGATGCGGCCTACTATTTCTCTACCTACAACGCACCGGACAGCGTGGCGGTTTCGGCGCGCAAGAAGATCATGGTGCTGGGTGGCGGCCCCAACCGGATTGGCCAGGGGATTGAGTTCGACTACTGCTGCGTGCACACCGCCTTTGCCCTCAAGGATGCCGGCTATGAGACCATCATGGTCAACTGCAACCCGGAGACGGTTTCCACGGACTACGACACCTCGGACAAACTCTACTTCGAACCTTTGACCGTGGAGGATGTGCTGTCGATCTACGCCAAGGAGCAGCCGGAAGGGGTGCTGGTGCAGTTCGGCGGCCAGACGCCGCTCAATATCGCCCGTCAGCTGCAGGAGGCAGGCGTCAGGATCATCGGCACCCAGCCCGATACCATCGATCTGGCCGAGGACCGTGAGCAGTTCAACGCCATGATGCGTAAACTTGGCATCCCGCAGCCCGAATCGGGCATGGCCAGCAAGCTGGAAGACGCCATCGTGATTGCCGAGCGGATCGGTTATCCGATCATCGTCCGCCCCTCGTACGTGCTGGGCGGCCGGGCCATGGAGGTGGTCTACGACGAGGAGATGCTGCGGGAGTATCTGGCCAAGGCGGTGGATGTCACCCCGGAGCGGCCGATCCTGATCGACCGTTTCCTTGAGAACGCCATCGAGGCCGAGGCCGACGCCATCAGCGACGGGGTTGACGCCTTCGTACCGGCGGTGATGGAACATATCGAGATGGCCGGGGTCCACTCCGGCGACTCGGCCTGCGTGATTCCGCCGGTCAATATCCCGGCCAGGCATATCGCCACCATTGACGAGTATACCCGCCGCATTGCCGTGGAGATGGGAGTGGTGGGGCTGATGAACATCCAATACGCCATCGCCGATGACAAGGTCTACATCCTGGAGGCCAACCCCCGGGCCAGTCGCACCGTGCCGCTGGTCTCCAAGGTCTGCAACATCCCGATGCCGCGCATCGCGGTGCAGGTGATGCTGGGGGCCAAGCTGAAAGAGCTGGGGCTGGCACGTAAGCAGTTGCCGCACTTCGGGGTCAAGGAGGCGGTTTTCCCGTTCAACATGTTCCCCGAAGTGGACCCGGTGCTGGGCCCGGAGATGCGTTCCACCGGCGAGGTGCTGGGGATGGCGCGGAGCTACGGCATGGCCTTCTACAAGTCCCAGGAAGCCACCGGCGGCCTGCTGCCGTTGGAAGGGGCGGTGCTGATCACTGTGGCCGAGCGGGATCGCGGACACCTGTCGGCAGTGGCGCAACGCTTCGTTGAGCTGGGCTTCTCGCTGCTGGCCACCCAGGGTACGGCTGCCTATCTGGAAAAGCACGGCATTGCAGCCAAACAGGTGCCGAAACTGTACGAAGGACGCCCCAACCTGGCTGACGTCATTACCAATAAAGAGGTCCAGCTGGTGATCAATACCCCATCGGGCAAGAGCAGTATCCATGACGATTCGTACATTCGCAAGGCCGCCATCAAGCACAAGATTCCATACATCACCACCATGGCGGCCGCCGTTGCCGCTGCCGAGGGGATCGCAGCCCGCAAGCATGGTCAGGAGGCGATCCGCAGCCTGCAGGAGTACCACGCATTGTTAGTGTAGAAAAGGAGCTCAACCTACATGCCGAAAAGAACCGACATCACAAAGATTCTGATCATCGGAGCCGGGCCGATCGTCATCGGCCAGGCCTGCGAGTTCGACTACTCCGGCACCCAGGCCTGCAAGGCGCTGAAGGAGGAAGGGTTCGAGGTGGTGCTGCTGAACAGCAACCCGGCTACCATCATGACCGATCCCGACTTTGCCGACCGCACCTACATCGAGCCGGTGACACCGGAGGTATTGGCGAAGATCATCGAGAAGGAGCGTCCCGATGCCGTGCTGCCGACGCTAGGGGGGCAGACCGCGCTCAACACGGCAGTGGCCGTGGCGGAGATGGGGGTACTGGACAGATTCGGGGTGGAGCTGATCGGCGCCAAGCTGCCGGCCATCAAAAAGGCCGAAGACCGCACTCTGTTCAAGCAGGCCATGGAAAAGATCGGGCTTGAGATGCCCCGCTCCGGACTGGCGCATAATCGCCAGGAGGCGATGGAGGTAATCAAGAAAGTCGGGTTTCCCGCCATCATCCGTCCCTCCTTCACCTTGGGAGGAACCGGTGGCGGTATCGCCTATAACATGGAAGAGTATGAACGAATGGCCATGGCCGGCATCGAGGCGTCCCCCACCGACGAGATTCTGGTTGATGAGTCGATCATCGGCTGGAAGGAGTATGAGCTGGAGGTGATGCGGGACACCGCCGACAACGTCGTGATCATCTGCTCCATTGAAAACTTTGACCCGATGGGGGTCCATACCGGCGATTCCATCACCGTGGCCCCGGCCCAGACCTTGACCGACAAGGAGTATCAACTGCTGCGGGATGCCTCCCTCAAGATCATCCGCGAGATCGGCGTGGACACCGGTGGCTCCAACATCCAGTTCGGCGTCAACCCCAAGGACGGCCGCCTGGTGGTGATCGAGATGAACCCGCGGGTGTCCCGTTCGTCAGCCCTGGCCTCCAAGGCCACCGGCTTTCCCATAGCCAAAATAGCGGCCAAGCTGGCCGTGGGCTATACCCTGGACGAGATCACCAACGACATTACCCGCGAAACACCGGCATGTTTTGAGCCGACTATCGACTATGTGGTCACCAAGATTCCCCGTTTCACCTTCGAGAAGTTCCCGGCGGCTGATGCCGTACTGACCACCCAGATGAAGTCGGTGGGGGAGGTGATGTCCATTGGCCGCACCTTCAAGGAGTCGTTTCAAAAGGCGTTGCGCTCCCTGGAAATCGGAGTCTGCGGATTGGATTCCAAGTTGTTCGATCTGTCCACCGAGACCCGGCGGGCGCTTTCGACCAGAGAGCAACAACTGCTTCTGGAAAAGCTGCGGACCCCCAACGCCGAGCGGATCTGGTACCTGGGTGATGCTCTGCGCAGCGGCATGACCGTGGAAGATATCTACCGCCAGACCGGGTTTGATCCCTGGTTCGTCAATAACCTCCGTCAGATCATCGAGAAGGAGGAAGAGCTGAAGGCTCTGCTCCCTGCCACGATTACCCGTGATCAGCTTTTTGAGGCAAAACAGTACGGTTTTTCGGACCGGATGCTGGCCACGCTCTGGAAGACTGGTGAGGATACGGTACGGGAGCTGCGCTGGAAGCTGGGGGTTCGTCCGGTCTACAAACGAGTGGATACCTGCGCCGCCGAATTCGTCGCCTACACACCATACCTCTATTCCACGTACGAAGAGGAGTGCGAAGCCGAAGTAACCGACCGCAGGAAGATAATCATCCTGGGTGGCGGCCCCAACCGGATCGGGCAGGGGATCGAGTTCGACTACTGCTGTGTGCACGGCGTCTTTGCGCTGGCCGAGGACGGCTACGAGACCATCATGGTCAACTGCAACCCGGAGACGGTTTCCACTGACTACGACACCTCGGATCGGCTCTACTTTGAGCCGCTGACGCTGGAAGATGTGCTGGAAATTGTTGCCAAGGAAACCCCCTGCGGCGTCATTGTTCAGTTCGGCGGTCAGACACCGCTGAAACTGGCGGTAGCCCTGGAAAAGGCCGGAGTTCCGATCATCGGCACCACTCCCGATGCTATTGACCGGGCGGAAGACCGTGAGCGGTTCCAGGAAATGCTGCACAAATTGAAGCTGCTGCAACCGGCCAACGGTACGGCCCGCTCCTGCGACGAGGCGCAAGAGGTGGCCAACAGGATCGGCTATCCGGTGGTCGTGCGTCCCTCCTATGTACTGGGAGGACGGGCCATGGAGATCGTCTATGACGTGGAGAATTTGCGACGTTACATGACGACTGCGGTGCAGGCGTCGCCTGAGCACCCGATCCTGATCGATAAATTTTTGGATGCAGCTATCGAGGTCGACGTTGATGCCCTCTGCGACGGCACCTGCGTGGTGATCGGCGGTATCATGGAGCATATCGAGGAAGCCGGCATCCATTCCGGCGACTCGGCCTGCTCGTTGCCACCGTACTCACTGCCCCAGAGGATTATCGACGAAATCCGTCGCCAGACCGAGATCATGGCACTGGAGTTGGATGTCAGGGGCTTGATGAACGTCCAGTATGCGGTAAAGAACGACACCATCTACGTACTGGAAGTAAACCCGAGGGCTTCCCGTACGGCGCCGTTCGTTTCCAAGGCCACCGGACGTCCCCTGGCGAAAATAGCCGCCCGGGTCATGGCGGGCAAAAGCCTCGCAGAACTGCATGTCTCCGGCGATATCGTACCCTCCTACTATTCAGTGAAGGAAGCGGTCTTCCCCTTTGTTAAGTTCCCCGGTGTGGATACCTTGCTTGGTCCAGAGATGAAATCCACCGGCGAGGTTATGGGGATCGGCGATAGCTTTGCCGAAGCGTTCGCCAAGTCTCAAATGGGGGCAAACGTCAAGCTCCCGCTTTCCGGCAGCGTCTTTATAAGTGTGCGGGATGAAGACAAGAAACTTATTGTAAATGCTGCTGAAAAGCTGTATAAGGCTGGTTTCGGTCTGCTGGCAACGGCGGGAACCGCCTCGTTTCTGGAGGAGAAGGGCATTCCGGTACGGCGCGTCAACAAAGTCAAGGAAGGGCGCCCCCATATCGTTGATGCTCTGAAAAACGGCGATGTGCAGCTGGTGATCAACACGACCCAAGGTGCTCAGGCTGTTGCCGACTCGTTCTCCATTCGGCGTGAAGCACTGATGCAGGGGGTTGCCTACTACACCACGACAGCCGGTGCAATTGCAGCAACCGACGCCATTATCAACTTGAAAGAGCAGGAACTGCGGGTTAAGCCGCTGCAAGATTATCTTGATCAGGAGCAGAAGTAAGCGATGTCCAACAATATTCCACTAACCAAAGAGAGCTACGAGGCATTACAGGAGGAATTAAAGCGCCTGATTCGCGAGGAACGCCCCAAGGTGATCCAGGATATCGCCGAGGCGCGCAGCCATGGTGACCTGTCCGAAAACGCCGAATATGATGCTGCAAAGAATCGCCAAGCCTTTATTGAGGGCAGGATACAAGAGTTGAACAGCAAGCTGGCCCGCGCTCATGTGGTTGATCTGACCGGACTGACGCCGGACAAGGTCGTCTTCGGTGCCACTGTGACACTCTATGACACCAACTCTGAGGAAGAAATCACGTACAAGATTGTGGGCGAGGATGAAGCGGATATTAAGCAGGGTAAGATATCCTGTACTTCACCGGTAGGTAAGGCGCTGATCGGGCACAAATTGGACGACTCGGTAACGGTCAAGGTCCCGTCGGGCACCAAGGAATACGAAATTATCGATATCAAGTACGAGTAGGAGTTCCTTATGAGCAACGTCGCTCCCCAAATCACAAAGGATATGACCTTCCTCCAGATGCTGCAGACCTATCCAGAAACAGCAAAGGTTTTAAAAAAATACAATCTTGCCTGTGCAGCCTGCCTGGGAGCACAGAATGAGCCGATAGATCTCGGTGCCATCAATCATGGCATTGACCCGGAGGAGTTACTCGCTGCCCTTAACGCGGCAATTAAGTAGGTGGCGTTTACACCTTGAATTCTCTTATCACGCAGCAACAAGCACAAAGGACGTCCTTACCGGGGACGTCCTTTTTTTGCAGCCTTTGCGAGAGCGGCAGCAGGGGAGGGCTAGTGTCCAGTAACTAACAGCTCGGGATAGGGCCACACTGTCATCCACCATCAATGCATTATCAGTCTGCAGTTCCCCCATGCTATTTTATCCTTTGATGCCAATATGAAAGAGTGCTATGCACAAACAATTAATCTACTACCACAATCATTGTATGATCGCATAAACCGATGGAGCATGTTTATGACCTTGAAGCAGATTGAAGTATTTCTTGCTGTCGCTGCAACCCGTAGTTTTTCACGCGGCGGTGAGGCGGTAAGCCTCGCCCAGTCCACCGTCAGTCAGCATATCCGTGCACTTGAAGAAGAGCTGGGGGTCATGCTGTTCAACAGAAATACTACAAACATATCCCTGACTGAAGGGGGACGGCTGTTTCTGGAACAAGCCCGCCGAATCTGGCGCACCTGCGACAAGGCGCAAACAGCCATGAAGCGTTTTGCTGGACTGGACGAGGCTGTATTGCGGGTCGGAGCCAGCTCCACCTTGGCAATCAGCATAATACCGGAACTGCTGGGGAAATTCATTGCCCGCTATCCCGGGGTTCTCCTTGAGCTGCAGCAGAATGACAGTCACCAAACCATCAGATCACTGATAGATGACGAGGTCGAGCTGGCACTTACCGGCGGTAAATTTGATGAAGACCATGTCGTATTTGAAAAGCTCTTTGATGAACAAATTCTTCTGGTAGCACCCGCCAACCGTGAATTCACATCTGCCATCCTTAATAACAGAGCCGACAGAAAAAATATCCCACTGATTGTGCGTGAGCCTGGCTCCGGTACACGTCAGGCAGTTGAAAAAAGCCTCCGAAAAGCAGGACTGTCTCTAACTGATTTTTTGATTGTTGCGCAACTCGGAAGTGAAGAAGCCATACGACGCGCAGTGCTTGGGGGCGCAGGTTGCGCCTTTATTTCTTCTCTGGTCGTTTCCCATGAGTTGAGCAGCAGGCAGTTAATTGAATATACTTTGGATGGCATACAGATAGAACGCTCGTTTTATCTGGCAAGCCGGGAGGGCCACAATTTGTCCCCGGCAGCATTAGCCTTTGTTCAGGCTATTCAAGACGTACTTGCCTTAAGGCTCACACCCTAACTCCGCCCCCCCCGAACAACTTAACATAATATAGCTTATGTCCGATTTTTGTCGGACAATCCGAGCGGCAAACAGCCGCCGGATGGTCCGGCATAAGGCAGTGTGCCGGGACGATCGTCCCCCGGCACAGAGGGAGCAACGCGACCGTTGCGCCTTTGACTTTGACGACCGCTGGTGCAGATCAGTTCCAAGCTGCCGCGCCGTCATGGTCCGTTGCCTCGGCATGGCTGCTCGCACCTCACAGCAGCAAAACCCCTCCGGTAGCCCCTCAACCGCCTTTCGCCGTCAGGCGCAGTCACACCTTCAACAGCAACTGCCCCCGACTTGTAACACGGGGGCAGAAAATACTAGAAATCCAGAAAACAGCCAGTGATAACAGCCTGTTGCAAGGTAGCAAGTGCTTGCTATCTCGCTACATCCTGACACTCACAGACACAAACAGCGACAATACAAACAAATTGACACAGGTAGACACAACAAGGATAATTCAGAAACTATTTGACGCGAGGTCTAACCATGTCACGTAAGAAGAAACCAGCCAAGCGCCCCTACCGTACCCCGGCCGAACTGATGGCGGAGAAGCGGATTGAGACGATGATGGAAAAGGTCCGTCAAGAATTCCATGACGCTCTGCCGATGGAACCGGCCCCGGAGGTTATCCCCATGGTGCAGGTGCAGCCGGAACCACAGCCTGCCCCTCGACGGGGGGCCACGCCTAAGGCAAAGAAGCCGGCCCAGGGTAGTAGCCTGCTCCTGACGGTGAATGACCTCTGCGGCCTGCTCAACCTTTCCCGCTCGACGATCAACCGCATGGAACGAAACGGGACGCTCCCCGGTCGGGTCGAACTAGGTGGCGCTGTGAGGTATCACCGGGAAACGGTCGAGGCATGGTTGAGGGGAATTGCAAAAAACCCGTGAGAGGAGCCCACAGATGGCCAGATTCCAAAATCACCTTTCGCGCCGGGTTACGGTGCGGTTTACCGACGATCAGTACAGGGAACTCGAAGAAATCGCTGTTGGCGAACGCTTCCACGTCTCGGAGGTGGTCCGCTCCGTCATGCTCGGCTTTCTCCGTCAGCGTCGCAAGCTTGAAGCTGTGGCAGGTGACCGGCTATGACGGGAGCCTGTCACAGCCCGACTGCCTCCCTGTCCAGGTTCAGCCCCTCCCCTGTCGAATACGGGGTATTGCTGCAAGACCTGGCGGGAGTGTTCAACCCGTTGCATCCGGATTGCCTGATTGATTTTCAGGTGACAAGCATCCGGGACGGTGTCGCGGTCTTCTCGGTCGCCATGCCTGAGGCGATGGTGCGGGGCTTTGCCGCCATGCTGACAAGTCAGGCAGAACTGTTCCGGTTCATCGAGCATAAGCGCCGGTCAGTCTCCGCCCGGATCAAGGTCCATGACCTGAACGAGATTGCCAAGCGGGAGAAATTCCACTCGGATAATCAGCGGCTTATCGTTGAAACCTTTGATGAGCTGGTGAAGCAAGGAGCGTCAGTCAACGACGCAATCAAGCTGACGAATCGGAAGCTGAAGGACCGGGGCCACCCTTGGGCCTGCTACAACACCGTTGCCGAAGTAGTGCGATCGGCCGGACGTTTCCGGACGTTCCGGAGAAAATCCACGCCAAAGGAGGAAAACGCCCCTCGCTGATCGGTGGACTTCTGTCCGCCAAAGTGTCTATGATGTCGGCTTAAAGTGGTGACGGCCGGTTTGGGGTAAGTGCGCATTATGAATAGAGAAAAACGGATATCATATAGCTTATGTCCGATTTTTGTCGGACAATCCGAGCGGCAAACAGCCGCCGGAAGGTCCGGCATAAGGCAGTGTGCCGGGACGATCGTCCCCCGGCACAGAGGGAGCAACGCGACCGTTGCGCCTTTGACTTTGACAACCGCTGGTGCAGATCAGTACCAAGCTGCCGCGCCGTCATGGTCCGTTGCTTCGGCATGGCTATTCGCACCTCATAGCAACCACACCCCTCCGGCAGCACCTCAACAGCCGTTCGCCGTCAGGCGTCGTCACAGCTTCATCAGCCCCCGTCCAGTAACACGGGGGCACCAAATACAACCACTATCTAAAATCAACCACTTATCGGCTAAATCGATTTTTGTCGTGGTTCGTTTTGACACACACAGACACAATCAGCGACAAGCGAAACAAATTGACACAACCAGACACAACAAGGATAATTCAGCAACTAACTGATGCGAGGTCTAACCATGTCACGTAAGAAGAAACCAAGCAAACGCACTTACCGTACCCCGGCCGAACTGATGGCCGACAAGCGGATCGAGTCGATCAGGGAGAAGGCTCTTCAAGGGTTCATGCAACCGGCCCCGGCCCCGGAGGTTGTCCCCATGGTACGGATGCAGCCAGAACCACAGCCTGCCCCTCGACGGGGGGCCACGTCTAAGGCAAAGAAGCCGGCCACGGGCAATAGCCTGCTCCTGACGGTCAGCGACCTCTGCGGCCTGCTGAATCTTTCCCGTTCGACCATCAACCGCATGGAACGAAACGGGACGCTTCCAGGTCGGGTCGAACTGGGGGGCGCTGTGCGGTATCACCGGGAAACGGTTGAGGCATGGTTGAGGGATCTTGCGAAAAACCCGTGAGAGGAGCGCACAGATGGCCAGATTCAGGAATCACCTTTCGCGCCGGGTTACGGTGCGGTTTACCGATGACCAGTACAGTGAACTCGAAGAAATCGCCGTTGGCGAACGCTTCCATGTCTCGGAGGTAGTCCGCTCCGTCATGCTCGGCTTCCTTCGCCAGCGTCGCAAGCTTGAAGCTGTGGCAGGTGACCGTCTATGACGGGAGCCTGCCACAGCCCGACTGCCTCCCTGTCCAGGTTCAGCCCCTCCCCTGTCGAATACGGGGTGTTGCTGCAAGACTTGGCAGGGGTGTTCAACCCGTTGCACCCGGATTGCCTGATTGACTTCCAGGTGACCAGCATCCGTGACGGTATCGCGGTCTTCTCGGTCGCCATGCCGGAGGCAATGGTACGGGGCTTTGCCGCCATGCTGACGAGTCAGGCGGAGCTGTTCCGGTTCATCGAGCATAAGCGCCGGTCTGTCTCTGCCCGGATCAAGGTCCATGACCTGAACGAGATCGCCAAGCGGGAGAAATTCCACTCGGACAATCAGCGGCTTATCGTTGAAACCTTTGACGAACTGGTAAAGCAAGGGGCGTCAACCAATGACGCGATCAAGCTGACGAATCGGAAGCTGAAGGACCGGGGCCACCCCTGGGCCTGCTACAACACTGTTGCAGAGGTAGTACGCTCGGCCGGACGTTTGCGGACGTTCCGGAGGAAATCCACGCCAAAGGAGGAGAACGCCCCCTGCTGATCGGTGGACTTCTGTCCGCCAAAGTGTCTATGATGTCGGCTTGACACGGTAACGGCCGACCTGGGGCAAGTGTGCGTTATGACAAGGAATACTCGACTGGTATATAGCTTATGTCCGATTTTTGTCGGACAATCCGAGCGGCAAACAGCCGCCGGAAGGTCCGGCATAAGGCAGTGTGCCGGGACGATCGTCCCCCGGCACAGAGGGAGCAACGCGACCGTTGCGCCTTTGACTTTGACAACCGCTGGTGCAGATCAGTACCAAGCTGCCGCGCCGTCATGGTCCGTTGCTTCGGCATGGCTATTCGCACCTCATAGCAACCACACCCCTCCGGCAGCACCTCAACAGCCGTTCGCCGTCAGGCGTCGTCACAGCTTCATCAGCCCCCGTCCAGTAACACGGGGGCACATATTACAAAAATCCAGAAATAAATAACCCCAAACGCAAACAGGGGGTCAGCCTATATGGCTAACCCCCTGTTTTTTTGGTCGGTGCGACTGGATTCGAACCAGCGACCACTAGACCCCCAGTCTAGTGCGCTACCAGGCTGCGCTACGCACCGTAAAACTATAGCATTGCTTTAATAGCAAGAAGATCCTGCCTGATTTCTTCAACAATCTTACTTAATTTATTAGAACTATCTTCAGCTTTCGGCTTCAAAACTGCTGCGGGTGTCTTTTGAGGGGATGCAAGCTTCTTTCTGACCCCTTCAATTGTGTACTTCTCTTCATACAGTAGTTGTCTAACCTGCAAAAGCAGCTCAATTTCGTGCTTGGTATACAGGCGCTGCCCAGATGAACTCTTTTCTGGCTGCAGGAAGGAAAATTCTGTTTCCCAATATCTTATTACCGAAGTTTTTAAGTCGGCAATACGGGCAACTTCTCCAATTTTGTAATAGACTTTATTACTTAGATCAGGATGCATGGACCTATCCTGATGGTAAAAATTTAAGCTTCGTTGTTGATTGCGCTTTTCAAAACCTGACTAGGCTTAAATGTCAGGATGCGGCGGGCATTAATGGTTATTGCCTCACCCGTCTGGGGATTGCGTCCACGACGATCAGCCTTCTGTTTGACGACAAAATTGCCAAAGCCAGCAATCTTGATCTTGTCACCAGACTCCAGCGTATTTTTTATAATACCGAAGACCATTTCCACCATTTCGGCAGACTCTTTTTTGGAGAGTCCAATCCTTTGATGAACCCGCTCCACAATATCAGCTTTCGTCATAAATTCCCCACACTGACCTGACAAATTACGTGGCCTTCCACCTGCTTAAGAGATAGGTCTTATAGCACAGGGCCCCAATGCCCGCAACACTTTTTTAATGAGGCTGAAGAGGCCATGCAGCACTTGCAGCTCACCGCATGCGCTCAAACAGCTCTCTTTTCTTTTGAATATAGGCCTTGATTGCACCAACGCTGTTATAGGACAACACTTTCCGGGCAAACGCCTGACACTGGCGAAGAGAGTGCTGACGGATGGCCTTTTTTACCAGCGGAATACCCGGTGCGGAAAGACTAAACTCCCGTATTCCCATACCAATCAGAAGTAGCGTGTTCAACGGATCAGCAGCCATTTCTCCGCAAATTGATACCCTTCTGCCCAAACGCCTGCCTTCGTCAGCCACACGCTTTATTGAATGCAGCACTGCCGGGTGGTAAGGATCATAATATTCTTTTACCTTAGGGTTATTACGGTCTGCAGCCAATGTATACTGAATAAGATCATTTGTGCCGATACTCAGATAATCCACCTCCGGGGCAAGCAGATCGATAATCTGGACCGCTGCCGGTAGTTCCACCATGATACCCAGAGGAAGGTCACCGCATACGGTAAGGCCGTCCGCCTGAAGCTCAGCAACCACAGCATGCATGATGGACTTAATCCGACGTATTTCATCGGGGCAGGAGATCAGCGGAAACATGATTGTCGCACAACCAGCCGGTGCTGCCAGCAGAATTCCCGCTAGCTGTTCCCGGAATATGTGCTGTTCGTCCAAGGAGAATCTGATGGACCTCCATCCTAGAAAAGGATTGTCTTCATGGGGGTGCTCGAAGTACGGCAACCCCTTGTCGCCGCCGATATCAAGCGTACGGATATTGACCGGTTGATCGGGAAAACCTTCAAGGATTTTTTGATACAATTGGGCCTGTTCGTGACGGTTGGGGAAAGAGGTACGTGCCATGTAGGGAAATTCGGTACGGTATAGCCCCACACCTTCAGCACCGTTTGCTGTCGCAATCTTGATGTCTGATACCAGCCCGATATTGGCCCGTAGTGATATTCTGGTCCCGTCAGTGGTAACTGCCGGCAAATCCCGCAGGTGCTCCAGCTCTTTCATCTTGGAAGCGTAATCCTTTTCAAGGCGCTGATATTCACTGCAAACTCTTAGCTCCGGATTCAGATAGACCTGCCCTACGGTACCGTCAACAATCACCTGATCTTTCACGTTTGCGGCGTCAAGTAGCCCCCGAACCCCGACAACTGCAGGAATACCAAGCGATTTTGCCATGATGGCAGCATGGGAGTAGCTATTGCCTTTCTCGGTTACAATGCCAAGAACCTTATCATGTTCAAGTGTTGCCATATCGGAAGGGAAAATATCCTCGGCAATGATTACACGTTTTTCCTTTAAGGTGATTGTGGCGGCATCATTACCCTCCAGGGCATCGATGATTCGGCGGCCGATATCCTCCATATCGGCAGAGCGCTCCCGCAAATACGGATCTTCCATTGCGGCAAATGCTTCGATATACCCCTGTACTACTTCATGAACGGCCCAAGAGGCACCAGCTCCCTGCTCTATCAGGTCGTTGATTTTTGAAGTAAATCCACGATCTTCAAGAATCATGAGGTGGGTATGAAAAATTGAGGCGTCACTTTCAGAAAGAAGCTCGCTAACCCGTTTTTCCATATAAATAGTTTGAATAACAACCTTTTCCAATGCAAGCTGTAACTTGTGCAGCTCCTCGGCCTTGCTGCCTACCTTGGCGGCCTTGATGACCTTATGACTGAAGCGATCAAGAATGTAGACCTTGCCCCGACAAAACCCAGGAGAAGCCGCTGTCCCCCCAAGGGAAGTCGAAGCAGCAGCACCCACCCTCCCCTCTTCATTGACGCTGTCACTGCCGGTTATACGCCCCGTACGCAGTCTTGCCAATTCCTGCTCGTAGTAGGCCCGCTCCTGTTCTTTGGTCTGCACGGAGTCGAGCAACTTGGCATTCATGACAATACTGCTGATCTGAAAAGTGATGGTCCGCAGGACGCTGATTTCATCATCACTGAATCGCCGCGCCTCGACAGTCTGAACCACAATCACGCCTATGGGAGTTTTTCGCTCAAAAAGAGGCAGTCCCAAGAAAGAAAGGTAGCGCTCTTCCTTTGATGCCTTGAAGTATTTGTAACGAGGATGGGTAGGGGCATTGTCGGTCATCACCACGTCGCGATTCTCCACGACTAGGCCGGTGAGCCCCTCCGATGTCTTCATCGACACCCTGCCGACCGCTGTCTGGGAAAGTCCCTTGGTAGCCTTCAGTATAAGTGTCTCCCCATCCTCCTCAAGAAGGTAGATAGAACAGACATCGGTTCGCATTCGTTTGGCAACAATGGTGACAATGTTGCTCAACGTCTCCTGAAGATCGTGGGAGTGTAGAATGATACTGCTGATATCTTCGAGGGTTCTGAGGCCAATTGAGTGTTGTTGCTCGTAATACTGCTGCATGGCTACCCCGTGACTCGCAAATTTGTTTTGCAGTATAAAACAAAGCTTGACATTTGCAATACACTCAAGTTCGTTTTGTTGGATGACAGTTCCGGGGCTGCTGTGATACACAGATGCTGAAAGGACATTTTATGACTGAACTGACACACGGAGTCGAATTGCTGGAGTCAGGACAACCTGAAAAGGCTTTGGCATTTTTTGAAAAAATAGTTCAGCAAACTTCTGACAACGCCCTGGCATGGTTTTACCGCGGTGACGCCCTTGCAGACCTGCAACGCCTTGACGAGGCTATCAACTCCTATCGTTCCGGACTCACCCAATCCCCTGAAGATGTCGATGCCCAAACAACACTGGGGGATTTGTTGCTTGAGGCTGGCAGGTATCAGGAAGCCGCCGCCTGCTATGAACGGGTGCTGGTTCTTGATCCGGGCGACGCCGATGCCTTGGTCAGCATTGGCTTGATACACCAGGCGCTTGATCAGTGTGCCGAGGCTGCGGCTGCCTTTGAGAAAGCCCTGTCCATCGAGCCGAACAACAGCTTCGCTCTCAACGCCTTGGGGAATCTGCTGTTTGGTATGAATGAGCACCAGAAAGCACTGGATATGTTCACCAGATGCCTTGAGCTTGACGCCGAAGACCCTGCTGCCTGGCATAACCTCGGTGACCTGTATTACGATCTTGAGGAGTTTGAGCTGGCAGAAGAGCACTGCCTAAAGGCCGTAGAGCTTGACCCCGGATTCAGCATGGCGTACCTCACCCTCGGAGGTATCGCCATGGATCTTGAGCGGATGGAAGACGCTCTCAGATACTATCGGCTTTACCTCAGGCATGAAACGTCACCCCAGGCAGTGGAAATGCTGGCGGAGGTCAAAGCCGTTGTCGAGGGATTACAGGAGGAACTCACGGGTAGTGACCGTGGCACGAACACAAAGAAGCCGTCATAGTTTTCTTCATTCGCGTACTGCTTGTCCTGAAAAACAAAAAGGAACACTCCTGTGCGGGAGCGTTCCTTTTTGTTTTGTACCAGAGGTTTCTTATGTTCTTGCAAAATCGGGCTTGGCGAAGGAGTATTCAAAATTCATGTGATCGGTGTAGGTACCGTTCAAAATTGCAACCACATCTTCGGTAAAAACCAGTTCCTCGTCGGTGGGGATGACGAACACCTTTACCGGGGAATCATCGCTGGTGATCAGTGACTCCCGCTTGCGGGTCATGGCACCGCGGTTGCGCTCACGATCAAGCACAATACCGATATGCTCAAGATTCTCAATCGCCTTCTCACGGATCAGAGCCCCCATTTCGCCCACACCGGCAGTAAAGACAACGGCGTCAAGCCTGCCGATGGCAGCCATGTAGGCACCTATATATTTACGCAGTCGATAAGCTTCAATTTCCAGGGCCAGCTGACAGCGATGGTCACCATTTTCGGCATGCTCGATAACGTCGCGGCGATCGGTGTATTTGCCGGTTATTCCCAGAATCCCGCTCTTCTTGTTCAGAACACTATCGATTTCCTTTGCCGACAGGTTGTCCTTTTGCATCATGAAGGCCGGGATGGCAGGATCGATATCGCCGCAACGGGTTCCCATGACCGCCCCCTCCAGAGGGGTCAATCCCATGGTGGTATCCACGGAAATACCATTTTTGATGGCGCAGTGAGAAACGCCGTTTCCTATGTGCATAGTCACAATGTTGCACTGACTGGCCGGTTTGCCCAGCAGCATGGCAGCCCGCTTGGAAACGTAGAGGTGTGAAGTGCCATGGAAACCATACCGGCGGACACCGTGTTGTTCGTACCACTCGTAGGGCACCGCATACATATAGGCGTGTTCCGGCATGGTCTGGTGAAATGCCGTATCAAAAATGGCTACATGCGGAATCGTGGGCATCAGCAGGCGGGCTGCCTCAATACCGTCGATGTTGGGGGGGTTATGTAACGGCGCCAGGTGCTGCACTTCCTTAACGGCATTAAGAACTTCATCATCAATCTGTACCGAACACGTGAATTTCTCACCACCGTGCACGACCCGGTGACCGACGGCTGAAATTTCCGAAACACTTTTTAGCGCACCGTGGACCGAATCCGTAACAACCCTGATAACCAAGTCGATTGCCGCCCGGTGATCCGAGCAGTCCTGCTCCAGTCGGTAGGATTCACGACCGGGAACTTCGTGAACAATATAGGAGTCGCCCACGATTACCCGTTCAACCATTCCCTTGGCAACCACCTCCTTTTTTTCCCAGTCGAAAAGCTGGTATTTGACCGATGAGCTGCCGCAATTCAGGGCCATAATGATCATGTGTGTTCCTCCACATATAGATAGTTCAAATCATCAGTAAAACTAAAAAGACGTCAGCGAGACTTAAATAAACAAGACCAAAATAAAACCGCATTTGATATATCATGTGACCTGACAGAAATTCAACTTTTTTGTCAACTGAGGCGGCAATTTCACGCATGACTTTTTCTGGACATCCAGATGGGGCTATGCTAAAAAATAGTACTTCTTTATGAGAAGTTAATTTACAAAGGAGGTGATATCGTGGCTCATACCATTACCGACGATTGCACAAACTGTGCTGCCTGTGAGGACTCCTGTCCGGTGAACGCCATCAGCGAGCAAGGTTCAAAGCGGGTAATCGACGCCGATACCTGTATCGACTGCGGCGCATGTGTTGACACCTGCCCCGTCAACGCCATCCACGCCTGATAGAACGCCGTCCAACAGAACTAAAAGCCCGCAATCAAAGCGATTGCGGGCTTTTTTATTCGGTACGGCTACCAGGAGCAACCGTTGCGCTATTTGCGAAAAAACCAAAAAAGCAGCGAAAGAACCAGCGATAGCAGCAGACTGGTGGCAATGGGCAGGTATACAGTTACATTTTCCCGCTTTATCAGGATATCACCCGGCAGCTTACCCAACCAGGGAACACGCGGCGCCAGACTGAGCACCACACCCGCGGCCACCAGCAACACCCCCAGAATAATCAGTGACTTCCCTACCCCACTCATTGCCGCCCCTCTCTGGGGAGGTACCGTTCCTTTTCACTGTAAATGCAGCCGCAGTACTGCTGCCGATACAACCCCAGCTCTTTGGAGCAACGGATTCCCTCCTGCCAACCGGGCCTGAAGTCGTGGTACGCAAAGGCAACGCCGTGTCGGACAGCTGCCTCCTCAGCCGTAGTGCGCATCAAAGCATGGTTCTGGTAGCGGCTGTAAAACAGCGATGAGGTAAAGGCGTCAAAACCTTCTGAACGGGCCGCTGACGCAACCGCATCCAGGCGGGAGGCGTAACAGTAGCCGCAGCGGTTTTCCGGATCAGCGGCCACGTTGGCCAGAAACTCTTCAAGGCGGTATTCATCCACGACAATCAGCTCAAGGTTTGCCTGGTCAGCCATCTGCCTGGCGGCGTCCCGGCGCTTGGCATACTCCTGATAAGGGTGAATGTTATGGTTGAAGAACCAGCCCGTAACCTGCACTCCTTGTTTGCGAAGCACGGATAACGGGAATAGGGCACAGGGGCCACAGCAGATATGCAACAGAACCTTCATCAGACCTTTTCCAGCAGATGCCCCAGTTTATCCCGCTTCGTACGCAGGTACCCACGGTTGGAGCAGGTGGGATTGGCTTCAATGGGAACCCGGTCCACAATTTCAATTCCGTATCCTTGCAACCCGACCAGCTTGCGGGGGTTGTTGGTCAATATCCTGATCTTGCGAATGCCGAGTGCCAGCAGCATCTGGGCACCAATACCGTAATCGCGCATATCCTCCTTGAAGCCCAGCTCGCGGTTGGCCTCAACCGTATCAAACCCCTGATCCTGCAGCTCGTAAGCCTTAAGTTTGTTGATCAGGCCGATCCCTCTTCCCTCCTGGCGCATGTAGAGGATGACCCCGCGCCCCTCGGCATCAATGGCTTCCATAGCCTTGTGCAACTGCTCACCGCAGTCACAGCGCAGAGAGCCCATCACATCGCCGGTCAGGCACTCGGAGTGGACCCGTACCAGCAAAGGGGTATCGCCGGTCATATCACCCTTGACCAGAGCAACATGGTCCAGCTTATCCAACTCGTTCTCAAAGGCCACCACCCGCCAGTCACCACCGTAGCGTGACGGCAGCTTGGCATCGGCCACCACCCGCACCAGTCGCTCATGCTTCAGGCGGTATGCCACCAAGTCGGCAATGGTGCAGATTTTCAAGCCGTGTTCTTTGGCAAAGACACGCAGTTCCGGCATACGGGCCATGGTACCGTCATCGTTCATAATTTCGCAAATCACGCCGGCAGGGGTCAATCCGGCCAGCCGTGCAAGGTCGACGGAACCTTCGGTCTGGCCTGTTCGGACCAGAACCCCGCCAGCCTTGGCCCGCAGGGGAAAAATATGGCCGGGACTTACCAGGTCGGCAGCCGATGCCGCAGGGGCAACAGCGGTCGCAATCGTGTGGGAACGGTCTGCTGCCGAAATACCGGTGGTCACACCGTGTCGCGCTTCGATCGAAACCGTAAAAGCGGTTTCAAAGGGAGATGTGTTATCCCGTACCATAGGTTTCAGGCCCAGCGCATCGCACTTTTCCGGTGTCAGCGTCAAGCAGATCAGTCCACGCCCATACTTGGCCATAAAGTTGATTGCTTCCGGCGTCACCATCTCGGCGGCCATGGTCAGGTCGCCCTCATTCTCCCGGTCTTCGTCATCAACCAGGATGATCATCTTGCCTTGGCGAATATCGTCAATCGCCTCTTCTATCGTACATACTCCCATTGTGGTCGTGCTCCTTGAAGTTTCCCTAACGCTCAAACAAACCCGTTCCGCACCAGCGTCTCCATGGTCAATCCCTTGTCCGGTTGCCGGGAAGAAACCAGTCGGGCAATGTATTTACCGATGATATCCGTCTCAATGTTGACCGCCTGCCCAGGAACAAGAAAGGCAAGGGTTGTGTTTTCAAGGGTGTGAGGGATGATGGCAACGGAAAAGCGTTCATCTTCGACGCTGTTCACGGTCAGACTGATACCGTCAATGGCAACAGATCCCTTGTCCACCAGCAGCCGCCCATGCTGTGCCGGCAGCGAAAAGGTGAGAATGCGGGCATTTCCCCTGGATTCGCTCCGCTCAAGGCGGCCGGTACAATCGACATGACCGGTAACCAAATGACCGTCCAGCCTCGCCCCCAACCTGAGTGCCCGTTCAATGTTGAGTCGGTTTCCCGGTTCCAGAGCACGAAACGTGGTCCTGTCAACGGTTTCCGGGGAGATATCAAAACTGAAATGGCTGTCGGAAGCTGAGGTGACCGTCAGACAGGCTCCGTTGACGGCAATGGAATCACCAACCGTGACTTCTCCGGACGGCAGGGGCGCGGTCAGCTCAAGACGTACCGCCCCGCTGCTGCGCCGCATCCCGGTCAGGCGTCCCACGCACTCGATCAGCCCCGTGAACATGGCGCCTCCGGAACAGCGTGAACCAGCACGTCGGGACCGAACATCCGCACATCGAGAATGCGCAGCCTGATCGCCTGGTCCATGGTCGTGATTCCCTGCAGGGCAAAGGCGGAAAAGCCGTCACTGCCGATGATCTTGGGTGCATAGAACAGCATGAACTCGTCGATCAACCCGGCCTGAACCATGTCGCCGGCCAAGCGGCTACCCCCTTCCAACAGGAGGGTCCGCACCCCCATTTCTCCCAGCTTGCCCAGCAGGTCCGGCATGGACACCCGGCCCCCCTGTTCCTCGCAGACCAGCACGGTTGCTCCCTGCACCTGATACCGGCGATGTACCCGCGGATTGGTCTCGCAGGTGGCGATGATGGTTTTCTTCGCCTGGGGGCCGCTCAGCACCGCTACCGATTCCGGTGTTCTCAAGCGGGTGTCCACGACCACCCGCAGCGGATCTCGTCCCCTGACATGACGCACTGTCAACTGGGGATTGTCCACAATGATCGTATCGACCCCCACCATAACCGCGTCGCAACGGGCACGCAGACGATGTACCTGCACCCGGGCCTCTTCACCCGTTACCCAGCGGGAATGACCGGTAATGGTGGCAATGGCGCCGTCAAGGGTCATGGCGGTCTTGTAGATGACATGGGGCAGCCCGGTAGTCACAAACTTGATGAATCCGGGATTCAGCTCCCGACAGTCCGTCTCAAGGAGGCCGCTCTCCACCACAATACCGGCACCGCGCAGCTCTTCCAACCCCTTGCCCGCCACCAGCGGATTAGGATCAACCATCCCCGCAACGACACGACGGACACCGGCGGCAATCAAGGCATCGGTACACGGTGGTGTGGCCCCCTGGTGGCAGCACGGCTCCAGCGTCACATAAAGATCCGCCCCGCGTGCAGCCTCGCCAGCCATGTCCAGCGCATGAATTTCGGCATGGGGTGTGCCGGCTCGACGGTGCCACCCCTCCCCCACCACGCTTCCATTCTTGACGATGACACACCCCACCGCAGGATTGGGCGATGTTTTGCCGATGCCGCGACGGGCCAGGGCCAGGGCCCGCTTCATATACCGTATGTCGAGCGCAGGTTTCGACATGGGTTATTTATTAAGCAACTCTTGAAGTTCTTCCATAAACTCACTGATATCCTTGAACGAACGATACACCGAAGCAAATCTGACGTAGGCGACTTCATCCGTGCCGTGCAACTCCTTCATGATCCACTCGCCGATCAGCGAAGAAGGAATTTCCCGCTCACTACTTTCTTGCAGACGCGACTCAAGGCGGTCTGCCATCCGTTCAATGGATTCCACGGAGACAGGGCGCTTTTCGCAGGCCTTTTTGATTCCCGAAACTACCTTCATCCGGTCATACTGCTCCCGCCTGCCATCTTTTTTGCAGACCAGCGGCAACATCTCCTCTACCCGCTCGTAGGTAGTGAACCGCTTCTGGCAGGCTTCACACTCCCGCCGCCGCCGGATGGCCGCTCCTCCCTTGTCGGGCCGGGAGTCCACCACCTTGCTGTCGGCATGGGCACAAAAAGGACATTTCATGGGGCCACTCCCTCCTCGCTCTCCCGCTGAAACCGGCAACACTCGATACCGGATTCGGCCACCATTTCCCGAGCCAGTTCGTCGGCATAGCCCCCTTCATAAACAATCCGGCGGATACCGGCATTGATCAGCATCTTGCTGCAGATGATACAGGGCATGGTGGTACAGTACAGTGTCGACCCGTCTATATTGATACCGTGACGAGCGGCCTGGATGATGGCATTCTGTTCCGCATGCAGTCCCCGGCACAGCTCGTGGCGTTCCCCGGAGGGCACCTGCAACCGCTCCCGCAGACAGCCGGTCTCTTCGCAATGCCTGATACCGGATGGTGTGCCATTGTACCCGGTTGCCAGGATATTGCGGTTTTTCACCAGCAGCGCCCCAACCTGGCGACGCAGGCAGGTAGAGCGGGTTGCCACGAGATGGGTAATATCGATGAAGTACTGATCCCAGGATGGGCGGGACATGGTCGCTCCTGTGCGGTGTCTGCGCGCGATACCAACAAAGAAACTCCCCCGCCCTTGGTCAGGGAGAGGGCGTAAGATACGGCACCTGCGTTGACAGACAAACTAGCCTATCTGTGGAATCAGGTCAATCCGGATACCGCACCGGCACGCTCAAAGCGGCTGTGCAGGGACGGAAAACACAAATCGGGAACCACCTTCCGGGGAACTGTCAAGAGTAAAACTGCCCCCCAGACAGGAGGCGGTTCGCGCCACAATACTGAGGCCGATACCGAGCCCTCCCTGAGGACGAGTGTGGGAGCCGTCCCCCTGGACGAACGGCTCTTTAATCCGCTTGAGCCGTTCCGCGGGAATACCGGGACCACTGTCCCGAATATCAAAGACAAGCAAAGAAGCGGTCGTGTCATAGTCAACCTGAACGCTGACGCTACCGGCAACTGCAAACTTCATCTCGTTTTCGAAAAGTTGGAACAACGCCATTTCGAGCAGCGTCGTCTCAAGCAGCAACCGTTCGGGAATATCCGGAGCAATCTTTATCTCGAAAGCGAGGTCGCGCCGGGCGCTGCCGCCGGTTACCCGGTCCAGAGCGCGATTGATCAACGTGTCGGCAGAGCCGGCAACAAGGGATGGCTTTAGCGAGCCGGTTACAATACCGGAAAAGGTCACCAGATCATCGACAATCCTGACCAGTTGCCGGGCGGAAAATTCCGCGTATCCCAGGTATTCATCCCGCTCCCTCTTCCCTTCGGTTTCACGAGCCAGCGAAAGCATTCCCACGATGCCGTTGGCCGGAGTGCGAATCTCATGGGAAATGTTATGCAGAAACTCGCTTTTCAGCCTTGATGCCTGCAGAATTTCCATGGTTTTTTGCTGTACTTCCCGCTCCAGGCGAGTGCGATACTCCCGTTCCAGCGCCAGCAGCCGGTAGTGCTCTACGGCGCGTTTCACCGCCTGAACCAGGTACTGCGGATCAAACGGCTTCCTAATGAAATCGAAGGCATTTCCCTTGACCGCATCAATTGCCGTATCAAAATCAGTATAGCCGGTCATCACGATGACCGGGAACGTCCCCCCCTGTTCCTGGACGAACTTAAGCAGGTCGGTGCCGCTTCTGCCGGGCATCCTAATGTCGGTCAGCAACACATCGGGCTCCACCTGTTCAAGCAGCGTGCAGGCCGCTGTGACATCACTGCAGCGCCATGTTTCAAAGCCGTGCAACTCCAGAATGGCGGCAACCATCTGCAATACCATGGCATCATCATCAACGATCAACGCCTTCGGCTTGTCCTGTTCCGCTGAACTCATGCAGAAAGTCCCTCTTCCAGTCTACTCACGAGCATTGAACATTTCCTGCTGCCGGACTCGGCATAAAACACTTTCGCACGGCACCTCAAGCGCTCTCCAACATCTCGATGACAGTATCATATATTCCATGTATAGTACAAAGTTCAATAGATGCTGCTCAATCTTCTTTATGCCGGAGCTCACCAAAGGTTTCGCATGCCATCAGCCGTCGAATGTTCCGAACACGCAAAGCAGTTTGAGTTGTCCGATCTGATTGATGCCGTCGCCGTTCAGGAAATGATGAACGACTACTACACCCTGACCGGCATCGGCATCGGCATCATCGACCGGAACGGCACGGTACTGGTTGGTACCGGTTGGCAGGATATCTGCGTCTCCTTCCACCGAGCCCACCCGGAATCATGTCGCCACTGCCTGGAAAGCGATCTGGAACTTTCCGGCAGCATTACACCGGGAACTTTCAAGGCCTACCGCTGTAAGAACAATATGTGGGACATCGCCACACCGATTATGCTGGGCGACCGACACATCGGCACTATCTTCCTGGGGCAGTTTCTCTACGATGACGAAGTCCCCGACTACGACCTGTTCCGTGCCCAGGCACGGCGGTACGGATACGATGAAACCGCATACCTTACCGCGCTTGACCGCGTCCCGCGCTGGAGTCGGGAAACGGTCCGGACAGCCATGAGTTATTACTCCAAGCTGGCTCGACTGATCTCGTCCCTGACTTTCAGCAATGCCCTGCTGACTGACTCCCTGAAACTGGGGGCGACGAGTACGCATCTTCTGGGGCAACAGATGCTGGCGATGGAAAATATCGACCGCTGCCTCTCCCTGGACCCGACGACTCCCGTCCCGCCAGCAGCTGCCGAACCTGTCCACGACGATAGGTCGCCCGTACCGGAGCAGGACGTCATGCGTCGTTTTCTGCGTGGCTGGTCACTGATCCAGGAGCGTATCCGCACCTCGCGAGCCTTGGAACGGGCCAAACAGGAGTGGGAACAAACCTTCGACGCTGTTCCCGACCTGATTGCCATCATCGACACAAACCACAAAATTCTGCGGGTCAACCGTGCCATGGCCCGAAAATGCGGTACGACACCGTCCGATCTGGTCGGCAGACACTGCTTCGAAGTCATGCACGGGGGCACCTGTCCTCCTGCATTCTGCCTCCACAATCAGGTACTCACCGCTCCCGCCGAATATTCCGGAGAAATCCACGAACCGCTCTTAAATGGCATTTATGACGTCACGGTTTCCCCACTGTATCATCCTGACGGCTCCGTACGGGCCAGCGTTCATGTTGCCCGCGACATCACCCGCCGAAAACGGGCCGAGCAGGAACGGGAGCGCCTGGAAGAGCAGGTGCGCCACGCAGAGCGTCTGCACGCCGTCGGTACGCTTGCCGGAGGTGTCGCCCACGACTTCAACAACATTCTTGCCGTCATTACCGGCTATGGCCACATCGTTCAGACGGGTTTACCGGCAGATCACCCCCAGCAGGATAACCTGCGAATGATCATGGAGGCTGCCGGGCGTGCCGCCCACCTGACCCGCGACCTGCTGTTGTTCAGCAGAAAAAATCCGGCAAACCGCCAGCCTCTTGACCTGAGCATGATTCTCCACCGGGCGGAGCGTTTTCTCGACCGGCTCATCGGCACCAATATTTCGCTGGTCATCGTTTCCGAACCCAGGGACCCGCTGCTGGTCTACGGAGATGAGCAACAACTGGGACAAGTCATCATGAACCTTGCCACCAACGCCCGGGATGCCATGCCTGACGGCGGGATGATCAGCATTGGTATCGAGGAAGTGGAGCTCACTGCCGACGAGGCCGTTGCGCTGGGACTTGTCTCTCGAGGCCGTTACGCCCGAATAACCGTCAGTGACTCGGGAGTTGGCATTTCCCCGGACAGGCTCACCAGCATCTTCGACCCCTTTTATACTACCAAGGAGCCGGGCAAGGGGACCGGCCTGGGACTTTCCATCGTGTACGGCATCATCAAGAGCCACGACGGCTCCATCCAGGCTGCCAGCACGCCGGGCAGCGGCACAACCTTCACCATGCATCTCCCTGTCTGCGGCGATCAGACGCTTTCGGCGGAGCTTGGCCACCTGCCATGAACATGCCTACGGTTCTGATTGTCGACGATGACCGCGATGTCCTGGCAACGTTCAGCTACATCCTGCACAGCGGCGGTTTCACGGTCCATACCGCAGGTTCCACGGAGGATGCCCTGCACTGTCTGTCACACCGTCAGTGCGATATTGCCATCGTGGACATTCACCTGGGCTCCGCCACCGGCGTTGATCTTCTGCGACGCCTCGTCACCAGTGAGCCGTTCCTGCAGGTTATACTGATTACCGGGCATCCCCAGGTGGAAACCGCCTCCGAGGCGGTGCGTCTCGGAGCTTGTGACTACCTGTCCAAGCCGATCCTCCCCAATGAACTGCTGAATGCGGCACACCGCGCCCTCACCCGCCGGCGTCTGATGGAGCAGGGAGAACGGCACCGTGCCGACCTCCAGGCCATATTCGCCTCCCTGTCCGACGGTGTCATAATGGTGGACCGCACGGGCAGTGTCTGTCTGAGTAACGACTCCTATCGTCATATCTGCGGTTTTCTCGAGGATGACGGAAAACTTCGAAAACCGGAGGACCGACCTCCCTGCGCAGGTGTCTGCCTGCGCAGCATCCAGCTCTCCCTCGCCAACGGTGTTCAGCAACGGCTTGAACGATTCCGCTGTCTCCGTCCCGACCGACAGAATCAGGTGGTAACCCTGAGCACCTCCCCCATCCGGACACCGGACGGTGCGATCAACGGCATTGTACTGGTGTTGCGTGACGAAAGCCGCATCGAGGAACTCGAAAGCCAGTTGCATATCCGCCGGGGGTTCGGCAGGCTCGTCGGCTCCAGTCCTGCCATGCAACTGCTCTACAGCCGGATTGAAACACTGGCCGACCTGCCCAGCACGGTGCTGATTCAGGGTGAAAGCGGCACGGGCAAGGAACTGGTGGCGGAAGCACTGCACACCACCGGCAACCGGCACAGTCGCCCGTTTGTCAGGGTCAACTGCTCGGCCCTCTCCGACACGCTCCTGGAAAGCGAGCTGTTCGGTCACGTCCGGGGCGCGTTCACCGGTGCCGTTGCCAACCGTGTCGGCCGCTTCCAGCGAGCCGACGGCGGCACGATTTTTCTCGACGAAATCGGCGATATTTCACCGGCCATGCAGATGCGGCTTCTGCGGGTGCTTCAGGAGCGCGAGTTCGAGCGGGTGGGCGACTCCACCCCTCTTACGGTGGATGTCAGGGTAATTGCCGCAACCAACCAGGATCTGCTGGAGCAGGTACGCCAGGGACGCTTCCGGGAAGACCTCTATTACCGCCTCAATGTGGTCAAGCTGGCTCTTCCTCCCCTGCGGGACCGGATGGACGACCTTGAGCATCTGGTGATTCACTTCACTGAACGCTATGCCGCTGCCTTTTCGAAGCCGGTAAGCGGCATTTCGGACGCGGCCCTGCACCTGTTCCGCTCCTGGCACTGGCCCGGCAACGTACGGGAACTGCAGCATGTGGTCGAACACGCCGTCATTCTCTGCAGATCGGAACGGATTGACCTCTGTGACCTGCCCCAGGATCTGCTGCATCCCCAGCCGCTCCATTTCCGGCCACCATCAACACCTCCCCCCCTTTCCGCTCCGCCCCTCAGTATTCACGAGGCGATCCGCCGCTGCAACGGCAACAAGGCCAAAGCAGCCCGCCTGCTGGGGATCAGTCGCCGCACCCTGTACCGCCACCTGGAGCCGTAACCGAGCACCTTCCCGCAAAACACCTGTGCCATGACACATAAAAGGCGTCACACTTTGCCACAGCGTGGCACACCCCGCACACTTCTTCACCTCCCCAAAAACTTCCGTCGATCCAGGCTATGACCGTATCGATATCGTTCTGTCAAGATTGGCATACGGATTGAAAACTCCTGAGCATTAAACTCACGGCAAGGGGGAAAAGTGCATATGGCGGACCCTGGTGTGCTGGAAGCGACTCAATACTTGTCGTTCATGTTGGATCAAGAGGTCTTTGCGGTGGATGTTGCCAGGGTGCGGGAAATTCTCGAATACAAGGGAACCACCCGCATACCGCAGACCCCCGCCTACCTGCGGGGCGTGATCAACCTGCGGGGCAGTGTGGTGCCGGTCGTTGATCTGCGCTTGCTGTTCGGAATGCCGGCCGTGGAGCATACCATCAACACCTGTGTCATCGTGCTGGAGATCAACGTTGAGGGAGACACCGTCGTAGCCGGCGCGCTGGCCGACTCGGTCCGGGAAGTGCTGGAGCTGGAGGCGACCGAGGTTGAGGCGGCACCGCGCCTGGGATCGCGCCTGAACACCGACTTCATCAAGGGGATGGGCAAACGGAACGAGCAATTCCTGATGCTGCTGGATATTGATCGGGTCTTCGGGGACGAAACCATCGGCGTCATCCGGCAAACCGGCGGCACTGCGGCAGAAGCTGACGAAACCGCCTGACACGCTTTTACAGACCATACTCATCGTGGAGGTATTTTTATGCAGTGGTTCTACAATCTTACCCTGAAGGCAAAACTGCTCACCGGTTTCATGCTGGTTGCCATTGTTGCCGGCATTATCGGCGGCGTCGGCATTTACGATATCAACAAGATCGAAAAAGCGGACAAAACACTCTATGAAAAAGTTACCGTTCCCTTGGGCAACATCAGTGAGGTCGCAACCGCGTTTCAACGCTTGCGCGTAAATGCCCGCGACATCATTACCGCCACCAGCGCTGAAGATAACAAGCGATTTCAGGGGCGCATCAAAGAGCTGCGTGAAACCATTGACAAAGAGGCAGCGGAGTTTGAAAAGACTATTTTAACGGACGAAGGCCGGAAACTGTTTGAAGAATTCAAGCGGGCCAAAGCTGCCTATGGCCCCTTACTTGACAAGGTCGTGGCGCTGGCCATGGAAAACAAAAATACTGAGGCCCTGGCGCTCCTGCATGGTGAAGCGGGCAAAGCCTCCCGTGACGAGCAGAATGCCATTGAAAAGCTGGTTGAGTCGAAACTAAAGCAAGGGAGACTGGTTGCAGCTGAAAACGCAGCAACCGCCAAGCAGGCCACCACACTTATGGCCATCTGTCTGACTATCGGGGTGGTGCTTTCTATCGGTCTCGGCTTCTTCATAGCTGCCATCGTCGGCAAGCAGCTTGGCGGCGATCCCAAAGAGGTGGGGGAAATCGCCAACCTGGTGGGTCGTGGCGACCTGTCCCGCGAGATCAGCCTGCAAAGCGGCGATACCACCAGCGTGATGGCCTCCATGGCCAACATGGTGGAGGCGATCAAGGCCCTGACCAGGGATGCCGGCATGTTATCCGACGCTGCCATTGCGGGCAAGCTTGCCACCCGTGCCGATGCCTCCCAGCACCAGGGTGATTTCCAGAAGATCGTGGTGGGTGTCAACGACACCCTGGACGCGGTGATTGGTCCCCTGAACGTGGCTGCCGAGTACGTGGACCGCATTTCCAAGGGCGACATTCCGCCGAGGATCACCGACAGCTACAACGGCGACTTCAACGAAATCAAGAACAACCTCAACCAGTGTATTGACGCCGTCAACGCCCTGGTTGCCGATGCCAACCTGCTCTCCCAGGCGGCGGTTGAGGGCAAACTTGCCACCCGTGCCGATGCCACCAAGCACCAGGGGGATTTCCGCAGGATCGTGTCCGGGGTCAACGACACCCTGGATGCGGTGATTGGTCCCTTGAACGTGGCTGCCGAGTACGTGGACCGCATTTCCAAGGGTGACATTCCGCCGAGGATCACCGACAGCTACAACGGCGACTTCAACGAGATCAAGAACAACCTCAACCAGTGTATTGACGCCGTCAACGCCCTGGTTGCCGATGCCAACCTGCTCTCCCAGGCGGCGGTTGAGGGCAAACTTGCCACCCGTGCCGATGCCACCAAGCACCAGGGGGATTTCCGCAGGATCGTATCCGGGGTCAACGACACCCTGGATGCCGTCATCGGCCCCCTGAATGTGGCTGCAGACTATGTTGACAAGATATCAAAAGGCGATATTCCCGCCAAAATCAGCGACAGCTACAACGGTGACTTCAACACCATCAAGAACAACCTGAACACCTGCATTGATGCGGTGAACAGCCTGGTATCCGACGCCAACCTGCTCTCCAAGGCAGCAGTTGACGGCAAACTTGCCACCCGTGCCGATGCTTCCAAGCACCAGGGGGATTTCCGCAAGATCGTCCAGGGTGTCAACGACACCCTGGATGCGGTGATTGGTCCCTTGAACGTGGCTGCCGAGTACGTGGAGCGCATCTCCAAGGGTGACATGCCCAAAGTCATTACGGACAGCTACAACGGCGACTTCAACGCCATCAAGAACAACCTGAACGTGCTGATCGAAGCCACCAACTCCATCACTGCCAACGCCAAGCTGGTTGCCCAGGGCAACCTGATGGTTGAGCTGAAGAAGCGCAGCGAGCAGGATGAGCTGATGGAATCGTTGCAGAACATGGTGGACAAGTTGAAAGAGGTGGTGCGTGAAGTCCAGGCTGCTGCCGACGACGTTGCCACCGGCGGGAAGGAGCTGGCGGCAACCGCCCAGTCCCTATCCCAGGGAGCAACCGAGCAGGCGGCAAGCGCCGAAGAGGTCTCAAGCTCCATGGAGGAGATGTCCTCCAGCATCAAGCAGAACGCCGACAACGCCTCCCAGACCGAGAAGATCTCCAACAAGTCCGCTGCCGATGCCCGCGAGGGCGGCAAGGCGGTTCAGGAGACGGTGGCTGCCATGAAGGAGATTGCCACCAAGATCAGCATCATTGAAGAGATTGCCCGCCAGACCAACCTTCTGGCCTTGAACGCCGCCATTGAGGCGGCGAGAGCCGGCGAGCACGGCAAGGGATTTGCGGTGGTTGCCAGCGAAGTGAGAAAGCTTGCGGAAAGAAGCCAGACCGCAGCCGGCGAGATATCCGAACTGTCGGGCAGAAGCGTTCAGGTTGCCGAGGCTGCCGGTCAGATGCTGACCGCCATCTTGCCGGACATCCAGCGTACTGCCGAACTGGTGCAGGAGATCAGCGCCTCCAGCAAGGAGCAGGATGCCGGTGCCGACCAGATCAACAAGGCGATCCAGCAACTGGATCAGGTGATCCAGCAGAATGCCTCGGCAGCGGAAGAGATGGCTTCCACCACGGAAGAGCTGACCAGCCAGGCCGAGCAGTTGAAGGCCACCATCTCCTTCTTCCAGTTGGACACTCACGGCATGCAGCGTGCCCTTCCCCACCGGTCGGCACCTGCGGTATCGAAACGGTCGCTGCCGCCGGCACACACCGCGGCCAAACCCTCCAAAACAGGAGGCGGCGTGCAGATCGACCTGGGAAGCACAGCAAAAGACCACCTGGATGACGAATTCGAAAAATTCTGACATCATAAATTCTGACATCACTCATATGCCGTACACGTTCGAAGCATGACATCACGACGCACCGGGTGTCATGCTTCGGAACTTTTCATGACTACCACAGAAGGAGAAACACGCACCAATGAAGACGTATCGTGACTTGGGGATTTTCGGAAAGATCATGGGGCTTTCGCTCATAACCTGGCTGGGACTGGTGCTGGTCGCCTACGTGCTGCTGGTACCGTACATACGTGAGTTGGTCATGGTTGAAAAGAAATACGCCACCGCCAACCTGGTTCAGCAGGCAACCAGTATGCTGGCCGCCTTCCAAAAGCAGGTGGATGACGGGACACTGACACTTGCAGAAGCCCAGAAAACCGCTCTTGAGCAGATCAGTACCATCCGCTACGAAGATGGTGGCAACTATCTCTGGATCAACGATCTTACTCCGAAAATGGTTATGCACCCCCTCAAGCCCGAACTGAACGGAACAGACCTTTCCACCAGCAAGGATCCCAACGGTACGGCCCTATTCGTTGAAATGGTCAACGTCTGCCGGGAGAAGGGAAAAGGATATGTCGGTTATGCGTGGCCAAAGGCTGGAAATGAACAACCAGTACCGAAGCTGTCCTATGTGGAGTTGTTCCGTCCCTGGGGGTGGATCGTCGGCACAGGTATCTACATTGACGATGTCAATGCCGCCATGCAGAAAATTCGTATCCGCATCGGCGGTGCTCTGGTGTTTATCCTGCTGGTATCGTTTCTGCTGGCTACCGTGGTAGCGCGCTCGGTAACCGGTCCGGTGCGTGAGGTAGTCGATTCGATCCGGGATATCGCCCAGGGTGAAGGAGATTTGACCAGAAAACTGCCGGTCCACGGCAAAAATGAAATAGGCGAACTCAGCGAATGGTTCAATGTCTTCATCACCAAGTTGCACGGCGTCATAGCTCAGGTTTCCGCTTCAGCCCTGCAACTCGCCTCGGCCTCAACCCAGTTGCAGGCAACTTCACGTCAAATGATGGACAGTATCAACACTCTCTCCTCACAATCCACCAACCTGGCAACGGCTGGTGAGGAAATGGCCGCAACCAGTAACGATATTGCGGGCAACTGCCACCTTGCGGCCGATGGCGCCCAACAAGCGGCGGATACCACCCGGCAGGGGTTCGAGGTCGTGACCCATACGGTCGGCGGTATCCGCGAACGGGGTGAGGAAACCAGAAAAAACGCCCTCATGGTTGCCTCCCTGGGGGAACGCTCGGATCAGATCGGCGCCATCGTCGCCACCATTGAAGACATTGCCGATCAGACGAACCTGTTGGCTCTGAATGCCGCTATCGAAGCGGCCCGCGCCGGTGAGCAGGGCAGAGGGTTCGCCGTTGTTGCCGATGAGGTGCGGGCACTGGCCGAGCGGACCACCAGAGCCACCAAGGAAATCAGCGACATGATCCGCAGTATCCAGCAGGAAACGGGACGTGCGATCAGGTCCATGGAAGAAGGCGTCAAGGGGACCGAGCAGGGGGCGGCCGAAGCAGCTCAACTGGAGACGTCACTGCAGGCCATCCTCTCCCAGGTACAGATGGTCAGCGAACAAATCAGCCAGATCGCCACCGCAGCCGAAGAGCAAACCGGCACTACCCGCGAAATCAGCCGAAACGTGCTGAACTTGAGTGACTTGGCACACCAGAACAGCCAGGGGATCAGCGAAACGGCCCTGGCGGCGGACAACGTCTCCCGCCAGGCTGAAGAGCTGCAACGGCTGGTGGGGCAGTTCAAATTGTAGTCATTGGTGCGCTGTTATGCACGCTTCACAGTTTTCAGCTCGTAAAAAGGTGAACGAAACCATGCCCCAGAACGATGCGACAGCCGCGACACGTATCATGGTGGTGGATGACGAGCCCGCGGTACTGAAAATGCTGACGACATTCCTTGAGTCCTGCGGCTACCGGGTCACGGCCTGCGTCTCTCCCATGGAAGCGTTTGAGTTTTTGAGCCAGGAACATGACACGATTGACCTGGTCATTACCGACATCCGTATGCCGGAAATGGATGGCATACGGCTTTTAACCGGTATTCGCCATCTTTCTCTCAATCTGCCGGTTCTGCTGATGACCGGTTACGCCGATTTCGAACAGGTTGTCGAAGGGCTCAGGAACCATGCATTCGACATTCTGCTGAAACCAATTGATCTCCCGCAACTCCAGTGGAGTATCACCAAGGCGCTCGGGTATCTGAAACACCAACGTCTGGAGCGGCAGTATCAGCTGCAGCTTGAGGAGCGGGTTATCGGTCTGAACCGTCTCGTACAGGAGCAGTTCGAGGAGTTGCAGCGCATCAGAACTCTTACCGGGACACCATGAGCATGCCCAGGAGGCCGTGATGACTCCTTCCCCCCTTCAACGGCAACCGGAGCGGCACACGCTGCTGCTCCGGATCAAACACCTCGAAGAGGCACTGCAACGCGAAAAAGTGCGGGCCGAAACGATCATGCGTCTCCAGGCGGACGAGCTTCGCAAAACCCGCGATTATTACCTGACCCTGCTGGAAAATTTTCCCGCCCTGATCTGGCGGGCGAACAATGCCGCACACTGTGACTACTTCAACACCACCTGGCTCACCTTCACCGGTCGGACACTTCGCCAAGAGCTTGATAACGGCTGGATAGAAGGGGTGCATCCCGACGACGTTCAGCGTTGCCAGGACACCTATCTGGCCGCCTTTACCCGCCGTCAGCCGTTTGTGATGGAATATCGCCTGCGTCGTCACGATGGCGAGTACCGGACTATCCGGGATCACGGTGCACCGCTCTTTTCCCCGGATGGTGCCTTCTCCGGTTACCTGGGCTCCTGTTACGATATCCACGACCAGAAAATGCTGGAAGAACGGCTCCGGCATTCCCAGAAAATGGAGTCCATCGGTATCCTGGCCGGCGGCGTGGCCCATGACTTCAACAACATTCTCAGTATCATCCTGGGATACGGCGGCATGCTGCTGCTGCAGACCCCCCCCGCGACCCCCGCCCATGAGCAGTTGACGGCCGTCGTCGATGCCGCGCTGCGCGCCTCGAAACTTACCGGCAAGCTGCTGGCTTTCAGTCGACAAAAGGAGACGGCCCCGGAACGGGTCTGCCTTGGCGATCAAGTGGAAGGCTTCGACGCTTTTCTCCACCAATTGGCCGGTAAGCAGGTCACCATACGCTTCGACCTGCAGGACCGGCCGCTGGCAGTGAATCTTGGCCGGGGAGTCATCGAACAGATTCTGATCAATCTCACGGTCAATGCCCGCGATGCAATGCCGGAAGGGGGAGAACTGACCATCAGCACCGACCGGGTGGTGCTCGACGAGCTGACGGCCGCATCACTGGGGCTGACTCCCGCCATTCCCTACGCACGACTGCGTGTGGTTGACACCGGCTGCGGTATTACCCCCGATATTCTGCCCAAAGTGTTTGACCCCTTTTTTACCACCAAGGGGGTGGGCAAAGGCAGTGGACTGGGACTCTCCCTGGTCTACGGTGTTGTCAGGCAGCATGGCGGGACTGTCACCATCGCTTCCCGGGTGCAGGAGGGAACAACGGTCACCATTCATCTGCCGCTGGCGGGCAACGATCCCGCAGAGGGTTCCTCAGCTCAACCTTCCTGTCCGCTCAATCCTGGTGACAATGCCGGAATCTGTTGCTAGTATCCAATCCCATCTAACTGTCACGAGGAGATCATGGCCATGAAACTGTTGTCCCTGTTTGCCTGCCTGCTGCTCATGTCGACCGTCACCGTGCAGGCGGCCGGCACCCCTCCCCTGCCCAAAGGGTATCTGAACTGGCAGAAATCGGTCCGCAAGGTTGATAACGACAAAAAGTCCCTCTTTTATGGCATCCATTACATCTATGCCGACGCCAAAGCCATGAAGGGCTACCGGGCCGGCAATAAATTTCCGGAGGGAAGCCGGATCGTTATAGAACACTTTACTATTAAGGACACACCGACCGGCCCTGTTGAAGGATCAAAGAACATGGTGGTGTTGATGCAGAAGAACGCACGGTACAAA
Source organism: Trichlorobacter ammonificans (assembly GCF_933509905.1). Taxonomy (GTDB): domain Bacteria; phylum Desulfobacterota; class Desulfuromonadia; order Geobacterales; family Pseudopelobacteraceae; genus Trichlorobacter; species Trichlorobacter ammonificans. The sequence goes on along the minus strand of NZ_OW150024.1, from coordinate 1,469,976 downwards.
TCCACCGGCGGCTGGCTGTATGCCGGCTACACCGCCCACGGCAAACCGAGTGGCCTCGATCCGGTGAAAAACTGCTTTGAATGCCACCTGAAGGATGCTGCCGCCCGGGACTACGTTTTCTCAGGAATTGCAGATTTTAAGTAGATTGACACCCGATTAAAAGACCTTATACTGCCCGTACCGCAGTTGCCACGCTGGACAGCCGAGGAGGAGCAGCCGTGAGATGCCTGATTGTCGAAGATGATTTCATATCCCGTAAGATCCTGCGGGAACTGCTTGCCCCCCATTTCGATATCGAGATCGCTGTCGACGGACAGGAAGGAGTCACTGCCTTCAAGCTGGCGCACGATGCCAAGGCTCCCTACGATCTGATCTGCATGGATATCATGATGCCCCGCATGAACGGCAGCGAAGCACTCAGGGCCATTCGGGAGATGGAACGGGAGCTGGGGGTTCCTCCCAACCTGGAAGTTAAGGTGATCATGACCACGGCACTTGACGACCCGAAAACGGTCTTCGACGCCTACTACAATGTCGGTGCCACCGCCTACATCGTCAAACCGATCGGCAAGGCGAAACTGATGCGCGAGCTGCGCACCCTCGGACTCGTAGAGTAACTACGTACAGGACCCCCACCATGGCCCAGACAACCTGTCAACAATTGTATGAGTGGCATACTCGACTTGAGCCGCCCCTGCACGTCCTGAAACGGTTCGCCGGCGAAACCGAGGACCAGTTTCTCCAGCTCGGCGAACGGTTGCAGAACTTTGCTCTCCGTTCCGGCAGTATCTCCTCTGCAGCCAACGACTTGGTTGAATTGGTTTCCGGTGACGAGAGCCGCCAACTGACCGCCCAACTCCACCAGCTCTTTGCCGATATGCAGGCCTACCTGGAACGGGTTCGTGCCCAGGGGGAGGCCAGCAGCCATATCCTCGAACAGGTGTTGTCGCAGCTCGACACCGTGGTGCAGCCGCTGGAGGGATTCCAGAAAATGGACAAGGCACTGCGGATGCTCTCCATCTCTACCAAGATCGAATCGGCACGGATCGGCGAACTGGGCGCCGGTTTCACCACCCTGGCGCTGGATGTCGAAAAGCTGTCCCACGCTGTCAACGAAAAATCAGCCGGTATCATGGCGCAGCGCCAGTTTCTGGAAAACCTGATTCAGGACAACCTGGACAAGGTCCGCTCCGCCGGCGCCGTGCAGCACGCCGATGCCACCCGCATTCTCTCCGACATCGGTTCCGGCATTGATACCGTACTCTCGCTGAATCAGACCTGCACCCAGGTCGGCAGCCGCGCCCGTGAAGTTGCCGCGGAAGTTGCCGCCGAAATTGCCTCCGTGGTTTCCTCCATGCAGTTCCATGATATTACCCGCCAGCAGATTGAGCATGTCATTGAAGCCCTGGAAAAACTGCGGCAACACACCTGCGCCAAGCCGGACGAGTTGAACAATGATGCCTGCACCTCCCTGGTATCTGAAACCGGCGATGTCTGCGAACTGCAGGCGGCCCAGACCCACCATGCCGCTGACCAGCTCGCCAGGGCGACCCTGGCGATCCTGGAGAGCATCCGCAGCATCGGTGCGCAGCAAAGTCAGGTCAGCCAGGAGCTGCAAATGGCACTGATGGGGGATTCCGGTTCCGGCGACACCACGCTGCTTGCCGCCATGCAGCGCAACATGCGGGACGTGATCACCATCCTCAACCGGTGCGCCGCCGCCGACCAGCAGCTTGCGTCAGCCATGGCGGAAGTGGCCACCACCACGGCCCAGATTTCAGGCTTTGTCAGTGATATCGAGGCAGTCGGCTCGGAAATCAACCTGATCGCGCTCAACGCCCAGATCAAGGCCGCCCATACGGGGCCGGAGGGGGCGGCACTGGGGGTGCTGGCTGAAGCAATCAAGCGCCTGTCGCTTGACGCTGTGATTCAAACCGAAGAGGTTTCGGCAACCCTCAGGGAGATCAACGCCATTACCGTGGATATCCGGCAGGAGAGTGAAGCGGAGCAGCACTCCCTCGGCCAGGTCGCCATCATGGAGCATGAAGCGGAGCAGATCATCAGTCGTCTGGGCAGGATTACCGCCACCCTTCACGACCGCCTGGCTTCCCTTACCTCCACCGCAACCGGGCTGTCGGAGGAGATCGAGACCCTCACCGCCGGAGTGCATGTCCACGAAGAGGCCACTCGCTTGGCCCACGAAGCGGAGACCGTTTTGGAGCAGATTTACCGCGAAGCGCGCAGGCTGGTGCCGGCCAGTGCGGAGTTCAGCTCCAACCTGCGGCATATGGAACAGCGCTACACCATGGAAAGTGAACGCCTGATCCACGAGATGATGGCCGCACGTCACGGAGCCGTGGTCAAACTGCACGGCTCACAGTCCCAGGGCGCCGGAAGCTCCGGCTTCGGGGACAATGTCGATTTATTCTGAAGGCAGCGGGGCCCACCATGTCCGACCTTACCGTTTCTCATACGTTCGGCAATGACGGTCAGATACTCGTCACCATTGGCGGCAGGCTGGCCATCGATACCGTGGCCGGTTTCCGTGCCTTTCTCACGGAACAGCTCCCTCAGGCCGCCACGGTAAAACTGGACGCCGCTTCTCTTGAGGAAATAGACCTGTGCGGCATCCAACTGATCTGCTCAGCCTGTCACACCGCCCTCTGTGCAGGAAAAATGTTCGCGTTCTCCGGCGGAATACCCGCGTGCGTACAAACAACGATCAGCAGCCTGGGCCTGCAGGGCTACGACGTCTGTAAATACAATAGTGACATCACCTGTATCTGGTGTAGAGGAGTAAACTGATATGGCAAAAGTGATCATGACGGCCGATGACTCGGCCAGCGTACGGCAGATGGTGAGCTTTACCCTGAAGCAGAACGGCTATGACGTGATTGAGGCGGTGGACGGCAAGGATGCCCTGACCAAGCTGAACGGCCAGAAGGTGGACATGCTGATCACCGACCTGAACATGCCCAACCTTGACGGTATCGGCCTGATCAAGGGCGTCCGCGCCAGTGCCCTGAACAAATTCATCCCGATCGTCATGCTGACGACCGAATCCCAGGAGTCGCGCAAGCAGGAAGGCAAGGCTGCCGGCGCCACCGGCTGGATCGTCAAACCGTTCAAGCCGGAGCAGTTAATCGCGGTTGTGAAGAAAGTTCTCGGTTAAGAGGCCGGACCAGCGCAGATTTGCTCCCGGTCCCCGGACCTTCGGGGTTCATGTATGTCATCACCTCAGGAACAACATATCGCCGCCTACCGCGAAGAGGCTACGGAACTGCTGGCCGAGCTGGAAAACTCCCTTCTTGAGCTGGAGGAACAGCCAGAGGACAGCGATCTGATCAACCGGGTCTTCCGGGCCATGCATACCATCAAGGGCTCAGGGGCAATGTTCGGTTTCGACGACATCGCCCGCTTTACGCACGAGGTGGAAACCGTCTTCGACCAGGTGCGCAACGGAAAGATGCGGGTTACCAGAACCCTGCTTGACCTGACCCTGCAGTCGCGGGACCAGATTTCCGTCATGCTGGCGGCTTCCGCCGGCGGCCCGCCCGCCGATGAAAACCGGGGACGGCAGATCATCACCGGCCTGCAGGCGCTGCTGCCGGAGGAAGAAAAACGACCAATCCTTGCCGAAACGGGGCCTGGTTCCGCAACGACCGACGAACCGCTGTGCTACCGTACCTTCCGCATTCGCTTCAAGCCTGAACCCGATGTGCTGCTGCGGGGAACCAATCCGTCGGCACTGCTCAACGAACTGCGCGATCTTGGGCACTGCGACATCATTGCCCAGTTGGATAGCATCCCGCTGCTGCATGAGTTGACTCCCGAACATTGCTACATGTACTGGGACATCATTCTTACCACCACCAGCGGACTGGAAGCGGTCAAGGATGTCTTCATCTTCGTCGAGGACGATTGCGAACTGAAGATAGACCTGATCAACGACACCTGTTCCCTGGCGGCCAGCTCCGAGAACTACAAGAAGCTGGGCGACATTCTGGTGGAACGGGGTGACCTTTCGCCGGTGGAGATGCAGAAAATCCTCTCCATGCAGAAACGGTTCGGCGAAATACTGGTTGAGCAGGGCATCGTTCCGGCGTCAAAGGTCGAGTCGGCACTGAAGGAGCAAGAGCAGGTCCGGCAGGTCCGACAGGAAAAAGCGGTCGCCTCCCCTACCGCCGACACCGCGCTTTCGGTCCGGGTACCGGCGGAACGCCTGGACCACCTGGTAAATCTGGTGGGCGAGCTGGTCACGGTACAGGCCCATCTCTCGCAAACCGCTGAAACACGCAACGACGGTGACCTGATTGCCATTGCCGAAGAGGTGGAACGGCTGATTGCCGAACTGCGCGACACCACCCTGACCATGCGGATGTTGCCGATCGGCTCCACCTTCAGCAAGTTCAAGCGGCTGGTCAGGGATCTTTCCGCGGAACTGGGCAAGGAGATTGACCTTGAAACCAGTGGCGCCGAGACCGAACTGGACAAGACGGTCATTGAAAAGTTGAACGATCCACTGGTGCACCTGATCCGTAACAGTATCGATCACGGCATCGAGATGCCGGAAGAACGCAAGGCTGCCGGCAAGTCACCGAAGGGGATCGTGCATCTGGGAGCCGAACATTCCGGCGACAGCGTGCTGGTTACCATCCGCGATGACGGTGCCGGCCTGAACAAGGAACGTATCCGGGCAAAAGCGGTCGAACGCGGTCTGATTACCGCCGCCACCGAGTTGCCGGACAGGGAAATTTATAACCTGATCTTTGCGCCCGGCTTTTCCACGGCACAGAAAGTTACCAGCGTTTCCGGACGCGGTGTCGGCATGGATGTGGTCAAGAAGGCCATAGAAGCCCTCAGGGGTACTATTGATATCAACAGTGAGCCCGGCAAAGGCTCTGTCATTACCCTCAAGATTCCGCTGACCCTGGCTATCATTGAAACCCTGCTGGTCCGGGTGGACGACAGCTTCTTCGTGTTGCCGCTTTCCATGGTCGAGGAGTGCGTCGAACTGAGCAGAGCCGATGTTGAAGCGGCTCACGGCAGACATCTGGCCAACGTGCGGGGGGCACTTATCCCGTATATCCCCCTGCGCGAGCAGTTCTGCATCACCGAACATCAGCCGGACATCGAGCAGATCGTCATTCTGTCGGTCGGCAACAGCCGGGTCGGTTTCGTGGTGGACGACGTGGTGGGCGAACATCAGACCGTCATCAAATCCCTGGGCAAGCTGTACCGCGACGTGCAGGGCATCTCCGGCGCCACCATCCTGGGCGACGGTACCGTTGCCCTGATCCTTGACCCGGGCGTGCTGGTACGTGCCGCCGAGCTCTCCAAAGCATGACCACACTCATGACCGCAACCATACTGCAGCCAGCCGGAGGAGAGTACATTGCAGCATCCGCTACGGCGGGTGTCTCGTTTTCTTCTCCCCCCTTCCCTGCCTGACGCGCAATGGCATTCACTTTTTTCTTTCGCGATCTGCCGGTTCTTGAATACGCTGTTGAGGCTACCTTGAAGCTGGCCCTGGGGCGGCTGCGCATCAAGGTATGGGATGCCGGCTGCGCGCTGGGACAGGAACCCTATACCCTGGCGATCCTGTTTGCGGAACGGATGGGAGAAATGGGATTCAACACCCTGTACCTGGATGCCACGGACTATGACCGGGAAAACAACTTCGGTGACATCGTTACTGCTGGAGAATACAAAACCGAAGAATTACAGCGCATTCCCTCTGAAATATTCACCAAATACTTTGAAGAATCAGCCAAAAGACCCGGATATCACAAGGTTATTGACAGAATCCGCAACAGGGTCTTTTTCAAATACAACGATCTGCTGGAGCTCCAGCCGGTTGGTTCCGACTACTCCCTCATCGTGTGCAAAAACGTCCTCTTGCACTTTTCGTATGAGCAGCGTATTGAAGTGCTGAAAATGTATCACCGCAGTCTTGCACCAGGTGGCTATTTTGCGACCGAAAACACCCAGAAGATTCCAGCGGAGATCAGCCGACTTTTCGAGCAGGTAACGCCGGATGCACAACTGTTCAGAAAATCAGATGCTTGAGGTGGTGAGGCGCCATGAGCGAACCGTCTGCAGAACCGCAGAAAACGATTGTACTCCAGGCAAAACGCCAGGGGTACACCGTTTCCTTTGAAATCACCCCCAACCGGCTTGAATGCTGGTGCAGTTATGCCCCCTCCGGTCTTGGGGGGGCTCCTCTGACCGAAACCGATCTGACCGGTTTCCTGCGGCAGTACAAAATTCTCGAAGGAATTCAGCAGGAGAGCCTGCAGCGACTCCTGCATGCAGCCGCCACCGGCACCGCAGTTTCCAACCTGCTGCTGGCCGTGGGAACACCGATGGTGGTTGGAAGAAACGGTTTCATCAACTTGGCCGTACAACCTCCCGCACCGGAGGAGGGCGACGCCGGGAACAATGATAATCAGGTTGACTTTCGCCAGGTCCAGGTGTTTCTCAACGTCGATCCGGGAGACCTGATTGGAACCATCATGGCGCCCGAGCCGGGCACTCCCGGCATGACCATCCATGGTGAAACCATCCCGCCGCAGGCCGGCGTCCCCCTGTCCGTAAAGATCGGCCAGAATGTCCGCCTGGATGACGACGGAGTCTCGCTGTTCGCCACCGCCACCGGGCGGATCTATTGCAAGGAAGCCGATATATCGGTGGAAGAACTCTATACCGTCTCCGGCGATGTCGACTTTAAGGTTGGCAACATCCAGTTCAAGGGGTTCGTGGAAATCAAGGGTGACGTACTGGACGGTTTTTCGGTGCAGGCCGACAAGGGAATCAGGATTCATGGTAACGTCGGTGCCTGTACCATCAAATCCCAGGGTGACATCTCCGTGTGCGGCATGAACGGCCAGGGACGGGGTACCATTGTCTGCGGTGGTAATCTGAATGCCAACTTCCTGTACGATACCGCCATCGAATGTGACGGCACGGTCACTGCCGAAGTCGAAATCCGTAACTGTACCATCAACTGCCTGGGCGCCATCAAAGTCGCCAAGGGAGGACTGGCCGGCGGCGAGAGCGTTGCCCTTGGCGGTATTGAGACCGCAGTGCTCGGTACGGTTACATCGCTCAAGACACGGGTCATTGCCGGCGCTCATCATCGTGACCTTTTTGAAATCAACCAGTTGTTCAATGACCTGAAGCAGTTGATCGAGCAGTTCAGCTCTTCGCCGGCAGCCCTGAAGAACCCCATGGATTTCAGTGTCCGCAAACTGGCCATCACCAAACAGATTCAGGAGATACGCTCGCGGGTCTACGAAAATTGTAACCCGAAGGTGAACGTCAGGAAGCACCTCTACGAGGGAGTCACCATTGTCCTGGGTACCCTCAGTGAACAGGTGAAGGAGGAGCGGGACGGCCCCCTTACCATCATAGAAAACACCCTTGAAGGCGGCTTTCGCTACCTGGGCATGACCGGCCTCGAATTCAGGGCCGCCGATATCGAGCAGTCGTTCGTACTGCAGGCACAACGGGAGAACGCCGCCTGAGAGCCCCGTTCTTCCTCCGCGCACCCTCATCAGGACTGGAGTAGCAATGAAAGCACTGGTAGTTGACGATCAGGAGATAAACCGGGAGATACTGCAAGTAATGCTTGAAGAGTTCGCCGTAGTGTCAACCGCGGCTTCGGGAAAGGAAGCCATTGCCGCTGTAACGGCGGCCATCGACGGGGGCAGCCCCTTTGATCTGATCTGTATGGATATCAGCATGCCCTCCATGAGCGGTCACGAAGCCATGCAGCGGATACGCTCTCTTGAGGCGGAAAAGCAGGCAGTTCGCGCAACCGCATTCATGGTAACCGCAAGCAGCGACCCTGATGACATGGTTTCGGCGTTGATTCAGGGCGAGTGCGACGACTATCTTCCCAAGCCGGTCATGCGCCGGACCTTTGTCGAACTGCTGCAAAAACACCATCTGATTTGACCGCAGTTCACCATTCAATATGTTCTGCCGTTCGTCTTGCAGGTGTGCTGAGCAGCGATATACTTGCTGTTCAACAGATCGTTTGAGACGTTACCGACCACGGGGCGCCAGTATCATGCGGGTATTTCAACTGACAAGAAACCCGAAGGTTTACACCTGTCGCTCGTACCTCCTGCTGGGGGACTGGAATCAACTGGACGATGTAAATACCCTGATTGATCCCGGGACCGACGATTTTACCTTCTCTGAAATAGACCGGATCTCCACCGGTTGCGGCAAGGTGCCGGTGGAACAGGTTCTGCTGACGCACAACCATTTTGACCATGCCGCCTCGGCCGACCTCTTCCGGCAGCGCTATGGTGCGCGGGTTTACGCCTGGGTTGATGGTCCCGGCGTGGACCACCTGCTGCACGAGGGACAGATTCTCCGGGCCGGTGACGATTATCTTGAGGTAATCCACACCCCGGGCCATTCCTCAGACTCTATAGCGTTCTACTGTCAGGCAGAGAAACTGCTCTTTTCCGGTGACACCCAACTGCGTATCCGCAGCAGTGGCGGCAAATACACCCAGGACTACGTTCAGTCGCTACTGAAGCTTTCACAACGGCACATCGACCTGGTCTACCCCGGGCATGACGAACCGTTTACCCATGATGTACAGTCCATTATTCTTGAAACCCTGAAAAACGTAAGAAACAGCAACGTGGTATAACGACTGCATACTACCAACGAAGGAGGTAGCGGAACATGCTCAAGAACATGAAGATCGGCTCCCGGTTAGGGTTCGGCTTCGGCGTCATCATGGTACTGCTGGTTGTTGTCGGTGGATTTTCCGTTATGGAAATCAACGACATGAACGGCAATATCAACAGGATGGCAAATGAAATGTTTCCCAAAACCGTGGCTGCCAACGATGTCATTGATCAGGTAAACGTTGCTGCCCGCGCTCTGCGCAACATGGCATTGGTCAAATCTCCCCAGGATATGGAAAAGGAGTATGCCCGGATACCGGAAGCCAGAAAAATAATTGATGAGAAACTGAAATATCTCAACAGCACTATCACCAGCGAAAAAGGCAAGGGACTGCTTAAAGCGCTAAATGATGTCATTCCGGGCTATCGAAAATCAACGGAAGACTACCTTAAGCTGCTACGAGCCGGTAAGTCAGAGGAAGCCCTAGCAATACTCATGGGCGATCTCCGTAAATCCCAGAATGCCTATATTGCTGCCGTTAACGACATTATTCACTACCAGACCGAACTGATGAACCAAGCCGGCACAACTGCTGCTGCCGATGCATCCAAGGCAAAGACCATTGTCATCAGCCTGCTGGTGGTGGCCCTGGCCCTGGGCGTGCTCTTGGGGGTGATGATCACCCGTTCCATCACCCGTCCGGTCAATGCCTGCGTTGATGCGGCCAACAAGATTGCCCAGGGTGACACCAACGTGACCCTGGACACCACCAGCAACGACGAGACCGGTGTTCTGCAGCAGGCGATGCAGAAGATGGTGGATGCGGTGAACGCCCTGATCAAGGATGCCGGCATGCTGTCCGACGCTGCCATTGCGGGCAAGCTTGCCACCCGTGCCGATGCCTCCCAGCACCAGGGTGATTTCCAGAAGATCGTGGTGGGTGTCAACGACACCCTGGACGCGGTGATTGGTCCCCTGAACGTGGCTGCCGAGTACGTGGACCGCATTTCCAAGGGCGACATTCCGCCGAGGATCACCGACAGCTACAACGGCGACTTCAACGAAATCAAGAACAACCTCAACCAGTGTATTGACGCCGTCAACGCCCTGGTTGCCGATGCCAACCTGCTCTCCCAGGCGGCGGTTGAGGGCAAACTTGCCACCCGTGCCGATGCCACCAAGCACCAGGGGGATTTCCGCAGGATCGTGTCCGGGGTCAACGACACCCTGGATGCGGTGATTGGTCCCTTGAACGTGGCTGCCGAGTACGTGGACCGCATTTCCAAGGGTGACATTCCGCCGAGGATCACCGACAGCTACAACGGCGACTTCAACGAGATCAAGAACAACCTCAACCAGTGTATTGACGCCGTCAACGCCCTGGTTGCCGATGCCAACCTGCTCTCCCAGGCGGCGGTTGAGGGCAAACTTGCCACCCGTGCCGATGCCACCAAGCACCAGGGGGATTTCCGCAGGATCGTATCCGGGGTCAACGACACCCTGGATGCCGTCATCGGCCCCCTGAATGTGGCTGCAGACTATGTTGACAAGATATCAAAAGGCGATATTCCCGCCAAAATCAGCGACAGCTACAACGGTGACTTCAACACCATCAAGAACAACCTGAACACCTGCATTGATGCGGTGAACAGCCTGGTATCCGACGCCAACCTGCTCTCCAAGGCAGCAGTTGACGGCAAACTTGCCACCCGTGCCGATGCTTCCAAGCACCAGGGGGATTTCCGCAAGATCGTCCAGGGTGTCAACGACACCCTGGATGCGGTGATTGGTCCCTTGAACGTGGCTGCCGAGTACGTGGAGCGCATCTCCAAGGGTGACATGCCCAAAGTCATTACGGACAGCTACAACGGCGACTTCAACGCCATCAAGAACAACCTGAACGTGCTGATCGAAGCCACCAACTCCATCACTGCCAACGCCAAGCTGGTTGCCCAGGGCAACCTGATGGTTGAGCTGAAGAAGCGCAGCGAGCAGGATGAGCTGATGGAATCGTTGCAGAACATGGTGGACAAGTTGAAAGAGGTGGTGCGTGAAGTCCAGGCTGCTGCCGACGGCGTTGCCACCGGCGGTCAGGAGCTGGCGGCAACCGCCCAGTCCCTCTCCCAGGGAGCAACCGAGCAGGCGGCAAGCGCCGAAGAGGTCTCAAGCTCCATGGAGGAGATGTCCTCCAGCATCAAGCAGAACGCCGACAACGCCTCCCAGACCGAGAAGATCTCCAACAAGTCCGCTGCCGATGCCCGCGAGGGCGGCAAGGCGGTTCAGGAGACGGTGGCTGCCATGAAGGAGATTGCCACCAAGATCAGCATCATTGAAGAGATTGCCCGCCAGACCAACCTTCTGGCCTTGAACGCCGCCATTGAGGCGGCGAGAGCCGGCGAGCACGGCAAGGGATTTGCGGTGGTTGCCAGCGAAGTGAGAAAGCTTGCGGAAAGAAGCCAGACCGCAGCCGGCGAGATATCCGAACTGTCGGGCAGAAGCGTTCAGGTTGCCGAGGCTGCCGGTCAGATGCTGACCGCCATCTTGCCGGACATCCAGCGTACTGCCGAACTGGTGCAGGAGATCAGCGCCTCCAGCAAGGAGCAGGATGCCGGTGCCGACCAGATCAACAAGGCGATCCAGCAACTGGATCAGGTGATCCAGCAGAACGCCTCGGCAGCGGAAGAGATGGCCTCCACCACGGAAGAGCTGACCAGCCAGGCCGAGCAGTTGAAGGCCACCATCTCCTTCTTCCAGTTGGACACTCACGGCATGCAGCGTGCCCTTCCCCACCGGTCGGCACCTGCGGTATCGAAACGGTCGCTGCCGCCGACACACACCGCGGCCAAACCCTCCAAAACAGGAGGCGGCGTGCAGATCGACCTGGGAAGCACAGCAAAAGACCACCTGGATGACGAATTCGAAAAATTCTGACACACTGCCCAGATGGTGCCCCAGGGACCGGAACGTTCTCCGGTCCCTGAACCGTGATCCTTGATTCAGGAGGCGATATGGCTGTCGCAACAATAACGGAAACCGTGCAGTACCTGACCTTCAAGCTGGCGGATGAGATATTTGCCCTTGATGTGGCAAAGGTACGTGAAATTCTTGAATACACCTCCATCACCAAGGTACCCCAGACCCCGGAATTCATGCGGGGGGTGATCAACCTGCGGGGCAGCGTGGTGCCGGTGGTTGACCTGCGCCTGAAGTTCGGCATGGAGTCAACGGAGCAGACCGTCAACACCTGCATCATTGTGGTGGAAGTCACCCTTGAAGGAGATACCACCGTACTGGGGGCCCTGGCTGACTCTGTCCAGGAGGTGGTGGAGATGGAGCCGGACCAGATCGAGCCGGCTCCCCATATCGGCACCCGCCTGAACACCGACTTCATCAAGGGGATGGGCAAGCATGACGACAATTTCATCATGATCCTGGATATTGACCGGGTTTTCTCGGAACAGGAGATGGCGGCAGTAACCGAGGCCGGTGGTTCAGAGCAGGCATAGCTTACGAAGAAGCAGTGAACGAAAGCCCCATTCCTGAGCGGGAATGGGGCTTTTTTCTGTCAGGACAAGGCGATGATTACCTGATTGACCTTTGGCGCTCTTCTGGTAATCTTCGGGCATTCGAATATGCTTGCAAAGGGGAAACCTCCATGCTGAAAAATTTGAAAATCGGCTCACGGCTGAGTGCTGGCTTCGGCGTCTTGCTGGTGCTGGTCATTCTTACAGGAGCATTGGGCGCCAACACTCTTTACACTGTCTTGCAGCAATTCAAACGGTCCGACACGATCGCCCATCTGACCGCCGATACCATCCAAAAGGAAGTGGACCACCTGACCTGGGCCAACAATGTGACCGGCGCACTGGCATCGGGCAAGGCTGACAATCTAACTGCCCAGCCCGATCCGCACAAGTGTGCCTTTGGCAAGTGGTATTACGGGGAAGAGAGGAAACGTGCCGAAACCATGGTTCCCGGTATTTCCACTCCATTGCAAGCGATCGAAGCGCCTCACAAAACCCTCCATGAATCGGCAGTCACCATCAAGTCTGCCTTAGCACGGGGCGATCTGGGCCAAGCAGCCCATATCTACACCACGGTGTCGGCGCCAAGCCTGGCAAAGGTGCGGGAGCAGTTGAGCGCGATCAAGGATGTTTTGAACAAGGCCAACGAACAGACCAGCAAGGAGGTACAGGCATCCGGTACGCGGGCAAATTACCTTATCGTGACCATCAGCATACTTGCGGTTGTCATCGGCAGTATCGTGATGCGTTCCATCACCCGTTCCATCACCCGTCCGGTCAATGCCTGCGTTGATGCGGCCAACAAGATTGCCCAGGGTGACACCAACGTGACCCTGGACACCACCAGCAACGACGAGACCGGTGTTCTGCAGCAGGCGATGCAGAAGATGGTGGATGCGGTGAACGCCCTGATCAAGGATGCCGGCATGCTGTCCGACGCTGCCATTGCGGGCAAGCTTGCCACCCGTGCCGATGCCTCCCAGCACCAGGGTGATTTCCAGAAGATCGTGGTGGGTGTCAACGACACCCTGGACGCGGTGATTGGTCCCCTGAACGTGGCTGCCGAGTACGTGGACCGCATTTCCAAGGGCGACATTCCGCCGAGGATCACCGACAGCTACAACGGCGACTTCAACGAAATCAAGAACAACCTCAACCAGTGTATTGACGCCGTCAACGCCCTGGTTGCCGATGCCAACCTGCTCTCCCAGGCGGCGGTTGAGGGCAAACTTGCCACCCGTGCCGATGCCACCAAGCACCAGGGGGATTTCCGCAGGATCGTGTCCGGGGTCAACGACACCCTGGATGCGGTGATTGGTCCCTTGAACGTGGCTGCCGAGTACGTGGACCGCATTTCCAAGGGTGACATTCCGCCGAGGATCACCGACAGCTACAACGGCGACTTAAACGAGATCAAGAACAACCTCAACCAGTGTATTGACGCCGTCAACGCCCTGGTTGCCGATGCCAACCTGCTCTCCCAGGCGGCGGTTGAGGGCAAACTTGCCACCCGTGCCGATGCCACCAAGCACCAGGGGGATTTCCGCAGGATCGTATCCGGGGTCAACGACACCCTGGATGCCGTCATCGGCCCCCTGAATGTGGCTGCAGACTATGTTGACAAGATATCAAAAGGCGATATTCCCGCCAAAATCAGCGACAGCTACAACGGTGACTTCAACACCATCAAGAACAACCTGAACACCTGCATTGATGCGGTGAACAGCCTGGTATCCGACGCCAACCTGCTCTCCAAGGCAGCAGTTGACGGCAAACTTGCCACCCGTGCCGATGCTTCCAAGCACCAGGGGGATTTCCGCAAGATCGTCCAGGGTGTCAACGACACCCTGGATGCGGTGATTGGTCCCTTGAACGTGGCTGCCGAGTACGTGGAGCGCATCTCCAAGGGTGACATGCCCAAAGTCATTACGGACAGCTACAACGGCGACTTCAACGCCATCAAGAACAACCTGAACGTGCTGATCGAAGCCACCAACTCCATCACTGCCAACGCCAAGCTGGTTGCCCAGGGCAACCTGATGGTTGAGCTGAAGAAGCGCAGCGAGCAGGATGAGCTGATGGAATCGTTGCAGAACATGGTGGACAAGTTGAAAGAGGTGGTGCGTGAAGTCCAGGCTGCTGCCGACGGCGTTGCCACCGGCGGTCAGGAGCTGGCGGCAACCGCCCAGTCCCTCTCCCAGGGAGCAACCGAGCAGGCGGCAAGCGCCGAAGAGGTCTCAAGCTCCATGGAGGAGATGTCCTCCAGCATCAAGCAGAACGCCGACAACGCCTCCCAGACCGAGAAGATCTCCAACAAGTCCGCTGCCGATGCCCGCGAGGGCGGCAAGGCGGTTCAGGAGACGGTGGCTGCCATGAAGGAGATTGCCACCAAGATCAGCATCATTGAAGAGATTGCCCGCCAGACCAACCTTCTGGCCTTGAACGCCGCCATTGAGGCGGCGAGAGCCGGCGAGCACGGCAAGGGATTTGCGGTGGTTGCCAGCGAAGTGAGAAAGCTTGCGGAAAGAAGCCAGACCGCAGCCGGCGAGATATCCGAACTGTCGGGCAGAAGCGTTCAGGTTGCCGAGGCTGCCGGTCAGATGCTGACCGCCATCTTGCCGGACATCCAGCGTACTGCCGAACTGGTGCAGGAGATCAGCGCCTCCAGCAAGGAGCAGGATGCCGGTGCCGACCAGATCAACAAGGCGATCCAGCAACTGGATCAGGTGATCCAGCAGAACGCCTCGGCAGCGGAAGAGATGGCCTCCACCACGGAAGAGCTGACCAGCCAGGCCGAGCAGTTGAAGGCCACCATCTCCTTCTTCCAGTTGGACACTCACGGCATGCAGCGTGCCCTTCCCCACCGGTCGGCACCTGCGGTATCGAAACGGTCGCTGCCGCCGACACACACCGCGGCCAAACCCTCCAAAACAGGAGGCGGCGTGCAGATCGACCTGGGAAGCACAGCAAAAGACCACCTGGATGACGAATTCGAAAAATTCTGAGCCTCAGCGTGCGGAAACGGAAGGGAACCACCGTGTCCTTCTGTTCCGCCCTGGGCTTTAAGGACTCGTGGTGAAAACCATTCTGCTGATAGACGACTCACTGACCCAGCTTCTGAATGCCAAGATCACGCTGCAACAGGCCGGGTACTGCGTTGAAATCGTATCGGACCCGCTGACTGCCGTGGACCGGATCACCGAGGTGCGCCCCGACCTGGTGCTGACCGATCTGAACATGCCGAACCTCGACGGAATCGGCGTCATACGGGCGATCCGTCAACTGGATTGCTGTTCCCGCCTGCCGGTGCTGGTGATGAGCACCGACTCCCAGAAGCATAAGTTTCAGGAGGCCCGTGATGCCGGCGCAACCGGCTGGCTGATGAAGCCCCTCAGACAGGACGCCTTGCTGGGGGTCATCGCCCGCCTGCTGCCAGAGGAGCAGACACCATGACACGTGGCCGGAATAGCGGCACGATGATTCCTCCCCTCTGCACCATGAGCGACCGGGAGTTTGAGCAGTTCAGCAGGTTCATCTACGATGAGGCCGGCATCAAGATGCCCCCGGCCAAGAAGACCATGCTGGAGGCGCGGCTGCAGAAACGTCTCAAGGCGCTGGACATCCACAGCTTCCGGGAGTACGCCGACTTCGTTTTTTCCGATACCGGCCGCGATCAGGAGCTCATCCACCTGATTGATGTGGTTACCACCAACAAGACCGACTTCTTCCGGGAGCCGCACCATTTCGACTTCTTGGTACGTCACGCGATTCCCGCCATGCGGGAAACGCGTGACGCCGGAGAAAGCCCGCTCAATCCGTTCCGCATCTGGAGCGCCGGCTGCTCCACCGGTGAAGAACCGTACACCATGGCCATGGTGCTCGCCGAATACGCCGCCAGCCATCCCGGCTTCCGCTTTTCCATCCTGGCGTCGGATATCTGTACGCGGGTACTGCAATCCGCCGCCAGCGCCGTCTATACGGAGGAGCGGACCGACACCATCCCCCTGCCTCTGAAGAAAAAATACCTGCTGCGCAGCAAGGACCGCAGCCGGGGACTGGTCAGGATCGCTCCGGTGCTGCGCTCCATGATCAGCTTCAAGCGGGTCAACTTCATGGACGACCATTTCGGCATCCAGGAAAAACAGGATGTGATTTTCTGCCGCAACGTCATCATCTACTTCGACAAGGAAACCCAGGCGGCCCTGATGCGGAAATTTCACCGGCACCTGCAGCCGGGCGGTTTTCTGTTCATCGGTCATTCCGAAACCCTGAACGGTCTGGATGTTCCCTTCACCCAGGTCGGCAACACCGTGTATCGCAGAAACTGATTCCGGAGCAGCCATGTCCCGAAAAATAAAGGTTCTTATTGTCGACGACTCCGCCCTGGTTCGGCAGACCCTCGCCGAAATTCTCGGGGCCGATCCTGCCATCGAGGTGATGGCAACGGCCCAGGACCCCATTGTCGCCGCACAGAAAATCGCCGAGCAGGTGCCGGATGTCATCACCCTCGACGTCGAAATGCCCCGGATGGATGGTCTCACCTTTCTGCAAAAACTGATGAGTCAGCACCCGATCCCGGTGGTGATGTGTTCCAGCCTGACCGACAGCGGCAGTGAAAGCGCCCTGAAGGCTCTGGAATACGGCGCCGTGGATATCATCACCAAGCCCAAGATGGGTACCCGCCAGTTCATCGAAGAGTCCCGCATCCGGATCTGCGACAGCATCAAGGCAGCGGCCTCGGCCCGCCTCACGCCGCTCAGGGCCATCCGGGAGGTCAGCCCCAAGTATACCGCCGACGTGATCATGGAGCGCCCCACCAGCAAGGCGATGGTACAGACCACCGAAAAGGTGGTGATCATCGGTGCCTCCACCGGCGGGACCGAGGCGCTTTCGCTGTTTCTGCAGATGCTGCCGGCCGATACGCCGGGGACGGTAATCGTGCAGCATATGCCGGAACACTTTACCGCTGCCTTTGCCAAACGGCTTGACAGCATCTGCCGGGTCACGGTCAAGGAGGCGGAGGATAACGACTCCGTGGTACGCGGCCATGTGCTGATCGCTCCCGGCAACCGTCACACCCTGCTCAAACGCAGCGGCGCCCGCTATTACGTCGAGGTGAAGGATGGACCGCTGGTTTCACGTCACCGTCCCTCGGTGGATGTGCTGTTCCGCTCCGCGGCCCGGTATGCCGGCAAGAATGCCGTGGGGGTCATCCTGACCGGCATGGGAGACGACGGTGCCCAGGGCATGAAGGAGATGCACGACGCCGGCGCCTTCACCATCGCCCAGGACGAAGCGACCTGCGTGGTGTTCGGCATGCCCAACGAGGCGATCAAGCGGGGCGGCGTGAACAAAATCATGCCCCTGGAGAAAATCGCCGCCGAAGTGGTACGCCAGTGTCAGCTCTGAGGTTCAGGAGTCCATGATCTTCCAGACATTGACCAGCTCCTGGTGGTTTTCGACATGCCGGAACCGGACGCGGCAGCAAAGCTGCCCGGAGCCAGGCGGGATGCCATGACCCTGTCCGACACCACAAACCTACGAGGCCAGAGCGGGAAGAACGACCTTCTCGAACTGTTGAGCCACGCACTGGATACCCTGGGCAGCTCCCTCTGCCTGCTCAGCCGGCATGGCGACATTCTGTTCACCAACCAGGCATGGGGCCGGTTTTCGGCAGAAAACGACGGCAGCGGCGATGCCTGTTCCCACAATTACTTTATGGTCTGCGAACGCTCGGCACGGCACGGCTGCAGCGCAGCCGCCGAGTTTCTGGCCGGCCTGCGCGGTGTGCTCGACGGAACGCTTCCCGAGTTCTCCTATGACTACGACTGCCATTCACCGGCCGAACAGCGCTGGTTCACCGCCCACGTCACCCGATTTGTCTGGAATCGGGATTTCTACCTGCTGGTACGTCATTACAACAGCACCAACCGCATACTGGCCGAAGAGTGGAGCCACGAACACCGCTCACGTTTTCAGGCGCTGTTCGAGCAGGGAGCAGTGGGCATGGCGATCTGCAACCTGCAGGGGCGCTTCATCGAGGCGAATCCTGCCTTCCGCAGTATCACCGGTTTCAGTCGCGCCGAACTGCTGCAGTACTCCTGCCGGGAGATCACCCATCCCGAGGATCTGGCCTGCGACCAGCCCCATCTGGAGCGCCTGCTGCGTGGCGAGAGCAGTACCTACACGACTGAAAAGCGTTACATCCGCAAAAACGGGGAACCGGTCTGGGTACAGTTGACGGTTTCACTGTTGACCGATCGCCACGACCGGCCGGTGGCCTATGTCAGCATTGTCGAGGACATCAGTCTCCGCAAGCTGGCACTGCGCACACTGCAGGAAAGCGAGCAGCGCTTCAGCACGCTGGCTAATGCCGCCCGGGACGCCATCATCATGATGGATGACCAGGGGCTGATCAGCTACTGGAATCCGGCTGCCCGCGATATTTTCGGCTACGAGGCCGACGAGGTGCTCGGCAGCGACCTGCACGCACTGCTGGCACCCCGTCGCTATCACCCCACCGCAACCGCGGCCGTTCTCGCCTGGAGCCGTAGCGGCTGCGGAGATGCCATCGGCCGCCAGAGCGAACTGGTGGGGCAGCGAAAAAATGGCGAAGAGTTCCATATCGAGTTGTCTCTCTCCTCCGTTCCCCTGCAGGGGCGCTGGATTGCCATCGGTATCCTGCGTGATATCACGCTGCGCAAGCGGACCGAGGAGCAGCTCGAACAGGCCCGCTATGCCGCTGAAACCGCCAACCGGGCAAAAACGGTCTTTCTTGCCAATGTCAGCCACGAGCTGCGTTCTCCGCTGAACGCGATCATCGGCTTTACCGAGCTGCTGCATGATGACGTGGACGATTCACTGACGCCGCAGCAGAAAGAGTATGCCGGCATTGTTCTGCAGAGTTCACGGCACCTGCTGGCCATTATCAGCCAGATCCTCGACCTGTCCAAGATAGAGGCCGGCGAAATGACCCTGAACCCGGAACCGCTCTCCCCCCTGGAACCGATCACCCTGGCCATGACCATGGTGACGGCACGATACCAGAAAAAGCAAATTCAGCTCACCGAGGAGCATTGTCCGGCTGTCAGTCGCACCATGATCCGCTGCGATGAGGTGAAGCTGCGCCAGATCATGCTGAATCTGCTTTCCAACGCCTGCAAATTCACTCCGGAAGGCGGAACGGTGACGGTGGGCAGCCGACTGGTGGAGCGGAATGATATCAGCGGCTACCTCCCCCTCGCCACCGGGAGCGGTCAACGGTTTGTCGAAATCTGGGTACGCGACAGTGGCATCGGCATCAGGGAGGAGGATATGCCCCTCCTCTTCCTCGAATTCAGTCAGCTCGATACCACCGCCACCAGGAAACACGAGGGAACCGGCCTGGGGCTTGCTCTGACCAGGCGCCTGGTGGAAATGCACGGCGGCAGGATCAAGGCGACCAGCTCCTTTGGAGCGGGAAGTTGTTTTTCGTTTATTCTGCCGGTATGAATGCGGAAGGGTCCCGGGCCGGAGCGGGCGCGGGGCGGAAAGGACACGCGATGGACACCATTTCCGATGAACAGTTGCTGGAAGAACTGAGGACGCGCCTGAACCAGAGTCGCCGCTCCCTGCAGGATATTTCGGTGTTGAACCACAAGCTGGTTGAGATGAACCGACGACTGGAGCAGTCGGAATCGCTCAAAAGCAACTTTCTGTCCAACATACGCAACGAGATCAACAACCCCCTGAACGCCATCATCGGCCTTGCCGGTCACCTGGCCTCGCTGGTCAATGATCCCCAGGCGGAAGAGATCGCCGGCCTGATCCATGCCGAAGCGTTCAGCCTGGACTACCAGTTGCGCAACATCTTCATCGCCGCGGAGCTTGAGGCCGGCGACGCCCAGCCCGAAATCGAGCAGGTCGACGTGGTCTCGGTCATTGTCAGCACGCTGGACAATTTCAAGGCCGTGGCCGACGCCAAGGGTATCCGCCTCGCCTACACCCTGATCGGCACCGATGACGCCGGCCGGCTCCGCTTTCCCACCGATGCGGAAAAGCTGCAGGTGGTGCTGTCGAACCTCGTGGCCAATGCCGTCGAGTTCAGCAGCACTGGCAGCGAGGTCGAGGTACTGGCCGGACTCATGGATGACGAACTGCATATCCAGGTGAAGGACCAGGGTATCGGTATCGCCGCAGAGAACCTGGAGCGGATATTCGACCGCTTCACCCAGCTCGATACCGGCTCAACCCGCGCCCACCGAGGTCACGGGCTGGGACTTTCCATCGTCAAGGCGCTCCTGGACCTGTTGCAGGGCACCATCGAGGTACAGAGCAGCCCCGATGTCGGGTCGGTGTTCAGCGTCACGCTTTTCCCAGCCGCCTTTGACGAAAGCGCCGTCACCTTCGCCGAGGGGGGCAACCTGTTCCTTTTTGACGAACTGGACGAAAAATAGTCGTGATACACGAAACGTCGGACACTACGCGTAAGCATTTTCTGTTTCCCGGCACCCTGCATGTGGATGCCGGAGAATGTGTCATCACCACCGTGCTGGGCTCCTGCGTGGCAGTCTGTCTCTGGGATACGATCAAGGGAGGGGGGGGCATGAACCACTTCATGTTGCCGCTCTGGAACGGCGAAGGCCTGGCCACGCCGAAGTACGGTACCATTGCCATGGAAAAACTGCTGGAGCAGGTGCTGGCCGTTGGTTGCAAGAAGGAGCGGCTGGTGGCCAAGGTGTTCGGTGGCGCCAACATTCTGGGCATGAGCCAGGCTGCCTGCCCCATTGGCAGACGGAACGTCGAGCTCGCGCTCGGCACCCTGGATGACTGGAGAATCAAGGTGGTAGCCTCGGACCTGGAGGGAATGGTGGGACGCAAGATCATTATGAATACCCTGACCGGCGTGGTGCTGATGGGGCGCGGCAAGCACAAGGAGTGAGCGATGGAGCAGAACGAGCGACCGCGCATACTCTGTATTGATGATGAGGAAGTCAACCTTCGGCTCTACCAGGCGATGTTCGAGCAGCAGTACGAACTGCTGCTGCTCTCCGGTGGCGAGCGCGCGCTCGAAACGGTGGAGTCCTTTGATCCTGACCTGCTGATCCTCGACCTGATGATGCCGAAAATCGACGGTTTTGAGGTGTTACAGCAGATACGGGCCGACCAGCGTCATGACCTGCTTCCCATCGTCATCGCCACGGCACTCAACGACAAGGCGTCCCGCCTGAAAGGGCTGGAACTGGGCTGCACCAGTTTCCTCTCCAAGCCGTTCGACCGGATCGAGCTGGCGGCACGGATCAAGAACCTGGTGGCCCTGCACCGTACCGGCCGCGAGCTGCAGCGGGCACGGGAACAGGCGGAGGAGGCAAACCGCGCCAAAAGCGACTTCCTCTCCGCGGTGAGTCACGAAATCCGCACCCCTATGAACGGTATTCTGGGCATGGCCAGTCTGCTGATGGATGCGCCACTCACCCGCACGCAGCGCGAGTATGTGCAGACCATCACCGCCTCCGGCACCCTGTTGCTGGATATCATCAATGATATTCTTGATTTCTCGAAAATCGAATCAGGCACCATGACCCTTGAGCCGGTTCCTTTTTCCCTGCGCAAGGCCATTGACGAGGTAACCGATCTGCTGGCCCACCAGGCTGCCACCAAAGGGGTGGAGCTGGTGGTCTCCTTTCCGCCCGATCTGCCACGGCAGGTGGTGGGGGATTTCGGAAAGATCCGCCAGGTACTGCTGAACCTGGCCGGCAACGCACTGAAATTCACCCGCCAGGGTTTTGTCCAGATCGCTCTTTCCGGAACGCCGCTGCCGGACAATCGGATCGCCTACACCATCGCTGTCAGGGATACCGGCTGCGGCATACCGGAGCATCTGCAGGGGCGGCTGTTCGAGCAATTCTACCAGGCTACCAGCGGGCCGGACCGACCGCCGGGCACCGGTCTGGGGCTGGCCATCTCACGGCGGCTGGTGCTGCTGATGGAGGGCGACATCGGGTTCGAGAGCCGCGAGGGGGTGGGATCAACCTTCTGGTTCAGTCTGCCGCTGCCGCTCCATGCGCTCGGCACCGCGCCGGAGGGGAAACCGGTCGGTCAGGGACATCCGGCGCTGGTGATCGCCTCCCTGGAGGAGGCCCGGCTGAGTTGCGCCGCGCTGCTCTCCCATCTGGGATTCGAACCGGTTGTCACCACAGCGACGCCGCAGTGCGCGGAGCAGGAGTCATCCCTTCCCTCCCCGCTCACCGGCCTGTTGCTCATCTCCCATGACCATACCATCGATGCTTTTACCGCCGGTCCGGCCCTGGCTGAACGCTTTCCCGAAACGGTACGGATAGTAACCGTCCCGCCCGGCCTGTCAGTTACGGCCGACAAACTGAAGGCCAGCGGCTTTTCCGCCATGGTGAGTCGTCCGGTCAGCGAATCCCGGCTCACGGGGGTACTGCTGGAATGCTATGCCGGGGATACCGCAGCAGGGGCCAACAACGAGAACGACAGGGCGCGTCCCTTTGCCGGGCTCCGCGCCCTGATTGCCGACGACAACGTGCTGAACCAGCGGGTGGTCAGCATGCTGCTGGATCGCCTGGGCGTCACGAGCAACGTCACCGCCAGCGGACGGGAGGCGCTGGAACTTTTCAAGCTGTCCCCCTATGACCTCATTTTTATGGACTGCCAGATGCCGGACATGGACGGCCTGGAGGCTACCCGTCGCATCCGGGAAGTTGAAGCAGGAGAACGCCGGGTGTTCATCACCGCCCTCACCGGCACCGACACCGAGGAGGAGCGGCAGCGATGCCGGGAAGCAGGGATGAACGGCTTTCTGCCCAAACCGCTGCACCCGCAAAAATTGTTCGAGCTGCTTGAGAATTACTGTAAGTTTGGTATACAAGACAGGTTATGAATTCACGTCCCGCCCGCATACTCTGCGTTGACGACGAACGCCTGAACATCCAGCTCTACCGGGCCATCCTGGAGGGAGTCGGCTATACGGTACTATCCGCCGAGGATGGTCCGAAGGCGCTTGCTGTCCTCGACCACACCGACACCGACCTGATCATCCTGGACCTGATGATGCCGGGAATGAACGGTATTGAAGTACTGGAGCAACTGCGCAGAAAGCCCCGTACGGCCACCACGCCGATCGTCATCGCCACCGCCATGACCGACCGGGCCATGAAGCTGAAGGCCCTGGAACAGGGTGCCAATGACTTTCTCTCCAAGCCGCTGGACCGTCCCGAACTGCTGCTCAGAGTGCGCAACCTGCTGAAGGTCAAAGAACATCAGGACCTGATCACCACCTTCAACCAGCGTCTGCAGGAGGAGGTGAACCGCAAAACCCTCGAAGTGCGCGAATCCTATATCGACACGGTACACCGCCTGGTGATGGCGGCCGAGTACAAGGATGAAGACACCTCCATCCACATCTCCCGCATCGCCTGCTACGCGCGCCATATCGCCGAGATACTGGGGCTCCCCGTCAAGCAGTGCGAAATGATCTTCTACGCCGCTCCAATGCACGACGTGGGCAAGATCGGCATTCCCGACGCCATTCTGGGCAAGCAGGGGCCGCTCACCCCGGAAGAGTTCGATGTGATGAAACAGCATCCGGCTATCGGCGCCCGCATTTTGTCCGGCTCCAGTTCGCCGATCCTGAAGACCGCCGAGATTATCGCCCACTGTCACCACGAACGGTGGGACGGCAGCGGCTATCCCCGCGGGCTTGCCGGCGAGGATATTCCGATCGAAGGCAGGATCGTATCGCTGGTGGACGTCTATGACGCCCTGCGCATGCGTCGTCCCTACAAGGAACCGTTCACGCATCAACGGACCGTTGACATCATCACCCAGGGAGACGGCAGAACCATGCCCTCCCATTTTGACCCAGCCGTATTGGAGGCGTTCCGGGAAATCACCCCGCTCTTCGAGAAGATTTACAGCAGCAGCTGCATCCGTCAGGACCGGGAAGCGGAAAACTGCTCCATAGACTTCTGCCGCCTTTCCGGAGAGCTGCCCCAATGAGCGCCCTGATCGAGCAGTTCGTCGCCGAGGCGCGGGACTACCTGGATGAGGCCGCCCGCAACTTGCTGGCACTGGAGCAGGCCCACCACGACGAAACCCTGATCAACGGCATTTTTCGGAATTTCCACACCATCAAGGGAACATCCGGCATTTTTCCCGAGTTTCAGCCGATCACCCGCCTGACCCACATTGCCGAAGACCTGATGGATCAGGTGCGCAACGGGCAGCGTCGCCTGGATACCGAATCCGTGGACCTGTTGTTGGCGGTCCTGGATCTGGTCTCCTCCTGGCTCGGCTCCATTGAGGACTCCGGGGGGCTGCCGCCGGGCGCCGCCAATACCGGCCAGGAGCTGCGCACGCGCCTGCTGGCCCTGATGGAGGTCCGGGCGGATGAGGAGCCGGAGACGACGGCTGCCGTGACGGAAAGCGACCGTGCGGCGGTCGAGGAGCTGGCTGCCTGGCTGCGCGGACTTGACCAGGAATGGCCTGACGGACTGCTGAACCATGCCACGCCCCCCGTTGCGCTCTGGTACCGCCCTGATCCCAACTGTTTTTTTCTGGGGGACGACCCGGTCAACCTGCTGCGCCAGCTGCCGGTGCCGCTGGTACTTGAAATGCTGTTTCCCGATCCTCCTCCACCGGTGGAGGAGTTCGACCCCTTCACCTGCCAGGTTTCCTTCAGGCTGGTTGTCTGCGAATCGGTGGAGCGGATCAGGAGCATCTTCCAGTACGTGGAGGATCAGGTTGCCCTGGCAACGATCACCAGGGAGTTCCTGACCGTCCCCCCCCCTCCGGAGGCGGCACTGCCG
Source organism: Trichlorobacter ammonificans (assembly GCF_933509905.1). GTDB lineage: Bacteria > Desulfobacterota > Desulfuromonadia > Geobacterales > Pseudopelobacteraceae > Trichlorobacter > Trichlorobacter ammonificans. Next base: position 1,444,991 of record NZ_OW150024.1, on the reverse strand, counting down.
TCACTGCCGCAGGAAATCGCTCCTCATCCTGACGAACGGCGGGACAGCGGTGCAACGGATCAGAAACGGGGGACGGCAACCGCCTCCATCAGGGTCGACCAGCGGCTGGTCAACCAGTTCATGGACCTGGTGGGAGAGCTGCTGGTAGCCCGCAACTCCCTCCCCTATCTCTGCCAGCGCGCCGCCACGGTGTACCGGGTTCCGGAGCTGGCGACGGAGCTGGACAACCGCTCCAACAACATCAGCCTGATTGTGGCCTCGCTGCAGGATGTGGCCATGGAGATGCGCATGATGCCCGTTTCCAAGGCATTCGAGCGTTTTCCCCGTCTGGTGCGGGACATCTCCAACAAACTGGGCAAGAAAATCACCCTGGTTATGGAGGGTGAGGAGACCCGGGCCGACAAGGATGTGATCGAGGCACTGTCCGAACCCCTTGTCCACATGGTCCGCAACTCGCTTGATCACGGTATCGAACTGCCCGACGAGCGACTTGCCGCCGGCAAACCGGCGGAGGGAACCATCACGCTGCGCGCCTTCCAGGACGCCGGCGCCATTGTCGTGGAGATCGTCGATAACGGCCGGGGGATCGATCCGGCCCGGATTCGGGCAAAAGCCCTTGAAAAGGGGGTCGCCGGCGCCGAATCGCTGGCGGCCATGTCCGACCATGAGGTGATCCAGCTGATCTTTGCCCCCAACTTCTCCACTGCCGACCAGATATCGGATCTTTCCGGCCGGGGAGTCGGTATGGACGCTGTCCAGACCATGGTCACCTCCTTTAATGGGCAGGTTTCCGTCAAAAGCGTTCTGGGACAGGGCTCAACCGTGCGGCTCACCCTGCCCCTTTCCATGGCCATCACCCGGCTGCTGACCGTCAAACAGGCCGGCTGTACCTTCGGCATCCCGGCCAATGACCTGATCGAGACCCTGGGGGATCTTCCCCTCACCCAGGTGCAGACCATGGGTACCGCGCCGGGACTCAAGGTGCGCGGCGAACTGCTGCCCCTCTACCACCTGGGGCGACAACTGGCCATGGACGACACGCAGGACTGGCTCAAACCCGGTTTTTCCGCTGTGGTACTCAGGGTACGCGGCGAGATGGTGGCACTGGCGGTGGACGAGTTCTGCGACATCATTGATGCCGTCATGAAACCGCTTACCGGTATGCTGGCCCGCTCAACCTTCTACTCCGGCAGCACGATTCTGGGCGATGGCTCGATCATGCTGCTGCTGAACCTGCCCCAGGTGATTGCCTATGCCCCTGAGACTTGACACCGACAGCACGCCCCCCCGGCTGATCCTGGAGGGAGTGGTCAGCATCGAGGAGACCGACGGTCTGCTGGAAGCGCTCACGCACCATGCCGGCATCGGCGTCGATCTCTCCGGCTGCGAGCACCTGCACACGGCCCCCCTGCAACTGCTCAAGCTGCGCAAGGTACCGGTACTGGCCCCCCCTGCCGACAATTTTTGGCTCCGCTGCCTGGGAGTGACGGCCGGCCCGGTGGCATGTGATGAGACAACGGCCATGGAGGAAGACAGACCGCCCGACAACGACTGGGGACTGTTCAACTGAGGCGAGGCAGACACTACACGTAGATATTCCCGAGAGGAGACGGCCGTACGATGAAAACCGTTTTGCTGGTGGACGATTCCACAACCCTGTTGATGAGCATGAAGGCGATCCTGGAGAAGGCAGGCTATGCCGTCCAGACTGCAACCGGCGGCGATGCTGCCCTGAAGCTCCTGGCCACCCTGAAACCGAATCTGATGATCACTGATCTGAACATGCCCGGCATGGACGGCATTACCCTGATCAAAGAGGTGAAAAAGCTGCCCACCTGCCGCTTCATGCCGGTACTGGTAATGACCACCGAATCACAGCAGCAGAAGCGAACCGACGCCCGCGCCGCCGGTGCCACCGGCTGGCTGGTAAAACCGGTAAAACCTGAAGAACTGCTCGAAGTACTCAAGAAATTGATACCGTAATCATGAAGGACACCCCCATGTCGTTACTGGATACCTACTCCGTGCTGATTGCGCGCTCCCGCATGATTCCCCTCCTGGCCCCGTTGGCAGCGCTGGGAGGCGGAAGCGCCGGAGCCCTCCTGGCCTGGGCACTGCTGCCCTCCCCTGTGTCGGTCGGCCCCGTCCTGCTGTTCGCGGTCGCAGCCGCCCTGCTCTGTGCGGTCTGCTGGCTGGCCGCCTCGCTGCCCGGCCGCTTTATCGCCAACAGCATCAGCCAACGTTGCGACACCGCCATCGGGTGCCAGGTTGTGAAACGCGACGACATCGTGGAGATGATGCGGGAACTGCACGGCGCTTTGCAGAAGACCGCCACCCTGAACCGGTCGCACCTTGAAAACGTGATCAGCCAGACCAACGACGCCGCAGAACAGATCGTGACCACCCTGCAGCTCCTCGACCGGACCACCGGCGACCTGATCCGGGGCATGAGCGCCTTTGGTACTGACATATCGCAGTCCATGGCCCGCTCGAACGAGGTGCTTGCCAACAACAGCCAGATGCTGCGGGCCATCGAGCAGCATCAAGCGGACCGTGAAGCGGCAGCCCGCCTGGAACGGGAGCGGGTCCAGTCCATCGTGGGCAGTGTTGAGAAACTGACCGGCTTGGTTTCCCACATCCGGGATATCAGCGACCAGACCAACCTGCTGGCCCTGAACGCCGCCATCGAGGCGGCCCGGGCCGGAGAAGCCGGCAGGGGATTCGCCGTGGTTGCCGATGAGGTTCAGCGTCTTTCCTCCACCGTCGACAAGACCGCCAACCAGATCGGTCAGGGAATGAAGGAGATGGCGGCACTGATCGACCGGGAGTTCTCCAACAAACAGGCTGATGCCCAGCAACGTGCCGAGCAGGAGCAGTTCCGGCAGATCCACCACCAGTTGCTGCAACTGGAAGAAAGTGCCCGTTCCATCGAAACCACGGTCTGCTCCACTATCAATGAACTGGACCTGACCAGCCGCCGCATCGAGCAGGCCGTGATCGAGGCACTGAGCAACATCCAGTTCCAGGACATCACCCGCCAGAAGCTTGAACTGGTCATCGGCATGCTGGAGGATTTCGCCCGACACATGGCCACGCTCACCGACGAGCTCAGCCAGGGGGATGCCTCCATCGAGCGGGTAAAAAGCGGCATGTTTGCCATTGAATCGATCTTCTCCAGGTACGTCATGGATGAGCAGCGCGAAGTACATGCACGGGCGGTGGGCGGGGGGCAGAGTCAGTCGAGCCGTCTTCCCGCCATAGAGCTGTTCTGACACAGAAGGGGGATCGCCATGTTCACCATCACTGATTCGCTTCAGCCCCTTTCCGCGCTCCTGGTCGCCGGCGAGACCCCCCAGCGGGGAGCCGTCCTCGACCTGTTGCTGACCGAACCGCTCCAGTTTGCCGTTGTCGACAGCCCGGAAGAGACTGAAAGCCGCTTTGCCGATACGATGCCGGATGTCGTCTTCCTGCTGCACTCGGAACAGCTGGATGCCTTTGCTCTGCTGGAACGGCTGCGGAGCAGCTGGGGATGCCGGGTACACGGCGTCATCGTCGGTGGGGCCGACGACCGCGAGCACTGGAAGCGGGCGCTAATACTGGGGGCCTGCGACTATTTTCCCCTGCCCATCGATCTTCCCGCTCTCAGGGAAACCCTGGCACGGGTGCGCGAGCGGGTGCGGCACTGCGCCGACACCTCCCGTCAGCTGCTGGATGCCTCGCGCCTGATGCAGGTATTCGATTCCCTCCCGTGGGGCGTTGTCCTGATCGGTAGCGGCGAGCGACTCACCCGGATCAGCAGGACGGCTGATGACCTGTTCAAGCTCTCCGGTCGACCTTCTCCCCAGACTGTCGAGGAACTGATGGCCACCCTGTTCGGCCCCACCAGCGATGAACCGTTCATGCAGGTACGTGCAGCCCTCAACGAGGGTCGCAGCTGGCGGGACACCGTCTTCGTCGGCCAGCGGCTCCTGGCGCTTCACCTGTCGGTCCTCTCTCCTGGCGACAGCCTGCGGGAGACGCAGGCCACCGGTCTGCTGACGCTGCAGGACCTGAACCAGGCACTGCCCGCCGGCGCCGCATCCCGGCCTGCTCTGGCAGCGGCAGCCTTTGATCTGCTCTTTTCCCGTCATCTCGCTCCCCGTGAACTGGGACAACTGACGGAACTGATTACCGACGGCCCCCTGCCGCTCCCGGAACCGTTCGAACTGGGGCAGCTCGTGGCGGAGTGCCGCCAGGGCGCCTGCCAGGAGTGCAGTACCCCGGTGACCATTACCCTGAAGGTCGCCGAACAGGTCCCCGATAGCGTCAGCGGTCACCCCCTGGTTCTGAAGGAAGCCCTGCGCGCCCTGCTGGAATGGGGAGGGCGGGAAAGCGGCAATGGCGCTGTTACCTTCTGTGTCTCGCTGCAGGGCCGCCATGACGGGGCCGTGGCGGTCAGGTTTCAGGTTGTCGCCGTGGAACGCCGTCTGACCCGCAGCAGTTATCGCCGGGGAGAAGAGTACATCGCCGACGAGTTCAGTCGCTCCGGCAACACTGCCCTGAAACAGGTCCGGGGGATCGGCTTGGCCACCATCCTGACCGCTCGCCTGGGCAGTACCCTGATTCTGCGCAATGTGGCCCGGGAAGGGAAAAGTGCCAGTTTCGATCTCTGGTTGAACCGAAGCGCTACCGCAGCCGTTTCCGCTGCCTCTTCCTCCCTGTCGTCACCCCCCGTATCAATGATACGTCAGGAGGAAACCTTCCTGACCTGGGACAGGCTCACCGTATCGCCGGAAAGGCCGGGGAGCCTGCGCATTCTGGTGGCCGAAGACAACCCCCTGGAACAACGCAGTCTTGAGTCGGTGCTGACCAAGCTCGGCCATACCGTGGTCATCGTCGGTAACGGCCGCGAAGCAGTGGAAGAATTTGAAAACAACTCTTTCGACCTGGTACTGCTGGACATCCTGATGCCGGTGATGGACGGATTTGAAGCGGTACGGCTGATCAGGGAGCGGGAACAGCGCATGGGGCAGCTCACGCCGGTACTGGCTCTGACTTCCTACACGCTGAAGGCGGTACAGGAGCGCTGCTCGCGGGCCGGCATGAACGGCTACCTGGCCAAGCCGGTAACTGCGGAAAAGGCCGGCCAGCTCTTCCAGCAGCTTCTCGAGGACAGCGCACGACCCGACGGCGGTGCACAGCACTCTCCCGCTGCCGACACCTTGAACGAACCGGCACTCGATTACCACGAACTGGAATACGACAAGGAACTGTACCGCGAAATGATTGTCCTGTTCAGGGAGCATGCCCTGCCCCTGCTCGCCGAACTGGAGCGGGAGCTGGAAACGTCCGGCCCCCGGGAGACGCTGCACCAGTCGGCGCATAAGCTGAAGGGAATGGCGTCAAACATCGGCGCCCGCGCGCTCCGACAGGTACTGGGAGAGCTGGAGAATGCAACCGTCGGCGGCATTTCCGCTGACTACGGCCGTTTTCTCGCTCGGGTGCGTCAGGCGCGGCTGCAGTTGACGGACGCTCTGGACAACATTGATTGGAATGCCTACCGTCAGCCGGAATAAACCGCCATGAGCCACCTCAAGGAACAGAGGTTCTTCATCGGCCGACAGCCGATCCTGAACCGGAAAAAAGAGCTGTACGGCTATGAGTTGCTCTTCCGGGCCGCGAGTCACCACCAGTCGGCCCAGTTTGAAAGCCAGGCTCAGGCGTCGGCCTCGGTCATCGCCACCGCCCTTTCCGACTTCGGTTTCCAGGAGATATTGGGCGACAAGTACGGTTTTCTGAATATCACCTCAAACGTGTTGCATTCGGAAATGCTGGAGTTGCTGCCCATCGAGCAATCCGTTCTTGAGATTCTCGAGAACATCGAGCTGGACGACACCGTCAGGGATCGCTGCAGCGAGCTGAAGGCTCAGGGATTCATGATCGCCCTCGACGATCATGTCTATAATCCGGATCATTCCCCGTTCTATAAGATGGTGGACATCATCAAGGTGGACATCATGGCCACCGATCCCGACGAACTCCCTCGCATTGCCGCCGACTTGCGCAAGTTTCCGGTGCAATTGCTGGCTGAACGGGTGGAAACCGTGGAAGAGTTCGAAAAGTGCGTCGAATACGGCTTCGAGCTGTTCCAGGGCTACTTCTTTGAACGGCCGGTGGTATTGGACCAGCGCCGCATCGATCCCTCCGGTATCGCCATGATGAAACTGCTGCAGCAGTTGAATGAGGACTGGGACATCAACGAGATCGAGGAAACGTTCCGGGAAAATCCCAGCCTGACCTTCAACCTGCTGAAACTGGTCAACTCGGTCATGATCGGCATGCGGGAAAAGATCAAGAACCTGCGTCATGCCATCATGATTCTGGGGATCAACCACCTGCGGCGCTGGGTGCAGCTGGCGCTGTATGCCGGCAAGGACAACCAGGGGTTGAATTCACCGCTGCTGGAAATGGCCGCGGTACGGGGACGACTGATGGAGCTGCTGATGATGCAGCGTACCGGCCATGACCGCACCAGTGACCTGGTGGAGTCGGCCTTTCTCACCGGTGTGCTTTCGCTCCTGGACGCTCTCTATGAAACCTCCATGGAACATATCGTCGAGAGCCTGAACTTAAGCGACGACGTCGCCGCTGCCCTGCTGCGGCGCGAGGGAACACTGGGCATCCTGCTTCACCTGGCCGAGCGGCTGGAAAAAACCGACTTCTCGGCGGTGCAGCTCGTTCTCGATACAACCGGCATTACCTTCGACCAACTGCTGGCCGCTCAGCTTGATGCCTTCAGTTGGCGGAGCGGCATCAACCGGGATCGGGAGGAAGACGAGGCGGAGTGACCCGCTACTCCTTGACAAAATCTCCCTCTTCAGAGTAATATAATAATTTGGTTTGAGTAATTTCTCCGGCTTTTAACCCGTACCCCCCTGCCCCCCATGACTATCATTGCCATCATACCGGCCCGTTACGGTTCCACTCGCTTTCCCGGCAAGGCCCTGGCCGACCTGGCCGGTAAACCGATCATCCAGCATGTCTATGAACGGGCCCGCGCCGCGTCGTTGGTTTCCCGCGTCATCGTGGCAACCGATGACCGTCGTATTGCCGATGTCATCCGTCAGGTCGGCGGCGAAGCGGTGATGACCTCCAGCAGCCACGAGACCGGTACCGACCGTCTGGCCGAAGTGGCCCGAGGACTCGATGCGGAGATCGTCGTCAACGTACAGGGGGACGAGCCGCTGATCGAGCCGGCCATGATCGATCAGGCCATCGAACCGTTTCTCTCCTCGCCCGGCCTGCAGATGGGTACCCTGAAAAGCCGGATCAGGCAGCTTCACGATTTCCTGTCGCCGAATGTGGTCAAGGTGGTGACGGATGCCGAGGGGTATGCCCTTTACTTTTCCCGGTCCCCCCTCCCCTTCTTCCGGGACAAGTGGCACGACCTGAAGAACGAGGCATTTGAAGCCGGCAGGCTGCTCTGCTACAAGCATGTCGGCCTCTACGTCTACCGCCGCGACTTCCTGCTGCGCTTTGCCGCCATGCCGCAGACCTTTCTGGAAGTATCCGAAAAGCTGGAGCAATTGCGCGCCCTTGAAAACGGCGTCAGGATCAAGGTGGTGGAAACGGAATTTGAATCCCTGGGGGTCGATACCCCCGAAGATCTCGCCAAAGCCAGGGAGTTGATACAACCATGAGCGCACGTACCAAGGATCAGGAAGCTAGCCCCATGAAAACCAAGTTCATCTTTATTACCGGTGGTGTCGTCTCCTCCATCGGCAAGGGGCTGGCTGCCGCCTCCCTGGGGGCCCTGCTGGAGGCACGGGGACTGCGGGTCACCATGCAGAAGCTCGACCCCTACATCAACGTCGATCCCGGCACCATGTCACCGTTCCAGCACGGCGAGGTCTTCGTCACCGACGATGGCGCCGAAACCGACCTGGACCTGGGACACTACGAGCGCTACACCTCCGCCCGCCTGTCCAAGAAAAGCAACTTCACCACCGGCCAGGTGTACTTTTCCGTTATCGACAAGGAGCGGCGCGGCGACTACCTGGGGGGAACCGTCCAGGTCATTCCCCATATCACCGATGAAATCAAGCAGAAAATCCTCGATAACGTCAAGGGAGCGGACGTTGCCATCGTCGAGGTGGGGGGGACCGTCGGCGACATCGAATCCCTTCCCTTCCTGGAAGCGATCCGCCAGTTCCGCTTCGACCGGGGCGTCGGCAACACCCTGTACGTTCATGTTACCCTGGTGCCCTATATCCGTACTGCCGGCGAACTGAAAACCAAGCCGACCCAGCACTCGGTGATGGAGCTCCGTAAAATCGGTATCCAGCCGGACCTCCTGATCTGTCGTTGCGACCGCGAGCTTCCCCAGGACATGAAAAAGAAGATTTCCCTCTTCTGCAATGTAGAAGAGAACTGCGTCATCCAGTCGGTGGATGCCGAGCACATCTACGCAGTTCCTCTTTCCCTGAACAAGGAGCGTCTGGATGAGCAGGTGGTGGAAAAGCTCAACATCTGGACCAAGCAGCCCGACCTGACTCCCTGGCAGAATGTGGTGGAAACCCTGCGCCACCCCAGCCACGGTGAAGTCCGTATCGCCATCGTCGGCAAGTACGTCAACCTGACCGAATCCTACAAGTCACTGGCCGAGGCCCTCACCCACGGCGGCATCGCCAACGACTGCCGGGTCTACCTGAAATACATCGATTCCGAAAAGATCGAGGAGACCGGCATCGAAGGCTGGCTGGACGATGTGGACGGCCTGCTGGTGCCGGGCGGCTTCGGCGAGCGGGGATCGGAAGGAAAAATCAAGGCCATCGAATTCGCCCGTACCCGCAAGCTCCCCTTCTTCGGCATCTGCCTGGGGATGCAGATGGCGGCGGTGGAGTTCGCCCGCAACGCCTGCGGACTCAAGCATGCCGGCTCCAGCGAGTTCAACCCCAACTGCAAGGATCCGGTCATCCACCTGATGGAGGAGCAAAAGAGCGTCAGCAAGAAGGGGGGCACCATGCGGCTGGGGGCCTGCCCCTGCAGCATCACCAAGGGGACAAAAGCCTTTGACGCCTACAATGACACCGAAATATCCGAGCGTCACCGCCACCGCTATGAGTTCAACAACAGCTACCGCGAACGGCTGACCGACAAGGGCCTGATACTCTCCGGCATCAACCAGCAGAAGAACCTGGTGGAGATTATCGAACTACCCGACCATCCCTGGTTTTTGGGCTGCCAGTTCCATCCGGAATTCAAGTCAAAGCCGTTGGTCCCCCACCCGCTGTTCAAGGCGTTTGTGGGAGCCTCCCTGGCCCATCGCACCAAGCGTTAAGCTCGTTGAGCAGATTGCCGTTCCGACGAAAAAGCCCGCTATTTTGGCGGGCTTTTTCGTCGGAACACACCTTCATTCACCAATAATCTTGACCAGCACCCGTTTCTTGCGCTTGCCGTCGAACTCGCCGTAAAAGATCTGCTCCCATGGCCCCAAGTCCAGCTTTCCCTCCGTCACCGCCACCACCACCTCACGTCCCATGATGGTCCGCTTCAGGTGGGCATCGCCGTTATCCTCGTAGCCGTTGTGGCGGTACCGGGAATAGGGCTTCTCCGGTGCCAGTTGCTCCAGCCACTCCTCAAAGTCCTGGTGCAACCCCGACTCGTCGTCGTTGATAAAAACGCTGGCCGTAATATGCATGGCATTGCAGAGCAGCAGCCCCTCCCGGATACCGCTCTCCCGCAGGCAGGCGGCAACCTGGGAGGTGATGTTGATAAGTTCCCGGCGGCGGGATGTTTCAAACCAGAGTTCATGGCGATAGGAATTCATACCCAGGCCTCCCGGTTGGTGATGGTCGGATTCTCAGGCGGAGCTGTTCCTGCGTTAAGCATGCCGGTCTGGCGCAGCGCCTCGTAGAGCACCACCGCCACGGCGTTTGACAGGTTGAGGCTGCGGACCTTTCCCGGCATCGGGATGGTCAGACAGGCATCGGGGTTGGCGGCCAGCAACTCCTCGGGCAGGCCGGCGGTTTCCCGGCCGAAGACAAGGAAATCCCCCGACTGGAACAGCCCTTCACCATAGCAGCTGCGACTGCTCTTGGTGGTCAGATACCAGAAGCGTGCCCGGGGGTATGACGACCGCAGCTCCTCCAGGCTCTCCCAGCGGTGCAGGTCCACCTTGTCCCAATAATCCAGGCCGGCCCGTTTCAGGTAGCGGTCATCAAGGGAAAATCCCAGTCTGCCCACCAGGTGCAGGGAAGCACCGGCAGCAGCGCTGAGCCGGGCGATGTTGCCGGTATTGGGGGGAATCTCCGGTTCGATCAGTACAATATGAAAGGGATGCATGACGGAACGTATACCATAGGCGGGCGTTGGTCGGCTTGCATTTTTTTGCCGTGGCAGCTACTATGTGCGCTTCTAAATCCCGTGATGAAAGAGGGGCGTATGAAGATTATCGTTACCGATGAAGTTGCCGCCGAAGGGCTTGAACTGCTGCGTCAGGACCCCCGGGTAAAAATGGATGTCCGTCTGGGTCTCAAGAAGGAAGAACTGCTTGCCCTGATAGGCGAATACGACGTGATCATCACCCGGAGCGGCACCACGGTGGACCGCGACCTGCTGGATGCCGCCAAGAAGCTGAAAATGGTGGCCCGGGCCGGCGTGGGGATCGACAATGTCGATGTTGACTATGCCAGCTCCAAAGGGGTGATCGTGGTGAACGCCCCCTTCGGCAACACCAACAGTGCTGCCGAGCATACCATGGCGCTCCTGATGGCTGCCTGCCGTAACGTGACCATTGCCAACGGTTCCCTCAAGTCCGGCGAGTGGAAGCGGGCTCCCTTTACCGGTGTGGAGTTGAAAGGGAAGACCGCCGGCGTGATCGGCCTCGGCAAGGTGGGGGGCCGGGTGGCCACCCGCTTGAAGGCGTTCGAGTGCGAGGTGCTGGCCTGCGACCCCTACATTGCGGTCAAGCGCGCCCACGACCTGGGAGTGAAGCTGGTTTCCCACGACGAAATCTACAAGAACTGCGATATCATCACCGTCCACACCCCCTTGACCTCTGAGACCAAGGGGATGATCGGCCCCCGTGAATTTGGCATGATGAAAGACGGTGTCATCGTCCTCAACGTGGCGCGCGGCGGCATCATCGACGAGCAGGCCATGCTGGACAACCTGAACAACGGCAAGGTCTCCCTGGCTGCCTTTGACGTCTGGAGCGAGGAACCGCCAAAGACACCGGTCCTGAAGGACCTGATCGCCCATCCGAAGCTGACCGTCACCCCCCACCTGGGTGCCAACACCGTTGAAGCCCAGATCAACGTGGCGGTCGACGTTTCCAAGGAGATCCTCAACTACCTGGATGAGAAACCCCTGGAAAACGCCGTGAACATCCCTCGTTTCGACCTGGCCTTGATGGATCAGATGCGGCCGTTCCTGAACCTGGTGAATGTGATGTGCGACTTCGGCATCCAGTTGCTGGACAGCCATCCGGAGAAGCTGATCTTCAGCTACGCCGGCGCCATTGCCCACTACGACTGCTCGCCGCTCACGGTCTGCGGTCTGGCCTCCCTGCTGGGGCATGTGGTTGATCAGGATGTCAACATGGTTAATGCGTCGCTCATCGCCGACCAGATGGGGATCGTGGTGGAGGAGACCAAGTCCACCCATGCCGATGCCTTCTCCAACCTGATCACGTTGACCGCCGAGGCGAGCGGCGGCAAGCGGCGCACCATCGCCGGCACCCTCTTCGAAGGGGTTCCCCGGATTGTCCGGCTGCGCGATTACGCCATGGACTTCACCCCTGAAGAGCATATGCTGCTGTTGCACTACGCCGACCGTCCCGGCATGATCGGCAAAATCGGCACCATCATGGGGCAGCACGACATCAACATCGCCGCCATGAACCTGGGGCGCAGCGAAAAGCGGGGCGAGGCCATGGTGATCCTGTCCCTTGACTCCGCCGCTCCGGCCGCGGTGCTTGAGAAGATTCGCGGGGCAACGGAGGCGACCTTTATCAAGGCTATCCATATGCCGTCGGCCCGGCGCTAGGGAACCTGTATGAAACGCTCATTTGAACGTCAGAACAACCAGCTGCGTCCGGTCACCATGACCCGTCACTTCATCAAACATCCGGAAGGCTCGGTACTGGTGGAGTTCGGTGATACCCGCGTCATCTGCACCGCGTCGGTGGAGGAGTCGGTTCCCTCCTTCCTGCGGGGCAAGGGAGCCGGCTGGGTCACCGCCGAATACGCCATGCTTCCCCGAGCCACCCACACCCGGTCGCCCCGGGAGGCTGCCAAGGGAAAACAGTCGGGCCGCACCCTGGAAATCCAGCGCCTGATCGGCCGCTCGCTTCGGGCGGTGACGGATATGGCCAAGCTGGGAGAGCGGACCATCTACATCGATTGCGACGTGATCCAGGCCGATGGCGGCACCCGTACCGCCTCCATCACCGGTGCCTGGGTGGCCCTGGCCGATGCGGTGCAGACCTTGCTGCGCCAGGGGCGGATCGCCGAAAATCCGCTGAAGGAGGCGGTGGCGGCGGTGAGCGTCGGCATCGTCGGCGGCGAGGCGTTACTGGATCTGGACTACACCGAGGACTCCGGTGCCGAAGTGGATATGAACTTCGTGATGACCTCGTCGGGACGTTTTGTGGAGATCCAGGGGACCGCCGAGGCAGAGCCGTTCACCATCGAACAGATGGACGCCATGCGCTCCCTGGCCATGGAGGGGATCAGCCGCCTGTTCGCCATCCAGCAGGAGACGCTGCAACCATGAAACAGCTGCTGGTAGCCACCCGCAACCGGGGGAAGATGAAGGAGATCGGTGCCTATCTCAAGGACAGCGTTGAGGAGCTGCTCTGCCTTGTTGATCTGCCCCATCTCCCGGAAACCGTTGAGGACGGCACCACCTTTGCCGAGAATGCCCTGAAAAAGGCCCGCGAGGCCTCGGCGGCAAGCGGTCTGCCGGTGATCGCCGACGACTCCGGCCTCACCGTGGATGCCCTGAACGGCTTGCCCGGCGTGATCTCGGCCCGCTACGCCGGTGAACCCAGCAACGACGAAGCCAACAACCGCAAACTGCTGCGGGAGTTAAAGGATATCCCCGCCGACCGACGCGGCGGTGCCTTTGTCTGCATGTTGGCATTCGTGCATCCCGACGGCACCGAGGCCCTCTTTGAAGGGAAGATCGCCGGCAGAATCCTGGAAACTCCCCGGGGTGACGGCGGTTTCGGCTATGACCCGCTGCTGTTGATTCCCGATCAGAACGCCACCATGGCCGAACTGTCGGTGGAGCAGAAAAACCGGATCAGTCACCGGGGACAGGCGCTGCGCGCCTTCAGTGCGTGGCTTCGGGAGTCGGGGCGGTGACCCTCTGGCTGGTAAAACGGGTGGCCATGCTGGTTCCCCTGCTGCTGGGAATCACCCTGATCACCTTTACCGTCATCCATCTGGCCCCCGGCGAGCCGGTGGATATGCAGATGGCCATGAACCCCAAGGTGGGCAAGGAAGCCCGGGAACGGCTCACTAAGTTCTACGGCCTGGACCAGCCGCTGCACGTGCAGTACCTCACCTGGCTGAAAAAACTGTCCCACCTTGATTTCGGCCGCTCCTTCTCCAGTGATAACCGGCCGGTGCTGGACAAAATCGCCGAGCGGCTGCCGATCACCGTATCCCTCAACATCATTGCCCTGATCATTGAATTCGGCCTGGCCATCCCCATCGGCATCCTGGCCGCCGTGCACCGTAACTCGCTCCTGGACAAGGGGCTGACGGTGTTTGTGTTTCTGGGGTTTGCCGTGCCCACCTTCTGGCTGGCACTACTGCTGATGTACTTCTTCGGGGTCAAGCTGAACTGGCTGCCGATCTCCGGTCTGCACACCCTGGGATACGAGGCTTACGGCTGGTTCGGCCGTCTCTGGGATCTGACGAAACACCTGATCCTGCCGGTCTGCGTGGCCTCCTTCGGCTCCCTGGCCGGGGTTTCCCGGTACATGCGTTCCGCCATGTTGCAGGTGATTGGCCAGGACTACATCACCACGGCCCGGGCCAAGGGGCTGTCGGAGCGGGTGGTCGTCTGGAAGCACGGCCTGCGCAACGCCCTGCTGCCGCTCATCACCCTGGCCGGTTTTTCCATCCCCGGCCTGATCGGCGGCAGCGTAATTTTCGAGACCATCTTCGCCATCCCCGGCATGGGACAGCTGTTCTACCAGGGGGTGATGGCCCGTGACTATCCGGTGGTGATGGGGATTCTGGTCATCGGTGCCGGCTTGACCCTGATCGGCAACCTGGTGGCCGATTTGGGCTACGCCCTGGCCGACCCGCGCATCCGCCAGGGAACGAGGGACTAGCCGATGCTCACCGGCTTCAGACACTCCTATCTGGCCGCCGTCTTCTGGCCTCGCCTGCGCAGGAACCGCCTGGCCATGGTTGGCGGCGGCGTGGTGCTATTGCTCTTTCTGATATCGCTCTGCGCACCGTTGCTTGCCCCCTACGATCCCAACGAGATCAACGCCTGGCAGGTGCTTTCCCCCCCCTCCTGGTCCCACTGGTTCGGTACGGACGAGCTGGGACGGGACGTATTCAGCCGGGTACTCTTCGGCGCGCGCATCTCTCTCAAGGTGGGCCTGGTGGCCATCGGCATCGCTGTACTGCTGGGATCGCTGGTGGGCCTGGTGGCCGGCTACTACGGCGGCTGGGTGGATACCATCCTGATGCGGCTGGTGGACATCATGCTCTGTTTTCCGGCCTTTTTCCTGATTCTTGCCATCATTACCTTCCTGGAGCCTTCCATCTGGTACATCATGGCGGTGATCGGCCTGACCGGCTGGATGGGGGTAGCACGGCTGGTACGGGCGGAAACCCTGGCAATCCGGGAAATGGACTACATCATGGCGGCCCGCTGCAGCGGTGCCTCCGACGCCCGGATCATCCTGCGCCACATTCTGCCCAATGCCCTGTCGCCGGTGCTGGTGGCGGCAACCCTGGGGGTGGCCGGCGCCATCCTGACCGAATCTGCCCTCTCCTTTCTGGGGATCGGCGTACAACCTCCCACCGCCAGTTGGGGAAACATCCTCACCTCCGGCAAGGACTACATCGAGTTTGCCTGGTGGCTGTCTCTCTTTCCCGGTCTGGCCATCCTGCTTACCGTGCTGGCGTACAACCTGCTGGGAGAAGGGATCCGGGATGCCCTTGACCCCAGAACTTCCACCTGACCATTAACGGATTTCAATCTTATGAACAACGATGCCCGTGTACCCGAATTTCACCTCACGCAATTCGACTTCACCACCCTCGAGGAAGAACTGCAGGTGGATCAGCACTGCCGCAGCCTGCTGCAGTGTTTTCATGCCTGGCTGCTGCAGGGGGGACTTACGCCGGAGCAGGCTTCCGAACGTGCGTACTGCGTCGATTACTACCTGCGGGATTACCTGATGGACACGCTCTGCTGGAACATTCTGCGGGTACGGCCCCGACTGGTGCGCTGTTTCGGTGGCACCTGGTACATCATCCGTACCATGGAACCTGAGTTCAGGCTGCTTGAACAGCATCTCAACGCTATTCTCGCCTGGTATCGCTACCTGCAGGAATCCAGTTTGATTACAATGGATGAATATCTCCTGGTCGAAGCAGAATGCAGCGACCGGGAATGGTATCGCCGGCGCGTCGACAGCTTTCTGGATTTGAAGGCCGATCAGTACGATGCCTGGGAGCGGGGCTGCTCGCTCCGCAGCCTTGTGGAAGAGGTGAAACACGTATGAAACCGGTGATTATAACGATTCTTGAGCAGGTACATCAGCGCAGGGACTGGTTTTTCGACTTCGACGGCGCCGAATTTGCCGAAGCCATACAGGACTTGACCAACGAGCTGATGCCGCTGGGTATCGCACTTGAAGTCAGACACAACCGTGAGGTGGTCATCACGGTCAACAGCTATGCCGACCTCTTGAACAGTGTCAAGGTCTCTTCCCCCCGGGACAACCACCACAACCAGTGCGTCGGCCACATTATCGGCAAGAGTGAACACCTTCATATCGTTGAAGATATCAGCAAGGCTGTCCGCAGAATCGCTTTTGCCCCCGAGACCATCGCGCCTGATGCCGCCTTCCGCAAGGTCTGCCACAACTGCGGCTGCGGCTGCTAACGCAACGACGGCCACCCGTCCGGTTGACTTTAGTGAAGGAATGCCGTAACAATCGGCTGTGAACGAAGACGATTCATTTCGTCGACTTTCCCAGGAGGGGGTCAGATGTCCCAGGTTGAACTGCCGGAAACCGTAAAAAAACTAATCGCTTCCCAGCCGATCGAACTGCCGATCTTTCATCCGGTTGCGCTCAAGTTACAGCGGATGCTGTCGGATTATGATTTTACCGTCGACGAAGTTGCCCAAGTTTCCAATGAAGATCAGGCATTGGCCAGCCAGATGCTCAAAATGGCCAACTCGCCGATGTACATGGGACGCACCAAGGTTGCCACCATCAAGGAAGCGGTGATCCGCCTCGGTGCCCAGCAGGTGATCAACATCGCCATCGCCGCCTCGCAGGCCGCTGCCCATGCGTCCGAAAATCCGGCACTGAACAGCTACATGAAGGCACTCTGGCAGCACAGCCACGGCGCCGCACTGGGTGCCCGCTGGCTGGCTCATAACTGCGGCATGCGCGGCATTGCCGACGAAATCTACCTGGCGGCGCTGCTGCACGACGTGGGCAAACTGTATCTGCTGAAGGCGATTGAGCGGCTGGTCAAGGCGGGCGTGATCAGCTCCATGTTCGACGATGAACTGATCCGGGAGATTTTCGAGGTCATGCATGTGGAACAGGGACACCGTCTGATGCAGCACTGGAACTTTCCCGCGATGTACTGTGATGTGGTCCGTGACCATCACTGTGAGCAGTGGGACCCGATCAACAAAATGCTGGCCATCGTCCGGCTGGTGAACCTGGCCTGTCACCGGATCGGGCTGGGCCTGAAACATACACCGGTAATGAATCTGTTGCGTACCCTTGAAGCAGAAGTGCTGGATTTGGGCGAAATGCAGATCGCCGAACTGGAAGCTCTGCTCGAAGACTCACGCGACGCGGAGTTTTGATCCCTCTTCCCCCGCTCTCTTCAACGCCGCCCTCGCAGCTTCCTGCTGAGCGGCTTTTTTGCTGCGTCCTGTGCCCGTTCCCCAGACGGTACCATCAACGCTGACACCAACGGTATAGCGGCGATCGTGAGGTGGGCCCTCCTCCGCCAGCAATTCGTAGTACGGTGCACCGAGGCGTTGAGCAGCCAGCCATTCCTGCAAGCGGCTTTTCGGATCATTGGGCAACGTCGTCGCGGTCACGTCGTCCAGCAACGGGGCGTACAACGCCTCGACAACGGATCGTGCCGCCGGCAGGCCGCCATCGAGGTAAATGGCGCCAATCACCGCTTCAAGGACATCAGCCAGGATGGACGGTTTATCCCGACCACTGTCGCGTTCCTCCCCCCTGCCCAGCAGGATATGGGGGGCGATGTCAGCGGTAAGAGCCAGCTCAGCAAGCCGGGTCTGATCGACCAGCGATGCGCGCAACCGGGAAAGTTCCCCTTCCCCGAGGTGGGCAAAACGCTGATAGAGCAGGTCGGCCAGCAACAGCCCCAACACGGCATCTCCCAAAAACTCGAGGCGTTGGTAGTCACCGCCTTCCTGCGCTTCATTGAAGCGGGAGGGATGGGTCAGAGCGGTACGCAGCAACGATTCGTCAGAAAAACTGTGACCGAGCATATTCTGGAGCGATACCGACATCGGCCTCCCCTCTGCAACGCGTCAGCAACAGAAAAGGGGTTAAGCCTCAATTGCTTAACCCCTTGATTTTTTTGGAGGCGACGAGCGGATTTGAACCGCTGAATAAAGGTTTTGCAGACCTCTGCCTTACCACTTGGCTACGTCGCCATCATCCGTTACGGAAACGTTTTTATACGTGTTTTTTTGTCGAACTGTCAAGGCTATTTTCTTGAACAGATCAAAACAGCCTGTGAGCCCCAAAACCACGCCGTGGTAACGGCAACACTTTTACGACGGCCAGGAAAGGGCACCACGCGGGCAGGCCGCAACGCAGCTGGAACATTTGATGCAGTCGCGATGGGGCACCAGGCCATCGCCACGATGTTCGGCTATGGAAAATCCCATGGGGCACTGTTTTTCGCAGGCACCGCACTGCCGGCAATCTGCAGCGATCTCAAGTCGGTACTTGCCCCCCCCCACAGCGGCGGCAAACGTACCCACCGGACAGAATGAACACCAGGTGCGGGCGCGATAGATCATCCCCAACGGCACGCCAATGGCGGTGGTAATCAGGCACATGCTCCAGAAGACCCGTCCCCAGTGTTGCCAATCCCCGGGATTCTGGCTAATCCGCCATGTCATGAAGCTCATCAGCACCACCATCACTCCCCAACGGAAATCGGAACGGTACATGAACGCAGGCAACGGGCGTTTTCCGGCAAAATATCCAAACAGGGTGTCATAGAAGCTTCCCCGGGGGCAAACGTTTCCACAGACATACCGCCCCCGGAACAGCCCGCCCACCATGCCGGTAGCCATGGCAACGGGAACGGCAAACCCCAATAACGGATACTTCCACCCCAGTAGAATGACGGTCACCATGAACAGCCCCAACAGCCAGCGGTGTAACGGCTTGGTGATGGGCAACTCCACGGGAAGCAAATCAGCAGCAGCTTTCATAAAACCCCCTCAATATAATTGCAATCATATATATGGTTTTATGAATATATTGTCAATAGAATTTTCTGCGCTGTGTTCTGGTCACTGATGGCGATGTTCGCGCCGGATATGGCGCATCGGCTTGAAGAGTGGGCCACCGTTGCAGGAGCTGCATTCCAGCTGAATGGTGGTATGGGTGATGTGAAAGTCGCGGGCCAGAACCTGTTCGATCCGGTGCAGCAGGCTTCCCCGCTCCTCTTCGTGGCCCGGCTGCACCTCCACGTGAACCGAGAGAGCGATGATATGGGAGCAGACTGACCAGAGGTTGAGGTGATGCAGGTCCGCCACCCCTTCCACCTCCTTGATGCGCTGAGCAACCTGCTCCAGCGACATGCCGGGTGGGACCCCCTCCATCAGGATATGGACGGCATCCCGCAGGACCCGCCAGGCTCCGACCATGATCAGCAGGCCGATGGCGATGGAAATGAGTGCATCGAGCTGATACCAGCCGGTAAAAAGCATGACAAGCGCGCCGACAATGACTCCCAGGGAGGCAACGGCGTCCCCCAGCACATGAAGAAAGGCACTTTTAACGTTCAGATCGTCGTGGGCATGGTCGTGCAGCCCCCTGGCCGCCAGCAGGTTGGCTAGCAGCCCCAGCACGGCAATGATCAGCATCGGTACCGTCTTGACCTCTTCGGGGGCGACCATGCGCTTGCCTCCCTCGTAGAGGATTACCAGTGCCATAACCAGTACCGTCAGGCCGTTCAGGAACGCTGCCAGAACCTCCGCCCGGTGCCAACCAAACGAATGACGGGCAGTGGGGGGCTGAGCCGCCAGTTTGATGGCCCCCAGGGAGAGTAGCAGGGCAAAGAGGTCGAGAAAGAGGTGGCCGGCGTCGGAGAGCAGCGCCAGGGAGTTGGCCCATATCCCGCCGACAATCTCGGCGGCAAAGGTGCTGCCGGTGAGCAGGATGGCAATGATGAGCCGACGTGATATGGTCTGGTCAAGGGCGGTCATGGCCGGTGCCGATCAATGGCGGAGCTGGGTGCAGCCCTGCGGCGTCAGATCCGGCTGACCCGGTCGCCGGGCCTGACGGTGCCGGCGGTGATCACTTTTGCAAAAATCCCTTCCTTGGGCATGACGCAGTCGCCGGCCTGGTAATAGATGGCGCAACGGGTGTGACACTCCTTGCCGATCTGGGTCACTTCCAGCAGGGCTTCACCCACCTGCAGCCTGCTACCCACCGGCAGCGCAGGCAGATCAATACCACTGGTGGTGATGTTCTCGGCAAAGTCACCGGTGGTCACCTCCAGCCCCAAAGCCCGCATCTTGTCGATGCTTTCCTGAGCCAGCAGACTCACCTGGCGATGCCAGTCGCCGGCATGGGCGTCCCCCACGATCCCGTGGTCAACCCGTAGCGTCACTTCCGCCACCGGTTTCTTGCGTTCTCCTTTTTTTTCACTGATACAGACCGCAACCACTTGTGCCATCGTTGCCTAGCCTCCCACCTGTGCCATGGTAAAATTCGTGTGCGAATAGCCGTCGCAGGTTATGCCGTGCCCTTCCGGTTTTGTGGCAACAATTCTGCGCAGTGCCGTAGTCAGCCCCTCCGGGTCCGGCGGGCGCAGAAACGGCACCAGATCGGTTTTCTCGTTGGAGAAGAGACAACCCTTGGCCTGCCCCCGTGCGGTGACTCTGATCCGGTTACAGTCGCTGCAGAAGTGACCGGACACGGCCGTAATGATGCCAATGCTCCCTTCGGCACCCGGTATGCGGAAATCGCGGGAAGGACCGGCATAGACTCCCTTGTCAATGGTTTCGAGAGGGTAGTGGTCGGCAATGCGGGCCACGATCTCAACGCCGGAAATGCAGTAACGCTGCCATCCTTCCTCCTTTACCACCGGCATGTATTCGATGAACCGCACCGCGTTGCCACGGCTGCGGGTCAGTTCCACGAAGTCGAGTATTTCGCCGTCATTAACCCCCCTCATGATCACGACATTGATCTTGGGAGGAGGAAAGCCGACGGAGACAGCCGTATCCAGGCCCGCCAGCACCGCATGCAGGTTCCCGCCCCGCGTGATTTCCGCAAAAACGGACGGTTTCAGTGAATCGAGACTGACATTCAGCCGCTGCACACCGGCCCGGTAGAGTTCGCCAGCCATCTGCCGCAGCATCAAGCCGTTCGTGGTCAGTGCCATGTGGCGCAGGCCGGGAAGAGCGGAGAGCTGTTCCAGGAACCCGGTGATACCGGCCCGGACCAGCGGTTCACCACCGGTAATGCGAATCTTTTCAATACCGAGGGAAACGGATGTTTCGGCGATCAAAAACAGCTCTTCAAAGGAAAGTACCGCTTCATGACCGACCTTTTCCACCCCCTCGGCCGGCATGCAGTAGAAACAGCGCATGTTGCAACGGTCGGTGACCGACAGCCGCAGATAATTGATTTTACGTCCGAATTGATCACGCATCGGGCCGCTATCCCTTCTGTCGCTGCATTACGAATTCCGGGCCGGGTCTGCCGGTAAAATATCCCTGGGCATAGTCGATACCCAGTTCCCTGACCGCGCTCAGCACCTCGTCGCTTTCGATGTATTCGGCAATGGTCTGGATACCGAACTCCCGGGCCAGCACCGCCAGTGTCTTGACGAAAGCCATGTCCTTGGCATCTCCCAGCATGTTGCGCACGAACAATCCCTCGATCTTGACGAAGTCGATGGGCAGGCGCCGGATATACTGGAACGAGGAGAATCCTGAGCCAAAATCGTCAATGGCGAACTTGAACCCCTCCAGCTTGAGATCCTGTACGAAGTGCTCCAGCAGGGTCATGTTCTTGACCGTTTCCCGCTCGGTGATTTCGAAGACCACCCGGTCATGGCGGATTTGGTAGCGATTGGCCAGCTTAATGACCGAGGGAACAAACTCTTTCAAAATCAGCGACTTGGGCGAAAGATTCACGAACAGGTAGCCGTCGTACCCGACGGTACGGGCTTTTTCAAAAACCTTCTCCATCAGGATGGCGTCAAGCCGGCTGACCACGGTCAGTCGCTCGGCTATTTCAATGAACTCCGATGCCGGCACCACCTTGCCGTCCACCACGATCCGGCAGAGCACCTCGTGACAGGCGATAAGGCCGCTGTCGGTAGCCACAATCGGCTGGAAATAGGGAATGATCTGCCGCTCCTCCAAAGCCTGCATCAGCATCCGCGACATCTCGTTGCTTTTCTGGAATACCTCCACCACATCGTCGTTGGTGGGGACGATGATACAGTTTTTCCCCAGTCCCTTTGCCTTGTAGGTCATGTTATCGGCGAACATGAACAGGTCTTTCTCATTTTCGGCATGTTCCGGAAAAACCGCATAACCGATTGAAGCGGTGCCTCTGATCTTGGAGCCGTCAGCACTGACCATGGTCAGCGACTCCATGGCCTCCCTGATCCGGTCCGCCACCATGTAGACCTGCTCCTGGTCGGTTTCCGGCAACACGATGGCGAACTCATCACCGCCGTAGCGGGACAGGATGTCACCTTGCCGGAGACAATCGTGGATGGTGTCGGCAATCTGGCCTAGATACTTGTCCCCCACCAGATGACCGTAGGTGTCGTTGATATGCTTGAAATTGTCCAAGTCGATCACCAGCAGGCCGAAGGTGTAGGAATGACGCTTGGCACGACCGATCTCGTACCCCAGCAGTTCCCAGAAGACCCGCTGGTTGTAGAGGTTGGTCAGTGGATCGCGGGTGGCGTAGTATTCCAGGTCGCGGGTATATTTGTAGATCGCCTTAATGGAGCCCACCACGTTGAGCAGGGTGGTCAGGATGCTGTTGATCACCAGGGAGCGGATCGGATCCATCATGATCTGGGACTGCACACCGATCCCCACCACGCCGCCGATCTGGGGCCGCTCAAGGTAGAGGGACTTGGTCTCCAGCTCGATCTCATGACGGTCGAGCTCAAGCGGCGCTCCCGTTTCTGACGAGATATTGTGAATAACCTGGATGGTGGCACCGGGCCGGCAGCGCAGATTTTCGTGGTCGGCCTGGTTGCGGATGATCTCCTCCATGATGCTGCGGGTGAGCGGCGATGGCGGCGAGGCCCAGAAAACCTCGATATCGTAGCTTTCGTCCTCGATCTGGAAAATGCAGAACAGGGCGTAGGCCGGCATGACCTTGTTGATCTCTTCCAGCAGGTAGCTGACCCGCTCCTTCCAGTCCCGAATGGAGTCACCGGTGATGATGAAGCGCTCCAGCACCTTGATCTCGAACTCCAGCATCTCTTTGCCCACCGCCACATCCTTGATCCGCTGGACAAAGGCACCGAAACCGCTAAACACCGTCTCCAGCTCACCGAACCGGAGAATCTCGCTTTCCGCCTCGATCTCCATTCCCACCTGGGTCAGGTCGGAGACGCGGGTAACAGACTGAACTTTCTCATCCAGACGGGTGACGGCATCCCCCACGTGACGGTTGACGAAACGGGAGACCGACAGCGCCATCAGCAGAGGGATCGGCATCAGCAGGAAGAAGCTGTAGAGCCCCCGACGCACCGTATCGTCACGCATCTCGCGGAAGTCTTCCCGGATATCCAGCACCCCCAGCACCTCCCCCGGCCGTGCCCCCGGATGGCAGCCCAGGCAGCGATCCTCGGCCTTGAAGGGAAAGATATGCTCGAAGCTGTTCAGGGTACGCCGGTGGACGGTGGCACCACTGGTGAATGTCGCGTTCAGGTGGCCTGCCTCACCGGCGGCAGCCGGGAGCGGTGCGCCGGCTTCCGGCCTGCGGTGCAGGATGACGCTGAACTCCTTCGGCAGGTGCTGCCGGTGCTCCTCCAGAATTTTGTCCAGATCTTCGCGGGTAAGCCCCTTCGCCATGGCCTTGGCCAGGGACACCTGAATCTGGCGGGCTATGGTCTGGGAATTGCGGTCGGAGATATCCTGGGCCTGCTGCAGGAATATCCAGGACGAGATTACGATGACGGAAATAAACGTTACGGAAGAAACGATCAGGGTTGCCGTGAAGATAAACCGCTTCAGGGTGGTGGAGGTAAAGAGTATGAATTTTCTGAGCACTGTCATGAGGTACCCCGGGCATGCTGCCGACGATCGTCGAACCGGCAGGCGTTGCGGTCATGACGATCTCTATGGTATTACCGCGACACGCCTGACCGCATCCGTACGGTTCCCCAGCCGGCCGGGAGCCGTGCGACACCTGCTCAGCGCTCCCGCCCCCCGGTACAGGTTTCGTACAGTAATCCCTGCAGGACGGTTGCCGCCGCGGCACCGGTCTTTACCGCCAGGTCGCAGCGAAAGAAACGCTCGAACAGGTCCCGCAGCTCGCCGACTGGGTAGCGCTTGGCCTGGGAAAGCTGCTCCCCCAGAAAATAGCTGGATATTTTGAGCTGGGCACCGATCTCCGCAGGTGGCAACTTCCTGTCCGCGAGTTCCCGTATCCGCCAGATTCGCCGAAAATGGCTGGACAGTGCCCCCAGAATCATCGGGGCTTCCTCGCCGTTCTGCAGCATTGCCTGCAGCGTGCCCATCGCCCGGGAAAGGTTCTTTTCTCCCAGAAAACGGGCCAGTTCAAAGGCGCTGAACGATTTGCTCTGGCTGACGATACTGCGTACATCCTCCAGGGTAATGGCAGGACGGTTCCCCACGTACAGGCTCGCCTTCTCCACCTGCGACACCAGCTCCTGCAGGTTGTTGCCCACCAGAAACGCCAGCAGTTCGGCTCCGGAACTCTCGATTTTCTTGCCGTGACCGGCTGCCTCGGCAGTGATGAAGGGGGTCAGACGATTTTCGTACAGCTTTTTGAACTCAAGGCTGCCCGGCCGCTTCTTCAATTCGGCGAAAAACTTGCGCCGCAGGTCCGGCTTGGCGGCAAGGAACAACAAGCAGGTTTCAGGACAAGGGTTGGCGAGATAGGAGAGCAGCCCTTCCTGGGTGGCGGCCGGTAGTTTGTCAGCCTGCCTGACCACCACGACCCGGCGCTCGGCAAACATCGGCAGCGTTTGCGCGGTATCGAGGATCTCGGTGCCCCGGCAGTCGCCGCCATAGTAGATATTGAGGTTGAAATCCCGCATGGCCGGGTCCACGCCCTTGTCCATGATCAGTCGGCCGGCCCGTTCAACCAGAAACGGCTCCTCGCCGTAGAGAAAGTAGATCGGCTGGAACTCGTTCCGGGCCAGCTGTTTTTCCAGTTCCTGTTCGTTCATGGCCGGGACCGCGGCGACGTCGCTCTTTCAACCCGGTTCCTGCCGGTATTCTTGGCCACGTACAGCGCATTGTCGACACGCTGGATGAATTCGTCAATGCTGCTGCCAACACTGAACTCGCCCACACCGAAGCTGATGGTTATCCGTATCGGTTGCCGGTCCCAGACGATCTCCTTTTCACGGACCGCGGCGGCCAGCTTTTCCGCCACCACCACCGCCTGATCCAGTGAAGTTTCCGGCAGCAGGATCATAAACTCCTCACCGCCCCAGCGGGCGCAGACATCCTCGCTGCGCAGCTTGTCCCGCAACCGGCTCGCCACTTGGCGCAGCACCCGGTCACCGGCCAGGTGACCGAAGGTATCGTTGATCTGCTTGAACAAGTCCAAGTCACCCAGGAGCAGGGAAAAAGTCTTATGGTGACGCTCCGACCGTTTCACTTCGATGCCGAGCTGGTTGAGCATCTCCATTCGGTTGGCCAGTCCGGTAAGGATGTCGGTGCGCACCATCAGCTCTAGCCGCATGTTCAGATCACGCAGTTGAAACTGGTAGGAATCGCTGATGGTGACGATCTTGTTGAAGCGCCGCAGCAATTTCGCGTACCGGGAGACGATCTTCTCCAGCTCCGGAGCCAGGGGATTGCCGTCGCCGGTTATCCGTTGCAGCAGTACCTTCATCTCCTGCAGCGGCTCATCAGCGGCCACGTCATTTCGTTGCTGGCGGCCCGGCCGGGAACAGACGGTCGGATCGGCTGCCTGCTCCCGCTCTCCCAACCTGCTGTAGGTACTCTTGATACAGTCGGGACAGATGCCATGGCTGAACATGATGTCAACATGGCTGCTGAAATAGCTTTCCAGCCGCTGCCAGTAGTCGTCGTCCGTCCGTACCTTGTGGCAGTACATGCAGATCGGCAGCGCCACCTCGCTCAACTGACGCAGTTTGAGGGCCGCATGCTCCAGCTTCTGCGTTACTTCCTTCAGTTCCTGCTGGTAGGTGTCGCTGATAGCCAGGGTTTTGTACAGTTGATGATACAGCTTGCCGTAGCTGTCGGACAGGGCAGAATACTCCGCCAGCAACTCGGCTCGCTCCGCCGGGGGGGCGGCAAGCACCGCTTCCATCCGGAGCAGCGTCGCGTCGGACGGTGGTGCCGCCTGACTCTTTTTTTTCTTGGCCTTGATCATTTATTCAGGGCAACAATCTCAAAGGGGAAGGTAACCTCTTCGCAAAACTCCTCGGCCAGCTCGAAGGAGCGAGGGTTTTCAAGGTCGTAGCGCCAGATGATCGAGACATCGACACCTTTGCCGAATGCTTCCTCCATGGCGTCCAGTACGTCCAGCATGCATTTGATGCTGCTGCTGTTCAGGTAAGTCACCGTAATATCAAGAGAGAGCTTCCGTCCCTGCTGCAGATACTGCCGCAGCCAGGCCAGAACCGGTGTGTAGAAGGCAAAGGAGTTCTCCGGATAGGACTCGCCGGCGATGCACAGCGTATGCCGGGATTCGTCGAACCGGACAAGCGGTGTCGAAGGAGTCTGCGGTATGGTAAGTGCGTCCATAGTGGTGTTGTTCCCTCAGGTCAGATATAGGCAGTCAGGCTGAAAAAGACGAACTGGTCGTTGACATTCCGTGTCGAGCAGACCATGGGCGCCGCGGAACGCTTGGCGATCTCCAGCAGACCGAGTCCCGCCCCCAGGGAATCGGACGGTACCTCCCGGCGCATGACCTCCTTGTACTGGCGTTTCAGCTCCTCCGGCGTCAAGGCGTTGATCTCGGTAATCCTCGCACAGAGCGCTTCACTGTCGGCACGCAGTACCATGTTACCGGACGAAATGGCGTACCCGCCGTCGCCCCAGCGGGCAATGGTAATGATGGAAGAGGCCGCCTCGCTTTTGGACAACTCCCGCAGGGTGAGATAGTTACGCACGTTCTGGGCAAGTTCGATGTACACGGCAAACACATCCAGCACCGCTGCCTTGCCGATGTTCTCGGCCGCCAGGTGATTGCGGAGGGCCGTTCCGATCTCCTCGATGATGCTGTGGGAAAACGGACCATTGAAACAGATCATCATGCCCGACTCGGCAAACTGTTCACGCAGGTTGTACAGATCCATGATCCATCCTTTCTGTTACAGTCGAAATCCGAATATCGTAATATCGTCGCGCTGCCGCCGGGAGCCGCGCCATTCCGTGATGCGCTGCTCGAACAGCTCCGTGCGGCGCACCAGCGGAAGTGTCGGCTGCTCCGTCAGCAGTTCACGAAAGCGGGAGCTGCCGAAGCCGTAGCCGTGGGGACCGCCACCTTCATCCAGAAAGCCGTCGGTGGTCAGGTACAAGCAGGCAGCAGCTGTGAGATCGAGGTGGCTGGTACGGTATACAAAGGCCGGGTCGCTGCCGCTGTACCCCACCCGCTGACGATCGCCCCTGATCTCCCGCAGTTCGCCGTTCTCGACACAGTACAGCGAAATACCGGCACCGGCAAAGGAAAGGCGGTGTTGACCAGTGTCAATGCAACAGAGACCAATGTCAAGTCCCGCATCGACCAGGCTGTCCCCATCCTGGCGCAGACGCAACGTCTCCTGCAACAGTCGGCTGGTTTCGCGCAGGATACGGGACGGATCATCGGCGCAGACCGTGTCCACGATATGGTTCAGTACCGCGTTCACGGTCATGGTCATGAAAGCGCCGGGAACACCGTGACCGGTGCAGTCCAGCACCGCCAACAGCGCAATCCCTTCCCGCGGTTCCCGCAACCAGTAGAGGTCGCCTCCCACAATATCACAGGGCTGGTACAGGACGGACCATTCCCGGAAAACCCGGTCGAGCCGGCGCGGGTCGGGCAGAATGGAAGCCTGGATTACCCGCGCGTACTGCAGACTTTCTGTGATTCGAGCCTGGGACGCCTCCAGTTGTTCGTTCACGCGGGTCAATTCCGCGGTCCGCTGTCGCACCCGTTCTTCGAGGTGCGCCGTATGGTCGCGTACGGTGGCGGCCATACTGTTGAAGCTCTCCGTCAGGACACCAATTTCGTCCTGCTGCCGCACCGGCAGCGCCACGTCATAGGTGCCGGCGGCCACGGCATGGGAGGCGTCGTTCAGTTGCTTGAGCGGCTGCAGCACCAGACGGTGCACCTGGTAGCCGATGACGGCGACGACCAGGGCCAGCGAGAGCACACTGATCAGCATGATCGGGTAGAAGGTAGCGGAACCGAGCACGTGGGAGACATCCACCAGCACCAGATTGTACCAGCCGATCTCCGGCATGTAGGCCGCAGCGGCCAGCGCCCTCCCCCCTGTCAGCTCAAGCGGAAACACCGCCACCTGCTGCCGTTTTTCCGCCAGTTCCCGCAGGCTGATTTTGAGCTGTTCGGCGGCAGCACCGTCCCGCATCAGCGAAAAGATGGTGATCTTTTTGGCTGCGTCCTGTTCCTGGGCATTCCGCTCCACCAGGGCTTGATCACGATGAGCCTGTATGACGCCCCGACCATCGATCAGGATAGTGCTGGTACCGGTTTCAGCGTTCTGAACGATTTCGTTCAGAAAACTGCTCAGATCCAGACCGGTGCCGCCGACGCCGATCTTGCGCCCCGCGTCATCCCGGATGATCACGTTGATCCAGAGCTTTGCCTGGCGGATCAAAATATTGTAGTCAAGGTTCAGCGCAAAGGTTTCAACTTTGCGCAAGGTGTCAAAATACCAGGAATCGGCGGTCCGGTCCGTGCTCAATACCGAGGTATGGGGCCGGGCCGGTGGCGCTGAGTGGTCGGCATTGAAATACCGCAGATCAACGCTGCGGGCCACGAAGTAGTTATGGTTACGAAAAAACCGTCGGTAGCTTTCAAGCTGTTCCAGTGCTGCCGCCTGGTATTCCCCGCTCCGACCCGTCGCGACCCAGCGCCTGATGATCCCGTCATCGGCAAGCTTGAGGGACAGGGCCACTTCACGGTCAATGATCGCCAGGATCTTGTTCCGGTCGTGGAGCGCCTGCCTGCTGGCGACCCGCAATGCGAACTCATTGACGATACGGCTGGTAATGACCGAGAACGAATAGAGTACGGCAACGGCGGCGAGCATGAAGACCGCAGCAATGATCAGCATGAACTTTGTTCTGAGGTTCAAATGCTTCATGAACGTGATCGCTCCCCCGGCCCCGGCGTCAGTACTGCTGCTCCATCTGCCAGATCGCCTGCTGCGCCAGCTTGCGGGCCGCAGCCTCAAGGGCGGCATCCTCGCTTCTGCGTTGTTGTTCGAGGGAGGAAGAAGCCGGATACTCCTGCCAGGCGGTCAGTGAGCCCTTCCAGAAGGGAGGCGTGCCGGCGGCATCTCCCCGACGCCGCACCGTGATTTCAGCATTGATGGTCAGGCGGTATTCCCGCGCCGTATCGGCGGCCGTATAGCTCACGGCCGTTGACTGATAGCCGATCAAGGTTCCTTCAAGCAGCAGATCGGCAGTTTCCGGTGATGATGCGGCCATGATACCGCGCTGGGCCGCAAACTGCTCAAACAGCGCCCGCTTGAGCGCCACGCTGCCAAGCGGGTACACGGTGGTGTTCCTGAAGAACGGCACCCAGACCGTGCTGCCCGCCGCAAGCCGCGCCCCCTGATCAGCGGTAAAGCGGTACCCGCATCCCGCCACCAGGGTGAGCAGCAGCACGAGCAGCGCTCCGCGCCATGTCACTGCCCTACCCCGCAACGATGTTCACCAGCTTTCCGGGAACGTAAATCACCTTGCGCAGCTGCTGACCGTCGGTAAAGACCCGCACCTTGTCGTCCGCCAGGGCCAGGGATTTCACGGTTTCATCGTCGGTACCGGCGGCCACGGCGATGCGGGAGCGCAGCTTGCCGTTCACCTGCACCACGATCAGGATTTCCTCATCCACCACCGCCCCCGCATCCCAGGAGGGCCAGGCGGTTGACGAAATCGGCACCACGTGGCCGATCCGCTGCCACAGTTCTTCGGTGACGTGGGGGATGAAGGGGGAGAGCATCAGCACCGTCAGCTCCAGAGCTTCCTTCAGCACCGCCGCTGCCTGCGGTGTGGAAAGACGTGCCCCCTGCAACGTGTTCATCAGTTCCATCACCGCCGCGATGGCGGTATTGAAGTGGAAACGGTCGTGAATGTCGTCGGTCACCTTTTTCAGGGTCTTGTGTACGGCACGGCGCAGGGCGCGTTCCTCGTCCGTCAGAGTCGCCGGCTCCACCGGGGATGCCCCCCGGATCACCGCCAGATGCTCATGCACCAGTTTCCAGACCCGGTTGATGAAGCGGTAGCAGCCGTCAACTCCCTGTTCGTTCCAATCCAGGTCCTTTTCCGGCGGCGCGGCAAACAGGGAGAACAGCCGAGCCGTATCGGCGCCGTACTTCTTGATCAGGGCGTCGGGATCAACGACGTTTCCTTTGGACTTGCTCATCTTGGCGCCGTCCTTGATCACCATCCCCTGGGTGAGCAGGTTGGTGAACGGCTCATCCACCGTCACGTAGCCCAGATCGCGCATCACCTTGGTGAAGAACCGGGCGTAGAGCAGGTGCAGCACAGCATGCTCGATGCCGCCGATATACTGGTCCACCGACATCCAGTAGCGGGTCCGTTCCTTGTCCAGCATGCCGCCTTCAAAGTCGGGGCAGCAGTAGCGCAGGAAATACCAGGAGGACTCCACGAACGTGTCCATGGTGTCGGTTTCGCGGCGGGCAGGCCCGCCGCAGGTGGGACAGGTGACCGAGATGAAGCTTTCCAGCTTGGCCAAGGGACTTCCCCCTTCGCCGGTAAAGGCCACATCAAGGGGAAGGGTAACCGGCAGATCCCGGTCCGGCACCGGCACGGCGCCGCACTGGTCGCAGTAGATGATCGGAATGGGAGAACCCCAGTATCGTTGCCGTGATACCCCCCAATCCCTCAGGCGGAAGTTAACGGTCTTCTTCCCCTTCCCTTCCTGCTCCAGCCAGTCGGCAATGGCCTCCTTGGCCGCTTCGCTCCCCATGCCGTCAAAGGGGGCCGAGTTGACCATGGTACCCGGCTCGGTGTAGGCGGCGGTCATGGCGGCCGGATCGAGGGTTTCGCCCTCCGGTTGGATCACCACCACCTTGGGCAGATCGTAGGCCCGGGCAAACTCGAAATCGCGCTGGTCGTGGGTCGGCACCGCCATCACCGCACCGGTGCCGTACTCCACCAGTACGAAATTGGCCAGGTAGATCGGCATGCGGCGGCCGGTGGCCGGGTTGATGCAGTAGCTGCCGGTGAAGACCCCTTCTTTTTCGAAATCATCGGCAGTGCGTCTGATCCGGTCGGTCTTCTTGACCTTGTCGATGAAAGCAGTTACCTCTGCACGCCGTTCCGGCAGCGTCAGTTCCAGGGCCATCGGATGCTCCGGCGCCAATGACATGAAGGTGGCGCCGAACAGGGTGTCCTGACGGGTGGTAAAGACCCGGATCGCCCCGTCCCGGCCTTCAAGCGGAAAATCGATCTCGCAGCCGGTGCTGCGGCCGATCCAGTTGCGCTGCATCACCAGCACCCGCTCCGGCCAGCCGGGCAGTTTCTCGGTGTAATCCAGCAACTCCTGGGCGTAGTCGGTGATGCGGAAGAACCACTGCTCAAGCTCCTTCTGGGTTACCTCGTTGTCGCAGCGCCAGCAGGCGCCGTCCTCCACCTGCTCGTTGGCCAGCACGGTCTCGCAGGAGGGACACCAGTTGACAAAGGAGCGTTTCTTGTAGGCCAGCCCCTTCTTGAACATCTCGATGAACAGCTTCTGTTCCCAGCGGTAGTAGGAAACATCGCAGGTGGCCAGTTCCCGGGTCCAGTCGTAGGAGAGTCCCATCTGCTTCAGCTGATCCCGCATGTAGGCGATGTTCTCATAGGTCCAGGCGGCCGGATGGCTGTTGTTCTTGATAGCGGCGTTTTCCGCCGGCATGCCGAAGGCGTCCCACCCCATGGGATGGAGCACGTTGAAGCCGCGCATCCGCTTGAAACGGGCGATGACGTCGCCGATGGAGTAGTTGCGGACATGGCCCATATGGATCCGGCCAGAGGGATAGGGAAACATCTCCAGCAGATAGTATTTGGGGCGATCGGCAGTTTCGGTCACCGAAAAGGTCTTTTCCCGGTCCCACATTTCCTGCCATTTGTGTTCGATCTCCAGCGGTGTGTATTTCTGCTCTGCTGACATCCGGCTACTCCTCATTCGATAAAATTCGTGGTTTTGAACTCGCTTCAGAATCCACCCAGATCAAGAATTGACTGAGAGATTCCCGGCAGCGGCACGATCCGGTCCACACAACCGGTTGCCGCCGCCTCCCGGGGCATGCCGTAGACCACGGCACTGGCTTCGGATTCGGCCAGTACCAGCCCGCCCTTTTCCTTGACCGCCACAACCCCCTCCTTACCGTCGTTGCCCATGCCGGTCAGCACCACCGCCAGCATTCGCTTGCCGTAGATGTGGGCACAGGAGGCAAACAGCCGGTCAGCCGACGGAAGGTAGCGATCTTCAGGGTCCGGCGGGAGGATGCGTGCCCGTACCTCGATCCCCACACTCTGCAGCACCATGTTTCTGCCGCCGGGTGCCACCAGCGCCAGTCCGGGCTGAACCAGATCACCATCCTCCGCCTCCCGCACCTCGAAGTGGGAAACACGGTTCAGGCGGTCGGCAAAGGCACGGGTGAATCCTGACGGCATGTGCTGGGCCACCACGATGCCGAAGGGGTAGCTCTGGTCGTAGCCGCTGAAAATACTTTGCAGCGCCGGCGGACCACCGGTGGAGGCAGCAATGGCCACCAGCTCCAGAGAGCGACGTCGGGGGCGGAGGATGCGTCCCGGCGGCGGGAGCGGTTCCTCTTCCGGCTCCTGCTCCAGCGTCCGCTTACGGGCGGCAAGGACGTTGCGTACTTTCTGGGCCAGGTCCAGTTCAATGGAGTTCAGTGCCGGGGTATTGCTGCGCTCCGGCTTGGCCACGAAGTCAAGCGCCCCCATTTCCAGGGCTCGGAACACCTTGTCCGCCTCGCTGGAAGCACTGATCACGATTACCGGCAGGTTGAAGCGGGTGGTCAGGATGCGCAGCAGGGTGAAACCGTCCATGCGGGGCATTTCCAGGTCCAGGGTAACCAAGTCCGGCTTAAGTGCGATGACCTGGCGGATTCCCTCTTCGCCGTCACCAGCGTACCCCACCACCTCGATCTGCGGCATATTGTCCAGCATCCGGCTGATGGTGCGGCGACTGTAGGCGGAGTCATCCACGACCAGTACCCGGAACGGTTTCATAGCACCCCTCCGTTGACCGGCTTCTGGTAGACCATGTCGTTTTTGAAATGGCGCAGCATGAATTTGGTCGTCACGTTCATCAGCGATTCCGAGTGTCCCAGCAGCAGGTACCCCCCCTGGTTCAACACCTGGTGGAAGGATTCCACCACCTGTTTTTTGGCAGCCGGGTCGAAGTAAATGATCACGTTCCTGCAGAAGACCACGTCAAAGTTCCCCAGCATGCCGATCCGGTTCTGGTCCAACAGGTTCAGATGGCTGATGGTCACCAGCTCCCGTACCCGGTCGGATATGCGGAAGCCGTCGTCCTGACGGACAAAGTATTGACGGGTGAAGTAATCATCCGTGGTCCTGAAGGATGATTGTCCGTACACACCGCGGCGGGCCTGCTGCAACACCCGCTGGCTGATGTCGGTACCGACGATCTCCACTTTCCAGTCGCGCATGAAGGGGAGTTCCAGCAGCAGCATGGCGATGGTGTAGGGTTCTTCACCGCTGGAACAGCCGGCGCTCCAGATGCGCAGGGTGCGGCTGGTTCCGGCCTTTTCCTTGCTGTTGCGCAGTTCCGGGACGATCTCCTCGCTGAAGGCCTTGAGCTGGAACGCCTCACGAAAGAAATAGGTCTCGTTGGTGGTCAGGATATCCATGATTTCATCCAGCTCCTGGGTCCGCTTGCGACTCAGTTTCAGGAACTGGTAGTACTCAAGGAAGGTGCTGAAGTTGTGCACGACGAGCCGGCGAGTCAGCCGCTTCTCCAGCAGATAGGAGTTGTGGCTGTCGAACCAGAGACCGCAGTGATCATACACCAGATCACGCAACAGGAGGAACTCCTCCTCGGTCATGACAATTGACTGCTCAGGTGCAAGGAGTGCTGTCATAGGCCAGTACCGACTGCAGTTCCCGCTTGACCAGTTCATGCTCCTCGCGCTCCAGAGCAGCCTCCAGTATTGCTGTCCGCTCCGGCTGCGGCAGGTTGCCGGCGGCCCGCACCGCCTCCAGGCGGATGTCCCAACTGCGATGGCTGATGATATGGCTGAACCAGGGTTCAAGCAACGTGAAGTCATGGCGGGCAAGCAACTGAATGCATCCCCGCAGCACTTCTCCGCTGCGCATCCCCAGGTTTTCCGCCACCATCCGCAGTCCTTCCGGCGCCGCAATCCTTCCCAGTACTTCCAGGCAGGCCAGTTGCGCCACCTCATCCCCCCGCTGCCAGAGGTCCTTGACATCCTCCAGGATCTGTTCGCTGGCCAGCCGGGCCAGACTGCGCAGCGCGGATGCCTGCACCCAGGAATCCTGGTCCCTGAGCGCCAACCGCAGGGATCTGATGGAAGCGCAATTACTGACCGTTACCCCAAGCGCCTCGGCGGCGGCGATCCGCACGTCGGGGTCTTCGTCAACCAGCGCCATGGAGAGGTAGGTGCAGGAATCATGCAGCTGGAACGAACCGATCGCCTTCACCGCCGCCTCACGGACCGTGGGATCCTCGTCCTTGAGCAGGACACCGATCCGCTCCTCCGCGGCCAGGGCGGCGAAGAGCGTGGCCGCATCCCGCCGGCGGGCCGGATCGTCCGACCTGCTCAGGCTCTCGGCCAGGGGGGCGATCAACTGCTCGCTGCCGGAAACACACTGTGCCAGGGCATGCAGCGCCGCCTCCCGCACCGAACTATCCCGGTCCTCCAGCAGCTCCGCAATCTCCATGGTCAGGTTTGTACGGTCGCAGATCCGGGCGGCGGCGGCGGCGGCAGCACGGCGCACCAGGGGCGAAGCGTCTTTCATGCCGCTCGTAATGGTGGCAGCGGTCCGCCCGTCCGGCGGCGCGCTGGACACGAACCCGCAGATGGCGGCCCTGGTCCGCTCATCGACATCCGGGAAGACAGCAAGCGCCGTGGTGACGGCAGCGGCCCCGATGGCGCGCAGCGCCTGCTCGGCCTCGGTGGCAAACCGCTCGTCGGCAAGCAGTACGATCAGGGCAGGAGCGGTCCGCGGGTCCGCCAACCGTTCGAACAGCACCAGCAGGGCCTTGTTCAGCTTGTTGTCGTCGCAGCGCACGCCACTGATGCAGGCATCGAACGCGCCGCTGTCCAGAAGCGGCTTCAACCGTTCTATCACCTGCTGCTGCGCCGCCGGCGCCAGGTTGCGCAGAATCCGCTCCAGCGCAATGACGGCGGAGCGGAACACGCTGGGCATGGGGGACGCAAGCGCCTCCAGAACGATCTCCGCGGCGGCCGGATCACCGCCGATCTGACCGAGACAATCCAGCACCGCCCGCCTGAGCATGGCATTGCCGGCAAGCAAGGCAATTACCGGCGGGAGCGGCCCCGGAACACCAATATTCGCCAAGGCGGCAAGAATGTTGAAATTGAGAAAGTCGCCGGCATTCAGTTCAAGGGTCCGCAGCAGTTCCGGTACCACCGCGGCAGTCCCCACCGCCCCCAGCCCCTCGGCGGCAGCAGCAGCCACGTTCATATCCGGATCGTGCAGCGAGGCGGTCAGGCCGGCTATCGCCTCGTCCCCTCCCACCACCCCCAGGGTGTCCACCACCAGCTTGCGCAGGTCGTGGTCCGGATCCTCCCGGTAGGCCAGCAGGTACGGCACCACCTGGCAGCCCAGTCCGGCCAGCACCTCGGCGGTTGAGTTGCGCAGGCCCGCATTGTCCTCGTCGCGAAGCAGCTGAATCAGTTGATTGATCTCGCTCTGGCCGAGACGGGCGGTGAGCAGCACCTCCACCGCCTCTTTGCGGACCCGCCAGCTTTCGTCCCCCAAGGCGACCAGCAGCCGGTCGAAATTGTCCGCGAGCGGCTTTCCCTTGAGGGCGCTGATGGTTTTCCGCCGCGCCTCCTCGATGGTATCTCCCAGCGGCATGGTACCTTCAGACGCTCCCATGATACTCCTTCTCCCCGGCACCGGAGCCGGACCGCCCCGGGTCGGTATACCCGAACAGGGCGTCGATGTTCAGCACCAGGTACAGCTCTCCGTTATGCAGGCAGACTGCTACCAGATACTCATTCCCCACGCCGTCCACCATGTCGGGCGGGGGGGTCAGGTCACGAACCGGCACGGCGATCACATCCTCGACCTCGTCAACAGCCAGCGCCACCTGACGACCGAACAGGGAAACGATCATCAGCTTGCCGCTACCGCCGGGCAGCGGCGGCATGCCGAACCGGGCCCGCAGGTTCAGCACCGGTATCACGGCACCGCGCAGGTTGATCATGCCGTCCAGGGCCGAAACGGCAAGCGGCATGCCGGCAAGCCGTTGGGGCAGCACGATCTCCCTGATCCGCATGATATCAACGGCAAACAGGGTATCTCCCAGGCGGAATCCCGCCAGTTGCAGTTCAGTTGGAGCGGCTGCCATGGTCCTGTACCTCTCCGAAACTGAAGTCGATGATGCTGGCCACATCAAGGATGATGATCATCCGCCCGTCACTTCTGCCGATGCCGGCCACGAACTCCCGGGCCGTTCCCTCCAGCACCCCCGGTGCGGCCTCACGACAACGCTCCGCTATCCGCACCACACCGGTCACCCGGTCCACCCGCAGGCCGGTAAGGCCGTCGCCGTGACGGACGATGACGATACGCTCCTGGCTGCGATCCCTGGCAGGTGTCATCTCAAGACGCCGGCGCATGGCCAGTACCGGCACGATCACTCCCCGCAGGGAGAGCACGCCGTCCACGAAAACGGGCGTACGGGGAACCTCGGTCAGCTCCCGCGGCTTGATGATCTCCTTGATCTCCATGATGTTGACGCCGTACTCCTCGTCGCCGAGGGTAAAGCACAGAAACTCTTCGAAGCGTTCGTCAATCGCCTCCTCCGTCGGGACAACCGGTTCGTCCGCCTGAGTACCGACGGAGAGGGAGCTGGCAGCGACGCGCCCCGCAAGAATCACAGCCAGCGGGTCAAAGCGCCGCTGCGGTGCATTGAAACGAAGGGGCTCCAGCGCCGGTTCCGGGTGCTCTGCCGCTGCAGCCGGCACGGAGGCGTCGGGCACCAGGGATACTCCCGTCGCTGCGGTCTCCGCCGGCAGCTCCGGGAAAAGGGCCTCCGCTGTGATGCTGCGGGACTCCGCCGCTGCCTGTTCCGCCAGCAGGGCCTTGTTCCTGATCTTGGCCAGTTCCATCAGAGTGTCACCTCATCACGGACTTCCTGAATGATCGACGCATCGATGACGGCGGCGTCATTGCCGTAGGCCACCAGCAGGGCGTTGGTGGCAAGGGTATTGATCCGGCGGGGAACGCCGCCGGACAGTTCGAAAATAGCCTGCACCGCGTCCGGGGTGAAGAGTCCCGCCGTACCGCCTGCCGCCGTGACCCTGAAATCCAGGTATTCCATGGTTTCTTCCGGGGTCAGGGGGTTCAGGTGAAAATGCAGCGATATTCGCTGGCGAAGCGGTTCCATCGGCTGATAGCGCAGAATGGTACGCAATTCCGGCTGCCCCATGATCAGCACGCTGAGCAGGTTATGCTCATCCATCTGATAGTTGGTCAACAGCCGGATTTCGTCGAACACGGCCAGCTCACCGATGGTCTGTGCCTCGTCGATCACCAGCACCGGGGAGATCTCCCGTCGGTACAGTTCGTACAGCCTGCCGGTGATCTGACGCAGCAGATCCTCCTTGCTGCGGGCCGGTTCATCCACCTCCAGGCCGTGGGCGACGGCACGCAGGAACTCCAGTGCTCCCATGCGCGGATTGAAGATCATCACGAAGCGGTAGCCGCTGCCGCAGCGATCCATCAGCGCCCGCGACAGGGTGGTCTTGCCGCAGCCCACGTCGCCGGTCAGCAGCGCAATCTCCCGCTCCTCCACCGCGTATTCGAGCCGGGCCAGCGCCTCCTGGTGCCCGGCCGACAGAAACAGGAACCGGGGATCAGGGGTCTTGCCGAACGGTTTTTCCCGCAGCCCGAAATACTGTTTGTACATCGGGTTACCCTCCCTGGCCGCTCCGCATCAGCTCGGCTATGATGCTGCCGCTGTCCAGCACCAGGATGGTGCGCTGGTCCCCCAGGTCGGCGGCGCCGGAAATCCCCTTGAGCGACTTGAAGGCACCGCCCAGGGGCTTGATCACGATATCCTGCTGCCCCAGCAGGTCGTCAACCACCAGCCCCAGCCGCTTTTCGGCAACCCCCACCACCACCACGTACTGGTCGCCGGGGCAGATGCCGGTCCGCTCGATCCGGAAAAAATTTTCCAGACGGATGATCGGCAGGGTCTGCTCCCGCAGGCTGATGACCTCTTTCCCCTCCACCGTCCTGATGTCCGATGGCGAGAGAATCAGCGATTCGATGACCGAGGTGATCGGCACCGCGTAGGTGCGGCCGGCGCAGAACACGATCAGCGCCTTGATGATGGCCAGGGTGATCGGCAGCACGATGGTGAAGCGGGAACCGCGACCCGGCCAGGTTTCCACGTCCACCATGCCGGAAACGGCGGCGATGTTGTTGCGCA
This sequence comes from Trichlorobacter ammonificans, assembly GCF_933509905.1. Lineage (GTDB taxonomy): Bacteria > Desulfobacterota > Desulfuromonadia > Geobacterales > Pseudopelobacteraceae > Trichlorobacter > Trichlorobacter ammonificans. Next base: position 1,406,428 of record NZ_OW150024.1, on the reverse strand, counting down.
CCACGTCCATCCCCACCCCCCGGCCGGAGACGTCGGTGACGGCATCGGCAGTGGAAAAGCCGGGGAGAAAGATCAGTTCCAGAGCCTCCCTGTCGGAAAGTCCCGACACATCCTGCACCAGTCCCTTCTGAAGCGCTTTCTTCTTGATCTTGTCGATATTGATGCCGCCACCGTCATCCTCAACCTCGATGACGACATGGTTGCCCTTCTGGTAGGAAGCGAGCCGCACGAGGCCGCGTTCGCTCTTGCCCGCGGCCAGCCGCTTTTCCGGCGATTCGATGCCGTGATCGATGGCATTGCGGATGATATGCATCAGCGGGTCGGCGATATCCTCAACGATCAGCTTGTCCAGCTCCGTCTCGGCGCCGTACAGTTTCAGATCGATTTTTTTCCCCTGTTCGCGGGATATCTTGCGCACGATGCGGGACATCTTCTCGTAGAGCTGCCCCACCGGAATCATCCGGATATCCATGACCCCCTTCTGCAGATCTCCCAGACGGCGCTCCAGCCCTTTGGCCGCCTTGCCCAGGTCAATGGCCATGCGCGAGAACCCTTCGGCCCGCATCCGTCCGGCAATGGACGCGATGGAGGAGTGGGCCAGCACCAGTTCGCCGACAATGTTCATCAACTCATCCAGCTTGCCGATATCCACCCGTACCGTACGGCTCATACTCTTGGCGGAAAACGGTTCTTCGGCTGCCGCCGACGTCGGCGGCTCCTGATCAACGGAGCGAACCTGCTCCGGCGGCAAAGCAGCCGGCACTGCGGCAAGCGGCGCTTCTGCCGCTCCGGCGTCACCGTCCGGCGACAACGTCATCACGGCAGCCGGACCGCCGCCACTGAAGGAGATGAGTGCCGGGGTTCCTTCCAGCACCTCTTCAAGCTGTGCCCGGTCACGCTCAGTGCCCGCCAGCAGGTCGAAGTCGATGTGGGTCTCCATGTTCTCACCCACGCTGGGCAGGGTGCTGATCACCTCGCCGCACCGCTTCAGGCGGCCGGTCAGTTCGTTCAGCCCTTCATCGAAGGTGAGCAGTTCAAAGGAAGCATGGACCACATGGATGAAACGCCCCTTGGCCAGATTCTCCTTCAGGCGGTGCTCTTCGTAGTCGGTCAGGGAGCCGGTCAGGGTGACGGGCAGCCCCAGTTGCTGGAATGGAGAGGCGGCATCCGTATCGCCGACAGGGTTCAGGCAGGCGGTGATGGAACGGGCATGGGCTTCGACGGCGTCACGATGCTGATCCACCGTGCCGTCCAGGGTCGAGCGCAACAGAGTGGTCAACAGTTCGGCTGACGAAAACAGGATCTCCAATACCGGCTTGCTGAGGGAAACCTTGCCCATGCGCAGCCAGTCCAGCAGGTTCTCGGTATGATGGGCCACGTCGGAAACCACGGCAAATCCGAACATGCCGGCCAACCCCTTCAGGGAGTGGGCATCGCGGAAAATAGCATTGAGCAGATCCGGATCCCAGGCCCCCTGCTCGGCCATGTCCGACAGCTCCCCCAAGCGGGTTCCCAACTCCTCGACGACCTCCTCGGCCTCGGCCAGAAAGTCGCGAGCGGCATCCATGGTTGGCGAGGAGGTCGTGTTCATAGGAACCTTCTGACGATCTCCAGCAACTGGTCGGGCTGAAACGGTTTCACCAGGTATTCGCTGGCGCCCAGTGACATGCCTTTTTCTATATCCTTACTGCTCCCCTCGGTGGAGATGATCACCACCGGCAGATCCTTGTAGATCGGGTTGGTGCGGACAAAATTGAGCAGTTCAAGGCCGTTGATATCCGGCATGTTGATGTCGGTCAGCAGCAGATTAATCTCCTGACGGGGGAGAATACGCAGCGCCTCGAAACCGTTGGGGGCTTGCAGGACGGTGACCGCCCCCAGGGACTCCAGGGTGGAGACCAAAAGCGAACGCATGGCGGTTGAATCGTCAACAACGAGAATGGTGAAAGGTTTCACTGCTTCCCTACCTCCGCAGGTGGTTACTCATGAAATCCGGGGATATGCTCCGTCCAGGAATTTCCGCACTTCTTCGGAAAACCTGGTGAACGACTCCCCCTGCACGCTTCCCCGCCGTGGTTTTTCCAGCAGGGGATAGCCGGCGGCCGTCACCTCGGCTGCTGCCTCGGCATGATGAAAATCGGCAACGGCAAGCAGAAGCAGATCCGGAAAACGGCGCCTGACGGACCGGACCAGGTCAAGCCCCGCCAGCATGCCGGAACCGTCCTGTCGGGGCATGATCAGGTCCACCACCAGCGCAGGACGGCTCCCTTCCCGACAAAGACGGTCAATTTCAGCCAGCGCATCCTCGGCAACGGTCAAGGCAGTGACGACAAATGCCTCCTCCAGTCCCTGCTTCAGACAGCGCAGCAAATCCCGGTCATCATCAACCACCACCACCGGGGGAACCGGCAGCGGCGCGACAGGTTGGCCGACGTACTCCGCCAGCACCTGCAGCGGGTCCAGGTAGGCTGCATCCACGGTCTCGATGACAGCCAGGGGAATAAAATCGTACTCGCCACGGCTCCAGGACAAGAGCGGCGTGATGATCTGCGCCAGCTGCTCCCGCACTACCGGCTCAAGCTGCCGCAACTCCACACCGAAACGGCTGCGCAGGATCACGCCGAGCGGAACCCCGACGTCCTCCTGCCGTTGTACCGCCAAGGCGCGATCCACGGTTTCCTGTCCGACGACACCGCAGCGTACCAGCAGTTCACCCAGAAGCGGCCCCGGCTGCGGCGCCTCCGCCCCCACCAGCAGACCGTTCCGGAAACGGAGCACTGCCGTGCGCTCCTGCAGACTGAGTCGTAGAATACCGGTCCGGCGGCTGACGGCAAGAATCCGGATGATGTCGTCCGGCCCCAGATCCTCAAGTTTTCCGCGCAGCGCCTCCTGCATCGGCAGCCCCCGTTTGCCGCTCTCCGGAAAGCGCGGCCATGATAAACCATGCACACTGCCAAGTAAAGGTCTGCTATCGCCCCTGTGGCGGGGATTTTTCGCGGCCCCGGAACAGCATCCTGAAGGGGGTTCCCTTGAAGCCGAAGGCCTCCCGGAAGCGGTTTCCCAGGTAGCGCTCGTAGGGGGTGCCGATCCCCTCCGGCTGGTTGGTAAAAATGGCAAAGGTGGGCGGTTTTACCGCCACCTGGGTGGCGAAGTAGAACTTGACCCGGCGCCCGGCGTGGAGCGGCGCGTGGTGCGCCTCCACCGCATCCTTGAAGACGCGGTTCAACTCTGCCGTGCTAACCCTCCGGGAATACTGCTCCGCAACCTCGGCAACCTCTTCCATGACCCGGTGTATCCGCTGGCCCGATTTGGCGGACACGAACACGATGGGCGCAAAGGCGAGGAACTTGAATTCGTACTGGATCTGCTCCACGAACTTTCCCAGGGTCCGGTTGTCCTTCTCCAGGGTATCCCACTTGTTGACCACGAACACGCAGGAACGGCCCGCCTCGTAGACATAGCCGGCAATATGCTTGTCCTGCTCCGTGATCCCCTGCTCGGCATTCAGTACGATCAGGGCCACATCGGCCCGCTCGATACTCTTCAGGGCATCCACCACGCTGAATTTTTCCAGCTTCTGGCTGGTTTTTCCCTTGCGGCGGATACCGGCGGTGTCGATCAGGCAGTAGCGCTTCTTGTTGCAGGTAAAGAAGGTGTCCACCGAATCCCGGGTCGTGCCGGGCGTGGGGTTGGCCACCACCCGCTCGTACCCCAGCAGCCGGTTCACCAGCGAGGACTTGCCCACGTTGGGCCGCCCCACCACGGCGATACTGGTGACCGCATCCTCCGTTGGCAAGGGAGTGTCCGGCAGCAGCTCCTGGATCTCGTCCAGCAGATCCCGCACCCCGCGGTTATGGGCCGCGGAGATGGTGTGCAGGGTCTCGATCCCCAGGGCGTAGAACTCGGCCGCCTCGTTCTCGATCTTCTCGCCGTCCACCTTGTTGACCACGTAGAAGACCGGCTTGGTCACCCGGCGCAGCATCTCGGCCACCTCGTTGTCGGCCGGCGTCAGGCCCTGCTTGGCGTCCATCAGGAACAGGATGACGTCGGCCTCTTCCATGGCAAGGAGCGACTGCTCCCGCATCTGCTGCAGCATGCGGTCCTCGGTGACCGGCTCGAAGCCGCCGGTATCCACCAGGATGAACGGCTTGTCAAAGCGTTCCACCACCGCGTAGTTACGGTCGCGGGTCACGCCGGGCATATCGTCCACAATGGCCCTGCGCTCTCCCACAATCCGGTTGAACAGGGTTGATTTCCCCACATTGGGACGGCCGACTATGGCAACGATCGATTTCATTCGTACCCCAGCTCCCGCAGCATGGCGGTGCGTTCGGTCCAGCGCTCCTGCACCTGGACGAACAGTTCCAGGTAGACCCTGGTCCCCAGCAGCCGCTCGATGTCCCCCCGGGCCTGCTGGCCGATCTTCTTCAGCATGCTGCCCTGCTTGCCGATGATGATCCCCTTGTGGGTATCCCGCTCCACCATGATGGTGGCGGTGATGGCCACCACGCCGTTCTCCCGCTCCTGGAAGGCATCCACCACCACGGCGGTGCCGTAGGGGATCTCCCGGGTGGTCAGGCGGAATACCTTCTCCCGGATCAGTTCCGCGCAGATGAACTTCTCCGGCAGATCGGTGAGGATATCTTCGGGAAAGAACGGCACCCCCTCCGGCAGGCGTTCACGCAGCAGGTTCACCAACCGCTCCACGTTGCTGCCGCTCTGGGCCGAGATCGGGATGATTTCCGGAAAATCGTGCAGGCGGCTGTATCCCTCGATCACGCTGAACAGCTTCTCCTTGGGCTCCACCTGATCGATCTTGTTCAGCACCAGAAAGACCGGGGCGCCGCTCTTTGCGCAGATATCTCTGATAAACGGCTCTTCAATCCTTTGGGTGGCATCCACCACCAGCAGCATGATGTCGATGCCGGTGACCGCGCTCATGGCCGCATCCACCATGGCCCGGTTGATGCGGGTACGGGCGGTATGGATGCCCGGTGTATCCACAAACACGATCTGACTGGACTCGTCGGACAGGATGCCGCGGATCACGTTGCGGGTGGTCTGGGGCTTGTCCGACACCGCCACGATCTTTTCACCGAGGATGCGGTTTAACAGCGTGGACTTGCCCACGTTGGGACGGCCGATGATGGAGACAAAGCCGGATTTGTACGCGTTTTCAGTCATGTCAGTTCTTTGCTCCCCAGGTATCTTTCAGGGTCACCACCCGGTTGAACACCGGTTTTCCCGGCTGCGAATCCTTTTCGTCGGCGCAGAAGTAGCCCAACCGCTCGAACTGGAAGCTTGTGCCCGGTGCTGCCTGCATCAGGGACGGCTCAACCCGGCAGAGGGGCAGCACGGCAAGGGAATCAGGGTTCAGGAACTGCTTGTAGTCCGCCCCTCCCCGGTCCGGATTGGGATCGTTGAACAGCCGGTCGAACAGCCGGGTCTCCACGGTTCCGGCATGGGGGGCGGAGAGCCAGTGGATCACCCCTTTGATCTTGCGGCCGTCGGAGGTGACCGGACCGTTGGTGGAGCCGGGATCGTACTCGCCGTGCAGTTCGATGATCCGGCCATCCGCATCCTTGACAATGCCGGTACATTTGACCACGTAGGCATACTTGAGCTTCACCTCGCCGCCAACGGTGAGGCGGTGGTACCCCTTGGGCGGGTTTTCCATGAAATCGTCGGCGTCGATCAACACCTCTCGCGAAAACGGCATCTTACGGGTACCAAGTTCAGGCTTTGCCGGATGGTTTGCCACCTCGAACTCCTCCACCTGGCCTTCCGGATAGTTGTCAATGATCAGCTTAACCGGATGCAGCACCGCCATGGCGCGGAGTGCTGTCTCATTCAGGTCGTTCCTGACACATTCTTCAAGTAGTTCAAAGCCGATCCAGGCGTCGCTGCGCCCCACACCGATCCGCTCGCAGAAGGTGCGGATGGCGGCCGGGGTATAGCCCCGCCGCTTCAACCCCATGATAGTGGGCATGCGGGGGTCGTCCCAGCCCTTGACCAGGCCGGTCTGCACCAACTCCTGCAGTTTGCGCTTGCTCATCACGGTGTAGGAGAGGTTCAGGCGGGCAAACTCGTACTGCCGGGGGCGGCAGGGGACCGGCAGGTTGTCCAGGAACCACTCGTAGAGGGGCCGATGGGATTCGAACTCCAGGGTACAGATGGAGTGCGTGATCCCTTCCAGGGCATCGCTCTGGCCATGGGTGAAGTCGTACATCGGGTAGATGCACCAGGCATCCCCCACATGGGGGTGGGTGGCATGCAGAATGCGGTACAGCACCGGATCGCGCAGGTTCATGTTGGGCGAGGCCATGTCGATTCTGGCCCGCAGCACCCGGCTGCCGTCCGGAAACTCACCGGCCCGCATCCGCCGGAACAGATCCAGGTTCTCCGCCACGCTGCGGCCACGGAACGGCGAATCCTTACCCGCTTCCGTCAGGGTGCCCCGGTATTCCTTCATCTGCTCCGGGGTCAGGTCGTCCACATAGGCCTTGCCCTGTTCGATCAGGTATTCGGCCCACTGGTAGAGCTGCTCGAAATACTCCGAGGCGTGGTACAGATGATTTCCCCAGTCGAAACCGAGCCAGCGGACGCTCTCCTTGATGGATTCGATATACTCGGTATCCTCTTTCACCGGATTGGTGTCATCGAACCGCAGGTGGCACTGGCCGTCGAAATCCCGGGCCAGACCGAAGTTGAGACAGATCGACTTGGCATGGCCGATATGGAGATAGCCGTTGGGCTCAGGCGGAAAGCGGGTCACCACGGTCTGGTGTTTGCCGCTGGCAAGATCGTCGGCTACAATGGTGCGCAGGAAGTTGGCGGTGGGGGCTATGGTTGGTTCGGTGGACATTAGTGATATTTCCTCTTGGTTACAATTAAAGTCCTGCGGAGTGACTGACTGTCAATTCAGGGTAAAGATGCCTGCTTGAGTCGTTTCCTGTTCCATGCCGGATTTCGGCGGCAGTCAAGAATCGCATAGACCATAACCGTACCAGCATCCAGACGATAGTAGATCGCAAACGGAAACCTCTTTGCCAGCACCCTGAGATAGCCCCCCTGGACCACCTGATGGATACCGGCAAAGAACATCAGCGAATCAATATCCGCATACAGCGAGTTAAGAAAATAGCTGCCAAGCCCTTTTGCCTGGGCTTCGTAAAAACGATAAGCGCTCGTCAGATCATGCTGGGCGGCATCAAGAATCCGGATTTTCATTTTAAGGCTCTGCGAATGTTTTCCTTCGCAGTTTCCCAGTCGTCAAACCGGGCCGTGCCGTCAGACAGATCAGCCTCACGTACAGCAAGCACCTCAGTGTGCCATTCTGGCATGGCAACATCCTGAACATGGTGCGTGAGATCGTCCCAGAGCATTTCCATGGCTTCAAGCTTCTCAGCAAGGCTCATTTTATCAATCTGTAGTGCCGAACCCATCGTCTCCTCCCTCTATCGGTGCCATAATTGAACTTCACTTATAGCAGTTCCCCCAGCAGCGAGTTGGCGTATCCTTCCACGATCCGCACATTCACCAGACAGCCGATCAGTTCCGGTGAACCTGCAAGGTTGACAATTCTTCCGCTGTCGCAGCGGCCCATCACCTGCCCTTCCCGCTTGGCCGGCCCTTCCACCAGCACCTGCTGAATCGTCCCGGTGTAGGATTCGTTGTGCACACGGGAGTGGATGCTCTGCAGCTTCTGCAACCGGTCCAGCCGTTCCAGCTTGACCTCTTTGCTGAGATCGTCGGCCAGTTCAGCGGCCTTTGTGCCGGGACGCGGCGAATAGACAAAGGAGAAGAGGTCAAAGTAGCGCACCTCCTCCATCAGGGAGAGGGTTTCCTCGAACTCGGCCTCGGTTTCTGCGGGGAACCCGACGATCATGTCGCCGGTGAACTTGATATCCGGCCGTACTGCCCGCAGTGCCCGGACGGTTTCCAGGTAGCGCTCCCGGCTGTAGCCGCGGTTCATGGCGGCCAGGATACGGTTGTTGCCGGACTGAGCCGGCAGGTGCAGGGCGCCGCACAGCTTGGGAATATCGCCGAAACAGGCGATCAGCTCCGGAGACATATCCTTGGGGTGGGAGGTGACAAAACGGATTCTGGCCACCTCCGGCACCCGGGCCACCTCTCGCACCAGCTCGCTAAAGGGTGGCTCGCCCTCCCCTTTCATGCCGTAGGAGTTGACGTTCTGCCCCAGGAGCACCACCTCCCGCACCCCCTGGCTCGCCAGTTCCCGCACTTCCCGGAGGATTTCGTCGAACCGGCGGCTGATTTCCCGGCCCCGCACGTAGGGAACGATGCAGTAGGAGCAGAAGTTGTCGCACCCCTGCATCACCGTGACAAAGGCCGACACCTTGCGGTAGCCGGCAATGGCCGGAAACAGGTCCAGCCGTGTGTCGTTCTCCAGAAAATCGGTTTCGCTGCGCCGCCTGCCCGCCTCCGCCTCCCGTACCATCTCCGGCAGCAGGTGCAGGTTGTGGGTTCCCACCACCAGGTCCAGCCAGGGGTAGTCGGCCAGCAGGCGGTCTCCCTCCTGCTGGGCCACGCAGCCGGCGATGCCGATCAGGGTGCCGGGACGCTTCTTCTTCAGGCTCTTCAGGTTGGCCAGGTGCTGGTGCACCTTGTCCTCGGCCCCGCCCCGCACGGTGCAAGTATTGAAGAGCACCAGGTCCCCCTCCCGCAGGTGCTCCGTGGTCCGGTAGCCCAGCTCCTGCAGCATGGTGACGATCCGTTCGGAATCGTTGACGTTCATCTGGCAGCCAAAGGTGGCTATGTACAGGTTCTTGCTTTGCATAGAATCGTTTTTTATAGTGTATTTACGTGGTTCCGTCAACTGAAAGCTCTGGACACTCGCGGTTTTTCTGGCACTTCCGGCATGTTTCTGCTACAGTGCCGGTTCATTTTTCCCCTGAGGTAGGGTTTCATGAAGATTGCAGAAAAACTGGCAACAGCCGGACCATTCATCTCCGTCGAGTATTTCCCCCCAAAAGAACAGCAGGAATGGCCCGCTTTTTTCCAGGTGGTGGACCGACTGGCCCAGCTGAACCCACTCTTTGCCTCGGTGACCTACGGCGCCGGCGGCAGCACTCAGAGCGATTCCCTGGAGATCGTCACCCGGATGCAACAGGAGCACGGCCTTGAAACCCTGGCCCACCTGACCTGTGTCGGCGCTGAATCGTCCCGCCTGACCGCCTTCCTCGACGCTCTGGCCACGGGCGGTGTTTCCAACGTACTGGCCCTGCGGGGGGATCTGCCCAAGGATGCGCCGCCGGAAGCCCTCACCACCTCCCCTCTGCTCTATGCTTCCGACCTGGTAACCTTCACCCGCAGCATCCATCCGGAAATGGGAATCGGCGTCGCCGGCTACCCGGAAGCCCATCCGGAAGCACTCTCCGCCGAGGCTGACCTGGGCTATCTGAAGCTCAAACTGGACTTGGGAGGAGACTTCGCCATCACCCAGCTCTTTTTCGACAATGCCCTGTACTTCGATTTCGTTGCCAAGGCACGGGAGCGGGGCATCACCAAGCCGATCATCCCCGGTATCCTGCCGGTGGTGAGCCTGAAGGTGATCAAGCGGATCGTGTCGCTCTGCGGCGCCACCATTCCGGCGGATTTCCTGGCACGACTGGAAGAGGCCGACCGTCAGGGGGGAGCTGCAGCGGTGCAGAGCGTGGGGATCGAGCATGCCCGCAACCAGGCGCACGGGCTGCTGGCGGGCGGAGCTCCCGGCGTGCACCTCTACACCCTCAACCGGGCAGAGGCGATCCTGGAAATAACCGACGGCTTGCTGTAGACCCCTTGAAATTTTCCGGACCGATTCCTAGTTTACGATAAACGACATTTTTCCACCGAAGGAGACGCTGTCCCCATGTCCAAGGCCACCAAACAGTTTCAGACCGAAGTCACCCAACTGCTGGATCTCGTCATCCACTCCCTCTACTCCAACCGCGATATTTTCCTGCGGGAACTGATCTCCAACGCCTCCGACGCCATCGACAAGGCCCGTTTCGAGGCCCAGTCCAACGAAACGATCCTGGAGGGAAACAGCGACTGGAAGGTCAAGCTGATCCCGGACAAGACCGCCGGCACCCTCACCATCCGCGACAACGGCATCGGCATGACCATGGCCGAGGTGGAGGAAAACATCGGCACCATCGCCAAGTCCGGCACCAAGAGCTTTGTCCAGGCCATGAAGGCCGCAGCCAGCGCTGACCAGCCGGAGCTGATCGGCCAGTTCGGGGTCGGCTTCTACGCCTCCTTCATGGTGGCCGACAAAGTGACCCTCACCACCCGCCGGGCCGGCGCCCCCGACCACGGAACCCGCTGGGAATCCGCTGGGGATGGCAGCTACACCATTGAGGACTGCACCAAGGAAAGCCGCGGCACCGAGATCGTGCTGCACCTGAAGGAGGAGTTCAAGGAGTACCTGGACGAGTGGAAAATCCGTTCCATTGTCAAAAAATACTCCGACTTCATCCAGTACCCGGTCTGCATGGATATCACCCGCACCGAAACCCCCAAGGGAGTGGATGGCGAGGAGATCGAAGGGGCCGGCACCATCGAGAAGACCGAGGAGCAGACGCTCAACTCCATGAAGGCGATCTGGGCCCGTTCCAAGAGCGAAGTCACTGAAGAGGAATACAAGGAATTCTACAAGCATGTCTCCCACGACTTCGAGGATCCCTTCAAGACCATCCACTTTGCCGCCGAGGGGACCAGCGAGTTCAAGGCCCTGCTCTACCTGCCGGCCAGGAAGCCCTTCGACCTGTTCATGGCCGAGCGCAAGCGCGGCGTGCAACTGTACGTGCGACGGGTTTTCATCACCGAGAAGTGCGAAGCCCTGCTGCCCGACTATCTCCGCTTCGTGCGCGGCGTGGTGGACTCCGCCGATCTGCCCCTGAACGTCTCCCGTGAAATTCTTCAGGAAGATGTCCAGCTCAAGCGGATTCAGAAGAGCCTGGTGGGCAAGGTGCTCTCCACCCTGACCGAGATCAAGGAAAAGGAGTACGACCAGTACCTTACCTTCTGGAAGGAGTTCGGTCCGGTACTGAAGGAGGGGCTGCACTTCGATTACGCCAACAAGGAAAAGCTGCAGGAGCTGTTGCTGTTCCAGAGCACCGCCACCGAAGCCGGCAGCTACGTCTCCCTGAAGGAGTATGTTGAGCGGATGCCGGAAGCCCAGAAGGAGATCTACTACATCACCGGCGAGGACCGTGAGGCGCTGGAGCAGTCACCGCACCTGGAGGCGTTCCGCGCCAAGGGATTTGAAGTGCTCTTCCTCACCGACCCGGTGGACGAGTGGGTGGTGCAGGCGCTGCACGCCTACCAGGAGAAGAGCCTGAAAGCCGTTGACCGGGGGGATGTGGACCTGGACAGCGAGGAGGAGAAGAAAGAGAAGGAGAAGAAGCAGGAAGAGGCGAAAAAAGAGTTCGGCTCGTTGCTGGAGTTCATCAAGAACCGTCTGGAGAGCAAGGTCAAGGAAGTGCGCTTCAGTAATCGTCTCACCGACAGCGCCTGCTGCCTGGTGGCGGACGAGTACGGCATGAATGCCAACATGGAACGGATCATGAAAGCCATGAACCAGGCGGTGCCGGAGTCGAAGCGGGTGCTGGAGCTGAACCCGGACCACCCGATCCTCAAGGTGATGGGCGACATGTACAAGGAAAGCTCCGCCGACGGCCGCCTGCTCGATTACGCCGACTTGCTCTACGACCAGGCACTGCTGACCGAAGGCTCCCCCATCAAGGACCCGCTCAAGTTCACCAAGCTGGTCAGCGAACTGATGGTGAAGGCTGTTGCCAGGTAATCTTCGCCACAGGGGAAATGCTCACGAAACCGGGGAGAGGCTGCACTGCCTCTCCCCGGTTTTTTTACCGGCTGTTTCAACTCGTGCCGGCTGCTGGCCTCAGTACGTCATGCTGGCTGCGTTCAATACGCCGATGGCAAGGGCGAACAGAGCCAGCAGGGTTGCTGCGGCCACCTGATTTTCCTCGATCTGCCGCACCAGGTCTCTGAAGAACAGGCGCACCAGCGAAAAGACCAGGATCTGCACCAGCATGGCGATCAACGCCCAGATCAGCATATCGACAAAATTGACACTGTGGCTGATGGCGCTCTGCAACGGCAGAATAAACCCGATGAACGCGCCGCCGAAGCTGATGGCCGGGGCCAGCTTCCCTTCCCGCACCATCTTCAGTTCATCGTAGGGGGTCACCTTGCAGTAGATGACGCAGAAGACCAGGAGATACACCAGCGCAGCCAGAAAATAGGCGGCAAAGTCAACCAGTCCCTGCACCGAGTCAAGCAGCGTTCCGTTCATGTCGTTTCCTCCGTTCCCATCCGTGAAGGTTCTCGTCAGGTAAAATAGTGCGGCACAAAGCGGCTGGCATTGGTGGTTACGAGGGTGCGATCCTCACGAATACCGATGCCGGCGGCTTCGCCGCCGATCACCCAGGAGCCGATCACCGGGTAGCTGCCGTCAATACAGGGTATCGGCGCCAACTGCTGATAGACGATTCCGCCGGTGCCGTAGCTTCCCTCCACCGCATGCACCTGGCCGTTGCGGTAGATGGTGACGTTCTCCCCTTCGCGGGACAGCAGCGGCTTGGTAACGTAGTTATCCCGGAATGCTCCCTGCTCAAAGGAGGCGGGCAGCAGGTTCTGGTGCCCCTCGAACAACTGCCAGAGTACCGCCAGGAGCCCTTTGTTGGAAAAAAGCATCTTCCAGGCCGGTTCGATCAATCGCATCCGGGCAGTGGCGATCTTTCTGCCGAAATACTCGTTGACCAACCATTCCCAGGGGTAGAGTTTGAATAGGCACTCCATGGGAGTGTCGTCAAGGTCAACGTAGCGCCCCGATATTTCGTCATAACCGATATCGCTGATGGCCAGGTACGAAGTGCTCAGGCCGGCCTGGATGGCGGTATCCCGCAGGTACTCCAGGTTGCCGAAATCCTCCGGCGCATCTGCCACACAGGAAAAGTGCAGGTGTGAACTGATCCCCATATCCCGCCAGCTAGCGATCAGCTTTTCGTGCATGGAGTTGAACTGGTCAGCCTCGGGTTGGCGGTCCTGCAGCCAGTACCACTGGATCACGGAAGCCTCCAGCAGTGCCGTGGGGGTATCGGCGTTGTACTCCAGCAGTTTGGGCGGGGTGCGACCGTCGTAGGCCAGGTCGAAGCGACCGTACAGCGACGGCTCGTCCCGGTCCCAGGAATCGACGATCAGCGGCACCGCATGGGGGGGAATGCCCAGCCTGCCGAACAGATCCTTGTCGATGATATGCTGGGCCGCTTCAATGCAGCGCTGGTGAAGTTCGTTGGTGGCGGTCTCCAGCAGGTCGATCTCTGCATTGTCAAAGCGGTAGCAGACGGTTTCATCCCAGTACGGTTCGCCGTCAATGGTATGGTAGCTCATACCCTGGGATTCAACGATCTGCTGCCATTGCAGGCGCGGCGGGCCGGTGCGGCGTTCCATGGCTCACCCCCCGAATGAGGAATGGAAACTGGAAAGACTGCCGAAACCGCCGCGGGAAACCGAAACGGTACGGATGGCACGGCTGCCTTGACCGGGATAGGTCCTGCCCACCGAAAAACGGGGGCCGTAGACGTAACCGCGACTGTAGTTACGGTCTCCCTCCTTTACCTCTTCGCAGTTTTTCGGATCCCCTCCCCAGTCATCCAGGCAATCCTGCTTGCTCTTGTAGACATGGCGTTCATCCTTGCCGCAGCCGCCGATGGTCAGCATGCCGCCGATCAGGACCAAGGAAATATGAAGGCTGCGTCGTCTAGCCATGGCTCGCTCCGTCGTGTCACTGTTTCATGTATTGCACGCCCTGAAAAACAGGCTATATCTATATTATTCAGGTATCATTCGCAACCATGCAGATGGAGGTTCCCATGAAAAGAGCCACCCTGTTTCAGCCGGCCGCGGGAACCGCTGCGCAGTGTCTCGTCTGTCGCCATCGCTGTACCATTGCCACCGGTAAGCGCGGTCTCTGCCGGGTGCGGGAAAACCGCGACGCTGCGCTCTGGTCGTTGGTGTACGGGCTGCTGGTGGCCCAGGGAAGCGACCCGATGGAAAAAAAACCGCTCTACCATGTGCTGCCCGGTTCGCACACCTGGTCGGTGGCATCGGTGGGTTGCAATTTCCGCTGCCTGCACTGCCAGAATGCCGAGATCGCCGCCTACGACGACACCGGCAGCGGCCGTTTTCCCGGACAACCGGTTCCGCCGGAGGAGACCCTGCGCCAGGCCCTGGCCCACGGCTGTCGCTCCATTTCCTACACCTACACCGAGCCCACGGTCTGGCTGGAGTATGCCCTGGACACCGCCCGCCTGGCCGTGGAGGCCGGACTCTGGAATTTCTTCGTCACCAATGGCTACATCACCTCCCAGGCCCTGGATCTGCTGGCTCCGGTGCTGCACGGCGCCAATATCGACCTGAAGGGGTTCACGGAAGAATTCTACCGCAGGGTCTGCGGTGCGAAACTTTCGGAAACCCTTGACGGCATCCGCGACTACCGCCGCCGGGGGATCTGGCTTGAAATCACCACTCTGGTCATACCGGGTGAAAACGACGATGACGAACAGTTGAACGGCATCGCCCGTTTCATTGCCGAAGAGCTGGGGCCGGACACCCCCTGGCACGTTTCGCGTTTTTTTCCCCGCCATCGCATGCTCAACCATCCGCCCACGCCGGAATCATCCCTGGAGCGGGCGTTGGAAGCCGGCGACCGGGCCGGGCTCCGTTACCTCTACGTGGGGAACGTGAACGGCGGGCGGGAGCATACCCGCTGCCCCTCCTGCGGCGCCACGGTCATCGGTCGCAGCGGCTACCGGATCACCTCCCTCAACCTGCGGGACGGCTCCTGCGGCAGGTGCGGTGCCGCCATTCCCGGTCTCTGGGGATGACCCTTCACATGCGGCAACGACAATGACATGAAAGGAGTGGTCATGTGGCTGTATTTGAGGGCGCTACACACCTGTACGGTACCGCATCTCATTGTGATCGTGCTGTCACTGCTGCTTACGGCTTGCGGAAACGACTCTCTTCCGTCGCCGTCCCAGAGCGACACCACGGTACTGTATCGGCAGGCGGTGCTGGACGCCTACATGGTAACTCCGGCAAAAGTGTATCAGGGGCTGACGCACATAACGCCCGACAATCCAAACCTCATATGGGAACACGGTGTTGTGGGAGGCCGCGTACTGGTAACCACCTGGATGGGGAACGCCGGTGCCTCCTACAAATGTCCCCCAGATGGCTGTCAGACCGGTGACACCTGCAAGGAAGGCCGGGAGTGTCCAACCTACAGATGGGACACCTGGGTCACCGTGGCGCCGGAGCTTAAAAACTTTTTCAAGGGCACCGTGCCGACGCCGCTGAGGGTAGCGCAACTGTTGGGCCTGCCACCTGACTATGCGATGCCCGGCAATCCGAAGGAAGCGCGCTATGTGCTGGAGCTGTGGGTTTCCCCCGCTGATCTGTTCAGGCCCTGTCCCGACCCGGAGATAACGGACCGAGAATGCCAGACCGATTATCCCAACAGCGCCTTCCTCAGCTTCACGGCTACGGAAAAGGTCAAGGCAACAGAGGGCGGCGTTTCTGAATTCAGGGATTACCGGGGATGGTTTGACAACCGCAGCAGCTTTGTTTACTCCTACCCTTATCCCGCAACCAACATATCAGACCCACTTCCCTACCCCTGGACCAGGCTCGGATACACCTACGACTGGGGGGACCCCAGCCATATTGGTCTGAGCGAGTACGTGGTTCATGGCAACCGGATTGACCAGCAGGGCAATCCCAAAACTATTTCAGTGGGAATCAAATCGGTCAAAACGACGACAGAGTATTTTGTGCAGTAAAATTGACAGGTTTCCAAACAGGAGAAGGCGGACCATGACAGACACTGACTATCTGCAGGCAGCATTGGAGGAGGCACGCCAGGGACTGGCCGAAGGTGGCATCCCCATCGGCGCGGTGCTCGTCCACCAGGGAACAATCATCGGCCGCGGCCATAACCGCCGGGTCCAGCAGGGCAGCGCCATCCTGCACGGCGAGATGGATGCGCTGGAAAACGCCGGTCGGCAATCTGCCCGGGTCTACCGGGAGTCGGTCCTCTATACCACCCTGTCCCCCTGCCCCATGTGCAGCGGAGCCATTCTGCTGTACGGCATCCCCCGTGTGGTGATCGGCGAAAACCGCACTTTCATGGGCGACGAGGAACTGCTGCGCTCCCGCGGGGTAGCGGTGACCGTTGAGCAGAACGAGGAGTGCATCCGCCTGATGAGCGATTTTATCGCTACACGGCCGGAACTATGGAATGAAGATATCGGCGTCTGAGCACCACGCATGAAAAAAACCGCCTGTCGTCAGAAGACGACAGGCGGTTTTCGCTCACCAGGTAGAGACACGTTTCAGAGTGTGCGCTTGTCGATCACCCGCTGCGCCTTTCCTTCAAAGCGCTGGATGCTGCCCGGTTCCACCAGCTTGACGCTGACACCGACGCCGATGACCGATTCGATCCGCTTTTCAACCTGCTCCAGAAACGCACGCTGTTTTTTCATTTCATCGAAGAAGATGTTCTCCGTCACCTCGATATCCACCTCCAGCACGTCGGTGGTGCCACGCCGTTCCACCACCAGTTGGTAGTGGGGTTCGCACCCCTCGATGGCGAAGAGCACCTCCTCGATCTGGGAGGGGAAGACGTTGACCCCCTTGATGATCAGCATATCGTCGCTGCGTCCCATGGTCTTCTTCATCCGCACCGTGGTGCGGCCGCAGGCGCAGGGCTCATACACCAGGCTGGTGATGTCGCGGGTACGGTAGCGGATCATCGGAAAGGCTTCCTTGGCAAGGGTGGTCAGCACCAGCTCCCCCACGCTGCCCGGCGGCAGCACTTCACCGGTTTCCGGATCAATGATCTCGGCGATGAAGGCATCTTCGGCGATATGCATGCCGCACTTGAACGGACACTCGCCGGCGACACCGGGGCCGATCACCTCGGAAAGCCCGTAGTTGTCGGTGGCACTGATGCAGAGCCGCTGTTCGATCTCCGTCCGCATCGCCTCGGACCACGGCTCGCCACCGAAGAGTCCCACCTTGAGGGAGAGGCTTTTCGGGTCGATTCCCAGCTTCTCCATCCGTTCCGCCAGGGTCAGGGCGTAGCTGGGGGTCCCCACCAGCACGGTGGACCTGTAGTCCTGCATGATCATCAACTGTTTTTCGGTATTGCCGCCCCCCATGGGGATGACGGCGGCGCCGATGGCCTCGGAGCCGTAGTGCAGCCCGAAGGCGCCGGTGAACATGCCGTAGCCGAAGGTGATCTGGATCACGTCGTCAGGGGTGACCCCGGCGGCGGTCATGAAGCGGGCCACCAGCCCGGCCCAGTATTTCAGGTCGTTTCTGGTGTACCCCACCACCGTCGGCTTGCCGGTGGTGCCGGAGGAGGAATGGATACGTACCACCTCCCGCAGCGGCACGGCGAACATGCCGTAGGGATAGTTGACCCGCAGATCCTCTTTGGTCGTGAAGGGAAGCTTGGCCAGGTCGCCAAGCGACGTGATATCCTCCGGCACGATCCCCAGTGCGTTGAACTTGTTCTGATAGCAGCGGACGTTCTTGTAGGCCCGGTTGAGGGTGGCCTGCAACCGCTCAAGCTGGAGCTGCTCCAGCTCGTCCCGGCTCATGCACTCATGCTGCGGATCCCAGATGGCGCTCACTTTCCACCTCCCAGGGCAGCGCGAACGTCGGCGATCACCCGTTCCACCGCTTCGTCCGGCGTGAGCAGCAGCATCTCGCCGCCGCTGCGCAGCTTGAACTCCACCTTGCCGTCGGCCAGATTCTTGCCGCCGACGTTGATCCTGAGCGGAATGCCGATCAGATCGTGGTCCTTGAACTTGACGCCGGGGCGCTCGTCCCGGTCGTCCAGCAGCACCTCCACCCCGGCAGCCTCAAGACGGTCATGGATATCCCGGGCAGCAGCCATCACCGCCTCGTCCTTCTGGGCGTTGATCGCCACCACCGAGCAGTGGAACGGCGCGATCGGCAGCGGGAAGATGATGCCGTTTTCATCGTGGTTCTGCTCAATGGCCGCGGCCACGGTACGGCCGATGCCGATGCCGTAGCAGCCCATGAAAATGACCTGCTCCTTCCCTTCCTGGTCAAGATAGGTGGCCTGCAGGGCGCCGGAATACTTGGTGCCCAGTTTAAAGACGTGACCCACCTCGATACCGCGCCAGACTTCGAGGGTTCCCCCCTCGCAGCGGGGACACGGGTCGCCGGCGCCGATCAGGCGGATGTCGGCGTACTGGTCCGGGGTGAAGTCCCGCCCCGGATTGACACCGGTCAGGTGCTGGTCAACCTCGTTGGCGCCGGTCACCAGGTTGGTCATCTGCAGCAGGGCATAGTCCGCCACCACGGTCAGCGGCTCCTTCAGACCGATAGGCCCCAGGAAACCGGGAGGAGAGCCGGTGAAGCGGAGAATCTCCTCGTCCGTGGCCATGCGGATATCATCCCAGCCCAGTTTGTTTTTCAGCTTCAGCTCGTTCAGCTCGTGGTCCCCCCGCACCAGGGCCATCACGAACTTCCCGTCACCGTCGGACAGCAGCAGGGTCTTGGAAGTGGCCGACTCCGGCAGTCCCAGGAACGTCGCCACCTCGGCAATGGTCTTTGTATCCGGCGTATGTACCTTCGCCACCGCCGCAGCGCCCGGTGCCGCGGCCTCCCCCCTGCGCCCCTCCGCCTTTTCCACGTTGGCGGCGTAGCGGCAGGCGTTGCAGGAAACAATGGCATCCTCGCCTGAAGAGGCCAGCACCATGAACTCGTGGGAAGCGGAACCGCCGATGGAGCCGGTGTCAGCCTCCACAGCCCGGAAATTGAGGCCGCAGCGCTCGAAAATCCGGTTGTAGGCGTCATACATTTTCTCGTAGGAGTGGTCGGCAGCGGCGGAGTCCACGTCAAAGGAGTACGCGTCCTTCATGATGAACTCCCGCCCGCGCATGAGTCCGAAGCGGGGACGGATCTCGTCCCGGAACTTGGTCTGGATCTGGTAGAAGTTCACCGGCATCTGGCGGTAGCTCTTCACTTCCCGCCGGGCGATGTCGGTGATCACCTCTTCATGGGTCGGTCCCATGCAGAATTCGGCATCCTTGCGGTCGTGAAAGCGGAGCAGTTCCTTGCCGTACTGGGACCAGCGTTTGGACTCGATCCAGAGCTCCGCCGGCTGTACCGCCGGCATCAACAGCTCGATGGCGCCGGCCCGGTTCATCTCCTCCCGCACAATCTGTTCGAACTTGCGGATGGAGCGCAGTCCCAGCGGCAGATAGGTGTAGATACCGGCAGCCAGCTTGCGGATCATGCCGGCCCGCAGCATCAACTGGTGGGAGATCACCTCGGCATCGGCCGGCGTTTCTTTGAGTGTCGGAATAAAAAACTGACTATAAAGCATCGTTATTTCTCCGTATATGCCAAAAATACAAAGCTACAGTTTTTCGATCTCTTCCAGCAGCGCATCGGCAAGCCGGTCTTCCGGTACCTTGCGAACCACTTCCCCCTTGCGGAAGATCAGTCCTTCCCCCTTACCGCCGGCAACCCCCACATCCGCCTCACGGGCCTCGCCTGGTCCGTTGACGGCACAGCCCATCACCGCCACGGTGATCTGCTTGTCCACCGCCTGCAGGCGGCGTTCCACCTCTTCCGCCACGCCGATCAGGTTGATCTGGCAGCGGCCGCAGGTGGGACAGGAGACGAAATTCACTCCCCGCTGGCGCAACCCCAGTGATTTCAGGATTTCATACCCCACCCGCACCTCGTCCACCGGGTCGCCGGTCAGTGACACCCGCAGGGTATCGCCGATACCGTCGTAGAGCAGAATGCCCAGCCCCACCGATGACTTGATGGTACCGGAAAAGATGGTTCCGGCCTCGGTAATGCCGATATGCAGGGGATAGTCAACCTGTCGGGAAAGCAGGCGGTAGGCTTCGACGGTCTTCGGTACATCCGAAGCTTTGAGGGAAATTTTGATCTCCTGGTACCCCAGGTCTTCCAGGATGCGCACATGGCCCAGGGCTGATTCCACCATGGCTTCCGCCGTGGGATGGCCATACTTCTCCAGCAGATGCTTTTCCAGGGAGCCGGCGTTGACACCGATGCGAATCGGCACCTTGCGTTCGGCAGCGCTCTTTACCACCTCGGCCACCTTCCACTGCTCGCCGATGTTGCCGGGGTTCAGCCGCAGGCCGTCGATCCCTCCCTCCAGCACCTTGAGGGCCAACTTGTAATCGAAATGAATATCAGCGATGACCGGAATCGGGCTGTGGGCTTTGACTGCAGCCAGGGCGAGGGCGGCATCGGCATCCGGCACGGCACAGCGGACGATCTCGCAACCGGCATCGGCCAGGGCGCGAATCTGAACGAGGGTGGCATCGACATTACGGGTATCGGTGGAGCACATGGACTGGACGGCGCAGGGTGCGCCCCCACCCACCGCCACCGGGCCGACATGGAGTTGTCTGGTTGGTCGTTTCATGGTCTGCGGATAGTAGCGGAAGCAACGTCTAATTGCAACAGGCGGGGACTGGAGAGGCCGTGCAAATTAAACAGCGCATAGTTAATTTGCACGGCATTTATATGTGTATTGCCTTCAGCAATGCGACAACCGTGGCCTTCCCCTGGCCTCTTCTCGTGATTCAGTGAAATCTCGAAACGAAGGAGTGATTTTACTCTCTCCGCAAGCGGTATAACAGCCCCCCTTTATCGGGTGGCGACGATTCCGCCTCTGCCGTGATCGCGCCCTGCTGCCTGAGCTTATGAAACACCGGACAGTCCAGATAGTTGGTGCCGCAGTACCTGATGGCATCACACACCTTGCTGCTGGTGATCTCCACACAGTAACATTCCTTGTGGTTGGCCCAGAGGT
Source organism: Trichlorobacter ammonificans (assembly GCF_933509905.1). GTDB lineage: Bacteria > Desulfobacterota > Desulfuromonadia > Geobacterales > Pseudopelobacteraceae > Trichlorobacter > Trichlorobacter ammonificans. The sequence continues at coordinate 1,385,499 of NZ_OW150024.1, read as the reverse complement.
ACGGGCAGTTTTGCAGCACGCGATGCTGCCATTGGTTGTCGGTCATGGTGCCGCTCTCCGCAAAAAATTCCGGGCGTCAGCTATGAAACAGCGCCTGTTCCTGGTTTGAAACCATCTGATCCACATCCATGATGATCAAAAGTCGGTTGGCATGGTTGAAAACACCGGTGATGAATTCCTGGTCCAGGTTTCCCGAAACCATGGCCGGCGGCGGCTGGACTTCGCTGCTGTGGATGCGGATCACTTCCGTGACAGCGTCCACAATGAAGCCGGTCAGCCCCCCGGCCAGCTCCATGACCATGATCCGGGTGTTCCGGTCATAGGCCATGGCTTCCAGGCCGAACCGCTTGCGCATGGCGATGATCGGAACCACCTTGCCGCGCAGGTTGATAATCCCCTCGATATAGTGCGGTGTGTTCGGCAAGACCGTAATTTCCGGCATCCTGATAATTTCCCGGACCTTCAGCACCTCCACACCATACTCCTCGTTGCACAGTTCAAAGCTAACCAATTGGAGCAGGCTGTCGTCTCCGGCGTGCCCGTTACGTATCGTGAGTGCATCTGTTGTCATGGTCATCGTCCTTATCCGGTATCTGCCCGCAGGGTCAGACCTTGAACCTGTTGATCAGGGCCTGTAAATCCTGAGCCTGTCTGGCAAGCTGCGAGGCTGCCGCTGCCGTTTCTTCGGCACCGCTGGCGGTCTGGTGCACCACGTCGGTGATCTGCTGGACATTGGTGGTCACCTCGCTGGTGGTGGCGGTCTGCTCCTCGGCGGCAGTGGCTATCTGACTGACCTGCAGCGACACTTCGCTGATCCGTTGCAGAATCTCCTGCAGCGCCTGGCCCGATTTCTGGGATGATGCAGCCCCCTTTTCAACCTCGTGGACCCCCGACTCCATTGCCTTGACCGCTTCCTGGGTCTCTTTCTGGATCGCCTTGATCATCTCACCGATCTCACGGGTGGCCTTGGTGGTACGTTCCGCCAGGGCCCGCACCTCATCGGCAACCACGGCAAAGCCGCGCCCCTGCTCCCCTGCCCGGGCCGCTTCGATGGCGGCATTCAGGGCCAGCAGATTGGTCTGGTCGGCGATATCCTCAATGGTGCCGACGATATTGCCGATCTGCTCCGAGCGTGAGCCCAGGGTGGCGATGGTGCGGGCAGTGCCCCGCACATGCTCGGCGATCAGTTCCATCCCGGTGATGGTTTCCTGCACCACCACAGCGCCGCTCTGCGCAGCAGCAGTGGATTGCTGGGAAGCTTCGGCCGCCATGGAGCAGTTCTGGGCGATGTCGTTGGAGGTTGCCGCCATCTCTTCACTGGCCGTGGCCACGGTGCCGGCCTGGGCCGCCACCTCTTCGGCGCCGGTGGCGATCTGTTCGGCGGTGGCATGCAACTGATGGGATGCCGAGGCTATACCGGACGACACATCCACGGTCTTTGCGATCAGCTCCTGCAGGCCTGCCACCATTGTTTTCATGGCGGCATAGACGCCGGTCGCCGGCTTGTCATTCGTTGCAAAGCGGATGGTCAGATCGCCGTTTGCCACCTGCTGTGCGATATCGGAGATATAGGCAGGTTCGCCCCCCAGTTGCCGCGTCAGCCCACGGGTGATCAGGATGCCGAAGATGATGCCGAAGACGATGCTGCCCAGGGAGAGCAGGATCATGAAGAGGCGGCTTTTCTGATACAGGGCGGTGGTGGCCGCAGAAAATTCCTGGGCATTCTGCTCTTTGAGCCTGGCAAGCTCGGTCATCAGGTCGTCCACCTTGTCCAGCTTTTCACGGCCAATGCCTTTAGAAAGGGCCACCGAGCTGCGGCTCTGCTGAAGCTCTTCGGAGAGGGCCAGTTCGGTTACCCGAGTACCGTGGGGCAGGTACTCATCCCAGGCAGCACTGAACTTTGCCATAAGCTGGCGCCCGGCTTCGGAATAAAACAGCGGCTTGGCCTTCTCAATATTCTCCTGCATCAGCCTGCGGCGGGCCTCGATCCGGTCACGGAAGGCAGTGCGCTCCTTGGCCTCCGAGGCCAGCAGCATGTTCTTCTGGGCCCGGTCCATGGCCACCAGATGAATATTGGCTTCCTTGATATAGGAGATTCCCATCAGCTCATTTTCATAAATCTGATCGGCCATGCTGTTCATCCGGTCGATATCCCAAATGCCGACCCCGCCCACAACGGCGGTCAGCCCGGCCATGATCAGGAAAGCCGTCAATAGTCGTACGCCTACTGTAAGTCTGTTGAACCATTCCATAACGATTCCTCCATTCAAAGTTTTGCATGCACGAATATTTGTTTGAGAGGATAAACAACCGGGTGGGATCTTGCATTCAGAGAGGTGGTAAATCCTGGTTCCGAAAATCCTGATGACGCCATCAGGATTTTCGGAATAAGGGGGGAGATCAGAGGGTCTTGCCGGGAAGGTTCAGGTCGGTCAACCCCTGTTGCAGGGCGTATTTGGTCAGTTCGGCAATGCTGTAGAGGTCCAGCTTTTTCATGATGGCGGCCCGCTGGGTCTCCACCGTCTTGGTGCTGATCTCCAGCTTGAAGGCGATTTCCTTGGTGTTGAAGCCGTCGGCAAGCAGTTGCAGCACCTCCTGTTCCCGTTCGGTCAGACAGGAAGACGGCTCAGACTCCCGACCGGCCTGCATGCCATGCACCACCAGCGTGGTGGCCCGGGAACAGAGGTAACTGCCGCCCTTGTGAACAGTGCACACCGCCTGCAGCAGCTCGTCGGCGGCACAGTCCTTGACCAGGTACCCCTTGGCTCCGGCCTTCAGACACTCCAGCACACAGTCCTGCTCCATTACCATCGAAAGGGCCAGAACCCTGGCCTCCGGCTGCTCAGCAACGATCCGGCGAGTAGCCTCTATGCCGCTCATCTCCGGCATGGTCAGATCCATGATGGTCAAATCCGGCTGCAGTTCATGGAACAGCCGGATCGCCTCCTGCCCCGATGCCGCCTGGGCGATGACGGTAATCTCCCCGGACTGCTCCAGGAGCGACTGCAACCCGTCCCGCATGATCTTGTGATCATCCACCAGCAGTACCCTGATCTGCTCCATAACCACCCCCCTGTCGGACTCTGCACCGCTACGGTGTGCTGACCGGCCCATGTTCGCAATCCTGGTCATGCATCGTCAGCCGGCATGGAGGACTCCAGCGGCAGCCTGACGGTGATAACCGTCCCCTGCGGTCTGTTGCTGCCGACCTGCAGTTCCCCACCCAGAAACCTGATCTGGCGCATCAGATTGAATAGTCCGAATCCTGTCATTTTTTGCGGTTTATAAAGCAGGGCCGGGTTCAGGCCGATGCCGTTATCCCGGATCACCAGCCGCAGCATGCCGTTATCACTGGCGAGCTCAAGCCATGCCTCCCCGGTCTCGGCATGCTTGGCCACATTGATCAGCAGCTCGCGGGCCGCCTGATAGGCGATGGAACGGACCACCTCACTAAGCTGCTTGTCAGTGCCGTCGTCGGTGCAGTGAACCAGAAGACCATAGTCCTTGGTGATCGTGCGGCAGAGCCAGGCAAGGGCCGGTCCCAGGCCGGCAGTTGCCAGTATTGGTGGGCAGAGCTGCATGGTCAGGGACCTGACCTCGGCAATTACCTGATCCAGCAAGGGACGCAGCTCACGGCAGGCGTCCTGCATAACCGACCCCGGAGCCGTCATTCCTTCGAGATTCCCCAATTTCATCCTCAGCAGCACCAGCGACTGGCCGATCTGATCATGCAGCCCGGTGGCGATCGTGAGCCGCACCTGTTGGTCCAGCAATGAGAGCTCGGTGGCCATATCGGCCTGCCGTTGCTGCACGGCAACCAACTCCTGCTCAATCTGCCGCCGCATGGCGATCTCGGCGCTCAGATCTGCCGTCCGTTGTTCAACCCGCTGTTCCAGGCTGCGGTGCAAGTGGGCGTTGGTTCGCGTCAGCAGTATCAGCGCCAGGGTTGCCGCGCCAAAGAGGCTGCCGTACAACAGCAGGTGCTGGTGCCAGGTGGCGCGGATGCTCTGCAGGCTGATACCGTAGAGCAGGATCAGGTCAACCTTTTCAAGACGTTTGAAGCCGTAAAGCCGTACGATGTTGTCCTGGTGTGACGGCGCGATAAAGGAACCCTGCGCTCTACCGCTGACCGCCCGCATCTGGGGGGAGTCAAGGGCAAGACGCAGCCATGCCGGATCAAGCTCCGGTTCCCGCGCCAGCAGAGAGCCGTCCCGGCGGAACAGCAGGGCCGAGGTTCCCGGACGGAGCACCGCACCGGTCCAGAGGGTATTGAAGTAGCTCGGCCGCAGACTCATGATGATAACACCATTAAAGCTGCCGTTGCCACGACGGAAAGCGACATTGAAGGTGAGCTCGCTCGTGACCCGGTGGGTCACGACGGTACCGATACTGAAGGGACGAGAACCGCTTATAAGAGCCTGAAAATAATCACGGTCACGGACGGATACCGGATGTTGCGGCAGCGGGCAGCTGGCGTTACGCAGCACCCCTTTCTCGTCGACCAGCCAGATGGATTCCACCTGGGGATACTGCTGTTCCAGCTTTCTGAGGGTTGCCCGCAGTTCCTCTGAACGCTCTATCTGCTGCCAGCTCCTCTGGTCAAGCTCGGCATTCACCCGCTCCGCAACCAGTTGCACGGTTTCAAACACATGCGCGGTGTGCTGTTCAAGGATGGTTGCGGTACGGATCGCCTCTTCCCTGTTCAGGCGCAGCAGTGCCCGGTAGTCCAGCCAGGCGGTCAGAACAAACAGCACCAGCGGAATCAACAGGGTCAGGACGATGAGCACTCGGTAACCGGGCTGACGGAACAGGTTGGTCATAGGTTGTTCAGCTCTATTGAAGCCGGCGGGCTGTCAAAATTCCAGAAAAAATCAGGTATTTCCTGCCATCTTTGTCAGCCCTGCATGAAGCTGACGGATTCAGGGTTTGCGGTTCCTGCATGCGGAGCGGACTGCGGCCGTGATCCTGTCAGCGGTGCACCACCTTGGCCACGCGCCGCTTCAGCCGTCGCGCCTCCCGGGCCGCCCGTTCGGCATGATCGATCAGGAACTGGTGCAGCCCCTCCTGGTCATCGGTCCCCTTGGGCTGCCGTTGCAGATAGGTGCCGTCCGGCAGCATCTCCCAGGCGTGGCGCTGGTCGCGGTCATGGCCGTCCAGGATCATGCGCAGGCGGGCCTGGAGCTCCGGCAGTTCCACCGGCGCCAGGATCTCCACCCGTGACTCCAGGTTGCGCTTCATGACGTCGGCCGAGCCGATGTAGTACTCTTCGCTGCCGCCGTTGCGGAAGTAGTAGATTCGGCTGTGCTCCAGAAAGCGCCCCACGATGCTGACCACCCGCGCCGATTCGGAGAGTCCGGCAATGCCGGGCCGGAAACGGCAGGAATCCCGGATGTAGAGATCCACCTTCACCCCGGCCTGACAGGCTGTGTAGAGCTTGTGGACGATATCGACATCTTCCAGGGCGTTCATCTTGAACTGCAGGTGCCCTCCCCCCTTGTCCCGGTGCAGGACAATCTCACGCTCGATCTTTTCCAGCAGCGCCTTTTTCAGAAACTTGGGGGCCGGCAGCAGTTTGCGGTAGGTACGGTTGGGGGAAAAACCGGTGGTCAGGTAGTTGAACAGTTCCGTGGCATCCTGGCCGATCTGCTCGTCGCCGGTAAACAGCCCCAGGTCGCTGTACAGCCGGGCAGTGTCGCTGTGGTAGTTGCCGGTGCCCAGATGGACGTAGCGGCGGATACCGTTGTAATCCCGCCGCACCACCAGGATCACCTTGCAGTGGGTTTTGAGGCCCACCACGCCGTAGGTGACATGGATGCCGGCCTCCTCCATCCGTTCGGCAATGCGCAGGTTGGCCGCCTCGTCGAAGCGGGCCTTCAGTTCAACCACCACCGCCACCTGCTTGCCGTTTTCCGCGGCCCGCACCAGGGACTCAATCAGCCGCCCCTCCTTGGAGGTGCGGTACAGCGTCATCTTGATGGCGCAGACTTTGGGGTCGTCGGCTGCCTCGTTGAGAAAGCGCTCCACCGAGCTGACGAACGACTCGTAGGGATGGTGTACCAGCAGAGAAGCGGCCTTGCGGATGATGTGAAAGATGTTGTGTCCCGCCGGCAACTGCGGCGGGTCCACCGGATGATGGGGCGGATCGTGCAGCTTGGGATGGTTGAGGCGGGCCAGTTCGAAGAGGTCGCGCAGGGCCAGCATCCCCGACACCTCGAACACGTCGCTTTCCTCGTCCAGGTCCAGTTCCGCCGCCAGGCGGCCGCGGTGAACCGGGTCCATCCCCACCGCCACCTCCAGCCGCACGATCGGCGCAAAGCGCCGTTCCTGCAGTTCCGATTCGATCATGGCCACCAGGTCGTCGGCTTTTTCCTCGTCCTTTTCGGTGTTGGCGTTGCGGGTTACCCGGAAGAATTCGCAGGAAACCACCTTCATGCCGGGAAACAGCATGTCCAGGTTGGCCGCCATCACCTCCTCCAGCAAAATGAACCGCTCGGCGCGCCCCACCCGGATAAACCGGGGCACGCCGGTTCCCATGGGAACCTTGATCCTGGCCAGCGCCACCTCCTTCTCCCGGGGGTAGCGGACCGTCACCAGCAGGTTGAGGGAGAGGTTGGAAACAAAGGGAAACGGATGGGCCGGATCGATGGATTGGGGGGTAAGCAACGGAAAAACATCGCGCTGGTAGAGTTCCCGCAACAGCTTCTGCTCCTTGGCCGTCAACTCTTTCCAGCTCACCACCTCGATGCCCCTGTCGTCCAGCATCTTCATCAACTGCCGGAAGAGCAGGGTTTTTTCCTCCACCAGCTGGCGGACCTGCAGATGGCACTCGACCAGTTGTTGCCGGGGCGTGCGGCCGTCGGGGGTCAGTTCCAGCACGTTGGCGGCCAGTTGCTGCTTCAGGCCGCCGATCCGCTTCATGAAAAACTCGTCCAGGTTGGAACCGACGATGGCCAGGAATTTGATCCGTTCCAGCAGCGGCGTCCGCTTGTCGGCCGCTTCGTGAAGCACCCGCCGGTTAAAGGCGAGCCAGGTCAGCTCCCGGTTGAGATACCAGGCGCTGTCGGCCGGATCGACACCCGGTGCGCTTTCCGTGGTCACTGCCGCAGGCGAGCCGGCACGGACCGGCTTGCGGGGATGCTTGCTTTTTGCCTTCGGCTTTGCTTTCGGCTGCCGTTTTGTCGGTTGCTGGGCTGGATCGCTCATGATCGGTACCGCTCCTGTCGACTGCACACATCTGAAGATCGTTTCCGTGCCCAGCATTGTAGCCGGTATTTTCCGGTCTGCAAGCGATCTTGCACGCTGTAACCATCCTGCAACATTCGCTCACGGTTGCCTTGGGAGGCGGGAGTATGGTACAGAGCCACTCCCATGACATCTCTGAACCCCGAACAACTGGCCGCCTCCCGACACCTCTCCGGCCCCCTGCTGGTGCTTGCCGGCGCCGGCTCCGGCAAGACCCAGGTCATCACCAGCCGTATCGTCAACCTGCTCAAGCGGCACCGCATCCCGGCCGAGCAGATCCTGGCGGTCACCTTCACCAACAAGGCTGCCCGCGAAATGCAGGAGCGGGTAAAGGGTGCCGCCGGCAAACTGGCGGAAGGCATGATCATCAGCACCTTCCATTCCCTGGGAGTCCGTATTCTCCGCCACGACATCAGACGACTGGGGTACCGCCCCAACTTTTCCATCTACGGTGAAAGCGACCAAAGCGGCGTTATTCGTCAGGCAATGGGCGACCTGGACCTTGATCCGAAGCAGTTCAATCCCGACCTGATCCGCTGGCGCATCTCCCTGGCCAAGAACCGCCTGCTCGGCCCGGACGACTACCCCGTCCCCCAGGGAAATCCGCTGGATGCGGCGGTCAAGGCGGTCTATCCCCGGTACCAGCAACTGCTCAGGGCCTACAACGCCATCGACTTCGACGACATCATCCTGCTGGCGGTGCACCTGCTGGAGCACCACCCGGAGGCGGCCGACCATTGGCAGCAGCGTTTCTGCCAGATCATGGTGGACGAGTACCAGGATACCAACGCCGGACAGTTCAGGCTGATGTCCCTCCTGGCGGAGCGGCACGGCAACCTGTGCGTGGTGGGGGACGACGACCAGGCCATCTACGGCTGGCGTGGCGCCGACGTCGCCAACATCCTCTCCTTTGCCCAGCATCGGCCCGGCTGCACCGTGGTCAAGCTGGAGCAGAACTACCGTTCCACCGGCACCATCCTGGCGGCGGCCAACGCCGTCATCGGCAACAATCGCCTGCGCAGCGACAAGGCGCTCTGGACCGCCTCCGGCAACGGCGACCCCATTGGTCTGCTGGTGGCTGAGGATGATGAGGAAGAGGCACGCCTGGTGGTGGAACAGCTGCAGCTGGCCCAGTATTGCAGCAAGCGCCCCTGGCGGGACTTCGCCATCCTGTACCGCTCCAACACCCAGAGCCGTGCCTTTGAAGAGGCACTGCGGATGGAGGGGATTCCCTACGTGCTGGTGGGAGGCCAGCGTTTCTTCGAACGCAAGGAGGTAAAGGATACCCTCTCCTACCTGACCGTCCTGAATAATCCCCGGGATGAGGCGGCGCTGGTGCGGATCATCAACTTCCCCCGGCGGGGGATCGGCGACACCACCCTAATGCGCTTGCAGCAATGGGCACTGGAACACAACCGCTCCCTCCACGAGGCGATCCACCGGGTGCATGACATCGCGGGGATTTCGGAAGCGGCGCGGACGGCGGTCGCCACGTTCAGCAGGATGCTGGATGAGGAGATCGCCGGCTTCAAGCCGGTGGAAATGGGGCGTCAGGCAGCGGCACTGTTCCGCAGCCTGGGTATCAACGAGGAGATGTACCGCACCCAGGCCGATGCCGCCCAAGCCCGCAAGCGGATCGAGAACATCGAGCAGGTGGTAAACGCGCTTTCCGCCTTTGAGGAGCGCACCCCCGGTGCAACCCTGGGAAGCTTTCTGGAGCGGATATCGCTGCTGGAGGACAACCGCCGGGAAACCGACGACGGAAAACAGCAGGATGCGGTCACCCTGATGTCGCTCCACGCCAGCAAGGGGCTGGAGTTTCCCCATGTTTTCCTGGTGGGGGTGGAGGAGGGCCTGCTCCCCCACCATCGCTCGGCGGATGAGGACCCCGAGGTGGCGGAAGAGCGGCGGCTCTGCTATGTGGGGATTACCCGCGCCCGGGAACGGCTGGTGCTGTCACGCTGTCGTACCCGCCGCAAGTACGGGGTTCGTGAAGAGCGGCAGCCCAGCCGCTTTCTGGCCGAAATACCGGAACAGTTACTGGAGGGAGCGAGTACGGGGGAAGCTGCTGCACCAAGTGCCGACCTGGGGGCCGACTTTTTTGCGCGAATGCTGGCGGAGGAGGAGTAACTCCTGAGAAAACCTGAATCTACTATGGGCGCAGAGGGACGCGGGGCGGCGACGCCCGGTTGCATGCGGGAGTGGTATCGACACGCCGGCTGGCAGAGCATGTAGCGGTTCATAACCGGATCATGCTCTGCCAGTCGGCAGGAATGACACGCTCAGGAATAGATGGATTCCACGGCACAACTGACCTCATCGGTCAGGCCTTCCATTGAAATCATCAGGGAATCGAAGTCGCAACTGCCGACGTGGGGCAGATGCTCCTGCATCAGGCGTACCGCATCGGCGCAGCCCAGTATCTTGTTGGTGTTTTGCTCTCCCATGCTGCTTAAGCCCACGCCGATACAGAAGCGGTCGGCCAGGGCCACCAGCAGGGTCAGCGGCGGAAGCACGCCGAGGTTCGAATCATGGTGCAGTGAAATCACCTCCACGAACTCCTGGGGAAAATTCCACTGTTCTCCCAGCAGACGGCCCACCTCGGCATGGCTGGTACCGAACACCCGCACCTCGGCGTCGTAGAGATCGATCCCCTCGTCCTTTGCCAGTACCATGGCCCGCATATACTCCTGGCGGCGGTGCTGGCTCAGAATCACTTCGCCAACATCGTGCAGAATGCCGGCAACGTACGCTTTTTCCGGCTGGGGATAGCCGATCGACTCTGCCAGACGGCGGGCCACCAGCCCCACTCCGAAGGCATGCTCCCAACAGTCCTGGATGCGCAGCGGACTGCGGTTGTTGGTATCGGTTACCTCCAGAAAGCAGGAGGTGAGAATGATCTCGAAGACCCGCTGCGGCCCCAGATACACCAAGGCCTGACGGACCGACTGGATCTGGCCCATCACCTTGCAGAGGGGGGAGTTGACGATCCGGATCACCCGGGCGGCCAGTACCTGGTCCGACAGCATGACGTCGGCAACGGCCCCCATGTCGACATCATCCTCGTTCAGCAGCCTGATCGCCTTGGCCGCGGCGGCGGGAACGGTGGGCAGGACCGTGAATCCCTTCATGATGGCGCGGGCCGTAGTCAACTTGTCGGTTTCCATGGAACGGTCTCCCGTCGGATTAAAGTACTTTTGCATATATAGCAAGTCACAACGCGTCTGAAAAGATAACTTTTCCGGTAGTTGCGATTAAGCCGTTGTACCTTGACAGCTGCCGACCCCTCAGGTAGGGTTCGCCTGGCGCGTCACACGAGCAGGCGTTACAAACCATGTGTTACAACGAGGTGAAAGACGGTGCGGGTTATCTCCGGCAGAGCGGGCGGTCTGAAGCTTACGGCACCACGAGGTACCACCACGCGCCCCACCACCGACCGGGTCAAGGAAGCGCTGTTCAACATTCTCGAGCATGCAGGCCTGCTCGAAGCAGCACATGTGCTGGATCTTTTCGCCGGCAGCGGTGCTCTGGGAATCGAAGCCCTCTCCCGCGGTTCCGCATCCTGCGTCTTTGTCGAAAAGAACCGTCCGGCACTTGAGGCTCTGCAGGCCAATCTTTCCCGCACCGGCTGCGACACCGACGCCACCGTACTCAGGCAGGATGCATTACGGGCCATAGAGCGTCTTGCCGACGATGGCCGGCGTTTTACCCTGGCACTGCTCGACCCCCCCTATGACTCCGGCCTGCAGACCACGATTCTGGAGCAGGTCGCGGACCGGTTAATGGAACCCGGCGGAACGCTGGTCATGGAAACGGACAGCCGAAGCCAACTGCCTGAACGGATCGGCAGCTGTACCCTCCATGATCGCCGCGTCTACGGCGACACGGCCATCCTATTCTTCACCACGGAGGCACGCCATGCCCCATAGCAGAATCGCCATCTATCCCGGCTCTTTCGACCCGATCACCTACGGACACCTGGACATCATCAAGCGCAGCCTCAGGATTTTCGAACACGTCATCGTAGCGGTTGCCCGCAACTCCCAGAAAAACGCCCTATTCGGCATTGACGAGCGGATCGCCCTGATCCGCTCGGTGCTCAAGGACGAGCAACGGGTCTCCGTTGACACCTTCAGCGGCCTTCTGATAGATTATGTTGCTTCAAAAAACGCCCACGTGGTGGTTCGCGGCCTGCGGGCCATCTCCGATTTCGAGTATGAATTTCAGATCGCGCAGATGAACAACAGCATCAGCCACGACGTCGAGACCCTCTTCATGATGACCTCGGTACAGTACGGCTACCTCTCTTCCTCCATCGTCCGGGAAGTCTGCTCTCTGGGAGGCAACGTGGACAGTTTCGTTCCCGCCGAAGTCAAGGCGGCCATGCAGAAGAAGTACGGTCTTACCGGCAGCCAGTCCGCCGATTCAGTCTGATCGACTACACACAAGGAGGCAGTATGAAACTCGCAGATCGCGTCAACAAGATCCAACCCTCACCCACCCTTGCCATTGACGCCAAGGCCAAGGCCCTCAAGGCCCAAGGGGTCGATGTCGTCGGCTTCGGCGCAGGCGAGCCTGATTTCGATACGCCGGAAAACATCCGCGAGGCCGGCAAGAAGGCGATCGACGCCGGATTCACCCGCTACATGCCGGTTGGCGGCGCCGACGACCTGAAAGACGCCATCATCGCCAAGATGAAGCGGGATCACGGCCTGGAGTACACCCGTGATGAAATCTCCGTGGCCTGTGGCGCCAAGCATACCCTGTACAACATCTCCCAGGCCCTGATCCAGGAAGGCGACGAAGTCATCATCCCAGGCCCCTACTGGGTATCCTATCCGGACCAGGTGGTGCTGGCCGGCGGCACCCCGGTCTTCATCATGACCGACGAGTCCACCGGCTTCAAGATCACCCCGGAGCAACTGGAGAAAGCCATTACCCCCAAGACCAGGTACCTGATCCTCAACTCCCCCTGCAACCCCACCGGCTCCACCTACAGCAAGGAGGAACTGGCTGCCCTGGGTAACGTCCTGCTCAAGCACGAGCAGGTGCTGGTGGTTGCCGACGACATTTACGAGCGCCTGATCTATGACGGCCTCACCTTCTACACCATCGCCCAGGTGGTGCCGGAACTCAAGTCCCGTACCATCGTGGTCAACGGCGTCTCGAAGACCTACGCCATGACCGGCTGGCGGATCGGCTACGCCTGCGGTCCCAAGGAACTGATGGCCGCCATGACCAAGATGCAGTCCCAGTCCACCAGCAACGCCACCTCCATTGCCCAGAAGGCCTCGGTGGAAGCACTGAACGGCTCTCAGGACGCCGTGGCCGCCATGTGTGTGGAGTTCGAAAAACGCCGCACCTACATTGTGGACCGCCTGAACGCCATGCCGGGGGTTTCCTGCTTCAAGTCCAACGGCGCCTTCTACGTCTTCCCCAACTTCTCGGGGGTGTACGGCAAGACCACTCCGGCCGGCAAGAAGATCGAAAACTCCTCGGATTTTGCCGCCTATCTGCTGGAGGATGCAAAAGTGGCCCTGGTGCCGGGAGTTGCCTTCGGTGACGACCGCTACGCCCGCCTTTCCTACGCCATAAGCATGGAGAACATCAAGAAGGGGATGGACCGGATCGAAGAGGCGATCAAAAACCTGAAGTAGTCTTTATAGAAGGGTACTTCACATACACCATCGGGCATTGAACGGAGAGTCGTTTCAATGCCCGATTGTTTTTGACGGCGATATTTTGTTTCTACTTTGTTGCATTCTACTTCCCCCTCCCGACCCCTCCCCCTCTGGGGGGAGGGAAGCCGTGAAGTAGAACTAATTTCAGTACGGCAATGAATTTTCGGAGCGCTGCAGGTCACCACTGCTCGGCGCACGGTTCTTCACCGCATAGACCCTGATGCCGGCCCCGGTTTCCACCGGACAGACATATTCGCAGATACCGCAGCCGTTACAGATCTCCTCCACCACGTAGGGCTCCTTCACCACCACTGTTCTGCCGTCATGATTCCGCACCGTAACCTCCCGCGAACGGATCGCTTTGGCCGGTATGGGGCAGTGTTCCTCGCAGACGATACAGTCCATCTTTCGTGCAAAGGGCAGGCAGTGATCCTTGACGAACACCGCCTTGCCGATCACCTCCCGCCGTTTGTCCGCCACCGGCAGGTTGGGAATGGCCCCGGTGGGGCAGACCTGACCGCAGAGGGTGCAGTTGTATTCGCAGTAGCCCAGCCGGGGAATAACCAGGGGTGTGTACAGACCGGCATAGCCGGACTGCCAGGCAGCCGGATAGAGCGCACTTTTCAGGCAGACCTTCATGCATTCACCGCACCGCACGCATTTTTCCAGGAATTCCGTTTCATCGCGCACACCGGGTGGCCGCAGCAGCGTCGGCGTCGTCTCCGGGGAGCGGAAGCGTGCCGGCAGAGCCAGCAACACCCCCGAGGCCATTCCCCCCAGCAGCAGCCGCCGCTCCGGCAGCAGCGGCTGCGGCCTGCCCCACCCCGCCAGGGCCGGCTTGAATGAAATCCGGTCGTGGGGACAGCCCCGCCGACAGTCCATACAGTGCGTACACAGCTCCTTGTCAAGCTGCCCCTGGTCAAAGGTCATGGTACAGAGCGCACGACACTGGCCACAGTCGGCGCACAGACCCTTCGGCGTCCGTCGAAAAGGAGTACAACGGGCCAGCCAGCCCAGCAGCGTTCCCAGCGGACAGAGATGGCGGCACCAGGCACGGGCCTCCAGCCGTTCCAGCAGGATGATTGCCGTCAAAAGCAGCATGGAGAAGAGGGCCAGGGGGTAGACGGTATCGCGAAACGGCAGGACATGGCTGCGCAGCAGTTCGTAGGCCGGATTCAGGGTGTCGCGCTGCTCGCCAATGGTACGATACAGCCCGACCCACCCCTCCCGGACCGCCTCCCCCAGCAGCGGATGCAGGAAAAAGGTCAGCCCCCGTACCAGGATGGCCAGTGGGTCCAGCAAGCCGGAGAGGTTGAGGCCGAAGAGGGAGGCCGTCAGCAGCGGCAGCAGCAGCCAGTATTTCAGCGATGACGAAATGACGAGCCCGCCCCGGGGCCGCTGCTTCGGTGCCAGCAGGTCGAGAACCGTTCCCAGGGGACAGACCCAGCCGCAGAAGAACCGCCCCAGCAGCAACGTTGCAACCACCAGCAGCAGGGCCGGCAGCAAAAGCCAGCTCCAGGATTTCGCCGCCAGCAGGTAACTGACCAGCACCAGCGGGTCGGCCCGGAAAAAGGCGTTGACTGCGGCGTTGATCTCGTCCGCCCCCCGGTACTCGGTCTGCAGAAACAGAAGCAAAAAGAGGAGCAGAAACAGGAGCTGCGAAACCCGGGCCGGAGAACGCTTCATTCCTCAGACCCGCACAACCTTGACGTTGTTCAGATTCATCTCACCCAGCCCCCGTTTGTGGGCCGCCACCGTCACCGCAATGTCCGCAGGCTTCAGACCGAACAGGGTGGTGGCGAAGGCATCTGCCGCCACCACATCCCGCGAAGCGATGACGGTATTGAGCACCTTGACATCGGCGATGTTACCCCCTTGCGGGCCGTGGGCGGTCAGAATGCGGGTGGCGTCGATGATGGTCAGGTGGGGTTTGAAGAAGCTGTTCACGTCAGCCAGCGCCGTATCGAGGTTGCGGTGGGTGTACCCGCGATTCCCCCCCATGATCCCCATCACGTTCTTCAGTCCCAGGGTCAAGCGGGAGAGGCCGTGGTGCTTGGCGATGGGAACATTGATGTAGACGTTGGCGGACAGAGCCTCGTCGTACAGCTCCCACTCCTTGAGGAACTGTCCGTTAAGGGCGACCTTCCTGAATCGTTCCGGTTCCAGTTGTTTCAGTTCAACCTGCCTCATCCCCTTGAGGGCCGCCTCCATACCGCTGTTCACGTAACAGCGACGCGGATCGTTGCAGGTATGGTCAAAGACCTTGACCCGCCTGGCACCGGCGGCCAGGCACTCCTCCACCACGGCACGCACCACCTGCGGATGGGTATTGGCCGCCAAATCCACCGAACGGTCCCAGCCGATGTTCGGCTTCACCACCACCGTGTCACCGGTTTTGACAAACCGTTTCATGCCTCCCAGGGCATTGATCGCTTTACGGGTGATACCGGGATAATCCTTTCCTTCGGCAACCGCAACCAGCGGCTGCTCCGGAGCGGCGAATACTTGCTTGGCCAAAACGGGTGCAAACAATGCCCCAACACCGGCAGACTTGAGAAAGCTGCGTCTATCCATGACTGAACTCCTCTGCTCGAAAACGTTCGATTAAGTATACGCTAAACCGGCAGCCTCGCAAGAGCTTCTCAATCGATACCGGTCATGCACTCCATCAATAAAATTGTACTGAATGATGTTACTATACGGAAAAACAGTTGCCTTCCGTGAAGGTTGCTGCTAAACGAACTGATATTCATAACAATAAACTGGAAAGGACAGGGAATAAAGCCATGTCATCAATTCTTGTCGAGCTTACCGCCAATATCGTATCTTCGCACGCGGCATCGGTTGAAATGTCGTCCGACGAGCTGCTGCTTGAAATTCAGAAGGTTTATCAGGCATTGAAAAACCTGGATGCCGAGCCGGGCTCCGAGGGTACCGGCGCTGCCCAGGAGACGCCGGCTGTTGTCAATCCGAAAAAATCGATCCAGAAGGATCAGATCGTCTGCCTGATCTGCGGCAAGGGCGGCTTCAAGACGCTGTCGCGTCACCTGAAGCAGGCCCATGATATGAAGCCGGCTGCCTATCGCAAACAGTTCAAGCTTCCCGCCGGCACCCCCCTGGCCGCCAAGAACTACTCGGAAGCCCGTCGCCAGGCAGCTCTCAATAACAACCTGGGTGAGAATCTTGCCAAAGGACGGATGGCTCGCCTGGAACGGCTGGCTGCCGCCAAGGCGGCACCGGCTGCCGTCAAGTCAAAGGCCGTCACGACAAAGGCTCCCAAGGCTACTCCCAAGCCTCGCAAAACCGCTGCTCCCAAGGCACCGAAGAAGTAAAACGCACCGTCAAGCTGGACACAAAAAACCGCCGGAAACGGCGGTTTTTTTCATGGTGCGGCAGGCGCTGCCAGTCCAGTTGCCAGGGCGGCAAACTCGGCAATGGTGAGGGTCTCTCCCCGTCGTCTTCCGTCGATGCCGCAGTGCTCCAGCGCACGGGCCAGTGTCGCCGGATCGGCCAGTCCGGCAGCCTTCAGGCAGTTGTGCAACGTTTTGCGGCGCTGGGCAAAGGCAGCCCGCACCACCCGCTCGAAGAGCTGCTGATCGGGAACCGGTGCCAGCGGCTGCGGTCGCGGTACCAGCGACACCACCACCGAATCGACCCTGGGCACCGGATAGAAACAGCCCGGCGGCACCGGAAACTCCCGCCGTATCTCGAACCACAGCCCCAGCAGTACCGTAACGATACCGTAGTCGCCACAGTCCGGCGGCGCGGCCAGGCGTTCTCCCACCTCCTTCTGCAGCATCAGCACCAGCCGGGAAAAGCAGTGGCGTTCCTCCAGAAACCTGAACAGTACCGGAGTGGAGATGTTGTAGGGCAGATTGGCCACCACTTTCCACCGCTCATTCCCCAGCAGCGAGGCAAAATCAACCTTGAGAACATCCTGTTCGTGAATGGTCACTGCCGGTGTATCCCTGAAACGCTGCCGGAGAATTTCGGCCAAGTCACGGTCGAACTCAATGGCAGTGACACGTCCTGCCTTCCGTGCCAGCAGTTCGGTTAGCGCTCCCCGCCCCGGTCCCACTTCGAGCACGTTGTCGCCGGGGCCGATGTCGGCTGCACGCAGGATTTTGGCGACAATGTTGCCGTCGGTCAGGAAGTTCTGTCCCAGGGCCTTGCGGGGGCGGGGATAGGAAACGGTCATGGCAGCCGCTCCCAGCGAGCCACCTGATCCATGCTCCAGGTGGCCACGGCATCCATATCGAGACGGTCGCAGCAACCGGCGCTCAGGTAGGCGTCAGCCGCCACCGCCAGCATGGCGGCGTTATCACCACAGAGCGCGGGAGACGGAAAGAGAAGTTCGACCCCACGGCGCTGCGCCATCTCGCCCATGGCGGCGCGCAGGCCGCTGTTGCAGGCCACGCCGCCGGCAACCACCAGGCGCCGCGCAGCGGTCAGCTCAAGGGCTGCCTCGGTCTTTTTCACCAGCAGTTCGCAGACTGCCGCCTGAAAGGAGGCGCACAGATCGTGGAGCTCCTGTCCCTCCGGTACGGCCGGCTGTTTCCGGAGATGGGTCAGCACCGCGGTCTTCAGGCCACTGAAACTGAAATTGAGGCTGCCGTCGTGCAGCAGGGGACGGGGAAAACGGATCGCCGTCGGGTTTCCCTGCCGGGCCAGCCGGTCGATCAACGCCCCGCCGGGGTAGCCCAGCCCCAGCAGGGTGGCGGACTTGTCGAAAGCCTCCCCCACGGCATCGTCGATGGTGCGTCCCAGGGTGCGGTAACGACCGACCCCTTCCACCAGGTACAGGTGGGTATGGCCGCCGGATACCACCAGCCCCAGAAAGGGATAGCCGAGGTGCTGTTCCAGGGCCGGGGCCAGCAGATGCCCTTCGATATGATGGATTCCCACCAGCGGCAGGGAGCGGGCAAACGCCAGGGACTTGGCCGCGGAGACCCCCACCAGCAGCGCACCCAGCAGGCCCGGACCGCGGGTCACGGCAATCCCCTCGATCTGCTCCAGGGTAACGTCGGCCTTGTGCAACGCCTGCCGGACCACCGGCGTGATCATCTCAAGATGTTTGCGGGAAGCGATCTCCGGCACCACGCCGCCGTATTCGGCATGGACGGCCACCTGGGAGGAAACCACGTTGGAAAGGATGGTGCGGCCGTCGCGCACCACGGCGGCAGCCGTTTCATCGCAGGATGATTCGATCGTGAGAAGAAGCATGGTGTCTCTATTCAAGGGGAAAGGAGCCTGTCGGACCTGGCGGAGCGCTCCGACAGGTCCAACCGGCCTGTTCACAGAAGGTTCGCCGCCAGTTCAGCCAGCTCCGACCGCTCCCCCTTGGTCAGGGTGACATGGGCCGAAATCCGTTCCTGCTTCATCCGCTCCACCAAGTAGGAAAGACCGTTGCTGGAAGAGTCCACGTAGGGATTGTCGATCTGGTAGGGGTCGCCGGTGAGGACGATCTTGGTCCCCTCCCCCGCCCGGGTGACGATGGTCTTGATCTCATGGGGGGTGAGGTTCTGGGCCTCGTCCACGATCAGGTACTGGTTGGGGATGGAACGGCCGCGGATGTAGGTGAGCGGCTCGATATCCAGAAGCCCCATGGCGATCAGCTCCTTGTACCCCTTGCTGTGCCGCTTCTCCGCCTCATGACCCGAAATGAGCAGTTCAACGTTGTCGAAGATCGGCTGCATCCAGGGGGACAGTTTTTCTTCGATGTCACCCGGCAGAAAGCCCAGATCCTTGCCCAGGGGGAAAACCGGACGGGAAACCAGCAGACGGTTGTAGACGTTTTCCTCCGCCACCTTGTGCAGACCGGCGGCAATGGCCAGCAAGGTCTTGCCGGTACCGGCCTTGCCCACCAGGGAGACCAGCTTGACGTTGTCGTCCATCAGGGCATCAAGGGCAAACTGCTGCTCCCGGTTGCGGGCATGAATGCTCCAGATCCCCTCGCGGGGAATCTTTCTAACCGGTACCGCCTTTCCCTGGGGCGCGTCAAAGCGGCAGAGCGCGGTATGGCTGGGATTCTGAGTGTCCACCAGGGTGGCGTACTCGTTGGGCAGCAGTCCCCACGGCGCTTCCAGCCATCCCTGGCCGTAGAAACGGTCGATGGCATCGGGATCAACCTCAAGGTTGCGGGCGCCGGCGTACAACTCCTGGATATCCACCTTGTCAGATTCGAAATCCTCCGCCACCAGACCGATGGCGTCGGCTTTGATCCGCAGGTTGGTGTCCTTGGTGACGAAGATGACCGGATCCTCGGCAAAGCGACGCTTGGTTGCCACCGCCACGGCAAGGATACGGTTATCCCCCTTGTCGTCCCGCAGGTCGCGGGGCATGTCATTCAACGCGTGGTCCTCGCACAACTCCACCCGCAGCGTACCGCCGCCGGCCAGCGACACCCCCTCCGCCAGAGAACCCTTTTCACGTAACGTATCCAGGATACGTGAAATGGTACGGGCGTTGCGGCCGGTCTCGTTCATATCCTTCTTGAAACGGTCAATCTCCTCGATGACCGTGATCGGTATGACGATGGCGTTGTCCTGAAACTTGAAAATTGCCTGGGGATCGTACAGCAGTACGTTGGTGTCCAGAATGAACTGTTTCATGAATGACCTTTCTCAACTATGGCAGTCAGTGCTTCACAGAAAATGTCCATATCCTGCATGGTGGTGAACCAGCCAGGGCTTACCCGCAGGGTACCGGCGGGATAGCTGCCGATAGCACGGTGGGCATGGGGAGCGCAGTGCAGCCCCGCACGCGTGGCAATATCGTACTCCCGGTCAAGGAAGAAAGCCAGTTCCGCCGGGTCACGGCCGCTGATGGTCAGAGAAAGCAGGCCGGTCCGCCGACGCGGCTCCCGTGGACCATACAGCTGCAGTCCCGGCAGGTGTTCCAGACGGCTGCGAACGGCTTCGGCCAGGCTCCGCTCGTGATTGCCGACAGTCGCCACACCGGCCTGCAGCAGAACACCAATGGCAGCACCGAGCCCGGCGATGCCCGGCAGGTTGTGGGTGCCGGCCTCGAACCCTTCCGGATACCGCACCGGCTGCAGCTCCTGCTCACTGCTAACGCCGGTTCCCCCCACCAACAGCGGACGGAGCGTCACCCGCGGCGACAGAGCCAGAAATCCGGTCCCTTGGGGGCCCATGAGCCCCTTGTGCCCCGGCGCCGCCAACAGATCGATGCCCATGGCCTGCATGTCCAGCGGCAGCACTCCCACCGACTGGGCCGCATCCACGAGCAGCAGACAGCCGACCTCCCGCGCGATGTCGGCCAGGGCGTCAAGTGGTTGCATGCCGCCGGTCACGTTGGAAACATGGGAAAGGGCAATCAAGCGGGTTTCAGGGCGGACGGCACGCCGTACCTCAGCCGGATCGACCAGCCCCTGCACGTCCGCGGGCACCACGCTGAGCAGCACTCCCGACTGCTCCAGCAGGCGCAGGGGACGCAGCAGGGAGTTATGCTCCATGACACTGGTGATCACGTGATCCCCCGGTGTCAACGCCCCCATTACCGCCTGGTTGAGAGCGGCGGTCGCATTATGCGTAAAGATTATCCGCTCCGCATCCGCTGCATTGACCAGTCGCGCCACGGCTTCCCGCACCGTCATCAGCAGGCGTGACGCCTCCAGGGAGCGGCCATAGCCTCCCCGGCCGGGAGAGGCACCGACCTCCCGCATCGTTTCCATGACTGCTTCATAGACTGCTTCCGGCTTGGGAAAAGAGGTGGCCGCATTGTCCAGATAGATCCCCACCGACGATTTCCTCACGGCAGGGCGGCAGGCGCCGTGGAGAGAAGCGGCAGGTACTGGAGCAGGCTCTGACCCGATGCACGACCGGCATCATGAATTCCGTCGCTCACCTTGCGCTCGTCGGTGGTCCCCCACCAGTTGAGCGGTGCCGAAAATGGTTCCCGGCCCTGGCGTTCCACCTGGAATTTTCCATTGTTCACAAAGGATGATCCGGTGGCGCTGCCCCGTACGTCTTCCACCAACAGTCCCGAGCCGCCATTATCGGTGAACCTGCTGTCGGTGATTCTGATCCTGGCGTCCCGCACTGCAGCCCCCTGTTCGCGGTTGGCGCTCATCCTGCTGAGCACCACCAGCCCTTCCCCGCCGACAACCTGGAGGCCGCTTCTGTTCTCCGTCAGCGTGCTGCCGCTGATGCGGAAGCGGGCCTGCTCAAACACCAGTCCCTCTTGGCTGTTGTTACGGACCACCAGGCCACCGGCCACCAGTGCGGAACGCTGTGCCAGTACTCCCAAGCGGTTTTCCCGTACCGTACCGTCCTTGAGCTCCATTTCGCTATCCGCAAGCCGCACGCCCACGTCGCAGCGCTGGATATCCGGCCGTGACAGTACGGCAACGGAATCATACAAGGATACCCCGACCAAGCAATGACTGACCTGGAGGCCGGTGGCAGAAAACTGGGAGTAGCGAGCCGTTATTCCAGCCTGTGCCCCGGTAATCCGGCACTGTTCAAGACTGTTTTTCTTTTCGGTGGAGAGGAGAAGCACCCCTCCCCAGTCGCCAGCTACTGGTTGGTCATAGGCGGCGCCCAGATGTACCGGCCGCTGGGGCGTTCCCTGGACCACCAGTCTGCCCAGTACCAGCAGCAGCGGTTTTTCCTGTGAATTAAGCGCCGGAGCAAAGCGCACCTCGGTGCCGGCTTCCAGCCGAAGAGTCGCCTGGGGAGCAATCGCCAGCGAGCCCCGAACCAGCACCGTACCGCGCAGGGTCAGATCCTCGGTAATGACCCGCCCCTCAAGCACCGTGTCAGCCTTGGTTATCACCGTGCGGACAGCTTGCTGGTTTCG
Organism: Trichlorobacter ammonificans; assembly: GCF_933509905.1. Taxonomy (GTDB): domain Bacteria; phylum Desulfobacterota; class Desulfuromonadia; order Geobacterales; family Pseudopelobacteraceae; genus Trichlorobacter; species Trichlorobacter ammonificans. The sequence goes on along the minus strand of NZ_OW150024.1, from coordinate 1,363,756 downwards.
CGGTGGAGCGGGCTGTTCCGGAGCTGTTGCTGCCGGTACCGTCGTTTCACTTTGCGGGATCAGCCGGCTGTCGAGCGCTGTCGCAGGTGGAGCGGTTCTGCTTTCCCCCGGAGAGGGGGGAGGCGGTGCCATGGTCGGCGGTGCCACAGGAGGCGGCGTGTCCGGAATCTTGACCGATACCGTGACATTCTGCCCCTTGAGCAGGGCATCTCGTTCCTGCAGCAGCTTCTGGCATCCGGTACCGGCAACCAGCACTCCTGTCAGCAGCCCGGCCAGAAACATTTTTGGCAGGGTCCGCATACAACTCCCCAGCATGATGAGCCGCTTCATTGAAAATTTCCGCCTAAAAAATATAAATCATTGAATATACGAATAAAGGTTGTATCTAGCATATTCCGCCGACCGTGTAAATTTCAAATCAGCCACCCACCAGTCAATCCAGTCATTTCCGACACTTGGCAATGCTCTTTTTTTTCATTGACACACCATACATGTTGTGGTCTTATTCGCCAAAAAACACTAAATGTTGTGCCACAAGCAATTACATCACCTTCCGAACAACTTCCGCGTATGTCTGCGTAATTCAATACTGTTCGTGTAGCCAGGAAAGAGAGAATACCAATGTCCAAGAAATCCCCTGCCCTGATGGAACCAGCTCTTACCCCCAACGCCCGCACCGTCCTTGAAAAGCGCTACCTGCGTCGTGATACCACCGGCAAAGTGCTGGAGACACCGGCGGACATGCTCAAACGGGTCGCCGTCACCATTGCTGAGGCGGACCGCAGGTTTAACCCCGCCGCCGATATCGACACCTTGACCGCCCGCTTCTACGGTATGATGGCTCGACTTGACTTCCTGCCCAATTCGCCGACCCTGATGAACGCCGGACGGGAGCTGGGACAGCTCTCCGCCTGCTTCGTCCTGCCGGTGGGAGATTCCATCGAGGACATCTTCGACGCCGTCAAGTACACCGCCATGATCCACAAATCCGGCGGCGGCACCGGTTTCTCCTTTTCCCGCCTGCGTCCTGCCAACGATGTGGTCCTGACCACCACCGGCATCTCCAGCGGGCCGATCTCCTTCATGCGGGTGTTTGACACCGCAACAGAAACCATCAAGCAGGGCGGCACCCGCCGGGGGGCCAACATGGGAATTCTGCGGGTCGACCATCCCGACATCATGAATTTCATCATGTGCAAGGCTGACCAGAAAATGTTCAACAACTTCAATATTTCGGTGGGACTGACGGAAGAGTTCATGCGGGCGGTTGAAAACGACGAGGAATACGACCTGTACAACCCCCGGGACAAAAAGAAAGCGGGTTCAATGAACGCCCGCAAGGTATTCCAGCGAATTGTCAATCAAGCCTGGGAAAACGGTGAGCCCGGCATCATCTTCCTCGACCGCCTGAATCGCGACAACCCGACCCCCCATGTTGGCGAAATCGAATCCACCAACCCTTGCGGCGAGCAACCGCTTCTGCCCTTCGAATCCTGCAACCTGGGCTCACTGAACCTGGGCAACTTCGTTGCCGACGAAGCCATCGACTGGACGCGCCTGAAAGAGGTGGTGCACGATGCCGTGCATTTCCTGGACAACGTCATCGAGGCCAACCGCTACCCGCTGCCGCAGATCCATGAGATGACCCACGCCAACCGCAAGATCGGCCTGGGGGTAATGGGCTGGGCCGACATGCTGATCATGCTGGGTATTCCCTACAACTCCGCGGAAGCGGTCAAGCTGGGAAAAAAGGTGATGAAGTTCATCAATGAGGAAGGACACGCCGCATCGAGGGAACTGGGGAAAACCCGGGGATCCTTCCCCAACTTCACCGGCTCCATTTTCGACAGGAAGGGGGCGCTGCCGCAGCGCAATGCCACGGTAACCACCATCGCCCCCACCGGCACCATCTCCATGATCGCCAACGCTTCGTCGGGGGTTGAGCCGCTGTTTGCGGTTTCCTACGTCAAGAACGTCCTGGACGGCACCAAGCTGGTGGAGGTGAACCCGATCTTTGAAAGGATCGCCAAGGAACGAGGGTTTTACTCCCCGGAATTGATGGAAAAGATCGCCGAGCACGGCACGGTTCATGAGATTGACGAGGTCCCGGCGGACATTCGGCGCATTTTTGTGACAGCCCACGACATTACGCCTGAAGACCATATCCAGATGCAGGCCGCATTCCAGTCCCACACCGATAACGCCGTCTCCAAGACCGTCAACTTCCCCAACTCTGCCACGGTGGAGGATGTAGAAAAGGTCTACCTGCTGGCCTACAAGACCGGTTGCAAGGGGGTAACCATCTACCGCGACGGTTCCCGCGACGAGCAGGTACTGTCCACCGGCAAGAAGGATGAAAAGGTCACCGTTACCGCAATCCCGCTGGAGGAGGACAAGCATGCCATCAAGCGGGAGCGGCCGAAAGCTCTGAAGGGGTGGACCTACCAGATGCAGACCGGCTGTGGTCCGCTTTACGTCACCGTCAACGAGGACAAGACCGGTCTGTTCGAACTGTTCACCACCATGGGCAAGGCCGGCGGCTGCGCGGCATCCCAGTCCGAGGCCATCGGCCGGATGGTTTCCCTGGCCTGGCGCAGCGGCGTGCAGGCCCGCCAGGTCATCAAACAGCTCCTGGGAATCTCCTGTCACTGCCCGGCAGGTTATGGCGAGAACAGGATACTTTCCTGTGCCGATGCGGTGGCAAAGGCAATCCAGGCCCACATGCTGGCCAACGGCTACGACCTGAGCGGTGAAACCAGCACACCGGACCGGGGAGCGTGCCCCGAGTGTGGCGGCATCGTGGAACACGAAGGTGGCTGCATGGTCTGCCGGGTCTGCGGCTACTCGGAGTGCGCCTGATGCACGCGGCCACCGCGGCCGCATACCGGTAATACGAACAAAAGAGGCCCCGTGGTATCGCCACGGGGCCTCTTTACGCTACCCCCACCCGGGGCGGGGTGCCCACCTACTGCGGACGACTGAGTCGTTCTTTTCTCATGAACCAGACCAGCAGTCCCCCCCCCAGCAGAACAAGCGGCAGGCTCAAGAGCTGCCCCATGGAAAAACTTCCCAGAAACAGGCCCAACTGCTGGTCAGGTTGACGGAACCACTCCACCACAATCCGGAACAGGCCGTATCCCGCAAGAAATGTCGCCATTGCGGCTCCGGAAACATTCAACCGGCGGTAGGCCAGCCGTACCAGAAAAAAGAGCACCAGCCCTTCGAGAAACGCTTCGTACAGTTGGGAGGGATGCCGAGGCAACGGCCCGCCATCGGGAAAGACGATCCCCCAGGGAACCGTGGTGGGACGCCCGAACAACTCACCATTAATAAAATTGCCGATCCGTCCCAGACCGAGCCCGATCGGCGCGGCAAGGGCCGCCAAGTCTCCCAGCACCGGCAACGGTATGCCGCGGCTGCGGGAAAACCAGAGCGCCGCGAGAAACACACCGGTCAAGCCGCCGTGGAATGACATCCCTCCTTGCCAGATGGCGAAAATTTTCAGGGGATGCGCCAGATAGGCAGGCAAATCGTAGAACAAGACATACCCGAAGCGTCCCCCCAGGACCACCCCCAACGCCAGGGCAAGGATCAGGTCGGCAACCCCTTCGTCGGAAAGTGACACTTGGGAGCGGCGCACCTCGCGCCGGATAACGAAATAGCTGAGGATGAACCCCAGCACGTACATCAGCCCGTACCAGCGGAACTGCAGTGGTCCCAACCTGAGAAACACGGGATCAATAGCGGGAAAGGTCATTGGAAGCGTCTCGTCATGAAAGCTCAGCGTCCGATTCTGGTGCTGCGTCGTTCGACCGGTTCTTCAAGCGCCACCAGGTAGCCGTCGGGATCAAAGCACCACATCTCCTTGACGCCATAGGGTTTCTCCTCAAGGTGATACAGTATCTCCAGCTCCTCTTCCAGGATGGCGTCCCGAATTCCCTCGATATCACGCACCTCAAAGTGCAGGGTGACGCCAATTCCTTTAGGAAACATGCTGAAGCGGTGTCCCAGAATCGGATGGGCATGTACCACATCCCCTTCCTCAACGAACACCAGGGCAATGCCATCCATATCCACCACCAGATGTTCGGGGGCGCCAGGGGAAGAAAAGGAGCGGCGCACCGGCAACTCAAGGATACCGGCGTAAAATGCCTCGGTAACCACCAATTGTGCCACCGTCAGCTGGACGGAATGCTGCGCACGATGTGCCTTGACCATATCAGCCCTTCAAAAACAGCAGGTTGGCATATCCCGCCAGCAGGGAAAGCCAGTTGGTAAAGATCAGGATGCCGACGAGCACCAGAAACAAACCGGTCACGATCTCGAACAGCCTGATATGTTTTTTGAAACGGTTGAATAGCACCACGAAGCGATGCACGGCCAACGACGAGGCCAGAAAGGGTAGTCCCAGCCCAATGGAGTAGAGCATGAGCAGGGTCACCCCATGGGCTACCTTTTCCTCGGTGGCAGCAATCATCAGGATTGAAGCGAGGATGGGGCCGATGCAAGGGGTCCAGCCGGCTGCGAAGGCGATGCCGACCAGCAGACTACCCAGGTAGCCGGCAGGCTTATGACGCAGATTTATCCGTTTTTCGCCCAGCAGCCAGCGTATCGGCAGAAGGCCGGTGATATGGATACCGAACAGAATGACAAGGATACCGCCAACCTTGCGGACGGCATCCATATGCTGTTTGAGAAAGGAACCGGCAAAGGTGGCCGAGGCCCCCAGCAGGACAAATACCAGCGAAAAACCGGCAACAAAGGTGAAAGCGTGGAAGAAGGTGGTACGACGCACCCGGGCCGCCGGCTGCTCGGCATCGAGATCACTGAAGGAAAGCCCGGTGATATAGGTGATGTAGGATGGAATCAGGGGCAGCACGCAGGGAGAGAGAAAGGAGAGGACTCCGGCCACAAACGCGCCAAGATATGAGATTTGCTGAGTTTCCATAACAGCCGCGTCCGGCTCCTGTCTCCTACTTCATCAGCCCTTCGAGAAAGGCGATCACCTCGGGACTGCTCCAGTCCAGGCCGCCGATGACCCGCTTGGCAACAACTCCCTGCCTGTCGATCACAAAGGTTTCGGGAACGCCGGTAACACCGAAATTTCTTGCTACCTGACCGCTGGGATCAAAATAGGTGGGAAGCATGAAACCGGAGTTCCTGAAGAACTCCTCAACCGCCTTCTTACCCCCCTCGTCTACGGAAATGCAGACCATCTGGAACGGCTTTCCCGCCATGAAACTGTTGAGTTTCATCATTGACGGAATTTCTTCGCGACAGGGGGGGCACCAGGTTGCCCAGAAGTTCAGAAGCACCACCTTCCCCTTGAGCGAGGCCAGGGTCAGTTGCTGATTGTCCATGGAAATGACATTGACTTCGGGAGCCGGAGACTTCTCCCTGACACCGGCCGAAGAGACAGAGCTCTTCTCTTTTGAGCATCCCGAAACGATCATCATCAGGCAACAGATCAGCAACACCAACCTTTTCATACTACTCCTCCGAAACTAGGTGAACAAGCGGCCGGAATCAGCCGGAACAGCGGCGCGGACCAACGAGGACGAGGACTAGCGGTTGCGGGTAACAACGTACTCTGCAAGCTCCAGCAGCGCCTGCTTGCAGGCACTGTCCGGAAAGGCCGCCAGATGGAACGCGCAGGAGTCAACCGCCTGACGCGCCTTGGCAATGGTATAGTCAATACCGCCGTACTGCTGCACCAGAGCAGAAACGCGGCTGAAATCATCAAAGGAGAGTTCGTCATCCTGCTGAACGATGGCGGCAACGAATTCCCGTTCTTCCGACGTGCAGCCACGCAGCGTGTGAATCAGCGGCAACGTGATCTTGCCTTCCTCCAGATCGTGGCCAATACTCTTCCCGAACTGTTCCTGGGTGGCGGTATAGTCCAGAATATCGTCCATCAGCTGAAAGGCGATCCCCAGCTCCATGCCGAAATCGGCCAGGGCCTGCTCTTGCTGCTCAGAGGCGCAGCCCAGAATGGCGCCACACTGGCAGGCCGCGGAAAGCAGGACAGCTGTCTTGGCTCGCACCACTTCGATATAGCGTTCTTCGGTCAGGTCAACATCTCCGGTACCGAGGAGCTGCAGGACCTCCCCTTCTGCAATGATGGTGGTAGCGCGGGACATGACCCGCAGTACGTCGAGACTGCCAGCCGCAACCATCAGAGAAAACGATTTTGAAAACAGGAAGTCGCCGATCAGCACCGAGGCCTCATTACCCCACAGGGCATTGGCAGAGGCAGTACCGCGCCGCAACGTGGCACTGTCGACCACATCGTCATGCAGCAGGGTTGCAGTATGAATGAATTCGACCACGCTGGCCAGGGGAATTGCCTGAAAACCTGAGTAGTTACATAATCTGGCCGCCAGAAGCAGCATGGCGGGACGAATGCGCTTACCACCGCTGGCGAGAACATATTCGCCAACCTTGCGGATGAGCGGAACGTCGGACTCCAGATCCTTTCTGAACTGTTCCTCGACCTGCCTGAGATCGTCTCCTATCAGCTCCAGTGCTGCCTGCATGTATCGTCCCGTCTGAAATAAATTTTATGAATACTACTGAACCGACTGCAACCTTGTCAAAGCATTTCTCCCGCAATCGGGAGAGACTGGCGCCGATGGCACGGCCTGCGCATCAGGGGAGACTGAAAACGAATCTGTTTCAGTCCGCCACCTCGATCTCACGCACCCGCAGCTCCTCGCCGGCAACGATACGCACACCGTATCCGCCACACCTCCGACAGGGATCAAAGTGCCGGACAACCGGCTGCTCCTCGCCGCAGGCAAGACAGCATCCCCTGCCTTCGACGCGGTCGATCACCAGCCGGGCCCCATGCAGAGTCGTATCGGCACTGCATGCGGAAAAACAGAACTCGATCGCCTCAGGTACCGCACTGCTCAGACACCCGATTTCAAGGGTTACCGAAATAATCCGCTTCCCTTCGGCATGCCGGAGGCAAATATCAACAATCCCCTCGGTCAGGGACAATTCATGCATTACTGCCCCCCCGCACTCAACCGACAACTGCCCTGTAAAATAAAAAAAGCCTGCCGGGTTTCCCCGACAGGCCTCACTGCCGTAACGGCACGCTTACTTCTTCTCGGCGGGCTTAGCAGCGTCAGCCGGAGCAGCAGCAGGAGCGGCAGCCGGAGCAGCAGCATCAGCAGGCTTAGCAGCTGACATCGGCTGCTGAACGGCCGGAGCAGCAGCAGGAGCCGGAGCAGCCGGCTTGGCTTCTTCTGCCTTCTTGCAGCCAGCGGCAACGCCGAGGGCCAGGGCCAGGACCAGGGACAGGGAGAGCAGCTTCTTCATGGTGTTCACCTCTTCACGGTGGTAATATATCCCTGTTTCAACAGGGCGTTCTTTTAACAAAAGAGAACTATACGCTGTATACCAACAAAGTCAATTATTTTTTTCAGTGATGAAAGCGCCCCTTGCGCTCACGGTGTGCAGGGGTCGGCGCGACATGACATTCAAAGCAGCGCTGCTCTTCAGACTTGCGCAAGTCAAGGGACGAAGCAGGTTGGGAACTCCTGACCGGCATGTTGTACTGCGGTGTCTGGAAGGGAAGGTTACCTCGCTCGTCGGCCACCTGAGCCGCCTGGTAGGTGACACGCCAGTTGGCCGACAGTTCCCTTGAATGGCACTGGTCGCAGCCACCCGGCGGAGGGATACTTTTCCAGGCTGTAAACATCGCACATCCGGACAATATCGCAACCCCTGAAACCATGAACAGTATGAGCAGCCTCATGCGCACCTCCCGAGTGGCATATCGTACCACAGCCTTCTCTGTGGGAACAAGGAGCATTTCGACGTTTCAGCGGTGCTCCCGGCCCAAACAGGGAAGTATCCCCAAAGCGGCACGTCCGGTCTCGCGAATAATCTCCCCGGGAGAATAGCCGGTCATTGTCGCGATGCAATCAACAAGCTCCGTGAGAAACTCCGGACGGTTGCGCGGCGAATCGGCTGCCGGTCCCGGCGCATCGCTTTCCAGCACCAGCCGTGAAAGCCCCAGGGACTGAAGCAGCCGACGGGGCCTGTCCGTATTCTGTCGCAGCAGATTACCTCCCGGCGAAAGGACAAATCCCATCTGGACAAACTCCCGCGCTGACTCAAGCGACCCGCAGTAGCCATGCAGAATGCCGCCGACACGCTCTGCCCGCTCTTCACGCAGTACCGCAAGGGTCATACCCACCATGCCGTTGCAGTGAATCAGCAGCGGCAGCTCCAGCTCGCAGGCTATCCTGATCTGACGTCGAAACAGTTCCTGCTGGCGCTCCGGATGAGCACAGCGCCGATCAAGCCCAATCTCGCCAACGGCAACGCCCTTCCCCGCCCACTGCCGCAAACAAACAAGCGCCTCCTCCGACACCTCTCCCGCATGGCGGGGATGAATGCCAAATGCCGGAAAGGTGCCGTCGTACCGGCGACAGAGATCGGCAATCCCCTGCCAGCCGTCGGGATGGAGACCCGGCACGACCCAGCGCTCTACACCGGCGGCTCCGGCCGCCGCCAAATAGGTTTCCGGATGGTTGCCGAGCCACGGAAGATCCAGGTGACAATGGGTGTCGATCAACATACCCGCCCCCTAGAGGAACCAACTGAAGGGGCGCAGCAGCCGCTCCAGCAGCCGCACCAGCATACCGCGCTGTCCGTGAGTCTCGGCGGTAATTCTGCGGGAGCGGTACAGGTCGCCGGCAAAAAGCTCCCTGATCTGGCTGCCGAAGGAACGGCAGTGGACAATGGCGTTAATTTCAAAATTTCGATGGAAGCTGCGCTGATCGAGATTGGCGGAACCAATGACCGTGAGCGCCCCGTCGATCAGCATCAATTTGGCGTGGAGCAGTTCCTGCTCCAGTTCGTAAATTTCAATACCGGCATCGAGCAGGTGACGATACGTACTGCGGCTGATCAGCCGGACAATCGGCACATCGCTGCGGGCCGGCAAAAGCAGGCGGATCGTGACGCCCCGCCGAGCGGCCCGCAGCAGCGAGCGGAGGATGAGCGGGCCGGGAACGAAGTAGGGATTCGCGATCAACAGTTCAGACGCTGCCAGCGCCATTGCACCGCGAAAGACGGTACGGATCGTGGAGCGAAGCTGGTGGGGGCCGCCACTCACCAGCGATATCCGGCGCTCTTCACTCAGACAGAGCTGAGGTGGCGCATGGTGAACGGGATGAGGCAGGCGGGGTGGCTGCCCTGTTTCCAGCCTCCAGATATCCTGAAACAGGTCGGTCAGGTGGACAACAGCCGGGCCGCTCAGACTGAAGCCGACGTCGCGGAAGCGACGGTGCTCCTGCGCGATGCCGGCATATTCATCTGCTACGTTCAGCCCCCCCAGAAAGGCGAGGCTATCGTCAATAATGGTCAGTTTCCGGTGATCCCGCCGGTCGAACCAGCGGATACCGCGCCGGAACGAAGGCCGGTTGAAGGGAAGACAGTGGACGCCATGATGGCGAAGCCCCCTGAAGAATGACTCGGGCGTATCGAGACAGCCGATGTAGTCGTAAATCAGGAAGACCTGCACCCCCCGCCGACGGGCGGCCGTCAGTTCTTCGGCAAGCCGATTCCCGGTACGGTCCGCCCGGATGATGTAGTACTCAAGGCAGATGTATGTCCGGGCAGACGCAAGCGCCGCAAAGTACGCCGCAAAAAAGTCGGCGCCCGTCGCATGGAGCCGTACCTGCTCAACCGGAACGGTACGGGAAAGGGCCACCCTTCCCCATCGACGCAGCAGCCGGTGGGCCCGTGAACTCCGTACCGCGCGGTTCCGTTCCGGTGCCATATCTCTTACCGGTCTTCGGCTTCAGGTGCGGGAGGAGCAGGATGGGCCGGCGCTTCTACCGGCGGCGATACCGGCTGTGATGTCTCGCTGGGGCCGGCTGCGGGTGGTAATGATACGGGTGGCGACGCCGGCGGAGGAGAAGCTGCCGAGGAAACCGGCTGCAACAGTGCCTCCTCTTGCAGACTGGTATCCACCTTGCGCTGCATGCCTGCAATATTCGGCTCCGTGGCCAGGGCAGCCTGCAGCTCCTCCTGAGAGATGACTCCCTTGGCCCGTAGTTGGCGCAGGATCATGTCGGAACGCCTGAGCACCTTGCCCAGGTTGCGGTAGGGGTTGTAGGCGATGCGCGGTCCCGGCAGCATGGCGGCCAGAAACGCGCATTCGCGGGGGGTCAGTGCTTCCGGCGCTTTGCCGAAGTAGTAGCGGGCTCCGTGGCCGATACCGTACACCATGGGTCCCAGCTCCACCACGTTCAGATACAGCTCGAGAATCCGCCCTTTCGTCAACTCCTGCTCCATCCGCCAGGCAAGATAGACTTCCTTCAGCTTGCGGCTAATGGTCTTTTCGCGTGAGAGAAACAGGTTCTTGGCGGTCTGCTGGGTAATGGTTGAAGCACCACGGGCCAGGCTCTTCTTCTCCAGGTCATGCTTGATCGCCTGACGGATCGCTTTGACGTCGATCCCCTCGTGTTTGTAGAAATTGCCGTCCTCGGCCAGGATCACGGCCCACTTCATTTCCGGTGGAATCCGGGATGAGGGTGTCCAGTAGCGATTCTTCGGACCAACGACAAACGGCTGCTGCTTCCCCTGCCAGTCTCGGACCATGATGGTCATGCTCTGCTTTCTGTCCGTAAGGCTGTCCACCGGCGGAAGCAAGGCAAGTGAAATCACGATAGAGGCAGCGTAGAGGCCGATGGCGGCACAAAGGGCGAACAGTAGTTTTTTCACGGCATCCTCCGGATGCGCTTTGTACCAGATTACCGAAAAAAGCGGAAGAGGGATGCCGCGCGCCCCTCTTCCGCTTCCGGATAGTCCCCTCCCCTTGTTGAGTTAGGGCTTCAGGATGTAGTCGGCAATGGTATCGGCAATTTTCGCTGCCGCACTTCTGTCGTTATTGAACACAAGATGGTAGACGGACAGGTCATAGGGGTCGCGGTCGAGAAATTCCCGGATAAATCGGTCCCGCTCCTTCTGGCGGCGCTCGATGATCGCCTCCGCCTCCCCCTCAGCAACGGCCAGCCGCCGGGCGATGGACTTCTTTTTGAAGGCCATGGAGGCAAACATTCTGAAGTGGAAGCAGTTTCTCATGGTTCTGGTGACAATCGGAGCCCCCCGTCCCATGATGATCACGTTGCCCTGTTCCGCGAGGGCAATGATCTGCCGGGTCAACAAACGGTAATAATCCTTGTCGCTTTTCCAACGCGGGGAGAAGGTTGAGAGAAATTCATCGAGAAAGCGGTTTTTCTCGCCCAGGTTCTGCAGAACCTGTTCCGAGAGATTATGATTCCTGGCCACTTCATCCAGAAGCGCCTTATCCATCAGGGCCCAGTTCTCACCGGTCCGCTTTTCCATCTGTTGCCGCAGCAGTTCAGCCACCGGATAGGCTTCGCACCCAAACTCCCGGGAAACGGTAATGGCCGGCTTCAGGAGCGGTTCGTCAATGGTACGGGAACGCTGCCGGCGGGTGACTTCGATCAATGCACCCAACCGATTGTCGATGGAGGGTATCAGTTGTACATCGGGCATGGCGGTCACCTCCTGAAAATCCACGGCTCCGGGCCGCTTCATAACCAGCTTGCTGCTGATAGTACCATGGAATCGCCTCACCGCAATCCCGGAGAGCCCGCTGAGCCCAAAAAGTGCAGCACGGTTCAACACGCAGGCATTGACAGAGCGCAGGAGTTCACGGTATCAGAAAGAGCTGGCCGCACGGGAAAAGAAAAAGCGGCCGGCGCTATTCCGCCGAGAGGACACCAAATGATCACCCATATCGTACTATTCAAGCTTGCCGAACCGACCGCCGAAAACATTGCCGCCGTCCGCGACCGCCTTCTTTCCATGCAGGGAAACGTTGACCTGCTGCGCCATATCGAAGTGGGCACCGACGTCATCCGCTCCGAACGCTCTTATGATGTAGCACTGCTCACCAGATTCGACTCCCTGGATGATCTGCAGGCTTACCAGGTGCATCCCTACCATGCCCAGGAGGTGGTACCGTTCATGAAAGCTTCCTGCTCTTCCATTGTTGCCGTTGACTACCATTCCTGAGGCACCAGCAACACCGGGTCCGCTGGGAATCGTCACAGCGCTGCCGGAGGAACGACGCGCCATCCTTACGGTTGCCCGTCCAGTGCGTCGGGAAAAGGTAGACGGCCTCCTGATTCATGACGCCCTGCTCGCCGACCGGCTGATTTGTCTTGTCGAAGGGGGCATGGGAGCCGAGGCGGCAAGCCGTGCTGCAGCGCTGCTGATCAAAGCCCGGCGGCCCCGCCTGCTGCTCTCCGCAGGATTCTGCGGCGCCATCCGGACCGGCAGCATTGTCGGCGACACCATCATCTGCGACCGTCTACTGACTCTTAACGCGGAAGGATTGAGCGCGCCCCCTCCACCAGAAGGTTCCCCCTCTGCAGCACACCTGACCAGCACGCTTCGCTCCCACGGGATTACCGCCCTGGCGGGTAGTTTCATAACCACCGACCGGATCGTTTCCAAGCCGGAGCTGGCCCAAAAGCTTCCCCACGATCTGCCGACACCGGTACTTGAAATGGAAAGTGCCGCCGTTGCTGCGGCGGCTGCGGCGGCACACCTGCCGTTTCTGGGGTTCAGAACCGTCAGCGACGATGCCGCCGAGGAGTTGCTCTTCTCGTTGGATGAGCTGACGACGGCCAACCGGATCAGCATCCCGAAGGTCCTGATGCTCTGTCTCACCCATCCCCGCACTATCCCCCAACTGGCACGTCTGGCGGCAAACAGCGCCGTTGCCGGAAAAAACCTGGGACTCGCCTGCCGGCTGCTCCTGCCGCTCCTCGACAGCGCCGGCACCTCCCGCCCCTGACGCCCCAAACAAAACAGGGGACGGCGTTCATGCCGTCCCCTGTCCCGATAACCACCCGGAATAACGCAGGAAACTACTCGTTGGCTTTCTCTTCCAGACGATTCTTCAGCAGTTCGCCGAGGTTGGAAGTTGCCTCACCCTGGCCACCGCCCAGGTAGGATTCGAACTCGGCCTTCTCGGCTGCGGCTGCCAGCGCCTTCACCGACAGGGAGATACGCCGCTCGCGGGAGTCAGCGGAAAGCACCACTGCCTCGATTTCATCCCCCACCTTGGCAAAGTCCTTGGCAGAGGGCACCTTCTCACGGGAAAGCTCGGAAACGTGGATCAGTCCTTCGATTCCCTCTTCGATCTCCACAAACACGCCAAAATCGGTGGTGGAAGCGACCTTGCCGACCAGTCGGGTGCCCGGGGTGTACTTCTGGGGAACCAGCGACCAGGGATCCGGGGTCAGCTGCTTGATACCCAGGGAGATGCGCTCGTTCTGGGGGTCAACCTTCAGAACCACTGCCTGCACCAGGTCGCCCTTGCTGTAGACGTCGCCGGGATGCTTGATCCGCTTGGTCCAGGATATGTCCGACACATGCACCAGACCGTCGATTCCCTCTTCGATGCCGATGAACATGCCGAAATCGGTCATGTTCTTGATCTGACCTTCAAGAGTGGTGCCGATGGGGTACTTTTCAACGATGGAGGCCCAAGGGTTTTCCGTGGTCTGCTTGAGGCCGAGGGAAATCTTGCGGTTCTGCAGGTCAACCCCCAGCACCACCACCTCAACCTGATCGCCCACCGAAAGCACGTCGGCTGCCTTGCGCACCCGCTTGGTCCAAGACATTTCGGAAACATGCACCAAGCCTTCGATACCGGCCTCGATTTCGACAAACGCACCGTACTCCATCAGGCTGACCACACGGCCGTTGATGCGGGTTCCCACCGGAAAGCGATCGGCCAGGTTCTGCCAGGGATCGGGCTGGGTCTGCTTGATGCCGACGGACACCTTGCCCTTTTCGGGGTCGTACTTGAGCACCTTGACCATTACCTCCTGGCCCGGCTTGAGCACGTCGGCAGGCTTGCCGACCCGGCCCCAGGAGATGTCGGTCACGTGCAACAGGCCGTCGACGCCGCCCAGATCAACGAATGCGCCATATTCGGTCAGGTTCTTGACCACGCCGGGAAGAATCTGGCCTTCGGCCAGCTTCTCCAGGGTAGCCTTGCGGGCTTCAGCGCGCTCTTCTTCGAGCAGGCTGCGGCGCGACAGCACGATGTTGCCCCGCTTCTGGTTCAGGTTGATGATCTTGAAGCTGCCGGACACGCCGATGTAGGCATCGCCGTTGCCGGAAGGACGGATATCCACCTGGGAGGCCGGCAGGAAGGCGTTGATGCCGCCGATATCAACGGTAAAGCCGCCGTTGGTCTTGGCAACAATCGTACCTTCGACGATGGCGCCTTCGCCGCCTGCCTCGTGGATCTTCTCCCAGGCAGCCATTTGCTCGGCGCGCTTGCGGGAGAAACGGTTGGCACCGTCACGGCTGGCAACCAGCCGAACCTTGTCGCCGACGGCAACGCAGACGGCGCCGTTGGCATCCTTGAACTCGGCAATGGGAACAAAGCCTTCGGATTTACGGCCCACATCAACCAGCACCATGTCCTGATCTACCCGAACAACCGTCCCTTCTACTATTTTATCCCGTTCCGGCCGGTCCTTCTGCTCCTTCAGACTGGCGCTGAACAGCTCTGCAAATTCATTACTCTGGTGCTCAACATCCAGTTCATCCGAATCGATATTGAGCCGCTTTACCTCTGTCATGAGACCCTTACCCCCTGGGTGAAATTACACATACCCTGACCATCAGGGCAGCGAGTTACGCACTGTAGCACAGAATTCCATTTTTTCAATCGGAATTGTTGATCCCTGCAAGCCGTTCCATCACATCATCGATGATCCATTTCGGCGTCGACGCCCCGGCGGTCACCCCCACCTTGTCGACACCGACAAACCAGGCCGGGTCCAGCTCCTGGGCCGTTTCAATATGGTGGGTCCGCGGTTGCAGTTCCGAACATATCTCCGCCAGGCGGCGGGTGTTGGCACTATTGAAACCGCCGATCACGATCATGCAGTCTACCTGCTGGGCCAGTTCGGTAGCCTCCTGCTGGCGGACCGCCGTGGCATCGCAGATGGTGTTGTACACCCGCACCTCGCCGCCACGGCGCAAACACTCATCCACTACGTTCTTCAGGTTCTCGAAGGACTGGGTGGTCTGGGCAACCACCGCCATCTTGGTCATCTTGGGCAGCTTGCGCACCTCTTCACCGGAGGCGACAACGTAGACCTTGTCCTTGCCGTAGGAAACGATCCCCTCCACCTCCGGATGATCGGCATCTCCGACCACCAAGACGTCATACCCGGCTTCGGACAGGTATTTGACATGTTCCTGGGCCTTCTTGACAAAGGGACAGGTGGCATCGACGATTTCCAGGTGCTTGCGTTGCGCCTCCTCCATCTCACTGGCCAACACACCGTGGGAACGGATGATGACGGTACCGTCTGAAACGTTGGTCAGGTCCTTGACAACACCGACCCCCATATCCTCCAGCTTCTGGACAACCTGGGGGGAGTGGATGATCGGCCCCAGGGTAAAGGTTTTCTGATCCTTGCCGGCCGCCTCGAAGGCCATCTGGGTCGCCCGCTTGACCCCGAAACAGAACCCAGCCCGTTTTGCCAGAATAATCTCCATGGTCATGTATCCTTTCCTGCCGTACGTTCGTGGAAGGCCTGTTCCATCAGCGCTACCACCTCATCGATGGTGAGGCCGGTGGAATCGATCGGGATCGCGTCCTCTGCCCGACGCAGCGGCGACAACTCCCGCTCCGAATCCTGGCGGTCCCGCTGTATCACGCTCTGGACGGTTTCCTCCAGGCTGATCTGCTCGCCCTTGGCCTGCAGCTCCAGAAAACGCCGCTTGCCTCGCTCCTCCGCCGAGGCGGAGAGAAAGAACTTCAGCTCGGCATCGGGGAAAACCACGGTGCCGATATCGCGGCCATCAAGAATAACGCCACCTTTGGCTCCCATGCGCCGCTGCAGAGCCACCATCGCCTCCCGCACCGGCGCCAGCGATGAAATCCGCGAGGTCAGCATCGATATTTCCGGAGTCCTGATCTCGCCGGTCACATCCCGGCCATTGGCCAGAACCCGGGTGGCGCCGTTGCACAGGGAAAGTTCCACCAGTGCCGTGCTGCAGAACCGGCGGACCGCCGCGTCATCGTTCAGATCCAGGCCGGATTCGCGGGCCAGCCAGGCCATGGCCCGGTACATGGCGCCGGTATCGATTTCCAGGTAGTCGAGACGCCGGGACAGAAGCTTGCTCAGGGTGCTCTTGCCGGCACCGGACGGGCCGTCCACCGCAATAATGATCCCCTTTTCCCGGCTCATACGCGGGACACTCCGGCCAGCAGCTCAAAAAAACCGGGGAACGAAGTGGAAACGCAGGACACATCGTCAATGGTCACCCCGTTTCGACTGGCGCAGGCCGCGATGGCCAGGGACATGGCGATCCGGTGGTCGCCGAAGCTGGCTACGCTGCCTCCCCGCAGGGTTTCGACACCAGTGATACTCATGCCGTCCTCGCTTTCCTCGATGGTTCCGCTGCCAATGGCCCGCAGGTTTTGAGCCATGGCGGCGATCCGGTCGGTCTCCTTGACCCGGAGTTCGTGGGCATCCTTGATTACCGTGGTACCCTCCGCTAACGCTGCGGCAACACTGATGGCGGGAAACTCGTCAATGGCCCGGGGCACCACGTCCCCTCCGATCTCGATCCCTTTCAGCCGGGAATGACGGACCAGCAGGTCAGCCACCGGCTCGCCGGAAACCTCCCGCTGATCCTGCAGTACAATATCGCCCCCCATCTGCTGCAAGATGTCGAGCACCCCGGTCCGGGTGGGATTGATCCCCACGTTGCGGATCAGCAGTTCCGCCCCCGGTACGATCAGGCCCGCCACCAGAAAAAACGCGGCCGATGAGATATCGCCGGGCACCACGATCTCCTGGCCGTGCAGCTCTCTGCCTGCCCGCACCGTCACCGTGGTGTCGGCGGTTTCAACGTCGGCACCGAAAAAGCGGAACATCCGCTCGGAATGATCCCGGGACAGGGTCGGCTCACTGATGGTGGTGGCACCGTCCGCATACAGACCGGCCAGCATCAGGGCCGACTTCACCTGGGCGCTGGCAATGGGGGATTGGAAGGTGATCCCGCTCAGCCGGCCGCCGCTGACCGCCAGGGGCGCCAGGGTGCCGTTACCGCGGCCGGCAATGGTGGCCCCCATCCGGCGCAGCGGTTCGGTCACCCGTTTCATGGGACGTTTGCGCAGGTACTGGTCGCCGGTCAGCACGGAAAAGAACGACTGTCCCGACAACAGGCCGGTCATCAGGCGGATGGTGGTGCCGGAGTTGCCGCAGTCCAGCACGTCCCCTGGTTCCTGCAGACCATGGACCCCCACCCCGTGGACCGTCACCACGCTGCCGCTGTCCTCGATCATCACCCCCATGTTGCGGAAGGCGTTCATGGTGGCAAAGTTGTCCTCGCCACGCAGAAAGTTGGTAATCCTGGTGATACCGGTGGCCAGGGAGCCCAGCATAATGGAACGGTGCGAGATGGATTTGTCGCCGGGGATCGCTACGGTCCCCTGCAGGGTTTTTACCGGCGGGACGGTATGGGGTGTGGCATGTTCGTGCATGGATAACCTCTTTAGGAGGTTGCTGAAAAACAGTCATCTCGCCGCCGTCCTCGGCAGCCTCTTTGTGCGGCGTAGCGCTGCTACGCCTCCGCGGGGCTGTCTGCGGGTGCGACGATCTGACAATTTTTGAGCAACCTCGGTTTTTCAACAGCCTGTTACGTGATCTCGTCGCGCAGACGTTTTGAGGTACGGAAGAACTGTTCGAGCCAGGTGCCGTCGCCGCTCTCCACCCGCTGCCGCAGGGCGGCCAGTTCGTCGGCATAGCGATCCAGCAGATCCAGCAACGGGCCACGGTTCATCAGGGCAATGTCGCGCCACATCACCGGGTCCGAGGAGGCGATGCGGGTAAAATCCCGGAATCCGCCGGCGGAAAACGCCAGGATATTTTCCTCTTCCTCGGCCGACGCAGCCACGGCGTGGACCAGGGCGTAGGCGACCATGTGCGGCAGATGGGAGACCGCGGCAAAGACCCGGTCATGGGTCAGCGGGTCCATGCTCTCCACCCGGCTGCCGGCCGCCTCCCACAGCCGGCGCACGGTCTGGAGCGCCGCTGCATCGGTGGTGGCCGTGGGGGTCAGGATGCAGCGCCGCCCCTTAAATAGTTCGGCAAAGGATGCCGCTGCGCCGGAGTGCTCGGTGCCGGCGATGGGATGGCCGCCGACAAAGGCCACGCCGGCCGGCAGCAGCGCCTCGCACTGCCGCACCAGCTCATCCTTGACACTGCCGCCGTCGGTCACGATGCAGCCCCCGGCAAGGTGAGGTGCCAGTTCGGCAACCACCGCCGCAACGCTGCGCACCGGTACGGCCAGAAACACGAGGTCGGCGGCACGGACACCGTCCGCAAGCGAAGGAGCAGCCTCATCAACAACCCCCAGTTCCAAGGCTGTTTTCAGGTTCTCCTGGTCGCGGTCAACGCCGATCACCCGCTCTACGGCACCGCTTCCCTTCAGGGCACGGGCAAAGGAGCCGCCGATCAGGCCGACCCCGATCACGGTCATGGTGCGGATCAGGGGCCGGGTCATTTCGCTCTGGGGTAGGAACCGAGGATTTTCAGAAATTGACAGTAGGTGCGCAACTCTTCGATCGCCTCCCCCACCTGCGGGTCAGAGACATGACCGGCCATATCCAGGAAGAAGATGTATTCCCATGCCTTGGTTTTTACCGGGCGTGATTCGATTTTGGACAGGTTGACGCCGCGGCGGGCAAAGGGTTCCAGCATCCGGTAGAGGATGCCCGGTTCGTCCTTGACGGAAAAAAGGATGGAGGTCTTGTCGTTACCCGACGGGTCGGCCATTTTGCGCGAAACAACGATGAAACGGGTAAAGTTGTTCACCTGGTCTTCAATGCGGGAACGGACCACCTTCAGGCCGTAGTGCTCGGCTGCAGCGCAGCCGGCAATGGCGGCGGCGCTCAGGTCCTCCGCCACGATCTGGGCGGCCAGGGCAGTGGAGGCCACATCCACCAGCGGAATATTGGGCAGGTTTTCCTCCAGCCAGTGACGGCATTGGGCCAAAGCCTGGGGGTGGGAGTAGACCTTGCGGACATCCTCCATACGGCCGGTGCGGGAGAGCAGGTCGTGGGAGACTTCCAGCAGCACCTCGGCAGTGATCTTCAGGTCGCTTTCCACGAACATGTCAAGGGTATGGGAGACCATCCCCTCGGTGGAGTTTTCCACCGGCACCACACCGTAGAGCGCCCTCCCCTTCTCAACTTCTTCAAACACCGCGGGAATCGACTTCTGGGGGGCAAGCTGGGCGGATTGGCCGAACTGCTGCTGGGCGGCAACATGGGTAAAGGTGGCCAGAGGGCCCAGAAAGGCCACCTGCATCGGCGACTCAAGCGCCAGGCAGGCCGACATGATCTCCCGGAAAATACCGCGCAGCGCCTCCGCCGGCAGGGGCCCCTGGTTAAGACGGGCCACCCGCTCGTGGACCTCCCGTTCCCGGCTGGGGACGTGAAAATCCCGGGCAAGACTGGTCTTGATCCGGCCCACTTCGCCGGCCAGACGGGCCCGCTGATTCAGCAGTTCTACCAGTTTGGCATCGATGGTATCGATTTCTGCCCGGAACTCTGCAAGGGACTGGGGGTGCTGGGACATCTCGGGTTCTTCCGCTATCAGGGGAATAACAACGTTTGGAATGGTTACTGTAGTTGATGGGGGGATGAATTGCAACATTTTTGCCGGCAAAGCGGCATATTTACTGACTCTGAGCAAAACATGGTCAGCGCGGTTCCGCCATCCGCAGTGCCTGCAACGGGCAGACCCCGGCACAGGCTCCGCAGCGGGTACAGCACGGAAAGGCCGCCATGACGAGCCGCTTGCGATAGCCTTCCGGCTCCAGTGACAGAATCCGCAGGGGACAGGCAGCCACGCACCGGCCGCAGCCGGAACAGCGCCGGCGGTCAACGACCGGTTCGCCTGCTGTCGGACTGTGGGTCATCGCTGAACAGCTCCTGTTGCTTCCACTCCTTGACAACAGTCTGTTTCTTTCTTAGGGGATAATAACGGGGACAGGAGGTGATCAGGGCAAAGGAGGGCTGTTTGCAACTGCGGCGACAGCCGACACAGAGCTTGTTGGGAGCGGGATCGTTTTTGCTCGGCTGCCGTTTCATGACGTACGTGTGAATTTTCGTGATGAGGATCTTTTCGTCCTGGGTGCGGCATGCAAGCAATGACGCGGAGGCGCACTTGACAGTACGCTGCACACGTCAGTGCGTAGCGTGACGCGCTCTGGACGAAAAAAGGCCATCTCGCTACCCCGGAGGCCAGGTGAAGTCGCGCCCGGCCAGCATGTGCACATGGAGATGGAAGACCGTCTGGCCGGCATCGGCGCCGTTGTTCTGCACCAGCCGGAAGCCCCCTTGCTCCAGGCCGCGCTCCCGGGCCAGCTGTCCCGCCACCCGGAACAGGTGGCCCACGCACGCCTCGTCATGGTCCGCCATATCCAGACAGTTGCTGAAATGCCGCTTCGGCAGCAGCAACAGATGCAGCGGCGCCTTGGGAGCGATATCCTCGATCGCTAGCACCAGATCATCCTCGTACACCTTTTTCGCCGGAATCTCCCCGGCGATGATCCTGCAGAAAATACAATCGCTCATCCATCTACTCCTTTGACCCGCAGTGCCATCAGAAACTCCCGGTTACCGTCGGCCCCCTGGATCGGCGACTCGCAGATGCCGATCAACTCCGTACCCAGTTCTGCCGCCAGCTCCGTCATCCGCCGCAATACCTCCTCATGCAGGCGGGGGTCCCGCACGATCCCCCCTTTGCCCACGGCCCCCTTGCCCACCTCGAACTGCGGTTTCACCAGGGCCACCACCTCGGAAGGCCGCCTGAGCAGGGCCAGGGTCGGAGGCAGCACCAGATTGAGGGAGATGAAGGAGGCGTCGATCACGGCCAAGTCAGGCAGGGGGTCAAGCTGCTCCGGCTGCAGATGCCTGATGTTGGTCTTTTCCAGCACCACCACCCGTGGGTCCTCCCGCAGCTTCCAGGCCAGCTGGCCGTAGCCCACATCAACGGCATAGACACGGGCCGCCCCCCGCTGCAGCAGGCAGTCGGTGAAACCGCCGGTGGAGGCCCCCACGTCGATGGCGATCCGGTTGCTCACCTGAACATGAAAGGCATCCAGCCCCTTTTCCAGCTTCAAGCCTCCCCGGCTGACGTAGGGCAGCAGTTCTCCCTTGATCCTGATGGTCGCATCGGCCGCCACCTGCTGGCCGGCCTTGTCGGCGGCATGGTCCCCCACCACCACCTGGCCGGCCATGATCAGGGCCTGTGCCTTTTCCCGCGACGGCGCCAGCCCCCGTTCCACCATCAGTTTGTCAAGGCGCTGTTTGGGACTCATGCACCCACAAGCTGTGATTTCGTAAAAATGGCCTTCAGCCAGTAGCCTTCGGCCTCGATATTCTCCCGGCCACCCTCTTCCCGGTCCACCAGGGAGACGATGCCCAGCACATCCAGCCCCTCTTCCTTGGCACGGTTCACCGCCTTCATGGAAGAGCCGCCCGTGGTAACCACATCCTCCACGATCACCACCTTGGTGCCGGGCGGCAGGTTCTTGCGGCCTTCCAGCCACTGACCGGTACCGTGTCCCTTGGGTTCCTTGCGGATGATGAACGCATGCAGCGGCTTGCCGTCGAGAAACGCGGCAATGGAGGTGGCGGTGGCGATCGGATCGGCCCCCAGAGTGATGCCGCCCACAGCCTGCACGCCGGCCACATCCTTGATCGCTTCATAGAACAGCTTGCCGACCAGCAGGCCCCCTTCGGCATGCAGGGTGGTCTGCTTCCCGTCAAAGTAAAAATCGCTCTGACGGCCCGATGCCAAGGTCACCAGGCGTTTTTCGTAGGACAGCTCCAGGATGATCTGCTTCAGTCGTTCGCGGTCGGTCATTGTTCCTCGTACTCCTCTCCTTCTATGAATAGTCCCATCTGGGGTTTTTGCTGCGGCATGGGAAAGTTGATCGGGTAGTCGCCGGTGAAACAGGCGGTACAGAAATCGGCATGGCCCAGGCCGGTGGAGCGGACCAATCCCTCTTCGGAGAGGTAGCCCAGGGAATCGGCGGTGATGTAGCGCCGGATCTCCTCAAGGGTATGGGAGGAGGAGATCAGTTCCTTGCGGTTGGGGGTATCGATGCCGTAGAAACAGGGATAGCTGGTGGGGGGAGAGGAGATGCGCATATGCACTTCGGTGGCGCCGGCGTTGCGCACCATCTTGACGATCTTGCGGGAGGTGGTGCCCCGCACGATGGAATCGTCGATGACCACCACCCGTTTTCCCTCCAGGATCTCCCGCACCGGATTCAGCTTGATCTTGACCCCGAAGTGGCGGATCGACTGGGCCGGCTCAATGAAGGTCCGTCCCACGTAATGGTTGCGGATCAGGCCCAGCTCGAACCTGATTCCCGACTCCTCGGCATACCCCATGGCCGCCGGCACGCCGGAGTCGGGCACGGCAATGACCACATCCGCATCCACCTGGTGTTCCCGGGCCAGCTGCCGGCCCAGTTCCTTGCGCACCTGGTAGACGTTCCTGCCGAAGATGTTCGAATCGGGCCGGGCAAAGTAGACGAACTCGAAGATGCAGGGGGTCGGCTGAATCGGCTTGAACGGAAACATGGACTGCATCTGGCCGTCCCGGGTGAAGATCAACATCTCGCCAGGCTCCACTTCCCGTACAAAGGTGGCTTCGATCAGGTCAAGAGCACAGCTCTCCGAGGCAACCACCCAGGAGTTGCCCAGTTTCCCCAGACACAAGGGGCGGAAGCCGTTGGGGTCCCGCACCGCGATCATGCGGGTCTCAGTGAGAAAGAGCAGGCAGTAGGCCCCCTTGATCCGGTTCAGGGCATCCACGATCCGGTCCACGAGAGAGTTGGTCTTGGAGACCGCCAGCAGGTGGATGATAATTTCGGTATCCATGGTGGTCTGGAAAATGGAGCCGTAGGCCTCCAGTTCCGCCTTGAGCAGGCCGGCGTTCACCAGGTTGCCATTGTGGGCCACGGCAATGGAACCGCGGGAGTAGTCCACCATGATCGGCTGGACGTTTTTCTCCACCGAGGCGCCGGCGGTGGAATAGCGTACATGGCCGATGGCGGCGTTGCCGGGCAGCTTCTTGAACACCTCCTGGTTACCGAAGACATCGGCCACCAGCCCCATCCGCTTGTGGGCATGCAGCCCACCGCCGTCGGAGGAAACGATGCCGCAGCTCTCCTGGCCGCGGTGCTGCAGGGCGTACAGCCCCAAGTAAGTCAGGTTGGCGGCCTCGGGGTGGCCGTAGATGCCAAATACGCCGCACTCTTCTTCCGGGCGATAGATGTTCATGACAGGTTTTTCCTCGCATACTCCGCTGCATTACGGTACAGGATCAGACCGTCCCCCGCTTCAGGCAACTGCTCGCGGGTCCAGCGGGGATGCTGGGTATAGTGGACAAAGGCTTCAGGATGGGGCATCAGGCCGAACAGCCGTCCCGTGGGATCGCAGAGACCGGCGATGGCGTTGGTGGAGCCGTTGGGGTTGGCGGGAAACTCCATGGCGGGGGCGCTGTAGCTTTGGTCCGAGTATTTCAACACCGCCAGATGGCCTTCCTCGATCCGCGCCAGGGTTTCCGGGGTATCGGTCAGGAACTTCCCCTCTCCGTGCCGCACCGGCAGGTACATGCCCTTTTCAATCCCTTTGGTGAAGATGCAGGGAGAGGCGGTATCGGCTTTCAGATAGCACCAGCGATCCTGGAACCGGCCGGAGTCGTTATGGCAGAGGGTGACGGTCTGCTGGAGGTTGTTGCCGTCCAGGGCCGGCAGCATCCCCATCTTAACCATCAACTGGAAGCCGTTGCAAACCCCCAGCACCAGCTTGCCATCGTTGATGAAACGGGTGAACTGTTCCACCAGTTTTTCGTCACTCCCATGCAGAGCGGCATACTTCAGGCGGTTGGCCTGGGCCTTGGCGCTGCCCAGATCGTCACCGTCCAGAAAGCCGCCGGTCAGGTTCAGAAAGTGGAAATCATCGAGACGGATTTCTCCGGAAAGGATCTCGGCGATATGGGCGATCACCGCCTCGTCGAAGCCCCCCAGGCGACAGGCATGGGCCGCCTCGGTCTCGCAGTTGGTACCGTTTCCGGTAATGACAATGGCACGTGTCCTGGTCATGTAGTCGGTTTCTCCTTAACGGGTTGCTCAAAACCAGCCATCTCGCCGCCGTCCTCGAAAACCCCTTGTGCGGGTGCGACGATCTGACTCGTTTTGAGCAACCCTGCGTCTTACAGCAGTCTTTTACATATGAAAACTAGTGTGAACATGCCGGCCCGGTTTGTCAATCGACCGGAGGACCGGCATCACTCCCCGGCTCGGCCCTGCGCCGGTGATCGTCAATGGCATCGAGAAACAGCGCCCCGTACCTGGCGAGCTTGCGCTGCCCCACACCGGTGATGGACAGCAGTTCCCGCTCGTCCCGGGGCCTGGCTTGGGCCATCTCCACCAAGGTGGCGTCGGAGAAGACCACGAAGGGAGGTACCCCGGCTTCGTCGGCGATCCGCTTGCGCAGGGCCCGCAAGACCTCGAACAGACCGCCGCGGCTTTCCTTCACCCCTCGGCTGCGGCTCCGGGACCGTTCCTCCACCCGTGCCGTGCTGCGGGGCCGCCCCAACAGCACCGCTACCTCCCCTTTCAGCACCGGCCGCGCCGCCGGGGTAAGCCCCAGAACGCCGTACCGGCTGAAATCCTGGGTCAGGTATCCCAGGTGAATCAACTGGCGGATGATGTTGTCCCACTCCTCTCCCGAGAGGTCCGCACCGATGCCGTAGGTGGAGAGACGGTCGTGCCGCAGCTCCGCAATCCGCTGTCCTTTACTTCCCCGCAGCACGTCGATGACATGCCGGGCCCCGAAGCGCTCTCCCACCCGGTAGACGCAGGAAAGGACCTTCCTGACCGCCTCCGAGGCGTCGAACCGTTCCGGCGGGTCGTTGCAGATATCGCAGTTGCCGCACTCGTGGTCCCGCTGCTCGCCGAAATAGCCCAAAAGCGCCCGCCTGCGGCAGGTCAGGGCCTCGGCGTAGGCCACCATGGCGTTCAGCTTCTGCAGCTCTATCCGCACCCGCTCCGGGTTTTCGCTGTTCTCGATCAGGCTGCGGGCGGTCATGACGTCCCCCATGCCGAACAAAAGCAGGGCCTCCGAGGGCAGTCCATCCCGGCCGGCCCGGCCGGTCTCCTGGTAGTAGCTCTCCACGCTCTTGGGCAGGTCGTAATGCACCACGTACCGGACGTTGGGCTTGTCGATCCCCATGCCAAAGGCTACGGTAGCCACCACGATCCGCAGGTCGTCCCGCCGGAACGCCTCCTGCACCTGCTGTCGCTCCCGGTCGGGCAGGCCGGCATGGTAGGCCCGTGCGCTGAAGCCGGCGTCACGGAGCCGTTGCGCAACCTCCTCCACCCGCTTGCGGCTTAAGGCATAGACAATACCGGCCTCGTCGCGCCGGTTGCGCAGAAACGCCTCCAGTTGGACAAAGGGCTTCTGTTTGGGCAGGACGTTATAGGTGATGTTGGGCCGGTCGAACCCGGCCACATAGACCTTGGCCCCCTGGATCCCCAACTGGCGGAGAATGTCCCGCCGGGTTTCCGGGTCGGCGGTGGCGGTCATGGCCACCAGCGGCACGTCGGGAAACAGCTCCCGCAAGCGGCCGAGCTGGGTGTATTCGGGCCGGAAGTCGTGGCCCCACTGGGAAATACAGTGGGCCTCGTCAATGGCGAACAGGGCCAGGGGCACGGCAGCCAGCCGCTCCAGGAAATCAGCCATCAGCAGCCGCTCCGGTGCCACGTACAGCAGGTCCAGTTCTCCCGCATCCCACCGCTGGAAGACGCTTCGGGCCTCGGCCGGCACCAGGGTGGAGTTGAGGCAGGCAGCGGCCACACCGTTGGCCAGCAGCCCGTCCACCTGATCCTTCATCAGTGCAATGAGGGGCGACACCACGATGGCCACCCCGCGGCGGTGCAAGGCCGGCACCTGGTAGCAGAGGGACTTGCCGCCGCCGGTGGGCATGACCAGGAACACATCCTCGCCGCCAATGACCCGTTCGATCACCTCCTGCTGGGGAGGCCGAAAGGCATGGAAGCCGAAGACGGTTCGCAGGGTGTCGTGGATGGAGGCGGACATGGACCCGGCTGCCTGTGCTACAACTCCCGCAACGTCCGCTGCCAGGCTTCCTTCAGCGCGCCCAGGTCGCTTTGCAGCACGGTTTTTCCTTCAAGCCCGGCAATGGTGACCCGGCCGTCGTCGGTCACTCGACCGATCTGGCTGAAGACCGTGCCGGCCATGGCCTCTTCAAAGGCCGACCACTGGGCCGGATGGACCGTCACCAGCAGACGGGAGGCTGATTCGGAGAACAACAGCACCTCGTCGGTCCGGGTGCGCTGATCGCCGCCGAAGCGGACATTGTCCAGCTCGATCCGGCAGCCGAAACCGCCGGCAAAGGCGCTCTCCGCCAGAGCCACGGCCAGACCGCCGTCGGACAGATCGTGACAGGATGCCACCAGCCCACCGGTGATGGCCCGGTGGAGCGCCTTGTAGCGGGCCAGGGCCGACGTGACCTCCACCTGCGGCACGGTGGTGCCGGTATACCCCTGCATGGCCAGGTATTCGGAGCCGCCCAGTTCGTCTTTGGTCTCACCCAGCAGGCAGATGATATCGCCGGGACGCTTGAAATCCATGGTCACGGCATTACGCACGTCCGGGATGGTGCCGATCACCGAGAACAACAGGGTCGGCGGGATGGAGATCTTCACCGAGCCGTCATAGAAGTCGTTCTTCATGGAGTCCTTGCCGGAGATGAGCGGCAGGTTGAGCGGCACGCAGTAGTCCAGCAGGGCCTGGTTGGCCCGCACCAGCTGGGCCATCTTGTAGGGGCCGTCCGGGGTCTTTTCCGACAGCACCGGATCGCACCAGCAGAAGTTGTCCAGACCGGCCCAGTGGTCCGGATTACCACCGACGGCCACATAGTTGCGCAGCGCTTCATCGATGGCGTTGGCCGCCATGTGGTAGGCGTCAATGTCGGAGTAGCGCGGACAGATGCCGTGGGAGACCACCACCCCTTTGAAGGAATCCAGTACCGGCCGCACCACGGCGGCATCGGACGGGCCGTCGTTGGCAACGCCGGTGAACGGCTTGACCACCGATCCCCCCTGCACCTCGTGGTCGTAGCGCCGCACCACTGACTCCTTGGAGCAGATGTTCAGCCGTCCCAGCAGTTCCAGCAGGTCTGCGGTCCAATCCTCCCGGTACCGGGCCGGTGCTTCCGGGTTGACCGGCGGCTGCCACTTGGCCGGAATCTGCATCGGCGGCAGCCCTTCATGCATGAATGCCATCGGCAGCCAGGCAACGGTTGTGTCGTTGTAGAGGATATGGAAGATGCCGCTGTCGGTGAACTCACCCAGCACCGTGGCCTCGCAGCCGAAACGTTTGGCCATGGCCATGAATTCGTCGAGCTTCTCCGGCGGCACGGCCAGTGACATCCGCTCCTGGGCTTCGGAGATCAGAATCTCCCAAGGGTTGAGACCGGGATACTTGAGCGGCGCCTTGGCCAGGTCCATGCGGCAGCCGCCGCACTCGCCGGCCATCTCTCCCACCGAGGAGGAAAGGCCGCCGGCGCCGTTGTCGGTGATGAAGCGGTAGAGCCCCTTGTCCCGGGCCCGGATCAGGAAGTCGAACATCCGCTTCTGGGTGATCGGGTCGCCGATCTGCACCGCCGTGACCGGCGAGTTTTCGTTCAACTCTTCTGAAGAGAACGTGGCGCCGTGGATGCCGTCCTTGCCGATGCGGCCGCCGGTCATCACGATCAGGTCACCCGGCTTGATGCTCTTTTCATGGCCGGCAATGCCGTTCACCTCTTTCGGCATGATCCCGGCGGTACCGCAGAACACCAGGGGCTTGCCGGCAAAACGTTCATCAAAGACAATGGAACCGTTCACCGTGGGGATGCCGGACTTGTTGCCACCGTGCTCCACCCCTTCCACCACCCCTTCGAAGATGCGGCGGGGATGCAGCAGACGCGACGGCAGCGGCTTGTCGTAGAACGGATCGGCAAAGCAGAAGACATCGGTGTTGAAGATCAGCTTGGCCCCCTGGCCGGTGCCGAAGGGATCGCGGTTCACCCCCACGATGCCGGTGAGCGCCCCGCCGTACGGGTCCAGTGCCGAGGGGGAATTGTGGGTTTCCACCTTGAACACCAGGGAGTTGTTGTCGTCAAAGGTGATGACGCCAGCGTTGTCCTTGAAGACCGAGAGACAGAAGTCCTTGTCCCCCATGTTCTGCCGCACCTCTTTGGTGACCCGCTGGATATAGGACTTGAACAGGGATTTGATCTCCTGCTTGTTCCCCTGTTCGTCCTCGTACTGCACGGTGCCGGCAAAAATCTTGTGCTTGCAGTGTTCCGACCAGGTCTGGGCCAGGCATTCCAGCTCAACGTCGGTCGGCTTGCTCCCCAGCCCCTGTCCGGCCCGTTCCGCCAGCACTTTGGGGTCGCGGTAGTGGGCTTGGATGATCTTCATCTCCTCCAGGGTCAGGGC
Source organism: Trichlorobacter ammonificans (assembly GCF_933509905.1). Lineage (GTDB taxonomy): Bacteria > Desulfobacterota > Desulfuromonadia > Geobacterales > Pseudopelobacteraceae > Trichlorobacter > Trichlorobacter ammonificans. The sequence goes on along the minus strand of NZ_OW150024.1, from coordinate 1,335,124 downwards.
CAGCACGCCGTCCTTGCTGATCCGCAGCAGTTCGTCATCGGAAACCTCCAGGTCGATCTCCCGCACCTGGCCTTTGGTCTCGCCGGTGACCCGGGGAACCGTGACCGGAAAACCCCGCTTGGCCATGAAGTCGGCGGCGGACATGATACTGTAGCGCTGGATCAGGGTGTTGCAGAGCAGACCGGTGGCGATGGTTTCAACCTGCTCCCTGCTCAACGAGCCGCTGAGCAGGTACTGCACCCCGGCGTAGACCGCTTCGCCGGCAGCAAAGGGGCGGCCGGTCAGGTACTCCACCGCTTCCCGGGCCGTGCGGCCCACGTTGTCGGTGACTCCGGGCCGGAGCCCGACTTCCACGGCCCACTCAAAGCCGGAGGCCAGCGGCAGGTCGATGCTCCAGCTCTGGATCACCGGATCGCAGAACGGGCCGGAGGCTGCCGCTTCAAGCTCGGCCCGGCTCAGGGCGGCATCCACGGTGTAGATGTCGATGGTGCGCACGCCGTCCACCGGCAGGTGCAGAAAATGGGCGATCTCGTTGCGCACCCGCTCACCACGGGCATCGCGCACGCCGTCCTTCAGGGCTACTTCTACTCTGCTGGCCATGATAATCCTTTACTTCTTCACGAAGATGATTTCGATACGACGGTTGCCTTCCACGTTCTTTTTCGGATAGAGCGGCTCTGCTGCACCAACACCGAGTGCTTCGACGACTGACGGCTCGAATCCCCCCTTGCTCAGCAGCGCTTCGCGCAGAAAGCGGGCCATTTGGTCGGTAGCGGCGGCATCCTCGCTGCGGACCGGTTGACCGAAACCATGTACCCGCAGCTTCAGACGGTATTCGGGATAGGTTTTCAGCAGCGCCACCACGCCGACCACCGCTTCAGTTCCCTCCACGGTCAGTGTGGTACTCTTGCCGGAGGCTTTCAACAGGCGTGCACGGGCAAACGTCACGCTCTGCACCTCCTCGCCCGTTTTCACACTGCCCCCCAGGCGGTACAATCCCAGTTCGAACGCCGCCCGACGATTATCGTCCGCAAGACGCTGTTCAGCGCTTTTCAGGCCGGTTGTTTCCTTCTTCAGCCCCTCCAGGTCCCGCGTCAGGGTCATCACCTGGTGTTGCGAGGCGGCGGTCGCCTTTTTCTGCTCGTCCAGCGCCTTGAGCAGGTCGCCGGTCTTCTGGTCGGAGCTGCTGATGGCCGATCCCTTGGCAGCCAGCTCGGCGGTCAGGGAGGCAACCTGAGCCTTCAAACCGTCGATCTGACCGAACTGCTCGGCCGTTTGCTTCCTCAGGTTCCGAACCTGCGCCAGCAGATCATCGAACACCTTGATCTTGGAACGGACCGTTCCGGACTGCTGTTCAAACTGTTTCAATGCCTTTTCGTGGTCGCGCTGCGCGGCGCGGGCCAGAATCACCGATGCCTGCAGTCGGGCCATCTCGGCAAGATGGCGAACCGCCGGTTCAGCCTTGGGATCCAGCTTGCCGGTCCAGCCCAGACTTTTCTGATACTCGGCCTCGGTGGCGCGCAGGGTATTGCGGGCGATCAGGATATCGTCGGCCAGCTCCGGCACGGTATCAGCCTTCGATACGACCAGGGAGACGGCGTTTTGTGCCTGTTGCAGCCAGGAAGGCAGCTCATCCGCCGCCCGAAGCGGCGTGACGGATACCGTCAGCAGCAGAAGCAGGAGAACAACCACCCTTGATGCGCAGGAATGTTTCATGGCCGCTCTCCTTTCCCGGCAAGAATGGTTGCCAGCTTCTGCTCAAGTGCGTCCAGCTCCCTGCGGGCGGCAGCAACCTTTTCGGCCGCTCCTCGCTCGTCAGCGGTGGCCAGGGCCAGCTTCACCAGCACCAGTGCCAATTCCGAGGCTTCACGGGTTGTACGGTCATTGCCCTCCTTCAAACCGCTCTGGGCGGCCTCCACCCGGGCCGCAGCCTGCGCCACCACGTCGGCGGCTCGCATGGCGGTCGGCGTACCGGCCAAACCGGCAACCTGGTCACGTGCCTTCTGATAGAGCGCGGTGGTTTCGGGCCGTACCCCCGGCGAGGGGTCCGCTGCGCAGACCGGGACCGGCAACAGCAACAGTGCACCGATGCAGAGGTACCGCTTCCAGACTTTCATGGCATGCTCCTCCTTCAGGATGAGAGATCGAGCTGCTGCAGATGCACCGTGCGGGTCGGATACGGGATTGCCACACCGCTATCACGGAATTTTCGCAGAATCGCGCAGTTCAGCTGATCGGTCACGGCGCCGAGACGGGTCGGATCGGCAACCCAGAACAACAGCAGCAGGTTGAGGGCGCTGTCGCCGAACGAAGTGAATTGCGCCACGGGAGCCGGTTCTTCCAGCACTCCGGCGTTGTTCCGGGCAATTTCCAGCAGCAGTTCCTTGGCCCGTTCCACGTCACTATCGTAACCGATTCCGAGGGTGATCCGCCCCTGAATGACCGCGGTCGGTCGCACCATGTTGACCACCGTGGCGTTACAGAGATCGGAGTTGGGAATGATCATCACCGTGGTATCCAGTCCCTGAATCTTGGTGGAGCGCATGCCGATATCCACCACATCCCCCACCTGGCCGCCGGCCAGCCTGATCCGGTCGCCGATCCGGAACGGACGGTCGATCAGCAGGATGAAACCGGAGATCATCTGGGCCAGGGTATCCTTGGCCGCCAGGCCGATGGCCAGGGAGCCGATCCCCAGGGCGGTCAGCAGCGAGAGAATATCATAATTGAACTTTTTCAGGATGATGATCAGCGATGCGCCGCACAGCACGATAGTGGCCAGTTTTCTGACCAGCGGCATCATGCTGCGGGAAATGACCTCTTCCTGGTGCTGCAGACGATCAAGGTACCTGCTGAGCAGCTCGTCAACCACCCGGTAGATGATGACGGCACAGATCACCACGAGAGCAACGAACAGAACGCCGGAAAGCACCTTGAAAAACCGCTCCTGCAACGGCAGGGTGGAGAGTGCAATATAACAGCCCAGCGTTGAAAGCAACAGAGTGATGGAGGGGGTGATCCGCTTCAGCAGACGATCATCCAGGTCGGTTTTGGTGAAAGCACTAAACTTGGTGCCGAATCGTTCCAGAAGGTGTCGCACCAGTTGGGCAAACAGCCAGAACAGCGCAAAGACGATGGTGGCCGTCAGCAGACGCTTGGCCCAGACCACGGCGGTACCGTCGGCGGTACCGGGAATCAGCAGCGACGTAACGATCGGCAGCAGATCAGTTTTCACCGAAAACCCGCCTAAAGATGGTATCGACATGCTTGAGGTGGTAGGACAGATCAAATGATTCCCGGATTTTGGCCTCACCGAGTGCACCCACTACTTCAGGGTCTGCCAAAAGCTCGGTCTGGAAATCCTTCCCCTCTTCCCACACCTTCATGGCGTTCTTCTGCACCAGCCGGTAGGCATCCTCACGGGAGACGCCGGCCTGGGTCAGGTCCAGCAGGATTTTCTGGGAAAAGACCAGCCCCTTCATCTGGTTGAGGTTTTTCAACATGTTGTCCGGATAGACCACCAGGTTGCGGATCAGGCCGTTCAGACGACGCAGGGAGAAGTCCAGGGCCACCGTAGCATCAGGGGCAATGTAGCGCTCCACCGAGGAGTGGGAGATGTCCCGTTCATGCCAGAGCGCCACGTTCTCCAGGGCCGGGATGCATTGGGCCCGGATATAGCGGGCCTGACCGGTCAGGTTTTCGGAAAGGATCGGGTTACGCTTGTGGGGCATGGCCGAGGAGCCCTTCTGCCCCTTGGTGAACTGTTCTTCCGCCTCCAGCACCTCGGTCCGCTGCAGGTGGCGGACCTCGATGGCGATCCGCTCCATGGAGGAGGCGATGATGGCAAGACAGCAGAAAAACTCGGCATGACGGTCACGGGGAATCACCTGGGTTGAAACCGGCTCGGCTTTAAGTCCCATCTTCTCACAGACGTACTCTTCCACAAACGGATCGATGTTGGCAAAGGTGCCGACCGCACCGGAAATGGCGCCGGTGGCGATGTTCTCGCGGGCAGCCTTCAGACGGGTGCGATTGCGGTCCATTTCAGCGTACCAGGTGGCCAGCTTGAGCCCGAAGGTGACCGGCTCGGCATGGATGCCGTGGGAGCGGCCCATGCAGACCGTGTCCTTGTGCTCGTAGGCACGAAGCTTGATCGACTCGAGAATCATCTCCAGATCGGCCAAAAGCTCGTCGGCAGCCTGTACCATCTGTACCGACAGGCAGGTGTCCAGCACGTCGGAGGAGGTCATCCCCTGGTGAATGAAGCGGGCCTCGGGACCGACGAATTCCGCCACCGAGGTCAGAAACGCGATGACGTCATGCTTGACCTCGGCCTCAATGGCGTCGATCCGCTCAATGTTGAAGTTGCCCTTTTCCCGGATGACCGGAATGACCTCTTTGGGGATAACTCCCAACTGGGCCTGCGCCTCGCAGGCCAGGGTCTCGATTTCAAGCCAGATGCGGAAACGGTTTTCCGGCTCCCAGATTTTGGCCATGTCGGGGCGGGTGTAGCGTGGGATCATGTGTAGCTCCTTGATATGTGTAAATTCAATTAATTGATTCACCGCAGAGGACGCTGAAGTCACGGAGTAAAAGCAAAACCAACGTCCTCAGGATGCGGTTACACCCAAAAATCAGTTCGATTTGGTTTTGTCCTGGGTTTTTCCTCTGCGACCTCTGCGGTAAACCGGCATTTAAACTGATCAGATCTCCATCACCGGTCCGGCCTGATGCTGGTCCCCGATGGTGATGCGGGGTGCGCAGCGGTTCTGATCCCTGAGAAAGGATGCCGTGGTCTCCACCACCCGGTCGGGATGGTTATTCGCCTCTGAAAGGTGAGCCATGACCAGCGCCTCCAGCCGGTCATGGGCGATTTCATGCAGCAACTCCAGCGACTCCTGGTTGGACAGGTGCCCCTGCCGCGATTTGATCCGCTGTTTCAGGTGCCAGGGATAGGGACCGTTCAGCAGCATCTCCGGATCATGGTTCGACTCCAGGTTCAGTGCCCGGCATCCCTTCAGCTTTTCACGCACCAGCCGGGTCACGGTCCCCAAGTCGGTGGCGGTGCCGAATCGTCCCTCGCGGGACTCCACCGCAAACCCCACCGGATCGCAACAGTCGTGGGAAACCGGAAACGGATCGATCAGCAAGTCCCGGAAGGTGAAAGAGTAACCGGTCTCGAACTCCAGCAGTTCGGTTTTCTCCAGGTACCCCTCGGCTGCCTGCCGCGTGGCGTAGCTGACCACTACCGGTACCTTGAACCGTCGGGCAAAGGAACCGGCGCTGCGGATATGATCGATATGTTCATGGGTAACCAGTACGGCATGGACGGAAGACGGGTCGATCCCCGATCGTGTCAGTCGTGCGGTCGTCTCACGCAACGACAGCCCGGCATCCACCAGCAAACGGGTATCACCGGCCTCCAGATAGAGGCAGTTACCTTTGCTGCCGCTCGCCAGGGAACAGATTTTCATCTCCTCTTTATACTCGATGCGTCGCCGCGATTCAAGGCAGTTGTGGAGGAAGCCATACCGTACCACGAGGGGTCCGCCGTTACGGTCCCAGTCGTTCCCAGACCGTCACCTGGGCAACAGCGTGCTGGAATTTTCTGCGGGTCTCGCGGATGATAAAGGGAACATCCCGTGGTTCTCCCAGCAGGCGGAACCTGTCGGCCAGCGCAGCCGTCACCCCGTCCAGGGTCCAGACCGGTTCACCCGCCTCACGATAGCCCCCCAGCCACTCCTCCTTCGGCGTAAACTCCTCGGACCAACTGTAAGGCGACGCAAGTACCAGCAACCCGCCGGGATTGATCCGGCCATGGATACTCTCCAGAAAGCGTTGCGGTCCGTAGAGCCGGTCCAGCAGGTTCGCCGCCAGCACCAGATCGAAACCGCTGAACTTCTCCGGCAGGTTGCAGGCATCGGCTTGATAGAACTGTACCTGCTCCCGGATTCCGTCCAGACCGAAGTCAGCCAGGTTCGCCTGGTGAAACGAGACGATCTCGCCCTCTTCCGGCAGGGTGTAGCGTAAAATTCCTTCCTCCTGCATGGCCGTTGCCAAGCGGAAGAAACGGGTGGAAAAGTCGAGGCCGATCACCTCTCGGAAGCCGCCTTTCGCCAGCTCGAAGGAGGCTCGCCCCAGAGCACACCCAAGGTCAAGGGCTCTCCCCAGGGAGCGGCCCGCCATCTGCTCCAGACAGATCCGGGCACAGGTAGCCGGGAAGTTGGCAACACCGAACTGCTCCGGACCGTAGTGGGCATGGCAGTACTGGGCAGCCAGGCTGTCGGTCTCGTAGCGGTTGTCGTGTTGTTCCACCGGCGTGCTGCTTTCCACGTAGCGGAAGCCGGCGTGCTGAAAGAAGTGACGCCGGAAGGCGTAGCGGGCATGGCGGGTCGCCTCGTTGCCGGTGGATATCCAGGAGCCCCCCATGATCAGGTTGTGACGGGTATCGAAGGTGGGCGTGGAAAAATCGTCGTACCAGGGATGGATCTCGAACCCCTCAAAGGGATAAATGGGCGTTTCGGTCCATTGCCAGACATTACCGATCAGATCGTAAAATTCTCCGGCGCGGAAGCGGTCCACCGGACAGGAGGAAGCCCAGAAGGCCAGGTTGCTATTGCCGGGCGGCAGTTCGCCCCACTCTATCTGATCCGGCACGGCGCAGACATCCCGCAGTCGCAGCCACTCCTCTTCGGTGGGAAGCCGCAACGGTTGCCCGGTTGCGGCAGTTTTCCAGGCACAAAAGGCAGCGGCTTCGAGCTGGTTCACCTCCACCGGCCAGTTCCAGGGCATCTCGATCTCGCTGGCCATGGTACGCAGCTTCCAGCCACCGTCGCTCCGTATCCAGAACAGGGGATGCTCGGCTCGGCGAAACTGGCACCAGCGCCACCCTTCATCGGTCCACCACTGCTCGTTCTCATACCCGCCGTCGTCGACAAAGCCCAGAAACTCGCGGTTGGAAACCAGATAGCGTGACGCCGCGAAGCCGGGCACTTCCACATGCCGCTGGCCGTATTCGTTGTCCCAGCCGTACAGCGGGTGACTGCGCGACTTGCCAAGCTGTACCAGACCTCCCGCAACCGGCAGCAGTTCGTTTGCCGGCGGTTCGCCACCGTCGGGACAGATATCCCAGAACGGCAGCGGGCGTACCTGGTCAATGGGCAGCTGGCGGATGAGCACCGACGAAGTTTCCAAGTGAATCCGCTCATGTTCGATCCCCATCATGATGGCCCACCAGGGCGACTCCCAGGTAATCGGCAGCGTGAGCGGCAGGGTTCGGATCAATTCATCCACCCGGCTGCGCACCTGGTCGCGGTACGCTTGCACCTCGCCGGGGGAGGGCCAGGCATAATGCCGCTCGTCCAGGTCGTCCCAGGACATTTCATCCACCCCCACCGCAAACATCGACTCATACTCCGGATTGATCCGCTGACTGACGATCCGGGCAATAACCAGCTTGTTGATGAAGAAGACAGCGGTATGGCCGTAGTAGAAAATCAGGGGATGACGCAGCCGGTCGGCACGCAGGTAGAAGGTCTCGTCATGGCGCAGTGTCCGGTACAGCTCCTCGTCGATATCAAAAGTGGCATGGAAGTAATCCCGGATTTCACCCCGTTTCAGTTCGGGGTCACCATCGGTCAGCACAATGGTACGTCTGTTTTTAAGGTTCATGACATCCCTCCCCTATGAAAGCGATGAATATTTTGCAAGTGTAACCGAAACCGCCTGCCCTGCAAGGTGGGGAACATCAAAGGCCGTCCCGGACTACCGGAACGGCCTTTGGCCTGCCTGAGAAGGAAACGAGAATCCGCCCCTACCCTTTCCATCCCCTTGCCCCACGGCCGATGGCCACGGCGCCGGTACGGACCAGCTCCTTCAGCCCCAAGGGACGCAGCAGGTCCAGGATGGCGTTGATCTTGGCCGGCGCCCCGGTGGCCTCGATGGTGTAGGACTTGGGGGTCACATCGATGATCTTGGCCCGGAAGATATCCACGATCCGTAGCACCTCGGCGCGGCTCTGGTCCTCGGCAGTTACCTTGATCAATGCCATTTCACGCTCAATGGCACTGCCGTCGGAGAAGTCCAGCACCTTGATGACATCCACCAGCTTGTTCAGCTGCTTGGTGATCTGCTCCAGCACCGCCTCATCCCCTCTGGTGACGATGGTGATGCGGGAAAGGGACTCATCAGTGGTGGGAGCAACCGACAGGGAGTCGATGTTGAACCCCCTGCCGGAAAAGAGCCCCGCCACCCGGGACAGGACACCGAATTCATTTTCCACAATAACCGATATGGTATGCTGCATGAGCGTTCTCCTTGCCTCCCTATGCGTTCAGCACCATTTCGTTCAGCGACGCTCCGGCAGGCACCATCGGCAGTACCTTTTCCTCGCGGGCGATCTTGAACTCCATGATGACCGGACCATTGTAGTCAAACCCTTCCTTGATCACCTTCTCGACATCGGCGGGCTTTTCAGCCTTCAGCCCCTTGGCGCCGTAAGCCTCGGCCAGCTTGACGAAATCGATCGGCATCTCCAGACAGGTCTGGGAGTAGCGCTTGTCGAAGAACAGCTCCTGCCACTGCCGCACCATCCCCAGGAAGTTGTTGTTGAGGATGACGATTTTCACCGGCAACCGGTTCTGCACCAGGGTTGCCAACTCCTGGATGTTCATCTGCACACCGCCGTCGCCGCAGACGCAGATCACCTGGCGGCCCGGACAGGCAGCCTGGGCCCCCATGGCGGCCGGCAGGCCGAAGCCCATGGTGCCCAGTCCCCCGGACGACAGTAGGGTGCGCGGCTTCTGGAATTCAAAGAACTGGGCGGTCCACATCTGGTGCTGTCCCACATCCGTTGCCATGATGGCATCGTCCTTGGACAGCTCCCGCAGCTTCTGAATAACAAACTGCGGCTTGATCACCGTGGTGCTCTGCTTGTAGGAAAGCGGATGCTTCCCTTTCCAGGCGGTCAGCTCCTCATGCCAGGCGGCAAGATTCGTGTGGAGTTCTTTCACCTTCCCCGCCTGCTGTTTGGCTTCGGCCACCATCTTCACCAGCACGTCCCTGGTGTCGCCCACGATCGGCAGGTCCACCCGCACGTTCTTGCGGATGGAGGTGGGATCAACGTCGATATGAATGATTTTGGCGTGGGGCGCAAAAGTGGCGATCTTGCCGGTGACCCGGTCGTCGAAGCGGGCTCCCACGGCCAGGATCAGGTCGGCATGGGTCATGGCCATGTTGGCGGCATAGGCCCCGTGCATCCCCAGCATGCGTAGCGACAGCGGGTCGTTCTCCGGGAACGCACCCAGCCCCATCAGGGTGGTGGTCACCGGCGCCTGCAGGGTGCGGGCCAGCTCCGTCAGCTCACCGGCAGCATCGGCGGTGATCACCCCGCCACCAACGTAGATAACCGGACGACGGGAGCCCAGCAGCATCTGGACCGCCTTCTCCACCTGCTTGGGATGTCCTTCCAGGTTGGGTTTGTAGCCGCGGATATCGACCGTCTCCGGCCACTTGAACTCAGCCTGGCTGATCTGTACATCCTTGGGAAAGTCGATCACCACCGGACCGGGACGGCCGCTCTTGGCAATATAAAACGCCTTGCGTACGATGGCCGGAATATCTTTGGCATCGCGGATCAGAAAGCTGTGCTTGGTGATCGGTCGGGTGATGCCGATGATGTCCACCTCCTGGAAGGCGTCGTTGCCGATCAGCGGTGTGGGTACCTGACCGGTGATCAGCACCATCGGAATGGAATCCATGTAGGCCGTGGCAACGCCGGTGACGGTATTGGTGGCGCCGGGGCCGGAGGTGGCAATGGCTACGCCCACCTTGCCGGTGGCCCGGGCGTAGCCGTCGGCGGCATGGGTGCCGGCCTGCTCGTGGCGGGGCAGGATATGCCTGATCTCCCGCACGTTCATCAGTTCATCGTAGATATTGATCACGGTGCCGCCGGGATAGCCGAACACCAAGTCAACCCCCTCGCGCTTCAGGGATTCGAGGAGGATACGCGCTCCATTCATTTTCATAAAAAACCTCAAATGCGATTAGAAATTGTTGGGATTACCGGTCAGGATGTTGATGACCGTGTACTGCACCTCTCCGTGCATATCCACCAGCTTGCGTTGCTGGCTGGCATTGTCGAAAAACACCTTGTAACAGGTGCTGGGTGCAAAATTTGCGTTCCAGTTGCTGAAGCAGAGCTGCCCTTCAGGGGTTATGTTCCAGTTCCCCTTGTTCTTGTCGCCGTAGGCCCCTTTGCCGACCACGACACCGCTACGGTCAAAATAGTAGGTCTTGCCGTCGGCGGAGGTGACGGTGTTGCCGACAAAGATATCCTTAACCTCTTTTGCTGACAGCAGCAGCGAACTGGAAGCCCGCAGGGCCGACTCATCGGTTGCACAACCGGCGACAGTGAACGCCAGGACGGAAGCAGCAAACAGAACACCGAGCTTTCTCATGGCAGATTCCTCCTTGTTTTAGGGCCAGGGGCCGGGGTCTAGGGGCCGGAAGGCCCTGATATCATGAACTACTACGGTGTAACATCTCATTCCCCTCCCCATCCCTCCCCCTCCTGGGGAGGGAGACAAGACTACGCTCCTCCCCCCCGGCGGGGGTAGGTTGGGGGGGGAAACATGGCTAAGAAAAATCTATTGTTACCTAGTACTATGCCGTCGTTACCGCCCCGGTATATGCCGAGGTGACGACTTTCGCATACCGGGCCAGCCAGCCACCCTTGATTTTGGGTTCCGGCGCGGCCCACTTTGCGCGACGGGCGGCCAAGGTCGCCTCGTCCACCAGCAGGTCCAGCGTGCGGTTGGGAATATCCAGGAGGATACGGTCGCCATCCTCAACCAACGCGATCGGGCCGCCTTCGGCCGCCTCAGGTGAGATATGGCCAATGCAGGGACCGCGGGTACCGCCGGAAAAGCGCCCGTCGGTGATCAGTGCTACGGAGTCGCCCAAGCCAAGCCCCATCAGGGCAGCAGTGGGGGCCAGCATCTCCCGCATGCCGGGGCCACCCTTGGGGCCTTCGTAGCGGATCACCACCACATCGCCGGATTTGATCTTGCCGTCCATCAGGGCGGCCATGGCCAACTCCTCGGAGTCGAAGCAACGGGCCGTTCCTTCGAAAACCATCATCTTGTCCGACACGCCGGACTGTTTCACCACCGCCCCTTTGGGAGCAATGGAACCGAACAGCACTGCAATGCCCCCTTCTTTCTTCACCGGGTTGGAAAGCGGCCGGATCACGGTCTCGTCGACATTCTGGACGCTTTCAGCCAGTTGCAGGGTGGAGAGCCCCATAACCGTGGGATTGTCCTTGATCTTGTCCCCCAGCTGCTTCAGCACGCCGGAGACACCGCCCGCCACATCCAGATCTTCCATGAAATGCTCGCCGGCCGGGTTCATGGAGGCCAACTGCGGGGTTTCACGGGCCAGAATATCGAAGGTCTCCAGCGGTAGCTCCACCCCGGCCTCGCGGGCAATGGCCAGCAAGTGCAGCACGGTGTTGGAGGAGCCCCCCAGGGCCAGGTCCACCCGGATGGCGTTTTCAAAGGCCTCCCTGGTCAGGATGGAGCGGGGGGTGACGTTGTTCCGCACCAGATCCACGATGGTTTCCCCGGAAGCAAAGGCGATGCGCCGCTTCAGGGCAGACACCGCCAGGGCGGTACCGCAGCGGGGCAGCGACATACCCATGGTTTCGGTCAGAATCGCCATGGTGTTGGCGGTGAAGAGCCCCTGGCAGGAACCCATGCCGGGGCAGGCGTTGTCTTCGCAGACCTGCAGCTCCTTGGCGTCGATCACCCCGGCCTTGTAACGGGCCATGGCTTCGAAGGTGTCGGAGACGAAGGAATACTGGCGGCCTGCCTGTCCGCGTCCGCTCATCATCGGACCAGCGGTGACGATGATACAGGGGATGTCCAGGCGGGCGGCGGCCATCAGCATGCCGGGGGTGATCTTGTCGCAGTTGGTGAGCAGCACCAGGCCGTCCAGCCGGTGGGCCTCGGCGATGGATTCCACCATGTCGGCGATCAGTTCACGGGTGGGGAGGGAGTAATGCATCCCCTTGTGGCCCATGGCCATACCGTCACAGACACCGGGAATACCGAAAAAGAAGGCATAACCGCCACCGGAATGCACCCCTTTCTCGATGTACCGCTCCAGGTCCCGCATCCCCACGTGACCGGGGATCAGGTCGGTAAAGCTGGTTGCCACGCCGATAAACGGCTTGTCCATTTGATTCTGGGGAACACCGGTCCCTTTGAGAAGCGCCCGGTGCGGCGTCCGCTCCAGGCCTTGGGTAATCATGTCGCTGCGCATTGGAGGTATCACTCCTTATGGATTCTAAAATATCGACAACATGCCTGTATGCATATGGTCTTTGACCTTTAATACATGACCAGCGTTTCTGTCAATTGCTCAGTTCGGCAAAGGAAAACCGGAGGCTGCGGAAGAAAAAACATCGGCACGACGGGAGACGCATTGCTCAATGTTGCTACGGAGAAAAATCAAAACGGGCCACAGAAAAAAATCTATAAAAATTTGTTTTTATTGGCATAATTTACCTGTAAATGATTTTGTATAACTGGCTTTTTCGGTTCTAAAGAGATTTTGGCCAGTTACGCAATCGATTTTACAGGTTCGTTATGGACACTACGCAAAGCTTTTTACACAGCTGCTTTGCCAGCAGGCAATTCTTGTGACACAAACATTCGCATACAAATCTGAAGCGATTCATGAAGCGATTCCATGACCCGATACATCTGGCAACATATCGACTGGCCCACCTTCACCTGGGACACCTCTGCCCTACTCGGGTTACTGGGTGAATGCCGTCTGCAGCAGGGCAAATTGCTCAGCCGGGTTGCCGGGCTTGGTCTGCAGCTTGAGCAGCAGGCCCAGGCAGAGCTGCTGATTGAAGAAACCCTTACCACCTTTTCGATTGAGGGTGAACTGTTGGATGCCCGTTCAGTTCGATCATCGGTCGCCCGGCGTCTGGGCCTGCCATCCGCTGGCCTGCCGGTGGATCGTAAGATTGATGATCCGGTCAGTCTGTTGCTGGATGCCACACAGAATTTCAGTAAACCGCTGACTGTTGAGCGGCTTTGGGGCTGGCATGCTGCCTTGTTCCCCACCGGCTATTCCGGCCTGCATCAGATCACTACCGGCGCATGGCGCACGGGTGATGAGCCGATGCGGGTGGTTTCGAGTCCCATTGGCCGTGAAAAAATCCACTACGAGGCGCCTCCTTCAGAGCGACTCAATCATGAGATGCAGCAGTTTCTAAACTGGCGGGGCCGTAGCAGCGGCACCGTAGAGGGGTTGCTGCGAGCTGCCATTGCTCACCTTCATTTTGTCACCATTCACCCCTTTGATGACGGTAACGGACGGATTGCCCGCGCCATCACCGACCTTGCCGTTGCCCAGGATGACAAACAGCAAAACCGCTATTATAGATCATGGCAGAGCGTGAGGACTACTACAGCACCCTGGAGCAAACCCAGAAAGGCGGTTGCGATATAACCGCATGGCTGGTCTGGTTCCTGGGATGCTTTAGCCGGGCAATGCAACGCTCCAACGATATTCTGAACGGCGTCTTTGCCAAGTCACAGCTCTGGCGGCAGTATGACCAGCACAAACTGACCGACCGTCAGAAAAAGGTCATTAACCGCCTGTTGGATACTGGGCCGGATGGCTTTGAAGGTGGCATGGCCACCCAGAAGTACGCCTCCATGACCCACTGCAGCCGGGCCACAGCATTTCGGGAGCTCGATCAGTTGTATGAGCTGGGAATGCTACAGCGGATCGGACAAGGCCGCAGTGTGCGGTATGAATTGTCGCACGGCTAATACTTAGGCCGGCCTGTGCCAGCCATGTGCTGTTAGCTCTACAGCATGCAGGCCCTGGAAGTGTAATGTATCGCCAAGGACGGCCCCTCTAACGGCGACACCTCCTGACGCCCGCCGCCCTCGGCCTGGATGCCCCGTCCTCACCGGCGGGGCTTTTCTCTGTCTGAAATCGTATGAAATTCTTATATCAAAAGGGGCTACGACTGCGTCGTAACCCCTTGATTTTTTTGGTCGGAGCGAAACGATTCGAACGTTCGACCCCCTGCTCCCAAGGCAGGTGCGCTACCAGGCTGCGCTACGCTCCGCAAAGTATCTTTCATAACGTACTGACAGTTTTTTGTAAAGCAAAACAATGCCAGCCGGATGCTCTCAATTCCTGATGACTATCCGTATCAGGTCTCAATCATACAGTACCGGGGGAATACGTCACACCTGAGCTAAAAATTGGCCAGACCGCGATACCGCTTCCGCGCCTCGTCAAGCTCCCGTGACATGTCTTCGTTCAATCCAGCCTTCAGCTCTTGAACTTTTCGCTTGACCGCCTTGTCCGCAGTTTCAACCCTGCGATTTATCTGCTCGAAAGACTGCGGCGGTGCCGTTACAAGGGGCTGCAACGCCACATATTCCCTATTCAGCTCCTGAAGATTCTCATGTGCCTTCTCGTACTTTACCGGCACTCCCTCTTGAAGCTGCTGCAGAAGCTTTGTGGCCTCGCTGTTGATCTTAACCAGCCTGATACCGGCATCATTGTCCCCTCGGGGGGTGTATGCCCTGCCATTTTCCGATGCCGCCTTCCACTCCGCCACCATCTTATTCAATGACGTGAAACACGTTTCTGTCCCGATATGCAGAGCATACACAGCTTTTATGTAAGCAGCGACATACCGTTGCTCCTGCTTGTGTCGGTGCGCCAGCAAGGCGCCCCCTCCGATAACGGCCAGCAGCACGGCCGCCACGACAACTATAACAAGACGCTTCCGTCCGGAGTGCGCGGCTCCTGCCTTGGCAGCACCCCGCATCCGTTGTGCCTGGTGCAACTCTTCAGCGCGCTTGTCCCGCTGGCGGAATGCAGAAGAACGAAAGTTCGCCAACGCAATCCTGAAACTGTTGGCACGACTTTCCCGTGCCTTACGCTGAGCCTCCTGCGGATTTTCCACATGGTAGTAATCGGGGCAGAAGTGACCACATGCGGGACAATGCACGCGTTGATCGATCGCGTTACCGCAGGTACAGCAGTACAGTTCGCCGGATTTACGACGGGCTCGCTGGGCGCTCGATTCACGAATGACGGAAAACGGTGCCGAGCAGTTCGGACAGGCGCCAGCTGACCGGTCACACGGAACAGCAGGAAAAGGAAACGGTATTGTTGCCGAGCATTTCAGACAGGTAAAGACCATGACACGCGGTCCCTGCCCTGCCGCTTCTCTCTCGACGTTTGCAGCTTCGACAGAGGAGACCGGAGCCGCGGCGGGCGAAATCACTTCATCAGGCGCCACGCCATTAAAGTTGAACAGCGCGCCGTCACCACGGTCCGCTTCCGGCGATTCCGCCGGCGTGGGTGGAATCGCTGCGTCAAGGAATGAAAAAGCATTATCCGCGGTATTCTGCTCAACCAGGAAAGCGGAGGGCTCCCCAGGAGTGGCAGCGGGTGACACCGTGCTCTGCGACTCCGGTTGTTGAGTTGAAGCGGGTTCGTCAAAAAATGAAAAATCAAGGTCGGGTTTACCGGCGAACTCCTGTGATTCTGGTGGAGCAGACGGCCGTGCTTCATCAAAGAAGGAGAAATCAACAGCAGGCTCAGGTGACTGGGAAGCAGACGGCTCCCGCTTTTCGGGTGCTTTAAGGGAATCAAAGAATGATGCCTTTTCGTTGTCTGTCATAGCTTTGTCCTCGGCCCGGCATACTGACCATCATTTGCCCGCACGATATCATCCAGCGCGGAAGCATCGCCTGCAGCTATGGCACTGACGCCATCCGGCCCCTTGGAGTAAAGGTCGTAGTCCGTGTTGAGCGCGATGCCCAACGAGTCTTCCAGCGCCTCCACGCCGCCCGCCAGCAACCGATATTCATAAAGATTCATCCAGGGGTCACTCTGCTCACCCATGCCCACATCCTTGAGTGAGGCAGGATACTGATTTTTTTCTATATAATACGCCGCCAGGGTTTTCTCAATCGTGCGGATATCGGCACTTGTGCGCCCCACCTTTACGCTGACCACATAACTATTGAGCACCTGCACAGCCATGAGAGCCAGCACCGCCAGCACCGCCAGCACTACCAGCAGCTCAACCAGGGTAAATCCGTGTGTATCAGAACAGGTGCGCCGCATGCCGTGCCCCCCTCGTATCGACCTTCCCGTTGAAACTTATGGCTACCTAGCATGAATCCCGAATTCATGCAATTTGGAAGTATTCAAAACTCGTTCCAATTTTGTAACACAGATACCACGCATCAAGCAATTCCAGGAAGAAGCCAAGAAAACGTCGGGCACCTACACAAACGGCCCCGCACATCTGAGGTTGTGCGGGGCCGCTACTCTACAAGCAGTGGTACCAGTCTCCGGACTCGAACCGGAACGGGGTCGCCCCCGGCAGATTTTGAGTCTGCTGTGTCTACCATTCCACCAGACTGGCACGGTCCGCAGACTATACTCGAATGAACTTCCAAGCGTCAAGCGGAAAGGCTAAAAATAATTATTGACACGCCTGAACTCTTTTGGTAATTAGAAGGTCCTTTTGATGTGGGGCTGTAGCTCAGCTGGGAGAGCGCTTGAATGGCATTCAAGAGGTCGACAGTTCGATCCTGTTCAGCTCCACCAAATAATCAAAGCCGGCTTAGGCCGGCTTTTCACATAGCGCTTATGGTGGCCATGGTGAAGGGGCCTAACACATATGACTGTGACTCATACATTCGAGGGTTCGAATCCCTCTGGCCACCCCAATTAAAAACGGGGAGTTAGCTTCAGGCTAACTCCCCGTTTTTAATTCCACGCACCCATCATACCCCGGCATCAAGGCACCGATTGCTTAGCAGGTGCGGAATCAAGTAACTTCATAAGCTTCGTGCTATTCACAAACAGCTCTGATTCGAAGGGGACTTTGCGCACCACGTCTGCAAAGTATTGGTACGCACGCTGCTTTTCCCCAAGTATCAGCAAATATTGACCGTTATAATACAGGTAGTGGGGGTCGGCGGTCCGGCGGTACAGCAGGTCATTCAGCAGCACAAGCTTCGGATAGATGGCCCATGATTCGCGTTTTGTTGCAACGCGCAATTGTTGCCGCAGCAGCGAGTTATGCAGAATCAGCAGCCCCTCATGAAAATCTCCCTGCTCATTTCTCACCTGCTCAACCATCCGTATCTTCTCTGCAGCATCTTTTCCCTGCATATCCAGGTTAAGCAGATTCATGCGGGCAATGTCTTGCAGCCTTTTCCGCTTTGCATGTGCAACAGCGAACTCAAAATGCTCCCGCGCTTCATCATACCGCCCAGCCTTGACAAGTGCCAGCCCCAAGTCGTTACGCACATCACCAAACCGGGGTGACTTTTTTACGGCATCTTCAAACAGCGACAGATTGTCACGCCAGACGAGATTGCGTTGAAAGGTTACAGCGGCGAGCACCATGACTACGGCACCCAGCAGAAGGGCCACAGGGCGCGACCGGCTGTGATCACGAAGAACAGTGTCGATACAGCCGGCACACCAAATGGCGAAAAACGCCGATGGAATATACAGGTAGCGTTCGGCAACCGGTGTCCAGTTCAGGCCGGCACACATCACCACCACCGGCGGAATCATGAATAGAAGTGCTGAAAGCAGAAAACCGCTGAAAATATTTCGCCTTTTCAGCAGATACCAGCACAACGGCACCACCAGCACCCCAAGAATTGCATATGCCGGATGCACCACATCAATGGCAAAATTAAGCGGAACGGGCACCAACAGTTTTTTCAGATAAAAACCGGTGGCGGTGAAACAATCGCGGACAACCTGCCACAGATCGTATTGCCTGATAAGCATGGAAAAAGCGTTATTACTGCCGGTCGGTCGGCCCAGTACCCTAAAACCGGCAACAACAGCAACCACCATGAAGATGACGCCATACCCCCACCACACTTGGCGGGTAATTTGCTGCAGACGCTCGGAAGAAACGCTGCTCGTTCTCAGGGCAGCCAGCAGCACCAGCGAAGCCGGTGCCAGCATCACCGCTGTTTCCTTGGTGAGCAGTGCACACCAGAACGCCGCTCCGGCAACCGCCAGATCCCGCACCCGGCCGCTTTCACCCCCCTTCAGCAGAAAGTGAAGCGACAGCAGGATACTTACGGCTGCCAGGGGGTCGGTCCTGCCGGCTATCCAGTTAACAGATTCGGTGTTGATGGGATGCAGGGCAAAGATCAGCGCGCTTACCAGCGGAATACGCTCCCCCCCACTTGACAGGGCGGTTATTCTTTTACTTATTGTGTAGACCAGTAGTGTGTTGAAAAGATGCAACAACACATTTTCCAAATGCATGAAACGCGGTTCAAGCCCCCAGAGAAGATTGTCAAGGTAGAAAGAAAGTTCGATGAAGGGGCGGTAGTAGAACTGGCCACTGGGGAGGAATAGCCGGGCAAGCGTGTGGTGCCCGTTTATGCCATAGGCGTTCAGGATGTGAGGGTCATCAACAGTATTAACGGTGTCGTTCAGTGCGGGCCAGTACAGCAGCAGCACCAGCATGATGAGCAGCAGGCAGGACTGCCGGCCTTCACGCCACAGACTATCCCATTTACTATTCTGCTGCATGGTTCTATTGCTCCCCCGAGCAAAAAAGAACAAGCGGGCTTTTACCCCCGCTTGTCTCGCTCACACTTATCAAATCGAGAGATAACTCTATTTCACAGCAGTCCAGCCACTCCAATCAATAGTAGCCCCAATAGTGGGAGGAGCAGCAGGGTCAGCAGCAAGGTCGGCGACCTCTTTCATGAAAATACGGCTGTCTCCGGAACTGGTGGCGTAATACTTATTGCCGGAGCCATGCACGGTGGCAACCAGATAGGAAGCACCAGCCGCATCAGATTGCAGTGATATAAACACGTTGGCCGAGAGCTTGGCGTTGAACTTAACATCCGCACCTACGCCAGTGGCGTTGAAAGTCACTTGGCCACTATCATCGGGACGCATGTAACCAGTACCAAATGTTCCTACACCTTTTGTAGACGTCGGCTCCTTGACGGCAAAGGCGACTGTCGCGGCTAATACGGTGGCAGCACAAGCCAAAGCAAATACTTTTTTCATGATATCATCTCCTTCCTCAGAGTTCAGGTTTAGTAAGGATACTTCTGATTGTCGGCAAAAAAGGCTTCCAGAGCCGTCTTCGTGTTCTTCAGGTCACTTTGTGCCGCACTGTTGTACGCCTTGGCGCGGTAGGCAGAGAACTGCGGGATGGCGATTGCCGCCAGGATGCCGATGATCGCCACAACGATCAGCAGCTCGATCAGGGTGAAGCCTTTGCTGTTCCGAATCTTGCTGAGCATAGATTCTTCTCCTTTCTGTGTGTGCCTGTTTTCAGGCTGTGTGATGTACGGCAGTGGGTGGCCGATGGATAGCGATAAAAACTAAGACATTTTTTGTTTTAGCAAAAGCAGTGCCATGAGAAGCCAAGAGATCAACACACTGATATTAGATGCATTACCTGCCGTATCCGATGTTATACGCTACCACAGGTCCATATATTGTCAAACCCTTTGACAAAAATTGTCACATATACAAAAACAGATATAGCGACATTATTGCCCCTCTGCCCTCCCCGGCTCCGGCAGCAGCCGGACGAACTGCCGCACGGCCTGCCAGTAATGCTCGCCGGCGACCGCATACAGGTTGTTATGTCCGGCCCCGTCAACCCACAGGCTCACCTTTTTGCCGGGTGCCATGGCGTACAATTCCCTGCCGTGGCGGGGAGGAATGATCTCATCCGCCTGCCCGTGCATAACCAGCACCGGGCAGGAAACCTGCGGCAAAAGCCAAAGGTTGTCAAAACGATCAAAGGGAAGCAGACGGATACGGGTCACCACCCGGAAGGCACTGGTAAAGCCGCTTTCAATCACCAGCCCTCCCACCGCACGGGTGGCGGCAAGCCGGACTGACGGGCCGCTGCCCACGGAACGGCCCCAGAGGATGATCCGCTCCGGGGCTACCCGTTTCACCGTCACCAGATAGTCATAGGCCGCCTCAATGGCCCGGTAAGCCCCCTGCTCGGACGGTCTGCCGCTGCTGGTGCCATAGCCGTGGTAATCGTAGGCCAGTATCGAAAATCCCTGTCGGGTAAACTCCGCGAACAGGCCGGCAAGATCTCCAATGTCCTCGGCATTACCGTGGCTGTACAGGACCGTGTACCGGGCCGCCTCGTTCTCGAACAGACGTGCCGAAATGCGGGAGCCGTCAGCAAGGGGCAGCTTGATGATTTCAGAACTGTCGACATAGGAAGAGGGACCGGGGAGAAAGATCATCGATTCCGACAGGAGCAGGCCGGCACCTGTAAGGGCCAAGTACACGGTGCTGATGACAAAGACAAGGGACATCATCGGGAGGTTCACTCCACTACCTTGCGGCAGACTTGTACGGTAGCACAGGTTCAAAAAGCTGGAAGTCGTTACCGGGATTGATACCTACTTCTGTGATCCACGTTCACCATGGCAGCGAGGTGCCAACGAGAACTGTAACGGCCTGTTGCGTCAGTATTTTCCGAGAGGAATCAGCTTTCGCAGCATTACAGAGAAACGATTCGAAGAGCCGTTGAGCAGCTAAACATGCGGCCACGAAAGTGTCTTGGTTACCAGACGCCCACTGAAGTCTTCTCACAAGCTCTCAATGGTGCACTTGCAATTTGAATTCACCGAGTACTACCTCGTAGATATTTGCGGCAAGACCAACATATCGCCAAGTAGTAAATCCCATTCCGAAGGATAGAAATTTTCCGTTCCATTTCCCGGAAAAAATGTCATTTCACCAAAAATCACTTGGGGAATGGCATAAAAATCTACCCTGACGAATGGCATGTTTTCCGATAGTGTTTGCGCGGCATCAAGCATTACATCCAAATATTTAGGTTTTGGCAAATCATTGTTATAGGATTCACAGTACAAGCAAAATGGCTGTTTTTTCCAAGAAGTGTCAAAAAAGGCACGGCGATGCTTCTCAAAGCGATCAACATCAACTTGTATATATCGTGGTACACCATTAAAACAAAAAATCTTATAGTCTTTAGGAATCTGCCCATCATAATCAGTCAAAAAACGCTCTGCAATAATTCTTCTTGGAATATCTTTATAGACCCATTCACGCCCTAATTTAGAATAGTCCATTAAAAGCCAACAGCTTAATTGTTTATTAATTTCAACTTGATCGACGGAAAACTTGTCTCTTATCAATAGATTCATTCCAGATCCATGTGTGCATTTAAGTGCAAATTGTACTGGTAATGCCGTCCAATCAAGCTCAAAAGGGCTATCCCAAACTCCAATCAACTCATTAAGAAACTCATTCCCAATTTTTTCTTTGACAAAATTCCTTACAGCATATTTATCTGCTAGTTTCACATACCCAAGATTTCGATGAAATACTTTGAGCCATTGAATTTTTTCATTAAAAGTTTTTGGATTACTGATATTACCTCTCCCGAACCAGCGAGAGAGCAACATATTTGCATATGCTGCATCACTTAGTACCGGCTCAACAAGTGTAAAATATTTGCGTTGCAAATATCCAAAATGGTCTTTACGCAAATTCACATTATAACCTATGCCATCCAACTGGTATCATGTCATTAGTATTAACAGATGGATCGTTAAACCAGCGTTTCGGCGTAATCACCAGTTTATCGGGTTGCTGACAAAGCCAAGCCCCCCACCAACTAAAGGAGCTGTTGGCGATGATATGGTACCGGCACCGGCTCATCAGACGCAAGTCTTCGTGAGGCTGATTTCTGTTGTTGTCAATGTAGTGAATAGGAAAGGAGACCTTCAACTCCTCCCGACACCAAGCCGGATCATCAGAAAAAACAAAAAATTCTGGTTCTTTTACCAGTTGAGTCATGGTCGTTACGGCAGCATCGTAATAGTCAGGTCCGCAGATGCCATGAACGGCGTTGGTAACAGGATCGGTCACATAGTCTCCCCGGCGCACATGCAGGGAGACGGCAGCGACTGAGTCAATCCTATCTGCCAGCTCGCGGTTTTTCCCTTCCGGCTCCGTTTTCAGGTTGAATTCCCGGCGTATTATCTCTGCACTATCGTCGAAATACCGCGGCGACTGCCAGTACCCCTCAAGATAGACGTTATCAGGTAGACACAATACCTCTGGGTCATACTGAAACCACCGTTCCCGATACTGCGAAAAACCACGTATGGCGCCAGACAAGCGGGCAAAAACACTGTGCAGGACGAACGATGTCCCGCGGCCGGTCATCAGCGCTACTTCCCAGGGGGTTGCCTTCGCTGCCTCAATGGCAAAACAGTGCAGGGCAAAGCGGCGCGGCGTGCTACCGGCTTGGTTTCCCTCCAGAAACGTGAGGTCAAGCTTCAGGGGGACGCCGTGCCGAAGGGCAAGACGTCTGCCGGTCGCATACTGGAACATCTGGTTGCCTAAGCCCCCCATCAGCTTGACAACAATCATGGCATGCACACCCGACGGCACCATTTCCAGGCTTCTGCCACATACAGGCGCCTGAGCAGTCTCTTTGCCGCTCTCGTTTTAGCCCTGTCTCCCTGTGTTCCGTCAGCCCACCCGATAAAATCCTTGAGAGCGCGACGTTTCTGGGTGCAATCATCCACTCCGTTAGCGCGCACACTGTATGCGGGGTCATCGCGATAGTCCAGCAACGGTTCGGCACAATAGGCAAAGTCGGTTTTTGTCGCCACCCGGAGCCAGAGAGCGTAGTCTTCGCCGGTCGTCAAAGCGGGCGAGGGAGGAAACCCGCCAACGTCTGCAAACAGCGACCGGTGCATCATGGCTGAACTGCAAATGACAAAGTTTGCCGTAAGCAGGTGCTCAAAGGAAAAACGGTCGTGGTGGCAGTCAAGCAGGTTGCCGTTTGTCTCCTGCCCCGGCACCAGGCGAACCGCGTTGCCGCAGACAGCCTGACAGCCGAGCTGCTTTGCCAGAGCAACCTGCTTTTCCAGCTTTTCCGGATACCAGACGTCATCGTCATCGAGAAAAGCCACCCACTCGCCGCGGCTGGCCGCAATCCCCCGGTTTCTCGGCACCGCCGGCCGCCCTGCCCGCTCGCCCGGCAGCCAGACAAGGCGGCTGTCGTCAAAAGAACCAACAACAGCTTCGGTATCATCAGTCGAACCATCATCGCAAACCAACACTTCCAGCGGCGGCAGGGTCTGGGCAAGGGCGCTGCGGATAGCTTTCGGCAACAGTGCAGAACGATTCCAGGTGGGTATGATTACGGAAACGGTTGTCACGTTGCCCAGCCTTTGTCCAGTTGTTCGGCAAACTGTTCCATCCAGGTTGCGTGAAGACGCTGCTCAACGTTTTCATCGAGCAAAAACTGGCGCAGCCATCGGTCGGCGCGACCGGCAGCCGACTCCCTGTCGGGAATCCCTTCTTCCCGAACAGCGTAAAGCTCGATATTGCAGGTACCGCACCAGGCGTTCCGCTCCAGCCGCAGCGGTGTAAAACCGAAGCAGCCGACCAGTTGTTTCAGCATGGCCGGCGTGTACCCTTCACAATGCACCGCCCAGGGAGCCTCGTGGGAACCGAACAGGTGGCGCTCCGCCACCGCCCGCTGCCGGAAAGAGCTGAACGGGTTCAGAACGATCCGGGCAGTACGTGAAAAATCGGGAACCTCGATACGCAGGAGCCCGCCGGGGTGCAGCCAGGAATGCCAGCACGCCAGCAGACCGCAGGCCACCGGCCGGGGGAAATGCTCGAACAGGTGGTGCAGCCGCACCTCTGCCACGCTACCCGGCAGATAGCGGAGCGTGGTGATGTCGGTATGGAGGTCGGCAACGCTTTCCGTCTGTACCGTATGGCTGGACAGGGGAAAGTCGATGTTGACGTACCCCTCCAAGTAGCGTTGACCGCAGCCGAGATGAAGTTTCATAACCGGAACCACTGCTTTCTGAAAAGACGTGCCGTGCGGGCCGTGTCATCAAAGTGTCGCTCCAGCCAGTCCCGCTCAGGCCTGCCCAGATGTTCCCAGCGCGCGCAGTAGCGTGCCCAGTCGGTCTGCTGTTGCTGAAGATTTTCTCGCCGCAGCGACGTGTTGGCATGTTCATGGTGCTCCACAAACGATTCCGGTGCATCAATACAGTCGTAGCCCTGTTCATGCATACGCAGACAAATATCTCCGTCGGCATGGTAGAAATGGTAGGTTTCTTCGTCGGCATAGCCAACGTCCGACAACGCCTGGCGCAGGTAGAGGCCGTGGTTTACAAAGAGTCGGTTTCCAAATGTAAGACCAACCCAGTAGGCTTGCTGATCCGGCCAATTGCGCCAATAAAAGGCCACAGCACCGATCTTCTCGCCGGCCGAAAGCCTGCTTTCAACCAGCTCCACACCGTTTTTGATCGCCCCCGGCACCAGCAGACAGTCGTCGCTGAGCATGCAGATGTACTTCCCCTGGGCAGCCTTGAAGCCGAGGTTCATGAAGTAGCCCCAGGAGCGGCGCTCGATCTTTCCCCCCCCCCACTCCCCCCGATTGTGCTGAACAATGGTGATGACATCTTTCTGCTTCACCAGCCATTCCAGGGCGCCATCCGTTGAGCCACCGTCCACGACGATGATCTCGCCCGCCAGGGAAGACCGCGCCAGTTCTTCACGGACGCTGGCAACGGCAAGCTTGAGGAAGCGGCAACGGTTGTATGAGCCGATAACAACCGACAGATGTTTAGCGTCCATGCGGCACCTGTGAATCCTTCTTCCGGTGAAGTATGTCAGTGAAAAAGTCAAAATATCGCTGCCCCATCCCTTCAAGACTGAAACGCTGCCGGGCATCCCGGACAGCCGAGGCGGACATCTGCCGCCGCAGGTCCGGCTCATTCAGCAGTAATCCTATGGCACGGGAAAGGGCTGCTCTATCTCCCATAGGCGTCAAAATGCCGGTCGCTGAATTCCGGGCGTACCGGTTCAAACCGCTCTCGTCCCCGTCATGCTGCAAGCCGCGGATTTGCTCAGGAATGCCCCCAACTGCGGTGGCCACCACCGCCAGGCCACAGGAAAGCGCCTCCAGAATTGTGGTGGGAAAGTTCTCCGCCCTTGCCCCGTGCAGGTACAGATCGGCCGCCTGATAATAGCAGGCCAGTTCCGCAGCCGAACGGTACGGTACAAAGGTAATGGTTGCCGTCCCCACCTGCTCCGGCGGCGCATCTTCACCAACGGCAAGAAAGCGGATTGGCCGGTCAGCCATGCGTGCCGCTTCGGCAACGGCGCCGCGCATGGTGGCGTAATCCTTCCAAACGCTTTCGCGGATGCCGTTGGCGGCAAACAGCACCACCTGCTCGGCCGTGTCTATCCCCAGCTCTCTGCGCGCCGTTTCCCGGTTACCGGGGTGAAACACCCTCTGATCGACCCCGTTGTTGATTACCTGGCCCGCGACCACGGCTGGCTTCAGCATGGAGCGTTCCACCCTGTCCATCAGCCAGTGGGACGGGGTGACCACGTACAAGCGGCACGATTCGTAAATCCGCTTTTTTCGCAGCCAGTTGCCATGGGAGCTGTCCCGCCGCAGGGCGTACTGCAGACCGGGATAGGGGCAGGTTCCGCAGCCGTCTGTCCACCGCTCACAATCAAAGGAGTGCGCACAGTGACCGGCCAGCAACCAGGGATCGTGCAGGAGCAGCACCACGGGATGGCGCCGCGCCAGCGCCGGCAGAGATCGAAGATCGAAATAGCCGCCATGCAGGTTGTGGCAGAGTATCAGGTCGGGATTGTCCAGCAGCAGGGTATCCAGAAAGCGGCTTTCCGGCGCTCCCAAATCTTCGCGTCCCATGGCCGCCTCAAGGCGCCGACGCAGGCAAAGGGCAGCGATGACACTTTGCGTCACGCTCCTGCCCAACAGGGGCTGGTTGGCCACCGCCTGCCGCACGGCAGCTCCAAGTTCGATGGTCGCGGCATCAGCTCCCAGTTTTGTCCCGACAATCAGCGTTGACGCTGCTCCCCGTTCCTTGAAAAAATGGTGCAGGCTGGTGGCCATACCGGCGGCGCCGCCATAATGATCAAGGGTATTGAACTGGACCAGCCTCATCAATTCGTTACCACGACCTTGCGCCTGAACCTGCCGCCCACCACAAGCATCAGGTGCTGCCGAAGCGACAACGGGAGAAAAGCACGTAACGGCGATGCATAGTAGCCGCGCCAGACATATCCCCCAAGCGGCGCCGAGTGAAGACAAAGCCAGTACCATTTTTCTGCCAGCAGCCTGCGCATGGCTGACTGAGAAAAGACGGCGCGGTTATCGTTTCTGTCCAGTAATACCAGCAACCAGTCCTGCAGTTTCTGAAACATTTTCTCATCCGACGGCAGTTTCCCCAGCGCCAATGCCGTGTGCACGGCAAGTTCATCTTCTGTCGGTTCAAAACCGAACTTTTGCAACATCCGCTTTCTCACCCTGGTAGCATTGGCCAGTTGACCATCTGCGGCAAAGCTGCCGACACTTTGTGCATGCCGGCGATGTCGCACAAGAACCTCGCTAATGTTCGCAAATGCACAGACGTCCATAAGGCGGCACCATAGCTCATAATCCTGTGCTTGGGCAAAGTCGGTGGCGTACCTGAGTGCAGCATCATCAAACAGTCGTTTTCTGAACATGACTGTTGGGTGATACAGGGACGGAGAAAAGAGCAGCAAGCATTTTAATGCCTCATCATCAGTCGGGAGCCCCCATGTGCCGGTATGCTGGCTGTCGTCAAACCACTCAACCCAGCTTCCACATATCCCAACCTGCGGGTGGGCATCCATGAACGATATCTGTGTCGCCAGACGCTTGGGCAGCGAAATATCATCGGCATCCATCCGCGCTACGTATGTTCCGTGTGCCAACTCAAGGCCACGGTTGAGCGAGGCACTTAACCCGATATTGCCTTCATTTCGTACCAGCCTGATACGCGGGTCGGTATAGCTCTGAACAATCCGGGCGCTTTCATCCGTCGAACCGTCATCGACAATAACAAACTCGAAGTCACCGAATGTTTGTGCAAGAACGCTCTCGACCGCCTCGCGCAGGTAGGCGGCGCCGTTATATACTGCCATGAGCACTGTTACACGAGGAGCGGAACGGGCGTTCATAACCACTGCCATCCTGCCGGAACCTGGTTGTCGGTATCAATGACGGGGTTATTCAACCAACGACACGAAACAAGCATTGGTTTGTCCGGCTGCCGGCAGAGCGACGCCCCCCCGCTACCGAAGGAGCGGTTGGCAATGATATGCTGGCTGTATAGAGTCATCAGATGCAGATTCTCATGAACTTGCCCAAGATTATTGCCGGATTTTCACAGCATGAACATGATAGCCGAAACAGAGCATTTCGGAGGAACCGCGATCAGTGTGGCTACAATGCTCTAGAACTCGCAGCATGAGCCGCAAAGCTATTCCTTGAAAAAAATTAAGTTTGAAATGGCAATATCGGTTCGCTATTTCCGGAACACGGTGTATCTCTTGGCCCAGATATTCGAAAAAATTTCCGTTTGGCACAATTTCTACAATACGGAATCCGGCGTCTGCAAAATGCTTTTGATAAAAATAGGCATTAAAACCGGTAGCATAGTGATAGGGGGCAAAATGGGTCAGGCTGCAGAAGGGGGCCGTCACGACAAGGTGACCTCCGTCTTTAAGGAGCCTTGAAAACTCCTTTATTGCCAGAACCGGTTCGGGAAGATGCTCGAATACCTCGATGCAC
This sequence comes from Trichlorobacter ammonificans, assembly GCF_933509905.1. GTDB lineage: Bacteria > Desulfobacterota > Desulfuromonadia > Geobacterales > Pseudopelobacteraceae > Trichlorobacter > Trichlorobacter ammonificans. The sequence continues at coordinate 1,307,391 of NZ_OW150024.1, read as the reverse complement.
ATGATGGCATCAAAGGAGCCGCTGGCCACCGGTATGGAGACGATATCACTGACGATATCAAGATCCGCCTGTTCCCAAAAGCCCGTCTGAAGGCCGCGCCCATCACCCTTGCCGTCGTACCTGGCAAAATCCTGCGAAACATATTCAAGATGCGAGCAAAGCCCCCTGAAGCGCTGTTCGCCAGCGCCGGCATCGAGAATCCTGCTTCCGGCCGGAATACGGCGAAGCACAGCTTTAAGCCACTCGATCCTGCGGTGCTCATTCTGTGTGCCAAACCTGGTCATTCGCTCTCTCTTGCAAACTGGTAGCAACCGCAAAGTGTTAGGATGATCGTGGCATTATATCAGCCGGTTTCACAAACCAGAAACAGCCGCAACCGTAGTCCTGGGCATCCGCCAGTTCCCCACTAGCCGGAGCGATGATCCCCTGTCCGGCAGCATTGTCGGGAACCAAGGCAAACTCTCTCAACTCAAACCCTTCGAAGTACCCTACGACCTGCTGGTAAGTATAAATGCGATGGGCATTAAACAGAATCTTCGCTGTCCCCCCCAATGGGACCACAAACAGCAGCGTCCCACCTCTAGACACCACTCGCCTCAACTCAGCGATCGCCTTCAGATCCCCGTCCGGATCGAGGGGATCCCCGTAACGCCCAAGCCCTACATGCTCCACCACATGCATGCAGGAAAGGGATTCGATACTCTCGTCCCTGAAAGGAAGTGCCAAGAGGTCTGCCGCTTCACTGGTAAGCCCGGATAGCCGGAGGTCAGCCGGACGGTAGTCGTAGAACCTGACCTGTAGAAAGGCAGAAACTATGGTGCAGAAATGCAGCGAAGAGGAGATGTCCACGTGGAGTTGCGTCCGGCTCTGGGCGAGAATGCGTGCGGCCCAAGCAGGATGGTAGATATAATGAGAATCAAACCCGGATGCCGAAGTCTTATCCTTCAAACAGGGAAGACGGTCATTCCAACGAACGGGAAAGCGTGCAGTCTCTTTTTCGTTCAGCCTATGGAACGTTAGAAAATCTGCCATATACCTTAGATAAGCACAGATTTTTATTCTGGTCGCAGAAAAAGAGATCATAAATCGCTCGCCTAGTTGTTTGACCAAAATTTATTCAATTTTCTCAACAAATTCATTATCAAGTTGCAATCTGACTCGGAACCGTCGCAGCTCTGATTGATTACCGTGCCTACGTTTCCAATGGCGCCTGATTTCAATCTGATATTACGTTCCTTCATACGGCTGAACCAGTTATATCTCCCCTCTCTGCTCATGATATAGTCCACATCATTTTCATCAATTAAATCTATGAAGGGAATAAGTATCTGTAATGCCGTGAGAGACATCATTCCTTTCCGGGCATCCCTCATCCAGTAAGAATCATGCCCGTATCGATGATAATAGAAGGACTCGGGCATCACCGTCATGCGTGAACCTGTGGCTAACTGCCGAAAGCCGAAACCCCAGGCGTCCAGAGCACCGGCGAATTCGGGATATCCCCCCGCCTTGCGCCAACTCTCTTTGGTGTACAGATAGTTGCCGCTGGCGCCCGGCGTTATCGGACCAGCCAGACAATCTTCTAACGTAATTAAACCGTTCCTGAATTTCCACTTATGGGTGACGCATTCTTTGACAGTGTTGAAATAGTGAAGCTCCTCGAATGCTGCGATATCAGCACCTGACAGCAGGAGGTGCTCCCTCAGAGCCTTCACGGAATGAGGCGCAAGAATATTATCGGAATCAAGACAAAAAACAATGTCATTGGTACAGTTCTCTACTGCTGTATTTCTTGCTGCAGCGCCTCCCTTATTCCTTACATGATGCAGTACCTTTATATAAGAATATTTCAGGTTTAGTTCATTGATTGTTTCAGCGGTATTATCAGTAGAGCAGTCGTTGACAATAACTATTTCATCGCCATCTGATACATTCCCATCAATAATTGAATCAATAGATTCAATTATTGTTTCAGCACAGTTATATGCTGGAATTATATAGCTGATATTGTTAAATCTCACCCTCTGTCGCTCTCACTATCTAAAGGTTCATTTACACGTTTTCCATTGAATGGAATATTTATAACTCCGTAATTAACAGCATCGTTATTTGAGTACCATTCTTCTACAACAGAAAAACTTCTCAGGTAAGTTCCCCAAATCCAGTCATTCATTCCATCTCTATGTCCGCCAACTGCCACAGTATATTCGCCGGGCCTCAAGAGAAAAGGAGGGATGATGATTTCCGAAATGAACGTTCCCCTCCTTAACAATTGTGGGGTCTGCGTGTCATGCTGCGATAACAGCCTCACATCATCTTTGAATACGGAAATGGTTATTCTAAAGTTCGGAAGGTCGTGCTTACAGACCCCTTTTATCGAAATGATAATGCTCCGGTCCGGATTGAGGTGGATGCAACCGCTCGATATCCCATTGATAACTATTTCATGAAAAATGAGCGCGTCCAGGAGGGTACCGATAAAGCAGGCTCTGTTGAGGCCACCTGTAGAAAGATCAGAGCCAAGGTATGACGTTACCACCTTGTCAGTTGTGTCATGTGCTACCAACTCGCCATTTTTGAGAAACAAGCATGTGCCGCAGAGCTGCTTAATTGCGCCTATATTGTGACTGACAAAGAGAATGGTTCTCCCCTCTTGAGTCGCCACATCCTCCATCTTCCCCAGACATTTCTTCTGAAACGCGGCATCCCCCACCGCCAGCACTTCATCCACGATCAGGATTTCCGGCTCAAGGTGTGCAGCCACGGCAAAGGCCAAGCGCACGTACATGCCGGAGGAGTACCGCTTGACCGGGGTATCCAGAAACTTTTCCACTTCGGAGAAGGCGACGATCTCGTCAAATTTTCTGGCTATCTCCTGTTTACCCATCCCCAGGATAGCACCGTTTAAGTAGATGTTTTCCCTGCCGGTCAGTTCGGGATGAAAACCGGTGCCCACCTCCAGCAGGCTGGCTACCCTGCCCCGGATCCTGACCCGGCCGGTGGTCGGTTCGGTGATGCGGGACAGGATTTTCAGCAAGGTAGACTTTCCGGCACCGTTGCGCCCGATGATGCCGATACGCTCCCCCTGCCTGACCTCAAAGGACACATCATTCAGCGCCCAAAAATCTTCAGAAGCAGAGGTAGAGGGTACCGTTGAAACATGGGGGGTGAAGGGTGAGCGAATTTTTCTGCAGACGGAGGATACTGCTCCGGTGATGCCATCGCGCAGCGTGGTGTACTGATCCCCCTGCTGATGGGAAATGATGTACCGCTTACCCAGGTTTTCGACGGTAATAACGGGAGCCATGAACAGCCTCTATATCACATCTGCCAGCACCCGCTCGGTTTTCCGGAAATACCAGAGTCCGGAAGCAACGAGCAGGAGCGATAGTGCCGTGGAAAGCAGGATGCCGGGCCAGAAGAGTTCCGCGCTGCCGCGCAGCAATGCCCACCTGAAACCGTCAATCACCCCCACCATCGGGTTCAGGGCATAGAGCAGCCGCCACTGCTGCGGCACGATCTGGCTTGCAAAGCCGACCGGCGAGACGTAGAGGCAGAACTGCAACAGAAACGGCACCACGTACCTGAAGTCGCGGTACCTGACGTTGAGGGCGGCGAACCAGAGTCCGGCGCCAACCGCCGGCAGGCAGGCCAGCAGCAGAAAGAGCGGCAGAGTGGCAATCCGCCAGTCGGGCCAGAATCCGTACCAAAGCATGATCCCGGCTATTACCAGCAGGGAGATGAGCAGGTCGGTCAGACTGACGATGATGCTGCTTGTCGGCACGATGATGCGGGGAAAATAAACTTTGGTGACCAGGTTGGCGCTGCCCACCAGGGAGCCGGAGCTTTCCGACAGGGCGTTTGCAAAGAAATTCCAGGGGATCATGGCGGCAAACACCAGCAGCGGATAGGGAACGTCGCCGGAGGGCAGTTTTGCCAGCAGACCGAAGACCACGGTAAAGGCGATCATGGTCAGCACGGGACGCAGCACACTCCAGGCAACGCCGATGACGGTCTGCTTGTAACGGACCAGGATATCGCGCCAGACCAGGAACCAGAACAGCTCCCGGTAGCGCCAGACATCACGCCAGTAGTGCAGGACGGGGCGGTTGGGCTCGATGACCCATTCATCTTCACGAAGCATACCGTCAGGTTCCCATCATCCCTGAAAACTGAAACAAATGGCGCATATACAGCCGGGGATGGTTCAGCAGCAGACGTGCCATCATGCACAGCTTCCTGGGGTATCCCATCGTAGCGCTCATGGAATCGTCCTTGACCCGGTAGTGGAAGAGGACCTCCGGAATCCTGACAAAGCGGAGCCCCATCTCACAGAGCGTCAACCAAAAGTCCCAGTCTTCCCAGCCATACTTCATGTTTGTGTTGTATCCCCCGGCACGCACCCAGGAAACCCGGCGGAACAAGGCCGAGCAGAATACCATGTTCTGCCTCAACAGCAGCCCCGGAGAGAACTCGGGCAAGTGCCAGGTGCCGCACGCCGCCCCGAACCGGTCGGCCAGAGCGTACACCACGCCAACACCGGCATCGTTTTTCAGGACAGCAACCCCTTTTTCCAGATAGGTCGGCGCAATCAGGTCGTCAGCATCCAGCGGCAGGATGATGGTGCCTCCGGCAACTGCAATCCCCCGATTTCGGGCGGCGGCCAGGCCGCCGTTCTCCGTGTGGAGAACGGTCAGCCGCTGATCCTTGAGCGTCTCCAGGACCGCCCGGGTATGCGCATCGGTCGAACCGTCGTTCACCACGATAATCTCGAAATCAGTGAAGGTCTGGGCCATGACCGACTCCAGCGCTTCAAGAAGAAAGGCTCCCTGATTATAGCAGGGAATAACGACACTAACCTCCGGCATGCCCAGCAGGCTTTCTGAGTACGGATATGGTGTCAGGATTCAATTCCGGAGGGAGATCAGGCCAGACACGAAAACGGCCGTCCGCCCAACTCGTAAACTGGCGCTCCAGCACAAGGCCGCATTCATGGCAGAACTCCTGCATCATGGCCGCCGTCATATCACTGCGCCAGCCGATTCTGTTCACTCCCCCGCTGCTGTGGTGGATAACGACAACACCGCCGGGATTCAGCAGCCGTGCGAACTGATTGACGTACGTCCTGATGTCGGCGGCTGCGATATGGACAAACACATCCCATGACCATATGCCGTCAAAACGGATATCTCCCAGAGCGCTGAGATCGGAGCCGTCATTGACGACGTACGAAATATGTGAATAGTTGCTGAACCGCTCCTTACAAAGCTCAATACATACCGGCGTCACATCCACCACAACCAGCTTGCGTGCCAATGGCGCCAAATACTCCGTCCATCTCCCGCCACCGGGACCTATTTCAAGAAGCGTCTCCCGTCCCGTCAGGTAATGGCGCAGCACATGATCAACCAAGCTTTGTTTCCACTCCGCGTCATTGGACCACTCCTCGCCGTGCCGCGACCAGTCCCAATTCGACCAGACCTTGACATTATTGGCAATCGTATTGGGACGATGCACAAACCTGTTCCAGAAACAGTCAAATAGTTTACGCAACATGCACACACCCGTTTTTCAAGCCGGCCGAGCCACTTCGTTTCACTGCCGCCCCCCCTCTCTGAGGGCGTTCAGAGCCCCCCTGACCAAGTCCCATCGTCCCACGGCCACCCTCAACAAGATTTCCAGCACGATCACCATACCGACGGTCACCAGCGCCGCCGGATGATAGCGACGGGTGAAAAGGATGCGGTTGCGGATGTTGTAGTAGTCACAGGTACGGCTTTTACGGGCCGGATTGCTGCTGGTGCCGATGCTGGCCCCCACCTTGTGGTAGACGATGCTTTCCGGGGCATAGCCAAGCCGGAAGCGCCCCTTGGCCCGCAGCGCCCAGTCCGCTTCCTCGAAGTACAGAAAATACGCCTCGCAGAGCAGTCCCACTTCGTCGAGAAAGCGCCGCGACACCAGCATCGATGCCCCCTCGACATAGTTCATCCGCGCTTCGGCCCGCTGCCGGTCGATGCTGCCCGTATAGCGGCTGAAACGACCGTGGTGCCAGGGCACCCCCAGCCAGCGGCAGTACCAGCCCCCCCCCAGGGCCTGGATGCGGTTGCGGTCATGGTAGTGCACAAGGGTCGAACCGCAGATGCCGATCCGAGCATCCTCATTCATCCGCTCCACCAGCCGGGTCAGGCTGTCCGGCGCTGCCACGGTATCGTTGTTCAACAGCCAGAAGTAGTCAAACCGCTCCCCTGCCAGAGCATGGCGCAGCCCGGCATTGCAGCCGCCGGCAAACCCCCGGTTCTCGCCGATGCCGATCAGGGTCAGCCACGGATCATCCCCCTGCGCTCCGCCCGTCTCCACGTCAGGGCGATCCATCGTCGTCCGGCAACCGACACCGTGTTCCGCCGCCCAGGCTGCAATCCGTTGCAGGGAGTCGTCGGTGGAGCCGTTGTCGCAGACGATCACGCGCAGATCGGGCCAGGTGAGTTCCAGCAGGCTTTCCAGGCACTCCAGCGTATCGCGCCAGCCGTTCCAGTTGACCAGGATGACGGCCACCCGGCTCACCGGTGGATGCTCCAGACCACCAAGGCTGCCCAGGCGATTCCCACGACGAGCAATACCCGGTCATGCAGCAGCGATTCGGTGGGGTCGCCCCCCTTGCCGCTACTCACCCGCAGCAGATAGCGCAGCAGGCCGAAGAGGCAGAGGGGAACCGAGTAGACCAGTCGCGGCTTCTGCAAGGTGTACATGGCGTAGGTCACCAGCACCGCCGCGCCGGTCAGATGCATGGTGCCGGCAAGGAACCCCTCAGGGTAGTGGGCAAGGCTGCCGCGATGGTTTCCCGCCCCCTCACCCAGCAGCCGGACCTCCCCCAGACGCTTGCCGGTACTGAGAAACACCGCCAGCAGAAAGACCGTGAGAAACAGCCAGGGGGAAACGGTCACGCCGAACAGCGTTCCCCCCGCCTGCAGGCGGATCAGAAAGCCGGCGGCAATGCAGAAGATATCCACCACCGGCAGCTGTTTCAGGTAGAGCGTGTAGCCGCACAAGAGCAGGGCATAGCCGCCGCAGAACAGGAACATCTGCGGTGAAACCAGACGCGCCAGCCCCAGTCCCGCCAGCACGAGCAGGGCGCAGATAACGGTAACGGCGCGGGGAGCAACGGTGCCTGAGGGGAGCGGGCGCAGACGTTTGCGGGGATGCAGGCGGTCCTGCTCGCAGTCCAGCAGGTCGTTGAAGAGGTAGCCGGCACTGGATACCAGACAGAAGGCGGCAAAAAGCCACACTCCCTCGGTGAAAGCGGGTCCTCCCGGCAGATATCCCGCCAGAAACGGCGGAAAGAACAGCATCAGGTTCTTCAGCCACTGGGTGGGCCGCAGCATGGTGAGATACGGTCTGATCATGCGTTCGTTTTCCGTCAGTAACGCTGTTCCAGCCGGGGTACGTGCCATTTGATCAGGTTGTGACCGATGCCGGCCGGAGCCGGCTCGATCCCGCGGATACGGGACGACACCGCCGGCAGGGCGTCGGGAACGTAGAGAAAGGTGTAGGGCTGCTCATCGGCCAGAATTTCCTGAATCCGGAAATAGGCCTTCGTGCGCTGTTCGATGTCAAAGGTGCCGCGCCCCTCCTCCAGCAGGCGATCCACCTCGGGGTTGGCGTAGCCGATGAAGTTCAGTTCCCCCGGCTTGGTCTTGCTGGAATGCCAGATATCGTACATGTCCGGGTCCTGGGAGGTAAGCCAGGCCAGCAGCACCACCTCGAAGTTCCCTTTGTCGATGAACTCTTTCAGGAAGGCGGCCCACTCCACCACCCTGATCCGCACGTCAACCCCCACCTGCCGTAACCGTTGCTGGATGATCTGGGCCGTCATCAGCCGCTGCTGATTTCCCTGGTTGGTCAGGATCGTGAAGCGGAGCGGCTTGCCATCCTTCTGCAGCATGCCGTCGCTTCCCGGCAGCCAGCCGGCCTCGGCAAGCAGGCTCCGGGCATAGCGGGGATCGTGGGGAATGTCCCGCACCCCCGGATTGTAGGCCCAGCGCCCCGGAATCATGGGGCCATGAGCCTTCTGCCCCATGCCGAACAGCACCCCCTGGATCAGTTCCTCCTTGTTGATGGCGGCGGTCATGGCCCGGCGGACACGACGATCCTTGAACAGGGGATGGCGCAGGTTGTACCCAAGGTAGAGGTAGCCGTTGGAAGGGTACCGATACTTGTTGAACTGCTTCCGGAACCGCTCGTTGTCGGTCTGGCGGGCGTATTGCACCGGGGTGAGCCCCATCATGTCCACCCCCCCGGCCTTCAGTTCCATATACATGGTGGAGGTGTCGGGGATCAGCCGGTAGACCAGTCGGTCCAGGTAGGGACGCCCCTCAAAATAGTCGGGGTTGGCCTCCAGGACGATCTTCTGTCCGGCGACCCACTCCTTGAACCGGAACGGCCCGGTTCCCACCGGTTTGCGGGCCAGGGGGCTTTTGGTGATATCCTGCCCTTCCAGCAAGTGGGCCGGCAGCATCCCTACCCCCCAGGAGGCCAGTGCCGGAGCATAGGGCCTGGCGTAGCGGACAACCACGGTATGGGTGTCGGGAGCGGTCACTGCGGCAACCTGCCGAAAATCCTCGGAGTAGGCTGTGGGAGTTTTGGGATCAATGATTACCCGGTAGGTGTACAGTACGTCGCGGGCGGTGAAGGGGGCGCCGTCGTGCCATTTAACGTTGCGCCGCAGTTTGAAGATGATGGTCAGGCCGTCGGGAGCGACCCGAAACGACTCGGCCAGATCCCCCACCAGCACCAGATTTTTGTCATACTTGACCAGCCCGTTGTATATCTGGGCCGCCACACTGTGGGAGGCACTGTCCGAAGCAAGAACCGGAATCAGGGTTGACGCCTCGCCAATGGTCCCCTCCACGAGCGTGTCTCCCGGCACGGGAGGAGCTGCGTCGGCGGTATCACCGGCGGGCGGTACGGGCGCAACGGCCGGTCTGTCGGAGCAGGCCGCGCTTACCAGCAGCAGGACGATCAGCAGCAGGGCGCATCCTGTCGCCGAAAGGCGCTGCAGACCCGGGACCGCACTCATGGAGCCCCCGATTCGCCCCGCAACAGACGCCTGATCTTGATATCCAGTTCCTTTTTCGACGGATCGAGGGACTTTGCCTTCTTGTAGTACTTCAACGCCTTTTTGGGCTCCCTGCGGGCAGCATGGGCATCCCCCAGGTGCTCGAGAATTGTGGGGTCCTCCGGCACCAGTTCCGCAGCTTTTTCCAGATGTTTGACAGCCTCATCGTATTTTTTCATCTGGTAGTAGACCCAACCCAGGCTGTCGATGAAAAAGCCATCGTCCGGCTGCAAGGCCAACGCCCGGTTGATATACCCCAATGCATCATCAAGGTGGACCCCCAGTTCGGCGTACGTGTACCCGAGGTAATTCAGGGCCTGGGCGTCGTTGGGGTTGAGTTCGATCACCCGCTTCATCCGCTGGATCGACTCAGCCTTCTTACCTGCCTTGTCGTACAGTATTCCCAGCCTGAAATGGAAGCGGGGCTCATCCTTGAAGCGTTCCTGAACCTCCAACAGGTGGCGCAACCCCTTCTCGCTCTCCCCATTGGCATCATAGAGTGTCGCCAGGGAAAGATGCAACTCCAGCGAACCGGCGTTTTTTGCGATGGCCCGCATGAGCAGTTCCACCGCTTCCGCAGTTTTCCCCTGCTCCCGGTAGATGAAGGCCAGACGCCCCACCGCCTCCGGATAGGCGACACTGTCGGCCGGCACTTTCTCGAACTGTTCCTTGGCCTGTTCCAGTTGTTCCTTTTCTTCGAAGGCCGATCCCAGGTACACGCGCAGCTGGTGCGCATCGGGGTCTTTGACCAGCATCTCGCTGAACAGTTTGATGGCATCGTCAAAGCGTTCCAACTCAAGGTAGAGCAGTCCGATCTTGCGATTGTTCTCGGCGTTCCCCAGCCCCATCTCGTTCAACCGTTCCAGGTACCCCAGTGCTTCTTCATAGCGCTGGTTCTGGATGGTGAGCTGCACCAGCCGGTGCAGCAGTGGCGCCCGGTTTTCCGCACTGTCCAGCGTATCCCGATAGGTGGCGATGGCAAGTTCCAACTCCCCCAGCGCCTCGTAGGTGATGGCCAGATCAATGGCGGCCTGGGTCAGATCGGGACGCAGCTGCAGGGCGCGCTTGTAGTAGACGACGGAGTCCTTGTACAGCTTCATCTGGGCATACGCCTTGCCCAGGTAGTAGTTGCCCAGGGCCGACTCGGGCTGTTCCTTGATCAAGGTTTTCAACACCGTCACCGCCTCCTCGTATTCGAACAGGCGGATCAGGATGGTGGAGAGGTGCAGGACCGCGTCCTCCCTGCCCGGATCGAGCTTGACGGCGGTCCGCAGATAGGCGGCGGCCTCGCGGTCTTTGCCCAGGGAAGCCATGATGGTACCGGCAAGCAGATGGGGGTCACGGAAATCGGGAGCTGTTTTGGTGGCGCGGTCAAGAACGCTGAGGGCTTCCTGCACCCTGCCGGCCTTGAGCAGGATATCGGCTTCCAGGGTCAGCGGATAGGGACTGGTCGGGTCGGCAGCCTGGGCCTCACGGCTGAGCAGGATGGCCCGGTCGGCCCTCCCCTCGCTCCAGGCAATGCGTGCCTGGGCGTAGAGTCCCAGCGCGGAGTGGGCGTCGGGAAACTCGGGGGATGTGGCGATGGAAGAAGCCTGGGAGGCGCAGCCGGCCAGCAGGCAGCCGCACAGCAATAGGTACAGGCGGTTCAGCATGACACACCATCCATGAACGGTCTGAAAGATAGTTGGAGCCTTCGGACGCTACCACAGTTGGAGGAAGAGCGTCAAACGATTCCACACGGCATGCCTTGCATGGTTGCCCGGTCGATGGTACTGTTTTCAGCAGCACACGCGCCGGAGGCCGTCGAGGCTAGAATGCCCCGGAACGGAAAGGGATACCATGCCGTACCAGTTTGTCCAGAAACTGTTGCAACGCCTGCAACTGCGCGAGGCCTGGGTAATTTTTTTCGTGCTGGGCAACGTCATGATCAACTTTCCCTTTCTGCGCATCTTCAACCAACCGGTCAGCGTGCTGGGCTATCCGCTGCTGTTTATCTATTTTACCCTCGGCTGGGCCATCTCGATCTTTGTCGTCTATCTGTTTACCCTGACGCTGGAAGAGCCGCCGGAGCAGCAGGATACACCGGAAGAGCAGGCCTGACACCGTGACCCTGAATATCCTTCACGTTGCCGCCATTGCCATCGCCTACACCGGACTGCTGTTCCTGGTTGCCTGGCACGCGCGCCGCCGCAGTGAGCAGGGACGCAGTGTGATCAATTCGCCGCTGGTCTACTCCCTTTCCATCGCGGTCTACTGCACCTCCTGGACCTTTTTCGGCAGCGTCGGCAAGGCGGCAACTACCGGCATCGATTTTGTCCTGATCTACCTGGGCCCAACGCTGGTGGCCTTTTCCTGGTTCTTCCTCCTGCGACGCATCATCCGGATCAGCAAGGAATCCAACATCTCTTCCATCGCCGACTTCATCAGCCTGCGCTACGGCAAATCCCAGTTGCTGGGTTCCCTGGTCACGCTGATCGCCGTGCTGGGAATCATGCCGTACATCGCGCTGCAGATCAAGGCGGTCTCCACCTCCTTTGCCCTGGTCAGCGGCGTCACCGGCCGCTCCATCCCCCTGCCGGGCACCGAGGCGCCGTTCCCGCTCCCCACCGGCCTGATCCTGACCCTGGTCCTGGCGATATTCGGCGTTATCTTCGGCGCCCGAACCCTTTCGTCCACTGCACGCCACGAAGGATTGATCGCCGCAGTCGCCTTCGAGTCGGTGGTCAAGCTGCTCAGCTTGATGGGGGTTGGAATCTTCGTCACCTTTTATCTCTTCAACGGCTTCGAGGATATCTTCACCCGTTTCTACCGCCATGATCCCGATCAGTTCTACCGGCTGTTCACCCTTGAAACCGGCGAGGGAGCGGCCGGCATTCCCGCGTCGACCATGCTGATGCTCTCCATGGGAGCGGTGATGCTGCTTCCCCGCCAGTTTCACGTCATGGTGGTGGAAAACGCCGATCTGAAGCATGTCAAAAAGGCAATGTGGCTGTTTCCCGTCTATCTCTTCCTGATCAACATCTTCATCATGCCGATCGCCCTGGGAGGCATTCTGCTCACCGGCAGTTCCCAGGGAGCGGACTATTTCGTGATTACCCTGCCACTCAATGCGGGCAACGAGCCGATGGCCCTGCTGGCCTTCCTGGGGGGGCTCTCCGCTGCCGCCGGCATGGTGATGGTCGAATCGGTGGCCATCTCCACCATGCTGCTCAACAACCTGTTCATGCCGCTCATCGTCAGGGTCAGTCCCAAACCCTGGTTTCCCGTGCTGTTGATCAACCTGAAACGGTTCGCTATTTTCCTGGTGGTCTTTCTGGGCTACTTCTATTACCGGGTGGTGGGTGACTCCTTCATGCTGGTCAATATGGGGTTGATCTCTTTTTCCGCCGCCATGCAGTTCATGCCGGCACTACTGGGGGGGCTCTACTGGCGGCGCGGCAACAAAACCGGCGCCATCTGCGGTATGTTGCTGGGATTCCTGGCCTGGGGCTATACCCTGCTCCTGCCCTCATTCATTACGGCAGTCGGTGACCCCACTATCCTGCTGAAAGGTCCCGGCGGACTTTCCCTGCTGCGTCCCACCGCCCTCTTCGGCCTGAGCGGCATGGATATGTGGAGCCACTCCCTGTTCTGGAGCATGCTGTTCAACATCGGCGGCTACCTGGTCTGCTCACTGACCTTCCGCCAGACCGAGGCCGAACGGGAGCAGGTACGTCGCTTCATCAACCGTTTTGAAATCGAGCAACTGGAAGTCCGCTCCAGTGCCAAGCGCCTCTCCAAACCGGTATCGGTACAGCAGTTCGTGGCACTCATGGGTAAGTTCATCGGTCAGCATGAAGCCCGCAAGGCCATGGGTGCCTATCTGAAGGGGCGGATGATTGACGAGGCCGAAAGTGTTCCGGAGTTCGAGCTTCCCGCCATGAAACGCTTTGTGGAGCGTACCCTGGCCGGTTCGGTGGGGGCGGCGGCGGCAGGCGCCATCATGGACAGTTATCTGTCGGACATGGGCAGCCGCATGGAGTCGGTCTACGACATCTTCAGCACGGTACGGGCTTCCTTAAGCCAGAGCCGGGAGGCACTGTACGTCAGACTGAAGGCATCGGAGATCATCAACCGCACTCTTGATCTGCAGACCATCATGGACGAGTTGCTGCAACTGCTCCTGAAAGAATTCAGGCTGGACTGTGCCTTGATCCAGATCCGCACCAGCAGCGACCATCCCCTGCAGGTGCAGAGCTACCAGGGAACGAACCGGCACCCCATCGGCCCGGGACACTGGTACCTGGAAAGCGAGCCTTACGCCCGGATGGCGATGGTGGACCAGAAGGCCCACTTCGTCAACGACATCAACCTGCTGAACGGTATCGTGCAGATGGAGGCCACCCGTGCAGAAGGTTTCGTTTCCTTCGCCCATATCCCGATCTTCCGGGAGGGAGAGGAAAGCCTGGGGGTGCTGTCGGTCTACTCGAAAAGCATTGTCGGGCTCTTCACCGAGGAGTTCATCAGCCTGCTCTCCAGCCTTTCCGGCCAGCTTGCCCAGAGTGCCCGGCTGGTCAGCGTGATGGAGGCCAAGGAGAAGGAGCGTCGCGAGAAGGAACTTGCTCAGCTCGCCAATGCCCGGGTGATGCGGGACATGGAAATCGCCGAGCAGATTCAGAATTCGCTGCTGCCGGCCGCCGCCCCGGAACTCTTCGGCATCGATCTGGCCGGGCGCTGCGCCTCTGCAGCCCATGTCGGCGGCGACTATTACGACTTTTTCAAGCGGGACGACCAGACCATCGATCTGCTGATCGCCGATGTTTCCGGCCATAGCGTGGGGGCGGCCCTGATCATGGCCGAGGTGCGTACCCTGCTGCGGGTACGCACCGGCAGGGTCGCAAGCCCCAGCGTCATCCTGGGCGATCTGAACAATCAACTCTACGAAGATCTGACCCGGGCCGAGCTGTTCATCAGCATGTTCTACGCCCGCTACAATGCCGCCACCGGACGCCTTTCCTACGCCAACGCCGGCCATAACCTGCCGATACTGTACCGGGACAGCGAAGCCCGCTGCATCGAACTGGATGCCGACGGCATGGTGCTGGGAATCAAGCCGTCCATTGTCTTTGAGGAACAGTCCCTGGAACTGCAATCCGGCGATCTGCTGCTGCTCTACACCGACGGCATTCCGGAAGCCGCCTCCCCCGACGGTGAGTTTCTGGGTATGGAGCGGGTCTATCGCCACCTGGCGGCGGTCAGCGCACTGCCGGCCAATGCTATTGTCGATTCCTTCTATGACATGGTAAAGGAGTACTGCGGCAGCAGTACCCTGCAGGACGACGTGTCGCTGGTTGCTTTGAAAATCACTGCATGACGGAAAGGAGCAGCACCATGAACATCAGACTTGAAGAGAACAAGGGCGGCATACTGGTACAGGTCAGGGAGGAGCGCCTTGATGCCAACAACGCTGAGACGCTGAAACATGAGCTGTCACGCCTGTTCGAGGAGGGGAAGAAAGGGGTGGTGGTGGACCTGAAGGATGTCCGCTTCATCGACAGCTCGGGGCTGGGCGCCTTGGTATCGGGCTTTAAGAACGCATCCTCCCGTCAGGCGGTGCTGAAGCTCTCCGGACTGCAGAGCCAGGTGAAGTCGATGTTCGAGCTGACCCGCCTGCACCGGGTGTTCGACATCTACGCCAATGCCGACGAGGCGCTCGAATCATTGTAGCCGCCTCTCCACCACCGGAGCTGTTCAGGAGTACTCGATGAACAATGAGATCGACATACAGATCAGGGTGCCCAACCAGACTCGCTACTTAAGCCTCATCGGCAGCATCGGCGAAGATCTTGCCGCCCATCTGCAGGAGTACGAAGGGGATCGGGAGGCGCTGGCCTATCACCTGAACCTGGTGCTGACCGAAGCCATGGTCAATGCCATACGGCACGCCAATGCCAACGATCCCCAGGAAGAGGTGGTCATCAGGATTACCATCTCCGACAACGAGCTGGTGATGCTGGTCTTCGACCACGGTCAGGGCTTCGATATCGGCGCCATTCCCGACCCGACCGCCCTCGATGCCGGGCTGCTCGACGAGCATGGCCGGGGGCTCTTCATCATGCGCTCCCTGATGGACTCGGTGCACTATCGCAAGGTGGACGGCGGCAACGTCCTGGAGCTGCGCAAGAAACTCTGAACACCGGCCTCAGGCCGGATCGTGGTAGGCCACCATCCGGCCGTCACAAGTACGTATCCGCCAGCTCCCGTCCGGCTGCCGACGTGCCGTCTCAGCCAGAAGCGGCACCTTGCCCCTGCCCCCCGGCAGATCCACCACGAAATGCGGGATGGCCATGCCGGACACCCGCCCCCGTAGCGCCTCCACCACCTCCATCCCCCGCGCAAGCGGCGTCCGGAAATGGGCCGTCCCCTGGACCAGATCCATCTGGTGCAGGTAGTAGGGCTTTACCCGCATCCGCAAGAGCCCCCTGAACAGCTCCTCCAGCACGGCCGGATCGTCATTTACCCCCTTCAGCAGCACCGTTTGGTTGCCCAGCGGTATTCCGGCCCCGCTCAGCAAATCGCAGGCTCGTGCCGCCTGGGGTGTCAGCTCCAGGGGATGGTTGAAATGGGTATTCAGGTACAGGGGGTGATGGCACGCCAGCATCCGGCAGAGCTCCGGGGTTATCCGCGCCGGATCGGTCACCGGCAGGCGGCTGCCGATGCGGATGATCTCCACATGGGAAATGGCACGCAGCCGGCTCAGCAGGGTGTCGAGCATTTCCAGCGGCAGCAGCAGGGGATCGCCACCGGAGATCAGGATATCGCGCAGCGTCGGCGTGACGGCGATATAGTCAACGGCCCGCTCCAGGTCGACGGCATCGCCGGTGCAGCCGATGGAACGCTTACGCATACAGAACCGGCAGAAAACGGCGCACTGCCTTCCCGCCAGCAGCACCGCCCGGTCGGGGTAGCGGTGAATCAGGCCGGGCACGGGGCTCAGGCGTTCTTCATCAAGGGGATCGGGAGACTGGTCACTGTCCGAGAGTTCCTGCAGCGACGGAATCGCCTGTCTCCAGACCGGGTCGTCCGGTCGCCGGATCAACCCCGCGTAATAGCGGGACAGGCGGAAGGGAAAGCGGGCGGCCACCTGCTGCAGGGCGGCGGATTCCACCTTGAACGAGGAAAGGATCTCCTCAAGGGATACGCAGGGGGATGGGGATTCCGACATGGGCTTCAGCGGGCAATGACCTTGATGAACTTGACCAAGTAGTCGACCCCCGACCAGACGGTGAGCGCCAAGGCGATCCAGAGAAAAAAGATGCCGGTATTATGCATGGAAACGGTTAACAGCGGGTGATCCAGTCCAAAGAACCAGCGGTACTCGTAGTGCAGCAAGAGCCCGATGATGGCGGTAATCTGGAAGATGGTCTTGTATTTGCCGAGATCGGAGGCCTGAATCACGATCCCCTCGCTGGAGGCGATGCTGCGCAGGCCGGTGATGATGATTTCACGGGCCAGAATGACCAGCACGATCCAGGCCGGTACCCGGTTATAGGGCAGGATCATCACCAGCGCCGCCGTCACGATCAGCTTGTCTGCGATCGGGTCCAGGAACTTGCCGAACACGGTGACGATCTTCATGCGGCGGGCCAGGTACCCGTCCAGCCAGTCGCTGGCCGAGGCCAGGGCAAACACTGCGGCAGCCCAGAACCCGGCCTCCCGGGATGGAGACAGCAGCAGAACCACCAAGAGCGGGATGCAGGCGATCCTGAACAGGGTCACGATATTGGGAAGATTGAGGATAGACGGCGAATTCGACATGGCGTGCTATTTTAATTGGCCTGCTGCATGCCGGCAAGAACACGATTCACGTAGGTACGGGTCTCCTGATAGGGGGGGATGCCGCCATAGCGTGCCACCTTGGACATGCCGGCGTTATAGGCGGCCAGGGCCAGTGATATATCTCCCTTGAAGGTGTCCAGCAGGAAGCGCAAATAGCGGACACCGCCGTCAACGTTCTGCTTCGGATCAAAAGTATTGGTCACGTTCAGGCTCCTGGCGGTGCCGGGCATCAGTTGCATCAGACCGGTTGCCCCGGCGCGGGACACGGCATTGGGATTGTAGCCGGACTCGGCCCGGATGACCGCCTTGACCAAGGCGGGACTGACGCCGTACTTCGCCGCGCTGGCGTTGATCAGGTGTTCGTACTCCCGCGGGTCACCGCCGGCGGCAAGCCGGAAGCGGGTCCGCAATTGACGGTCTTTGCGCAGATCCTTCAGGAAAATTTTGAACTTTTTGTCGGTGGGAGTATCGGTAAAATGCACCACACCGTCGGCATCCTCATAGCGGTAAATGTCGGCGGCAGCTATCCCGGGGGCGAACAAGAGGGCGCAGAGCATCAGCAGAACAACAGCCAACGCAGAACCAAGGACCACGTCAGGTATGCGATGCAACGAAACCATGGCTTCAATAAGCTGAAAAACCCCGGAAATGTCAAGTGGAAAGTACTTCTCACGCGCTCCCCGCCGACGTGCGGATTGACATTTATCCGGTGATTGGCTAGAAGGGTAATTCGCTGTTTCATTCATGTCGGAGCAGTGGTGTAACGATCCCCCAAACCCAAGGAGCGCACAGCCGTGACAGAGTCCCGCGCAACCTACAAGGAAGCCGGCGTTGATATCGAGGCCGGCAACAGTTTCGTCCGGATGATCAAGCCACTGGTCAAGTCAACCTTCCGTCCGGAGGTCATGACCGACATCGGCGGCTTCGGCGGGCTCTTCTCCCTGAATACAAGCAAGTACAAGAACCCGGTCCTGGTCTCCGGCACCGACGGTGTCGGCACCAAGCTGAAACTTGCCTTCATGGCCGACCGCCACGATACGGTGGGAATAGATCTGGTGGCGATGTGCGTCAACGACATCGTCGTACAGGGGGCCGAACCGCTCTTCTTTCTTGACTATCTGGCAACCGGCAGGCTCGAACCGGAAAAGGCCGCCCAGGTGGTGGCCGGAATCGCCGAAGGATGCCGCCAGGCGGGCTGTGCCCTGATCGGCGGCGAAACCGCGGAGATGCCCGGTTTCTACGCCGACGGCGAGTATGATATTGCCGGTTTTACCGTTGGTGTGGTGGAAAAGGACAAGATCATCGACGGCACGTCGATCAAGAACGACAACCTGCTCATCGGTATCGGCTCCAGCGGCCTGCACAGCAACGGCTATTCCCTGGCCCGCAGAATTATCTTCGACCGGATGAAGCTTTCCGTCAACGCCCCCCTGCCCGAACTGGGCGGTACCGTGGCCGATGCCCTGCTTGCCCCCACCCGCATTTATGTTCGGTCGATCATGAACTTGCTCAAGGATTTCACCATCAACGGCATTGCCCACATCACCGGCGGCGGCCTGCTGGAGAACATCCCCCGGGTCCTGCCCAAGGGTTGTACCGCCAAAATCAAGCTCGGCTCCTGGGAAATGCCTCCTGTCTTCCCGCTGCTGCAGAAGGCCGGAAATGTTGAGCAAAACGAGATGTACCGCACCTTCAACATGGGGGTCGGCATGGTGCTGGTGGTACCACCGAAGGATGTGGACGACCTCATCTCCCGGCTGCACGGCCTGGGGGAAAGCGCCTGGCTGATCGGCGAAATCGGCGGCAGCGGCGATGTCGAGCCCTGCGTGGAGCTGGTCTGATGACGGCACCGCCGGTCAATATAGCCGTCCTCGTTTCAGGGAACGGCACCAATTTCCAAGCCATCGTCGATGCCTTGGAAGCAGGACGGATAACAAAGGGACGGATCGCCTGCCTGATCAGCAACCGGCCGGACGCCTTCGCCCTGGAACGGGCACGGCAGCACGGCATTCCCGCCCTGGTGCTGGAACATACCGGCTTCGCCAACCGCCGGGAGTACGACACCGCCCTGGTGGCCCTGCTGCGCGAGCACAATGTCCAACTGGTGGTCCTGGCCGGTTTCATGCGCATTCTGTCGCCGGTAATGATAGAGGCGTTCCCCAACGCCATCATGAACATCCACCCTGCCCTGCTTCCCTCCTTTCCCGGACTGGACGCCCAGAAGCAGGCACTGGACTACGGCGTGCGCTACACCGGCTGTACGGTCCATTTCGTCGACTGCGGTACCGACACCGGACCGATCATCTTGCAAGCCGTGGTACCGGTACTGGCCGGGGACACGGTGGAATCGCTCTCGGAGCGGATTCACGGCGAGGAACACCGCATCTACCCCGAGGCGGTTGGCCTGTTCTGCACCGGACGGTTGCAGGTTACGGGCCGCCGGGTGATCGTCACCCCGGCACTTTCTCCTTGACAGTCTAAATTTCGCCATGCTAAGAATCTTGCTTCAATTTCATCATGTATCAGCATTTCTTGCTGGAATCATACGGAGGTAGCACGTGGCCCATCACAAGTCGGCAATCAAGCGTATCAAGCAGAACGAAAAGCGCAATGCCCGCAACCGTCATCGCAAATCGACCCTCAAGACCTATATCAAGCGGGTCCGTGAAGCTGTAGAAAACAAGGACAAGACCGCCGCACTGGAAGCGCTTGCGGCAGCCATTCCGGTCATCGACAAGACTGCTTCCAAAGGGGTCATCCACAAGGCAACCGCATCCCGCAACGTTTCCCGCCTGACCAAGCTGGTCAACACCCTGGCCTGAACAAACCAAAGCGGGACCGTCTTCATACCGAAGGCCACCGTCAGATGACGGTGGCCTTCGTTTGTTGCCCTATTGCATGCAGGCTTCTGATCAGGGAAGCGGCCGCACGAATATCTCCCGGGCCAAGGCGCCGTCAATGGCAAACTCAGAAAAACCGACCCGGAAGATGTACGACGGGAAGGACTGCACCAGCTTGATCCGGTTGCCGGGCAGCACCCCCATGGCCATCAGCTTCTGCATCTTGGTACTGTCGCCGGTCTGGATGTAGGCGATCTCACCCTCCTGACCGGAGGCGCATTCGGTCAGTGCCACCACTCCCCGGTCGCCGGCATGACGTGCCGCGGAACAGCACTCCCCCGGTGGAATCGGCTTGCCGTGGGGGCAGGTCTCCGGATGGTTCAGCATGGTGCACAGCTTGACATCCACCCCTTCGTTCAGCAGGTGCTCGAACTCGCAGGCCTTGCTGTCACCCTCTTCCCCCTTGATGTTGAACACGTCCATCATCAGCCGCTCCGCCAGCCGGTGGCGACGGATGGTCTTACGCCCCTCCTCCCGTCCCTCCGGGCGAAAATAGAGCATCCCCTGCCGGATTTCCACCAGGGCGTGGGAGGTCAGTTCGCGGCAGGCGGGATCATCAATGGTTATCTTCATTTTCTCGGGATCATAGAAGGCCCCACCCTCCTCTTCCACGGAAACCCACATCGCCTCCAGTATTTCTTCCGCCCGCTCAGAAAGTTTCATGGTTCAAGCTCCTTTATCACTCTTTGATACCAAACGTTTCAGTCGTTTCAACAGCTCCGGCTCCGGAATGTTCTTGTAGCCGCAACGGGGACAATGGATGCCGCGACAACCGCCGCCGCCGCAGGCACCGCATCCCGGCCGGGTTCCTTCCGACTCATCGAACTCATGGCCGCAGAACGTACAGCGCATCGCATTCCTCCTGTCTCACAGCAGCCCGGTTGCCAGCAGCACCCTGTTCAACGTAAACCCGGTGCCGAAGGCCAACAGGCTGACCAGTAGGAAAATTCCCAGGGAAACCTTCCAGCCCCGCTCCTTCTTCATCATCAGAAACTGGGCCACGCAGGGAACGAACAGCGTAAGCGTCACCGCCGCCACGGTCAGTTGCCGGCCATCCAGAAGTCCTTTGGTCTGCAGGTCGTACAGTCCGGCTGCGCCGTAGTCACGACGGAAAAATCCGAAGATAAAGGCCGTGGCCGCGTCGCCCGGCAACCCCAGGGCAGTCATAACCGGCGTCATGGCACTTACCAGCTTTTCGAAGGTATTGGTGATCTTGCCCAGCCAGAGCACCACCGATGCCAGGATGAAGAGCGGCAGTATCTCCAGGAAATACCACTGCATCCGGGTATAGGTCTTGGTCAGCACGTTGGAGAGCTGCGGCATTCGCATCGGCGGCAGCTCCATGTAGAACATGGAGGTTTCCCCCGGCATGACCCGGGCCGCAATCATCCCCACCAACAGGAAGAGCAGGGTCATCATGCCGGCCCAGACCAGCAGTCCCCCCGGCGTTTTGGACAACAGCGCCATGATCACCCCCAGTTGGGCGGAACAGGGAATGGCCAGCGCCAGCAGAAGAGTGGCCAGCACCCGTTCCCGCACCGTTTCAAGCGTACGGGTCACCATGGTGGCCATGGTGCTGCAGCCGAAGCCCAGTACCATCGGGATCACCGCCCGGCCGGTGAGGCCGAACAGTTTGAATACCCGGTCAACCAGGAGCGCCAGGCGCGGAAAATAGCCGGTATCCTCCAGCAGCGAGAAGAAGAGAAAGAAGGTGGCCACGATCGGCAGGATGATCCCCACGGCATAGCGCAATCCCAGGGTAATCACCCCGTACTCCCCCACCAGCAGCTCCTGGAGCATCCACCAGGGGATCAGCCCCTTGACCAGGCCGGTAATCCAGGGGTTGAACAGTTCCTCGAACAGCGTCCCCTCCAGAAAATCCACCACCGTGCCGGCGCCGAACTCTCCCACGAACTTGTACAGACCGAAGTAGAGCGTGATCAGCAGCAGCGGCACCCCGGTCAGCGGCCGCACTGTCAGGCGGGAGAACCGCTCGCCCATGCTTTCCCGTTGCCGGTGCGGGAGGGTGATCACCCCCTGCACCAAGCGCCTGACCACTTCCTTACGCTCCATGGAAAGGTCCAGGTGGAACGATTCGCGACGCTCGAAGGCGATCTCGCGCACCTTTTGTTTGATGGCATCCGCACGCTCCCCCTCCCGGGCCAGCACCAGCTCCACCACTTCCTCGTCCCCCTGCAGCATCAGCAGGGCCAGGGCCCGGCGGGTCAGTACGTACTCTTCCTGCAGAAGGTCCGTCAATTGGCTGATGTCATGTTCCAGCAGACGGCTGTAAGTCACCGGCATGCCGCAGCTCTGACCAACACCGGCAATGGCGGCGCGGATTTCCTCCAGCCCCCGCTTGCGGGCCATGGCTGCCGCGATCACCGGAATTCCCAGCCGCTGCTGCAGGAGCGGCAGATCGAAGGAGAGCCCCATCCGCTCCGCCTCGTCCATGATGTTCACCACCAGCACCACCGGCAGCCCCGCCTCGATCAACTGCACGGTCATGGCCAGCATCCGCTCCAGGTTACGGGCGTCCAGCACATGCAGCACCAGGTCGGGACGCTCATTCAGCAGAATCTCGCGAGCCACCCGCTCTTCCTCGGTGATGGTATGCAGGGTGTACATGCCGGGAGTGTCCACCACCTCCCAGGTCTCGTTGCGAATCACCGCCTTGCCCCGCGACACCTCCACCGAGGTGCCGGGATAATTGGAAACCGTCACGTAACTGCCGGTCAGTGCGTTGAAAAGCACGCTCTTCCCCACATTGGGGTTGCCCACCAGGGCAACGCGCCGTGCGGAAGGCTGTTCTGCGATGGTGCTTTCTGAACTCATACAGCCTGCCCCTTCTTGTTGATAGTCATTCTCACGCCCATGGGATGGTGCCCGGCTAGCCGGCAGTGGTACCGCGACAGCCGGGACAGAGCCCGAACAGGTCCATGCGGTGGCTGGTGATGGTGAAGCCGTGGCGCTCGGCAATCTCACGCTGCAACTGCTCGATGGTTTCGTCCTCGAACTCGACAATGGCGCCGCAGCCGGTGCAGATC
The DNA here is from genome assembly GCF_933509905.1 of Trichlorobacter ammonificans. Taxonomy (GTDB): domain Bacteria; phylum Desulfobacterota; class Desulfuromonadia; order Geobacterales; family Pseudopelobacteraceae; genus Trichlorobacter; species Trichlorobacter ammonificans. The sequence goes on along the minus strand of NZ_OW150024.1, from coordinate 1,284,514 downwards.
AGGTGATCGTGGTGCTCCCCCGCCAACTGGTGTTCGTAGCGGGCCTGTCCGTTTTTCAGGGTCAGCTCCCGGGCAATGCCGGCCTCGGCCAACAGCTTCATGGTGCGGTAGACCGTGGCAAAGCCGATGCCGGGATGGGACGCCTTTACCTTCAGGTACAGCTCTTCCACGCTCAGGTGCTGCCGGGTGGCCAGGAACACGTCCAGTATGACGTCCCGCTGGCGGGTTGAACGTAACCCCTGCTTGGCTGCGTAGGCGTTGAATGCCTTCTTTTTTTCCAGGATCATGCCCGCCCCCTAAATGATATTAATTTTCAAATTACGTGCTTGTACCGCAACCGTCAAGTACAATTCCAATGACTACGGTTTTCACCTGATTGCCTTGTCACGGCCGGAGTGGTACTGTCCCCCCCGTATCATGGAAATTTAGTCCCAAGATATACCAGACCTGTTCCGGCAACGGCGTTGTGTGGGGTGAGCCTGCCCCGGAATATTGAAGGGAAACGGAACAATTTTTTCGTGGAAAAAACCGGCGATATGCCGTATACAGGGCAGCATTGAACAGCAGCGTATCGTTTCCGCCGTCCGGCATCCAGCACAGGAGTTTACCGTGACGACCTGCCACCAGCCATCTGTTGCCGCTTTCCTTTTGTTCCCCGTTTTCACATACGCTCTTTCGACCGGCAGTTCCGCTGTGCCGCAGCAACGGGGAAACCCGACGGGATCCAGTTTTCCGCAAGCGGTTCCGCCGGCTGTATCCGGACATTATTCGCCGCAATCCAACCGTACGATGACTCGAAGAAGCTGATATCCATGCAGGAGGGAGGATCCATGGAGAACAACGGCAGAAGAAAATTTCTCGGGCTGTGCCTGGGGGGACTGGCTGCCGGTGCCACGGCAGCGGTAGCCTACCCGGTCTACCGCTACCTTGCGCCGCGGGGGGCTGACGCCACCGCCGGCACGGTCACCATACCGGAGAAGGAGCTTCCTCCGGGCGAGGCCAAGTTTCTTGAATTCGCCGGTTCGGCCGCGGTGGTGGTCAGAACAAAAAACGGCGACCTGATCGCCCTCTCCGCCGTCTGTACCCACCTGGGCTGCATCGTGCAATGGGAAAAAGACAAGCAGGGATTTGTCTGTCCCTGCCATGCCGGCTACTATACCGCCAACGGCGACGTCATCTCCGGCCCCCCTCCCCGGCCGCTCAAGAAGCTGCCGGTACGGATTGCCGACGGCGTCATCACCGTCGGCTGACGGTCACTGCGAGACCTGCAGAGGAGGCTCCATGAATCTGCTCAAGAAACTGATCGACTGGGTCGACGTCCGCGTCGGCATCCGCGAGGTGGCGGACAAGCAACTGACCGGTTACCTGCTGCCGCGCACCATCAACGTCTGGTACTCCCTGGGCAGCGTGCTGCTGTTCATCTTCGTGATCCAGGTGGTCACCGGCATTTTGCTGCTGATCTACTACGTACCCGATGCCGACAAGGCATTCGCCAGCGTGAACCAGATCATGAACAACGTTCCCTTCGGCTGGCTGATCCGGATGTGCCATGCCGTGGGTTCCAACATGATGGTGCTGGTGCTGATGCTGCACATGCTGTCGGTACTGTTCATGGGAAGCTACAAAAGCCCCCGCGAACTGAACTGGCTGACCGGCTTCATCCTGTTCACCCTGGTGCAGGGGGTCTCCCTGACCGGCTACCTGCTCCCCTGGAGCCAGCTCTCCTTCTGGGCCACCACTGTTGCCACCAACAGCGCCAACGCCATTCCGGTCATCGGTCCGCACCTGGTGGAGTTCCTGCGGGGGGGGAAACTGGTGGGACCCCACACCCTGGGACGGTTCTTTGCCCTGCATGTGGCGGTGATTCCGGTAGCCATTGCCGGCCTGATCGGCGCCCATCTTTTCTTCCTCAAGCGCACCGGCATCTCCGCGCCTCCCTTCGGACAGAAGGAAACCGTCAACCAGTGGCAGGGGGATGGCTACCGCTATGAAAGCCATCCGGGCGGCATCCCGTTCTTCCCCAACTTCATGCTGGAGGACCTGCGTTCCATAGCCATCTACCTGGCCCTGTTCCTGGCTGTGGTGTTCTTCAACCCGTACCTTTTCTTTCCTTCGTCGGCCTTTGAACCGGCCAACCCCTTCGTCACACCGGCCCACATCAAGCCGGAATGGTATTTCCTGGCCAACTACCAGATTCTGAAAATCTTTCCCAACGAACTGATCGGACTTGCCGTCCAAGGCGCCGCCATGACCTTCCTGGCGCTCTTGCCGTTCATCGACCGGGGCAGGGAGCGCCATCCCCTGAAGCGCCCCCTCTTTCTTGCCTGCGCCATCGGCGGATTGCTGGTCTGGCTGGGCCTGACCGTCTGGGGGCACTACTCATGAGCAACGGACCTACGTCAAGGGGGATAACCATGCATGCGGGGATGCTCGGCCACCTGCTTCTCATCTTCATCGTCCTGTTTCAGCCGGTTGCGGCCCGATCGGCGGAAACACCTGAAAACGTCTGTCTCCAGTGCCACGGCGCCATGACCGGCAGAACCGGCGAGCCGGTCAAGCTCTGGCGCGGCAGCATCCATGCCGAAAACGGCATATCCTGCAACGGCTGCCACGGCGGCGATCCCAAGGATGCGGCCAACGCCATGAGCCCGGAGCGCGGCTTCCTGGGGGTACCCAAGGCCAAGGATATACCGGCCTTCTGCGGCCGCTGCCACCTGGGGGTGATGAAAGACTTCCAGGCCAGCGGTCACGGCAGGGCGCTGGGCAACGGCGGCCCCACCTGCGTCACCTGCCACGGCAACCACCAGGTGCTGAAGGCGACACCGGACCTGATCAACGAGAAATCCTGCTCCCGCTGCCACGGCTTCGAACGGGCCCGAGAGATCAAATCGGCCATGCAGGAAACCGAACGGCTGATTTCCTCCCTCGACGCCAGGATCATCGGCTACAAGAAGATCGGCGGCGACGTCGACCGGCTGGAAAAAGGGCTCTTCTCCCTGCGCAACCGTTTCCACAGTCTGTTCCATTCGGTTGATGTGGAGAAGGTCAAGAAAGAGTCGGCACAGATCACCACCGAATTGAAAAAGCTGGAAGCAGCGGTGACGGAGATGGATACGACCCGGCAGCAGCGGAAAGTCGCCGGTGCCGTGGCCGTTGCGGCAGCCCTGGCTGCCGCCCTGCTCTTCCACCTGCTGGGCAGGACCTACCATGACCGCTAGGTGCCGCCTGTCCATCTTGAACCACCTGCGCCTGCTCTGCGCCCTGGCGACGGTGCTGCTGCTGACGGCTCTGCCGGCAGGTGCCGCCGGAAAGGAGACGGAGCCGTCCCCCGATCACCGGCACCATGCCGCCCCGCCCCCGCAACCGAGCGCGGACGTGGGGCTCGATGAGCGTCTGGGGTCAAAGCTTGACCTGGATGCCCGTTTCCGCGACGAAAACGGTACCGTGGTGCGGCTGGGAGACCTGATCTCCGGCCCCACCATCATCCTGCCGGTCTACTACACCTGCACCAACGTCTGCAACTACCTGCAGGGGGGGCTGGCCCGGGTGCTGCCGGCACTCAAGGCCGCGGCCGGCAGCGACTACCGCGTCATCTCCATCAGCTTCGATCCCTCCGAAACACCGGAACAGGCGACCCGGACGCGGAAGATGTACCTGACCGCCATCAACGCGCCGTTCCCGGAGAACGGCTGGCGGTTTCTGACCGGCGAGCCGGAGGATATCCGCCGCTTCACCACCTCCATCGGCTACCGCTTCAAGCAGCAGGGGCGGGACTTCGTGCATCCGGTGGCCAGCCTGATCGTCAGCGGTGACGGCACCATTGTCCGCTACCTCTACGGCACCTCCTTTCTGAGCAAGGATATCAGCCTGGCCCTGCTGGAGGCCCGGGAGGGAAAGGTGGGCACCACCATCCGCAAGGTGGTCGATTTCTGCTTCACCTTCGATCCGCAGGGTAAAACCTACGTCTTCAACATACTTAAGGTGAGCGCCACGGTGGTGATCCTCTCCGCCGGCGGCTTTCTGCTGTTTCTGCTGCTGACCGGCACACGGCGCCGCAGTCGCACTCCGGAGGAACCATGAGCATGACGGAACAGGCCCAGATGACGACCGAGCGGGGGTTCTGGACCGATACCGGCGCAACCGGCATCGGTTCCTGGATATTCTCCACCGACCACAAGCGGATCGGTCTTCTGTATTTCTATTCCGTGCTGGCCTTCTTCCTGGTGGGGGTTCTGCTGGGGCTTGCGCTGCGGCTGGAACTGATGGCTCCCGGCCGGGATATCATGTCGGCCCAGACCTACAATGCCGTCTTCACGGTACATGGCGTGGTGATGATCTTCCTCTTCATCATTCCCGGCATTCCCGGCGCCTTCGGCAACATGGTCATGCCGATCCAGATCGGCGCGGCGGACGTCTCCTTCCCCCGCCTGAACCTCTTCTCCTGGTGGCTCTACGTCATCGGCACCGTCCTGGTGCTGCTCTCCCTCTTTACCGGCGGCGGGGCACCGGACACCGGCTGGACCTTCTACGTTCCCTTCAGCGCCCGTACCGGCACCAACGTTTCCCTGGCCCTGTTCGGCGTCTTCATCCTGGGCTTCTCCTCCATCCTCACCGGCATCAACTTCGTCACCACCATCCATCGCCTGCGGGCAGAAGGGATGACCTGGAGCCGCATCCCCCTGTTCACCTGGTCCCTGTACGCCACCGCCTGGGTGCAGATTCTGGCCACCCCGGTGCTGGGGATCACCCTGGTGCTGGTGATCGCGGAGCGGATGCTGGGCACCGGCCTCTTCGACGCCGCCCGGGGGGGGGATCCGATCATGTTCCAGCACCTCTTCTGGATCTACTCCCATCCCGCGGTCTACATCATGATCCTGCCGGCCATGGGGGTGATCTCGGAGATCATTCCGGTCTTTTCCCGCAAGCCGATCTTCGGCTACAAGATGATCGCCTTCTCCAGCCTGGCCATTGCCGCCGCCGGATCGCTGGTCTGGGGGCACCATATGTTCACCAGCGGCATGAGCGACACCGCCGTGCTGGTCTTCTCCTTCCTGACCTTCATCGTGGCCATTCCCTCGGCCATCAAGGTATTCAACTGGGTTTCCACCCTCTACAAAGGTTCCATTTCCCTTGATCCGCCGATGTTGTTCGCGCTCACCTTCATCCTGCTCTTCTCCATCGGCGGCCTCACCGGCCTGATCCTCGGTGCCGCCGCCACCGACGTGCATGTGCACGACACCCACTTCGTGGTGGGACACTTCCACTACGTCATGTTCGGCGGCACCGGTTTCGCCTTCTTCGCCGCCATGCACTACTGGCTGCCCAAGTTTTACGGCCGCACCTACGCCGTCCGTCCGGCGGTGATCGCCTGGGGATTCCTGTTCGTCGGTTTCAACCTGCTCTATTTTTCCATGAAGGTGCTGGGGATGCAGGGGATGCCGCGGCGCTACTACGACTATCTGCCGGAGTTCGCCAACCTGAACCTGGTGGCCACCGTGGGCAGCTGGATTCTGGCACTGGGCCTGGTCATCATGCTGGTGAACCTCTTCCAAGGGCTTTTCCGGGGCGCGCCGTTCACCGGCAACCCCTGGGGCGGCGCCACCCTGGAATGGACCACCCCCACCCCGCCGCCGACCCTGAACTTCACCGGCGAACCGGTGGTAACCCATGGCCCCTATGACTTCAAGGCACTGCAGCACCGTATTGCAGGCGACACCAACGGGACCTCACCATGAACCATCCAGTGCATAAGGACTATGCCGGCGCGAAACTCGGCATGTGGTTGTTTTTGTTCACGGAACTGCTGCTATTCGGCGGACTGTTCGTCCTCTACGCCGTCTACCTGGCCCGCTATCCCCAGGAGTTTTCAACCGGCGGCCACCAGCTCAACGTGGTGCTGGGCTGCATCAACACCCTGATCCTGCTGACCAGCAGCCTGTTCGCCGCCATGGCGGTGACGGCCATCCAACAGGACAACCGCCCCCTGACCCTGCGGCTGCTGGGCGGCACCATCCTCTGCGCCGCCGGTTTCATGGTGATCAAGTACTTCGAGTGGAGTGCCAAGATCCATCACGGCATCTACCCCGGATCGGCCAAACTGACGCAGGGACCGCCGGGTGAATCGGTCTTCTTCAGCCTCTACTACATGAGCACCGGCATCCACGGCCTGCACGTGCTGATCGGCGCCGCCCTGCTGGCCTGGGTGGCCCTGCAGGTCAAAAAGGGTGAGGTCACCGGCAGCGACTACGTGCTGCTGGAAAACGGCGCCCTGTATTGGCACCTGGTGGATCTGATCTGGATTTTCATCTTTCCGCTCTACTATCTCATGCTCTAGGAAACGGCCATGAACGCACACGCTTCCGACCACCATCATCCCGTCAGCTACCGGACCCTGACCATCATCTGGGTGCTGCTGTTGCTGCTCACCGCCGTCACCGTCCTGATCACCCGCATTGACCTGGGCGGCTTCAAGGTTGTGGGGGCGCTGACGGTGGCCTGTATCAAGGCAGGACTGGTCATCGCCGTCTTCATGCACATGAAGTATGAAAACCGTCTGCTGAAGATTCTGCTGTTCGTTGCCCTGCTCACCCTGGCGGTCTTCATCGGTCTTACCTTTTTCGACGTGCTCTATCGCTGAGGAGTTGCCGTGAAAACCACCTACCTGACAACCAACGAGGCGATCGATCCGGTCTTCATCTTCATTTTCGGCGCCAGCCTGGTCCTGCTGCTGGGGATTACCGCGGTCATGGTCTGGTTCGTGGTCCGCTACCGCCGCTCCCGCGCGCCGCAGCCCACCTCCGATGCCGACGGCAATCTCTGGCTGGAGATCGTCTGGACCCTGCTGCCCACCCTGCTGGTGCTGGCCATGTTCTACTACGGCTGGGCCGGCTACCTGGCCCTGCGCAACGTACCGCCGGGGGCGCTGGAGGTGAACGCCACGGCCCGGATGTGGTCCTGGAATTTCGCCTACACCGGCGGCCGCAGCAGTGCCAAGCTCTACGTGCCGGTGGGACGGCCGGTGAAGGTCAACCTGACCTCCGTGGACGTGTTGCACGGCTTCTACATCCCGGCCTTCCGGGTCAAGCGTGATATCGTGCCGGGCATGACCAACCATGTCTGGTTTTCCGCCCCCAAGCCCGGCTCCTACGATATTTTCTGTTCCTCCTACTGCGGTACCGGCCATTCTGCCATGATCACCACCGTGGAAGCGCTGCCGGAAGCCGAGTTTGCCGCCTGGCTGAAGGAAGGAACCAAGGGAGGCGGCCCCCATCCCGGTCTGGCGCTGCTGGAGCAACACGGCTGTCTCGGCTGTCACTCCACCGACGGTTCCCCCAAGATCGGCCCCAGTTTCAAGGGGATCTGGGGCAGAACGACGGCGGTACTGAGCAACGGCATTGAACGGAACATTATTGTGGACGAAGCGTACCTGCGAACATCAATCAGTGCCCCCAACACCGACGTGGTCAAGGGCTTCGCTCCCGCCATGCCTCCCTACCAACTGCCTGAAGAAGAACTGAAGCAGATTATTGACTACCTGCGGCGCGGAGGTGCCGCACCGCAGGCGATCGATGCCGCGGCGCTGGCGCAGGAAAAGGGGTGCCTGGGTTGCCACTCCCTTGACGGCAGCCCCGGGGTCGGACCGACGCTGAAGGGATTGTCCGGCTCCCAGGTCACGGTACACAAGGGCGGAAAAACAGTGCGCGTGACGGCGGACGCCGCTTTTCTGAAGGAGTCGATCAAGGAGCCCGGCGCCACCGTTGTGGACGGGTTCCAGCCGGTGATGCCGGCCTACCCCGATCTCTCCGAAGCTGAACTGAATGCACTGATAACCTGGATAGAGGGACTGAAGTGACGACGTCGTTCCTGCTCTTGCTGCGTTGGCGGCTGGCATTGATGAACGGGGTGGCCGCCCTGGGGGGGTACCTGCTCTACCCCGCCGCCGTTGAAGCGGCAGCGGCCTGGACTGCCTTCGGCGGCACCGCTCTCCTGGCCGCCGGCGGTTCCGCGCTGAACCAAGTCATGGAGCGGGAACGGGACCGCCTGATGGAACGGACGCGCCGGCGTCCCGTTGCCGGCGGCGATCTCTCCCCCGGCACGGCGGCCGGAGCCGGCGGTCTGCTAATCTGCGCCGGCCTGCTCTGGCTGGGTTGCCTGGACAGCGCTGTTCCACTGCTGCTTGCCGGTGGCGCCCTTGTCTGGTATCTGGCGGTCTACACTCCCCTCAAAGGACGGACCTCCCTGGCACTCCCCCTGGGTGCCCTCTGCGGCGCGCTGCCGCCGCTCATCGGCTGGTGCCTGGCCGGCGGCGCCGCCACCGATCACCGGATTCTGCTGGTGGCCGGCGTGATGTTCCTCTGGCAGATCCCCCACTTCTGGCTGCTGCAACAACGTTACCGGGATGAATACCGCACCGCCCGCCTCCCTATCTGCGACATCTCCCGGCAAGCCCGCCATGCCCCACTGCTGCCGCTCTGGGTCACGGCCCTGGCTGCGGCGGCGCTGTTCCTGCCGCTTTTCAGCGTCATTTCACCGAGCCGCGCCCTCTGGTTCATGCCGCTGGTCCTGCTGCTGCCGGTACTGACCGCCCTGCGTTCAGACCGGCTACTCTTCGCGACCCTCAACCTTTTCCCGCTCCTGCTCACCCTCTCCATCTGGCCGTAACAGACACTCTGCCGCCGCCAGCACCTCCCGAACGCCGATCTCCTCCATGCAGCGACAGCCCTGGGAACAGGGAGGAATGGTGCCGTACCGGGAGCAGGGGGAACAGGGGAGCCGGCAACACACCACCACACTACCGGGACCACGGGGAGCCCATTTCCGGGGATCACTGGGACCGAACAGCGCCACCGTCGGCACCCCCAGCAGGGCGGCCCCGTGCAGCAGACCGGAATCGCCGCTGATAAACAGGGAGCTGCGGGCAATGACGGCAAGGCTTTCTGCCAGCGTGGTCATACCGGCGCAGGTCATGCCGCCGGCCTCCCGCACGATCCGCTCGCCCGCCGCCGCCTCCGCCGCTCCGCCCACCACCACCGGCTGCCACCCCTGCACGGCAAGGGCGCGGACCACCGCCGCAAAACGCTCGGCTGGCCAGGATTTCTCCGGCACGCTGGCACCGGGAAAGAGTGCGACGATCCGCCCGCCCCCCAGCGGCTCCAGCAGACTGTCAGCCCGCTGCCGCGCCTGGTCCGGCAGGCGCAGCAGCTCCCCGGCACCCTCCGTTGCGGCATCACACCCCAGCGGCTCAAGCAGCCTCAAAAACTGCTCGCGCTCCCAGTCTGCCGAATCGTAGACAACCGGATCGGTCCGCAATCGCTCCCGATTGTTGCCGGTAAAGCCGATATGACGCCCGGCGCGCAACAGCCGGGCCAGCACGGCCGGCAGGCAATACCATTGCTCCGTGTCGATGATCAGGTCATAACGCCGTCCCCACAGTCCGAAGAGCTCACGGAAGCGGTCATAGCGCCGGACCGCGGCAACCATCGGCAGCATGGTGAAGGCGGCAGCGTTTCTGCCTTCGGCCAGCAGCTCGATTCTGGCTGCGGGAAAGCGCTCCGTAAGACGCCGCAGCATCGCCGCCAGCAGCAGGGCATCGCCAATCCCCCCGGGCCTGATCACCAGAATGGAGTCAACGTCACCAAGTAGCGTTGCTTGCGATGCTACCGGCAGCCGGCCGGCCAGCACCCTGCCGACGGTGGCATCCAAAACTTTCAGGAGACGGGCATTCATGGGGCTGTAGGTGGCAATCCTGGTTTCATCCGTGTTCCAATTGGGAGCTGGGTATGGTAGATACGTACGTGCAGATGATGAATAGTACGGCACCTGTCGACGGGTGCCAGGAGATCCGGCATGCCAGAGTACTCTTCCGTTCCCCCTCCCGAAGCGGCCACGACATCAGGCTCCCTGGCGCAGCGACTGCGCGGGCTGCTGATGTTCGTTGATCTGCCGATCAAGAAGAAATTTTTGCTCTTTGCCGGCAGCACCCTGCTCTGGTTCTGCCTGATGACCTTCGTAACCGTGGTGTCGATGTCCGCACTCCACTACCGCTACCACCAAGTGGCGGAGCAGATTGTTCCCTATCGCCAGGTGATTGAAACGGTGCTGATCCGGCTGCAGTACATCGACCAGCACCTCTCGCTCGGCAACGGCGACGGCATGGCCGCGCACACCGTCATCCGCCGGCAACTGGAAGCTATCCGGATGTCGATCAACGAGCTGAGCCTGCGCCAGAAACGTCCTCCCGCGGAGGGAACCATTGTCGAGCGGATTCTGCAGAACATGGCAGAGGCAGACCCGGAAGGGGTACGCTATCTGCAGGAAATTCTGGCACAGCTGGAAACGATCGACCGTTCCCTCGAACACCACCCCCGGATGACCGGGAAGAGTCGGCACACGGCAACGGCCGACGGGTCCTACGCTGCAGCCCAAGGGGCGATTGCCGACACCATTGCGCTTTCAAAGCGACACCTGGAGCAGATTTCTGCAAAGTACACCACTATCGACCAGTATATCTACAAGAACATCAGGAATTCGATTCACACCACGCTCGGGCTGCTGCTTTTCGCCTCGCTGTTGCTGGCACTCTTTACCCACTGGATCATCGTTGCCTTTTATAAACCGATCAAGACCATCACCAACCAGATCGAATCCCTGAGTACCGGCGACATCGATCTTGCCAAGAAGGTGACTATTCCTTCGCGGGACGAGATCGGAACCCTCTCTCGCAAATTCAACAGCCTGATGGAATCGGTCTACAGCATGACCATCTACAAGAAGGTGATCGAGGAAGACTCGTCCCTGGAGGAGGTGTACCGCCGCCTGGGGGAGGTCTTCTCAAACGACCTGGGCCTCCGGGAGTACTGCATCTATGAGGTCAACACCCCCCAGAAGGAAATGAAGGCAGCCTACCCTCCCCTGGTGGGAGACATCCGGCTGCATTGTCAGGAGGATATTTTAAGCGACTGCACTCTCTGCCGCGCCGTTAAGACCGGCCATAACATCTCCTCCTTCGAGTTTAGCGGCATCTGCCGCTTCTTTCTTCCCGAAGAGGGGGTCGGCCATGTCTGCATCCCGATGATGCTGGGGGGGAATACGGGCGGTGTGGTGCAATTCAGATTTCCCGCAACCGGTCAGTCAGCACCGTTGTCGGCTGAGGACACGACGCGGCTGTTCAAGGCCGAGACCTACATCAACCAGTCGCTATCGGTCATCGAAGCTAAGCGGCTGATGCAGACCCTGCAGGAGTCAGCCCTGGTAGACCCGCTCACCGGTCTGTACAACCGGCGTTTTCTCCAGGAGCACACCAAGCAGATCATTGCCGGTGTGCTGCGCCGGAACAAGCAGATCGGTCTTCTGGTCTGCGACCTGGACTATTTCAAACAGGTCAACGATACCCACGGTCATGACACCGGTGACCAGATGCTCAGAGAAACCGCAAACATCCTCAAGAGTTCAGTGCGAGAGGCTGACCTGGTCATCCGCTTCGGCGGTGAGGAATTCCTGGTGGTGTTGCTGGACAGTGAGCCGGGCATGGCAATGCAGGTTGCCGAAAAGATCAGGGTCAGAGTGGAGCAGTTCAAGCTACGGGTGGGGGATACGATCCTGCAGAAGAGTATCTCAATCGGCGTCAGCGAGTTTCCCGGCGACAGCGATGGTTTCTGGCAGGCGATCAAGTTCGCCGACGTCGCCCTGTACCGGGCCAAGGAAACCGGCCGCAACCGGGTGGTACGCTTTACCCCGGAGATGTGGCAGCATGGGGATTTCTAACCTCCCGACAGACCATCCGGGCAAGCTCCGGCACCTGCGCCGCCACCGCCGGTGTCAGCTCGGTTCCCAGTTCCAGGCAGTCGGGCTGGACACCGACCAGCACCACCTCCGGTGGCAGGCAGTCCATCAATCGGGCCACGGCCAGCAGATCCTTCAATCCCATCTGATGGGGTGACAGCTTGGTTTCCAGGGCAGCCGGCACCTCATCGCCGGCCAGTCGCACCAAGCTTCCCGGCTGCTTGCCGGTTTCAACGGCATCAACGATGATTAACCGCTCCACCCCTTCAAGGTGGGGCAGCAGGTCAAGTCCCAGGGTTCCGCCATCCAGCAGGGATATCTCCACCGGCAGCTCCCCATCGTGCCGCAACCGTTCGATCACCTTCGGTCCGACACCGTCATCGGTCATAATCGTATTGCCCAATCCCAGAATCAACGTTTTCATCTGCCCTCCAAAAGCAACGGGGTGGTCGCCCACCCCGTTGCTGGCACTTACCGGAATAGCTCTGTCTATCTTTTACTTTTTCTGCTCCGCCAGGGGAACAGCTCCCACGTCCTGCTTTTACAAACGGCGTAGGGGCTGGATGTGAACTTATAACCACTGAAAATACTGGAAATCTCGCCACCCTTTTCTTTGATATCCATCAACCAGGCACTGTAGATGTGGTTGATCACGAAACCGATGAGCAGGTACATCGCCACGTGATGGTACAGATGCATCTGCTGGGTCGTCAACACCAGATAGACCGGCTTGAGCAGGGCATGCATCGGGCCGCCCGGCGCATGCTCCGCATACATGGCAAACCCGGTCAGGATCATGAACCAGTAGATCAGGAACACGAAGAAGTAGGCGGTGGCGGCCATGGGATTATGCCCGGTGATTTCGGGAACATGTTTGCTCCTGAACGTATAGTAGGCAAAAACCTCCTTCATCTCCTTGCGTCCCACCGGACAGAGGAAGGGAAAATACTCCCGCCAACCGGCGTAGCAGTTCCCCCGAAACGCCCAGATCATCCGTGAAATGACACTGATGGCCAGGGCATAGCCGAAGACGAAGTGCAGGAACCTGATCCAGCCCATCAGATAGGCGCTCGGCGAGACGTCAATGAAGGACGGGTTGCCGATCAGGATGCCGGTTGCCGATAGTACCACGATGCTGATCACATTGATCCAGTGGCTTATCCTGACCGGCAATTCCCAGATATACTGTTTATATTTTTTTTCTTTCATACCAGCCTCCTTTCGTCAGGAGACCCTGATCTGCACCAGTTCGTTGCCGGTGGCGTCGGTAACGTGGACGGCGCAGGCCAGGCAGGGATCGAAGGAATGGATGGTGCGCAGAATCTCCAGCGGCTGGTCGGCCTTGGCGATCGGTGTGCCCACCAGCGCCGCCTCGTAGGGACCGCGTTGTCCCTTGCCGTCACGGGGTGAAGCGTTCCAGGTCGTAGGAACCACCGCCTGGTAGTTGTAGATTTTCTGGTCCTTGATCCTGATCCAGTGCCCCAGAGCACCACGCGGCGCCTCATGCCAGCCGTAGCCACTGGCCTCGGCGGGCCACTCCCGCGGGTCCCACTTCTCGTTGGCGTGAATGCGGTAGTCCCCCTTGCCGATGTTGTCAATAAGCATCTCCAGATAGACCGGCGTTTGGCGGGCATTCAACAGTGCATCAATACCACGGGCCGCTGTACGTCCCAAGGTCGAGAACAGCGCTGCCGGGCCGACCCCTAGTTTGGCCAACACCATCTCAACTGCTGCTTTGGTTTCCTTGTGACCGGCGACATAGGCCACCAGCACCCGGGCCAGGGGCCCCACTTCCATCGGCGCCTCGTCATAGCGCGGCGCCTTGACCCAGGAGTACTTGGCCGAGGTATCAAGGTATTCGTACGGCGGCTTGGGACCGGTGTACTTTGCTTCCGTTTCGCCGTCCCAGGGATGCAGTCCCTTGCCGGCACCTGCCTGCTGGTACTCGTACCAGGAATGATCGACGAATTCTGCGACCTTTTGCTGCTCAACTGGCAGCAGCTTCGCCAGGTCCCGGTTCCTGACAATACCGGCCGGGAACCAAAGGTTGCCGCTGACCGGGTCGGGCAGGTCGCCGTAACTCATGTAGTTGCCCACACCGGCGCCGATGGCGGCCCAGTCCTTGTAGAAGGAGGCCACGGCCAGCAGATCGGGAATGTAGACCTGCTCCACGAACTGCTGCGCCTTGGCCAACAGCCGTTTCACCGTGATCAGCTTGTCGGCGTTCAGGGCGTTCTGGGAATCCGGGTCCACCGGAATGGACATCCCCCCCACCAGGAAGGTCTGGGGATGGGGGTTCTTGCTGCCCAGAATGGCGTGGATCTTGATGATCTCCTTCTGCCATTCCAACGCTTCCAGGTAGTGAGCGGTGGCCATCAGGTTGGCTTCAGGCGGCAACCGGTAGGCCGGGTGTCCCCAGTAAGCATTGGCAAAGGGACCGAGACGGCCGGTACCGACGAAGGCCTTCAGTTTTTCCTGCACCGCCTTGAAATGAGTGGCAGAGTTTTTGGGCCAGTCAGAGACTGAGGCGGCCAGAGCTGCAGTCCTGCCCGGGTCGGCCTGGAGAGCCGAGGTGATGTCCACCCAGTCCAAAGCATGGAGGTGGTAAAAATGGATAACATGGTCATGCACGTTTTGGATGCCGATGATGATGTTACGAATCAGTTCCGCATTGGGCGGAACCTTGAGCTTCAGGGCGTTTTCCACGGCGCGGATCGAAGCGATGGAGTGGACCGTGGTACAGACGCCGCAGAAACGCTGGGTCCAGTACCAAGCGTCACGAGGATCGCGGCCTTTGAGGATCTTTTCGATACCGCGGTACATGGTGCTGGAGCTCCAGGCATCCTTGATTGTACCCCCCTCAAGCTCGGCTTCGATCCTCAGGTGTCCCTCGATGCGGGTAATCGGGTCAACGACAATCTTCGCCATGGCCTATTCCTCCCCTTCCTTGGTCTCTTCAGCGGCAGGCTTGTCCTTACGCAGCGCACTCACCACGCCATGCACGGCAAAGGCGCCGCCCACGCCCGCTGCAAAGGCAAGGCCGATGGCGTCGGCGCTCTTCTCGATACCGAAGCCCGGCACATTGGGCAGGCGACGGTACAGCGGTGAGGTATCCCAGAACTGCGGTTCGGAGCAGCCAACACAGCCATGCCCGGCCGCCACCGGCCAACTGACCTTCTCGTTGAACCGCTGGGTGGGACAGTTATGGAAGGTTGCCGGTCCCTTGCAACCCATCTTGTAGAGACAGAATCCCTTGCGGTGAGCATCGTCACCCCAGCTTTCAACATACTGGCCGGCATCGAAATGGGGACGTCGCTCACAGTTGTCGTGAATCCGCTTGCCGTGGGCAAACAGAGGTCTGCCGTGGCTGTCCATGGCCGGCAGCTTGCCGAAGGTGAGAAAGTGCACCACCACCGCGGTCAGGTTATCGGCATTGCAGGGGCAGCCGGGCAGATTGAGTATCGTGGCGCCGGGAACCGCCTCCCTGACCCCCACGGCGCCGGACGGGTTGGGAACGGCGGCGGCAATCCCGCCGTAACTGGCACAGGTACCCACCGCGATAGTTGCCGCCGCATTGCCGCAGACATGCCTGGCGATCTGCTGAAAGGTCTTGCCGCCGATACAACCGTACACACCGCCATCCTTCAGCGGAATGGACCCCTCCACCACGCAGAGATACTTCCCCTTGTACTCCTTCACGGTCTTTTCCAGAGCCGCCTCCGCCTGATGCCCGGCGGCCGCCATGATGGTCTCGTGGTAGTCAATGGAGAGGATATCGAGCACCAGCTCACCGACCGTCGGGTTCGCCGCCCGCAGGAGCGCCTCGGTATCACCGGTGCAGTCCTGGAAGTTCAGCCAGACCAAGGTCGGCCGCTGCACCTTGTCCAGAGCGTGGACAACCTTGGGCGCCATGGTGGCGGGAAGGGCCATGGCGGCAGTCATCGCCGAGCAAAATGCCAGAAAATCCCTACGGGAGACTCCCCGCTCCTGCAGCAGACGGGCCACGGAGAACCCACCCGGATTTTCACCGTCGTTATTCCTCCTGTCCATGAGCACCTCCTGTGTAACATTGTTTTTACCAATGGAGCTTACTGTGGAGCCGGACATAGTATACTGCTTCTCTCTACCACAGCACACTGCACCATGCAAGTGAGACATGGACAGATTATTCCGTATTACACAATAATAGAACCAATTTATACTGTTTGTGTATTTTTACCCACACCTGTCTGTGACCGCATCAGACAGAGTGCAAAAGTATACCAGCACCGCTCATTGCCAGTTCGCCGTTGACCGGAGGGGCCTCTTTCCGTATCATCCGGCCCATGAAAAATTTTCCCTACATCCTAACCATCTGCTCCGAAAAAGGGGGCGTCGGCAAAACCACGCTTGCCACCAACCTGGCAATCTATTTGAAAGCCATGCATGATGAACTGCCGGTCACCATCATGTCCTTCGACAATCACTTCACCATTGACCGGATGTTCGAGCTGAAAGGACAGCCGATGAACGGCACGGTGCGGGAGCTTCTGACCGGCACCCCGGGCTCGCACCTGCTGCATCCGGGACAGTATGGTGTGCGCTACATCCCCTCTTCCAATAACCTGACGGAACTTTACCAGGGCTTCAAGGGGCCGATGGCGCTGTGCAGGATGATGGCTGAGTCGGGAATCTCAGGCATCGTGGTGCTCGACACCCGCCCCGACCTGAACATTCTGACCCAGAACGCTCTCTATGCCGCCGACCGGGTGCTGATCCCGGTCAAAGACATGCCCAGCCTGGAAAACTGCAAAAATATCTTTGCGCTGTTCGACCAACGGGGAATCGACAAGAAATCCCTTTCCCTGATCCCCTGCCTGATCGACTCACGGATCAAGTATGACGGCATCTTCAAGGATCAGCGCACTCTGCTACGGGCCTTTGCCATCAACCGCGGCTACCGCTGCCTGGACACCTACATTTCGAAGAGCCCCAAAGTAGAAAGCCTGAACACCAACCCAGAGGGGAAAATCTACCCGATCCTCACCCACGCGCGGGGAACCGAGGTGCATAACCAGTTCGTCGAACTGGGCCGCGACGTGCTGGCCGGCTACCACCAGACCGCAGAACCGAGAGCGTATTTGTACCACCAGTGGCTGACCGAACAAGAAGGAAAGAAGAAGGAGGCATTTCTGGCGCGGCTGGAGGGTATTGCTCCCCATTGTGTCATTTGCGGCGCCAAGCATGATGACATCTCTGCACGGGGATTTTACTTCGAGACTTCGGACCGGGCATCACGGGGCTTTCTGCACAGCGACTGTCTAACGGACATGCTCTGCTGCGCCCTGTACAACGTGACGCCGGACAGTCAGGCATTTACGCTGTCGCTGCGGGTTATCCGGGATACTGTCCGTGCATCGACAGCAGTCATTGTACCGGTATTCGGCGGTGAAAACTGCCGCCACCTGCGTTTCATGCAGCTCGATAACGACGGGAACGTACTGCTGGAGCGTACCATTTCACTCGAAGGATTTACGGAAGGAATGCTGGACGGTATTCGGGACCGACTGTTCGTGCTGCTGAATGAAACGCTGTTGGGGTACGACGGAACACTGCGCACAGCCTGGCTCAGCATCCATCCCGTGGACGAGGAACACCCCGAACAGATTCTGCAGGACGGCCCCTACCGTCGTGTCCAGGAGGTCAATCGACTGGTGACGACGGCACTATCTGAGCAACTGTGAAACGGACACCAGGGTGACCCCCTGCTCTTTCAGCAGAGGTAACTGTCGTTTCAGCACCGTGATGGTAGCAGGATGGGGATGACCAATGGCGATTGCCCGGCCTGCCCTGCGCGCCCGTGCCACCGCCTTGGCAAGCTGGCCGTTGATGTAGGACTCTTGCTGCTCGTTATCCAGAAACACATCGCGCCGGCCGTTCGGGATGTCCAGCTCCTGCGCCACCCTGAGGCCGGTGGTGGCGGGAGTGGTGATGCTGTCCACGAAAAAGAGACCGCGCTGTTTCAGAAGACCGAGCACCACCCTCATTTTACCGGCATCTTCGGTAAAGGCCGATCCGGTATGGTTATTCGCCCCCACGGCCTGGGGAAGCGCCTCCAGATAACTCTCTACACGCCGCTTCACCTCATCGGTGTCATGGGATAAAAGCAGGCCGTTCGCCTCCAGTCGACGCTGAGGATACTCCTTGGACTGCATCGGCATGTGGACCATGATCTCGACACCACGGTCTGCCGCAAAAGCGGCAACATCCCGGTCGTGGCGCAACCCCGGAATTATGGAAAACACCAGGGGTACGCCGATATCGGCAAGAGCACGGGCCTCAGCCAGCGAACTTCCCATATCGTCAATGATAATGGCCAGCCTTCCCCTGCCGGCGGCAGGAGGCAGACTCTGTGCCTGCGGCGTATCGGCATCGTAGTCCTGCCTGACCGGCGCCTGCCGTTCATCCCCCTTCCCCACCGCGGCACTTGAGTAGACCGCCTGGGGAACCACCGGTTCCTGACGCACCGGTGGTATGGTTACCGGCGGGGGTGCCGCCGTCGTCAGCTGCGGAGGCTCGCCAGCCAGAAAACGCTGCAGAAAATACCCGCCCATCACCAGCGCCACACACAGCACAAGAAAGGCGGCGAGGACGAAACCGCCGCCCCTGCCGCCTTTTTTTCTATACCGGTTACTTCTCCGGGGGTGCTGCTGAACAAACGGCATTCAGGGTTTCCCCGGCCCCATCTGTTTCATGATTTCCCATCCCTTCAGCAGGTCCAGGGCACGCATGACCTGGTAGTCGGCCTTGAGGGGGTCAACCGGCTTGCGCTCACCCTTCTGGTCCTTGGGGTCAGCTTTCCGCTCTGCCGGCTTTTCCTCCTCACCGCCTTCGAAATGGTTTTCCAGGTCCTTCTCCCGGATCATCATCGACTCGCGACGCGAAGACTCCTTCGGCAATTCAAGCTGCTCGACCACGATATCGGGCGTGATCCCCTTGGCCTGGATGGAGCGGCCCTTGGGGGTGTAGTAGCGGGCCGTGGTCAGGCGCAAGCCGGAGTCGTCGGAAAGAGGGATGATGGTCTGCACCGACCCCTTGCCGAAGCTCTGGGTACCCATAACGATGGCACGCTTGTGATCCTGCAGGGCGCCGGCAACGATCTCCGAAGCGCTGGCACTGCCGCCGTTGATCAGTACCACCAGGGGATAATTCGGCTCCTTGGTCCGGCTGCTGGAGGTAAACTGCATACGGGACTCCTTGTCCCGTCCCTCGGTGTAGACGATCATTTTACCGCTCTCTACGAAATGATCGGACACCCGTACCGCCTGATCCAGCAGCCCGCCGGGATCGTTCCGCAGATCAAGCACCAGGCCGGCAAGTTGCTTGCCCTTGTTCTCCTCAACCAGCGTCTTCAGCGCTTTGGAAAGATCTTCGTCCGTACGCTCCTGGAACTGGGCGATCCGTACGTAGCCGTACCCGCTCTCAAGAAGACGCGACTTGACGCTCTTGACCTGAATAATATCCCTGACCAGCTTGAACTCCTTCGGCTTCTCGAACCCATCCCGCATGATGGTCAGGATCACCGCAGTCCCCTTGGGACCGCGCATACGCTTGACCGCATCGGTAATGGTCAAATCCTTGGTAAAGCGTTCGTCGATACGCAGAATCTGATCCCCCGCTTTAATACCGGCACGCTGGGCCGGAGTATCCTCAATAGGGGAAATGACCGTCAGAATACCGTCCTTGATACTGATCTCGATACCCAATCCCCCGAAAGCCCCTTTGGTATCGATCTTCATCTCCTTGAACGTCTCGGGGCTCATGAAGGAACTGTGAGGGTCAAGGGCCGTCAGCATGCCATTGATGGCACCGTAGATCAGCTTTTTCGAGTCAACCTCCTCGACGTAGCTTTTCTTCACGATCATCATCACATCGGTCAGAAGTCCGATGTACTCGTACTCCTTCCCTCCTTGGGCATCGCAACGGCGCTGGGTGCTGATGCTGATAAAGGCAACCAGAACAACGATCGTTACCAGAAATCCCGCTGCAACTTTTCTTGTTTTGCCGAACTTCAGCATTGTGGTTCTTCCTCCGCTGGAATGAAACCTCATCTTACCTTGAAATCAAAACGGAAACGAGTGGTTTTTTTATTCTCAACGCACCCATCCCGCCGGGTCCACCGGCTTGCCCTGGTGACGTATTTCAAAATAGAGCACTGCTCCCCTGGTGGAGTCGACATCCCCGACGGAACCGATGACATCACCGCGGTTCACCTCTGCCCCCACCTTACGGGATATTTTCGAAGCATGGGCATAGAGGCTGAAATAGCCACCACCGTGGTCGATGATCACCATGTTGCCGTACCCCTTGAAGTAATCGGCAAATATGACGGAACCGTCATAGATCGACCTGATATCACTGCCCAGCGACGCGGCGATGAGCAACCCTTTACTGAACGTAAAGGAGTTGAATTCCGGGTGCTTATGCTTGCCATAGGTCTCGATGACCTCTCCGTTCACCGGCATCCGCATCCGCCCCTTCTGGGACGCGAATCCCCGATCGGGTACTGGTGGCAACTCCGGCAGCGGCTTCCCCTTCTGCACGCCGGTACGGTCCTGTCTCTGGGCCGCGCGCCGGCGGCTCTGGGCCTCAAGCCGCTCAAGCATCGACTGCAGACGCGCCGCATTCGCCTGCAGCGTCCGCAACGACGCTTCGTGCGCCTGTCGGTCTTGGCGGACAGTGGAAAGATGGCTGGCCTTCCTGCTCTTTTCCGCCTCGATTTCCCGTTTTTTTAAGGCGATGTTGTCCTTGATCCGCTCCTTGCGGGAAGCATCGGCTTCAAGGCGCTTCTTCAGCTGCCCCAGCTCTTCAATTTTTTTATGATACTCCTGAAAAACGCGCTTGTCGTTCTCGAGGATTGACCCCATGTAACGGACATTTTCGGCCATCTGGGGGAAGCTGTCAGCGGAGAAGAACAGGCGCAACGCCCCCAGTTCACCGGCTTTGTACAGAGAAACAAGCCGGCGCTCGATCTGGCGTTGCCGGACTTGCGCCTCCTCGGTCACCCGGCCGATCTCCTGCTCGGTACGATGAATTCCTCCCTCGACATCGGAGAGTTCCCGGTCGAGCTGCTTCAGCTCTGCTTCCTTACGGGAAAGGGTGCGGCTGATTTCCTGCAGCTCACTGGAAACCGCAGCCTCAACCTTGCGACTGGTGTTGATCTGTGACTGTTTTTTCCGGATCTCACGTTTGACGCTGCGCAGTTCTTCATGGGGCGTATTGGCAACCGACGCCACCGGCGCAAGCAGGGCAAGACACCAGAGCACAAGTATGAGCCGCCGGGAGATCAACATCAGCAGTTGGTGAGATCGCCGATAAAACGACGCAGTGCCGTCAGGCTGCCCACGATCCCCAGCATGCCGCCGGAAAGAAGCAGGGCGACGCAGTATTCAGGCGGTAAAAAAGCCAAGCCGGCGGTAACAGGATTAAAGGTAAGAAAGTTACCCGAATTGTGCAAAAACAACTCATAGGTGACAAACAGCAGCAGCAGCGACATCAGGCCGCCCGCTATCCCTTGCAACAGCCCCTCCAGCAGAAACGGCATCTTAATGAACATCCTGGTGGCTCCCACCAGGGACATCACTTCCAGCTCGTCTCTCCGGGCGTAAATGGTGAGGCGGATCGTGTTGGAAACGATGAAAACCACTGCCAGCACCAGAAAAGCTCCCAACAAAGCCCCCACCACCCGCATGAAAGTGAGAAAGGTATTGAAACGACGAACCCACTCCTCGCCGTACTGGATCTCTCCCATACCGGGGATGGCGCGCAAGCGGGTTACATATGCCTCAACCGCCTCGCTGCTGCGGCTGTTCTTTTTCAGGGTTATCTCGAACGATGCCGGCAGGATGTCTGCACGTATCCCCTCCAGCAGGGTTTCCTGTCCGCGCAGTCGCCCTTTGAAACGTTTCAGAGCTTCATCCTTGCCGACCCATGCGACACGGGCAGTTCCGCCAAGGCCCATGATCTTGTTTTTCAAATCGCCCTGTTCCTGCGGCGCCAGTTCCCGGTCGAAGTAAACCGTTATCTGTACCTTCTCACTCCAGCTTTCGGCAGCACTCTCCAGGTTGACGAACACCAGGAGAAACAGGGCAACAATCAGCAGGGCAAGGGTGATGGTTCCCACCGTTACCGCGTTGACAAACGTGTTCTGACGCATGTTCGCCACGGCCCGTTTCACAAAATAAGAGAACCGCCCCCCGGCTCCCGTGGATGCCATGGCCGGACGTTTAGCGACTGGCTTCTTCTGCATGACCCGCCTCTCCGGCTTCGACCAGACAGCCGTTTCTCAACACGATGACCCGCTGATGCGTCTGCTCGATCAGGCGTCGGTCGTGGGTAGCCACAATGACGGTGGTCCCCTTGACGTTCGCCTCCTTGAAAATGGAAAGAATCTGCATCTTGTTGGCTTCATCGAGATTGCCGGTCGGTTCGTCAGCCAGCAGGATTCGCGGTTCATTGACCAGCGCCCTGGCCAGGGCCACTCGCTGCTGCTCACCGCCGGAGAGTCGCAACGGCGTCAGCCCCTGCTTACCCTCCATGCCGACCTGCCGCAGGATATGCATCACCCGTTTACCGATATCACTTCCGGAACAGCCGGCAACCTCCAGCGTAATGGCGACATTCTCGAACACCGTCCGGTGGGGGAGCAGCTTGAAATCCTGGAACACCACGCCAATAGTGCGGCGCAGGAAAGGCACCTCGGCCGGCGTGAGTCGACTGATATTCTGGCCGTTCACTATAACCTGACCGCGACTGGGGCGCAGTGCGCCGTAGATGAGTTTCAGCAGGGTGGTCTTGCCGGCCCCGGACGGCCCCGTGAGGAAGAGAAACTCTCCCTTTGCAGCCCTGAAACTGATCGTATCGAGCGCCGTCGCATCCTTCTGGTAGGCCAGCGAAACATTGTGAAACTGGATCATTACAGTCACCACTCGTTCAGATGAGGTTCTTCACTACTATCACAGAGCCGGTTCAAGAACAAACGCAAACCGTGCTGCAAAATGCTCACGGCGCTTTCAGCAGAGCCAGTACTGTAAGGATTCCGCTTACCAGGGCCAGGGTCCCCCACAGCAATGCCGGCTTTGATCGAAACTCCCCTTGTGCGGAAAAAGAGCTGAAAATTCCTACCCAAAAAGCTCCGACCCATCCCCAGAAGGAAAGTGTGCCAACAACGGCCCAGAGCTCAGCGCCCACGACACACTCCCATGCCCAGCAGCTGCTTCAGTTTTAGCTTCCAGACCATGACGATTGCCTCCCGCACGATTCGCTTCGACATTTTTGAGTGGCCGGCCCTGCGATCGATGAAGATAATGGGGACTTCACAGATCCGTGCTCCCAGGCAGTGGGCGTGAAAGTTCATCTCAATCTGGAATGAGTAGCCATCGGAACGCACCCTGTCGAGATCAATACGCTGGATCAGGGAGCGCCTGAAACACTTGAATCCGCTGGTGCAGTCCCTGATTTGCAAGCCGGTGATCAATCGCGTATAGGCGTTTGCAGCGTAGCTGAGCATCAGGCGACGTAGTGGCCAGTTGACCACACTGATACCGTTTAGGTAGCGGGAACCAATAACCAAATCGAAGTCGGCACTTTTTTCGAGAAACAGGGGAAGAATTGTGGGGTCGTGGGAAAAATCGGCATCCATCTCGATCAGCAGGTCGGCGCCGAGGCCCATGGCATACCGGAAGCCGTCACGGTACGCAGAGCCGAGCCCCATCTTGGTTGGTCGATGCAGTACCCTGACGCGCTCGTTTGAGCGGGCAAGCTCATCGGCAAGTCTGCCGGTACCATCAGGGGAGTTGTCGTCAACAACCAGCACCCGCAAGGCTGGATGCTGAACGAGAATCTGGTCGATCAGGCTGCGGAGGTTGTCCTGCTCGTTATAGGTGGGAATCACCACATAGGCGTTTTGCATAATCCGACCGATCTATGCAACAACAAAAGGGCGCTGGAAAGCGCCCTTTTTGAAAATAAATGGCGGGGTTGACGGGGCTCGAACCCGCGACCTCCGGCGTGACAGGCCGGCACTCTAACCGACTGAGCTACAACCCCATTGAAGACATCGAATGCATGAACAAAAGAACAAAACTCGAGAAAGCTACTTGTAGCTACATCGCTGCTATACGAAACTCAGCCTTCTATCGACATTTTCAGCAGCTTCAAATCAAATCGTTGAAGCCGTTTATTTACACGGTTGTCGTTTTCTTTGCAAGAAAAATATTTGCTCCGTAGTGAACAAGGATGCGTTCTCGATCACGCCAGCAAGATGTCGGTTGAGACCAGAGGTCTTGTCCCTGAATCAGGTTACAGCGTTGGATACAATTTCTGCAAATGGGCCTTCATGGCCGGGCTCAACTGCTTGAACAGCCGGGCGTTGTATGATGCATTGTAGGGAACCCCTTTTGAGGTCAGATCGACAAACTGAATGGACGGGTCAGGAGTTCCGGTTTCCAAGGTTTGCACACCAGCCTGCGGCCGGGTTGGATCCATCGTCGGCAAAGGAACTCCAGGACTTAATTGCGCATAGTTGATCGAGTTCGCCCTCAAATCATTGTGCAGTATCTGCTGCGTGGCAATGGCATACTTCCGTGAAGTTGCCGCGGGCGTGCCTTCCTTCACCGCGATATCAACGTTGACCGTTTCTATTGAAATGGAATAGTCACTGTTGATAAAAATTTCAAAGGTACGGAACTGCTGTGGAAAATCACGCAAGGACGAGCTTTCCACCTGCCAGAATCCTTTTTCAGGCGCACTAGCCGGATCAGGGGACACAAAAGCCTTGACTGTATTGAAATGACGATGCCCTGCAATCCACATCAGCAGGTTCGTAGAGCTCTGAAGCTTCGCGACCAGCGCCGTCAGGTTCACTGCATTTGCTGTTTTCGCATTGGCATCGCCGAGCCACCATTCCATTTCAGTGCCGATATTGGAAACACCGATCGGTATGTGCGCAGCAATGATCATCAACTGATTGGCCGCCTGGCCATCATCAAGCTCTGCCTGCAGCCAGGCCCAGCGGGCTGCATCCAGAAAACCGTGACCATGGATATCGAGGGAACCGTCATCTTCCCGCTGTGTGTCATCAAGCACAATCACTTTCAGCGGTACGCTGGACTTGGGCACAAAACTGTAGCAGGCAAAACCGGCCCGGTCAGCAACTGGAATCAGGCCGATATTTTTGTTGGATGCGACAAGATTAAAACCGTGGCCAACCGGTGTTGTGGTTGTTTTGTAGAATTCCTGCATCCAGTCCACCCGGTGCAGAAAACGGCGATTGGGGTCGGCCGCAACTTTCGGGGGTGTGCTGAAGCTTTGAACAGCCCCTGCACCACGAATACTGCCGTACGGGGTTGCCCCATCAATAACACCCTGATAATACTGCTGGTAACTCTGGCTTTTCAGGTTATTGCAGTTGAATAGGGCCGGAAACGTGGCGGTATTGGGGATAAGCACCTCATTGGGTGCAGACCAGATCGTGGTGTTGGTATACGACGCGTCCAGACCGTTTTCATAGACGGGAAATGAACCGATCATGAAGTGGTCGTGGTTGCCAAGGGCCTGATAGAACGGGATCGATTTGTCCAGACCGGCCGCCTTGAACGGCTTCTGATACGCAATACTGTCAGCACCGCGATGATCGCCTGAACTGGGAGTAATCACCTTGCCGTCAATGATGTCGATATACCACCTGAGTTCATTGTACATACCAGAGTTACAGACATCTCCCAGCGAGATGAAGAAATCAAAGGGATCGTTCCTGTGCAGGGCGTTTGCCGTCTGGATGGCAGCATCAAACACCTGGGGGGTATAGAGCATGACCGGCGAGTAGATGGAACTATTCTGCCCGGAATAATCGCTATTTGTCTGCTGGAGGTTGATAAACTGGTTCGGGGCTTCCTTGTCGGTAAGATGGACATCGGTCATGGCAAAGAAGTTCAGCAGCCGCGTTCTTTTGGCGACTGACGCAGCGCTGTAGCCGGTTTGCATAATATCGGTCCGCTGTACTATCGGAAGCGGCGAGTCCACATAGGACCACGTGCCATAGCCCAGCCGGTCATAGTCCTGAACTTGGCACAGTTGATCCCAGTTAAGTGCTGTCCCGCCGTTAGGGCTTTGGGGAGGATTGGGCGTGTGGGGCATACCCGGAGAAAGGCCCGGTGTCGGCGCGGTATACGGAAAAGAGATCATGCGCTGCGTGGTTTTAACCACCGTTGAGTCAATGGGGTAGCCTGACACCTGGGGAAAGCTGCTGGTACTGCCACAGCCGAAACTGAAACTTCCCAGGGAAATACAGGCTGCTGTCCCGGCAGTGTATTTGATAAATTCCCGCCGCGTTACCTCGCCGCCTCGTTTTTGTCCGTTGCCTTGATCACTCATAGGCCTCCCCTTTGGTTGGATTATCAGCTACTTGTTAGTATTCAACCTATCTCAAAGCTCAAAAAGCAAGACTACATCTGCAACTCCTCTTTCTCTTCACTTTGTCGGCGGAAGAAAACATATATCACCAGGGGCGTCACCGAACAACAGAATCGGATAACGGTCCCACCATCTGGGTCAGTGGAGGACTTGCGCACGTTCTAGTCACCGGCTACCAGACAGCGCCAGGCAGGGCGTAGACACCACACCCGGAGCACAAAACAAAAGCCCCTGAAATCCAGGGGCTCTTGAATGCTGTCCAAACAGCGGCGGCTATTAAATTGGTGGGTGAAGAGGGGATCGAACCCCCGACATCCAGCTTGTAAGGCTGGCGCTCTCCCAGCTGAGCTATTCACCCGATACTTCATAACTATGGCGGGGTTGACGGGGCTCGAACCCGCGACCTCCGGCGTGACAGGCCGGCACTCTAACCGACTGAGCTACAACCCCTGAACAGAAAAATCTGGTATAAAATCCGCTTACTTCTTGCTGTTAACTGCGTCTTTCAAGGCCTTGCCCGGCTTGAACTTGGGCACCAGAGCGGCGGGGATGGTGATCTTCTGGCCGGTCTGGGGATTCTGCCCCTTACGGGCAGCGCGCTTGCTGGTGCTGAAGGTGCCGAAACCAACCAGGCTGAGTTTGTCACCTTTTTTCAAAGCGCCGGTAACCGCAGCAATGAATCCTGCCACTGCTTTTTCTGCCTCCACCTTTTTCAGTCCGGCCTTCTCGGCGACAGCCGCAATCAGCTCTGCCTTTGTCACGTTACACCTCCTCTAATTTGTTGATACGTTGGTTGGATTGTTCAAAAGCGAAGAAGTGTTTACCAGATGACCTCAGAACCTGTCAAGCACTAATTCAGTGATTATGCGGCAGCAGGGACAGGCTGAGACTCATGCACCAACAATGGGCGCTCTTTTCGGGCGATCACCTCTTCACTGATCACCACCTCGCGTACCGTATTTTGAGATGGTATGTCGTACATGACATCCAGCATGGCGCTTTCCAGAATGGCCCGCAGTCCACGTGCCCCCGTGTTGCGCTTCAGCGCTTCCTTGGCTATGGTGACCAACGCTCCGTCGGTAAAACGCAGACGCACTCCCTCCATCTCCAGCAGTTTCAGATACTGTTTGATCAAGGCGTTCTTCGGTTCGGTAAGAATCTGGACCAAGGCATCCTCGTCAAGCTCCGTCAGGCTGGCGAGCATCGGCAGTCGTCCGATAAATTCCGGAATATAGCCATACTTCAGCAGGTCTTCCGGCGTCACCTGCAACAGCAGCTCCCCGGCCTTCTTTTCGGTCTTTTTCTTGACGTCCGCCCCGAAGCCGAGGGTCTTTTTGCCGATCCGCTGCTGAATAACCGCGTCAAGGCCGGCAAAGGCGCCACCGCAGATAAAGAGGATGTTGGTGGTATCCACCTTCAGGAATTCCTGCTGGGGATGCTTCCGGCCACCCTTAGGGGGAATGCTGGCGACGGTGCCTTCGATGATCTTCAACAGGGCCTGCTGCACCCCCTCCCCGGAAACATCACGGGTCAACGACGGAGACTCAGCCTTGCGGGCAATCTTGTCGATCTCATCGATGTAGACGATACCTTTCTGCGCCCGTTCCACGTCGTAGTCAGCAGCTTGGAGCAAGCTGAGAATGATGTTCTCCACATCCTCACCCACGTAACCTGCCTCTGTCAGGTTCGTGGCATCGGCCATGGCAAAGGGAACTTTCAGCATCCGGGCCAGGGTCTGGGCCAGCAGCGTCTTGCCGGAACCGGTAGGTCCCAGGATCAAAATGTTACTCTTCTGCATCTCAACATCGCCGGGCTTGGCGGGATGCTCAATCCGCTTGTAGTGGTTATAAACCGCAACAGACAGCACCTTTTTGGCCATCTCCTGACCAATGACGTACTCGTCGAGAAACTCCTTGATCTCATGGGGCTTGGGCAGTTTGGCAACATCGGGCCCCAGGGTATCGTCCATCCGATTCTCTTCTGCAATGATGTCATTGCAGAGTTCGATGCATTCATCGCAGATATAGACCGCCGGTCCGGCAATCAGTTTCCTCACCTCGTCCTGGCTCTTACCACAGAACGAGCAGGTCAAGTGATCACGACCGGTATCACGACGACTCATTCGTCACCTCCACTCTCCTGGCGCCGGATCATGACAGCATCGACCAGTCCATAATCCGCCGCTTCGGCAGCCGACATGAAGTAATCCCGCTCCGTATCCCGCTCGATCCGCTCCACCGGCTGCCCGCAAAGCTCGCCGAGAATCCGGTTCAGCTCTCGCTTCATCCGCAGGATTTCCTCTGCCTGGATCATGATATCCGTCGCCTGTCCCCGGGAACCGCCGGACGGCTGATGGATCATGATGCGGGCATGGGGCAAGGCGAACCGTTTCCCCTTCTGGCCGGCAGCCAGCAGCACCGCTCCCATGGATGCGGCCTGACCGATGCAGATGGTGGAGACCGGCGCCTTGATGTAGTTCATGGTATCGAAGATCGCCATACCGGCGGTCACCACACCGCCGGGAGAGTTGATATAGAGATGAATATCCTTGTCCGGATCTTCCGCTTCGAGAAACAGCATTTGCGCAATGATCAGGTCTGCAACCTGGTCATTGACCTCGCCGCCCAGAAAAACGATCCGCTCCTTCAGAAGACGGGAGTAGATGTCGTAGGCCCGTTCTCCCCGTCCACTTTGTTCAACCACCATCGGTACATACATAGGTTATGCCAGCTCCTGTTACTGTTCCGCCGCCCCGTTCAGCTCGGCGGCATCGACTTCAGAAATCACCGCGTGTTCAAGAAGGAAGGCGATCGCCTTGTCTTCCTTGATCTCCGCAATCAGTGAGTTGTGGGCATTTTTCTGAGCTGCGTAGAAGGTGCGTACCCGCTCAAGCAGGGTCTCGTCTCCCGCGGCGATCTTGGCATAGCGTGCCTCAAGATCATCGTCGGCCACGACAATATTCTCCTGCTCCACCAGTGCCATCACCAGCAGGCCCCCCTTGACCTTCTGGGTTGCCTCCGGCCAGAAACGCGCCCGGAAGCCTTCTTCGTCAAGCCCCATCATCTCCAGGGACATGTTCTGTCCCTTCAGGCGGTTCTTCATATTCTCCAGCATGAAGTCAGTCTGCCGGCGCACCAGAGCATCGGGCACCTCCAGCGGATTCTGCTCGATCAGTGCATCAATGATGCGGACCTTAAGGTCGTTTTCGATCCGCTCCTTCATCTGGGTCTCCCGGATTTCCGCCAGCTTGCCGCGCATCTCGGCCAGGGTTTCGAATTCGCCGAACTGTTGGGCAAACTCGTCGTCAAGTGCGGACAGTTCCTTCTTCTTCATCTCCTTCAGCGTCACCGTGAAGACGGCTCCGGAACCGGCAAGCTCCGGGTTACCATGGCTGTCCGGCAGAGTCACCGCAATCTCCTTGGTCTCCCCAAGGGCCATACCGGTCAATCCTTCTTCAAGGCCGGGCAGCAGGGTACCTTTCCCCACCTCGACCTGCGCGTCCTGACCACTGGAATCCTCATCCGGGTGCCCCGGTACCGCAAAAGAGTAGTCAACGGTCAGCACCATTCCGGCCTCGACCACCCCCTCTTCAACCGGCAGCAACTGCGCCATGTTCTCGCGCATCCGTTCAATTTCAGCGTCAACCGCGGCGGCATCGGCGGCATAGCGTTCCTTCTTCACCGCAAGCCCTTTGTAATCTTTCAGGAGAATTTTGGGCATAACTTCGATCAATGCCGAATACTTGAACGGCGTGCCCTCTTCGATCAGGGACATATCCTCGATCAACGGTGCATCAACCGGCTCAAGCTTGTTGTCGGTGAGGGCCGGAAAGAGGGTCTCTTCATAGAGGCGGCGCATGACCTCGTCCTGCATGGCGGCCCGATAATATTTCTTGATCATGGCCAGCGGCGCCTTGCCCTTGCGAAAACCGGACAGAGTAGCCTTCTTCTGGATGCTCGCAAAGGAGCGATCGATGGCGGCGGAAACCCGCTCGGCAGGAACCTCTACATGTATCTTGCGCTTGACGTCATTGATCTCTTCAACCTGAACCTGCATCTGTACTCCTCACCTAAAATGGAATTTTTTATGCTGTAACTTGGTGCGAGAGAGGGGAGTTGAACCCCTACGGTTGCCCGCCAGATCCTAAGTCTGGTGCGTCTGCCAATTCCGCCACTCTCGCCAAGAAAAATCGAATTTTTGAAATTAGTCAAAACGAAATGATTCGTCAAGAAGAAAAGCGAGGATTTCCGCTGTGTTTTGGCTAGAGAAGCGACTCCTGTTGCGCATCACTGCCGCCCCATCACGCTACGGCACCACTCACTGCCCGAGCACCACAACGCATCACCTCCAGGCCCGGGCTTCTCTTTTCAGATACCCGTCACATGATACCCGGCATCGACATAATGAACCTCGCCGGTCACGCCGGATGCCAGATCACTGCAGAGGTAGAGGGCCGACTTGGCCACCTCTTCCTGGGTAATGTTACGACGCAGGGGTGCCCGCTCCTCCACCGTGGACAGTATCTGGTTGAAACCGGCAACCCCGGCAGCTGCCAACGTCTTGATCGGCCCGGCCGATATAGCGTTGACCCGCACACCATCCTCACCCATACCGACGGCCAGATAGCGCACCGACGCTTCAAGAGCAGCCTTGGCAACACCCATAACATTATAATTGGGGAACACCTTTTCGGCGCCATAATAGCTCATGGCCAGTGCGACGGCGTTCCGTCCGGCCATAAGCGGTTGCGCCTCCTTCAGGAGCGCGATGAAGGAGTAGGCACTGATATCAAGTGCCATCGAGAACCCCTGGCGGGTCGTGGAGAGAATGCTTCCCTTCAGCTCCTCCTTGTCGGCAAACGCCACGGAGTGGATCAGAATATCGATCCCTCCCCAGCGCTCGTCGATGGCGGACATAAGAGTGGCAATCTCTTCATCGCTGGTCACATTGCAGGGTGCAACGGTCGCCCGGATCGACTCAGCCAGGGGTCTCACCCGTTTCTCAATGGCCTCCCCGGCATAGGTCAACAGCAGCTCGGCTCCTTCAGCATGAAACAGCCGGGCGATCGCCCACGCAATGCTCTTCTCGTTCGCAACTCCCAGCACCACCACCTTTTTACCCGCAAGCAGCCCCATCTACCCCTCCTGGTCCGATTTGGGAACAGTCTGTTCAGAGGAGACGGACGACGGTGATGGAGGGGGCAAACAGTGTAGACGCTTCTCCAACGCGGCAATACGCTGCGACAACTCCTCCAGAATCACCCTGGACTCCGCCAGACGGTTGCGCAGGGATATCAGCAGTATCGGCAGACTCAGCCAGACCGCCATGCACAACACCCCCAACAGCCCCCCCATGATCATGAGCCCACCGGCAACCTCCACTGCAGCTCCCCCTTGTGTATCCGTTGAATTTTCAGTGCCTATAGCACACCTGAGCACAAATGGCAAACGAGCAAAATGTATGGGAAATGCCGCAAAAAATATGCTATAGCTAAGCAATCATGCACCAGATGATCCCTATTGCATCCCCCTTATTCCTATCCGGTTCCCACCTGGAAGGTCCCCCTTCCTGGCAACAACTTTTCGGGAACGACAATCCGCTGGTCCTGGAAATTGGTTGCGGCGTCGGCGATTTTGCCGTGCAGATGGCTGAGCGCAATCCACAGTGGAATTACCTGGCCCTTGACTTTTACAACAAGGGGTGCCTGAAAACCTGTAACCGGGCAGAGCGGCTCGGCCTGAACAACATCAGGGTTATACGGGATGAAGCGCGCTCGTTTGTGCAGCGCTGTATTGCTCCCGCTTCACTCAGAGCCCTGTTCATCAATTGTCCCGATCCCTGGCCCAAACGCCGTCAGCGCAAACGACGTCTGGTCAATGACGCCTTTCCCGATTTCATCAACGCTTATCTCCAACCCGGTGCAGATTTCTTTTTCGCCACCGACTTCGACGATTACGGTATCGACGTCGCCCGCATCCTGGCAGATCATCCGCAGTTTGAAAACATGCTGACTCCTGACCCGTGGCGGCACGATCTTGACGGGTATCCCCGCAGTAAATACATGCGCAAGTTCATGGCAGAGGGTAAACAGATTTATTTCGTCCACTACCGGGCACTGCCGGCAGAAAGGAAGGAACCTGCATGAATGATCAGGACTCGTCGCGTTCCGTTAACCTTTTCAGACCCTTGAAGGGAGTCATGGCCCGGGAGGTACGCCTGATTGCCATCCTGTTGACTCCCTGCCTGCTGGCGGTATTCGTCAGCCAGTTCGGCATCCTGTTGCTGGCAAAGTCCGCCTGGGGGAGTCTTCTGAACGAGTTCATCGTATTCAACCTGCCGATCCCCTATTGGCTGACCGGACAGTTCCTGCCACTCTGGTTTATTCTGGTCGGCGTCGGCTTCAACCTCTGGGTGGACCGCAACGAGGATCGCCACATGGAAGCGATCCGTTACCGTGCCAGAGGACGCCGCAGGGAGGAGATGAACTGATGCACGCTCAGGATATTCATACGACTCCCCTCGCCATAGTCATCGGCATGTTCGTGCTGTTCATCCTGGGCGGCCTGACGCATAAGCTGCGCCAGCACCCGGAAAACTACGGATTCGGCGGCAGCTACACCGGCTGGCTGGGCAGCGGGGCTGCCATTGCCAGCAACTGGATGAGCGCGGCAAGCATCATGGGGCTTGCCGGCATCTTCTACCTGAAAGGTTATTACGCGCTGGCCTTCGTTATCGGCTGGACCGGCGGCTACATTCTGCTGCTGCTGCTCATGGCCAACCAGATTCGCCGTTTCGGCAAGTTCACCGCCCCCGACTTCGTCGGTTTTCGTTATGAATCAGAAACCGCCCGCACGGTGGCTGCACTAATTTCTATAGTTATTTCAATAATTTACTGCGTAGCGCAGTACCGGGGAATTGCCCTGCTGGTCTCCTGGATTTTCGGCATCGACTATCGTTCGGCCCTGCTGCTGGGCGCCGCCATCGTGGTCGGCCTGATCGTCATTTCCGGTGCTCTGGGAGTCGTACGCAACCAGAAGCTGCAATACTTCGTTCTGATCACCGCCTTCGTCCTGCCGCTCATGTACCTGAACCGGCAACTGGGCTATTTCTGGCTGCTTCCCCAGTTCGGGTACGGCGAGGCTATGATTGACCTGCAGAGTCATTTCGGCTTCTTCTGGGCCGAGCCGTTTACTACGGTTTCCATCTATCATTGGCTCGCCCTCTGCTTCACCCTGATGTTTGGTACCTGCGGCCTTCCCCATGTCCTTTCCCGTTTTTATCTGGCTCCGCGCATGCGAGACGCCCGCTGGGGAGTTGTCTGGGGACTGTTCTTCATTTCGCTGATCTACTGGTCCGCACCGGCCTACGGTGTGTTGACCCGCCTTCTGGATGCTTACTCCGGCACCCCTTTCAAACCGGCCGACCCCGCCACCGCCGACTTGGTCATCCTCCATGCCGCCATTCAAACCGGCCTGCCGGAATGGCTGGTAGGCCTGCTGGTTGCGGGAGGGATGGCAGCGGCATTCTACGCTGTCTCCGGCCTGCTGCAGAGCGGTTCGGCCGCCTTTGCCTACGACATCTATCCCCGTCTGTTGCGTCCTGCAGCTACGGAGCAGGATAAACTGATGGTGGCCAAAGGGTTTTTCCTGCTACTGGCAGTCATTGTGTTACTGCTGTCACTGAATGAAGTCGGGATGATTGCGGAAATCGCTGCCGTGGCCTTTGCCCTTGCCGGCAACACCATCTTTCCGGCATTCCTGCTGGGAATCTGGTGGAGCAGGACCAATGCGGCCGGTGTCATTTCCGGCATGGTACTCGGTGTTTTCATCACCTTCATCTCGCTGTTTCTGGGAAACACTTTTCCGATCGTGAGGACACTCTTTCCGCTTACCTCATCGGCTTTTCTGGGAGCGCCGCTGGTGATCCTCACCATGATCGTGGTTTCCCGCCTGACACCCCCTCCTTCCCGGGAAATCGTCACCTTCCTGGTCCGTGACGTCCACGATGCCGGTGACGCACCGTGACCCTGCGCAGGCCGATGGCATGATGCCGGGAGTGCAGATATCTCTCTCCAGCGGCTCGCTGTTTACCCTGCCGGTGCAGCGAGCCTGCGAACTTGCGGTGGCGGCAGGATTCGACGGTGTGGAATTGATCATCAACCAGGAATTCCAGCGGGCCTACCCGGAGCGTTTGGTACGCTCTCTCCAGGCAATCGCGCCGATCAATTCCATTCATGCGCCATTCATGCCCCTCGACGGCTGGGGTGGTCCCATTGAGTCGCTCAGGCTCAGCGTCGAACTGGCAGCGGAAACCGGGATTCCGCTGGTCAACTTCCATCCCCCCTCGTGGCTGGGACTCGAAATCGGTTTCTGGCGCTGGCTGTACAAGATTCAGGACTTTCAGAAGGAGATCGGGCTGGACGGTCAGGTATTGATCACCATCGAAAACATGCCCTGGGTCGGCCCCTTTGGCATGAATCCCCACATCCTGTCGGCAACCCAGGATATGATCAACTTCATCCAGGAACATAACCTTTACCTGACCTTCGATACTACCCATATGGGATCGGGGCATGCCAACTTCATCGAGGACTTCTACCAGTTCTACAACTCAGGTCGTATTCGCAATATCCACTTTTCCGACTACGGCTACGGCCAGGAGCATCTGGTGCCGGGACGTGGCTACCTGCCGATCACCCGTTTTCTGAATCACCTGCAGCACACCGATTATCAAGGTTGTCTTACCTTTGAAATGAGTCCCCATGAATTCCCCAAAAACGAGCGGATGATCCTGCAAGGATTGACGGAGTTGCTGGTCTACGCCCGGATAGAGACCGGCCAGTTGCCGGCGGAAGCAATGCGGGCCTTCGAACGGCTGCCCGACGGTGTGCCCGGGGAAGCATGCGATGGGGACGCAACCGACCAAATGCAAGGCGGCTGAACAAGCAGGGAGCATGGTCCCGGTGTTCAGCCGCCTTTTTGCTGCACAGGCACGTGACCGTGCCCTCGCGTTCCGGCTACGTTATTTCAGGCGCGCCGCGTAGAGCGGAAACCGCTTCATCAGCTCATTCACCCGCTGCTTGACCTCGCCCAGTTTTCCGTCATTGCCGATATTGGCGACGGCGTCGGCAATGAAACCGGCGACCTGCTCCA
This sequence comes from Trichlorobacter ammonificans, assembly GCF_933509905.1. Classification (GTDB taxonomy): domain Bacteria; phylum Desulfobacterota; class Desulfuromonadia; order Geobacterales; family Pseudopelobacteraceae; genus Trichlorobacter; species Trichlorobacter ammonificans. The sequence continues at coordinate 1,249,130 of NZ_OW150024.1, read as the reverse complement.
TTTCCGCTTCTTTCAGGCCGTGGGTGGTGCAGGCCGGCGTACCGATCCGGATACCGGAAGTAACGAAGGGTGAGCGGGTTTCGAACGGCACCGTGTTTTTGTTGACCGTGATACCGGCCTTGTCCAGCGCTTCTTCCGCTGCCTTGCCGGTGATCTCGGTGCCGGTGAAGTTGATCAGCATCAGGTGGTTGTCGGTACCGCCGGAGGTAAGCTTGAAGCCGCGCTTGATCAGGGCTTCCGACAGCACCTTGGCGTTCTTCACGATCTGCTGCTGATATTGTTTGAATTCCGGCTGCAGCGCCTCCTTGAACGCCACCGCCTTGGCAGCGATCACATGCATCAGCGGTCCCCCCTGGATACCGGGGAAAATCTGCGAGTTGAGGGTCTTGGCAAACTCCTCACGGCACAGAATCATCCCTCCCCGGGGCCCGCGCAGGGTCTTGTGGGTGGTGGTGGTCACGAACTCGGCGTAGGGAATCGGGCTGGGATGTACCCCGGCGGCAACCAGACCGGCGATGTGGGCCATATCCACCATCACCACGGCCCCCACCTTGTCGGCAATGGCCCGGAATGCGGCGAAATCGAGAATCCGGGGATAGGCGCTGGCCCCTACGATGATCATCTTGGGACGGTGCTCTTCCGCTAGGCGCTCCACCTCGGCATAGTCGATGGTCTCGGTATCCGGGGAGACGCCGTAGGGAACCACCTTGTAGAACCGGCCGGAGAAGTTGACCGGGCTGCCGTGGGTCAGGTGGCCGCCGTGGGAAAGATTCATCCCCAGAATCGTATCGCCGGGCTGGCAGACGGCGTTGAATACTGCCATGTTGGCCTGGGAGCCGGAATGGGGCTGGACGTTGGCATGCTCGGCGCCGAACAGTTCCTTGGCCCGGTCGATGGCCAACTGCTCCGCCACATCCACATGGTGACAGCCGCCGTAGTACCGCTTGCCCGGATACCCTTCGGCATACTTGTTGGTCATCACCGATCCCTGGGCCTCCAGCACCGCTTCGGAGACGAAGTTTTCGGAGGCAATCAGCTCGAGGTTATACTCCTGACGTTCGGTTTCGTGACGGATCGCCGCGGCGATTTCCGGATCAAACGTAGCTAGTACTGACATGGTCTGCTCCTTTGTCTGCAAAATATTCGCTTAATAAAACAGAAAGCGGGACTTGTTGCAAGTCCCGCTGTACAGCGTACCATTCTTGTCCGCTAACGGCAGCTTTTCTCTTCCAGAGCGGTTATCCTGTCCAGACGCCGTTGATGGCGCCCCCCCTCGAAGGAGGCGTCAAGCCAGGCAGCAACGCAGGCCGTTGCCGTGGCATCATCAAGAATGCGCCCCCCCAGGGCCAGCACGTTGGCATTGTTATGCTCCTTGGCCAGCCGCGCCATCTCGGGAGAGGTCACCAGGGCTGCCCTGATTCCCGGCACCTTGTTGGCGGCAATGGAAATGCCGATACCGGTGCCGCAGACCACGATCCCGGCATCCGCCTCGCCGTGCACCACCAGCAGGGCCACCCGCTCGCCGAAATCGGGATAATCCACCGACTCGTCGCTGTTCGTGCCGGCATCGGCAACCTCAATGTCCCGCTCCTGCAGGAACTGGATCAGCACCTGCTTGAGGGCAACTCCGCCATGATCGCTTCCCAGTGCTATCTTCATGGTCATATCTTCTTGAACAGCAGGGTGGCGTTGGTACCGCCAAAGCCAAGGGAGTTGCTCATGGCGTACTGGATGGCTGCATCACGGGCCGTATTGGGCACGTAGTCCAGGTCGCAGGCCGGGTCCGGTTCCTCGTAGTTGATGGTGGGCGGCACCACACTGCGCTCCATGGCCATGCAGCAGTAAACCGCCTCGACCCCGCCGGCGGCACCCAGCAGGTGACCGGTCATGGACTTGGTGGAGGAAACCATCAGCTTGGCGGCATGGTCGCCGAAAACCGATTTGATGGCCAGGGTCTCGTTCAGATCGTTGAACGGCGTTGAAGTGCCGTGGGCATTGATATAGGTTACCTGCTCCGGAGCGACCCCGGCGTTCTTCAGGGCCATCTTCATGCAGCGGGCAGCCCCTTCTCCCCCCTCCGCCGGTGCGGTCATATGGTAGGCATCGCCGGTCAGGCCGTAGCCCACCACTTCAGCGTAGATTTTGGCGCCACGGGCCTTGGCAGCCTCGTACTCCTCCAGCACCACGATACCGGCCCCCTCCCCCATGATGAAGCCGTCACGGCTCTTGTCAAAGGGACGGGATGCCCGTTGGGGGTCGTCGTTCCTGCTGTCGGACAGCGCCTTCATCACGGCAAAGCCGCCGATCCCCAAGGGGGTAATCGTTGCCTCGGCACCGCCGGCAATCATGGCATCGGCATCGCCGCGGGCGATCATATGAAAGGCGTCGCCAATGGAATGGGTACCGGTGGCACAGGCCGACACCGAGGACAGGTTGGGCCCCTTCGCACCGTACTTGATGGAGATATGACCCGGCGCAAGGTTGATGATCAGCATCGGAATGAAGAAGGGAGAGATTTTCTTGTATCCCCCTTCCAGCAGCGCCACGTGATACTTCTCGATGGCCGGCAGACCGCCGAGACCGGCCCCCACCAGCACGCCGACCCGTTCCGCATTCTCCTCGGTAACCTGCAGTCCCGAGTCCTCCATGGCGAATTGCGCGGCTGCCATCGCGTACTGAATAAAGAGATCCATCTTCTTGATCTCTTTCTTGTCGATGAACTGTTCGGCCTCGAAATCATCCACTTCGCCGGCGATCCGCACCGGCAGAGCACTGGCGTCAAATCTGGTAATCGCCGCGATCCCCGAACGACCGTTCATCAGTGCGTCCCAGTTTTTCTGGTTCCCCGTACCCAGCGGAGAAACAACCCCTACTCCGGTAACAACGACTCTTCGCATATGTATCACTCCGTTTCAGCTACCTGCCGTGAAAAGGAAAAGAGGGGACCAGTCCCCCCTTTTCCGCCTCAACCGGTACTCGTCTGCACGTGATATCAGGTATGCTCGGTGATGTAGTCGATGGCATCCTGAACAGTCTGGATTTTCTCGGCATCCTCGTCGGGAATTTCGATATCGAACTCCTCTTCGAGCGCCATAACCAGCTCAACGGTGTCCAAGGAGTCGGCACCCAGGTCATCCATGAAGGAAGCCTCGTTCACCACCTTGTCCTCGTCAACGCCAAGCTGCTCGGCAACAATCTCTTTTACCTTCTTTGCTACGTCGGACATCGTACACCTCCGTGTGTTATAAACCGTTCCAGGTTTTGTGTTTGCAAAACGTTCATGCTTCTTAGCAAACCGCGGCGACAAATGTCAAAGCAATTTTTCACCCCGGCGACAACTACCATAACTGCCTGATTTAGCAGACCAAACCCCAGCAAGAGGGACAGATCGGCTCAAACCGGATCTGCAGTTCAACCTCCACTACATATACATGCCGCCATTTACCGCCAGCACGTGCCCCGTAATATACCCCGATGCTTCGGACGCCAGGAATACCACGGCATTGGCAATATCATCGGAACTGCCCAGCCGCTCCAGTGGAATCTGCGCCGTCAGCTCGGCCCGCACCTTCTCCGGCAGGGCATCGGTCATGGCGGTGGCGATGAAGCCCGGAGCCACGGCATTCACCGTGATGTTACGCTTGGCCAGTTCCCGGGCGTTGGACTTGGTGAGGCCGATCAGACCGGCCTTGCTGGCACAGTAGTTGGCCTGGCCGGCATTGCCCATCTGCCCCACGATGGAAGCGATATTGATGATCCGGCCGTACCGCTGCTTGCTCATGACCTTGCAGGCGGCGCGGGTACAGAGGAACGCCCCTTTCAGGTTCACGTTCAGCACCGCATCCCACTCGTCGTCCTTCATCCGCATCAACAGGCCGTCGCGGGTGATGCCGGCGTTGTTCACCAGGATGTCCACCCGGCCGAAGGCCTCAACGGCAGCATCGATCATCCGCTCGGTGTCGGCCGGCACGGTAACATTGCCGACAACCGCCAGGGCCTTGGCGCCGGCAGCCTGCAGCTCGGCAACAACGGCTTCGGTCGCAGCCTGATCCATATCAACGGCAACGATGGTGGCACCCTGGGCTGCAAGGGCCAGGGCGATGCTCCGGCCAATCCCCCGCGAGGCGCCGGTGATAACGGCAACTTTATCCTTGGACATGGTATTCACTCCTTTCAGGTCGCTTTATTCCAATTCCGGATCAAGAATGAGATCAAGGCGGCGAGGAACCATCGCTAGCTACGCCCTGTTCCGGAACCGGAATCAGCTGTTTCTCTCGGCAAAGGTGGCCTTCAGCTCCGCTTCGGTCACCAGCTTGCCGTCAACGAACGCCTTGGCGGTAAAGACCCAGATTCCCCGCTTGCAACCGGTGGCCTCGATCTCGAAACGGATTTGGTCACCCGGCACCACCGGCTTCCGGAACTTGGCATTGTCAATGCCGACGAAGTAGGTAACCTTGTCCCGAACGCTTTCGTCGGACTGGTACGCCAGAATGCCGGCAACCTGGGCCATGGCTTCGATGATCAGCACCCCCGGCATGACCGGGTGCCCCGGAAAGTGGCCCGGAAAGAACGGCTCGTTGACGGTGACGTTTTTCAGCCCCACGATCCGCTTGCCGATCTCGATCTCCAGGATGCGGTCCACCAGCAGGAACGGATGACGATGGGGGAGAATAGACATGATCTGGTTGATGTCAAGCATTGCTCCGAGCTCCTTTCACAAAACGGGAGAGATGACGACTAGGCGGCGGTCAGGGCCTTCAGGGTGGCCGTATCTTCCACCGATACCGTGCTGATCTCCTTGGAAATCCGCTTGACCAACCCCGAAAGCACCTTGCCGGGGCCGATCTCGATACAGCGGGTAATCCCCAGGCGGCCCATTTCCTGAACCGACTGTTCCCAGCGCACCGGTGCACAGACTTGTGCCACGAGCAGTTGGCGTACCCGTCCGGCATCCCGGTTGGCCGTTGCTTCCACGTTGGTGATCACCGGTACGGCCAGTTCCTGCACGGCCACCTGCTCCAGCACCGCTGTCAGGCGGTCGGCGGCCGGCTGCATCAGGGAGCAATGGAACGGTGCGCTGACCGGCAGCAGCATCGCCTTGCGATACCCTTTTCCTTTGGCGATTTCAATGGCGCGGTTTACTGCCGTGGCATGACCGGCAATCACGATCTGTCCGGGGGAGTTGAAGTTGGCCGGAGCCACCACCTCGCCCTGGGCTGCTTCGGCACAAATGGCGGCCAGCTCGTCCGCCTCGATGGAGAGCATGGCGGCCATGGCGCCGACCCCCACCGGTACCGCCTCCTGCATGAAGGTGCCCCGGGCGCGTACGGTCCGGGCGGCATCCGCCAGCGACAATGCGCCGCTGCAGACCAGTGCCGAATACTCCCCCAGGGAATGACCCGCCACGCAGGCTGCTGACAGCCCGGTTTCCTGCTTCACCACCCTGAGCGCCGCGATACTGGTCACCAGAATGGCCGGCTGGGTATTGAAGGTCAGCTTCAGGTCCTCTTCCGGGCCGTTGAAGCAGAGAGCGGACAGCTTGAACCCCAAGGCCTCGTCGGCCTCTTCAAAAGTCTGGCGGGCCACGGCAAACTCAGCCGCCAGCTCCTTGCCCATACCGGCATACTGGGACCCCTGGCCGGGAAACAGAAAAGCGGTTGTACTCATAGGTTCGACTCCTTGACAGTCATCGTGACGATCTGGAACGGTACGGAACAGTGATAAGCGGGGAGAAGCGGTTGTCGAAAACCGGCGGACATTACGATGAAACGGTGGGGGCTCCGTTACCGGAGCGGAGGAACAGGGCGCCGTAGTTTTCGGACAGCGTTTCCGCAATCCGCTGGGTCACACCGCTGGTGGCGTACTCGTGGGCAAAGCGGATGGCGTTCTTGATCGCCTTGGCATTGGAACCGCCATGGCAGATCATCCCCACCCCGTTGATGCCGATCAGGGGGGCGCCGCCGTATTCGGCGTAATCCACGGTCTTCTTGAAACGGTTGAAGGCCCCGCGCATGAAAAGGTAGCCCATCTTGGCGATCATGTCACCCATGATCTCCCGCTTGAGCATGGTGCCGGTGGCCTCGGCCAGCCCTTCGGAGAGCTTCAGCACCACGTTCCCCACAAAGCCGTCGCAGACCACCACCTCAACCGTTCCCTTGAAAATGTCGCGTCCTTCGACGTAACCGGCATAGTTGAGGGAGGTCTGGCGCAGAATGGCGTTGGTCTCGCGGGTGAGATCGTTCCCCTTGGAGTCCTCTTCACCATTGGAAAGGAGCCCGATACGGGGGTTGTCGATCCCCATGGCATACTTGGCGTACACCTGTCCCATGATGGCGAACTGGGCCAAGTGGGTCGGCTTGCAGTCCACGTTCCCTCCCACGTCCAGCACCAGGGTTTTCCCCTGCAGGGTGGGAAATACCTGGGCGATGGCGGGGCGTTCGATGCCGCTGATCCGCTTCAGCACGAACATCCCCGCCGCCATGGTGGCGCCGGAGTTGCCGGCACTGACCGCAGCACAGGCCTTGCCCTCGCTGACCAGCTCGAAGGCAAGCCGCACCGACGAATTGCGTTTCCTGCGCACTGCGTCGGAGGCGGAATCGTGCATTCCCACCACTTCGCTGGCATGGTGGATGTCGATATCGAGTCCTGCGGTGGGATACGTGGCCAAGCACTGGCGCAGCCGCAGCTCATCACCCACCAGCGTAACGGCAATGCCGAATTCGCGGGCAGCGGCAACAGCCCCTTCAACCTCTACGGCCGGGGCATTGTCTCCTCCCATTGCATCAACGGCAACTCTCATCGATCGGATCGGAATCCGTCAGGCTTTCTTTTCAGCACCGGCAACCTGCTTGCCCTTGTAGGTTCCACAGGAAGGGCAGGCGCGGTGCGGCATTTTGGCCTCATTGCACTGCGGGCAGACGGACAGACTGGGGGCGGTCATGAAATCATGGGCACGCCGCATGTTCTTGCGGGATTTGGAGGTTTTCTTCTTGGGTACTGCCATGGCTCGTTTGCTCCTTTGTGGCCGCGTGCGGCCGGTATTATACTAGCGCACCTTGAAATCCTTCAAGGCGGAAAACTTGGAAAGCTTCGGCTCCTGGCTGCAGGTGCAGACCGTGGTATTACGATCAACCCCGCAGGAAGGACACAACCCCTTGCAGGACTCGCTGCAGAGCGGCTTCAGCGGTACGGTCAGGGCCACCTGCTCGCCGATCTCCGGCAACAGGTCGATCTCGTCCCCCTGAAAGATGGCGGAAACCAAGTCCCGTTCAGCCAGTTCCACCTCGTGCTCTTCAGCCTGCTCCTCCCCCCGGCCCTCACGAAAAAAAATGGTGAACTGCGAGGACACGACCTGCCCGAACTCCGCCAGACAGCGGGAACAGGTCAAGGAAAGCGGCACCGACAACGTTCCTTCCACCCGATAGTGATCCATTTCCCGGCCGGCGGTCAGCTCCACACTGACCGGACCGGTAAAACGACACTCGCCGGCCTCTTCCATCTCCGCCAGCATCGGAAAGGCGGCCGCAGCCTCCTGAAAGACAAACTGCCGAACCGTTTCCCTGATATGTTCGGTTTTGACTTTCATGCCGCGCCTCGGACAACAGTGGTAAAGGAATGACGTAATATCCTGAAAACTGCTGCTTTGTCAAGCAGTATTCAGCCTGCCGTACCGTTCCAGATACTCCCTGACAAGCGGCACCCGCTCCCGCAACGGCAGGTCCGCAGAAAAGCGCCACTCCCAGTTGCCAAAAGCCGTCCCCGGCCGGTTCATGCGGGCTCCCGTCGAAAGTCCGAACAGATCCTGGAACGGGATGACCGCGATATCGGCCACCGACATCAGGGTCATCCGGATCAGGTCATCGATGACGATCGGGTGTTCCTTGCCCAGGTAGTCACGAATACGCCGTTCGATCCGGCTGTCGAGGCTGTCCAGCCACCCCTGGCTGGTATCGTTGTCGTGGGTGCCGGTATAGACCACCGTGGCGGGGTGGTGGTTATGGGGCAGATACGGGTTGGCGGCATCGGAATCAAAGGCAAACTGAAGAATCTTCATGCCGGGCAGCCCGAAACCATCCCGCAGCGCCTCCACGTCCGGCGTGATCACTCCCAGGTCCTCGGCGATGAACGGCAGGTTGCCTATGGCAGCGCGCACTGCTTCAAAAAAGCTGAATCCCGGCCCAGCCACCCAGGAACCGTTCTTCGCGGTCCGTTCCCGCGCCCCCACCTGCCAGGCAGCGGCAAAACCGCGAAAATGGTCGATCCGCACCAGGTCAAAGAGGTCGGTCATCTGACGGATGCGGGCGACCCACCAGTCAAACCCCCGCTGCTCCATCACTGGCCAGTTGTAGAGCGGGTTGCCCCACAACTGCCCCGTGGCACTGAAATAGTCCGGGGGAACCCCGGCCACCGCCAGCGGCTTGCCCCGCTCATCCAGCAGAAACTGTTCCCGGTTGCACCAGACGTCCGCCGAATCATGGGCCACAAAAATCGGCAGGTCACCCACGATGCCGATCTTCAACTCCTCCGCCCACTCCCGCACCTGTCGCCACTGCCGGAAGAACTGCCACTGCCGGTACTTCTCGGCCCCAATGGCCGGTCCCAGCTTCCGGGAGGCGCACTCCAGCGCTTCCGGCACGCGGCGGGCCAGGTCGGTGGGCCAGCGGGTCCAGGGTCGCCCCTTGTACTGCACTTTCAGGGCACGAAACAGCGCGTAGTCGTGCAGCCAGTAAGTACTGTCGCAGAACTGCCAGAATTCGGCCAGACGCTCGGAGTCATTCCGGGCAAAAAAACGTTCGGCCGCCTCCTGCAGCAGGGCTTCCTTCCAGGGAACCACGCGCTCGAAATCGACCCGCTCTGCCGGGAAATCAGCCCCCTGCAACCGCTCCGCCGCCAGATCCCCCTCCCGCACCAGCTGCTCAAGGTCGATCAGCAGGTGGTTGCCGGCAAAAGCCGAGTAGGCGGAATAGGGAGAGTTGCCGGCAGCCGGCGGTGTCAGCGGCAGCACCTGCCAGAGGGAAAAGCCGCCTGCGGCAAGGAACTCCAGAAAACCGCGCAACTCGACCCCTAGGGTGCCGATACCGTTGCTGCCGGGAAGTGACGTGGGATGAAGCAGCACCCCCGCACGCCGTTGTCGGGTCATGGTCTCTCCTTGGTCGTGTCCGGAACATCCGGACCGTTTGCTGGAACCGGCGTGCGCCGTCCCGCCCATTTTTCACCTTCAAGCAACAGAAACACCGCCACGGCGGGCAGCAGGATCAGCACCAGCTCGGCCGAAACAAGCGGAACCGTGCGGAAGAATACCTGCAGGGCGGGAAGGTAGACCGCCAGCCCCTGCAACAGCACCACAGCCAGGGCCATGGCCAGGAGCAACGGATTGCTGAACAGCCCCATGTTGAAGAAGGAGCTGCGGAAGGAGCGCAGGGCCATGGCCTGGGCCACCTGCGCCAGGGCCAGCGAGACGAATAACACCGTCTGCCAGGGACCGCCACTCCGCCATACCAGCCAGGAAACCGCCATGCAGGAGCCACCGATCAGCGTTCCGGTCAGCAGCACGTAACGGACCGTGGCACGGTCGAATATCTGACTGCCGCCGGCGATGGGAGGCCGCCGCATCACATCCGGTTCCGGCCGCTCCACTCCCATGCCCAACCCCAGCAGGCCGTCGGTGAGCAGATTGAGCCAGAGCAGTTGCAGCGGCGTGAGCGGCATCGGCAGGCCCAGAAACGGCAGGAGGAGCACCGCCAGAATCTTGCCGGTGTTGCCCGCCACCGAGAAGACCACGAACTTGCGGATATTGTCGTAGATGGTGCGCCCCTCCTCCACCGCCGCCACGATAGTGGCGAAGTTGTCGTCCAGAAGCACCATGTCGGAGGCCTCCCGGGCCACGTCGGTCCCCACCCTGCCCATGGCCACCCCCACATCGGCCCGTTTCAGGGCCGGCGCGTCGTTGACCCCGTCCCCGGTCATGGCCACCACTGCGCCCTGGTGCTGGAGCGAGGCCACGATACGCAGCTTGTGTTCCGGAGCCACCCGGGCGTAGACCGACACGCTGCCCACAGCAGCATCAAACGCCGCATCGGATAGCGAGTCCAGCTCCGGACCGGTCAGGGCACCTGCCGAATGATCGATCCCTACCCGGCGGGCAATGGCCAGCGCTGTCAAGGGGTGGTCCCCGGTGATCATCACCGGCCGAATGCCGGCGGAGCGGCAGCGCAGCACCGCCTCCCGCGCTTCGGAACGGGGAGGGTCGGCCAGAGCCGCCAGTCCGAGACAGACAAAGCCATGATCCAGGGATTCAAGCCGGTCATCCTCCCCGGGCCCCAGGACACGGGCAGCTAGGGCCAGCACCCGCTGACCGTCGGCGGCAAAACGGTCGGCCGCCTGCTGCAGAACGGCACGCTGGTGCTCATCCAGCGGTTCGAGCGTTTCTCCCACCAGCAGACGGTCACAGAGCGCAAACAGCGCATCCAGCGCCCCTTTGGCCGCCAGCAGCTTTCCCTCCGGCGGCAACGGCTCCGGAAAGCGGAGCCCATCCACCGTGCCGGCGATCCGATGCACGGTAATCATCCGCTTGGTTACCGAGTCAAAGGGAATCTCGGCGATACGTGGCAGGGAACAGGCCAGCTCCTCGCGGAACAGCCCCCGCTCCGCCGCCGCCACTACCAGGGCTCCTTCCGTGGGATCACCCAGCACCTGCTCCCGCCCCTCCTCAACCGTCAGCACCGCATCATTACAGAGTGCACCGACAGCCAGCAACAGCCGCTCGGTCCCGTCACGGTCAGTGTCGCACGGCCCCGTGAACGTCTCCAGCCTGCTCACCGTCATTCTGTTTTCGGTCAGGGTACCGGTCTTGTCGCTGCAGATCACCGTCACCGACCCCAGGGTTTCCACTGCCGGCAGGCGCCGGATCAGGGCATGGCGCCGGAGCATCCGCTGCGCCCCCAGGGCCAGGGTGATGGTCACCACCGCTGGCAGCCCCTCCGGAATGGCGGCCACCGCCACGCTGACCGCCATCAGCAGCATCTCCCGCACCCCTTCGCCCCGCAGCAGGCCGATGACGAAGATCAGGGCCGCGATCACCACCGACACCACCGCCAGCACTTTACCCAACCGGTCCAGCCGCTTCTGCAGCGGTGTCCATTCCTGCCCCACCTGCTGCAGCAGCGTGGCGATCCTGCCCAGCTCGGTCGACATGCCGGTGGCGGTCACCACGGCCACGGCCCGCCCCGCCACCACCTGGGTACCCATGTACAGCAGGTTGCGCCGGTCTCCCAGCGGCAAGCTCCGCTCCACCAGCGGATCGGTCTGTTTCTCCACCGCCTCCGACTCGCCGGTGAGGAGCGACTCCTGCACCCGCAGGCCATGGGCCTCCAGCAGGCGGCAGTCCGCCGGCACGGTACTGCCGGCCTCCAGCAGCACGATATCCCCCGGCACCAGCTCCGATGCCGGAATATCCAGTACCGCAGCGTCACGACGTACCCGCACCAGCGGCACGGCAAGCCGGCGCAAGGCGGCAATGGCCCGCTCCGCGCGGTAGTCCTGGACAAAACCAAGCAGGGCAAACAGGATTACGATGGCAAAAATGGTAACGGCGTCCTTCAGGGAGCCCGCCGCTCCCGACACCAGCGCGGCAGCAGTCAGGATCAGGGCCATGGTGGAGGTGAACTGCTCCCCGAGTATCCGGAGCGGCGTACGCCCTCCCTGTTCCCGTAGTTCGTTGGCGCCATATCGCGCCCGTCGCCGGGCACTCCCGGCGGCGGAAAGACCGGTCGCCGGATCAACGTCAAGCAGTCCGAGGGTCTCATCAACGGTTATGACATGCCAATTCACCTGTTCCACGGATCGGTACCCTCATTGCAGAATCGGGGGCGTTATCCCCCTTTTTCCGTTGCATTTGAACGCAAAGCAGCTACTATCCGGGCCATGAATAAATTCTCCGCCCTGCTCCTGGTCCTCTTTGTCCTCTGCATCATCGGCTATTCAACCTGGCAGCTCTTCAACGGCAATCTGGAAGCGGCCTTTTCCGCCTTTCCCTTTCTGGTGATCGTCTACCTGTTCGTCAAACCCTGGAAGCGTTGAAAACTATGAAGGCGACCAACCGCAGCGCTACGGGGTGCTCCTACTCCCGTCTACCGATTGTGCCTGGTCTCGGTCGCCCCCGTTCCATGCGCCTGGCATCCGTTGAGGTCTCAGAGTGATTCTCAAAATCTGACGCGCAGCAGCCAGCCGCGGCAGCGGTTTCAGCTTACCCCAAGGACGGGACTTTGTGAAGCACCCGGTGCGATTGACTTTTGCGGAGTGACAGGGTAAGCACAGCAGCTGAATCTTTTGTCAAGGAGTTGTCCGGTAATGTCCGCACCCGTTTCCTCCAGTCGTCTGTTCCGCTTTGTATCCCGCCGTCCCTGGACCGTGCTGGCCCTGGCCCTGCTCCTGTCCGCGCTTTCCGTCGCCTACACACTGACCGGTATGGAGTTCCTGACCGGCCGCGACGATCTGATGCCCCGCAACGCACCGTTCCAGCAGGCCTACCGTGAATACCGGTCCGCCTTCGGTGATCAGGAGGAAATCGTGGTGGTGGTGGAAGCGGAGGACCCGGCCCTGGTCACCCGCTTCTGCGACACTCTTCACGACCGGCTCACCAAGGAAAAGCGCCTGTTCGTCGACCTGCTCTACCCCGGCGGTCTTCCCTACTTCCGCCAGAACGGCCTGCTCTTCATGCCGCTGGAGGAGCTGCAGGCCATGGCCCGCACTCTGGAAATGGCTGCACCGGTGCTGACGGATCTGGCGGCGGCGCCCTCGGTGAAAACCCTGTTCAGCTCCCTCACCAACCAGATCGACGACTACCTGGCCGCGCCGGACCAGCGCAAGCTGGCGCGGCTCACCTTCATGCTCACCACCCTGGACAAGGGATTCAGCGGCTTTGACGGCAAAAACTCGGCCCTCTCCCTGGATTCGTTCCTGAAAGGGTCCGGCGACGGCAAACCGTCGATGCTGGAAAACGCCGGCAAGCAGCAGATCATCGCCATCCGCCCCCTGAAGGAGCAGGACAGCTTCGTACCGGCGGAACAGGCCATCAAAAAGGTACGGGAGGAGCTGGCGGCGTTGCGCCAGAAGCCGGAGTTCAAAGGAGTGAGCGCCGGCCTGACCGGCGTGCCGGTTTTGGAATACGAAGAGATGGCCACCAGCCAGCAGGACATGGAAAAAGCCACCCTGCTCTCCCTCACCCTGACCGTGATCCTGCTCCTGGTGGCCTTCCGGGGCTGGCTGAACACCCTGGCCGCCATGGTATCGCTGATCGTCGGCATCTGCGTCTCCTTCGGCTTCGCCACCCTGACGGTGGGACACCTGAACATTCTCTCCATGGCCTTCGCCATCATGTTGATCGGCCTGGGGATCGAATACAGCATCCAGGTGGTGCTCCGCTACCAGGAGGAGTTACGGAGCGGCAAACCGCAGCTCGACGCCATTGAACGGGGGCTGTGCGGCAACCTGCGGGCCGTGACCATGGCCGCCGCCACCGTGGCCCTGGCCTTTGCCACCTTTGCCTTCACCGATTTCAAGGGGATTGCCGAACTGGGGATCATCGCCACCGGCGGCATCATCATCTGCGTGCTGTCCACCTTCACGGTCCTGCCCGCCATGCTGGTCCTGCTGAGCAGGTATCAGAAGCCGGTCAGCGCCCCTCGTCGCGAACTTTCCCACTCCCCCATCCTGCAGGCCCTGTTCCGACGCCCCCTGCTGGTGACCACGTTCACCGCCGCACTGGCGTTGCTCTGCCTGTACCCTCTTTCCCGCATGGAGTTCGACTTCAACATGATGAACCTGCAGGCTAAGGGGCTGGAGCCGGTGCGGTATGCCTACAAGCTGATGAAAAGCAAGGAAAACGCCGGCTACTTCGGGGTGGCCATCGCCCGGGACCGGGATGAGGCTGCCAGCCTGACCAGACGTCTGGAGGCGCTTTCATCGGTTGCGCATGTGGTGAGCCTGCAGACGCTGGTCCCTACGCACCAGCAGGAGAAACTGGCCCTGCTGGCCTCCCTGCGCCGCTCCCTGGCTGGGGTAAAACCGGTGCCGTACGAGGAGAATTTGAGTCCGCTGGAACTGCCATCGGTTTTCGAGGGATTCCACGGGCGGGTTGAAAAACTGAAACAGCACCTTGCCGCGAAGCACCTGCCGGAGGCAGAGCCGGTGGCTGCATTCCTGACCACTCTGAACACGTTCTTTGCCGGCCTGGAGAAAGAGCGGGACGGCAATGCCCTGGGAATGTTGCGGGAGTTCCAGGGGAGCATGTTCTCCGGCCTGCCGGAAAAGCTGACCATGCTCATGGAAAGCCTGCAGGCCCGCCCCGTCACCGAGGCGGATGTCCCCGCCTCCCTGAAGGAGCGTTTCGTTGCCAAGGACGGCCGGCTGCTGCTGCAGATCGTCCCCAAGCACGAGATCTTTGACAAAGCCCCCCTGGCCGAATTCGTCAACCAGATCAAAAGCGTCGTGCCCAACGCCACCGGCGAGCCGGTCAGTGTGTATGAGTCGTTCCGCATCCTGCAGGACTCCTATCTGAAAGCGTTTCTGTACGCCTTTGCCGGTATCGTGGTTATCCTGCTGATCACCTTCCGCAGCCTGAAGCTGACCCTGGTCGGCATCCTGCCGCTGGCGACGGGCCTATTGCTGATGATCGGCGGCATGGGACTCTTCGGCCTCAAGTTCAACGTGGCCAATGTGATCGTCATGCCGCTGCTCCTGGGGGTGGGAATCGACTCGGCCATCTATATCCTGGCCCGCTACCGCCGCGAGGGGGAAACCCCGCTGCAGGTGGTCACGCGCAGTGCCGGGGTGGGGGTCTTTCTCAACGCCCTGACCATCCTGTTCAGTTTCGGTGCCCTGATGGTGGCCCGCCACCAGGGGGTCTTCTCCATCGGTGCCGTGATGTCCCTGGGAATGACCGCTATCGTGCTGGCTTTCCTGCTGTTTCTGCCCGCGCTGCTCCTGCTGATCGACAGACGGGAGAAGCCGCTGTGATCCCGTGACGGAATGTATTTAGAAACCAGCATGATGTTTCCGATACGTATGCTGTAGGCATTGAAATCCAAGCACCTGAAGGAGTGCCGGTACATGCAGAATGCAGATCTGGAGCAGGCCGTCGAAATCAGCAACGATATTTACTGGGTCGGATCGGGCAGCAAGTCGTTCCTCAGCCGCAACAGTTACCTGCGCATCTTCAAGGGCAGCGGCAATGTCGCCAACATGCTGATCGATCCCGGCCCCTCAAGCGACCTGAACGATCTTATCACCAAGACGACTCAGGTACTGGGGGATATCTCGAAGATCAACATGCTCTTCATCAACCACCAGGACCCGGATGTGGTGGGCAACCTCCCCTACCTGTGCAAGATCAACCCGCGCAACGTGGTGCTGGCAACCGAGGACACCTGGCGCTTGGTCAGCCTGAACAGTCCCCAGGTCACCTTCAAGGCGGTCGAGCGCTTCAAAAACTTCCGGGTATCCCTGAATACGCAGCCGAGTCACCGCCTGCAGTTCATTCCCACCCCTTTTTGCCACTTCCGCGGCGCCTGCATGCTTTATGACCTCGAATCACGCATCCTCTTCACCGGTGACTTCATGGGCGGCATTGCCGCGCTCGGCCTCATGGCCACTGAAGACAACTGGCCGGGAATCAAGGCGTTCCACCAGCTGTACATGCCCAGTAACGAAGCGATCCGCAAGGCGGTCCAGAAAATCAGGGAGCTGACTCCGGCCCCCCTCATGCTGGCGCCGCAACATGGCGGCATCATCCAGGGGGAACTCATTCCCGAGTTTCTGTCGCGCATGGAAGAACTGCAGGTCGGACTGGACATCATCTCCTCCCTGGAGGACAAGTTTCCGATGCTAATCAGCGCTGCCAACGAAATCGTCGTGGTATTCAAGGAGCTCTGCGACGAAGAGACCAGTCGACAGGTGCTGGGCTACTTTGATCCCGACGGCAGCTACCCGGCACTGGTAGCCATGTCGCAGGACGGTACGGTCACGGACATCAAAGGTGAGCCGGTGGAAGTCATCGAAGCGCTGATCAAGGTATTTCTCAGAAACGTTCCCGCGGATCGCCAGAATATCCTCAAGGCACGGATGACCCGCATCCTGCTTGAGCATAACCTGCCGCCCTTCGACCTGCTGCTGGCCCAGCAGGAGGCCAGTGCGGACTTCCTGCTGGACGAAAACTGAGTTCCCCTGCCCGCCCCGGCGGGCCCTGCCGCACCCAGCCCACAGCCCGGAGGAGGTAGTTCGTGAAACGTCTCGTTATCGCAGTAACCCTGATCTGGTGTTCCCTCGGCAGTATGATCGCGGGAGCGACAGACCCCGACCCCCAGAAACAGCAACAGCTGCTGAAAAAAATTGAGGAGCTCGAACAACAGATTTCCGAGCTGCGGAGCCTGCAGCTGAAGAAGCAGACGCTGCCGGTCAAAAAGGAGCAGTGCATGAAGGTGGTGGGGGTGGAGTCCTACTGTACCTGCGTAAGCGAAGCGCTGCCCGCCACGGTAGACTACCGCCAGTTTGTGCAGATTCTGCTGACACCGGCGGCGGAATTCGGCTACGACAAGCTGACCGTCGAGCAAAAGAAGGATGTTGACCAGGCGCTGGTGGCCTGGGCCAGATGCGTTGACTACAAGGGGCCACAAGGGTCGGGAGCCATGGATCGCCTGATGAACCGGGAGACCCTGTTCTGAGCATCTCCGGCCCGCTGCGGCGGCGTTTTACCGGAAGGACGCTGGGTCCTTCCGGTGCGTCACCGTCAGTATCCGCATCAGCTCATGCAGCTCGCCATCGGAAAGCCGGACCGGTTGCATCAGCGACCAGGGTCGTACCGTCCTTGGATTGTACAGCCAGTCCTTCAGTCGCTGTTCGGTCCACGGGACGCCTGGGCCGGCATTCCGGGGATAATGAGGGGTCAGCAGGCCCGAGAGGTTCGGCCCCGCATCGCTGCGCCCCAGTGCCCCCAGCCGTTCCGACAGCAGCCGGTGACAGGAGCCGCACTTCCGGGTAAACAGGTCGTCGGCAGCGCCCCTTTTTTCAAAGAAGACCACCCGGGGCCGTTCTTCCCCCCCTTTGCCCCGCGTCCCGCCATAATACAGTCCGTTTACCACCGCCGTCAGCTGGGCGTCACCAATGGCAAAGCGGGGCATTCCTTCCGCAGGGTTCCCGATGGCTGCCACGATCTCCGCCGGTGATCGCTCCGCCGCAACCGCGTCCAGTGACGCAGCCAGCCGGTTTCCCCGTCCGCCGCTCACATGACAGCGCCGGCAGGCGAACTGCTCCAAGAGCCGCTCCCCTTTTTTGACCACCGGCGAACCGGGCAGGGTGAACACGGCGTACCGTCCCGCCAGCAGGCCGGCATGGGCGATGCTCTTCCGCGCGGCAGCGGGGTTGCCGCGATGGCAGTCGCTGCAGCTCCCCTGCTGCCGGTAGTGGGGAGGATGGCAGGCCAGACACCGGTCGGGCGGCCGGGCAGTCGCCCCGGCAGCGACGGCGACCAGCAGAACGGCAACACTCAGAAGGAAGGTACGAACGACCAATTGGCCCCCCTGAAAAACAGGGCAACAACCGTCAGCGCCACGATGGCGAGAAACGTCAGTACCGTCAGCAGGTTCACCCCTCGCTGCGAACGGGGAAACCAGCGGGCCGGGTAGACGTGACCGCTGCCGGGCAGCCAGGGAAGCAGCAGAAACAAGAACGCCACGGCCAGGATCAGCCAGGCCAGCCCGTTGGAGTGGCTGACCAGCTCCTGGGTCCAGAGCAGAAACCAGGCCGACTTGGCCGGGTTGGGGGTCTGGGCCGGATTGGCCGCCTGCTCCAGCGGCGCCGGGACCAGGGCGGCCAGCGCCGACACCACCAGGATGCAGAGCAGCATGGCCCGGCCGATCAGCCGGAAAAAGTGGGGACTGCTTTTCACATAGCCGTTTTTCACAGGTAGGGCAGCAGACCTTTCTGTTTCCTGATCCGGTAGAAGTGCAGCATGCAAAGCAGCAGCACCGCCAGGGGCAGGATCACGATATGCAGGGCGTAAAAACGCAAAAGCGACAGGTTCTGCCCCACCCCGTCCGGCACCAGCAGGCGGCGCAGGCTCTCCCCCAGCGGCAGGGTGGCCAAAAGCTCCATACCGGTCTGGGTGGCCCAGTAGGCCAGTTGATCCATGGGCAGCAGGTAGCCGGTGTACGCCTCGAACAGCGACAGGCAGAGCAGTGCAAAGCCGATGACCCAGTTGAGTTGGCGGGGCCGCTGGTAGGCACCGGTCAGGATCACCCGCAGGGTGTGCAGGAAAACCAGTACCAGCAGGGCATGGGAGGCCATCCGGTGCAGGCTGCGCAGGTAGGCGCCCCCCGGCACCGATGCCTCCAGGAAGAGGATGGAGGCAAAGGCCCGCTCCGGCGTGGGCTGGTAGTAGACCACCAGCAACAGACCCGACAGCAGCAGCAGCAAAAAGGCGGTAAAGGCCAGCCCCCCCAGGCAGAAGGTATAGCTGAGCCGCAGGTTCTTCTCCAGCACCACACGGGGGAAGAGATGTTTCAGGAAATCGGTCATCATGACGCCAGCACCATGATTTTCTCCCCCTGTTCCTCCAGCCGGTAGCGGGCCAGCGGCCGCACCGCCGGCCCCTCCAGCACCATGCCGTCACGGTCGAAGCGGCTGCCGTGACAGGGACAGGAAAGCCCGTCGGCATGCACGTTCACGGTACAGCCCAGATGGGTACAGACCAGGCTCAGCGCTGTCAAGCGCCCCTGGATGCGCACCAGGGCTATGCGGGCGTCGCGGAACACCAGGGCCCCTTCGGCCGGCAGCTCGTCACGGCGCACCGTAAGCAGTACCCGCTGTCCGGGAAGATTACGGGGCGTGAGATACCGCCGCAGCAGTTCCAGGGAGCCGAGCCCCAGCACTACCTGGAGGAAGCGTCGACGCGTTTGAGAATATCTTTCCATTTTTTAACAGAGTCCCGTGCATAAACCGGATTGGCGGTGCTACTCATCTGCCGGTAACGACCGGCAGAAAAAAAACTGCCGTTCACCAGCCGCTGTCCCTCCTGCAGCCAGAATGACTCAAGCCCCAGGCCGTCTTGCGCCGTCCGGTAGATCCGCTGCGAGGCAGGTTCCAGCAGGAAGCGGCGCGGATTGTCGTGGCACCCCTCGCAGGTGACGCTCCCCCGCTGTACGGTGTGGGGGAAGAAGGCCCGCCACTCGGCGACCAGCAACCGATTGTCCCCCCCCCTGAGCCGGGCCTGCTGAATATCGGTATAGTAGGCGATGAACTGGGGTCTGATCGGACTGACCCTGCCTGCCCCGTTGATCCCCAGGGGCGGCGCATCCTGAGCTTTCAGGTAGGCGCTGCGCAGGTACTCGGGATCTGGACCGGGCTTGAGATCGAACCCCTCTTTCTGCGACCGGTCGCGGAACCTGAGGAAAAAGGTGCCGTACTCCTGGGGCGCCCAGGCGGAGTGGCAGGCGTAACACTCCAGCCGCTCCATGTGGGCCGCTATGCCGTGCTCAAGCACCGTCGGGTCCGGCCGATGGCAGTCCCGGCACCCTTTCGACGATTTTTTTCCCTCCATGAGGCTGGTCATACCATGGCAACTGCCGCAGGTCATGCCGGCTTGGTAATGGACATCCGGCAGCATCTTCAGCCAGGTCTCCCCTTTCTCCGCCCCCCCCCGCTGGTAGCGCATGTTGTCCTCGCGGGGGGCACGGCCGGTGTAGTCCCAGCCGGTGTAATAGCCGCGATGGCAGTTCTGGCAGTCGGCAACGGACGGTTTTTTCAGCTCCCACGGCGTGCCGTGGCAGTCGCGACAACTGGAAACATGGCAGGAGGCGCAGTTCTTGCCGAAAAAGCCGCTATCCACCATGGCGTAGCTGCGCTCCACAAAGCGCTGTTCCGCCAGGCGGGTGGTCATGGCCTGGCTGAAGATCCGCTCCCGCCCCGGATGGCAGGCAGTGCAGCTGGCCGCCTGCCGGGTCGCTTCGTCCGGGGCTCCCAGCGTCCGGCCATCGGCCAGATGGCAGACGGTGCAGGCGAACACCGTGTGCACCGTCCGCCCGCTGCCAGCGTGGCAGCGGAAGCAGCTTCCGGCGATTGCGGTATCAGCGACCGCCGACAGACAGCAGACGACGATGCAGAGGATCATCCAGTGCACGATAGTCCAGTCCTTTCCGATAGATGGGGTCCTCAGGCCGTGTGTGGCACGGCAGGCAGAGGTTCACCGACAGGGCCCGCTTCACCTCGGCAGCGTTCAGGGGACGGGCGTTCTCCCGGGTAACGGCGGAAAAGGCCGCCACCCTGCCGCGCTCCATGGTCAGGAAACCGTCCAGCGGTTTCGTGTCGGAACGTTCGCACAGCAGTGTTGCCTTGATGCTGTTCCCCTCGACCAGGTGCTGGCCGAAGCCGAGATAGGCCGGGTTACCGTGGCATTCGCTGCAGCCCACCGCTTTTTTGCCGGTATTGTGGGAGTAGAAGGGAGCAAAGCGCAACTGCTGTTTTCCCTGGTAGCGTGCCACATACTCCAACCGGGAGAAGGAGCCGTCCTTTTCGGCCACCGTGATGAAGGTCTGGCAGCCGGGGGTGACCGGCGAGACCTTGCCCCGCTGGTTCAGGGCCAGCGGAAACGGCGAGAGCATGCGGTAATCCTCGCTTTCGGAAAAGGCGCCCGGTGTTTCCTCCCCCTTGATGAAATCCATCCCCGCCCACCCCTTGTCGTAGCGGGTATGGCAGCCGTAGCACTGCACCACGGTGCGGGAATGGCAACTGTAGCACTCCATCCGCTCGTGGCCGGCGATCCGGTGGGCCGGGGTGCCGGTGATGACCTTGGTGGTATGCAGCTTGCCGCTGCGTTTTCCCTGCAGCCAGATGACGCCGTCGCGGTAAAAGACGTTGGCGTAGCTACGCCCTTTCGAGGTCTGGATCATCCGGTCCCCCGCCTGCATGGGACGCTTGTACTGACGGGATTCCCGCAGCACCTCGTCGTTCTCCCGGGTGATCTCGCGGTAACGCGGCACCTCCGTCGGACTGCCGTGGCAGTCCTCGCAGCGGATCTCGGTCTGCTGGTACATGGTGGGATAGGCAAAGCCGTCCCCCATGACATCCCGGGAGGTATGACAGTCGATGCACTCCATGCCGGCCGCAAAATGGACGTCAGGGGTGATATGCACCAGGTTGCGGGCACCGCTGGTCATCACCGGACCGGCCTCGCCGTGCCTGGTGGGCACCAGGCCGTTGTTGCCGTCGTAGAGTCCCTGGTAGGAGAAGGCGATCCTGCCGCTGCGGTTGTGACAGCGGCTGCAAACCTGGACGTCCGGCAACGGTTCCAGGGCATGGCTGGCGGATGAGGCGGCCGTTCCCCGTACGGTTGTGTCCGTTCCGACGTAGGTTGCGGTGTTGTTGCGGGGAAAGTGGCAGGCAGCGCAACCGGAGGAGTGCACTGCGCCGTAGGAGTCGTCGTTGGCGATGCCGATATGGCAGCGGGAGCAGAACTTGCGGTACAGCTCGCCGGAAAGATTGTCCAGTTCCACCACCGGACTCAACTGCACCTTCCGGCCGTCGCCCCCGAACAGCTCGCCGTCGGACGCCACGTAGTCACGGCCGTCCTCCCCTTCCCAGGTGCGCTGGATGGTGCGGATCATGCCGGCATTGGTCTGCATGATGGTGCTTCTGACCCGCTCCAACTGGTAGCGGTGGCAACTGCCGCACCCCTCCCGCCAGCTCTCCGGCGCCGAGGGGTTCCCCTCCCCCCGCATGCCGGCATGGGCCGCCTCCTTGCCACGGGCGGCGGGGTCGCCGCCGTGGCAGGAAACGCAGCCGGGATGGGCAGGTGAGACATGCTCGATTCCCCGGTGGCAGGAGAGGCACTGCTCCCGGTTACCGGAAGCAGCAGTGCATCCGGCCAGCCAGAGCAACAGGCAGAGCAACACCATGATTGAGGGTATCAGACGAAGAGACAAACCGGTTCCACGTTATTTTTTGCTTTCAGCAGAAGCATCGTGCTTCTGTTCCGTTTGAGCGCCCCGGTCCCCGAGGTCGCAGCTTCTGGACAGTCAGGTCTGGATGCCGAAGCGGGGCAGAATGAACTTCTGCAACGCTATCCAGACCACCAGAACGATCACGAGCAGCAGGATATCCTTCATGAAACCTCCCCAGTATTTTGGATTGATTCAGGGCGGAGCAATGACGCCGAAAAGAATGGCAACTGCGGTCAGCCCGCTGACCGCCATCCAGAGCAGCAGCCCCTGGAGCAGCGGGCGCACCCCGACCCGCCCCAGCACTTCACGGCTTAACCCCGCGCCGATCAGGAACAGGGTGGCCACCAGACTTTGTCGGGCCGCCAGCGCCAGCGAGCTCCAGACCGGCTCCAGCGGCGGCAGCAACGTATGGGCCGCTGCTGCGGCCATGAAACCGACAATAAAGAGGGGAAACGGCGCCCGCTGTTCCGAACGTTTCACCATCGACACCATCAACACGCAGGGCATGATCCAGAGTGCCCGGGTCAGCTTGACCGTGGTCCCCACCGCCAGAGCAGTGGTACCGAACACGGCTGCCGCCCCGACCACACTGCTGGTATCGTGGATGGCCAGCCCTGCCCACAGGCCGAACTGTTGCTGACTGAGGCCCAAGAGATGCCCCAGGAGCGGAAAGAGCAGCAGTGCCACGGCATTCAGGGTAAACACCGTTGCCAGCGATACGGCAACTTCATCGTCTTCTGCCCGCAACACCGGTGCCATGGCCGCAATGGCGCTGCCGCCGCAGATGGCCGTACCGAAGGAAATCAGCAGTGACTGCGCGGGCGTCGTGCCGACCACTCTGCCGAGTGCCCACCCTGCCGCCAGGGTCGCCGCGATCCCCACAATGGTGTAGACAGCGGAATGGGCGCCCACCTGCACCACCGTGGCCAGGCTGAGGCCAAACCCGAGCCCCACAACGGAAACCTGCAGCAGTTTCTTGCTCCAGGCAGCGGTCAGGCGGGGCCAGGGGTTGCCCAGCACCAGGCTGAACAGAATACCGCCGATCAGCGCCGTGGCAGTGCCGACCTGCGGCAGGAAGCAGGCCACGAGCAAGAGCATGAACAGTATTTTTCTGACCGAGTCCTGTTTCATTGTTGTGTGACCCCGTAGCTCCATCAGCTGCCTGCCCGGGCGACTCGCTGTCGCCTCAGGGGTTCAGTCTGAATTGTGCGACAATGGCCTCGAGATCCTGGGCAAGCCCCGACAGCCGCGCCGCCGCCGCCGCGGTCCTCTGGGCACCTCCGGCGGTATCCTGCACTACTTCGGTAATTTTCTGCATATTACCACTGATCTCACCGGTAGTGGCAGTCTGTTCTTCGGCCGCTGTCGCGATCTGGCCGATCTGCTGGGTAACATCGTTGACCTGCGCCAGGATCTGCTGCAGAGCTTCGCCGGAACGGGCCGCATCGCTCGTGCCCTGATCAACCTCCCGCACGCCATCCTCCATGGCGGCGACCGCATTGCGGGTCTCACCCTGGATCGCCTTGATCATCTCGCCGATTTCCCGGGTGGCACGGGTGGTGCGTTCAGCCAGGGCGCGCACCTCATCGGCCACCACGGCAAACCCCCGCCCCTGCTCTCCGGCCCTGGCCGCCTCGATGGCGGCGTTGAGCGCCAGCAGGTTGGTCTGATCGGCAATATCCTCTATGGTGCCGATGATCTGCCCGATCTGATCGGAACGCTCTCCCAGGCTTTCCACGGTCTTGGCACTATCCTGCACCTTACCGGCAATACGTGCCATCCCCTCAACGGTCAGCTGGACAATCCGGACGCCGTTGGTCGCTGCCGTACAGGCCTGATCGGCACGTTCCGCCGCCATACCGCAACTGCCGGCAATCTCGTTGGAGGTGGCTGCCATCTCTTCGCCGGCAGTGGCAACCGATGTCGCCTGGGCGGCAACATGCTCGGCACCGGTAGCGATCTGCTCTGCATTGCTGCGCAGTTCTGCGGCTGCGGCGGTGAGCGCACCAGATGAGCTGCGGACCCGTTCCATGACCGTCTGCAGGGTGTCGGCAATTTTGTTGAAACTCTGCCCGATAACCCCCAGTTCATCCCCCGACGACACGTCGGCCCGGACGGTCAGGTTGCCGCCTGCCAGTTTTTCCGCGGCACTTTTCAGCTCTATCGAGGACCGGCCGATGGAGCTGGCAATGACGAACCCGGCACCGAAACCGCACACCAGCGCCACCAGAATGGACCCGATAATGGCGGTACGCAGCAGCGAATACTTTTTCTGGCTTTTCGTGTGGGCCTGCTCCGCCTGGCTCACCTCGTGCTGCATCAAAGCGTCAAGGGAGCGGTTCGCTTTCTGGATGGTCGGGTTGATGGTATTGATGGTGATATGGTACGCCTCTTTGAAGTCGCCACCCTCGACCGCGGCAATAACCGGTTCGATCCCCTCTTGGTGGAACGTCTGGCGGTCCTTCTGGTAGGCATCGGCCAGGGCCCGGGTTTGCGCTGCATCGATTCGTCCGTAGTAGTCGTTCCAGAGTGCGGCAATCTCACCGGCATACTTGCGGGTCAGCTCGATATGCAGGGACGTTTCATGGTCATGGAGCTTGCTGAATTCGTTGCTGGGATCATGCTGCAGGGCCAGCAGCATCTGGATGCGGCTGGCGCGCAGCAGGCCGTCGATTTTGGAGAGCAGGGTGGCATTCTTCATGTTCACCTGGAAGACCCGCTCCAGCTCCTGGTTACTCTGCCGGAAGCCGGCAAGACCGATACCACCGACCACTGCCATCAACAGCATCATCAACGAGGTCATGCCGAACAGCTTCATTTTCAGGCTGATATTCATTGGCGTTCTCCCCTCCCCTACCGTGCCGCATCATCTGCAGCGTCGTCCCACCGCCAGCAGCACCGGATAGTGCCGCTCCCCCTTGACCACCTCGGCAGCAGGCGCCACCGTCACCTCGCCGAACCCCGCGTCCGACAGCAACGCCAGCAGACATTCGCGGCTGAACCCGTTATGGAATACGCCGGTGGCATCCTCATGGAAGCTGCCGTCCTCCTGGTCCAGGTCGGCCAGGGCAAGCCAGCCGCCGGGCTGCAGCCGCCGCCGCAATGCATCGATCAGCTGCGCTACGTCCGGAATATGATGCAGCAGCATGGCAGCCGTGATCAGATCGAAGGTTCCTTCCGGCAGTTCGTCCCGCTCCAGGTCACAGTATAGGGTACGGACGTTGGAGCAGCCCGCGGCGCGTACCTTTTCGTCCAGTTTTTCCAACATCCCCCGTGAGCCGTCCACACCGACGATATCCCGCACCAGCGGCGCAAGCTGCAGGGTAAGCAGGCCGGTACCACAGCCCAGGTCCATGGCGTGCCATCCTTTGGACACCGGCAGGCGTGCCTGTATGGCCGTCGCGATATCCCCGGCCAGCCTGACCCGATGCGGTTTCTCGTCCCAGGCAGCGGCAGCCGCGTCAAAATCCCTCCGAACCGCCATCACTCCACCTCCCCGTTGCGTAAAAAAGGGGAGACACAAAACCTTTGTGTCCCCCCTGGATACTCAGTGCCGGCAGATCAGCACCCGGACATTTCCTTCTTGCCCTTGGCAGCCGGTTTGGCTTCCTTTTTGGGGGCCTTCTTCTCCTTCTTGGCAGCGTCCTTCTTCTCGGCCTTCTCCGCAGCGGGAGCAGCAGCAGGTGCGGCTTCCTTCTTCGGCTCAGCGGCAAAGGACAGGCTTGCGGTCATCAGGGCGGCTACCAGCATGGCTACGATCTTCTTCATGATGCGATCTCCTCTTTTCAGTATTCCCGGCGTACCGGGTTAACGAATTGTACTGTAGCATTGTTCGGGAATATGTCCAGCCCGGATCAGACGATGTAGAACACCATCGGCTTGGTACCCAGCTCTTCCTTGTACTTGATCACGTTGGGCCGGGAAATCAGCTTGGTGATCAGGGCCTTGGGATCGTTGATATCGCCGAAGTAAGTGGCATGTCCCAGGCAGGTGGTGGTGCACCGGGTCAGTTCTCCCTTCTCCACCCGGTGGATGCAGAAATGGCACTTGCGGGCGTTGCCCACCGGGGAATGCCAGTGGGATTTGCGCTTGAAGGTCTTGCCGTATTCGCCGGAGTTCTCAACTTCGTAGGTCTTGTCATGGAAATCGCCGGTGTAGTAATGGCCGACGTCGGCGGAGCGGGCGGCGTAGGGACAGGCCACCAGGCAGTAGCGACAGCCGATGCATTTTTTGTAGTCGATGGTGACGATGCCGTCGTCCCGCTTGTAGGTGGCGGTCACCGGGCAGACCGGTGTGCAGGTGGGGGCGTCGCACTGCATGCAGGGCCGGGGCAGAAAACGCACCGAGGTGTTGGGGTATTCGCCGATCTCCTCCTCCTTTACCGGACGGTAGTGGATTTCGGGCGGGGTCAGGTTCTCGGACATGCACCCGGTGGTGCAGGCATGGCAGCCGATGCATTTCCTGAGATCAATGGCCATGGCCCAGCGCCGATCCTTGCGCTCCTTTTTCAGGGCGCGCTGCAGGTCTTCCCGCATGATCTCAAGGATATCCTTATCGTCGAACTGTTCCATGGTTAATGTGCCTCCTTGCTGTCAGCAATTTCAAAAAGACCTGTTTTTTCGCAGAAAATGTAAAGGGTGCTGACCAGTGAGACCGATGCCACCAGCACGAGGAACTCATGAACCGACGGGGTGTAGGTGATGGTTTCCGGCATATCGTACACCCGGAACAACGGCACCTTGAAACCACCCAGCACCAGGTCGCTTCTGGTCTTGAACTGGGTCACCATGATGAACAGGCCGGTAAAGGCCAGCCAGGAGGCACTGCGGCTCAGACTCAGCATGATGTAGGGCACCACCACGGCAACGCCCATACCGAAGAGGATATTGTTCAGAGCGGTCATGGCAAACACTTCGGAACCGTCCACATGGCCGGCCAGGCCGATGGCGGTACGCCAGAAGCCCAGCAGGAAGGCCAGCCCCAGGCCGATGCGCAGGAACTTGACAAAGGGCTCCAGATGGAAGTCGGCGTCGAGCTTCTGCTGCTTCACGGTCAGCGCCGCCACGATGGCGGTCAAGGCGCAGCCGGTCAAAAAGGCGATGAACAGGAAATAGAACGGCAGCAGGGCGCTGTAGTAGTACGCGCGGGAACTGACCGCCCCCAGCAGGCTCCCCAGGGTACTGTGGGTGATGACCGCCACGAAGAAGGCCCCCCACATCACCCGGTTGGAATGCTTGTTGGTCTGGATATTGATGTACTCCAGCACGATCATGATGAAGTAGGCGGTGTACCAGACCGACATCCAGAACATGGGTGAAGTCGGGTTGGGCGACAGCAGGAAGTTGTACATCCGGTCGATCCGCCCCATCTCCGTGGCCAGGGAGAAGAAGGCGGCAGCCGCGGTCATGATCCCCAGGAAGATGACCCGGGAGGCAAAGGGCTTGTACTGCTGCGGAAAGAATACATGGCCGAAAAAGTTGACAAAGGTGCAGCCGGTACTGATCAGCACGAAGTAGATGTAGGTGGTGATCTGCAGTCCCCAGGGGAGGTTGTTCGTAGTGTTGATGGTATGACCGTGCCCCTGGATGAAGATTGAGGCGATGGCAACGAAGCCGATCAACATGCCGAACAGTGAAACGTAGAGCGGCAGCCCCCCCTTGCCTTTTGCCACATCGGCAATGGTTGCAGATATTTTTTCCCTGGTAGGTACGAGTACGCCGAAAATTTCCATGTCAGGCCCCCTTCACAATCTTGACAAAATTACCGCGCATGGACGTACCGCCCATAATCGGGTCAACGGCGCTCTTGGTGATCAGGTCGTCATCGGCGATCCCCCGGTTGTCGGCACGGGTCATGGCTTTGGCATGCACGCCGAAACCGTGGTACATGTACACCACATCGTCGCGCAGCCGCTGGGTCAGCTTGACCTTGATCCTGCCCGGCGAGCGGACGCCATCCTGATTTTCCAGGAACACGTAGTCGCCATCCTTTACGCCCAGCTCTTTCCCCTTCCGGGCGTTCAGCCAGAGATGGTTTTCCTTCTGCAGGTCGGTCAGCATGAAGTTGTTGGTGGTGCGGGAGAAGGTATGCAGCGGCGACCGGCCGAAGAGCAGCCGGAACTGGCCGGCTGCCGGCTGGGGATGCTTGGTGTACTTGGGCACCGGATCGAACCCCTTTTCGGCAAGCTGCTCGGAGTACAGCTCGATCTTGCCGCTGGGCGTACCGAACTCCGGCTGGCTGTCGGCGGTGATGTAGGGAGCCCCGCCTTTCTTGATGATGACACCGTCACGCTTCAACTGGGCATAATCGATACCGCCCGCCTCACACCGCTTGGCGATGTACTCTTCACCATTCTTCCAGGGGAAGTACTCGGCCAGTCCCAGTTTGCTGCCCAGCTCCTTCACCATCCACCAGGACGGCTTGCTTTCCCAGAGCGGCTCCACCGCCGGCTGACGGATCGCAATCTCGGCTTCCCCGTTGAACTTGCCCACGTTGATGTTGTCGTGCCGCTCCAGGTAGGTGCACTCGGGCAGCACGACGTCGGAATAGTTGATGATATCCATCGGCATGGTGTCGATGGTCACCAGCAGGTCGAGACTCTGGATCGCCTTGATGGTTTCCTGCTTTTCCGGCATGGTCTTCATCAGGTTGGAGCCGTAGACGAACCACGCCTTTACCGGACGGGGCTTGCCGCTGCTGGAGGCCTGCCGGATGGAGGTGGTGGTCTGCAGGGCGGCATAGGGGTACGCCCCATCCAGCTTGGCCACCTCCTCATGCTCCGGGTAGGCCGGCAGTCCCGGATACTCGGGCACCTTGGCGCCGGTAGGGAAGAAGTAGCCCCCTTTCCTGCCCCAGCTTCCGAGCAGCGCGTTCAGGATGGCGATACCGCGGCTGCGTTGAACATCGTCACCGTACCAGGCGGCATAGCGCCCAGCCCCGACACAGACATGGGGCGCCTGTTTTGCCATCTCGCGGGCAACCTTGACGATCATCTCCTTGGGAATGGTGGTCTCGGTCTCGGCCCACTCCGGCGTGTACTGCTGCACCGCGGCACGAAGCCCATCAAAGCCGGTGGCATATTTCGCCACGTACTCCTTGTCGTAGAGCCCCTCCTCGATAAGGAGGCGAATCCAGGCAAGGATCAGCGCCAGGTCGGTGGCCGGTTTGATCGGCAGCCAGTGGTCCGCCTTGGAGGCGATGTTGGAGAGACGCGGATCGACCACGGTCATTTTGGCGCCGTCGGCCAGACCGCTCACGATATCCTGCACCTGGCTGTTGTGGGCGTTTTCCCCCAAATGGGAGCCGAACAGCACGATGTACTTGCTCTTGCTGAAATCGTAGTACTCGGGAGACCCTACATCGGAGCCATAGGTAAGGTAGAAGCCGACATCCCGGGGTCCCCGGCACTGGGCAAAGGAGGGTGCCGCCGACAGGGTGCTGCCGTAGGCATGCAGCAGGTGCTTCCAGAAGGAGGCTCCGGTGCCGTGATAGATCAGGGCCATGGACTCTGCCCCGTATTTCTCCTTGATTCCCTTCATCTTGCCGGCGATCAGGGTCAGGGCCTCGTCCCAGGTGGCCCGTTTCCAAACCGGTTCTCCCCGCTTGCCGGTATTGATCATCGGATACTTGAGCCGGTCGGGATCGTACAGCGCCCCCAGGGCAGCGTTACCACGGCCGCACAACCGGCCCCGGCCCCGCAGGCTTAAGGGGTTGCCGTCGACCTTGACCACCTTGCCGTTCTCCACCTTGGCCACCAGGCCACAGTTCCAGAAACAGAGCTCACAGAAGGTGGGAACCTGCTTCATATCCTTCTGAGCCGTGTCCTCGGCCCAGGAAAGCATTTTCTTCGGCATCGAGGTGACAGCGGCAATACCGGCTGTGGCCGCCCCGGCCGATTTCAGGAATGTCCTGCGTGAAAAGTTCATTGCGTGGCTACCTCCCGCGTGCATACGCGTTTGTCATACACCAGATATTGTCATGCCGGGCAGCTGCCCGGATCAGTTGTTTTTCCGTTTATATGAATTTCTGAATTGTTGTTCGTAAATAAAAAAACCGTCATCTGCCTGCCGCCCTACACCACGAAAGGCGGCAGGCAGATTCTGGTTCTACTCCTTGGTAATCGTGTAACTGCCGTTTTTCTGGAATTCGATATTGGCGTTCAGGAAGGAAACATCCTTGAACCCCAGCTCCTTCAGGGTATGGTAGGCCATTTCGGCACGAACGCCGGTGGCGCAGTGGGTAATCAGCTTCTTGTCTTTCGGAATTTCCGCAACACGTTCCTTGATCTCTTCGGCTGCGATCTGCTTGGCTCCCTTGATCATGCCCGACTTGACTTCGTCGGCATTGCGGACGTCGATGATCTGGACATCGGCGGGCATGGCAGCGGCAAGCTTCTTGAATTCGTCAAGAGCGATCTCACCGGGGCGGGGCTTGGGCACATAGCTGGCCTTGGCGGCAAGCTTGCCGGTGGCAACTTCAAAGTAAGCAGCCTTCCAGGCATCGAATCCGCCGGCCAGCACCAGCACGCGCTTGAAGCCGGCCTTGACCAGGGCGGCGGCAACCGTGGCGGCATCCTTGCCGTTCGTCTGGTCATACACCATGATCGGCGCGTTTTTCTTGACGGTCAGCCCCTTGACCAGCTTGGCGGTCTGTTTGGCCGGGAAGGCAACCGCTCCCTTGATGAAGCCCTTGACCGCCTCTTTTTCCGGACGGGTATCAAGCAGTACATGGGGGATATCCTTGCCGATCCAGGCCTCCTTCAGGAATTGCACGGACAAAACGCCGGGATTGCGCTCAAGCCAGGCCGGCATGCCGTCCACATAAACCTTGATGTTGGTGTAGCCGAGCTTCTTCGCCTTGTCGGCCGAACCGGGGCTCATGTTGCAGGTGGGGCCGGCGCAGTAGAAGATGATCAGGGCGTTTTTGTCAGCCGGCAGCTTGCCGACCATCTTGTCGAATGCCGGGAACGGCAGGTTTTCCGCAGTCGGGATTGATCCCTCCTGGAAGCGCGGCAGCGGCCGGGAGTCGAACAGGAAGTAGTTACCCTTTTCCGGCCCCTGGGCCACCAGCTTCTCAACCTCGGGAGTTGAGATGATCATATCCTGGGAAAGCTTGACCGGCGGCTTCTCCAGAAAACGGACCGCGGTTTTCACACCATCCTTCTCGGTGTACTCGACCTTGACCTCGTGGCCTTTCTTGACCTTGCGCAGCAGTTCACCGTCGCCGGTCTTACCGTCGCCGCTCACCACCTTGATCTCGTCCTCGTCGAAACGCACCAGTTCGGTGGCATCGTCAATCTTGACCTGCAGTGTTTTTGCCTTGAAGGCAACGTTGTCGAAATAGCCACGAATGGCATTGGGTTCCGCCTTGTGACAGTTGGTACAGACCTTGGCGATGGACGGCTTGGCGGGGGCCGGTGCCGCAAACGCCGCGGAAGCCGCCAAAACCGCGGCCACGCAACTTGCCAGTACCAGACGGACTGAGTGCATCGGACGCATGATCATTCCTCCTTTCAGGTTACCGTACTAAACGTTGTCTGTTTCCCGCACCGCCACCCATGGAAAACCTGGGGCCGGGCAGGATGCTCATTTCCCATCAGCAGCCGGCGGTCTTCTTGAACACCTTTGCCTTGTTGGTGTCGCCGCTTTTCTCGAAGGTGGAACGAATCTCGTCACCGTTCTTGATGACGTGCTCCTTGAACTTGGTCACCGTGGTTTCATCGGTGATGACAATGATCACGTCCTTCTCGGTTTTGTTGTCCTTGACAACGGCCGTTACGGTCTTCTGATCGTCGGACACCGTGAAGCTCACCACCGTTCCCACCATTTTGACGGTCTCGGCCAAGGCATTACCACTGAACAGGGCAACCATCACCATGGTCATGCAGATAACCAGCGACATCGAAAGCAGCTTCTTCATTGCTTCACTCCTTACTGACGTTGATACGCTCCGGGCAAATGAAAGGGGGGCATGGGAACTGTCATTCGCCATGCCCCCGCGGGCGTGCTTAGAAATGGACCTCAAAGGTGCCGTAGACATCATGTGCCTCTTTCACCGGCTGTCCCATCATGCCGACCAGCGGAGTAGCGGCTGTTATGCTGGAAATCTTGACCGGTGCCCCAACCCAGTTGTTGCTGCCGGTGTACTGGAAGTCATAGTACTGGTAGCCCAGCTTGAAGAACGCCTTGGCAAAATAGGAGGAGATCGGCTTCAGGTTCAGCTCCTGGATGACGTAGGGCTCAAACACATGACCACGGGTTCCCACCTTGCTGGTCCACATGTCGTCGGCAGCGGGCGCAAAGGTAATCCAGTGCTCGGAACCGTAGTTGTACTCAAAGCCAAGCTTGGTTTTGCTGGGCAGGTCGTAACGCAGACCGGCGAACACGGCATAGCCGGTATTGGATTTCTTAACCGGGCCGGTCGGACTCATCATGTCGGCAGCGGTGCCGTATCCCAGGCCGAAGGGGGACTGATTGGACATTGCCCGCGCATTGTTGGGGTGGGTTATGCTGACGCCGCCATCCACAAAGAAGTTCAGGTCGCCGGGGCCGACCTTTTTCAGGGTTGACATGGCGCCAATGCCGAACCAGTCAATGGAGCCGAGGTTTACCGTCGGACGGGAACCGGCCATGTTACCGCTCAAGGCTTCAGGCTGGTCAAAAATGTCGAAACCACGGTTCCACTGCATCCAGACCCGCAACGGATCGGTATCCACCGGAATGACGGCAACACCCAGCATATCGGTGTCCTTCAGACTGTTCGATGCTGTTCTGTAGCCGGAGTCAAAGCCGCGGCCATAACAGACCTTGGCGTAAAAGCCGGGCAGCATTTCAATGTCCGGCGCATACCCCAGGGTCATGCCGTCAAAGGCGTAGTTGACCAGCAGCGCCGGCGTACCGCCGTTGCCGGGACGGGCCGTGTTGCTCTTCAGGTTGGTGGGAGCCCCGTCTGTAGAGGGACGCCGGCCAACCGAGAACCAGACCGGCTGGTCCATAATATTGCTCCAGGTGGCATAGGCCCGGTCGACATTCAGTTTGCTATCCGAAGGCACATGTCCGACGACGCCATCCATCAAGGAGGTGCGGTCAGCAAAATACCCTGCATTGACGGCATTGTCAGTCTGGGAGCCGAACACCTTGTACATGCCGAGCTTGACATTGACCGTCACGTCCTGGGTAGCCTTGGCCTTCAGATCAAGGGCAAACTTATTGGTGTAGAGCGTTTCATTCTTCGGCTTGAACGACTCGACAACCGTCCCTGCGGGAGCACCGAAGAACATTGGGGTTACATCATAATACGCGGCTGTCTTGCCGTGCAGGCTGTCCATCCTGAACTGATAGCTGCCGCCGATGCTCAGCCACTTGCCCAGGGACTTGTCCTCGATCCGCTGCACCTGACCTTTCAGCTCTTCCATCTGCTTGGTCAGCTTGTCGATCTTGACCTGCAGGTCCGCTTCAGCAGCGTGAGCGGCCAGCGGCAGCACCATCCCGGCGGCAAGCGCCACGACTCCCCGTTTCAATGCCTTCTTCTTCATTGAACCCTCCTTTGTGTTTGCAAACGTCAGCCCCGATCGGCTACGCTTTTGGGTCATGGGTGGTGCCTGCACGCTTTTGGGTGCCACTTTTTCGAACATTTAGTCACAACTTCATATATATTGAAAACGAAATATTTGCATGTTACTATGCGGAAAACGCATGAGCAGAGGCAGGGAGGTGGGAGATGCAGCTGGACTGTTTCAAAACCCTTGTGGAGACGGTAGCGATGGGCAGTTTTTCCCGGGCCGCCGAAAACCTGTTCGTCACCCAGTCAACGGTTTCCCGCCGGATACAACTTCTTGAGGAACATTACGGCGTCCAGCTGCTGGACCGAAGCAGCCCGGTGCTGGCTCCCACCGAAGCCGGCAGGATCGTTCTCGAAAGGGCAACCCGCATTCTGAATCTGGAGCGGGAACTGACCCAACGCATATTGGACCTGAAACAGAACCCCGGCGTCAGCTTCTGCTGCACCCCGGCCTTCGGCATCGCCTACCTGCCGGAGATCATGAAGCGGTTCATGCTTTCCCACTCCTCCATCTCGGGCATCAAATTCTTTTTCGAACTGCCGGACAAGGTGATCGAAGGGCTGCGTGCCGGCAGCTATCAGGCCGGAATCATCGAGCATTTCGAGCAGTACGATCTGGAAGGATTCGAAAGCGTTCCCCTGCCGGACGACGAACTGGTATTTGTAAGCGCCCCCTCCCTCGGCCTGAAGGAAGACGCGGCCATCGACGACCTGCTCCGCCACGACCTGTACGTACGGATGGAAGGCTGCTGCTCAAGCAGGTTGCTGGCCCACAACATGAAGAGCATCGGCAGGAGCTGCTCTGAGTTCGTCCGCACCGTCGTCTGTGCCGACCTCCACCTGATCATCGACACCGTATCGGAAGGAAACGGCATCACCTTCACATCACGCTCACTGGTTGAACAGCAGGTGCGGAGCGGAATTCTCAGGATGCACCGGATTCCCGGTTTCCGGCATATCCAGCAGCGAACCATGCTGCTGGGCCGCTCATCCGCCGCCTCACCGCTCTTGCAGGATTTCGTGCAGCAGATCAGGGCCGCCTTCGAAAGCAGCGCAGCCCCCTCCTGAGGCGGCCGGGCAAGCCGACGCACTCCTCGTTCAGAAGCCCGTTTCCAGCCCGACGTCCCGCCCGCAGCAGGCAGGCCTTCCTTTTCTCCGCGAGCATTTTCTCAAAACTCTGCTAGACTCTGAGCGCATGACGCGACCATGTTGGTCGTGGTACGCCCCCTGAAGGTGACCCCATGCGTTTGCTGCAGACTCTGGTCCTGCTGATTACGGCACTGTTGCTCCCTGTGAGCAGCGGGTTGGCGGAACACCAGCCCTCCCCGGTGACACTCACCGCTGCCGAACAGCAGTGGCTGAAAGCCCATCCGGTCATCACCCTGGCTCCCGATCCCGATTTCAAACCGATCGAGTATTTCGACGCGCACGGCACCTACCAGGGGGCAGCAGCCGACATCATCCGTATTCTCGAAAAAAAACTCGGCATAACGATAACCATTGTCCGTCCCCGGAACTGGGACGATGCCCTGGCCAGATTCAAAAACCACGAAGTGGATCTGCTGGGAGCCATGGTCAGAACCCCCGACCGGGAGCGGTTCGCGCTCTTCAGCGATCCCCTGGTGACTATTCCCGGAGGCATCTTTACCCGCAGCGGTTCCGCTGAATCCCTCACCCTGAAACAACTTGCGGGGAAAAAGGTGGCCGTGGTTTCCAACTATACGGCCCACGACATGCTGCAATCCCACTACCCCGATATTATCCTCGACGTTGTTCCCGACATCGCCACCGGACTTGCCAAGGTGTCGCTGGGGATGGTGGATGCCTATGTGGAAAACATGGCCAACGCCACCTTCTACGCCCAGGAGTCCGGGATTACCAACCTCCATCTGGCCGGCACCACCGATTTCGACTATCGCTGGGGGATCGGCATCCGCAAGGACTGGCCGGAACTGCAGGCGATTCTGAACAAGGGACTGGCTGTCATCAGCGCCAAAGAGCGCAAACAGGCCATCAACCGCTGGATTCACATCGAAGGGCAAAAATGGCGTCCAAGCGTCCTTTTCATCAGCACCGCCCTGGCTTCTCTCTGCATGGTTCTGCTGGTTCTCGTCGTCTACTGGAACTATCTGCTGCGCACGACGGTCAACGAACGCACGGCGTCGCTGCGGGAGGAACTGCAGGAGCGGGAAAAGGCGGAAGCGGCCTTGAGGGACCTGACCAGTCAACTGGAGGAACGGGTCCGCGAGCGGACCGCAGAGTTGCAGGAACAGGTTACCGAGCGACTGAAATCGGAAGAACGGCTGAAAGCCAGCGAACAGAACTATCGCCGCATCGCCCGGCTGACCTCGGATTTTGTCCATAAATGCATCCGCAGGAGAACGGAGCCGTTCAGAATAACCTGGATCGGCGGTGCGGTGAAGAGCATCTCGGGATACCGCGCTGAAGAGATTTACGCACTGGGATGCTGGCTTCCCCTGGTGCATCCGGACGACCGGGAGCGGGTTGCCGCGCACCTGTTCAGCCTGGTGCCGGGCGACAGGAAGCAGATCGAATTCAGGTTGGTCACCAGGGATGGAGTCGTGCGCTGGATCTCCGAAACATGCCACTGCGAAGCGGGCCGGACAGGGGACGAACTGGTTCTGTACGGTTCATCCACGGATATCACCGAACGCAAGCAGCTTGAGGATGCGCTGCGGCTTACCCGTGTCAGCGTGGAGGCGGCATCGGACGCCATCTACTGGATCGCGCCGGACGCCCGCATCGTCGATGTCAACCCGGCCGCCTGCCGTCTGCTCGGCTACAATCGTGAAGAGATCCTGCAACTATCGGTCCCCGACATTGATGCCCAATACAATGCGGAACTCTGGCCCCGGCATTTCAGGGAGCTCGAACAGCAGGGAACCCTGACCTTCGAATCGACGCAGCGTGCCAGGGACGGGCGGTTGATTCCGGTGGAAATCGTGGCCAACTACGTCCATTTCGAGGATGCGGTTCGCAACTGCGCCTTTGTCAGGGATATCACCGAGCGCAAACGGGTCGAGGAAGAACTGCGTGCGGCAAAGGCCGCCGCCGAGGCGGCCAATTCGGCCAAGAGCGAATTTCTCGCCAACATGAGTCACGAAATTCGCACCCCCATGAACGGCGTCATCGGCAACGCCCAGTTGTTGCGCTTCACCAGCCTGACCGGGGAGCAGGAACAGTACCTGGAAAATATCGAAACCGAGGCGCGAAACCTGATCTCGCTGATCAACGACGTACTGGACATCTCCAAAATCGAAGCGGGCAAGATCGAGCTGGAGCATACGCCGTTCAGACTGCGCGGCTGCATCAGCGACGTGATCGGGCCGCAGGAGGCGCGAATACGCGCAAAGGGGCTCACCCTCTCGGTCGACGTCGGGCATGCGCTTCCGGACCAGTTGATCGGCGATCAGTTGCGCCTGAAACAGATACTGTTCAACCTGGTGGGCAATGCCATCAAATTCACCGAATCCGGCACCATACGGCTGCAGGTGGCGAGCTGTGCGCATGAATACGCTGCCGTACGCCTTCGTTTCAGCGTCATCGACACCGGCATCGGCATCAGGGCGGAACTGTTGGAGCAGATATTTGCACCGTTCAGCCAGGCCGATGCCTCAACCACCCGCCGGTTCGGCGGCACGGGTCTGGGACTCTCCATCTGCAGGCGGCTGGTGGGGCTGATGGAAGGGGAGCTGTCGGTTGAAAGCCGCGAGGGGGAGGGCAGCGCGTTCCACGTCGTTCTGCCGTTTCGTATCGAAGAACTGCCCGCTTCCCTGGCGGAACGGACAGAGCCGGTTGCGAAAATTCCGGCCTGGGAGGGCAGGACACTGCGCATTCTGCTTGCCGACGACAGCCGAACCAACCGCGAAATGACGACCCGCCTGCTACAGCGTTTTTCCCATGAGGTCATCCCCGTGCCGGACGGTGCCGCCGCCCTGGAACGGTGGCGCGACGGCAGGTTCGACGTTATCCTGATGGATGTGCAGATGCCGGTCATGGACGGAATCGAGGCCACGCGGATCATCCGGGAACAGGAGCGGGAACAGGGGCGTCATACGCCGATCATTGCCCTGACGGCCCATGCCCTGACCGAGCACCGGGAGCATCTGCTGGCATCGGGGTTCGACGGTTACGTTTCCAAACCGCTGGATCTGGGCCTGCTGCATGAAGAGATGAAGCGGGTCTGCGCTACTGCTGCCTGACCGTCATGGACAGCCAGATGCCGGTCAGCACGAAGATCAGGTTGGCCCCCCAGGCGGCGACCACGGGGGGGAGTACGCCGCTGCGGCCATAGGACTGTATGGCGGCATTGATGATGAAATAGGCAAAACCGATAGCGACACCGGCCCCCACCCCCATGGCCACGCCGCCGGAGCGCCCAGTCCTGAGCGCAAAGGGGATTCCCAGCAGCACCATTACCACACCGCTGAACGGCACGGCGATCTTGGCGTGCATCATGGTTAGCCAACGCCCCGCCGCATAGCCTCCTTTTTCAAGACTGTGGGCATATTCGCGCAACTGGCGGAAGCTTAGGTTATCGGCGTTGTTGTCCAGCACCCGCAGATCATCCACCTTGAGGGAAAGGGGAAGTGCAAGGACCGCCAGCTTCCGTACCGCTCCCCCGCTTGAAAACGTACGGTCGGTCACCCGCTCCAGTCGCCACCCCCCGGCCACCGGCACCGCCTGCTCAGCATCGAGTCGCCGCAGCGGCTCCATCGCCGGCGACAGCTCCCAAACCGTAACCCCTTTCAGCATGCGGGCCTGGGGATCGAAAACACTGGCCTGGAGTATGCGCTCCTCCGAACGGAACCAGATGTTGTTGAGCCGGAAGAAGGTATTGATCCCCTGCTTGCGGATCAGCACCTTCTCGACATACTCCATGCGACGGTAGCTATCCGGCACGACGAACTCGGCGTTGAACAGCATGAAACCACTACAGACCGCCCCCAGAAGCAGGATCGGCATCACGATCTGCGGGATGGAGCGGCCACAACTGCGCAGTGCCGTCAGCTCGCTGCTGCGGGAGAGCAGCCCCAGCGCCAGCAAGGTCGCCATCAGCACGGCAAAGGGCATGGTCTGTCCCACCATTTCCGGAATTTTGAACAGAAAGAACGTTCCGATCTGGCCGAAGCTGGCCCCGGCTTTCAGAAAGCGTCCCAGCTTTTCCATGAAATCCAGAATCAGATAGACCGTCAGGAATCCTCCCTGGCAGACTACGAAGAGCCTGCACCAGGTACGTGCAACGTACCGACTGACGATGCCCATCAGGCCCCCCTCCGTTTCCCCGGCACCCAGCCGGTCAGGATATCCCGCAGATTTCGCTCCGCAGCAGCCAGCCGGAGCAGGGCGAAACCGATACCGCCGAACAGCAGGTTGGGCAGCCAGGCAGCCGCGAAGGGGGGAATAGCACCTTTTTCCGCCAGGGTACGCAGAAAAGTGAGCAAAACGTAGTAAAGCAACAGGATCAGGATGCTGACCGTGAAGCCGGAAGTCTTGCCGGAGCGGCGGTTCTGCAGTCCCAGGGGGAGCGCCAGCAGGGCGAAAACAAAGACGGCGCAGGGAAAGGCAAAGCGGCTGTGCAGTTCGGTCAGCATCCTGGTCCGAAGCGGGTACGGCAGCTGTGGATTCCGGGCCGAGCGGTACAGCTCGGCAACTCCCATATCGATCTCGCTGCGGGCGGGTGCGCTTCTCCGGCCCACCTCGGCACTCAGGTGATACTCGTCAAAGGTGATCAGACGGTAGTCCCCGCCGGAACCAGAGGTATGGATACTGCCCGAGCGCAACAGGATGCGCAGGTCACCGCTGGCATCATCCGGCGCCACGACGCCGTTTTGGGCAAAAATGGTCAGGGGGCGCTCCGGATTGCGACCGTCCTGGATCATGACCCGTTCCATCCGTCGCGTTGCTTCGTCAAAATGATCGACGTAGAGTACGATGCCGGGAATATCGTCCCGGAATATCCGCTCCTGGATCGCCGTAGCGGCGTAGGTACGGGCAATTTCCACCGTCATGCGCTTGAAACCGCTGTTGCCCCACGGCACCGCCACCAGGCTGACGAAAAGGGTCAGCCCCGCCGCCAGAACGGCGGCGATCAGCACCGGCGGCAGCAGCGCATGCAGGCTCAAGCCCCCCGCTTTCAGCACGGTGATTTCGTTGTCGCTGGACAGTCGGCCAAAGGCCAGCAGTACCGCCAGCAGAAAGGCCATGGGAATGGTCAGGACCAGGAAGGAAGGAAGCAGCAGGGCGATCAGTCGTGCCACCTCGGAGAACGGCATGCCGTGCGACACCACCATTTCCATCAGCTTGACCATGCGGCCCATCAGCAGCACCAGCGTGAATATGACGAGGCCGAGAATAAAGATGCCCGCGATCTCGCGGATCAGGTAACGGCTGATGATACGGTGTCTCATGGTGCGGGATGATACATGATGTGGGGATGCGTGTAAAGAAAGGGGGCGTCCCGCGGGACGCCCCCTTTGCAACATGATTTCGTTGAAGAGCGTTAGATTTTTCGAGCATGGGTGCCGCAGATGAGTGCTGATGCGGAGACGAACTGTCAGGTACGTCGCACTAAATCAGCACGAATCTGACGTGCCCAGAACGAAAACAGATGACGCTCGTCTAGGCCTCGGATTTCCACTGGCCGTGAAGGTTACAGTACTCACGGGCCGTAACGTTCTGTGCGGTGACGCAGAAGGTGGCTTCCGGCGCCTGTCCCGGCTCCAGGAACTGGCGGTAGACCTTGCCGTCGGCAATCAGTTCGATCCACTGGATGTAATGTTTCTCCTCCATCGGATGGGCAACGCTCCCCACCTTGACCGTGATGGTGCCGTTCCCCTTTTCGATCACCGGTACATGCTTCTCTTTCGAGGCGTCAACCGTGTTTTCCGTCTGGAGCTGCATGTTCTCGCCGCAGCAGACAATGCTGGCGCCGCCGCCGACCATGACTTCGATGATGTTGCCGCAATGTTGACACTTGTACACTTCAAGACGCTTCGGCATGGGATGTTCCTCCTTGGGTATGATTGGGTATCCGGCCATGGTGCCGGGATACGGTCTGAAGGTCTCAGCTACCAGTTTTCCGCCAGCAGTTCGAAATGGGCCTTGGGATGGGCGCAGGCCGCGCAGATTTCGGGAGCGTCGGTGCTACTGTGCAGATACCCGCAGTTGCGGCAGCGCCAGACCACCACCCGGTCGCGGACAAAGACCCGGCCCGCCTCAAGGTTGGCCAGCAGGTCGCGGTACCGCTTCTCATGCTGTTTCTCCGCCACGGAGATGGCATTC
Organism: Trichlorobacter ammonificans; assembly: GCF_933509905.1. Taxonomy (GTDB): domain Bacteria; phylum Desulfobacterota; class Desulfuromonadia; order Geobacterales; family Pseudopelobacteraceae; genus Trichlorobacter; species Trichlorobacter ammonificans. The sequence continues at coordinate 1,208,277 of NZ_OW150024.1, read as the reverse complement.
CAGACCGCAGCGATCTCAACAAATCCCTCCTCCCTGGCGGTTGCGGCAAAGGCCGGGTACAGCTCGGTATGCTCCTCATGTTCGCCGCAGGCCGCGGCCAGCAGGTTTTCCGCGGTAGTACCGATTTTTCCCGCCGGAAAACAGGCGGTTATCTCCAGATCTCCCCCCTCCAGAAACTTGAAGAAACGCTTGGCATGCTCCTTCTCCTGGTGGGCGGTCTCTTCAAAGATATCGGCGATCTGGACGTAGCCCTCTTTTTTCGCCACAGCGGCAAAATAGGTATAGCGATTACGGGCCTGGCTCTCGCCGGCAAAGGATTTCAACAGGTTTTTTTCCGTTTTGGTCCCCTTGACTGATGCTGCCATCGTTTCCTCCTCGGCATTGCGTGATATGCAATCAACGTTATCACTCTACCTCAGAATTTTTCGTTTGCAATAAAAAGATTGATCTTGTCCTTAATCACCTGAAAACAATGGGGAGAACGATCGTCTCCCCACGCGTCTTCACCTGAAACGGCTACACGTTGAACCGGAAGTGCATCACATCGCCGTCCTTCACGACGTACTCCTTCCCCTCCAGCCGCATCAAACCCTTTTCCTTCGCACCGGCCTCGCCGCTGCAGGCGATGTAGTCGTCGAAACCGATCACCTCGGCCCGGATGAACCCTTTTTCAAAGTCGGAGTGGATCACGCCGGCCGCCTGGGGCGCCTTGGTCCCCCTGGTAATGGTCCAAGCCCGCACCTCCTTGACCCCGGCGGTAAAGTAGGTGATCAGCCCCAGCAGGTCGTAGCCGGCGCGGATCAGCCGGTCCAGTCCCGACTCCTCAAGTCCCATCTCCTGCAGGAATGCCTGCTTCTCCTCCCCTTCCAGCTCGGCGATTTCCGATTCCAGCTTGCCGCAGATCACCACCACACCGGCAGCTTCGGCAGCGGCAATGTCGCGCACTTGGGCCACAAAGGGGTGACTGCCGGCCAAGTCGTCCTCGGCAACGTTGGCCACGTAGAGTACCGGCTTGGCGGTGAGCAGATGCAGGTCCCGCAGCCAGAGCCGCTCGTCCTCGTTCTCGGCGCAATCACGCACTTTTTTTCCCTGTTCCAGCAGCCCCTTTACCCGCTCGTAGAAGGTCACTTCCTCCTTGGCCTTCTTGTCGCCGCTGCGGGCCAGCTTCTCGGCACGCAGTACTTTCTTCTCCAGGGTATCCAGGTCGGCCAGAGCCAGTTCGGTATTGATCACCTCGATATCGTCGGCAGGAGAAACTTTGCCGGCCACATGCACCACATTGGCGTCGTCGAAGCAGCGCACCACATGCACCACGGCATCCACCGAGCGGATATGTCCCAAAAACTGGTTCCCCAGCCCTTCACCGGCGCTGGCCCCTTTCACCAGACCGGCGATATCGACGAACTCGATGGTGGTGTACTGACACTTCTGGGGATTAACGATACCTGCCAGTTGATCGATGCGCGGATCCGGCACCTGCACGATCCCCACATTGGGGTCAATGGTGCAGAAGGGATAGTTGGCCGACTCGGCCCCGGCGGAGGTGATGGCGTTGAAAATGGTGGACTTGCCCACGTTGGGCAGGCCGACGATGCCGCAGTTGAAACCCATGATCCGTTATCCTTCCCGGTAGTTCCTGTTGTTATAGAGGCTCATCGCCTTGGGCACCCCTGCGTCCAGGGCGGTTTCCAGCATGTCGAGAGCACCGTCCAGCACACGGGCCACGATCTCCATCTCTGCAGGGGGAAAGGTGCCCAGCACGTAATCGCTGACCTCACCGAACTGCGGCTTGCCGATGCCGATCCGCAGCCGCAGGAAGTCGCCCTTGCCCAGCAGTTCCATGATGGAGCGCAGGCCGTTGTGGCCGCCGTGTCCCCCCCCCTGCTTCAGGCGGACCGTTCCCAGGGGCAGGTCCACCTCGTCATGCACCACGATCAACTGCTCGGGCTTCAGCTTGTAGAACTGCAGCGCCGGCAACACCGAGCGACCGGAGAGGTTCATGAAGGTCTGGGGTTGCAGCAGCACCAGCCGCTTGTCCTTGCGCTCCCAGACACCGGTCAGGCCGCCGAATTGCTTGCGGGCAAGGGATATCCCTTCCAGGGCCGCAATCCGGTCCAGAAACAGAAAACCCGCGTTGTGGCGGGTCCAGTGATACTTGGGGCCGGGATTGCCCAGCCCTGCGATGAGAAGTGTTTCCATGGCAGGTGAACGCTTGCGGGCCGCAACGGTTCAGCACCGTTGCGGCCCGCTGCTGAAGCCTTACTCGGCTGCCGCCTCTTCCTTGGCCTTGCCCAGCACGCCAACAATCGGATTGGTGGCATTGCCCAGGCACTTAACCCCGGCAGGCAGCACAAGATCCTGCACATGCAGTGTCTGGCCGATCTTGAGGTTGGTCACATCGACCTCAATATGCTCCGGAATCTGGCCCGGAAGACATTCCACATGCAGCGTGTGAGTATCCACGTCCAGCAGACCGCCCTCCTTAACCCCGGCTGCCGTTCCTTTCAGCAGAATCGGCACGTTCACCCGCACCTTCTCGGACATGTTCACCCGGTGCAGGTCAACGTGCTCGGCAGTGCCCTTCAGGGGATCCCGCTGCAGGTCGGCAACGATCACCACCGCCTGATTCAGGTCACCGTTGCACTGCAGGGTGATCAGGTTGTTCATGCCGCCTTCCCCGGCAACGGCGGCTGCCAGGGCCTTGGGTTCGATACTGACCGCTACCGGCTCCATGCCGCGTCCATAGACAACGCCGGGAATACGGCCGGCTGCACGCAGTTTACGGCTGATTCCCTTGCCGGTGCTGGTACGGATTTCCACTGTCATTTGTGTCTGTTGCATCGCTTCCTCCCGACGCGGTCGGCCGCACGCGGCTCCGCTGTAATATGGATTCCTGTCAATCGAACAGCGAACTGACCGATTCGTCTTCGTGAATACGCCTGATCGCCTCTGCCAGCAACGAGGCGACGGACAGCACCTTGACCTTGGAGGTGCGCGCGCCCTTGTCGCCGAGCGGAACCGTATCCGTCAGCACGACTTCCTCGATCACCGAGCCGTTGATCCGGTCAATGGCCGGACCGGAGAGCACGCCGTGGGTGGCGCAGGCGAAAATGGCTGCCGCCCCGTTCTGCTTGAGCGCTCCGGCAGCCTGGGTCAGGGTGCCGGCGGTGTCGATCATGTCGTCAAGGATGATGGCGATCTTGTCCTTGACATCGCCGATCAGGTGCATCACCTCGGCAACGTTGGGAGCGGTACGCCGCTTGTCGATCATCGCCATCGGACACTCCAGACGCTTGGCAAAAGCCCGTGCCCGCTCGGCGCCGCCGGCGTCGGGGCTGACCATGACCACGTTCTGCCCGGCAAACCGCTCCTTCAGGTAGGAGAGCATCACCGGCGCCGCATAGAGGTTGTCCACCGGAATATCGAAAAACCCCTGAATCTGGCCGGCGTGCAGATCAATGGTCACCACCCGGTCGGCACCGGCGGTGGTGAGCAGGTCCGCCACCAGCTTGGCGGAAATCGGCGTACGGGGTGCCGCCTTCCGATCCTGGCGGGCATAGCCGTAGTAGGGGATGACGGCGGTGATGGTGGCAGCGGAAGCGCGCTTCATGGCATCCATCATCACCAGCAGCTCCATCAGGTTGTTGTTGGTAGGGGCGCAGGTGGACTGCACCAAGTAGACGTCCCGTCCCCGGACGTTCTCCCGGATCTCCACCATTACCTCGCCATCGGAAAAGGTTTTGACGCCGGCATTGCCCAGAGGTACTCCCAGCACTTCGCAGATTCTCTGCGCCAGGGCAGGATTGGAGTTGCCGGAAAAGACCCTGATTTTGTCGTACATGACAATGACCTTTCGAAACTACCGATACATGAATAAAATTGGCAGGGGTGCCAGGATTCGAACCTAGGAATGCCGGAATCAAAATCCGGTGCCTTACCGCTTGGCGACACCCCTGTAGATGCCGATCAACATCTTCCGCTCAGAGCGTTTCGACTGCTACCGCAAACCAGCCGGGCTGCTGGTGCCCTATGGCGTCGGCCGCCGCTCGCGCCGCGGCTTCCTCGACAAAAAGGCCGAACACCGTGGGACCGCTGCCGGACATCATGGCCGCCGCCGCCCCCAGTGAACGGAGGAGCTCCTTAATTTCGCCGATTACGGGAAAAGCCGGGATGGTTACCGACTCGAGGTCGTTGGACAGAACAGCACAGAGTGCGGCAACATCATCAAAAGAGTCAGGAAGTTTAGCCAGAGGTTCCTTCCGTGTCAACTGCAAATTTCTGTACACCCAGGCGGTTGAAACCGGCACATTGGGGTTCACCAGCACCACCCAGAGCGAGGGTATCGCCGCCAGCGGCGTAAGGAGCTCACCGATCCCCTCGGCACGGGCGGTCGTCCCGAAGAGAAAAAAGGGAACGTCCGCACCCAGCCTGACGCCGATTTCCATCAGGCGCTCACGGGAAAGCCCCAGCTCCAGCAAGTCGTTCAATCCCTGCAGCACGGTGGCGCAGTCGCTGCTGCCGCCGCCCAGACCGGCGGCAACCGGAATACGCTTGGTAATATGCACCTCAATGCCGGTATCCGCTCCGGACAGCTCCAGCAGGGCGCGGGCCGCCTTCCAGGCGATGTTCTCTTCGCCGTCGGGCACATGGGCGGCGCCACAGCTTACCCGGATGCCGGGCGTGACGGAACGGCTGATGGTGATCTCATCACAGAGGTTGACCTGCTGCATGATCATGCGCAGGTCGTGGTAGCCGTCGGGCCGCCTGCCCACCACGTCGAGTCGGTAGTTGACCTTGGCGGGGGCCTGCAGGGTGACGCTGTGCAGCATGGGAGACTCCTCGTTTCTCTGAATACTATCGTTTCGAAACCTAAACCATAGCGGGGACGTTGGCAAGGGCAAAGCGCTTGCGACGGTGATGCTTTGTCTCTATACTTACGCCCCTACCCTTGCAAGGAGATACGGAACCGATGCAGATTCGACTACCCGCCGAATGGGAGGAGCAGGACGGCATACTGCTGGCCTGGCCCCATGCCGCAACCGACTGGACCGAACTTCTGGAAGAGGTCGGACAGTGCTATCTCGCCCTGGTCCGGGCCATCTGCCGTTTTGAGCGGGTGCTGGTGGTAACCCCGGATGCCGATGCCGTGGGCGCCATCCTTACCGATGCCGGCGTGGAGCCGTCACGGTTCACCGTCGCCCGGTTCCCCACCAACGACACCTGGACCCGCGACTTCGGCCCCCTGACGGTACTGGTCAACGGCACACCGGTGATGCTGGATTTCGGCTTCAACGGCTGGGGGCTGAAATTCGCGGCAGACCGTGACAATCAGGTTAGCCGGCTGCTCAAGCAGAACGACTTTCTTCTTCCCCGCCTCAACACCATCGGCTTGGTGCTGGAGGGCGGGAGTGTGGAAAGCGACGGCCGGGGCACCATCCTGACCACCAGCCAGTGCCTGCTCTCTCCCAACCGCAACCCGCAGCTCACCCGACTGGATATCGAGGAAGCCTTGGCAGGGTTGCTCGGAGCCCGGCGTGTGCTCTGGCTGGAGCACGGCTGGCTGGCCGGAGACGACACCGACGCCCATATCGACACCCTGGCCCGCCTCTGCCCGGACGACACCATTGCCTACGTTTCCTGCCCGGACCCGCGGGACGAACATTTTGCCGAACTGAAGTTGATGGAGCAGGAACTGGTCGCCCTGCGCACCGCCGAGGGCCGCCCCTACCGCCTGCTGCCGCTCCCCTGGCCCGCCCCCCGCTACGACGACGACGGACAGCGGCTGCCGGCCACCTACGCCAACTTCCTGGTGGTAAACGGTGCCGTGCTGGTCCCCACCTACGACGACCCGGCGGACAGCGCGGCCCTGGCCATGATCGCCCTGGCCTTTCCGGGACGGGAGATCATCGGCATCGACTGTCGCGTGCTGATCAGACAGCACGGCTCACTGCACTGCGTCACCATGCAGTTGCCGAAAGGAACCCTGCCATGAGTCAAACCCTGCGCACCGCCCTGGTACAACAGACCGCCTTCGGCGACTACGCGACCGTCACCGCCGCCACCGGCGAACGAATACGGCAGGCCGCGGCCGCCGGTGCCCGGCTGGTGGTACTGCAGGAGCTGCATACCGGCCCCTACTTCTGCCAGACCGAGGCAACCGGCCAGTTCGACCGGGCGGAAACGATCCCCGGTCCTTCCACGGAGCTGTTCGGCAGCCTGGCCGCCGACCTGGGGATCGTACTGGTCACCTCGCTCTTCGAGCGCCGGGCCCCCGGCCTCTACCACAACACCGCCGTGGTGTTCGAACGGGACGGCAGCATCGCCGGCACCTACCGCAAGATGCATATCCCCGACGACCCCGCCTTTTACGAAAAATTCTACTTCACTCCCGGCGATCTGGGTTTTACGCCGATCCGCACGTCGGTGGGCACCCTTGGGGTACTGGTCTGCTGGGATCAGTGGTACCCGGAGGCGGCGCGGCTGATGGCCCTTGCCGGTGCCGACCTGCTGATCTACCCCACCGCCATCGGCTGGGACCCGGCGGATGACGATGCCGAAAAACAGCGGCAGCGGGACGCCTGGATCACGGTACAGCGGGGCCATGCCGTTGCCAACGGCCTGCCGCTCGTCGCCGTGAACCGGGTCGGTTTCGAACCGTCACCCGATGAACGGGCCGGGGGGATCGACTTCTGGGGAACCAGCTTCGTGGCGGGACCGCAGGGAGAACTACTGGCACAGGCGGGGACTGATCGCGAGGAACTGCTGCTGGCGGAAATCGACTTGGGGCGATCGGAAACGGTACGGCGCATCTGGCCGTTTCTGCGGGACCGGCGCATCGACGCCTACCAGGGGTTAAGCCGCCGTTTTCTCGACTGACCGGCTGCTGAATCGCCGCCCTCCCCGAAAGCCCCTCTTGTGCGGCGTGGCAAGGCTACACCGCACAAGGAGGGACGTGTCTCGCGGATATGATCCGACTATTTTTGAGCAACCTTGGCACGTTCCGCAAAACTCCCCAAGACTACATCTTCAGCTCTCGGGCCAGGGCCTCCCAGGCGGCAAAGCTGCGCAGAATCGTCTCCCGGTCAACGCAGTAAACGATCCGGAAGTATCCCGGCGCGCCGAAACCAGAGCCGGGCACCAGCAGGATCAGGTGTTTCTGGGCCAGCTTGACAAACTCCACGTCATCCGCGATGGGTGATTTGGGAAAGAGGTAAAAAGCACCGTCAGGCTTCACCAGGGAGAAACCGAGGGAGGTCAGCTTGTCGTACAGAAGATCGCGCTTTTCCTGGTAGGCGGCAATATCCACCGACTCATCCTGCAGACCGGCCACCAAGCGCTGCAACAGGGCCGGGGCGTTGACGAACCCCAGGGTGCGGTTGCAGAAAACCGCCGCCTCGATGAATTGGGGAGCTGTTGCCATGCGGGGGTTGGCGGCTAGATAGCCGATCCGTTCTCCGGGGAGGGCAAGATCCTTGCTGTGGGAACTGACCACCACGCTGTTTTCGATCAGGGGAAAGACACTGGGAACCGGCTGGCCGTCGTAGGCCAGCCGAGCGTACGGCTCGTCGGATATGACGTAGATATGGTGGCCGCTTTTCCGCTGGACCGAGGACACCAACGCCCCCAGAGCGGCCAGCTCGTCGGCCCGGTAGATCACGCCGGTGGGATTGTTGGGGGTATTGATGATGATGGCGCGGGTCTTCGGCGTGATCGCCAGCTCAATGGCGGCCAAGTCCAGGCGGAAGGTTTCCCGGTCGGTCCAGACTTCCACCGGCACACCGCCGTGGTTGTCGATATAGAACTTGTACTCCACGAAGTAGGGAGCGAGAATAATCACCTCCTCGCCAGGATTGAGGATCGCCTTCAATACCACGTTGAGGGCGCCGCCGGCGCCGCAGGTCATGATCACCTCGTCCGCTGTCACCGGCAGTCCCGATTCCCGGGAGACCCGCGCGGCAACCGCCGCCCGGGTCTCCTGGTAACCGGCATTGTTCATGTAGCGGTGCATTCCCGGCAGCGGATTGGTTGCCAGGTCGCACAGAGCCGCCTTGAATGAGGCGGGAGGCTCCACCTCCGGATTACCCAGGGTAAAATCGAACACCCGGTCGGCACCGTGTTCGCGGCGCAGCCGTTCTCCCTCCTCGAACATCTTGCGGATCCAGGAAGAACGGGAAAGGTGTCCTGCTATCTTGTTCGCGATGGCCATTACTGCTACTCCTTGCTTACGTGGAATATGTAACCAACCTTTTCAGAAGTCCCTATTTGCCCAGCTGATCAACCAGTGCCGGCACGGCGCGGGAAAAGGCCGAGCCGAGCGCCTTCTGCATCACCTCGTAATGCAGCTTTTCGCGATCCTTGACCGCGAAGTCGGTGCTTCGGGATTCAAAGGAAAGGGTATTGGTCCTGATGCCGTCTTTCCAGACCTCCACCGCGAAGCTGATCCGGCAATCGGCCTCACTTTTCACCAGGGAGGAAAGCTCGTCGAGCTTCATCACGATCCCGTTCAGGACAACACCACGCGCCACCCCTTTCGGCAGGGCATCAACAACCTGAACCGTGTAGCCGGCCCGCAGCAGTTCCTGCTGCAAGGCGTTACGTACCAGCACCAGCGGCGAGGTGTCGCTGACCACGTTCCCCTTGATCTTGCCCCCCGAATCCCGCACCTCGCCGAGTATCCACTGCACACGGGCATCGGCACGTCCTTCGTCAAGCTGGGCGGCAAGCACCACGACGCCCCCCTTCCCCGCAGCAGTTCCCACCGGTTGATAGGCCGGCTTCAGCAGAATATCCGACGACGCACAGCCTGCCAGCGCCAGCATCAGCGCGCCAAGCGCCACATATCCGAACGATTTCAAAGCAGCACTGAACATAAATACCTCCTTTGTGCCCACAACAACGCAATGTATGTAATAGCCTCTGTGCCTGTAATAACATCAGGCCGGACAGGTGGCAAGATGCGAGTTGCAATCGCACGGCCCGTGCCTTGCGGAAAAATTCAAAAAAAATATTGCATAATCAGCCAACTATGGGCTATAAGAACTGTTCGCGAAAAGCAGCCTTGGTGCTGCCCACTCCTTGCTCCGGCGCGACCGGGGCTACCAATCCGAGAGGAGGATTACCCAACATGAGGAAGTACGAAACCATCTTCATCCTCCAGCCGGACCTCGCCGACGATGATATCAAAACCATCACCGGCAAGGCCCAGGACGTGATCGCCGCCTACAACGGCGCTCTGCACCGGCTGGACGACTGGGGGGCCCGCAAGCTGGCCTACCCGATCCGCAAGTTCCCCCGTGGACGCTATTTCTACCTTCGCTTTGACGGCGGGGCCGAACTGGTGGCCGAACTGGAACGACGCCTGCGGCTCGACGAAAAGGTGTTGCGCTACCTGAGCGTCAACATCACCAACGAGCCGGAAAAGAAAGTGGCCGAGCGCAAGCCGGCTGCCGATGTTTCCGAGGCGCCCGAAGTTTCAGAAGCTGCCGAGACCGCGGCTGAATAACGTTCCTGGAGGATGACTGCAATGAGTGAAACCACAACGACGACAACCTATCCGTCTTCTTCCGCTCCGCGTCCTGCGGGCCGTCCCGGCGGCCCCCGCCCCGATCGCGGTCCCGGCGGTCCCCGCAAGAAGCGCCCCTTCCAGCGCCGCAAGGTATGCCGGTTCTGCGCTGAAAAGGACCAGGTGATCGATTATAAAGATCCCCGTACGCTTCGGTACTTCGTGACCGAGCGCGGCAAGATCGTGCCCCGCCGTATTTCCGGCAACTGCGCACGCCATCAGCGTGACATTACCGAAGCGATCAAGCGGGCCCGCACCCTGGCACTGCTGCCGATCGCAGCAGGTCACAACCTGCCGTAACCACGGCTATTCAATGAGCGAAAGCACGCCAGCACCGGGCGGCGGCCGTCAACTGGTCGCCGCCCTTCTTGGAGCAGCCCTTTCGGCCCTGCTCTTCGCCACCGGCCTGGTGGTACCGTTCATCGGCTTCCTCACCGCCTTCCTTGCCGCTGTCCCGCTTACCCTGGTCCGGTTGCAGGGTTCCCGTGCCGCGGCACTGGCGGCCACCATTATCGGGGGAGCGCTGATCGCACTGGCCTTCTCCCCGCTGGTCGCCGCTTGGTACTTTGCTCAATGCGGGCTTGCGGGATTTCTGGTTGCCGACCTTTCCCTGCGCGGTTTCACTCCGGCCCGTACCGTACTCTGGAGTACCCTCGCAGCGATGGTGCTGATGGCACTGCTGGTAACCGTCATCAGCGTGACCACCGGCTTCAACCCGCAGCAGTTCATCGAAAAGGAAATACAGCAGGGACTGCAGCAGGCCATGAAGCTTTATGAGGCTCCCGGCCTGGCCGAACAGGACAGGGAAACCCTGAAAAGCGGCATGGAGTCCATCGGTCAGGTGATGCTGCGCATCTATCCAGCCCTGGCGACCCTGAACCTGCTGGCGGTCTGCATCATCACCACCGGCCTTTTCCACCGCGCCGCCGCCCGGCGTTCCCTTGCCCTGGTCTCGGTACCGTTCAAGGAGTTCCGGGCTCCCGAACTGCTGGTCTGGCCGGCCATCGTCGCCGGCTTCGCCATGCTGGCTCCCAGCCCGCTGGTCACCACGCCGGCGCTGAATCTGCTGGTAGTGCTGGGAGTTGTCTACTTCATACAAGGACTGGCCGTCCTGCTCAGCCTGATGGACCGGAGCGACTACCGCGGCCTGCTCAAGGCGTTTCTGGCCATACTGCTGCTGACGCAACCCTATCTGGCGATGATCGTCGCGATCATCGGCATTTTCGACCTCTGGGGTGACTTCCGCACCCCGCGCAAATCGCCGGAAGAAAACCTGTAAGCACAGGCTTGAAAGGAGAAACAAACCATGAAGGTCATTCTGAAGGAAAACATCGACACCCTGGGACAGATCGGCGACATCGTCAAGGTAGCTCCCGGCTACGCCCGCAACTACCTGCTGCCCAAAGGGCTGGCCATCGAGGCCACCGACAAGAATGCCAAGGCCCTTGACCATGCCAAGCGCCAACTGGCCTACAAGAAGAACAAGGCGCTGGAATCAGCCAAAAATCTGGCGGAAAAACTGGCTGCGGTGACGGTTGCCCTGTCCCACAAGGCTGGCGACGAAGGCAAGCTGTTCGGTTCCGTCACCACCATGGAGATTGCCGAGTTCCTCAAGGCGCAAGGCTTCGATATCGACCGCAAGAAGATTGTTCTGCCGGAGCCGATCAAGCAGGTGGGTGACTACACGCTTACCGTCAAGATTCATCCGGAGGTTTCCGCCGCGCTCAAGGTAGCGGTCGCCGCCGCCTGACTACCGGCCCCATGACGTCCCGAAGCCCGCCGATCCGGCGGGCTTTTTTGTGGCCGCTGCCGCCCCCCCGCAATTGACAAACAGCACGATTCAAGGGATTATATCCTGGTAATGGACTCAATCGTCACCGAACTTATCGTCATCCTGCTCCTGATCGCCATCAACGGCTTCTTCTCCATGTCGGAGTTCGCCATCATTTCCAGCCGCAAAAGCCGGATCGCCCAGCTGGTCGCGGAGGGAGACGAACGGGCCGTCATCATCGAACGGTATCAGCAGGATCCCCATCCGCTGCTGGCAGTCATCCAGATCGGCGTTACCGTGGCCGGCTCAGCCGCCTCCACCGTCGGCGGCATTGTTGCCATCGAGCAATTGCGCCCCCTGATCGCCTCAGCTCCCTGGCCGCTGATGAGCAGTGCCGCCGAGCCGCTGGCAGCGTTTCTGGTGGTCGCGGTCATCTCCTTTGTCACCCTGATCATCGGCGAACTGGTCCCCAAGGCCATCGGGCTTCAGTTTGCCGACCGGATCGCCCTGTCACTGGCACTGCCGATGCGGGTTGCGGCCGGCATGTGCGCACCGGTGGTGGCACTGCTGACCTTTTCCAGTAAGTCGGTGCTGAAACTGCTGGGGATCAGGGACGAACAGGACGCCTTCATCACCCGCGAAGAGGTGCAGCACCTGGTTTCCGAAGGACACGAGAGCGGTGTCTTCAGCGAAGCTGAACATGAATACATTCGCAACGTTTTTGAGTTCACCCATACCTGCGTACGGGAAGTGATGATTCCCCGTACCCGCATGGTGGCTCTGGAAGTCTCGCTCAACCGCGACGAGCTGCTTGCCGTCATTCTGGAGAACCAGTATTCGCGCTACCCGGTCTACCGCACCAGCATCGAAGATATCGTCGGCGTGGTGCATGACAAGGACCTGATCGGCCCCCTGGTGCGGGGCGAGCGGATCAACCTCGAATCCCTGCTCCGGCCGCCGGTCTTCGTACCGGAAGCCAAACGGGTGAACGACCTGCTCAAGGAGATGCAGCGCTCCCGCAACCATATGGCGCTGGTGGTGGACGAATACGGCGGCCTTTCCGGCCTGGTCACCACCGAGGACCTGCTGGAGGAGCTGGTGGGCGAAATCGAGGACGAGCACGACGCCAATGAACCGGGCAAGATCGTTCGCCAGCCGGACGGCAGCTGGCTGGTGGACGGCCTGGTATCGGTCTTTGACTTGCAGGAGCCGCTGCAGATCCGTCTGGAGGACTCCCCCAACTACGACACCCTGGCCGGTCTGGTGCTGAACGAACTGGGACGCCTGCCCGACCAGGGTGAGACCCTGGATTGGATGGGGTACCGGCTGGTCTGCGAGCAGGTCACCCGCACCGCGGTTTTGCAAGTGCGGATCATCCCCCTGGCGGACGACCGGGAAACCGTGCCCAGCGGGCCGCCCCCGCGCTGACCGCCAACGACGATGCGCCCCTCCCTGCCCATCCTGAAGCTGATCCTGCTGCTCTGCGCCCTGGCACTTGCCGCCTTTGCCGCCCTCAATCTTATGTTGCCCCGCCTGATCGACCTGAACAGCTACCAGGCGCAGTTGACCGATCTGCTGCGCCGGGAGCTCAACCGTCCGGTCAGCATGGGGGAGAGCCAGATATCCTGGACTCTGGGACCGGTCTTCACCTTTCGGGACCTGGCCATCGGCGAATCGCCCGGCAGGGGCGCCACTCCGGCAGAGCCGTTCCTTACCGCCCGGGAAGTATCGTTCCGCCTGTCGCTGCTGCCGCTTCTGCGCAAACGGATATCCCTGAACGAGATCGATATCCGGCAACCGGTCATCAGACTTTCCCGTGACCGGGAGGGAAAGCTCTCCATCGACGACCTGCTCAAACCACCCCCCACACCAGAGCAGGAAAAACCTGCCCTGCGCCTGCACGGTCTGAAGCTGCAGGGCGGTACGCTCATCTGGCGCGATGCTGCGGCAACTCCCGACCGGGAGCTTGCCATCACCCTTTCCGCCCTGGATCTGAGCCTCGATCGGCTGGCACCGGGCAGAAAGAGCACCGTCAAACTGAAGGCGCAGCTGGGGGACAAAGGCGAGGAAACCATCGCACTGAGCGGCAGCATTCGCCTGCCCAAGACCGGTGCCAGCCCTCTGACTACCACCCTCAACACTACCCTGAAACTCTCCCGGCTGGACTACGACCGCTTCTGGCCCTACGTCGGCCACCTGATTCCCTTCCCGTCGCCGGGCGGGCGGAGCAGCCTTGAACTGACCTTCAAGGGAACCTGGGACGACCTTGCCGCCAAAGGGGAACTGCTTCTCCACCAGCCGCGGCTTCTCTGGCCCACGGTGTTCCCCTACCCGGTTACGCCGCAGCAGGCACGCTTGGTCTTTGATCTGAAACGGACCCCGGACCTGCTGGACCTGCCCAAGCTGCAGCTCACCCTGGACGGTTTCGCTTTCCGGGGAAGCGTGAACCTCTCCCAGCTCAGAAGTGGCGATCCGCTGCTCAGGGCACGGGGAAGCAGTGATCAGTTCGACTACGTCACCACCCGCAGCTACATCCCCTTCGGCATCATCGAGGACGATGTGGCCGACTTCATCAGAAACAAGATCAAGTCGGGACGGTTCAAACTGATCAACGGCACCCTGGATGCCCGTTTCTCCCAGCTGGTGAACTTCGGCAAGGGAGACAACGCCAATACCCTCTTCATCCACGGCACTGCCGAGGATGCCGTGATCAGCTACGGCCCCAAGGTGCCCAGTTTCAACCGTATTCACACCACGCTGGAACTGAAGGGACGCAATTTCAACCTGCCCGACGGACGGGGCCACTTCGGCGACTCCCCCTTCACTGTGAACGGCACCATCACCGAATATGCCACCGATGGCGTTCCCTGCGCCTATCCCTTTACCATGGACATAACTCCCAAACCGTCGGAGGTAGCCTGGCTGGCCCGCTTCGTCCAACTGGACACCCTTTCCTTCAGCGGCCCTTCCTCCTTGCGCCTGACCGGTGCGGGGCTGATCAGAGCCTACCAGCTTTCCGGCGCCTGGAACCTCACGTCGGCAGCCTACGAACTGGCACCGGCCGTGAAGAAGCCGGCCGGCATGGCCAACAACCTCAGCTTCAGCAGCATCCTCAGCAAGCATGAAACCCGGCTTTCTTCCATCAGCTACTCGCTGCCGCCGTTGCAGCTCTCCGCCAACGGCCTCTTCCGTCATGACAGCGGTCCCCCGCACCTCTCCTTCGAACTGCAGAGCAACGCCTTCTTCCTGGGACCGAAACTGCCGATCCTGACCGCCTGGCAGCAGTATCAGCCCCAGGGAACCGTGCAGGTACACCTGCTTGGCGACGGCAACCCCGAAGATTTCGGCAACATGCAGTACAACGGCACCATCCGGCTCGCCAATGCCTCGGTCAAACCGCTGGAAGGGTTCGACCCGGTCAGGGCGATCAACGGTACCGTCACCTTCAAGGGAAACAGCGTCCAGACCTCGCGCATCGCCGTCCAGTACGGCAGCACGCCCCTCACCGTGCGGGGACGGATCGTCAACCTGGCCCAGCCGGAGGCGGAACTGCTCATCTCCTCGCCACGGGTCAACCTGAAGGACTTCGGCCTTGCCGGCATGGAACTGCCGCCGGTCCGCCAGTTCAGCACCCACCTCGTCTTCCGTGACCAGACTTTGGGAATCCGGGCGCTCACAGCCCGTATGGAAAAGTCGGTCATCAATGCGGACGGACGCTACACCACCGCACCGGCGCCGTCGCTCTTCCTGAACATCGCCGCTCCCCGCCTGGATATCGAGGAGCTGCTGCCACTGCTCTCCATATCCCGCCCCGCCGGTTCACCAGCAACGGGAAAGCAAACGGCGCCGCTGCTCCTGGCGGGACGGATCACCGCGGAACAGGGCTCCTACCGCGACATCACCTTCACCAAACTGGCCGCCAACGTTCAGAGCGACGGCGGAGTCCTGCAACTGCACTCGCTGGAAGCCGGCCTCTTCGATGGGACGCTCGCCGCCAACGGCCAACTGGTTCTTCACCGTGACCGCTCCCCGGACTGGGCCCTGGCCCTGCGGCTCAACCGGGCCAAATCCGGGGAGCTCTTCGCCGCACTGGACCTGGACCGGGAAATTCGGGGACGGATCACCGTTGCCGGAAATCTCAAAGCAACCGGCAGCACCCTGGCCCAGCTCAAGCAGTCGGCCTACGGTGACCTGAAACTCGACATGGAGCGGGGCGTGCTGCGGCGCTTCAACTCCCTTTCCAAGGTCTTTTCCATCCTCAACCTCTCCCAGTTGCTCTCCTTCCGGCTGCCGGACATGGCCAGCGACGGCATGCCGTTCAACCGGATCACTGCCAGCGTTGCCCTCAAAAACGGCATTCTCACCACCAGGGATTTTTTCATCGAGAGCAACGCCATGCATATCTCCATGGTGGGAACCCTCAACGTGGTCAAGGAGGAGATGGATCTGCTGATCGGCGTGCAGCCACTGCAGACCGTGGATAAGATCATCAGCCGCATCCCGGTGGTGGGCTGGATACTGACCGGCGGCGACAGCAATCTGATTTCCGCCTACTTCGAGGCCAAGGGGAGCTGGGCTGATCCCAAGGTGGCCGCCATTCCGGCAAAATCGATGGCCAAGGGAACCCTGGGGATCTTCCAGCGGATATTCGAGCTGCCGGTGCGACTCTTCACCGACACCGGCGAAGTATTGATCGGCGTGGGGGAAAAAAAGGAAGAGGATACGGATACCGGTAACAAAACAGGACAACCCGGCCGACAGACGCCCTAACCGATGACGCCCGTTGTTGCCTTCCGTCCGCTGCCGGTGTATAGAATTAGTCAGCAACAGACCGATAGTACAGAAAATGAGCTTCCAAACATGACATTCGATGAACTGCCGCTTCCCGCCGCCGTCCTGCAGGGAATCCGGGATACCGGCTTCAGCACCTGCACCCCGATCCAGGCCCAGACCCTGCCGCTCTCGCTTTCCGGCAAGGATGTGGCCGGCCAGGCCCAGACCGGCACCGGCAAGACCGCTGCCTTCCTGATCACCCTCTTCACCCGGTTGCTCACCTCCGGACGGCCGGCCGACAAAGGCCCCCGGGCACTTGTCCTTGCCCCCACCCGCGAGCTGGTGGTGCAGATCGAAAAGGATGCCCACCAGTTGGGCGCCCACTGCGGTTTCGGTATCCAGGCCATCTACGGCGGTATCGACTACATGAAGCAGAAAAACGCCCTCAAGGACGGCGCCGACATCGTCATCGGCACCCCGGGGCGGCTGATCGACTACCTGAAACAGAAGGTCTACACCCTCAAGCATATCGAGATGCTGGTCATCGACGAGGCGGACCGGATGTTCGACATGGGCTTCATCCCGGACCTGCGCTTCATCCTGCGTCGGCTGCCCCCCTTCGACGCCCGCCAGAACCTGATGTTCTCCGCCACCCTCAACCAGCGGGTCATGGAGCTTTCCTACGAATTCATGAACCTGCCGGGCAAGGTCTCGGTGACCCCGGAGAAGATGACCGCCGAACGGGTCAGCCAGACCCTCTACCATGTGGCCAACAAGGAGAAGTTCCCCCTGCTGCTGGGGCTGCTCCGGCGGGAGGGGATGAGCAGGACCATGATCTTCGTCAACACCAAGCGGGAGGCGGAGCGGCTGCAGGACCGCCTCAACGCCAACGACCTGGCGGCGCGGGTCATTTCCGGCGACGTGGAGCAGCGCAAGCGGATGAACATCCTTGACCAGTTCAAGCGGGGCGACCTGCCGATCCTGATCGCCACCGACGTGGCCTCGCGGGGACTGCACATCGAGGATGTCACCCACGTCATCAACTACGACCTCCCGCAGGATGCCGAGGATTACGTCCACCGCATCGGCCGCACCGCCCGGGCCGGTGCCGAGGGAACCGCCATTTCCTTTGCCGACGAGGACGGCGCCTTCCATATCGAGGCCATCGAGGAGTACATCCGGCACAAGATTCCGGTGGAATGGGCGGAGGACGATCTGTTCGTCAACGACTACGTCCGCCCCAAGCACCGCCCTGCCCCGGCTCCCGCCGCGGCGCGGCCTCCCCGCCAAGGACGCCGTCCCTCCGGCCAGGGAGGACACGGGCATGGACAGCATAAGAAGCCGGCCGAAAAACCGATTGTGGCCGCCCCCTCCTCTGCGGAAGGAGAAAAGAAAAAGCGCCGCCGTCCGCGACGCAAGAAGCCGGCGGACGGTGGCGGTTCGCCGGTTGAACCCTGAACGATCCTTCCCGCACCAGCCCGGCCCGCCATGCGGACCGGGCTGGTCACTTGTCAGCAATAACGGCAGCTACCTGAGCTGCCCCCGAATCTCGCCACCGGGGTGGGCATCCGTATGGACGTTCACATAGGCGTTCCCCGTAGTGATGAGCTGCAGCAGTTCGTCCAGCGTTTTCCCGGCAAACTCGCCGGAAAGTTCCCGCGCCGTGATGGTCCCCTCCGCCAGAACGCCACTGAACATACCCGGCTTTTTCGGGCCACTGAACAGAAACACCACCGGCGGTCCGTTCGCCCCCTGCATGCCGCGGTGAATATGGGCAACCCGGATGTTCTCCAGCTTCTCCACCTGCAGCCGGTAGTGCAGCGTTTCGCCATCACTGCTCACCGTCACGCTGACATCACCCGTGGCTGCCGTCGCGACCGCCGGCACCTCTTCCGTTCCCACCAGAGCCGCACTGAAGCGTTGCTCGGCCCCAAAGCCGGCGGATGCCAGCAGCATGGCGGCCACTACCGTACCCAGTCCCAATGTTACTCTGCTCATTACTCTGCCCCCTTGCTGTGGCATCTCACTGCCTCTGCGCAAAAAGGGTCAGGGGCCGGGAAGGAGAAACAGCCCCTGACCATGGAGGGATACCCGACCGTCCGGATGGCGCCCCGGCGTCCCGTTGTCTGCTCGGACCTATCTCGTCAATGTGGGTCAGCTTTGCAGGTGACGTGCCACATCCGGCATATCGACTGCAGGCATGCAGTCTCATGACATTCGGCGGAAGAAGGGGGCCGCTGTGGCAGCCGCAGGATGGTATGCTCTCTGGACAGCTCGCGAGGACAAACGAAACAACCAACTGATATTACACAATACTCCTGCATGCCACCTTTTTACCGGTGTCAGTTTTTCTGCCTGTTCAGGGACGCTGTTCATACTGGCGGGTAATGAACGCCAGCAGCTCCTTGGCGGTGTCGGAAACCACCGTCACCCTGGCCGGGTCGAACTGCACGTTGTTCAGGTACTGCAGCCTGAGCAGGTCGCCGTTCTCAAGCTCCGGAATGATCCCGGCAAACAGGTACCCCTTTTCCGCCAGCTGTCCGGCAAGCGCCGCTGCCTCGGGGCTCCCCAGCGAAAGGTCCAGATAGACCGCCTCCACCTTCTTCTCGCACAGCTCCCTGGTGTGGTGCAGGATCATGACGCAGGCATCGCTGCCGATCCGTTGCGGTTCGATGGTGGCGTCGTTGAAGGCGTCGCGGCGTATCCGGATGGCAAGCCGCGTCTCTCCGCCTGCGATCCGGTCGGTTGCCGCCACCTCCTCCACCTGCCGGTTCAGGCCGTTTTCCGCATAGACCCGCCGGATCAGCCCGGCGTAGAGCGCCGGCAGCCAGACCGTGCGCAGCGGTTCCCGGTTCAGGCGGTAGTAGAAGTAGACCAGGGCCTGGCGCTGCCCCATCAGTTCGTTGCCGATCTTCTTGAAGGCCACGTTTTCCGAGACGTAGGAAAGCAGGATGCCGGTCTCCCGCGCCCCCAGGGACAGGTTGCCCTGCTGGGTGTAGGGATGGATGGTGACCGCCTCGCTGTAGATGCCGTAGAGCCCCTTGCATCGGGCATGGTCGAACAGAAACAGCTTCATTTCCTTGAACAGGCTTAATCCCCGGTAGCGGGGGTCCACCATGGCGGCGCCGCACTCGGCCACACAGGCATCGGCACGGTCGTAGAACAGGCTCAATGCCGCGATTATACGTCCGTCGGGCAGCACGGCGGCGCAGGTCTCCATCAGTCCCCCTGCCATCCGCTCCCGAATCCGTTCCGGGTAGTAGAAGTCGCTGACATAGGTATACCCGTAACTGCGGTAGGCAAGCTGGGCCAGGGCCAGGGACTCGTCGGGCCGCAGCAGGCGCAAGAGCGGCTGTTCCGCCGGACAGACGGCGGCCTGCTGCTCGGGAGTGTCCTGCTGCTCCATGCCGGTGGCAACACTCTCGGCAGGAAGCTGCTTGATCAGTTCCAGCCGTTTCCCCTCCTTGCCGCGGTTGATGAAGGAGAAGCCGTCCAGCAGGTGCCGCAGCAGCAGCAGGTTTAAGGCAAGTCCTTCGTTCTCTTCCAGCTGTTTCAGGTCAAGGGGCAGGCCGTGGTCCTCCACGGCAATGACGAAGCTGCCGGGACGGTGTTCCAGCACCAGGGTGATCTCGCCGCTCTCCCCCGGTTCGAAGGCGCTCTGGGCCACGCTCATGAACGCCTCTTCCACCGCCAGTTCAATCCTGGTCAGCTCATCCCCGGATATGCCGAAACAGCGGGCAAACTCCGCCGCCCAGAGTTGTACCGGCCGCAACGATTGCGGCTGCGAGCCCACCGTGGTGCGCGCCACGGGGCCGTAGGGAAACGCAACGCTAGCCGCCATGACGTTCCTCCACCACCCGCTTGATCTTGCCGGTTTTGGGATTGCGCGGCAGTTCGCCCGGTTCCAGCACCTCCGCCAGCGGCCGCGCCACGGTGCCACTGGCCAGGTTTGTCGCAATCACCGGCTTTTCCCGCAGCAGGGTCTCCACCAGGCATCGGGACAGGCGCTCTTTAGTCTCTGCCGTCAGCGGTTCCAGTGATTCCACCCGGATCAGCAGCAGATCCAGCCCTTCCTGCTGCCGGCCGTGGATGACGAAGTTCTGGCTCAAGCCCTCAACCTGGGCGACGCAGGTGGCAACGGCATCGATGGAGACGTTGTCGGCGCCGATCACCACCACCTCGTCGGAGCGCCCCAAAAGCTCGAAGCGCAGGCTGGTGCGGCCGCAGGGGCAGTCACCGGGAACGATCCGGCCCCGGTCACCAACGTTGTAGCGGATCACCGGCATCAGGGTGCGGTCCACGTTGGTCAGGATGATGGTGCCAATCTCGCCGGGGGGCAGCAGTCGGCCGGTCTCCGGATCAACGATCTCCAGGATGTGCAGCTCCTCGTTCAGGTGGTGCACCGACCCGGTGCAGGCCGGGCACTGGTATCCCACGGTGCCGGTGTCATTGATGGCGTAGGAGGCGGAGCGGATCAGCTCGGTCTTCAGCACCGAGGCCACGTACTGCCGGGTGGCCTCCGGCATATGCTCGCCACCGTAGCCGATCTTGCGGATGGTCAGGTCGGTGATGTTGTTTTTCTCCACGTACTGGGCGATCCCCACCAACACCGAGGGGATGGAGACCGCGCCGTCCACCTTGAAGGCCCGCAGGAAGGAGATGATGTTCTCCATCGGCACATGGCCGCCGATGGGCAGGATATGGGCGCCGATCAGCTCCAGTGCCATATTGATGCTGATGAAGGAGGCCCACATGTTGCCGGCGAAGAACAGGTTGGCCACCACCTCCCCCTCGTTGAACAGCCCCAGGCCCAGTCCCTTGGCGATGCCGGCCGCATTGCGGCGGGTTTCCTCCAGGGTGCGGTAGACGAACTTGGGCTTGCCGGTGGTGCCGCCGCTGGAAAACGAGATGGAGCTGCCCAGCGGCCCGGTGAGGAGTCCCTCGCCGTAGGGGGGCAGGTGGCTGCGGAACTGGTCCGGCTCAAGGATCGGCAGCGTGGCCAGCTGGCCAAGGTCGGCAAGCGGACCCACCGGCAACCGCTCACGGTAGAAGGGGGAGTGGCGGCGGGCCGTTTCCAGTACCTGGTTAAGCCTGCCCAGGGTACGCGCCCGGCGGGTGGCCTCATCGGCAAAATCAAAGGGGTCGTGGAAGCGGCGCTCGTGGCCCACCGAGACCCAGCGCACCAGCTCGGCCAGACCGCGGGTGCCGTCGTGGGGGGTGCCGTGCTTGCGTTTGTGCATCCGCCCGATCTCGGTAATCCGGTCCGCCCCCAGGGCCACCAGGCGGTCGGACAGTTCGAACAGCCGTCGGCTGTCGGCCAGGATGCCCACGGACTGGATGAATTTACCCTGTTCCTCCAGGGTGGCGTACAGCTCCCGGTCGTTGTTGATCGCCACCACAAAGGCGGTGCGGTGCTGGCAGGAAACCTTGAAACAGGGATGCTTCTCCAGGATCACGGTCCAGCGCTGGTCATCTGCCGCCGGAATCAGCAGCTCCGCGGTGCCCAGGGCCTGATCCACCCTGGCCAGTTCGCGGACGCGGGTGATCTCGGTCTGCTCGTCCCGGTTGATGCGCGGAAAGGGGAATTCGCCGCAGAGTCGCTCCAGGGCCGTTGCCAGCTCGCCGGCAAAGCGCCGCGCCTCTTCCTCGCCCTGAATAAAGACCGCATGGGGTGAGGAACAGGCCGCCTGCTCCCACATGGTGAAGTCCCGGGCCACCTGCAGGGCTACCTCCTCACGGTCGCAACTCTGTAACTCCTCGCGGTCCAGCACCACCAGGGAGTATTTGGGACCGTACTCCACCTCCTTGGTGTGCAGCCCCCGTCCTTGCCGGTAGATCTCCACCACCTCCTTGCCGCCGTAGACGATCACCACGTCGGACTGTTCCTTGACGATCGCCTCGATCTCCCGGTCTCCTCCCTTGAAGGGAAGCAGGGCCAGACAGGGGCAGATCAACCGCTCCTGATCGCATTCTTCCAGCAGCCGGGCGAACAGGAGCGGAAAGACCGGATCAAAGGAGGACATCTTCAGGATATTGACGTTCTTGGTCATGATCCCCTGCACCAGGGTATCCACGGCGCTGACAAAGACATTACCGGCGGAAACGTGGGAGACCACCCCCTGGGGCATGGCCCGCACAAAGCCGCGGAACCGCTCGTGCCAGACAAACTCGTCCAGGTAGCGGGGATCGTCCAGGTCCACCGCCAGCCGCTGCATCAGGTTGTCGTAGCGCAGGATCCAGCAGATCGCCTCCAGACCGGCAACCACCATCTCCTGCGAGAAACCGAGCTGCCCCGGCATCACCGCCACGATCTCCTGCCGCACCGGATCGGCCGGGTCGGCCAGCCGCCTGCCCGCCCGGTCAAGCACCGCGGCCAGGCTGCCCGACGGCGTCTCCCGGATCTGTGCCGTGCGGCTGCGGGCCGTAGTGAAGATAGCGTGCATCAGTTCAGCCGTGATTGCGGCTGACTCCTCAAAGCTGCCGAAGTTGTACCATTTCACCATATTCCTTCTCCTGTCACAGCTTGATCAGTTGCGAAGCCGAAATGGCACAGCCCGCATGCTTGGTCACTCCGGCCCGCCCTTGAAGCTTGATAAACTCCCCCGGAATGCCGCAGGGGCAGTCGCGGCCGATGGTTCCCAGGTCGGTGGAAAGCACCGATATGGCCGGTGCGCTCCTGATGTAGCTGGTCTGCAGCTTGAGCAGCCCGGTCTCCCCCGGGGGACAGACCCGCAGCGTGCCGGGGTCCAGGGCCGCCACGTTGGCAAAGACCGGCACGTGGTAGTGCCGCTGGCCGCAGCTCATGTAGGGAACCCCGTGCTCCACCATGCCGTAAAAATCCCTGATCCGCTCCGGCCTGATCCCCAGCAGCTCGTGAACCAGCTCCGCGTACTGCTCAAAGCTGACCGTCGCGCCGGTATGGGACTTCCAGCCGCCGCCGGTGATCAGCAGGCTTTCCGCCGGAAACTGCAGGCGCATGCCCCGCCGCTGCATTTCCAGCAGGGTGACGAAGCTGAAAGCCAGAAAGCCCACCACCCGCAACGGTAACCCGCTTTCGGCAAAGCGGGCCAGGGTGGCGATGGCCTGCTCCAGATCAAAGGCCGGCTCTCCCCCTGCCCCCTGCTGCAGCGCGAAATATTTCTCCGCCGCCGGGGCAAAGGAGGTGTAAACGTTGAAGGTATGGGCCGCTCCCCGGTTATCGGCGATATCCGGGGCATAGGAGAAGACCAGGTAATTGACCGGCCGTTCGTCCGTCAGCCCCAGGGAGCGCACCAGCAGGCTGCGCATACCGGCCTGGCGCTCGAAGGAGAGCCGGTCCAGGTTGATCTGGCTTTTCTGCCCCTGGGTGCCGGAGGAGGTGAAGGTCATGGCGATCTCCTCTTCCGGCAGGGAGAGCAGCCGGTGCTGCTTGAAGGCGGTGACGAAGATGTGGGGAATGCTGATCAGATCGTCATGCGTGCGGATCTGTTCCGGCGTAAAGCCGTACTGCCCGCAGATACCCCGGTAGACCGGGGAATGTTCGATATGGAACGCGACCATCTCCCGCATGGATAGCGTGAACAGCTCCCGGCCTTCCGTCGACTGGTCAAAGGCCTGTTCACGCTGATAAAGCCGGTTGGTTGCCTCTTCAATCATCATCTCCTCCTAGAGCACCCGCCGATCCACCAGCCGCGCCACCTTACCGGTGATCGGGCTGCGCGGCAGCGAACCCAGTTCGACCGCCTCAATGACAAAGGACTTCAGGTACCCTTTTTCCGTTGAAATCTTAAGCTCCGGCACCGCTTCAAACAGGTCCCGCTCCAGCGCAGCCAGCGTTGCCCGGTCCGGTTGCGACGGCGCTTCGATCCGCAGCACCACGGTGAACTGGCTTGCCACATCTTCGATCTCAAGCTGGAAGTTGAGGCTGAAACAGTCCGGATGGGCGGCAATGGCGTTCTCGAACAGGTCGAGCGAAATGAAGCCGCCCCCCAGCTTGAAGTCCTGTCCGGCCCGTCCCCCCAGCTTAAGACACGGGTTGGGATCGCCGCAGGGACAGGGGCTGCCGGTCCAGGCAGCCAGATCCCCCACCCGGTAGCGGATGATCGGCGTGGAGACCCGGCTTAGGTTGGTGACCACCACCTCACCCATCTCGCCAATGCGGGCAGCACGGTTCTCCTCGAAGTTGACCAGTTCCACGAACTGGAAGGCAGTGGGAACATGGTAGGTTCCAGGCCCGCAGTGGTCGCACTGGTAGCCCATGATGCCGACATCGGCGCTGGTGTAGGCCCCGGCCTTGATGTGGGAGACCCCCAGGGCTGCGGCCACATGGGCCTCGGCAGCGGCGCTTAAATGCTCGCCGGCGTAGTTGATCATACGCAGGCCGGGGAAGCTGAAGCCGTCGCGCTTGGCCATGTCGGCCATGAAGACGAACAGGGTGGGCAGGGAGACCATTACCGTGGGCTCAAAGGTACGGCAGAGTTTCACCACCTCTTCCATCGGGATGTTGGCCGAGATCGGCAGGTGCACGGCCCCCAGTTTCTTGATGCAGTCGTGCAGCCCCAGGAAGGAGGGCCAGAAATGGCCGGCAATGAACAGGTTGGCCACCCGGTCCTGGCGGGTGATCCCCAGGATGCGCATGGCAGCGGCCTGGCAGGTGACGAAAGCGTCCCATTCGGCATGGGTGTAGGTGGTGTAGCGGGCAATGCCGCTGGAGCCGCCGGTGGAGATGATGATGGCATCCTCCAGCGGACGGGTCAGCATGTCGGTGGAATGGGGGTAGGAGCGCTCGTAAATCTCCGCACGGGTCAGGAGCGGCAGTTGCTGCCACGCCTCACGACTGCCGGGAACCGGGCAGCCGGCGTATTTCTCTCCATAGAAGCGGGAGGCGAGCGACTCCCGCACGATCTCGGCCCCCCTGGCGCACTGCAGCTCTTCCGTGAGATGTTCCATCCCTGTTCCTCCCTGTGATCAGTCCAGGATATAGCGGTGCTTGACGGCGCCCTTGTCGCCCTCCAGCTCCTGTACCCGCAGCCGGATCAGCTCACATCCCGTGGAACGGGTCAGACTGGCGTACTTGGTCTCGAACTCGCGACTTCTGCCGATCAGATAGCCCAGCAAGGCTTCCCGGTACCGTCGGGCAAGGTCGTCGCTGGCTTCCCCTTCCACGAGCACCGTGAAGTCGAAGCAGGCAACGCCCTCCTCCTCCACCATCTTCACCGTGAACAGGCCGGAGTAGGCCATGTCGCGGGGCTGGTCGAGGAAAAAGCGGTTGATCTCCTGCACGTCCAGGTTGGTGCCGTAGAAGATCACGGCATTGGCGGCCCTGCCCCGCACGAAGAGCACCTGCTCCGGCAGCTCGTGCAGCAGTTCGCCGGGCAGGCCATCCAGCCGGGCGAGGTCGGCTTTTGCCAGCAGCCCTCCCAGATCGCCGGTATTGTACCGGACCAGCGGCACCAGTTGATCCTTGGTGACCACGATCATGCCGTCCACCAGTTCAAGATGCACCTTGGGGGATACCTCCAGCAGCATCGGCGTGTCCTCGGTGGCGAACAGCTCCCGTCCCAGGTCCGGCCGGTGGTGGAAGAACTTGCGCAGCCGGATGGCAGGGGCGGTCTCCACGGCGATATCGCCGGTATCCGCCGAGCCGTAGCCGGTCCAGAGCACGAACGGCGCAGCGGGATCGTGGCCGTAACGCCGGGCAACCGTCTCCCGGCAGGCCTCGCTGAAGTACTCCCCCAGCACCGGAAAGCTGCAACTGCCCGGCGGCGGCGTAACGCCGCGCTTTGCCAGAAGCGCCGTGATCAGGCCGATGTTGGAAGGGTTGGTGATCCAGAGGATTTTGCTGAAATTGGGATAAAACCGGGCATAGATCTCCACCGCCTCTGCCAGGTTCAGCCCCGGCGTGCAGACCGTGATCGGCAGCCGGCCGGATGCCGCAATGACCCGTAAGGCCGCGGTGACCGCCATGCCGCCGAACCAGGTACCCAGGGCCATGCAGCAGAGGATCAGGGTCCGCTCCCGGTCGATGCCGTAGTGCTGCACCAGCATCCCCTCCAGCGACTCCAGGTAGCGGTTTTCGTCCTCCGGCCGCTTGGGCCAGAACACCGAGCCGGACTTGCTGAAACCGGAACTGGCGCCGATCAGATGGCAGTCGCCGATGGAACCGTCCCAGCAGAGCTCCTCGATGGGGTAGTCCAGCAGATAGTTCTGCTTGGTGGTGAGCGGCAGCTGCTCGAACGGCAGGTCGGCGGAAGCCCCCTGCGCCGCCAGGAAGCTGCGGTAGCCGGGGACACGCCCGGACACCTGCAGGGCAAAGCTGGTCATATCATGCATGGCACACCTCACACGTACTGGTCACGAAGCTCACCGATCCGGGCAACAAACGCGGCACACACCAGCAGGGCCAGGCCGCAGGCCGACAGGATGACCGCCGGGCTGACCAGGTCGGACAGCCAGCCGGTCAGGCCGAAGGAGATCGGCTGCGCCGAAAGGGAGACCGCCGTAAGCAGGCTGAAGAACTTGCCCCGCACCTCGCCCGGCACCATCCGCTGGAACAGGGTGATCAGGCAGATGTTCACTCCGTTCAGGGCAAAACCGGTCAGCGCCAGCGCGCCGAGGAAAAGCGGCATGGCGGCGAACAGCCCCATCAGCAGAAAGCTTCCCCCCACCAGCAGCAGGCTTGCGGTCATCAGACGGGACAGCGACGCCGCGGGATGCCAGCTGCTGAGCGCCAGTGCCGCCAGGAACATGCCGCAGGTAAAGGCGGCCAGGAGCAGCCCGACCCCGGCGGAACCGGACCGGAACACCCCTTCGCCGAACACCGGAATCAGCACCGACAGGGAGGAGAAGAGGAAGTTGATCACCACCAGCGGGGCCAGCAACCGGGCAACCACGGGAATGCCCCGCACCACGGTCCAGCCCTCGCGCAGGTTGACGAGAAAGGAGGGGTGTCCGGCGCCGCCGGCCTGCGCATAGGCGATGGAGGCCAGCAGCAGGGCGGAGACGACGAAGGAGACGCCGTTGCACAGGAAGGCGGCCGGCACGCCGATCAGGGCGATCAGGCCGCTGCCGGCCAGAAAGCCCAGGGCACCGCTGGCATTGGCGGAGAGCTGGGTTATGGCGTTGGCCCGCGCCAGGTCCGCGGCCGGAACGATCGCAGGGAGCATGGCCAGGGTGGCGGGGTTGAAAAAGGCGGAAGCCAGGGAGATCAGCGCCGTCATGATGACGAGGCCGGTCATCTCCAGCGTGCCGGTGGAGGCCAGCAGGGCCAGGGCCAGCACCAGCAGGCAGCGGATCAGGTCGGCGGCAATGGCGATTTTTCTGCGGTCAAAACGGTCGGCAAGGTAGCCGGCCCAGGGGGAGACCAGCACGGACGGCAGGGTGGCGGCGATCAGCACCAGTCCCAGGGCGGTGCCGGAGCGGGTCCAGGTGTAGACCAGCCAGATCACCGCCAGGGTATGCACCCGGTCGCCGATCTGCGAGGCCACCTGACCCAGCCAGAAATTTCTGAAATTGCGATTATCCCTCAGAAAGACGTACATGCTCCTCCTGATTTCCCCGTGCCGTCCCGGCGGAACAGGGCCAGCATGGTCAGGTCGTCGGACTGGCTGGCGGCGTCCGCAAAGGCGGCAACGGCTTCCTCAACCTTGCGAAGGAGCTCGCCCGCACCGCCGGTTCCGCCGGAAAGCGCGGCCAGCAGCCGTGCTTCCCCGAACAGCTCCCCTGCCCCGCTCATCGCCTCGGTGACCCCATCCGTATAGAGAATCAGGGTATCACCGGCGATCAGCGTCACCTGCTCCTCGACATACGTGAAATCCTCCAGATATCCGGCAACCAGCCCGGGGCTGAGGCGCTGAAAAACGCACGTCCCGTCCGCACGCCTGATTGCCGGCGGCGTGTGGCCGGCGTTGGCCAGTCGCACCATGCCGCTGTTCGGATCAATGATACCGCAGAGGATGGTGGCGAACATGCAGCTGTCATTGCCCCGGCACAGTTCACGATTGATTCGACCCAGCAGTTCGGCCGGATCGCAGTCGTCACCGGCTCCGGCCCGGGCCAGGGTGACCGCCATGGCCATGTAGAGGGCGGCGGGAACCCCCTTGCCGGAAACGTCGCCGATCACGAAGAAGAGGCGGCCGTCGGCCAGCAAGCGGGCGTCGTAGAAATCCCCCCCCACCTCCCGTGCCGGCACGCAGCAGCCGGCGATCTCCAGGCCCGGAAGCTCCGGCAGCTCATGGGGCAGGATCGCCATCTGCAGGTCATGGGCAACGGACAGCTCGCCGGCCATCCGCTCCTTGACCGCCGTGGTCTCGGTCAACTGCCGGATATGCTCCTTCAGATCCCGCTGCATCCGTCCGAAGGAGTCGGCCAGATGCCGCACCTCCCCGCCGACGCGAATCGGCGGCAGGTCGCCGTCCAGATCGCCGCCGGCGATCCGCTGCACCGCCAGGCTGATCTCGGCCAGGGGACGACTGACACTGCGGGCCACCAGCACGATGGCCAACACCAGCACCACGATGCCGGCAATGCAGAGCAGCGCAATCATCCGGCCGATCCTGGTCACCTCGCTGCGCATCTCCTCCGCCGGGAACACCACTGCCAGCGACCAGCCGGTGGCCGGCACCGGCGCGTAGTAGATCCAGCTTTCCCTGTCGAAGACATTGCTGCCGGTGACAAAGCCGCTCTCGCCACGGGTGATGGCCCGACCGATCTCGCGCAGCACCGGGTTGTTCTTCTTTTCGGCGACGCCGGCAAGGGTTTCCCGCATCACCAGGGAGCGGTCCGGATGGGCCAGGTAGACCCCGTTGCGGGAAAAAAGCGCCGCGTAGCCGTTGCGGTTCAGCTTGAGCGAGGCGATCTGACGGCCGAGCCAGTCCACCGAGACATCGGAGGTGGCAATGCCGGCAAAACGGCGGACCCCGCCCTGCATCCGGTAAAAGGGGACGGAATAGGTGGTCATGACCACGTTGCCGCCCCCTTCGTCGAAGTAGGGCTCGCTCCAGACCGGCGCTTTCCGCTCGGCGGGAAGGCGGTACCAGGGCTGTTGCGGGTAGTTGTAGGAAGGGGACGCCAGGTCGATAATGGCCAGTTCGCCGTTCAGACGTTTGAAACAGTAGGGGGCCGAACGTTCCCGGCCGTTCGGGGAGAAACCGGGGGCAAAGGCGATGGCGGCGCCGAACACCTCTTCGTTGGTGGCAACGTGGTAGCGCAGGATGCGGCGCAGGTCGGCCGTCGTCAGCCGGGGGGCCGACTCAAGGGCGGTCGCCAGCGTGGCCTGATCCCGTGCCACCGCCCGCAACTGGTCGTCGATGCTGTAGACCGCCGCGGCCACCACGTCCCGCGAGTGGGCCATGACCTGCTCTTCAACCAGCCTGCTGGTGAAGCGGTCATTCACGGAGAACACCACGGCGAAGATCAAGCCGCCGCAGAGGGACAGGGCAAGGATCAGCCGGGCCGTGACGCCCAGATCAGCCCAGTGCACCGCTCGTCTCCCCCGGCCTGTCGTGAAGCGTGACGATGCCCCGGACAGCGGATCGTCGGAATCCCGTCGCCGTCATGCCGGCCAGGGGGCGCCGGCCGGCACTGCCGATCTCTTCGAATCGTTCTCCGTCCTGAACCAAAGCACCTCCTCCGCCTCCTAGAACTTCCAGAGTATGAAGCCGCCGGGCGCGGCGCGTTGCCATTCCTTGCGGCTGATGAACCCGTTCTTGTCCAGGTCGAGGGTATCGAACAACCGGCGTTTCTGCCCCTCGGTCAGGACGTTCTGCCCCGTGGCGGCCGGATCGCGCCGCTGCACCCGTTTCGTACCGTCCGGGGCGCTCACCACCGCCAGGTCACCCTTCAGCAGTTCCGTGCGGCTGATAGTGCCGCTTTTGTCCGTATCGAGCTGCTCAAACAGCTGCGCCTCCGCCACGGCTGCCGCCGGGAACGACACTGCCAGCATCAGTGCTGCTACTACCGTTTTCATCATCATTTCGTATCCTTTCCAGCCTGTTCGCACGCCTGAAACGGGATATGCGGCCAGCCGCAGGCGCACGGGGTTCCCGTTGTATAGCATAACCGGTGGCGTCATCAGCTGAAAAAGAGCGCCGACGCCCCAAAGAGCGACAGATGAGGGCTCAGCGTCCGTTGTAAATCCGCCCCCCCAAGGCTGCATAGCGCTCCAGCACCGCCCTGCCCGCCTCACGCATGAATCCCCGCACTACCTCGATCCCACGCTCCTCCAGGTAGCGGTACGACTCTTCGAAAACCGGTCCCTCATCGAAACCGATCCGGCGGGCATCCTCCGCGTCGGCGGCGCAGACCAGCCGTTCCACGCCGCTCCAGAGTATCCCCCCCAGGCACATGGCGCAGGGAGCGCAGGAGGTGAACAGCTCGTACCGCCCTGCCTGCGCCAGGGTGTGGCTGCCGACGGCCGCCTCGGCCGCCATGATCGCCACCATTTCGGCATGGAGCGTCGAATTGCCGGCCGGCAGCACCAGGTTCATGCCGACCCCGACCGGCCGGCCGCTGGTATGGTCGAAGATCGCCGCGCCAAAGGGGCCGCCCCCTTCCGTGACGTTGCGGTCGGCCAGCGCCACCGCCAGCCCCATCCGGGCTGCGTCATCGGGATAGCGCTCCGCTCCGCTCAGCAGCTCCGCCACCCAGTCCGGCAGCCTGACTTCGAGCGAACGTACCAGCCCGTTTTCACATCCGGCCATATATCCATCCCCTGCTGTCATCATGGCACCCGAACCACCGCGGGCGTTCCCTGCACCCCCAGGTAGAACACAATCAGGCGGGCCGGCTCGATACCGACGGTACGCCCGTTATGCAGCGTGTTCACCACCTCGATAATGACCTCGCCCGCCTTGTACTGCACCGTCCTGCCCCCGGCCAGTTCCACCTTCAGGCTGCCGCCCAGCAGATAGGCGTGGACCGGCACCGGATGTTTGTGCCAGCCGGTCTCGCTCCCCGGCGGCAACTCCACCAGCAGCGCCGTCACCTCCGGCTTTTCGGTCACCGGATAGGCGATCTTCCGGCCATCGGCAGTGACCCCGGTCCTGACCAGCTCCTTGACCACCACCCCGTTCCGGTAGCCGTCGGCGGTATCAACGACCGTCCCTTCAAAAAGCAATGTTTCGCCGCTAAAGTAGCGACCGGTCCCCTGGTGCTCCCAGAACACCTCCTGCCCGCTGCCGTAACGGGCGCCCGAGGCCGACGGGGCCAGCGGCAGGGTAACGGTACGACCATCCGGCATCCGCAGGGTTACCCGCTCTGCCGCCCGGTCGAAGCAGGCGTCCAGTCGTTCGCCGCTGCTGCTGCGGTAGGCTGCCGCGGTCTGCTGCGTGCCGGGGCCGCCACAGTCCAGGGCCTGGGCCGTGCCCACGGACAAAAGCGGCAGGGATGCCATAAGCGCAGCCAGAATCAGTCCGAGCAGTGTTGTTTTCATAGCGTGACTCCTCCTCGATGGCCATCGCCCGGTCGGTCGCGCTGCGGACAGCGCCGACAGTGACCGGTTCCTGCGTACGTTGTATACCACAGTTCCGGGCTCCCGGCAGCGGGTCTTGAACGGTATCCCACAGATGACCCGTAGCAGCGCTGCTAAGTGATTGACAGCACTGCCGGACCATGCCATATAAAACACTTCATTTTCAGGAGGCATTGCACGAATGAGCGTTGACGACAAAAAAGTCATTTACAGCATGATGCGGGTGTCAAAATTCTACGACAAGAAACCGGTCATCAAAGACATTTCCCTTTCCTACTTCTACGGCGCCAAGATCGGCGTGCTGGGCCTGAACGGCTCCGGTAAATCCACCCTGCTCAGGATCATGGCCGGCGTGGACACTGAATTTAACGGCCAGGCGGTCCTCTCCCCCGGTTATACCGTCGGTTACCTGGAGCAGGAACCGAAGCTGGACGAAACCCTTACGGTCCGCCAGGTGGTGGAACAGGGAGTGCAGGAGATCGTCGACCTGCTGACCGAATTCAACGGCATCACCGACAAGTTTTCCGAGCCGGACGCCGACTTCGAGAAGCTGTGCGACCGCCAGGCGGTGCTGCAGGAAAAGCTGGATCACCTGGATGCCTGGGACCTGGACTCCCGCCTGGAACTGGCCATGGACGCCCTGCGCTGCCCCGACGGCGACACCCCGGTCAAGGTACTCTCCGGCGGCGAAAAGCGACGGGTGGCTCTCTGCCGCCTGCTGCTGCAGAAACCGGACATCCTGCTTCTGGACGAACCGACCAACCACCTGGACGCCGAAACCGTGGCCTGGCTGGAAAAACACCTGCACAACTATGCCGGCACCGTCATCGCCGTCACCCACGACCGCTACTTCCTGGACAACGTGGCCGGCTGGATTCTGGAACTGGACCGGGGCGAAGGGATTCCCTGGAAAGGGAACTACTCCTCCTGGCTCGAACAGAAGCAGGACCGCCTGGCCGTGGAGGAAAAACAGGAAAGCGACCGCCGCAAGACCCTGCAGCGGGAACTGGAGTGGATCCGGATGTCCCCCAAGGGACGCCACACCAAATCCCAGGCCCGGATCAGCGCCTACGAGGAGCTGGCCTCCCAGGAAGGTGAAAAGCGGGCCAAGGACCTTGAACTGTACATTCCGGCCGGCCCCCGGCTGGGGGATATCGTCATCGAGGCGGACAGCGTGGCCAAAGGGTTCGGCGACCGCCTGCTCTTCGAGGGGATGACCTTCAAGCTGCCCCGCGGCGGCATTGTCGGCGTCATCGGTCCCAACGGCGCCGGCAAGACCACCCTTTTCCGGATGATCACCGGCGCGGAGCAACCGGACAGCGGCACCATCAGGGTGGGAGAGACCGTACAGATCGCTTACGTGGATCAGAGTCGCGACGCCCTCAATCCCGAGCGCCTGCTCTGGGAGGAGATCAGTGATGGCCAGGAAATGATCCAGCTGGGCAAGCAGACCGTCAACGCCCGCAACTACGTGGCCCGTTTCAACTTCACCGGCGGTGACCAGCAGAAGAAGGTGGGAATGCTCTCCGGCGGCGAGCGCAACCGGGTGCATCTGGCCAAGGTGCTGAAAAGCGGCGCCAACGTGCTGCTCCTGGACGAACCGACCAACGACCTGGACGTGAATACCATGCGGGCCTTGGAAGAGGGACTGGAAAACTTCGGCGGCTGCGCCGTGGTCATCTCCCACGACCGCTGGTTCCTGGACCGGATCGCCACCCACATCCTTGCCTTCGAGGGGGACTCGAAGGTAGTCTGGTTCGAAGGGAACTACTCGGAGTACGAGGAAGACCGCCGCAAACGCCTGGGAACGGATGCTGACCGTCCCCACCGGATAACCTACCGCAAACTCACGCGGGCCTAGCACTGAGTCAGCGCCGGAGCTGCTGATGCATTACGACAAGTATTTCGGACGAGGCCAGAAGGTCTTTCTGATCAACATATCCGACGAACGGGACCAGGAGGTCTACAATTCGTTCACCGGGCAGGTGCTTTCCTGCCTTGACGACCGACTGACCCTGAAGACCCCCTATCGTCTCTTCTCCGGCGACACCACGGCCTTTCGGCACGGCATGCAGTTCAAACTGACCACCGAGTCCCTGGGGATGGGCATCCAGTTGCGGGCGGAGCTGCAGGAGCCGCCCACTCCGGACTCCATCGTGCTCAAGCCCGTGGGTGACCTTTCCGTCTACCAGCGCCGTCAGTCACCCCGGGCCGACACCACCCTGCCGCTGCTGCACGTCTCGCAGAAATCGTCTCTGGAGGCGTTCCGCAAGGAGTGGCGGCGGATTTCCGCCGATCTGCGCCAGCCCAACCCGCCCCGCCTGAAAATGCTGGAAACCGAGTTGAACATCAGCGTCGGCGGCATCCGGTTCGACATGACCCAGGAACCCACCAGCCTCTCGCTGGTGGTGGTGGACCTGCAGGACGGCAACCCGCCGGTCAACGCCGTGGCCGAACTGATCTGGCAGAAGCGCTCCCAGGATAATGAAAAATTCCAATGCGGCCACCGTTTCATCGACATCCTTAAGGAAGACCAGCAGCGGATATCGCAGTTCATCGAGCGCCTGACCGGCGCCAAGCAGCCCGCGGGCCGACAGAAGGAACTGACGGACAGCATGTAACATGCTCTTCCTCCGGAAAATCGCCGACTTTCCCGCCCCGCCCGGCTGTCCGGTTCTCCGTCACTTCAGGACGTCCATTCTCTCTGTTTGTACACTCCGGCATGAGAATCCGCCGAAACAGAAACATAAATATCCAGATGCCAAGACTGATTCCGGGTAGTCCTTTGTCGGCTTTAGTTGAGTTTGTCGTACAAACAAGGCTATATTCTGTTTCCGGCTGCAGCACACTGCTGGAAAAAGCGGGTGCCAGTGCGGCTAGACTCTTGAAGCCCAACAAACATCACATACTGAGATCACACACATAGGTATTGTTATGCTGCTCATGATCGATAATTACGACTCCTTTACCTACAACATCGTCCAGTACCTGGCCCAGTTGGGCGAAGAGGTGAAAGTGGTGCGCAACGACGAGATCGGCGTTGCCGATATCGCAGCCCTCAAACCCGAGCGGATCGTGGTCTCCCCCGGTCCCTGCTCGCCGGAGGAGGCCGGTATCTCCGTGGCCGCCATCCGCGAGTATGCCGGAAAGATTCCGCTGCTGGGGGTCTGCCTGGGGCATCAGTCCATAGGTAGCGCCTTCGGCGGGAAGGTGGTGCGCAGCGTGTCGCTCATGCACGGCAAAACCTCGCCGATCCACCACGACGGCAAGGAGTTGTTCTCCGGGCTGCCCAACCCGTTCAACGCCACCCGCTACCACTCCCTGGTGGTGGAGCGCTCCAGCTTGCCGGACTGCCTGGAGGTGACCGCCTGGGTGGAGAACGGCGAGATCATGGGGATGCGTCACAAGCATCTGCCGGTCTGGGGGGTGCAGTTCCACCCGGAATCGATCCTGACCGAGGGGGGGATGGAACTGCTGAACAATTTCCTCACCCTCTCCCGCCAACATCCGGTACGGCTGTGACGCCCACCCTGCGCGCCGATTACCTGATCATCGGGGCCGGTATCATCGGCCTGGCCCTGGCCCGCGAGCTGAAGTCCCGTTTTCCCGCCGCAGATATCCTGATAATCGAGAAGGAGCCGGACGTGGCCTTCCACGGCAGCGGCCGCAACAGCGGGGTGCTGCACGCCGGGTTCTACTACACCGCCGATTCGCTGAAGGCCCGCTTCACCCGGGACGGCAACCGGCTGGTGAAGGAGTACGTCAAAGCGCGGGGGCTGGCCATCAACGAATGTCACAAGGTGGTGGTTGCCTCCGATGAACACGAGATCGAGGGGATCAGGGAGCTGCAGCGCCGGGGGGAGCGAAACGGCGTGGAGGTGCGGATCATCGACGAACAGGAACTGGCGGAGATCGATCCCAATGCCCGGACCACGCAGATTGCGCTGTACTCACCGACCACCGCCACCGTTGACCCGGTGCAGGTCTGCCACGCCCTGAAGGAGGACCTGGAAGCTGCCGGGGTCCGTTTCCTGTTCAACCAGGGGTACCTGCGGCGCCAGGGGGACCGGGCCGTGGTCACCAGCGGCGGCAGGGTGATCGAAGCCGGCATGACCATCAACGCCGCCGGTCTCTACGCCGACCGGATCGCCCGTGAGTACGGTTTTTCGCAGCAGTACACCATCATCCCGTTCAAGGGGATCTACCTCAAGTACACCGGGCAGGACAAACCGGTGCGCACCAACATCTACCCGGTGCCCAACCTGCAGAACCCGTTTTTAGGGGTACATTACACCGTGACCGTGGACGGCACGGTCAAGATCGGCCCCACGGCCATTCCGGCCTTCTGGCGGCAGAACTATACAGGGCTGGAGCATTTCAGCCTGGGGGAGCTGCTGGAGATCATCGGCTGGGAGTCGCGGCTGTTCCTGGCGGACAGTTTCGGCTTCCGCTCCCTGGCCCTGGGGGAGCTGAAGAAGTACGACCGGAGCTATTTCACCGGCCTGGCAACGAAGATGGTGAAGGAGATCGACCCTGCCGGGTTCAACCAGTGGAGCAGGCCCGGCATCAGGGCGCAACTCCTGAATACGGAAACCAAGGAGCTGGTCATGGACTTCACGGTGGAGGGGGATGGCAGCAGCATCCATATTCTCAATGCCGTGTCCCCGGCCTTTACCTGCAGTTTTCCCTTTGCCGCCTGGGTGGTGGAGCACCATCTGGCCCCGTCGGCCGCCCCCTGATCAGGCGGGCCCGATTTCCGCCCGCTCCACCACCTCCTGCATCGCCTGTACCGTACGTTCGAGCTGCTGCCGCAGTGACGGCAGCAGCCGCTTCATCCGCTCGAAATCGCCATTCTTGCCCGCCCGTTCCATCTGTGCGGCGACCTGCTGGAGCAGTTCCGCCCCCATGTTGCCGGCCGCTCCCCGGATAGTGTGGGCAACCCGGTGGGCAGTAGCGTGCTCTCCCGCAGCCAGAAGCTGTTCCAACTCCTGCACCTGCTGCGGCACCGTGGTGAGGAACACCTCCACCAGGGGCGGCAGGAACGACGGTTCTCCCCCCATCCGCTCCAGAAATTCCTCGCAGTTGAACGCCACGGCACCGTCGTTGCCGGCAGCAGCATCGGAAATGGCCGGAACAGCGGAAGACGTCGCCGCCGCAACCTCTTCAGCCGACGGCTTCACGGACCGCCGGGATGCTCCGTCCGGTCCGTGAAGCCATTTTGCCAACACCTCTTCGAGATCCCGGGGGCGAACCGGCTTGGGCAGGTAGTCGTTCATGCCGACCCCCAGGCAGCGTTCGCGATCTTCCTGCAGAACACTGGCGGTCATGGCGATGACCGGCAGGTCCGGGTTGAGCACACCGGACTCGGGACGGCGCAGCCGCAGGGTGGTTTCGACGCCATCCAGCAGCGGCATGTGGAAATCCATCAGCACCAGGTCGTAACTGACGGTGCGCAACGCCTCCAGGGCCTCGTAGCCGTTGCCCACCGTGTCGGCCCGGTAGCCGAGCCGCCGCAGGATTGACAGGGCCACCTGCTGGTTGACCTGATTGTCCTCCGCCACCAGGATACGGAACTGCTGCCGGAACGCGGCCAAGCGGGGATCGGCGGCGGCGTCCGGTACATTGTCGGAAAGACCGGCCGCCCCGTTTTCCCGGCCGTCGCGACAGTCCGCCTCCGCTGCCCGCGCCAGCCACAGGGTGAACCAAAAGGTGGAGCCCCGCTCCGGCTGGCTTTCCGCTCCAATCTCCCCCCCCATCAACTCCACCAGTTGCCGGCAGATGGCCAGTCCCAGTCCGGTACCGCCATAGGTGCGGGTGGTGGAGTTGTCCGCCTGGGTAAAGGGGGTAAAGAGCCGGGAAACAACCTCCGGCGGAATGCCGATGCCGGTATCTTCCACCCGAACGTGGAGCCTGACCAGCCCCTCCCGCTCCTCCGGTGCGGAGACGCTGATCCGGATTTCTCCCGTTTTGGTGAACTTGACGGCGTTCCCTCCCAGATTGAGCAGGACCTGCCGCAGCCTGCCCGGGTCCCCCTCCAGCAGCTCCGGCACCTCCGGCGCCACCGTACAGACCAGGTTCAGCCCCTTTTCCCACGCACGCACCGCCAGCAGCTGGACGGTCTCCTCCACCAGGGTCCGGAGGCTGAACGGCACCAGCTCAAGACTCATGCAGCCGGCCTCGATCTTGGAAAAATCCAGGATATCGTTGATGATGGCCAGCAGGGATTCGCTGCTGGTACGCACGACCTCGGCATACCGGCGCTGCTCGGTGGTGAGGCTGCTGTCCAGCAGCAGGCCGGTCATGCCGATCACCCCGTTCATCGGCGTGCGGATTTCGTGGCTCATGGTGGCCAGGAAGCTGCTCTTGGCGCGGCTGGCAGCTTCAGCCCGCAGCAGGGCGTCGTCCAGTTCCACGTTCTTCAGCTCCAGTCGTCCGGCAAATTCGGCCAGCTGCGCGGTGCGCTGCCGGACCTGCTCTTCAAGGTAGCTCCGCCGCCGTATCACCAGGTTGATGAGCAAACAGAGCCCCAGGGTGATCAGCAGGCCGATCCCTCCCACCAGCAGACCGGCACGGGCCGGATAGGCATCACGAAACACCTGGGAGGGCTCCATGACCACGGCGTATGCCTGACCGTAGATAAACAGGGGATAGCGGGCCGTCAATGCCCTTCCGGGAATCGGCTCCGGCGTCAGCGGTACCCCGGCAGACTCCGGGTGCGGCTGCGCGGCCAGCAGCAACGGCTCGTTGAACTGATCGAGCTGATAGAACGTAGCATGAAGCGGCAACTGCCCCAGCAGAGAGCGGTGCAGCGTCACGGCCAGCACGGTTTGCGGCGTGAGAGAGGCCAGAATGAACCCCTCGATCCGGTGGGAGTGCACCTGGGTCCGTGCGAAGACCGGCATAACCACCGCCACTTCAGGCTGGCCGCGCTCCAGGCTTTCAGTTGCAATGGGGTCAGTAGCCACGCAGAGCCCGGTTCGGGCGGCAGTCTCCAGGGCGGCCCGGTACGGCGCCAGCCGGGCCAGGTTGCCGGCTGGCGCTCTGCGGTCGATTGTCTGCGACTCCAGATAGTGTACCAAAACGCGCTGCGGGTCGCGACCATTCCTGTCGCGGGGCGCCCAGGCGAAATAGCCGATGGCGGTACTGTTCAGAAGCGGCCGGGTATAGCTGGCGAACTCCCGGCTGGTCACCTCGTCGCTCGCCTCCATCAGGCGTGCCAGGCCGGCCACCTGCTCCCGTACCAGCCGTAGCGTGTCCTCTACGGCAAGCGCCTGACCGTAGGCAAAACGCTGGAACAGTTGTCGCAGGAAACGGACTTCGAACTGGTGCGCCAGCAGGGACGTGAAGAGAGTGGCGCTGATGGTGAGGCAGGCCGTCAGCAGCAGTTCGAGGTGGCGCAACTGATGACGGCGTGCCGGGGGCAGCCGGTCCCGGCGGACCAGGAGGTAGCGGCCGAGCAGGAGCAGCAGCGCCAGTAACTGGGCATAGATCAGCGGTCCGCGGGCGGCTTCCAACAGTTCACGCTGCCAGTCGTCGGAAACGATGTCGATCCCCACCACCAGCACGGGTCGGCCGGTACGGCGGTCCGGCAGCGC
Organism: Trichlorobacter ammonificans; assembly: GCF_933509905.1. Classification (GTDB taxonomy): domain Bacteria; phylum Desulfobacterota; class Desulfuromonadia; order Geobacterales; family Pseudopelobacteraceae; genus Trichlorobacter; species Trichlorobacter ammonificans. The sequence continues at coordinate 1,169,128 of NZ_OW150024.1, read as the reverse complement.
CGCAAAGGCACTGACGAAGCTCCCGTATTCATCCCTGAAGGGACCGATGGTGCGGGCTTCGCCGGTGGCAAAGACCTCGAGCAGTTCGGCGGGAGGCTGTCGATACACGGTTCCCGGCGCCGATGCCAGCGGGTCGTCGGGACTCAGGCTCTCCGGTCCGAACAGTATGACGTTGTTCCGCTGAACCATGCTGTAGATGCTGCGGCAGCGCAGGAGACGGACGTAGGCGCTCATCTGCTGCGCCAGTTGCCGGAATTCGGGATGGGTGCGATCGGCGGTGGAAAAGGCCAGGGACTGGATACGTTCGGGAGCAATGGTGCCGGCAACGCCGGCAGCGTGGCGCAGCAGCTCTTCCCGCATGAAACGGTCGACAACGGAACGGTTCCACAGGGAACCGGCCAGACCGCCCAGCAGTACCACCACGAGGAGCAGCGGAAACAGGCCGGCACCACTCCCCCCTACCCCGTCCCGATCGACGGCCCAGGGGCGCCGGATCAGCCAGTAGAGACTGCACCCCAGCAGGGTGTAAAGAATGTACTGCGCGATCATGGTCATTGCACCCTCATACAACGAACGGGTGGCCCGTCGCCGGCCGGCCCCAATAGAGGACTATTTACATCTTAATTTCCTACTGCACTATCTGTACCTTATCAAGCGGAATGTCAATGTCAATCGCAGTCAAACGGCCGGGGAAGCGCATCTTGACCCGGAGTGGATACCGGGATATAGTGTTCGATCTTTGTTGCTGACTACCTGCGCCACGGACAGGATGGAACACAATGGAAACCAGAGAACTCGCCAAAGGGTACGAACCCCACGATGTAGAGCAACGCCGCTACCGGGAGTGGCTGAACAAGGGCTGTTTCAGCGCCGCCGGCCAGTCGGAGAAGCCGGCCTACAGTATCGTCATCCCCCCCCCCAACGTCACCGGCGCCCTGCACATGGGCCATGCCCTCAACAACACCCTCCAGGATATCCTCTGCCGCTGGAAGCGGATGCAGGGGCACAACGTACTCTGGATGCCCGGCACCGACCATGCCGGTATCGCCACCCAGAACGTGGTGGAGCGTCAGCTTGTTGCTGAAGGTACGGACCGTCACGACCTAGGACGCGAAGCGTTTATCGAGCGGGTCTGGCAGTGGAAAGCGGAATCCGGCGGCCAGATCATCGGCCAGTTGAAGCGCCTGGGCGCCTCCTGCGACTGGGGACGCGAACGCTTCACCATGGACGAGGGGCTGTCCAAAGCGGTGCGCACCGTCTTTGTGAAGCTGTTTGAGGACGGCTTGATCTACCGCGACAACCGCTTGATCAACTGGTGCCCCCGTTGCCACACCGCTCTCTCCGATATCGAGGTGGAGCACGAAGAGAAGAAGGGGTATCTCTGGCATATCCGTTACCCGGTGGTGGGGCAGCCGGACCGTTTCGTCACCGTGGCCACCACCCGCCCGGAAACCATGCTGGGGGATACGGCGGTGGCGGTGCATCCCGAGGACGAGCGCTACGCTGACCTGCATGGCGCCAAGGTGCTGCTGCCGCTGGTGAACCGCGAAATCCCGGTGGTTGCCGACGACTACGTGGACCGCGAGTTCGGCACCGGCGTGGTCAAGATCACCCCGGCCCACGACTTCAACGACTTTGAAGTGGGGGCGCGGCACGGTCTGGACAAGATCAACGTCATGGACGAGTCCGGCGTGATCAACGCCGCCGGCCACCAGTACGAAGGGATGGAGCGTTTTGCCGCCCGCAAGAAGATCGTGGAAGACCTGGAGGCCGCCGGGCTGCTGGAGAAGATCGACGACCACGGCCTGTCCGTGGGGGGCTGCTACCGCTGCAAGACCGTGGTGGAGCCGTACCTGTCGCTGCAATGGTATGTGAAGGTCGGCCCCCTGGCCGAGCGTGCCCTGGCGGCGGTGAAGGACGGCCATACCCGTATCCTGCCCAAGCAGTGGGAAAACACCTACTACGACTGGATGGAGAACATCCGCGACTGGTGCATCTCCCGCCAGATCTGGTGGGGTCACCGTATTCCCGCCTGGTTCTGCGACCACTGCGGCACGGTGACCGTGGCCATGGAGGACCCCACCCACTGCAGTCACTGCAACAGCGACGAGATCCGCCAGGAAACCGACGTGCTGGACACCTGGTTCTCCTCGGCGCTGTGGCCCTTCTCCACCATGGGCTGGCCGAAAAAAACGCCGGAGTTGGCCACCTTCTATCCCACCGCCTGCCTGGTGACCGGCTTCGACATCCTCTTCTTCTGGGTGGCCCGCATGATGATGATGGGGCTGCACTTCATGGATCAGGTGCCGTTCAGGGACGTCTACATCCATGCCCTGGTGCGGGATGCCCAGGGTCAGAAGATGTCCAAGTCCAAGGGGAACGTCATCGACCCCCTCACCGTGATCGACCAGTACGGCACCGACGCCTTCCGCTTCACGCTGGCCGCCTTCGCGGCCCAGGGACGGGACATCAAGCTGGCGGAAGAGCGGATTTCCGGCTACCGCAACTTCTGCAACAAGGTCTGGAACGCGGCCCGCTTCACCCTGATGAACCTGGAGGGGTACGATCCCGACACCGGAGCATTGGAGCCGCAGCGGCTCTCCGACGCGGACAAATGGATCCTGCACCGCCTGAACGAAACCGTCCGCGAGACCAACCGTGCCCTAGAGGAGTATCGCTTCAACGAGGCAGCCATGACTCTCTACCAGTTCACCTGGAGCGAGTTCTGCGACTGGTACCTGGAGCTGGCCAAGCGGGACCTGCATGGCGGCAGCGAACGCCGGGGCACGGTTCAGCACGTGCTCTGGACCGTGCTGGAACACCTGCTGCGGCTCCTGCACCCCATCATGCCGTTCATCACCGAGGAGATCTGGCAAGCCCTGCCCAAGGGGACGCATTGCGCCCTGCGCGGCTCCGGCGGTGCCTGGTCCGACACCATCATGCTGGCCCCCTACCCCCGGTTCCGCAACGACTGGCAGTTTGAGCCCGAAGCGGCCCGTATGGAGCAGATCATGGAGGTGATCTCCGCCATCCGCACCATCCGGGGAGAAATGGAAGTGCCGCCCTCGCGGGAGATCGGCGTGCTGCTCTCCGCGTCGGTACGCAGTGCCGAAGAGCTGGCCAGGGGGGCAGCCGACCAGATCCGCGCCCTGGCCCGGGTGTCCGATCTGACCGTCGGCAGCAACCTGCCCAAGCCGGAGGATGCCGCAGTACAGCCGGCCGGAAAGTTCCAGGTCTACGTGCCGCTCAAGGGGCTGGTGGATGTGGCGGAGGAGGAAAAACGCCTCCAGAAGGAAATCGGCAAGCTGGACAAAGAGATCGAGCTGTTCTCCAAAAAACTCGAAAACCCCAGCTTCGTGGACCGGGCACCGGCGGATATCGTGGCCAAGGAAAAGGCCAAGCTGGCTGAGGTCACTGCCAAGAAAGCCGTGCTGGAGGAGAGTCTGGAGAAAATCAGGGCGTTGAAGTAGGCCGGGAGCGCTAAGCAGAGATAGTGCGGGTAGCGACATTTCATCAACACGGGCGGGGGAAACCCCGCCCGTGTGTCGTACCCGGTTAGTGATCGTGTGTATGCTTCGATTTCCCGTGTTTCTCGTGCCGTTCCGTTTTCGGGTGGGCGTCGTGGCCGTGGTCTGTGCCGCCTCCGCTGGTCAGCGCCTCGACGTAGTGGGTAAAGACCACGTAGTCGCGCACGTAGCGTCGGCCGGCCTCCACCGAGGTGTCGGCCGTAGCGCGGCTGGCGGCTGCCTTGCCGAAGCGTTCGTGCAGCCCCTTTTTGACCACCTCGGTCACGATCCTGACCAGCTCTGCATCATCGCCGCTGACCAAGGCCCGGTCCGCTGCGGCAATGGCCGGATCAACGGATCCGGCCGGCTTCACACCGGTGTAGGGAGCGCCTTCCGAGGCACGGTGTACCTTTACCAGCAGTTCAAAAAAGTGGCGCTCTTCTTTCTGCCGCCGCGCAGCATCGAGCTTTCCCACGGCCAGGGCCTTTTTGAAACCGCTGGTCACCTGTTTTTCATCCTGCTTGCGCACCCACTTCAGCACCGGGGTAACGTCCCCCTTCTCCAGCGCGATGCGGGCGTCCTGAATTACCGGACCGTCGAGGGTGTCACAGTGGGCAAAGACGGACGGAGCCGTCAGGGCGGTGCCTGCGGTCAGCAGGGCCGCCGCCATAAGAGTTCGTACCTGTTGTTTCATGATGGTTCTCCTTATCGGCAAAGTGAACTGCGTGTGATGGACTGCGTGATACAGGGAGTGCTGTCACACGTTGCCTTCGGGAGGGATGAACGGCGGGTCGCCGGGCCGCATCGATGCTGATCTCTCAGCGGGAGCGGCATAGGAACTGACAGATGGAGGGTGAACGAGGAGAGGGACGGAGCCGGGCAGCACCTTCTCTCCCTGCTCGCAGAGGCTGCAGGGAAGCGAACCGCTCTGCGTCGGGTTAGAGGGTGATGCCGGCAGTTCAAGGTGGATCGGCTCCTCGGCATGGCCCAGCAGGGTACCTTCCTCCAGGATATGGACGATCACGCTTCCCGGCGCCATCAGGTAGAGGGCAAGGAGCAGGAGCGCAACAATTCTGGCCGGGCTGCCGACAGACATGAACATCTCCCCCCTACAGAAATGTCATACTAATAGCATCAGGCTCCGCAACCTCGTTTGACCTGCATCAAGAAAATACTGATTCACTCAAAGCGCCCCCAGCACCTTGAGCAGGTGGGGCACCATCTGCTTTTTGCGGGACATGACCCCTTTCAGCTCATACAGGTGCGGCTCATGCTGGGGATAGCCCATCAGGTGAGCCAACTGGTTCATCCCTTCGGCCAGGAGCAGAGTGGTTTCGCTGTAAATATCGGTGATCATCAACCCGGCCAGCTCCAACTTATCCTCCTGCTTGACCTTGCGCAGGGTTTCCCGCAGAGCGTCCTTCAGTTCGAAAAACTCATCGAATCCCACCACCTCCACCTGACCGATACCGAAGAGAACATCACCGGCGCTAAACTGCTTGAAGTCGGCCCGTACCGCCTCCTCCAGGGAACCATGGGCGGAAAAGCCGCTGCAGGAGGCGAAGATGTCCCGACCAAAGGTGACATGGTCGAGCCCGGCCAGTGGCTCCAGCCAGGCAACGATCTCGTGGTCACGGGCCGTGGTGGTGGGGGATTTGAGGATCACGGTGTCAGTCATGATGCCGGCCAGCAGCAGGGCGGCAATGGCCGGTTCCGGCTCTATGCCCCGCTCGCGATAGAGGGTGGCTACTACAGTGCAGGTACTGCCTACCGGGGCGGCCATGAAGGTGATCGGCTGGCTGGTGGGGGGATTGCCCAGCTTGTGATGGTCGATCACTTCCAGGATTTCCACCGCCTCGGCGCCGGGCACCGCCTGTCCCAGCTCATTGTGGTCCACCAGAATGAGGGCGTAGGGAATCTGCCGCAGCAGGGAGGATTTGGTGGCCACCCCTGCCAGGGTACCGTCTTCTTCCAGCGCCACCACCGCCGGCTCGCCGGAATGAAGCAGCTTCAGGCGCAGGTGTTCCAGCGGCTCAGCCACACCAATGCTTTCAAACTTCGGCTCCGCGAAACAGGACAGCGGCGAGGAGAGACGGCACAAACCGGCAGCGGTGGCAGTGTCAAAGGGGGTGGACAGCACCGTGACTCCGGCACTCCACGCCCTGGCCAGCAGGTCGTCACTGACACCGAACCCGCCGGTGACTACCAGAATTCGCACCCCCCGTTCGATGGCAGCCTGCTGGATGGAGGGACGGTCGCCGGTCATGATCAACAGTGTTGCCGGATCATAGCCGACAATTTTACCGGAGAACGATTCCTCGATCATGGCGCCGATGAACAGGTGGAGATGTTCAATCTCTCCGACCGGGACACCGGCCAGGAACGTTGCTTCCAGTGTTGCAGCAAGAGCCGCGAGCGAGGTATCCACCCCCCGTTTGCGACTGCTGCCTGCCACCAAGTACTTTTCGGACAGCTTGAGCAGCGAAACGATCCCCACCGGCCGGCGCTGCTCGTCCAGCACCGGCAGGACCCGGATGCCGTGCCGATGGAACAGTTCCAGTGCTTCCTTCAGGGTTTGATTACTGTCGGCCGTCACCGGTCCGCGCCCCAGGACGTCCCGCACCTTGGGGCGCACGTCGGCCAGGTAAAGCGGCGGCTCGAGCCCCAGACGGTTCAGTATGTAGCTGGTCTGGGGATTGGGACGACCGGCCATGGCGGCACGAACGCCGCGCTGCCCCTGGCGCTGCTTGAGGGCCGCATAGGCGATGGCCGAAGCGATGGAATCGGTGTCGGGATTGCGGTGACCGATAACGTAAATCTGCTTGTTCATAGGTCTGACTCCTGAAAATCAAACGGTACCATGCTGAATACGGCATCAGTAGAGTAGAGAGGGAGGTTCCCCCTGTCAAGGCGGCGTGCTCAGGGCTCCCCCAGGGCGCTTTGCCGGAAAAAGTTGCGAACAAAGGCACTCCGGCGTATTATTCATATTTTATATAATTATCATTGTCATGAAAGACTCATGCATGCGCGACCACTACTGCCGCCCCATCAGCATTGCCAGCATCAACCCCCAGACATTTCCGGATGTCTCCCTGTATACCAAGAGCAGTGGCAACTATGTACTGTACAAACCCCATGACCGCAAATTTACCGATATGGATCGGATGCGGCTGGAGCAGAATTTCGTTGAATTCCTCTATGTCAGGACCGGCGACATGGAGGAGGTTACCCGCTTTCTGGAAACAGGTCTGAGTGAAATCCTGAACCGCCACGATATGGATGTCCGCACCAAAGGCCAGATTCTGTACCAGACTACCGTCAATTACGTGATTGACGTTTTCGAGAACCCGGAAGAGGCTGCCAAGCTGGACCGTTGCCGCAACCTGGTCAAATACCTGCTGCACTATCTCTGCTCCGATCCGACGTCATTAAACGCCCTGCATTCCGTGGCGGATCACAACTACTACATATTCGTTCATTCCCTGCAGGTTGCCGCCCTCTCCCTGCTGGTGCACGATGAGGTATACGGTCTGACCCCGGACGAACTGACCGACGTTGGGATTGGTGGCCTGCTGCACGATCTGGGGATGGTTTTCATCTCCAACAGCATTCTGGAGAAGCCGGATGCCCTGAGCGATGTCGAGTACTACAAGATCAAGCAGCACGCCCAGCGCGGCTACGAATGCCTGAAGGAGATCGGCGGTTTCAGCGAAATTTCTCTCCTGGCGGTCCGGCACCACCATGAGCGCTTCGACGGCGACGGCTATCCGTCCGCCCTCAAGGGCGATGCCATCCCCCGCACCGCCCAGGTCATGGCTATCTGTGATGTCTACAGCGCCCTGACCGCCGACCGGATTCACCGCAAGGCGGTCAGCCATGAGCGGGCTCTTGAAGTCATGCGGACCGAAATGCCCGGCGCCTTCAATCCCGAGTTGCTGGCCCGCTTCGTCGAGATCATCACTGCCCGTAAAAGCACCGAGAAATAGCAGTCGGTGCGCCAGCACGCAAAAAGCCCCGGCGGAATGCCGGGGCTTTTTATGTGTACTCCCGCACCTCAGGGCGCGGTGAACATTTAGACGCGCGTTACGTTGGCCGCCTGCAGCCCTTTGGGGCCTTTGACGATCTCGAACTGCACCGTATCCCCCTCAGCAAGGGACTTGAAGCCGTTACCGTTGATGGCGGAAAAATGAACGAACACGTCCTCGCCATTCTCCTGCTCCAGAAAACCAAACCCCTTGCTGTCGTTGAACCACTTGACCCTACCTGTTGTCATACCGTACTTCTCCTTCTTCACCTTCTTGGGTAATGCACCTGCGATGTCGCGGGTGTGTAGAAACCATAATCCCCGGCAACTTCCAAAGTTACCGGGGATGTAAGCTTTAAAAGATGTTTCACCCTAGCACACTCTTTTCCGTCTGTATGCAAAAAAATTCAGGCATCTGCATTTTTTCGAGAAGGCCGATCTCTTCAAGCACCCGATCCACCATCGCAGTAGGTGTCTCGTCCGCATCCAGGGGCACGATGATTCCTTCATCGGATCGCGGCGGTTCCAGCAGCGCCCGCTGCTGCTCGTACACCGTAACCGTGGCGTCCGAGGTGCTGCCGCCCGCGGCGCGGCGTGCTTCAATCCGGTTGCGGGCCACCTGATCGGGACAGGTAAGCTGCAGTATCCTGAATGCCGCACCATAGCGTCGTGCAAGGTCGGCAAACGGTTCACGGTCGGCACGACGTATGAACGTGGCATCGACGATCGCGCTCCGTCCCGCCGCCAATTCCGCTGCAGCAGCGTCGCCGAGCGCGGCATAGGTGGCCCGGTTCCAGCCGCTACCGTAAATAGCCCCCCCCCACTGGTCTGACGGGATGCCGGCCAGCCGTTTCCGCTCAATATCCGACGAGCAATGGGCGATTCCCAGCTGCAGGGCCAGCTCCCCGGCCAGGGCGGTCTTACCGCAGCCACTGACGGCAGAGGTGATGAACAGGGTCAGGGGAAGTTCTTGACGCAGCAGATAGCCACGGGCCAACCGAAAGAAACGACACGCCCGTCCGGCGGCTTCCTCCTTCTCCGAAGCCGAGAAAAAGGGATCGTCCAGCCGGATGCTCTCCACCTTACCCCGAATAAAGGCACGGTTGGCCAGGTAGAGCGGTAGCACCTGACGACATCCCTCGTCGCCGCTTTCCTGCCGGTACTGCTCCAGAAACCGTTGCGCCAGGTCGCGACGTCCGCGATTTTCCAGATCCATCATCAGGAACGCGATATCCGCCGCCGTATCACTGCAGCGGAACCGCTCATTGAACTCAATGCAGTCGAAGATATGAATGACATCATCCAGGCAGATGTTCTCGCTATGCAGGTCACCGTCGCACTCCCGGACATACCCCCGCCGCACCCGTTCTTCAAGCAGCTCCCTCCCTGCTTCCAGGCCTGCCATCACCCGGGCCGCGATCAGACGGTGGTCCTGATCCGTAATGGTGCGACCTATATAGGTACGGGTCTGCTCCAGGTTCTCCTGCCAGTTCTGCCTGATCACCTCCGGCGATCCATAGGCGGATATGTGCGCGTCACTGGCCGCTTCGGCATGAAAACCGGCAACCAGCCGCGCCAGCCGGTCAATCTGCTCAACAGTTACCGCCCCCCGTTCCAGCAGGCGGGCCATGATCCGCTCCTCCGGCATCCTGACCATCTTGACGGCGTATTCCACCACCTTCCCCGTCCCTTCGAACCGCAAGCGACCGTCATCCTCCTCGGTAACCGCCACCACTCCCAGATAGATTTCCGGGGAAAGCCGCCGGTTGAGGCGCACTTCCTCACAGCAGTAAAAGTAGCGCTTTGCAAGAGTACTGAAATCGAGAAAGCCGAGATTGATCCCCTTCTTGATCTTGTAGACATGGCGATCCGTGAAGAACAGAAAGGAAATATGGGTCTGAGACATGGTCACAGTGCCCGTCGACTCCGGATAGGGCTCGGCAGACAACAGCTGTCGTATCTGTTCAGCAGTCATGAAACTCCCTCCCCGGCCGGATTAGCAGCGCACTACTACCACCTGCCCGCCTCCGCTGCACCCGGCAGTTGGCTGCTGCGCACAAGCCAAACACCTGAAAGCGCTTGACGCACGGAGATCTCGTCCGTAATGTTGCAGCAACGTCGGTGCACAGAACGGCACGACACCTCCCCCAAGGACAGGCAGATACCGGATGGCACCCCCCGTCATACTCGTCATTTCGCGCAGTGAAACCCGCATGCAGACCTATCGTGAGGCGCTGGAACGGGTCGGTGCCTCCTGCGTGGGACTTGCCGATCTGAAGGGGGCTCCCGTTCTGGCAGCTTCGACCCCAATGAACGGCATCGCCATCGATATGCCGGTACAGATCAAGGCATCGTCCGGCGATAAGGCGCTGGTGGAGGATATGCTGCTGGCCCTGCCCAGCGTCTACCTGAACATCGCTCCGGCCACCGACGCGATCAGAATACTTACCGCCACCGGCACCCAGGGAACCTTCCAGACCTTTGAGCAGTTCGTCGCTGCCTGCGCCAACTTCAACGCCCGGGTCGTCCGTCCGAAGAATCGGACGGAACTGAACCTGAACGCACTGCTCTACCCCAGCATGTCCGGCGATGTTCCTCCGGAGCGGACCGTGACCATCAACGTCTCGCCGGGCGGCTGTTTTCTGTTCAGTTCTCACCCTGACTACCATGTGGAACAGCTGGTACGGATCGACTTCGTCGGTTTCGAGGACCGCACCCCGATCATCGGTTCCGTGCGCTGGCTGCAGCCGTGGGGCACCTCGCATCTGATACCGGGCATCGGTGTCCGGTTCGAGCAGATTTCGGCGGCACAGCAGATGGCGTTGGACTGCCTGCTCAAGGCCCTTGAACCCCGCTAACCGACTCGTCCTCGATGCCATACACCGCCAGTCGTGCAAGAATTTTGCGTATCTGCCCCCTCCCCTGCTGCGGCGGGACCAGCTCTCCTGCCAGCAGAAGCCCGACCGGGCGGCGACTCCCCCACTGTACCGCCAGCCATGCGGCACCTGCAATCCGGTCTTCCCCATCTCCGGGCAGAAGGCTCGGATTGATCAACAACGACTCCGCTGACGACTCAGCGTACTCTTTAACCTTGACCTCATCCTCCCGTGCCGACAATTTCCAGTGGATCGACTGCAACGGGTCCCGACCGGTGTACTCCCGGATACGCTCAACTTCACCGCCCCATCCCCGCTGAACCGAGCCTGCGGGAGCATGCTTCTGGCCGTCGTTCCCCGAAGCGACATTCCAACAGGGCGTCTGACGGGGGAATACCACTAGGTCGCACTGTACCGGCAACGTCCAGGAGCGCACGAAAAAGTTCACCGGAAAAGGAGAACTGACCCGCAGGTGACGGATGGAAGCCACCCCCCGCTGCTCAAACTGCAGGGTCAGGGGAAGTACGCAACCGGAAGCGGGAGCAAGCGCGGTACACTGCACCGACGCAGCTCCACTGGAAAGCTGCAGGAGAAAGGACGGAAGCCATTTCTTACTGTTGGTAAGCTGCAGGGAAAAGAGCGCAGGCCGGCCGGCATGCACTTCATCGGGGGGCGCCAGGGCAACCCCGAGACCTTTCAGGTTGGCCATGCCTATAATGCCGGTAACCGACATGAAGGCCAGCATGCCGGAGACCACCAGAAACAGCAGGTTGTTACCGGTGTTGACCGCCGCAAACCCCATCAGGATCGTGATCAGGATGAACAGTCCGCCGGATCTGGTGAGCTTCAGGCCAAAGGCAGGGGAATCGGATCGATAATGGAACGTAACAGCCCCCTCCGGTCCAGGGTATCGTAGTGCGGACGCAGAAACAGCCGGTGGGCGCCCACCGCTGCCGCCATCTCGCGCACATCCTCCGGTGCGACGAAATCACGGCCATCCAGGTAGGCTGCGGCCCGCGCCGCGGCCGCCAAGCCGATGGCCGCCCGCGTCGAAAGTCCGATCTGTACGGCGGGATGGTGACGGGTGGCGGTGACACAGGTGTGCAGGTACGCCACCACCGTAGCGGACAGGGTAACGGCAGCCACTTCGCGTCGTGCTTCGGCAAGAGCGGTGGCGGTCAGCAGCCGGGGAAGTCCCTCAAGCCGCTCACGAACTCCACCACCAGCAATGATGGCCTTTTCCAATTCCGCCGGCGGATACCCGATGCCGGTACAGAGCAGGAAACGGTCCAGCTGCGATTCCGGCAGGGGATAGGTGCCGGTCTGTTCCACCGGATTCTGGGTGGCGATCACCAGAAAGGGGTCCGGCAACAGATGGGTATTCCCTTCTATCGTGACCCGGCGTTCCTCCATCGCCTCCAGCAGCGCACTCTGGGTACGCGGCATGGCCCGGTTGATCTCATCCACCAGTACGATGTTGTTGAACACCGGTCCGGCCAGGAACTCAAACCGTCCTTCGTCCCGTCGAAAGATCGACAAACCGGTAATGTCGGACGGCAGGAGGTCGCTGGTACACTGAATCCGCCCCAAGGACAGACCGATACTGCCGGCCAGGGCCAGGGCCAGCGTGGTCTTACCCAGACCGGGCAGATCCTCGATCAGCAGATGACCACCGGTAAGGAGCGCCACCATGGCCAGGCGGAGTGGTTCACGCTTGCCCTGCAGCAACGAACTGCTCAACTCGGCAAGGGTGTTACCAATAGCGTTGCTTCTCTCGGACATGGCCGGTATCCGCTCCTTAGTTGTCCTGTCCGTTACCGCCGCCCCACATGTCCAGCCATTGCTGTTGCGGCGAACGACTATCGCCGTACTGGACAATCACACCGTCTTCCCGCTGATACGAACAGGACCACCCCGGGCGGTCCGCCTTTTCGAAGGTCGGATAATCCCGCGGATGTTCCAGAGGGTCGTACGGTTCCGAATAGTTACTCCAGTCCGCAGGCGGCGGACAGCGTTCGTCCCCCCGATAGTCACCGGCTGCTTCGGCTGTGGCAACCATCGCCAGCATCAGCAGCCCGAACATCACACTGGTCAGGGTTTTCATGGCAGCTACCTCCCTCGCAAACCACGGATCGGAGTCCTGCGCAGATCCAGGCCCTTACTCGACGAACCTGATCCAGCCGAAGCGATCCTCAATGGTGCCGGTCTGAATACCGGTCAACGTATCGTAGAGCCGTTGGGTAATCGTGCCTACCCCGCCATTGCCGACGGTAAGGCACTCGTCCTTGTAACAGAATCTGCCCACCGGCGTGACTACCGCCGCCGTGCCGCTGCCGAACGCCTCGGTAACGGCACCGCTTTTCATATCCTGCAGCAGATGTTCAACATCGATCATCCGCTCCTCAACCGTACAGCCCAGTTCGAGAGCCAGTCGCAGAACCGATTCGCGGGTAATGCCGGAAAGAATCGAGCCGGTCAGGGGGGCGGTGACAATATGGGTGCCGTAAGCAAAGAACATGTTCATGGCGCCCACCTCTTCAATGTAACGCCGCTCCCTGCCGTCCAGCCAGAGCACCTGGTCGTAGCCCTTTTTCTTCGCTTCCAAGCCGGCCTTCAGTGACGCGGCATAGTTACCGCCGGTCTTGGCGTCACCGGTACCGCCGGGTACGGCACGAACGTAACGATCCTCCACCATGATGCTCACCGGCTTGAAGCCGGCTGCGTAATAGGCCCCCACCGGCGACATGATCACGTAGAAGTAGTAGTGGTCCGAAGGCTTGACCCCCAGCACCGGCTCCACTGCGATCATGGTGGGACGGATGTACAGTGACGTGCCCGGTGCGGTCGGTATCCAGTCCCGTTCCAAACTGACCAGCCGGTCGATGCCGTCGAGAAAAAGCTCTTCCGGAACCTCCGGCATGCAGAGCCGGGCAGCGGAATGATTGAAACGCCGTGCATTCATTTCCGGCCGGAACAGGGCGATGCGGTTGTCCTGCCATTTGTAGGCCTTGAGGCCTTCAAAAATCTCCTGGGAATAATGAAAGACCAAGGCTGCAGGATCCAGTACGAACGGCTCGTAGGGCTTGATCCGGGCACTGTGCCACCCCCGGTCAACGCTCCATTCCGCAAGGAACATACGATCGGTGAACTGCCTGCCGAATCCCAGCTTCGACTCATCGGCAACCCGCGCCTTCATCTGTTCGGGCGCAAGAGGAAGAACCGCAATATCCATGACACGCACCTCCGATTCCGTAAACTTCAGTTTGATAAAAAGAGGCGACTCGCCGGTCGCCGTGTCTTCACGTTACTGCCCGTAACAGCCGGTGTCAACAGCTTTCTTGCCATGTTCGACGCAGCAAAAATCCGACAAATTCACCCTCGGCACACTTTTTTGCGTCCAGCCTCATTTTTTTTTGAATAAATATGTAACTTGTCACTTGCAGAACTCTAAGTACGTGGTATGATTCGCCCGAATTTCAAAGCCCAGGAGACGTCCTGAGGCCCACTACACCCAAGGGGGTACCCGCATGAAAAAGGCAGATCTGGTTGCAAAGATGGCGGAAGGCGCCGGCATTACCAAGACTCAGGCGGAGAAGGCACTGAATGCCTTTATGGCAGCCACGGAAGCTGCTCTGAAGGCGGGAGACAAACTGACCCTGGTTGGTTTCGGTACGTTCAGCACGGTTGCACGCAAGGCGCGTATCGGCCGTAACCCGCAGACCGGCAAGGAGATCAAGATTGCCGCCAAGACGTCAACCAAGTTCACCCCCGGCAAGAACCTGAAGGACCTCAAAGCCAAGGCTGCAAAGGCCCCTGCCAAGGCTGCCAAGAAGAAATAAGACGGTCCGTCGAACTGTCGGCCGTAAAAGAGCCCCGTACGATGTGCGGGGTTTTTTTGTGTCCGCTGCTCACCAGATAAAAAACGGGGGCCGGATCTTTCGATCCGGCCCCCGTTGATTTTCATGGTGGGCGCAGTAGGGATTGAACCTACGACCCCTGCCGTGTGAAGGCAGTGCTCTCCCGCTGAGCTATGCGCCCGTTTCAGTGACCGGTAGAAGTACCAGAGCGGCCACTGAATGTCAAGGGCATCTTAGTGGTCAATGGCCTTAGCCATGCCGATGCCGGTGTTCTGACGGACGTAGATCTCGTCCCACATCTCTTCTGCCCGACGGCTGGGGAAAGCCAGCGCGGCCACAATGGCGGCGATGAAGCCCAGCGGAATGGAGAGAATACCGGGGTTCTTCAGGGTGAAGAGCGGCGCGGAGAGACCGACCATGGACTTACCGCCACGGTTCTTGGCTTCCTCAGCCTTCTTGTCGTCAATCGTCTTCAGAGTCTTTTCCATTGCTTCCGGAGCAATCTTGCCGGCGGAAATATCGGCCTCAAGCTTGGTGTAAGCCTTCTTCGCGTTATTGGCAACGACATCCGGATAGGTCATGTTGGGGGAGACCATCACCAGACCGATGGAGGCGATGGTACCCACCAGCAGACCGGCAATGACGCCGGCGGTGTTGAACTTTTTCCAGAAGAGCGAGAGCACCACCACCGGCAGGTTACCGGAGGAGGCCACAGCGAAGGCCAGGGCCACCAAGTGAGCAACGTTCTGCTTTTCGGCAGCAATACCGATGGCAATACCGCAGGCACCGACCACGAAGGAGGTGATCCGGGCAGCCATGACCTGCTCATGCTGGTCGGCGTGGCCGTCCTTAATCACGTTCACGTAGATGTCGTGGGCAATAGCAGCGGAGGCTGCCAGCACCAGACCGGAGACCACCGCCAGGATGGTGGCGAAGGCGACGGCGCAGAGGAAGGCCAGCAGCAGGTCGCCGATGAACGGCGAGATGTCGCCGCCCAGCGCCTTGGCCAGCATCATGGCAGCCATGTTGCCGCCGGCGTCAACCGCCTTGATCCCTTGCGGGGAAAGGTGAATGGCCGCGCCAAAGCCCAGCAGGGTGGTCAGGATGTAGAAGGAGCCGATGATGAACATGGCCACGATAACCGACTTGCGGGCTTCCTGAGCAGTCGGCACGGTGAAGAAGCGCATCAGGATGTGCGGCATGCCGGCGGTGCCCAGCACCAGGGCCATACCCAGGGAGATCTGGTCAAGCGGGTTGGTCAGGAACAGGCCGGGCTCCAGGAAGCGCTGGCCGGCATCCATGGTGGCCGTACCCGCCTCAACCTCTCTCAGATAAATCGGCAGCAATTTGACGTGATCGATGATCTTCTCGTTGGTGGCGATGTCGTTGAAGAACTGGAACGGGCTCATACCGGACTTGAGGCCCACCAGAATCGCCAGCAGACCGGCACCGGTCATCAGCAGGCCGGCTTTGATGATCTGTACCCAGGTGGTAGCGGTCATGCCGCCGAACACCACGTAGCCAACCATCAGGATACCGACGCCGATAACGGCCACCTTGTAGTTGATGCCCAGCAGCAGCTGCATCAGCTTGCCGGCACCAACCATCTGGGCGGTCAGGTAGAAGGTGGAAACGGCGACAACCGAAATGGCGGCAACGGCGCGCACCGGCTTGGGCTCGGTCCGGAAGGCCAGAATGTCGCCCAGGGTGTACTTGCCGGCGTTACGGCAGGGTTCGGCTACGATCAGGAGCACGGTGATGTAAGCCACCAGCCAGCCCACCGAGTACATGAAGCCGTCGTAACCGTACAGGGAGATCATGCCGGAAATCCCCAGGAAGGAGGCGGCGGACATATAGTCGCCGGCAATGGCCCAGCCGTTCTGGGTACCGGTGATGCCGCCACCGGCGGTGTAGAAGTCGGCTGCCGACTTGGTCTTTTTTGCCGACCAGACCACCACGGCCATGGTGGCGCCGATGATCATCAGGAAGATCGGAATGGTGACCTTGGGGTTGGCCTTCAGTTTTTCCTTGGAGTCCACAACCGTCTTGGCCGGGGTAGCCGGCTTGGCGTCAGCCGGGGCAACGGCAGCGGCGGGGGCTGCGGCAGCGGGTGCAGGGGCGGCAGCGGCGGGTGCCGCGTCCGGTGCAGCCGGCGTCTTGGCGGGTTCAGCGCAGACAACACCGGCAAAGGTGAGCAGGCAGCCGAGGGTTACAAGCAGTTTCTTCACGAATGCACCTCCTACTGGACGTCGGCGACCAGTTCCCTGGTCAGACGGTCAAAATCTTTGTTGGCAACATGGGCATAGTACATGGCGATCCCCCAGGACACGAAGAACTGGGACAGGGCGAACAGATAGCCGACGTTGATCCGGCCGAGTACCTGTACCTTGAACAGCCCCGGCGCGTAGGCGGCACCAATCGGCAGCAGGAAGTAATAGATGCTGGAGAAAATCCACCAGCCGAACAGGAAGGCGGTCTTTTTGCGGTGCAGTTCGACAAACTTGGGATTCTGCGCTATCGAACTCCAGTTGATTGCTTGTTCTGACATAATGTTTGTGTACTCCTTTCACAAAGTTTCTCGCTACTCTCCGGATCTCAACGACATAACCATGCCGCGGATCGCCTGCCTCCGGTTTTTCAAGCCCCCTTTCCTCAAAGTGATTTCACATATGTTATCAAGTGCCCGCACGGGCAACCACCACGCTGTCTCAGCCCGGACCAACAGACACGCACCTGACGGTCTCCGGGGCAACGGCACCAGTCTTGTATACGAAACAGAGTTGTTTTGTCAAATGAAGTTTCAACTGGCGTCATTTTTTTATCAAACGTTTTTTTTTCGTAATATTAGCAATTTAAATAATCGTTTTATTTTTTTATTCACGAAAAATTTATTTTTTTCAACCAGCTAGTATAAATACTGTTTTTGCCGACAACAATGTCTCCGCGCATTACGATTCCATACCCATATGCCACGGCACGCCGGACGAGCACGCCTAACACAGCCGTTCATTCCGGCGCCGGCCAGCCCGCAGAGCACACCGTATGAACCCGCTGTCTGTACGCCCAAAAAGCGGCAATAATAGAACATTGTGCCGTATGAAATAAAACCGGCTTCGAAAAACCCCGGAAACAGCCCCGGCGCTGACGGGAAACGGAGGGGGACAGCACGTGATAACAACACGAAAATGAACCGGAGTTACTGAGAAAACCAGGTCGTCAACGCAGGAAGGGGGGACCAGCATATCCGGGACGGGGCAGGGAGATGTGAAGTGCACTGCAGGATGAAGCTTCCCTGCGGAGGAAGTGGGTGCGTGGTCTTCCGGCTAGAGGATTTGCCCCAGACGGAAGCGGCGCTGCAGCAACCCCTGGAAGGAACGGACCCCTTCCAGGGCTGTCCGCAGCCGCCCCTTCTCCATCCGGTTCAGACGGGCGAGGGCAATCCGGTTGTCCGGCGTCCGCCCCTCCCGGATCGCCTCAACCTGGGTACGCAATCGGAAGTAGACCAAGGTATGGTAGGTTGCAATCAGGTCGTCGGCTTCCCGGCGCTCGAGAACGCCGATTTCGGCCAGCCGTTCGATGCGGGGGACGGTGCCGTTGACTTGTCCCCCTTCGGAAATGGCCAGAATTTTCACCCCTTCAGTGATGGCGAAAATGCCGGCCTTTTTCAGGTCCAGCCGCCCTTCTCGATCCTCGCCGGCCTCGGTCCTGATGCGACCGAACCACCCCAGGGGCACGGCAAAGCGCAGCACGTTGCTGGTCAGGTGTCCCAGGTACGCCTCGTTTCCCTTCAGTCTGCCGGCGATATGATCCTTCATGGCCTGCTCCAGGGACAGGTTTCCCCGCAGGGCGCGCAGGTCGGTAATCATACCCACTTTCAGGATATTCTCCGGCGTCGGTACGGCAAACCAGCCATCCATGACTCCCTTCCATTCTTTCAGGCTATGCCGCCAGAGGGGGTTGTTGGCCATGATGCCGCCGGAACAGGGAGGGATGCCGATGGCGATGATCGCCTGAATCAGTGTTTCCGAAAATTCGATGATTCGCTGCTGCTCCGCCGGGGTCAGGTCGTCGGCATACACCAGAGCATTGTCCTGGTCGGTGGTCAGGGTCTGCTCTCCCCGTCCCTCGCTTCCCAGCACCAGAAACGCAAAACGACCGGCCAGGTCGGCATACTGCTCTTCCAGCAACAGATCGATCAGGCGGACCAGCACCTGGTCATTCAAGTGGGCGATCAGGCGAACCAGCTCCTGCACCCGCACGCCGGTGCCGATCAGATGCAGCACCAGCCCCTGCACCCGCTGATGGAGACGGCGCAGGGAATCCACGCTGCGGGCCTCTTCGATGGTGCGCACCAGGCGCTGCGGCGAATTGCCCTGTAGCCGGAGAATGTCCGAATCGGTGATGATGCCGGCCAGTCCCCCCTGGGAACCAAGCACCACCAGCCGGTGAATGCCGTTGCGGGAGATACGGTGCAGCGCCTCGAAAAGAAACTCCTGCTCGCCGATGGTGATCAGGGGAGTGTGCATGATGTCGGCAATGGTCAACTGCTTGGGATCGAGCCCCTGGGCCACCACCTTGTTCCGCAGGTCACGATCGCTGATCATCCCCATGGGACGTCCATCGCGGCAGACCACCAGGCTGGAGATATTGTGTCGCCGCATGACCGACACCGCCTCAACCAGCGGATCGTCGGGCGAACAGGTGACCACCTCGCGATGACAGTACTGCCCCACCGGTTGAAACAGGACATTCAGATCGGCCATTGGAAACCCCGTGCAGCATGAATTGAACGGAACGTACCAGCGGAGCGGCACTCCCCGTTGTGCGGACAGATACTACACGATAGCGGTTACATTTCAACCGCTCCGTCTCGCAGGAGCGTCACCAGAGCGTTCAGCAGCAGGGACATATCCTCCTGACGCTCCAGCAGGTAGCGGGCGGCAGTGGCACGGTCCGCTCCCACGCAGACAGGGAATATTCGTGGATCGTTCAGACGAAAGACATCCTCGTCGGTTTCATCGTCGCCGATGAAGAAGGCGTTGACGCAGCCGGAAACGTCCAGAAGCCGCACCAGCGCCTCCCCCTTGTGGGGTGCTCCCAGGGGCAGCAGGTTTTCCACACACTTCCCCGCCACTCGCCGGGGAGGAGGGGTAAGAGCGGTAATGGCCGCCAGCAAGGCGGCGTGGGCGGAGCGGGGCTCCGGAGCGTGACGATAGTGGAGCGACAGACTGTACCCCTTGCGTTCCAGCAGGATTCCCGCCCGGCGTTGGGGGGGGAGCAGGGTGAGCAGTTGCCGTTCCCAGGCCGCGACCGTCCGGAGCAGCTCGCGGCTTTCCGCTTCCTGTCCCGGCACCCCCTCGGCTCCGTGGTTCCCCACGAGGTAGCGCGGGGTGAAACCGAGGCGGGCTGCGGCGTCGCTGCGGGAACGGCCAGTAATGACGGCAGTGGCAGCCAACGAGGTAAGCACAACCATGCCATCCTGCACTGTGGTGTCAATGCGGATATCGGCCGGATTGGCCACGATCGGCACCAGCGTGCCGTCCAGATCGAAGGCAAAAAGGGTGTGCGCGTTGACGAAAGCGCGCAGCGCGCTGCGGCCCTCAGCACTGAAGAGACCGATCACGCTCACCTCACCCTGGCCAGGCCGCCGATACGGGCCGCCAGTTTCTCGCGCTGTCGTATCCGGGCCGCATCCAGCAACATCCGGCCGGCCCAGCGATAGACGTTGAAGTCGCGTACCAGGGCACGCATGCTGCGCATCCGCTCCCGCTGTTCGTACTCCGGCATGACCAACGCCTCATGCAGCGCCTCGGCGGTCTGTTCGATATGATACGGGTTCACCAGCAGCGCCTCGTGCAGTTCATGGGCCGCCCCGGTGAACTGGCTCAAGACCAGCGCCCCCCGCTCGTCGTCACGGGCCGCCACGTACTCCTTGGCCACCAGGTTCATGCCGTCGTGCAGACTGGTCACCATGCAGACATCAGCGGCCCGGTAGTAGCGGTTCACCTCCTCCGGTTCGTGGTGTTCGATCCGCAGCACGAGCGGCTGCCAGGAGGCGGTGGCGAACCGTTTATTGATCCGCGCCGCCAGCGCCCGCACCTGGGCATCGAAATTCTGGTAGTCGTCCAGGGCCGTGCGGGTGGGGGCGGCGATCTGGATGAACGTGAAGCGCCCCACCAGCTCCGGGTGCAGCTCAAGCATCCGTTCCACCGCCCAGAAGCGCTCCAGAATCCCCTTGGTATAATCCAGCCGGTCCACCCCGATCCCCACCAGACAGTCCGGCCCGATTCCCAGGCTGCTGCGGATTTCCCGGGCGCACTCCTCAACAGAGGCTTGGCTTTCCTGCCAGGGTGAAGGCCATTGAATGGAAATCGGGTAGCTTTCCACCATGGTCAGTTTGCCGTTATGAGAAATGGTGGAGGACTCGTGCTCAATCCTGGTTTCCAGGTAGCGATCCACGGTCTCGATGAAGTTCTTGCAATGGAACGGGGTATGGAAGCCCAGAATGGTGCTGCCCAGCATCCCCTGCAGCACCTCTTCCCGCCAGGGGCAGATGCCGAAGGATTCCGGGTTGGGCCAGGGGATATGCCAAAAGGTGATCACCGTTGCCTTGGGCAGCGCCGCCCGGATATAGCCGGGCAGCAGTGCCAGGTGATAATCCTGTACCAGCACCACCGGATCATCGGTCTTGGCCTCCCTGACCACGGCATCGGCAAAGCGCCGGTTGATGGCCACGTACTGCTGCCAGTCATTGGAGCGGAACACCGGCCGCACATGGGCGATATGACAGAGAGGCCACAACCCTTCGTTGGCAAAGCCGTAATAGTAGCCGCTCTCCTCCTCCCTGCTCAGCCAGATCCGGCGCAAGGTGTAGGCCGGTTTTTCCGGCGGCACGCCCACCCGGTCATGGGCATCCACCGTCTGGCGGTCGGCGCTGCCGCTGCCGTGGGCGATCCAGGTGCCGGAACACGCCTTCATCACCGGCTCCACCGCCGTCACCAGGCCGCTGGCGGGCCGCTGTACCCTGATGGTCTCCCCTTCCTGGGAGTGAATATACGGCTCCCGGTTGGAAACCACCAGCACTTGGTCGCCGCTCAGCTCCTTGTGCAGCAGCTTGCGGAGCGTATCCGCGCTCCAGAAAATGGTGGCGTCGTCGGCAAAACGCCGCTCCGCGTCCAGCGTTCGCAACAGTGCCCGAAGATCCCCCACCAGCGGCTGCAATTCGGAACTCGTGACCGCCTGCTGGCCGGCAAAGGGGCGTAGAATCCCCTCCCCCCGCAACATGGCCCGCACCCCCTCCATCCAGCCCCGCCAGCTCAGGTGGGCCACGAACACGGTGATCAGGGAGATCACCACTCCCAGCACCGCGAACAGCAGGATCACATACTGGCGGGTATCGGCACTGCGGCGCTCCATGAAGCTCATGTCATGAATCAGCACCAGGGAGCCGACACTGCCGCTTTCATCACCGATGGGACTGACCGCCACATGCACCGGTCCCTGGGGCAGACGGATCAGATGTTCCGGGTCACTGCCGCTGTGCTCCGGCTGGCGGCAGGAAAGAGCCGCCGGAAAGGCCGGCGTCTTGTAGAGCAGACGGCTCTCGTTGTCGCATACCCCCAGGGCCAGCAGCCGCTCGTCCTGGTTGACCCGCACGAGCAGGCTGCTGATGCGCTGGCGCTCCCCTTTCCGCATCAGTTCGCTCAACGGATCTTGCAGGGTACTGCTGATCAGGCGGGAACGGATATCCATGTCCCGCACCGACCAGCGCAGCATCAGGCCGTCGATCAGCGGCACCACCCCGTAGGCCAGCAACCCCAGGGCAACGGCCAGCGGCAGCACGAAACGGAGGGAAAGGTGCAGCGAACGGAACGACAGGCCGGCAGATGACTGACGCATTCAGAGGCCCCGGTTCCGGCGCAACGCCTCGATCCGTTCTTCCAGCGGCGGATGGGTCATGAACAGCTTCATCAGGCCACCGTTGCTGGTGCCGGATATGCCGAAGGCCGCCACCTGGTCCGGCAGATGGGGCTGCCCGGCGGTAAGCCGCAGTTTCTGCAGAGCCGCGATCATTTTGTCGCGCCCTGCCAGGGCCGCCGAACCGGCATCGGCCCTGAACTCCCGCTGCCGGCTGAACCAGCAGACGATGATGCTGGCCAGAATGCCGAACACCAGCTGCGCCACCAGGGAGGTGATGAAAAAGCCGGGACCGTGCCCCCGCTCGGTCCTGAAAACCACCCGGTCCACCAGGTAGCCCACTACCCGCGAGGCCACGATCACGAAGGTGTTGACCACCCCCTGGATCAGGGCCAGGGTCACCATGTCGCCGTTGGCCACATGGCTCACCTCGTGGGCCAGCACCGCCTCGGCTTCATTGCGGTCCATGGTCCGCAGCAGTCCGGTACTGACCGCCACCAGGGCGTTATCCCGCCGCATGCCGGTGGCAAAGGCGTTGACGTCCGGGGCATCGTAGACCGCCACCTCCGGCATGCCGATGCCGGCCTTCAGGGACTGGCGCCGTACCACTTCCAGCAGCCAGGTCTCCACTTCATTGCCCGGAGTGGTGATCACCTGCGCCCCGGTCAGCCGTTTGGCGGTCCACTTGGAGAGGGCCAGCGAAATCAGCGAACCGCCGAAGCCGAACACGGCGGCAAAGGCGATCAGGCTGCCCAGGTTGAGCCCCTGCTGGGTCAGCATCGGACCGATCCCCAGCAGGTTCGCCACGAAACTCAGTACAAACAGAATGGCCAGGTTGGTAATCAGGAACAGAATGATTCTCTTGAACATGACACGCTCCTCCTTCTCCGGTGCGGTACGGGCTCCGCACCCGTCTTGTCCCCGCGCCTCCGGCCGGGGAATCGCAGCCATGGTCGATGGCTGCTATCCGTCCCCTGCGCTGCGGTCCGGGTCACGGTGCTGCCGGTCCCTCCGTCGACGGCACCGCGGCAGGAAACGGCTCCAGTTCGGTTCGCAGCCGCGGCAGGCACTCCGGATGGTCGCGCTGCAGAAACTCGATTAGCTTCTCGCGGACATGGCAGCGCAGATCCCAGGCCGCTCCCGAATTGGGCGCGCTGACCATGGCACGCAGGACAACAGTCCTGTCGGTTGCATCGAACACCACCAAGCCGCAGACCTTGCCGTCCCAGAGCTCGGTCCGGGCAAGGATCCTTTCCAGTTCGGCCCGCACCTCCGCCACCGGCACCCGGTAATCGCAGTGCAGGAACACGGTGCCCAGCAGGTCGGCCGACGCCCGGGTCCAGTTCTGGAACGGCTTTTCCAGAAAATAGGTGATCGGCAGCACCAGGCGCCGTAAATCCCAGATGCGCACCACCACGTAGGTCAGCGTGATCTCCTCGACCCGCCCCCATTCGCCCTCCACGATCACCACATCGTCAAGGCGAATCGGCTGGGTAATGGCGATCTGGATTCCTGCCAGCAGGGCCGCCAAGCTGCGCTGGGCCGCAAAGCCGATGATGATGCCGGCAATACCGGCTGAGGCCAGCAGGCTCACCCCCACCTGACGCACCGTTTCAAAGGTCATCAGCATGGTTGCCCCGGCCAGGACGATGACGATCACGATGGTAATCCGCACCAGCATGGTCACCTGGGTGGAAATGGTCCGGGCCTTGAGGTTGTCGCTGTCGCTCACATCGTAGCGCTGCAGGACCAGGTCCCGCAGCCCCAGGATGGTGGAGGCCATCAACCAGGCAATGCCGGCAATCAACGCCATGCTGCCCAAGTGGCGCAGTAGTTCGGAGATGCCGGGGGGGAACTGAAACGACGGCTGGGCAAGCAGCACCGCAACCAGCGGCAGCAACAGCTTTGCCGGGGGGCGCCAGCGTTGCAGCAGGTTCTTCTGCAGGGAGCTGTCGGAATGCACAGCCAGACGGAACAGCACCTTAAACAGGAGCAGATAGCCCAGCAGCCCCAGCAGAAGCGCCAGTCCCAGGGTCAGCAGCGAAGCGACCAGTGCCGGCGCTTCAGCGATGGCAGTGCCGAATGCCCTCAGATGCACCGGTTTTCCCGAAGCAGGTATCGCAGTATTCTCATCATCTCCTCCTCTCTCACCGTCCCGAGTCCGGCCGGCTCACCTGTGCAGCGGCTGAGGCACGAGGTGCCCGGCATCTAGCATCCCCACCATCAGGCGCATCCCCTCTTCAACATGGAAAAACTGTTCCTCGGACAGTTCGGCCAGCCCCTTCACCAGCAGGGTCTGGGCCACCTCCGGCGCCCCGGCCACCAGCGCTCTCCCCTGCTCCGTGAGTACAACCTCTACAACCCTGCGGTCCTCTTTCGAAACCGTGCGTGTGAGCAGACCCTTTGCTTCCAGCCTGTCCAAGATGCCCACCACGGTGGGCGGACGCAGGGACATGAGCCGCGCCAGCTCGGAAACCCGCACCGGCGCCGCCGTCAACAGTTTCAGCGCCCACAGCTGGGAACCGGTCAGGCCGGTGGTATGCTCGGCTGCTTTCGAATACTCGGAAATCGCCTGGATGACCCGCCGCACATTGTCGAATACTTCCATGATTGTTGCTGCATCCTTCTGCATGGTCACTCCCGCCGTCAGCACCTGAAAATTACTTAGCTACACTAATAGTTAGCATTGCTAATTTATGCCAATAATAAAGCCGGAGGTCAAGTCCTGAGAGCGGCGGGACGCTACGGCACCAGCGTCAGAACGCCGCATCCCAGCGTTTACTCAGGCGAATGGCAGAGCTGATCAGTCCCACCATGCTGTAGGTCTGCACGAAATTCCCCCACTGCTCGCCGGTGACCGGGTCAATATGCTCCGCCAACAGCCCCAGGTGGTTGCGCCGCGCCAGCAGGTTTTCGAAGAGCGCCCGGGCCTCGTCGTGGCGGCCCAGCGCCGCCAGGGCGTGGATATACCAGAAGGTACAGACGATAAAGGCGTTCTCCGGCTCCCCAAAATCGTCCGCCTCCACGTAGCGGTACACGTAGTCTCCCCGCTTCAGTTCCCGCTCAATGGCGGCGACCGTGGACTGGAAACAGGGATCGTCCGCCGAGAGAAAACCGACGTCGTGCAGCAGGAGCAGGCTGGCGTCCAGGGAGTCGCCGTCAAAGGAGGCGACAAAGGATTGCTTTTCCTCGTTCCAGCCCCGCCGGTAAATTTCGGTGTAGATGCTGTCGGCATGGTCCCGCCAGTACCCCTGCCGGTCGCCCAGCCCCAGCTTGGCGGCGATCAGGGCCAGACGGTCGCAGGCGGCCCAGCACATGACGCTGGAAAAGGTGTGTACCCGGGCGGTACCCCGCAGCTCCCACAGCCCGGCATCGGGCTGGTCGAACACCTGCACGGCGGTCTCCCCCAGGGACTCCAGGCGGTGGAACAGGGTGCGGTCGCCGCAGCGCAACAGGCGGCGGTCGAAAAACACGTGGGTCACCGCCAGGATGGCGGCGCCGTAGACATCGTGCTGCACCTGCTCGAAGGCCTGGTTCCCCACCCGCACCGGCCCCATGCCGCGGTAGCCGGACAGGGTGTCGACGATCCGCTCCTCAAGTCGTGCCGCGCCGTTAATGGCGTAGA
Organism: Trichlorobacter ammonificans; assembly: GCF_933509905.1. Taxonomy (GTDB): domain Bacteria; phylum Desulfobacterota; class Desulfuromonadia; order Geobacterales; family Pseudopelobacteraceae; genus Trichlorobacter; species Trichlorobacter ammonificans. Next base: position 1,143,323 of record NZ_OW150024.1, on the reverse strand, counting down.
CCGGCTGCAAGCGCCCCCCCGGCGCCCCGGCGGAAATATTGGTTAGGTACCCCAGGTAGCGCTCCATGGACTTGGTGGCCCCCAGACGGTTCAGGGCATTCACCACGAAGTAAGAGTCCCGCAGCCAGCAGAAGCGGTAATCCCAGTTGCGCACCGTATGCGCCGCTTCCGGGATGGAGGTGGTCATGGCGGCGATGATGGCGCCCGTATCGTCGCAGGTGTTCAGCTTCAGGGTGATGGCGGCCCGGATCACTTCGTCCTGCCACTCGAAGGGGATGCCCAGATCCCGCACCCAGTCGTGCCAGTAATGCACGGTTTCATCCTGAAAACGCCGGGCCAGGTCGCCGATGGCCGTGGGGATGGTTTCGTCGGCACCGAAGATGAGGGTGATCTCCTCCTCCAGAAAGAAGGGACGTTCCTCCAGCAGCATGGTGATGGAGGCGTCGGTGGTCAGGCGCAGCACCCAGCCGGGGGAGAGGTAACGGACATGGTGGCTGCCGTAGGTGACGGGGCAGCGTTCGCGGCCGTAATCCGACGCCGGCCGCACCGCCAGGCGGATTCGGGGGGAGCCCCGCAGACGGCGGATTCGCCGGACCAGCATTACCGGCGTGAACATCCGGCCGAACTGGCGGAAGCGGGGAGCGAAGTCGGTCACCTCCACCTCTGCGCCGTGAGCATCGCTGAGCTTGGTCACCAGCACGGCGGTATTGGGCAGGTACTGCTGCTCCGTGGCGATCTGCTCCACCAGCTCGATACCGCAATAGCCGAAACCGTCATGGTTGGTGTGTTCCTTGAGCAGCGAGCAGAACATCGGGTCGCCGTCGAAGCGCGGCAGGCAGCACCAGACGATCTCCCCCTGCCGGTCAATCAGGGCGCCGACGGCGCCGTTACCAATAAGCCCCAAGTCAAGACTGGTACGCATCATGCTCCTCCCACGGATGGTTTCGCAAACAGGAACGGGGAGCAGTCTCCCCGTTGAGAACCATCCGTATTGATTGCGGGTCGCCAGAGCCATTGCTGGCGCCCCCTGCACTCTCTGTTTTACCAGAATCGTCTTTGCTCTATCCTTATAGAACAGAAAGCGCCGATGTCAAGGCAGGCACCAGCGGCGGTGCCCGCGGCGCCCAGCTAGCACTCCGGAAGCACAACCGTATACTGCCTTGACAGCCGGACGTCGTTTATCGTTAAATAGCTGCACAGAGCAACAAGCCTCGGACAACTGCGATCCCGGACCACTCCCCATGCCCCAGTGCCGTTCCTTCGCCATAGCCGCCGCACTCTGCATGCTGGCCACCCTGCTGCACCTGACCCTGCCCGGCCTGCTGCAGGACGGCATGAAAGCTGCGACGTCGGGGCACGAGCTTACGCAGACCATCACCGTGGGCAGCGAAGAAGAGCAACAGTTTCCGGAATTGCAGAATTTCAAGCCCCCCAAGCAGTCCTTCGTCGATTACACCACCTTTCTGCTGTCCGGCAGCCCACTACCGGCGTACGGCCCCCAGGTCGTGAGGAACGGCGGCCGGAAAACCTCCCTCGCCCTTTCCGACGTTTATCGCGATATTTTCATTCCACCCGACATCGTCGCCTGATCAGCCGGACACGTCAGTGCCCGGAATGACCACGCACCAGCAGCTCCCCCTCCGGAGCCACCGTACTGCAGCTGGTTTCCGGCATCACCGCGCCATCGGGCGGTGGTCGGCACCCTCAGATCAGTAGTCAATCATTTCTGCAAGGAGAACCGCAATGAGCACGAACGTACCGGCAATGATCCAAGACATGCCCCTGGTGGGCATTCTGACCGGCAGCCCCAACGACCTGCCCACCGTCGTCAAGATCCGCGAAACCCTTACCGAACTGGGTATTCCCAGCGAAATCGTGGTGGCCTCGGCCCATCGTACGCCGGACAAGGTGCTGGCCTACCTTGAACGGGCCCACCGCGAAGGAGTGCAGGTGTTGATCGGCTGTGCCGGCGTGGCCGCTCACCTGGCCGGTGTCGTTGCCGGCCATACCCTGTTGCCGGTGATCGGCGTGCCCCTGGGCAACGGCCCGCTCTCCGGTATGGACAGCCTGCTTTCCACGGTACAGATGCCGCCGGGCGTACCGGTGGCCACCGTGGCCATCGACGGCAGCAAGAATGCCGCCATGCTGGCGGCCCGCATCCTGGCTCTCAAGTACCCGCAAATCGGCGCGGCCCTCAAGGAGGCGGCCGACAAGGAGCGGGCCCGTTACGACCGGACCGCCGACGAAGCCCTGGCTGCATTGTCCAAACCGTAACCGGGAGCCCTGCCTCCCCACGGATGAGGTGAATCGTGAAAGATATTCAACGTTTCATTGCCGGTTTCCGTACGTTTCAGGAAAGCTACTTCGGTGCCGGAGCCGACCATTTTGAGCCGCTCAAGGAGGGGCAGAGCCCGAAAACCATGATCATCGGCTGCTCCGACTCCCGGGTCGATCCGGCCCTGCTCACCAATTGCGCCCCGGGGGACATTTTCACCGTGCGCAACGTGGCCAACCTGGTTCCCCCCTTTGAAGAAAAGGGGGGACGGCACGGCGTCAGCGCCGCCCTTGAGTTTGCGGTCTGCCACCTGGGGGTGGAGCATATCGTGGTGCTGGGGCACTCGGGCTGCGGCGGCATCAAGGCACTGATGGCCGGCACCTGCGGCTGCAAGGGGGGCGGATTTATCTCACACTGGATGTCCATTGCCGCCCCTGCCCGGGAGCGGGTCTTAACGGAATTGCCGGACAAGGAACCGGGCCTGCAGCAACGGGCCGCGGAACAGGCGGCAATTCTGCTTTCCCTGGAAAATCTGCGCAGCTTTCCCTGGATCGACCAGCGGGTCGCCAGTGGTACGCTGTCACTGCACGGCTGGTATTTCGACATCACCGCAGGAGAACTGCTGGAGTACCAGCAGGAAGGCGGCTGTTTCGAACCGGTGAAGAGCTGTTAGCACACTTGGAGAATCCAACGGATGAACATTGAAAAAGGTTTGGACAAGATCGTCAAGACCATCCGGGTGACGATCACCGATCAGCCCGGCTATCTGGGACGCCTCACCACTGCCATCGGCTCCGAAGGGGGCAATATCGGCGACGTACGGCTGCTGCGCTCCGGCCTGACGCACAATGTGCGCGAGATCACCCTCTACGTGGATAACGACCGCCACCTGGAGCGGATTCTGCATGCGGTAAGCCTGGTTGAGGGGGTGACGGTCGAGGAGGTGATCGACCGGGTCCAGAAGGTGCACGAGGGGGGCAAGATCGCCGTCAAAAGCAGGGTCGAACTGGCGACCCTCGGCGACGTCCGCAAGATCTACACCCCCGGTGTGGCCTCCATCTGCCGCCAGATCCAGCAGCACCCTGAGCTTGCCCGGCGTTTTACCGCCATCGGCAACAGTGTGGCCATCGTGACCAACGGCACCGCCATCCTGGGGCTGGGAGATATCGGCCCGGTGGCCGGCATGCCGGTCATGGAAGGCAAGTCGGTCCTGTTCGACAAGCTGGTCGGCATCTCCGGCATTCCAATCCTGTTGGACACGAAGGAACCCGACCAGATCGTGGAGACCATCTGTCGGATCGCCCCCACCTTCGGCGCCATCAAGCTGGAGGATATTGCCGCGCCGGACTGCTTCGAGATCGAGCGGCGCCTGGTGGAACGGCTGACGATCCCGGTCATGCACGACGACCAGCACGGTACGGCGGTCGTGGTACTGGCCGCACTGCTCAACGCCACCCGTTTTACCAACACGCGCCTGCAGAACGCCACGGTGGGAATTATCGGCCTCGGCGCAGCCGGTACCGGCATCGCCAAGCTGCTGATGGCCTACGGCGTCAAGCAGGTGCTGGGTACCGACCTGAGCCAGGGCGCCATGGAGATGCATCGGACAAACGGCGGCGAAGCAACAGACCTGGCCGGGGTCATGGAACGCTCCCTGATCGTGGTTGCTACCACCGGCTGCCCGGGACTGATCAAACCGGAGATGGTGCGCAACGGCCAGGTGATTCTGGCGCTCTCCAACCCTGATGCGGAAATCGGCCCGCAGCAGGCGCTGGCGGCCGGAGCCTCCTTTGCCGCGGACGGCAAGAGCATCAACAATGCCCTGGCGTTTCCCGGTATCTTCAGGGGAGCGCTCAATGCCCGCGCCCGCAGAATCAACAACCGGATGCTGATCGCCGCCTCCCGGGCCATAGCCCAGTATGCCGAGGAGGGAGAACTGGTACCCGGCATCCTTAATATGGCCGTGCATGCGGCCGTGGCCGATGCGGTAGCCCAGGCGGCGACCCTCTCCGGTGCCGCCGACCCACCGGCCTGACCTGACAGGCGGGGAGCTGCAACCGTCTCCCCGCCTGATCTCACGCGTCAGTCCCCCTTCTCCTTTTCTTCCGCCGGCGTGGCACTCTCCCCCTGCTCCCGGGGCGGCGTTCCACTCTTTCGCCACTCGCCCGCTCCATCCAGCTCATCCCGTATGCTTTTGTCCCAGAGCGGTTCACCGCTGAAATACGCGGCCCGTCCCAGCATATGGGCTGCCACCGGTGCGGTGAGCAGGGTAAAGGCGATGATGGCCACCACCTTTCCGGTGACGACCGTACTGCCAAAAAAAAGGGCTACGGCACTCAGGATCAGGCTGCTACCCATGGTCGACGCCTTGGAAGCTGCCGAAAGCCGCATGTAAATGTCGGGGAGCCGTACCACGCCGATGGCGGCCACCAGAGCGAAAAAAACCCCTCCCAACAACAGCAGGGCGATGAGTGCGTCACGCATTGCCGCTCCTCCGTTGCAGATAGTAGGCAAAGGCCACGGTGCCCAGAAAAGTGATCAGGGCCAGCACCACCGCCGCATCCAGGTAGGAGGGCTCGTCGCTGACCACGGAATAGACCGCGGAAATGGCAATGATAAAGGTAGCCATCAGGTCCAGGGCCACCACCCGATCCGGCAGGCTGGGACCACGCACCACCCGGATAAAGGTCACCAGCAGCCCCACCCCCAACAGCGGCAGGATGAAATGAGTGCAATAGGCTGTAAGTTTCACTGGATCACCTCCCGTATCCGCCGTTCAAATCCATCCTTGATTTCCCGGACCATCTGTGCCGGATCGTCGATGTACATGGCGTGAACATAGAGGGTACGGCGGTCTGCAGAAAGGTTCAGACTCAGCGTTCCCGGCGTCAGGGTGAGCAGGTTGGAAAGCAGCGTTATCTGCAGATCACTTTCCAGATCGAGCGGAACCGCCACAATGCCGGGGGTCATGTAGTCACGCGGTGTCAGAACGTCATGGGCCACCCGCAGGTTGGCCATTACCAGTTCCTTCACGAAAAAGACGATAAATCCGGCCACCGCCAGCAACCGCTGCCGGTAGGCCGCGCTGGCGCGGTCCCGCCTGCCGACCCAGATCACGCAGAAGCCGAAGAGAAAGCCGGTAAAAAAGCCGCTCGCGCCAAAGGAGCCGGTCAGGGCCATCCAGGCAAGGGCAAGCAGAATGTTTGCCAGAAAAGCAGTCATGGCGTCACCCCGAGAATAGTCGTGATATACCGGTCCGGTGCCAGCAACTGCTCGGCTGCCGTACGAGCCAGCACCATGAACGGCTCTGCGGTCAGTCCCATAAGCATCATTACCAGAACCAGTGCCGTCAGCGGTCCCACCATCTGCCGGCGCTGCAGCGCCGGCAGGGAGCGGGCACTCCCTTCGCTGCCGGCGGGACGCCCCTTCCAGAAGACCTCACTCCATGCCCTGACCAGGTACAACAGTGTCAGGATGCTTACCCCCAAGGCGGCGGTCACCGCAAGGTACTGCTCACGAATCAGGGCGGCCTGCACCAGGGCCAGTTTCCCCCAGAATCCGGAAAACGGCGGCAGCCCGGCCACGGAAAGAGCGGGGAGCAGGAAAAGCAGCGCCAGCAGCGGGCGCTGGCGGTACAGCCCCCCCACGACTGCCATTTCACTGCTGCCGCTGATCCGGACCACCAGCCCCGTAGCCAGAAACAGGGCCGATTTGGCTGCAATGATATGCAGTATGAAGAAAATGCTGCCTGCCAAGGCAAGGGGGGTCATGATCCCCAGGCCCAGCAGCAGGTAGCCGATCTGACTCACCACGCAAAAGGAGAGCATGCGGCGCAGTTCGGGTTGCGCCGTGGCTCCCAGAGCGCCGAACAGCATGGTGCCCGTTGCCGCTGTCAGCAGCACCCCCTGGCCTGCCACTGCCTCCTGGGCAAAGATCAGGGTAAAAACCCGGAACAGCACGTAGATTCCCACCTTGGAGAGCAGCGCGGAAAAGATGGTGGTCACCGCGGTCGGCGGAGTGTGGTAGGAGGCGGGCAGCCAGAAGTAAAACGGAAAGACTGCCGCCTTGATACCGAAGGCAGCAAAAAAAAGAGCGGCAATGACCGGGATGGTGCCGGTATGGGCAACGTCACGCAACTTGACCGCCAAGTGGGCCATGTTGAGGGTGCCGGCCACGCCGTACAGCAGGCCGATACCGGCCAGGAAGAAGGCGGACGCGATCAGGTTGAGAGCCACGTACTTGATGGCTCCTTCCATCTGCTCACGGCGCCCTCCCAGGGCCAGCAGCACGAAGGAGGCGATCAGCATCACCTCGAACCAGACGTAGAGATTGAACAGGTCGGCGGTGAGAAACGATCCGGAGACCCCCAGGAGCAGCACCTGCAGCAGGGGATGGTAGCCGAGGGATTCCTGATGGGTATCGGTATCCGCCAGGGAGTAGACGGTCACGCACAGCCCCATGCCACCGGCCGCTGTTACCATGAGAGCGCTGAACAGGTCGGCCGCCAGGGTGATGCCGAAGGGAGCCGGCCAGTTGCCAGCCTGGACGCTCAGGATTGTACCGTCCCTCACCGTGGCGAGCAGCAGCAGACCGACCGCCAGCAGGGCCGACGTGCTGCCGACCCCCAGCAGGCGCTGGAGGGTGTGCCGTCGCCAGGCCAGCAGTCCCAGTACCGCCGTGATCAACGGAATCAGCAGGGGTAGAAACAGTATCGTGTTTTTCACCGTCCCTCCCTCTGTTCCGGACTATTCACCAACGCTCCCCGGTTTTCCAGGGTCATTTCGTCCTGGTCATCGCTGCCCACGGTCTGGTACACCCGCTTGATCAGCACCAGCGCGAAGGCCTGCACGCCAAAGCCGATAACAATGGCGGTCAGAATCAGAGCCTGGGGAACCGGGTCGGCAACCGGCACCGCCGTCACTATGCCGTCCGCAGGGACGTGGGGCGGCCTGCCCCGGGTCAGCCGCCCCACGGTGAAAATCAGCAGGTTGGCGGCATTGCCCAGCAGCGCCAGCCCGAAAATCATTTTGACGATGCTCCGCCGCACCATCAGGTACATGCCCGCAGCGTACAGCCCGCCTATGACCACCGCCAGAACCGGCTCCATTTATTCCTCCATCAGGGTAAAAATGATCAGCAGTGCCATACCGGCCACCAGCAGATAAACTCCCAGATCGAACAGCAGGGGAGTACCGGCATGGCCGATAACCGGCGCCGGCACGGAACTCCAGAGCGCGGTCAGAAAAGGGAATCCCGCCAGCATCGGCAGCAAACCGCTCACCAACGCCGTGACCAACCCCACCGTCACCAGCCGTAGCGGCTCCACCCGCAGCATCCGCCGCCCCTCCTTTTCCCCGTGCGCCAGGGTATAGAGTGCAAAGGCGGCGGCCACCACCAACCCGCCCACGAAGCCGCCCCCCGGTTCGTTGTGCCCCCGCAGCAGCAGAAAAAGTGAGAAAATCAGCATCAGCGGCAGCAGCAACCGGATGGCGGTAGCCAGGATCAGTGAATGCATGTCACTCCCTCCCCCCCTCCCCGGAACGGGGACGCAACAAGCCGTAGACCCCCAGGGCGGCAACGGCCAGCACCGTGATTTCACCCAGTGTGTCCAGGGCGCGGAAGTCTACCAGAATCACGTTGACCACGTTGCGGCCATGCCCCGCCGGCAGGCTCTGCTCCAAAAACCAGTCGCTCAGGTGGGATACCATCGGTTGGGAGATGGCCAGCCAGACCAGCATGGTCATGATGCCGCCGATGGCCAGCGAAACCACGACATCGCGACTTCTGGTCAACGGCGAGGAGAGCTGTGTGAAATGGGGCAGCCGGTGCAGCACCAGCACAAACAGGATGATGGAAAGGGTCTCGATGCAGAACTGGGTCATGGCCAGGTCCGGTGCGCCAAACAGGATATAGATCAGGGCAACGCCATAGCCTACCGTCCCCAACGCCGCCACCGCAGCCAGCCGTGAGCGGGTCACCGTGGCCATGAGGGCTCCGGCCAGGATGACCAGCGCCGTCAACCATTCATGGAGATGACCGTCGGGCATGGGAATATCCAGCCCGCTTTCCCGACCGCCCAGCATGACCCCACCCATCAAGATGACGGCTGCGCCGGTAACCGACATCAGGTAATAACGCAGCCGTCCACTCTGCAACCTAGCGGTCACCGCGACCGCCCCCTGCTGCAGCCCGTCCAGCAGCAGCCGGTAGATGCGTTCCCCAGTCGGCAGGTACTGACCGTCCACCGCCGCCGGGCGTCGCAGCGATGCCGTGAGGGCTGCCAGCAGACCACCGGCGGCAAAGGTTCCCAGACTGAGCAACAGGACCGGCCCCGGGCCATGCCAAAGTGCCAGTGACACCGGTACCAGGGCACCGTTCACCACCGAGGCGGCCGGTGCAATCAGCAGTCGTCCCAGGGGATCGGGAACCAGGCCGATCACCAGCCCCAGCAGTGCCGGTACCAACGGCGCAAACCAGAGGACTGTTTCCACCCGGTGCGGATGCAGTTCGCTATCCCTCAGTGCACCGTAGAACGGGACATAGCCGGCCAGCAACGCCGCCGCCACCGCCAGGGCGCTTCCCAGCACCGCCACCACCGTCACCAGGACCGGTAGCAACGGGACGGTCAGCGCAGCCTCGTAGAGCAGCTCCTTGACGATGAAGCCGGCAAGGGGCGGCAGACCGGCCATGGACAGGGCCGCCAGTCCAGCCGCCACGGCAACCTGGGGGAGAAACCGTGCAAGCCCGCCCAAACGGGTGATCTCACGGCTGCCAGCAGCATGATCAACGGCGCCGACCGCCAGAAACAGCGCACTTTTGTACAGAGCATGCACCGTCAGGAACAGCATGGCAGCGGTGATCGCCAGGGGGGTCCCCAGCCCCAGCAGCAGGGTCAACATCCCCAGGGCACTGACCGTGGTCCAGGCCAGCACCTGTTTCAGGTCGGTGCAGCGCAGGGCATGCCAGCCCCCCACGAGCAGGGTGAGCCCTCCGGTCAGGGTCAGGCCGAAGAACCAGAGATCGCTCCCCCCCAGAACCGGCGACAAGCGGGCGAGCAGATAGATACCCAGCTTGACCATGGTGGCCGAGTGCAGATAGGCGCTCACCGGCGTCGGAGCAGCCATGGCACCGGGCAGCCAGAAATGAAAGGGAAACTGGGCCGACTTGGTGAAGGCGCCGGCCAGCACCAGCAGCAGCATAGCCGTATAGCGCGCATCGGCTCGAACCTGCCCTCCCCGCTCCAGAATCATGGCCAGCTCAGTACTCTCCGCCGCCTGTCCCAGCAGAAGAATACCGGCAAGAAGCGCCAGGCCGCCGGCACCGGTCACCAGAAGCGCCTGCAGGGCAGCCCGGCGGGACTCCTCCCGTTCATGATCGAAACCGATCAACAGAAAAGAACTGATACCGGTCAGCTCCCAGAACAGGAACAGAGTGATCAGATCCCCGGCCAGCACCGTCCCCAGCATGGCCGCCATGAACAGCAGCAACATGGCGTAAAAACGGCCGAGGTGGCGATGGCCGCGCAGATAGGCGGCGGCGTAAAGCATCACCAGCAGGCCGATGCCGCTGATCAGCAGCGAGAAGAGCAGGCCCAGGCCATCCATGCGCAACGTAACGCTGATGCCGAGGGAGGGTATCCAGGAGTAGCGTTCCTGGAGCAGGCTACCGGTGGCAACCGTTTGAACCTGGGTTGCGAGCCAGACGCAGAGGGCAAGCGGCGGCATGGCGCAGCACCAGCCAGCCCGGCGGGGCATCAGGCGTTGAATCAGGGGCGCGGCACAGGCACTACCGGCCAGAATGGACAGGAACAGCAACAACATGAAGAAACCTCTTTCCTTCCGGGCTGAAAAGCGACGCAAGCGTGTGCTTTCCGCAGTTACTGAAACGATACCGCGGCTCTGTCATCATGCACAACGCTTTGGGGACGGCTCAAAGCTTCAGAAAAACGCCGTTCAGGCAACGGTGCCCATGGGCCACAGTGGGGTAGTCCCGACACATATCCGGTTTGGTTGCATTGATGCTGCAGACCTTCCGACCAGCGGCCTCGCGGCTTAGAAACGGACAGGGGTCGAGCAGCCGGTTGCTCGGGGGGTCAACCCAGATCCAGCCCAGGCGGTTGACGCGAGACAACAGATCCTCCCGCCCCTCCCGACGCCACCGTGCCAGGTCACGGGCAGAAGCGTGCAGATGTCCGCCAAAGGCTTCGCAACAACGGCCGCAACAGGCGCAGCCGTCGACACGGCGCGGCTTAGCGACAACCTCACCAAGATGCAGCAGACGCTTGAGTGTTTCGTACATCTCCTCTCTCCTCTCCACTGAGGTACAGCGGGACATATGACGAACACGGCTCCAGGCTGGTATGGGGGCAGTAATCAGACGGGTGAGGCTCGGCTGGGAAAGGGAATGGAAATCTGTTCCGCCTGCGAAGTGCGGGAAGCAGTGGGCATGGTGCGAACATCCAATGCCCCTGATGCGGCCGACAGGGCGGCCGAAGGGAAAGCAACGGTCCGCCGGGCAACCGCACTACGGCGGTCTTTCAGCGAACTACCCAAGGAAACCGGGCATTCATAGACGAAGTTGGTGATCGCGTCCGTTGTGAAGGAAATCGGAGAAAGCAACAGTAAAAGGGTGATCAGGGACTGGGCCAGGCGCCGGAGCGGCGCCCGGCCCAGTATCAGGTATACCAGGCCCGGCAGGCGTGCAGACAGACTCTGTCGCTGGTTGAAACGCTGTTCAGGATGTTGTTCAATGCTGCTGAAGCGTGTCATGACCGATATCCCGTCGGTGGTGTCGTCAGTACGGTGCTGCATACCTGCAGCGGCATTAGTGGGTAAAGTACGTTGCATTCAGGAACAGATGGGCAACGATGCTGGCAATATAGCCCAGAGCAACGGCCCAGGTCCACTTCAAATGGGCCCCAAATGTGTAAATTCCTCTGGCAGACCCCATCAGGGCTACCCCGGCAGCGGAACCGATGGACAGCAGACTTCCCCCTACCCCGGCGGTGAGTGTTACCAGCAGCCACTGTCCGTGGGACATCTGCGGATCCATGGTCAATACCGCGAACATTACCGGAATGTTATCGATAATAGCGGACAGAATCCCCACCAGCACGTTGGCGGTGGTATGGCCCAGCCCCTCATACATGAACTTGGAAACCCCGGCCAGGTAGCCGAACTGTCCCAGACCTCCCACGCAGAGGATCACGCCGTAGAAAAAGAGCAGCGTATCCCATTCTGCCTTGGCCACCTTGCGGAACAGATCGAAGGTGGCATGGTTGTGGCCGGTGACATCCAGCGGGTTGTCCCCGGAAAGCAGGCGCCCCTCATGCTTCTTCAACCAATAGGCGAAGATGGAGAGGTAGCCCAGTCCCAGCATCATGCCGACGGCAGGCGGCAGGTGCAGGAAGTTGTGGAAGGAGACCGCCGTGACAATGGTGAGCAGGAACAGAGCCATGATCCGCTTGGCACCCACTTTCATGCTGACCGCCGCGTCGCTCACCTCCGGCTTCTCCTTGGGTACTGCCAGGCTCATGCAGACCGCCGGGATGATCCAGTTGATCACTGATGGAATGAAAATGGCGAAGAATTCGAAAAACTGCACCTTGCCCTTCTGCCAGACCATCAGGGTGGTGATGTCGCCAAAAGGGGAGAAGGCGCCGCCGGCATTGGCCGCCACCACGATATTGATGCAGGCAACCGCCACGAACCGGTGATTGGTCCCTCCCACTGCCATGGCCACGGCCCCCATCAGCAGGGCCGTGGTCAGGTTGTCCGCCACCGGCGAGATAAAGAATGCCAGCAGGCCGGTCATCCAGAACACGGTCCGCAGCGTGAATCCCTTGTTGACCAGCCATGAGCGTAACGAGTTGAAGACATTTCGCTCTTCCATGGCGTTGATGTAGGTCATGGCAGCCAGCAGGAACAGGAACAGTTCGGCGTACTCGGTCAGGTTGTGCATGATGGCGCTGTGGGCATGATCCGGCTTGCCAAGCCCCTGGTAGGTAACAGCCACCAGAACCCAGATGATGCCGGCCGCGATGATTACCGGCTTGCTCTTCCGCAGATGCAGTTTCTCTTCAAGAATAACCAGCGTGTAGGCCGCAACAAACAACACCACGGCACCGATGCCCATGCCGGTGCGGGTCAGATCCGGTATGTCCCCGGCACCACCGCCTGCAAAAGCGGTAACCGGCAGCAGCAACACAAGTAATGGAAGAAAAAGACGAAGCAGCATAGGTGTCCCTCCGGACAAACGTGAATAACCAGCAACCGGCATTACCGGAAAGTGTCAGGTGACGGGCGTCAGAAACAGGTCTGTGCCGTTTCTTTGTTCTTTTTGCCGAATACGATCGGATGAGCCTGGCGTTTTATGATGAAATCAATGATCAGCTTCAGCCAGATGGTGCTTCCGGCGTAGGCGTTCCAACCGTCAAATGAATTGAACGGACCGATCAGGATACCGGTGGCGATATACAGGGCAACGCCGACAATGATCCAGGTGGCTGCACCACCGGCAAGCATATTGACGACGCCGGTAACCGTGGCCCACTTTTCGGGGTTGGCCGGCGAAAGCCCCTTTTTGACAGCCACCTCGCTGTAATCCTTGTTGACAAAAATCCGCCAGGCTCGGCGGAACCAGTAGAAGGCCATCGGGAAAAGCGCCAGATAGAGAATCCAGATCAAAGCTGTAGCCGCATCAAAGATCATCGTATCACTCCAAGGGTAACAGACGTTTGGTGTCACAGTCTGCAGAATCCGTCAACAGGTTCGTGCATACAAGCCCCGCCGGGTTCCGGCGGGGCTTGCGGTTCCAGCGCGTGGTCACGCAGCCGGTCGTCCGGCTAGTGGGCACCTTCAACAGACTTGGCAGCGCCACGGGGGGTACGCACATCCTCAACCAGGTGCTGAATATGCTCCGGACATTCCGGGGTCATCTTGCTAACCACATAGGCAACCAGGAAGTTGGTCAGTGCGCCGATGGTGCCGAAAGCCTCCGGGGTGATCCCGAAGAAGGAGTTGGCGCCGCCGATCAGGCCCAGATACTCAGTGCCCTTGATAAAGAAGATACCTTTGTGGGCGAACACGTAGAAGAGCACTATGAACAGACCGGCCAGCATACCGGCAATGGCCCCTTCCTTGTTCATCTTCTTGTTGAAGATGCCCATCATCAGCACCGGGAAGATGGTGCTGGCGGCAATACCGAAGGCCAGGGCCACGGTACCGGCGGCAAAGCCCGGAGGGTTGAGCCCCAGCCAACCGGCCACAAGGATGGCGAAGACCATGGCGATCTTGCCTGACATGAGCTCACCTTTTTCAGAGAGGTCGGGCATGAAGATCTTTTTCATCAGGTCATGGGAGAAGGCGGCGGAGATGGCCAGCAACAGACCGGCTGCCGTTGAAAGGGCGGCGGCAATGCCGCCGGCTGCCACCAGGGCGATAACCCAGTTGGGCAGCAGGGCGATTTCCGGGTTGGCCAGCACGATGATATCGGCGTTGACGGTCAGCTCGTTACCGGCCCAGCCTGCTGCCTTTGCCTTGTCGTTGAACGCCTGGTCCTTGGACTTGTCGTTGTAGTACTGGATGCGGCCGTCGTTGTTCTTGTCCTGCCACTTCAGCAGGCCGGTCTTCTCCCAGCGCTTCATCCAGTCGGGGCGCTGCTCATGCAGCAGACTGCCTTCAGCCGCGAAAACGTCGCCACCGGTTTTGACCGCCGGGGTCATGGTGGCATGCAGGTTGTAGCGGGCCATGGCAGCCACAGCCGGGGCGGTGGTATACAGCAGGGCGATGAAAACCAGGGCCCAGCCTGCTGAAGAGCGGGCCGAGGCAACCGTCGGCACGGTGAAGAAACGGATGATAACGTGGGGCAGACCGGCAGTACCGATCATCAACGAAACCGTGTAGACAAACATGTTCAGCTTGCTGCCCGGCATCTGGGAGGTGTACTCGCCAAAGCCCAGGTCGGTGATCACCTGGTTCAGTTTGGTCAGCAGGGCGGTGTTGGTGCCAACGATGTCAGAACCGAGGCCAAGCTGCGGGATCGGGTTGCCGGTCAACTGGAAGGCGATAAAGATAGCCGGAACAGTATAGGCCAGGATCAGCACGATATACTGGGCCACCTGAGTATAGGTGATCCCTTTCATGCCGCCGAATACGGCGTAGGAGAACACGATGGCCATACCGATGTAGATGCCCATGTCATTGGAAACCCCCAGAAAGCGGGAGAAGGTGACGCCGACACCGGTCATCTGGCCGATGATGTAGGTGATGGACATGACCAGCAGACAGATAACCGAGACTGCTGCCGCTGTTTTTGAGTAGTACCGCTCCTGCACAAAGGAGGCCACGGTGAACTTGCCGAACTTGCGCAGGTAGGGGGCCAGCAGACAGGCCATCAACACGTAGCCGCCGGTCCAACCCATCAGGAACAAACCGCCGCCGTAGCCCATGCTTGCAATCATACCGGCCATGGAGATGAACGAAGCGGCCGACATCCAGTCTGCTGCGGTTGCCATGCCGTTCACGACCGGATGGACGCCGCCGCCGGCCACGTAGAATTCACTGGTGCTGCCGGCCCGCGACCATACGGCAATGCCGATGTAGAGCGCAAAGGTGAGGCCGACAACAAGATAGGTCATAGTTTGCAGTTCCATGTATGTATGCCTCCTCTATTCTTCGTGAACGTCAAATTTCTTGTCGAGGTTGCCCATCAGCTTGGCGAAAATAAAGATGATGGCAACAAACGCATATATGGAACCCTGATGCGCGAACCAGAAGCCGAGCGGGTAGCCTCCCAAATGTATGTTGTTGAGAGCCTGCGCGAACAGGATGCCGCATCCGTAGGATACCAAGAACCACACGACGAGCACTCCGGCCAGTAGCTTGAGCACTTCTTGCCAGTAGGCCTGACCACTTTTATCCATATACTGCCTCCTTTCTGTTTCTCCGTTTTTTCCGTGCTATTTCTTCATCATCAACTGCCGTTGTTACCGTGTGCCCGAAATCGTACGCCGGCCGTTTCCCTCCTTTCTCCGTGGGCATGTTCTGCCCCTGCCGTTTCGTATCCTGTTCCGGGCGCTGAACCGAAGTCAGTATCGCCTTCGCGACCTCTTGCCCTTCAGGCATAGGCCCGCGAGTATCCGAACTTGCTCGACAACGTCTCCGCTCCCTCCAGCATGCAGGGGATCACTTCCCTTTCAAGGCGGTCCTGAATCATGCGGAACGCCGGCGCCAGCACCGTCAGCGAGCAGACCACCTTGCCGGCATAGTCCCGGATCGCCACGGCCACGGCGCACAGCCCGTCACCCAGACCGTTGAAATCCACCGCAACACCCCGCTTGCGGATCTCCTGCAGCTCACGCTCCAGCGCCTCCGGGTCAGGAATATCGCGGCGGCGCCTGCCACGGGTCAGCAGGTCCGGAGAACTGAGCGACTTGATCACCTTGCCGGCCGCGTTGGTGAAGAAAGGAAAGCGTTTGCCCACCATGTCCACCGCCTTCACCTGCTGCAGACAATCCACCATGTCCAGGAAGAGCACTTCATCGTTGCTCATGACCGTAATGTAGACCGCCTCATCCAGCTTGCGGGCCAGCTCTTCCATCACCGGCTGGGCCATTTTGAGCAGGCTGGCGCTCTTGAGAATATGCTGCGCCATTTCAAATGCCTGGACCCCGAGCTGAAACGTACCGCTGTCGCCGTTCCGCTCAACCAGCCCCTTTTCCTCAAGGGTCGCCAGCAGACGAAAGGTTTTGTTGCGGCTGAGCGACAGCTTGCTGGCCAACAGTGGAATCGTGGGACTCTCCACATCTCCGGCAAGGGCCTCAAGCAACTCAAGGGCCTTGACAACAGCCTGTACCGAATAGTGACCTTTTTCTCTCATACCGTGACCTCCACACTATGCTGAGTTTATTAAAAAACAGCTCGTAGCATGTCGCCATGCCCTGGCTGTCGACCCATCGCAACCCGCCGCATCAACCAGCCGCTCCACCGCAGGCGCGGTCGCATCAAATCTTTACAAAATCTTTATTCATAATTTTAAAATATTGTTTGCAAAACAGCTTTACAAAATTAATAGTACGATATTATGCGAGTGTCAACAATTATTACGACACCCACATAATCAAAATTTATTCAATGTTTTTAGAAGTTTATAAAAACATTTACCAGCAACAAACCTTGACAACCAACAAAGTGCTGTTTGTCAAAACCAAACAATGCAGATAAAAAAAACATAAATATATTGAATTTCGACTAATGTATCCTGCGGGCGACCCCTGGTGAGCGACTGATGAGGAAGAGAAAAGCAAACTGTTGACAACTGCCGGCTACGCCCTCTACTCTTCCGGTCCAACCTGCCGAATGGGGAGCAGTTCACCGAGAATCGCGGAGACGGACACCATGAATGTGGCTCTGGACAAGAGCGATAAACTGCAACGTCTGTCCTGCTTGCTGGGCTCGTCCACCGCGCTCGGCTACCCGGCAAGCATTCTGCTGGTTGCGGCAGCAACCCTGGTATGCGAGGTGTTGCGCCACTTCCTTCCGCCGCTTAACCTATTGATGGTCTATCTGGTGACGGTGGTACTGGCAGCCCTCAATGTCGGCCTCAAGCCGGCCATTCTGGCGGTGGTGCTGAGCGCCTTTCTGCACAACTTTCTCTATATTCCGCCGCGTATCGGTTTCGACTTCCAGCATAAGGAATATCTGGGCATTTTTTTCGGCCTTCTGGTGACCGGAAGCGTCATCAGCTCCCTGGTGACCAAGGCCCGTGAACGGGCGGAAGCCCTGCGGATACGCGAAGCCGAAACCGCCAGCCTGTACCGGCTCAGCCGTGAACTGGTGACGGTAACGGACAGCTCTGCCATTGCAGCCACGGTGGTGGCCAATATCGCAGCGACCTTGGCCGTGCCGTCAGCCCTGTTCCTGAAGCGTGGAGAGCAGCTGGAACTGCTTGAAGTGCGTGATGCGTTCGTTCTTGACGACGAAGAGCGGGCAACAGCTGTGGAGGCAGGGGAAACCGGTCACTACACCGAACGGTATCGCCCCTTTCAGGGAACGTACTGCTGCTTTCCCTTGACGACCCCGAACCATACGTTCGGCGTGCTGGCAGTAGTACTGTCAGGTGAGGCGGCAGAATCGCCCGGCCAGGTCCGCCGCCTGCTGGACGCCTTCGCCACCCAGGCGGCCCTTGCCCTGGAGCGGGTCGAGCTGGCGCATCAGGCAGAGCAGGCGCAAAACCTGCGGGCACGCCAGAAGCTGGAACGGGCGCTACTGAACTCGGTATCCCACGATCTGCGCACCCCCCTTTCCACCATCACCGGCGTGCTGAGCAGCATTCTGGAGGAAGGTGACCGGCTCAATGCCACGATCCGCCGCGAACTGCTGGAGAATGCCCGGGGTGAGGCTGATCGGCTCAATCGATTCGTGGGAAAACTGCTCGATATGACCCGGCTGGAGGCCGGAGACGTGATTCTGAGAATGGAACCCTGTGACGTGCAGGATCTGATCGGTTGCGCCTTGGGGGCGATGGAACGTCAATTGCTCAATCGACCGGTCACCGTCACCCTCGCGCCGGACCTGCCGCTGGTGCCCATGGACATGGCCCTGATGAATCAGGTGCTGATCAATCTGCTGGACAATGCACTCAAATATTCGCCGGCCGGCAGCGCCCTGGAAATTTCGGCCTGGTGTACACCCGACGCGCTGATGATCATGACGGCAGACCATGGCCCCGGCATCCCCGACCAGGAGCTGGAGCGGATTTTCGATAAGTTCTACCGCGTACCGGTGCCGGAGGGAGTCAGCGGTACCGGCCTGGGGCTCTCCATCTGTCACGGTATTGTCGAGGCCCACAGTGGCACCATCCACGCCCACAACAGGGAAGGCGGCGGTCTCTGCGTCACCTTTTCAATTCCGCTGCCTCCCACAGCACAGCAGCACCAGGACACTCACCATGGCACCTGACAAGAACCTGACGACTCCTGCCCGCATTCTGGTGGTGGACGATGAGGTCACCATCCAGAAATTTCTTCGCTCCATACTGTCTGCCGAGGGTTTCACCATCCAGGTTGCGGATTGCGGCACCGCCGCCCTTTCTGCGGCGGCTCTCTTCAAACCGGACCTGATCCTGCTTGATCTGGGGTTACCGGACATGGACGGCGTCGAGGTTATCGGACGACTGCGGGAGTGGTCGGGGGTACCGATCATCGTGCTGTCGGTACGGGAGCGGGAGGACGACAAGGTGCTGGCGCTGGATGCCGGAGCGGACGACTACCTGAGCAAACCATTTGGCATGGCCGAGTTGCTGGCGCGTATCCGGGTTGCCCTGCGTCGGGTGGTGCAGGTTGCGCAGCCGATGTTCAAAACAGGTGAACTGGAGGTTGATCTTGCCGGTCGGCGGGTCACGCTCTGTGGCAGCGACCTGGCACTGACACCGACCGAGTATGACATCTTGCGCCTGCTGGTTACCCATGCGGGCAAGGTGGTGACCCACAACCACCTGCTTAAAGAGCTCTGGGGAGAAGCCTACGTTGATCAGCCTCAGGTGCTGCGGGTAAACATCAGCAACCTTCGGCACAAGATCGAACCGGACCCCTCCCGTCCCCGCTACATCATCACGGAGCCCGGCGTCGGCTACAAGCTGCGGACTCTGGACAGCCTTCCGCAGTAGTGCATTGCAAACGCGCCCGTGAGCATCTGCTCTCCGGGCGCGTCAGTCTGAACGGGAGCCGTCGGTCAGACGGCGCTGTTTCAGTGAAGCAGTCTGTACTGAAGGATATAGGCGGCAATGCCTCCGAAGTAGCCGATCAGGGCCAGCCAACTGATCCGTTTCACGTACCAGAAAAAATGGATCTTCTCCAGTCCCATGGCTGCTACCCCGGCAGCGGAACCGATGATCAGGATCGAGCCTCCGGTGCCGGCGGCATAGGCCATGAACTCCCACAGGAAGCTGTCCGGCGGATACTGGGCCAGGCTGTACATCCCCATGGAAGCCGCCACCAGCGGCACGTTATCCACCACGGCGCTGGCAAGGCCGATGATGGTGACGATCACATCCTGCCGTCCCACGGCCTGATCCAGCCACCTGGCCAGGTTGGACAGGATATGGGTATGCTCCAGGGTGGCCACTGCCAGCAGTATACCGATGAAAAAAACGATGGAACTCATATCGATCTGCTTCAGTGCCCGCACCAGGGTCAGGTGCTCCTTGTGCTCGTCCTCCTTTTTGCTGTGCAAGAGCTCCCCCACCAGCCAGAGAATCCCCAAGCCGAACAGTATCCCCATGAAGGGCGGCAGATGGGTGACCGTTTTAAACACCGGCACCGCCACCAGGATACCGATCCCCATGAAGAACATCAGGCTCTGTTCAAACGGGGTGGTCTTGACGGCATGGCCGCACTCCACCACCTTCTGCGGCGGCACCACTGCACGCCCTTTCAGCATGTAGCTGACCGCCAGGAGCGGCACCAGCAGGTTGACCACCGACGCAAAAAAGACCCCCTTGATAATTTCAATGGTCGTGATCTGCCCGCCGATCCAGAGCATGGTGGTGGTGACGTCACCGATGGGGGACCAGGCCCCGCCGGCATTGGCGGCAATCACGATCATACCGGCAAAGAAGAGCCGGTCATCATGGTTGTCCAACAGTTTCTTCATGAGCGAAATCATCACAATGGTGGTGGTCAGGTTGTCCAGCACCGCGCTGAGAAAAAAGGTGACAAAGCCCACCAGCCACATCAGGGTGGAAAGCTTGGTGGTCTTGATACGGGAGGTGATCACCTCGAAGCCGTTGTGGGCGTCAACCACCTCCACGATGGTCATGGCCCCCATCAGAAAAAAAACGATCTGGGCGGTTGAGACCAACGACTCGTTCAGCTGATGGGACACCTGGTGATGATCCCCGGTCAAGACAGCGTAAATGGTCCAGAGCAGTCCGGCCCCCAGCAGGGCCGAAGCGGATTTGTTCACCTTGAGCGGGTGTTCGAAGACTATTGCCGCATAGGCAAGGATAAAGACAACAACAAGCATGGTAAGCATGGAGGGTACCTCTGAACTCTGTAGTGGTGGGTCAGTTGTTCTCTTCCGACTTCTTCCGGTCGAAGTCGATCATCAGGCGTTCATCGTCGCCGGGCATGATGCCGCTGATGATCAGGCCGCCGATGATCCCGTAGACCAGCGAACCAATGCTGGCCGAGAGCAGAACGGCGGCCGTGCTCCCCAGCGCGGCCAGTGCCAGCAGCAGACCGGTAACCGCGCCGGTTGCCCCCAGGATCACTGCCCCTAAGCGTGAAGAGCCGATCCGGGCCGCAGCCCAGGCGGCTGCCCCCCAGACCAACGCAGTATGGGCGAAGTACTCGGCCAGGGCAAAACGGACAAAAAACGGCTCTCCCCCAACAACCGTGGCGACCGCGGTCGGGATGATGGTGGTGGTCAGACTCATGCCGGCGGCAAGACCCAGCACTCCCCCCACGAATCCGCGGATATTTTTACGTTTGAAAACGGTTACTTCTCGAAACTTCAACGAATTGAGAAACATGCTCGCTCCCGTGATCCGGTAGTCCTGATCGTATCAGGCAGCCTGTTTATGCCATGTCGCCACAGCCATGACAACCTCAAACCGGTAAAAAAGCGGCTGCCGTTTCAGGCAGCCGCACAATGCATACACAACGGTTCATGCAGCGTTCAATCAATGACTGGCTGCGGGAGGCGGAACCTCTTTGCCGGGGTAACGCAGGGAGGCCACCAGATCCTGGACTTCCTGAGGCGGTTCGGGGGTAAACTTGGAAACCACCCAGGCCACCACAAAGTTCAGGATCATGCCCAGGGTGCCGATGCCTTCGGGAGAAATACCGAACCACCAGTTGGCCGCTACATTGTAGGAAGCCGGCATCATGAACTTGAAATAGATGATGTAGGCGGCGGTGAAGACGATCCCCACGATCATGCCGGACAGTGCACCTTCCTTGGTGATCTTCTTGTTGAAAACCCCCATGATAATGGCCGGGAAGAAGGAAGCTGCCGCCAGACCAAAGGCAAAGGCCACCACCTGGGCCACGAAGCCGGGAGGATAGATGCCGAACAGGCCGGCGATGCAGACCGCCACACCGGCGGCGATTCGGGCGGCCAGCAGCTCTGTTTTCTCCGACATGTCCGGCATCAGGATCGACTTCAGCAGGTCGTGCGAAATGGCGGCGGAGATAACCAGCAAAAGACCGGCTGCAGTTGAAAGGGCCGCAGCCAGACCGCCGGCGGCAACCAGGGCCACCACCCAGTTGGGCAGCTTGGCGATTTCCGGAGAGGCCAGCACGATGATGTCGTTGTCGATCTTCAGTTCGTTGGCCGACTTGGGATCAGCCTGGTTTCCCTTGGCATACTGCATGATGCCGTCGCCGTTCTTGTCCTTCCAGGCAACCAGCTTGGTCTTTTCCCAGTTCTTGAACCAGGTGGGGGCATCCTCATACTTCACGTTGTGCAGGGTCTTGATGAAGTTGGTGCGGGCAAAGGCCGCCACCGCCGGGGCCGTGGTGTAGAGGATGGCGATGAACAGCAGTGCCCAACCGGCGGAGGAGCGGGCATCACGAATCTTGGGCACGGTGAAGAAACGGATGATCACGTGGGGCAGGCCGGCGGTACCGACCATCAGGGCGATGGTGATGAAGAAGACGTCGATCTTGGGACGCAGGCCGGTGGTGTACGCGGCAAACCCCAGATCTTTGTGCAGGCCGTTCAGCACATCAAGCATGTGCTTGCCCTGGGCAGACGCATCACCCAGAATCTGGGCGCCACCGGCCGAGATGGTGCCGCCGAATCCCAGCTGCGGAATCGGGTTGCCGGTCAGCATCAGCGACACAAAGATCGCCGGTATCATGTAAGCGATGATCAGCACCACGTACTGGGCCACCTGGGTGTAGGTGATCCCCTTCATGCCGCCCATGGTGGCGTAGAGGAAGACCAGGGCCATGCCGATGATGACGCCGGTATTGATATCAACTTCCAGAAAGCGGGAGAAGACCACGCCCACGCCCCGCATCTGGCCGGCAACATAGGTGAAGGAGATGAAGATGGCGCAGACCAGGGCGATGACCCGTGCGGAGTTGGAGTAGTAGCGATCACCGATGAACTGGGGCACGGTGAACTTGCCGTACTTGCGCAGGTAGGGAGCCAGCAGCATGGCCAGAAGCACGTAACCGCCGGTCCAGCCCATCAGGTACATGGAGCCGTCGCGCCCCATGAAGGAGATCAGGCCGGCCATGGAGATGAAGGAGGCCGCGGACATCCAGTCGGCGCCGGTGGCCATGCCGTTCAGCACCGGATGGACCGACTGCTCGGCCGCGTAGAAGTCGCCGGTTGACTTGGCCTTGGTGTAGAAGGCAATGCCGATGTACAGCGAGAATGAAAGACCGACGATAATATAGGTCCAGGTAAGAATGCTCATACATGTCACCTCGTTGGGTAAGTAGGTTGGCAATCAGCCTTCATGGACGTCGTACTTCTTGTCCAGGTTGTTCATCAGGTAGACGTAAATGACGATCAGAATGCAGAAGATGACCTCGGACCCCTGGTTGGCAAACCAGAATCCCAACGGGAAACCGCCAATCCGTATTGTATCCAGCTGGTCACAGATTATGATGCCGGCAAAATAGGAAACCCCGAACCAGATCGCCAGCAAAATGGAGATGTAGGTAAGGTTCTCTTTCCAGTACGCATCAGCTTTTGCTTTTTCCATACTCGCTCCTCCGGATTACGTGATGTGAACCGCTTTGACCCTGTTCCCGTCAGCAAGGTTGGCCCGCCTCCTTTCCCGGTCCGGACGATGGGTGGCATCATCGTCCCGGCCCTGCCTGCCGCGGGGAAAACCTCCGTACCTCTGTATTCATTCACCGGACCACCGCTTTTCAGGCGCAGGCCCGCGTGTAACCGAACTTCAGGGAAAGGGTTGCCGCCCCTTCCAGCATGCAGGGGATCACCTCCTGCTCCAGTCGTTCGTGCAACATGCGGAACGAAGGGGCCAGCAGGGTCAGGGCACAGACCACCTTGCCGGCATAATCCCGGATCGCCACCGCAACGGCACAGACCCCGTCGCCCAAACCGTTGAAATCAACCGCAAATCCCCGCGACCGGATTTCCTGCAGCTCCCGCTCCAGCGCCTCCGGGTCGGGAATCTCGCGACGACGTCTGCCGCGGCTCAGGATGTCGGGAGAACTCAGCGACTTGATCACCTTGCCGGCCGCGTTGGTGAAGAAGGGAAACCGCTTGCCCACCATGTCCACCGCCTTCACCTGCTGCAGGCAGTCCACCATGTCCAGAAAGAGCACCTCATCGTTGTTGGCCACCGTGATGTAAACCGCTTCATCCAGCTTGCGGGCCAGTTCCTCCATCACCGGGTAAGCCATCCTGATCAGGCTGGCGCTCTTGAGAATATGCTGGGCCATTTCAAAGGCCTGGATGCCGAGATGAAACGAGTTGCTTTCCTCGCTTCGCTCCACCAGGCCCTTTGCCTCAAGAGTCGCCACCAGCCGGAACACCTTGTTTCTGCTCAACCCGAGACGGGATGCCAGAATCGGCACCGTGGCATGCTCCTGATCCGACGACAGGATCTCAAGCAGTTCAATGGCCTTGATGACCGCCTGTACCGAATACGCTTCTCGTTCCCTCTTTACGGTTTTCATGATGAGCGCCCCACTCCGTCAGCGTAACCCGCATCCGCTCGCATTTCCGTCACCAAGCCATCAAGAAAGCATAAATCAGTTTTCAGTCATTGCGTTTGATTCGTATTAATACATCGTTATAATTAATGTCAACATAAATTTTTTAAATGAATTTACAAAAGCACAATAATTATTTTTTTATTAAATATCAAATATTTATACCACAACAAAATTACAAAACACCAAAAAATTCTCGCCACAAACCATCACAATCCCCACCCCAAATACAGCTTTATGGCTGCTTTACCACCATCATTAAACACCGATATATTCGTTGCGTTTTATATTTTTCAAAATAGTGTTTAATGTCACTTGACATACCAATCAGCAGCCTTCTGCAGCATTTCAAGAACAAGAGCGTTGCGTTGCGGCATAAAATCGGGCACAAAGCGGTAACATGAGCGATGCCGTGGAAAAGGAGGACTGCAATGCCCGGCAGCATTCCGCACGAGGATAGTTTCTATTTCATCCGGGCCGGGACACTCTGCTCCAGAACACCGGTCACCTGCCCCCCCGAAACCAGCGTCGTGGAACTGGCTCGCCTGATGCAGCGCCACAACATTACCGGCGTCATTGTTGTCGACAGGGAACTGCCCCAAGGGGTTGTCACGCTGCGGGACCTGCGCAATCTGGTGGCAACCGCCCCCGAATCCCTGCTGCAACGGTCCGTTGCCGACATCATGCACCCCGGCCTGATCACCATCCGTGAGCAGGACTACCTCTTCAAGGCCATCTTCACCATGGCCAAGCATCGTATCCATCGCCTGGTCGTAACCGATGACAGCGGAACCATTACCGGGCTGCTGACCAACACCGACCTGCTGCGGATTCAAACCCGTTGCCCGCTGTACCTCTCCCAGGAGATCGAAACCTGCGAAAGCTTCGAGCAGTTGCGCGGCATCGGTGGCCGCATGACGGAAATGCTGCAGTACGCCATCAGCACCGGCGCCGACCCCCACAGCCTGATCTCCCTGATTGCCCACTTCAACGATGAGCTGACCATGCGGGTTATTGCCCTGCTGGATCTCCTGGAAGGGGTCCGGTTGCCGGAGGGCGCCGCATTCCTGGCCCTGGGAAGCGATGGGCGGGGGGAACAGACCCTGCGCACCGACCAGGACAGCGCCCTGGTCTACGTCGACGACCTGCCGCCCGAACGGATGCCGCAGATGGAGCGGTTCGCCTCCCGCCTGGTCGCATCCCTCGAATACCTGGGGGTTCCCCGCTGCCCCGGCAACACCATGGCCACCAACCCCCAATGGCGGCACAGCCTGAGCGAATGGAAAGTCCTTCTGAACGGCTGGATATCGACACCGCTGCCGGACAACATGGTGAATTTCGGCATGTTCCAGGACATGCGCGTCATCCACGGTGACTGTGCGCTGCAGCAGGAGCTGCGCGAACATGTCATTGCCGTCAGCCACCAGACGGCCCTGTTCTTCCCGTACATGGCCCGCAATATCGTTCGCTTCAAACCACCGCTGGGGATGTTCGGTCAGATCAAGACCGATTCAGAGGGGGAGCACAAAGGAACCTTTGACCTGAAAAAGGGGGGGATTTTCACCCTGACGCTGGGGGTCAGCCTGCTGGCGCTTGAGCAGGGAATCATGGGGGGAAACACCTGGGAGAAGATCGAGCGACTACGTCAGCAGGGCAAACTGGCTGCTTCCGATCTTGACGCGGCCGAAGACGCCTTCAGCTTTCTGCTGAACCTGCGCCTGCGCCGCCAGTTTGCCGCGATGAAGGAGGGACGAAAACCGGACAACCGGATCGACCCGCTGCAGTTGAGCAAGCGGGAACGGGAGCAGTTGAAGCAGGCATTCAAAGGGGTAAACCAGATAATCCAACTGTTGAAGGGCCATTTTCAGCTGGACCTGATCAGAACGTGACCTCTCCGGAGGAGGGGAAACGATACGAAAGCCGGACGTAACGGTACGGAATCACTTCCGTGCCGTTGCTCCCGGCTTTTCCGCTGCGTCAATCCAGCCGCCCCCCAGTGCCTTGTAAACCCCGATCAACGACACCAGCAGATCATACTGGGTTTGGGTGCTGTTCAACCTGCCGGTGAACAGGGAACGGTCCGCGTCCAGCACTTGCAGATAGCTGGAGGTCCCGGCCTCAAACTGCAACCGAGACAGACGCGCATACTCTTCCAGTGCCGCCACCTGCCGTTTCTGGGCTACCAGTTGCTCCTTGCCCCTGGTGGTCTTGGTCAGGGCATCCTCCACCTCCCTGAAGCCGGTCAGCACCGCCTGCCGGTACTGAAAAAGGGCCTGCTGCTGCTGGGCCTCGGCCTGCTTCACCTGCCCGGAAATCTGGCCGAAATTCAGGAGCGGTGCCACAACCTGACCGGCGGCGGACCAAAGCTCGCTTCCCGGCGTAAACAATCGACCGATATCGGTACTGGCCGCTCCCAGAGCAGCGGTCAGGGAGATTTTCGGGAAATAGGCGGCCTTGGCTGCACCCACCTGGGCGTTGGCGGCAATCAGGGCCTGCTCGGCCTGAATGATGTCCGGACGGCGCTCCAGCAGCTGCGAGGGGATACCCGCCGGAATGGCGGGCGGCGTCAGCTCATCCAGAGCTTTGCCACGGGGAATCGGCCCCGGTGCATGTCCCTGCAGGAGTGAAAGCAGGTTTTCCTGCTGGCGGACCAGGGACTCGTAAACCGGAATCGACTGACGGGCCGCCTCGTACTGGGACTCGGCCTGCGCCACTTCGAGCTGGGAAACGGTACCGTACCTGAAACGGAGTTGAAAGAGCTTCAGGCTTTCCGCATAGGCCTTTTCAGTCGCGGTCGCAATCTCAAGCTGTCGATCCAGTCCGCGCAGGGTCAGGTAGCCTGAGGCCACATTCGCCACCAGGGTCATCAGCACACCGCGCCTTCCCGCCTCACTGCCGGCAATCTGAGCCTGGGCCGCTTCGCTGGAACGCCGGATTCTGCCCCACAGGTCCAGCTCCCAGGTGGCGCTCAGGGCGGCTTGGTAGCTTTCGTTTGTCTGCCCGGCCGTTCGTTTCCCGGCAGCGTCGAACCCGGCGCTGATCTGGGGAAAAAACTGCGCCCGGGTCGTATCCAGCGCCCCCAGGTACTGATCCACCCGGGCCGTGGCGATCTTCAGGTCAAGGTTCTGACGCACCGCCTGCTCGATCAGGCCATCCAGCACCGGGTCGCCGAACTGTTGCCACCAGCGACTGTCCGCCACGTCAGCCGCAGCATCATACGCAACGGACCAGTGCACGGGAGCCGCAACATCGGGACGCACATAGTCGGAGCCGGTCGTGCAGCCGGCAAGCAGGACCATCAGCAGCAGACCCCACATCCTACGCATGGTCGTCACCTCCCGCGTCTGTCGCTGGTGAAGCATCCTTTGCGTTCTTGCGACTGAAGAAGCCGCTGCCCTCTTCCAGCAGCACGAAGAAGAGCGGCACAAAGAATGAAGCCACCAGGGTGGAAGCCAGCATCCCGCCGATCACGCCGGTGCCGATGGCTCGCAGGCTGTTGGCACCGGCACCCGAGGCGAGGGCCATCGGTACACACCCCAGGATGAAGGCCAGCGAGGTCATGACAATAGGTCGCAGACGCAGGCGTGCCGCTTCAATGGCGGCGTCGCAGGCGCTCATCCCCTTGCGCAGGTTGTCGGCGGCAAATTCGATAATCAGGATGGCGTTCTTGGCGGAAAGCCCCACCAGGGTGAGCAGACCGACCTGGAAGTAGACATCATTTTCCAGCTTCAGAACCCAGGTCAGCAGCAGGGCGCCGCAGATGGCGAACGGCACCGACAGCACCACCCCGATCGGCAGCGACCATTTCTCGTACTGGGCCGCCAGGATCAGAAAGACCATGATCAGGCCACAGGCAAAGGCGATGGTCGAGGTGTTGCCGGACTTCTTCTCTTCAAACGCCTGGCCTGCCCAGGAATAACTGTACCCCTCCGGCAGCACCGATTTCGCCACCTCCTCCATGGCGGCAATGGCTTGGCCGGAGCTGAAACCGGCTGCCTGACTGCCGTTCAGTTTTGCTGCCGGAAACCCGTTGAAACGGGGCAGGATACTGGGGCCAGCCACGTAACTGATGGTGGCAACAGAAGAGATGGGGATCATGGCGCCGCTGGTGGAGCGGACAAAAATCTCGGTCAGGTCGTTGGGCTGGTCACGGTAATCGGGGTGCGACTGAACGATGACCTGCCAGATACGGCCGTACTGGAGGAACTGTCCCACGTAGGCCGAGCCGAAAGAAGACTGCAAGGCGTCGTAGACCGTTGCAACCGGCACCCCCAGCAGCTCGGAGCGCACCCGGTCAACATTCAGGCTCAGTTGCCGTTGGCTGGCTGAATAGGTGCTGGAGACGCCGGCCAGCTCCGGCCGCTTGCGGGCTTCAGCAACAAACTGCTTGGTGATCTTCTCAAGCTCCTGGGCGGAGCCGCCCCCCTTGTTCTGAATATAGAACTCGAAGCCGCCGGTGGAACCAAGGCCGGGAATGGAAGGCGGATTGATGGAGAAGACCATCCCCTCCTTGATGCCGTGCAGCTTGCGGCTCAGGTCCTTTTGCACGCTGAAGGCGTCCGCTCCCTTTCCCTGGCGCTCCGCATAGGGCTTCAGCGCCGCAAAGAGCAGCCCAGCATTGTCCTTGACGCTGCCGTCAATCAGGCTGTAGCCGTCCACTTGGGTAATATCCGCCATGGAGCTGTTGCTCTGCATCAACTGCACGGCCCGGTCGCTGACCGCCGTGGTCCGCTCCAGACTGGCCGCGTCCGGCATGATGTTACCCACGAACAGATAGCCCTGGTCCTCCTCCGGTACGAAGCTGCCCGGCACCACCCTGAACAGCACCAGCACCAGTGCCACCACACCGCCAAACAGCAGCATGCCGATGGTTTTGTGCCGAATCAGCCAGCGCACCCCGGCCACATAGCGATCGGTCAGACGGTTGAAGCCCTGTTCAAACCATTTGAAAAAGCCCTTTTTCTCGCCCGGGGTCGGCTTCAGGATACGGGCCGCCAAGGCGGGAGACAGGGTCAGGGCCACCACACCCGACAACACCATGGATATGGCGATGGTGACGGCGAACTGTTTGTACAGGGTACCGGTCATGCCGCTGAGAAACGCCACCGGCAGGAAGACCGATCCCAGTACCAGCACGATGGCGATCAGCGCGCCGGTCAGCTCCGACATCGCTTTTCTGGCTGCCTCCATCGGCGACATGCCGTGGGCGGCCATGTTGTGCTCCACGTTTTCGACCACGATGATGGCGTCGTCCACCACCAGGCCGATAGCCAGAATCATGCCGAACAGCGTCAGCATATTGGTGGAAAAACCCAGGGCCAGGATGCCGGTGTAGGTACCGATAATGGCGATCGGCACCGCCAGGATCGGGATCAGGGTGGCCCGGAAGCTCTGCAGGAACAAAAACACCACCAGCACCACCAATACCACCGCCTCGAAAAAGGTATGCACGACCTTTTCGATGGAGGCGGCGGTAAACTCGCTGCTGTCCAGCACCACCTTGTACTCGAGCCCATCGGGAAAATTCTTCTTCAGGTTTGCCAGCAACTCCCGTACTTGCCGGGAGGTCTCGATGGCATTGGCACCCGGCTGCTGATAGACCACCAGAGCCACCGATTTCCTGCCGTTGACCTTGGTGGCAACGGAGTAGTCCTTGCCCCCCAGCTCAACACTGGCCACGTCCTTCAGGCGCACCAGAGCCGAACCTTCCGAGGCGGCCCGGATGATGATGTTCTCAAACTCGGCCGGCTCCGACAGCAGCCCCTTGGTGGTGACCACAAAGGTCTGCTGGGTGCCTTTCGGAGCGGGCGACTGTCCGATGGAGCCGACACCGAAGGCTTTGTTCTGCTGTTGAATGGCGGTGGCGATATCCTTGGCCGTGATCCCCATCTGAGCCATGTGATCGGGCTTCAGCCAGATCCGCATAGCCACGTCGGGCAAGGGAAACATGCTGGAAAGGTTGGCACCGGGAATCCGCTTGATGGGGTCCAGAATATAAAGATTGGCGTAGTTGCCCAGGTAGACCGGATCGTAGCGGTCATCCGGCGCGTAGACGCTGATGACCATCATGAACGACTGGGAGCGTTTCTGTACCGTCACCCCCTGCTGGCTGACCACGTCCGGCAACTGGGAGCTGGCCTGGTTGACCCGGTTCTGCACGTTGACCTGGGCCATATCCGGATCGGTGCCCGGCTCAAAGGTGACGGTCAGCGACATGCCGCCCGAAGAGGCGCTGGTGGAAGACATGTAGATCATGCCGTCCACACCGTTTACCTGCTGTTCAATGGGAGCTGCCACGGTATTGGCGATCACCTCGGCCGTGGCGCCGGGATAGAAGGCCGAGACCTGTACCGTGGGGGGGGCAATCTCGGGATACTGGGCAATGGGGGTCACCTTGAGGGCCACCAGCCCCCCCAGGGTGATGATGATGGCAATAACCGCGGCAAAAACGGGACGGTCGATAAAAAAGCTTCCCATGACGCCCCCTTACTTGGCTGCTTTCGGTTGGGCAGGCCGGACTGCCTTCTGCATCTCCTCGGCAGTGACCAGCTTGACCGGCGCGCCGGGGGCCAGCTTCATGAAGCCGTCCACGATCACCTTGTCGCCGGACCGCAGTCCCTGGTCGATAATCCAGTTTTGCTCAAACCATTCCCCTGCCACCACCGGCCGCACCTCAGCCAAGCCCTTCTCGTTGACCACAAAGACAATCTGGCCGTTGCTGGTCTGCTGTACCGCGCGCTGCGGCACCACCAGGGCATTGGGACGCATGGCCCCCTTCAGCCAGGCCCGCACAAACATGCCGGGCCGAAGGATCGCCTTGGGATTGGGGATTTCCGCACGCACCAGGTAGGTGCCGGTCTCCTTGCTGAACGAGGGCTCGGCAAAGTTGACCACGCCCGACAGGGGATACCGCGTGCCGTCGGAAAGCTCAAGCTCAACCGTATACCGGTTGTTCCGGGGACCGACAATCCGTCCCTTCTCAACCTCCTGGCTCATTTTGGCCTGCTCGTTCTGCGAAATGCTGAAATCAACCCAGACCGGGTCCAGCTTGGCAACATAGGTCAGTTTGGCCGATGCACTGCCGGCCGCAATATAGCCGCCTTCCCGCATCAGGGCCTGCCCCGCCACCCCGCTGAACGGCGCGGCTATGGTGGTGTAGCTCAGATCCAGCAGCGCCTTGTCGTAGTTGGCCTGGGCCTGTTGAACCGCGGCTTCGGCGGTCTTGTGGTTGCCGGTTGCGTTGTCCAGGTCGCTCTTGCTGGCGGCATTCTGTTCGGCAAGGGGCTTGACCCTGTCCAGGGTGGCCTTGGCGGTCCAGAGCTGGGAGCGGCGGGTGTCCACCTCGGCCTTGGCGGCATTGGCGGCGGCGATGAACGGCTTCTTGTCCAGCTGGAACAGCACCTGTCCCTGACGGACCGCTTCGCCCTCCCGGTAGCTGATCTTCTCAAGGAATCCGCTCACCCTGGCCATCACGTCCACCTGATGGGAGCTTTGTATCTGGGCCACAAAGGGAAACAGGACCGGTACTGTTTGCGGCTGCACGGTGACAGCGACCACCTCCACCGGCGGCGGCGGTGTCACGGAAGGGGACTGACGGTTACACCCGGATGCCAGGAACGCCAGAAAAAGCGCACAGACAACCCTGCGGAAACCGGATACTTTCACCACACATGCCATGCACACCCCTCCCGGACAGCTGATCAGACAGCGGTTACGTCAGGCCGAATGCTAGCACTTTTTCCATAAACGGCAAGTAACGAAATGCAACAAAAAAAGCGTGTCCGCACAACTTGCAGCTGCGGACACGCTTCAGAGGACCAGTCTATCGTGGAGGCGAATTACTTGGGCATGGGACAGTACATGGCCCCGTAGGGCCGGGCACTCTTCGGCATCACCTTCACGAACGGCTCGGCCAAGATCTCCGCAAGATTAAGTCCGAAGTCGCTGCAGTACTCCTTGAGGTACCCCTCCAACAGTGCCTTGTCCTCCAGGTCCGGCAGAAACGCGCCCACCTCGCCGGAAAGCCGCGATTCGTCGACACCGCCACGGACGTAGATCACGCCGCCGTGCATGCCGGTACCGAAGAGGTAGCCGTGCTTGTCCCGTTCCGGCATGTCGGAGTACATCCCCAGCAGGATCAGTACCCCGCCGGCCATGTACTCGCCGAAGAAGTCCCCCGCCGTGCCGCCCACGACCACCACCGGCCGGTTCTCCTGATAGGATTTCATGTGAATGCCGACCCGGTAGCCCACATCCTTGCGGATATGCAGGCGGCCGCCCCGCATGCCGTAGCCCAGCACGTCGCCGGCATGGCCGTGCACCACCACCTTGCCGGCATTCATGGTGTTGCCGATGTTGTCTTGGGCATTTTCATTGACAATGACGGTAGCGCCGTTCATGAACGCCGCCAGATCGTTACCCGGCACGCCGTTGACCGTGATGGTCACCGGCGTGTTGATGCCGTCGCCGATGAAGTACTGACCATTGACGTTGTCCAGAACGATCTCCGTGGCACCGCCGGCAACCGCGTCGCGCACCTGACGGTTCAGTTCCTTGTAGTACAGTCCCTGGGCATCAATCCTCATGTTCTATACCTCCCCTTCCATCAGCGCGATCACCGGCTCACCGCCACGGGGAGCCCAGATGCGGGTCGGCTGCGGGCATATTTCGCGAATGGCCGCCTCTTCCGATGCCATATAGACAATATCTTCATGCTCGGCACACACCAGAGGGCGCAGCTTGACCCGGTCGTTGAGACCGATCAGCCCCTTGTTGCTGGCAAACAGGATGGCAAAGGGCCCGTTCAGCAGGGCACTGCCGTAAATCTGGCGAACCGCGGTGTACAACTGACGCTGCTTTTCCGGCAGTTGATCGATCAGAGCCCAGAAGGGTGGTGCCAGCGCCGTGCAGGCCAGCTCAGGGGGCAGGCCGTGCTTGCGGATCAGCAGATCCAGGGTGTAGGCCACCACCTCGGTATCGGTCAGCATGGTGCAGAGGTAGCCGTACATCTCCAGGTAGCGCTTGTTGATGCCGTAGGAGGATATCTCACCGTTGTGCACGATGGACCAGTCCAGCAGGGTGAAGGGGTGAGCGCCGCCCCACCAGCCGGGGGTGTTGGTGGGAAAGCGGTTGTGGGCGGTCCAGATGTGCCCCTCATACTCCTCCAGCATGAAGAAGTCGGCGATCTCCTCCGGAAAACCGACCCCTTTGAAGGCCCCCATGTTCTTGCCGGAGGAGACCACGAAGGCGCCGTTGATCTCATGGTTGATGGCCATGACGTGACGCACGATCAGGTCTTCCTCAGTCAGCCCCTGGTACTCCACCGCTTCCCGGTAGTCGTCGTTGTAGAGCGGCGCCACGAAGTAGCGCTTGAACAGCGGCGGACTGGCGATGGCCCGGATACGCCGGGTCGGGATCGGCTCCTGCTGCTCGATATGGAAGTTGTTCTCCAGGTACTCTTCCGTCAACTGGCGGGCGGCATCGCTTTCATACATCAGGTGAAAGGCGTAGAACTCCTTGTACTGTGGGTAGATGCCGTAGGCTCCGAAGCCCCCGCCCAGACCGTTGCCGCGGTCATGCATCAGCGCGATGGACTTGATGATGGTGGCGCCGCCGATCCGCCGCCCTTTTTTGGAGATGAAACCGGTCAGGCCGCAGTTGGAGATGTCCTTTTCGTAAAAGAAACTGTTGTTGGGTCTCATGGGTGGTTCCTTGTTCTGGTTCGGGTAAAGGTCAACCTGCCAGGGTGAACGGCCGTCAGTGGCCGCCGGCCATCCTGCCGAAACCGGGCTGGGGCCAGGCGTAGCCCCCCTTGGGAGCGAAGCGGGTCCGGCGGATCTGCCGGTCAAGGGCCACAAAGCCGACATCGTCATGCAGAAGCTGCTGTTTCCAGGTGCTGATATCGGTACGGTTCTTGATCAGGCCGGAGAGAATACCGGCCCGGTCCACGTTGCCCACCAGCACCGCTCCCACCAGACGCCCCTCCTGCAGTACCAGCTTGCGGTACTGGTAGTTCTCGATGTCGGTTGCGGTCAGTATCTCGTACTCTTCGGGGTTTTTCGGGTTGGTGACCCCCATGGAGATCGTGGAGACCTTGAAGAACTCGATGGAGTTCATGGCCAGCCCTCCCTCGTACTCCCGCTCCCCCCCGGCCATGGCGGTTCCGGCCACTGCACCCTGGATGTAAGCGTCGGGCCAGATCGGCATCGGGTTCTTCTCCCTGCTGAAGAAGTCCTCGGCCTCGGCCACGTCGCCGGCGGCGAAGATATCGGGAACCGAACTCCGCATGTGGTTGTCCACCACCACCCCCCGGTTGACCTGCACGCCGCTTCCCTGCAGGAAGCCGGTGGCGGGGCGGACGCCGATGGCCACGACCACGGTGTCGCAGGGGAGAAAATCCCCCGACTTGAGCGTCACGCCGGAAATGGCGTTCCCCTCGCCGGACACGCTCGCCACCGTATCCTCGGTGATCACGTCGATGCCGTTGGCGCGCATCTTGCGGGCCACGATCTTGCCGGCCGGCCGGTCAAAGGCGGAGGAGAGCACCCGGTCGGCCAGCTCCACCACCGTCACCGCCTTGCCCAGCAGGTTCAACCCCTCGGCAGCTTTGAGGCCGATCAGGCCGCCGCCGATCACCACCGCCCTGGTGATGTCGCCGGCAATGGCCTTCAATTTAGCTGCATCGTCCCAGGTGGTGAAGGTAAAGATCCGCGCCTTTCCCGTCAGCCCCTCGATGGGAGGGACAAAGGGATCGCCGCCGGTGGCCAGCAGCAGCCGGTCGTAGCCGATCGTTCTGCCGTCGGCGCAGCGCACCGTCTTTGCCGCCGTATCCAGGCCGGTTACTTCCGTGGAAAGCAGCAGGTTGATCCGGTTCTGCTCGTAGAACCCCTCCGGCAGGTAGGCCATCTCCTTTTCCGTGATCAGACCGCCCAGCAGGTAGGAAATCAGGGGACGGCCGTAGGCCGGATACTTTTCACGGGAGATCACCGTGATCTCGCCCTCGTTGTCCAGCTTCCTGATGGCGCGGATCGCTCCGACCGCAGCCACGGAATTACCGATGAGTACGTACCGCATCTAGTCACCCTCCATATAGATCAGTGCACGGTTGGGGCAGGCTGCTACGCAGGCCGGTGTGTCGCGGTCCGGACAGAGATCGCACTTGTTGGACTTCTTTTTCTTCAGATCGCGGCTGATGGCGCCGAAGGGGCAGGCCATGACGCAGGACCAGCAGCCGACGCACTTGTCGGTGTCCACGATCACCCGGCCATCCTCCTGCTTCTGGATGGCGCCGGCGATGCAGGCCTCGACGCAGGCCGGCTCGTCGCAATGGCGGCAGCGGGTGGAGATGGCGATCACCCCTTCCTCCGCCTCTTCCACCACGCAGCGGGCAAGGGGACGCTCCTTCTCATGGAGGAACGCCGTGATCGGGTCCTTGGACCGTGAGTGGGAGGTGATACAGGCCACCTCGCAGAGATGGCAACCGATACAGGCTTCTTCGATGGAGTAGATTCTTTTCATGGTGTTATTCTCCCGCCGGTATGACGCCCAGGAGGTACATATCCTTCTCCGTCAGACCGACCGCCCGCAGTTTGTAGCGGTTCCCCCGCAGCGACTCCAGGGCGTTGAGCCCCATGCCGCCCAGGATTTCCTTCATTTCGTGCCCCCAGGCCTGGACCAGGTTTACCAGCTTCTCCGCCCCGATCTCGGGGTTTAACCGCTTGGCCAGGTAGGGATTGTTGGTGGTGATGCCCCAGGGACATTTGCCGGTGTAACAGCGCTGGCAAAGGGTACAGCCCAGGGCCAGCAGGGTGGAGGTGCCCATGTTGATGGCGTCGGCCCCCAGGGCGATCGCCTTGATGGCGTCACCGGAGTTGCGCACCCCGCCCCCCACCACAATGGAGACCTGGTTGCGGATACCCTCGTCCCGCAGACGGGCATCCACGGCCGCCAGGGCCAGCTCCATCGGAATGCCGACGTTGTCCCGGATCACCTGCGGCGCCGCGCCGGTACCGCCCCGAAAACCGTCGATGGTGATGATGTCGGCGCCGGCCCGTGCCACGCCGGAGGCGATGGCGGCGATGTGATGCACCGCAGCGATCTTGACCGACACCGGCTTGGTGTAGTTGGTGGCCTCCTTCAGGGCATAGATCAACTGCCGCAGGTCCTCGATGGAGTAGATGTCGTGGTGCGGTGCCGGTGAAATGGCATCCGACCCTTCCGGAATCATCCGGGTTTCGGATATGGCCTGGCTCACCTTTTCACCGGGCAGGTGGCCGCCGATACCCGGCTTGGCCCCCTGGCCGATCTTGATCTCGATGGCAACGCCGGCGTTCAGATACTGTTCACTGACCCCGAAGCGGCCGGAGGCCACCTGCACCATCACGTTGCCGCCGTAACGATACAGATCCTTATGCAGGCCGCCTTCGCCGGTATTGTAGAGCGTCCCCAGTTCGGCAGCGGCCATGGCCATGGCCCGGTGGGCATTCAGGTTGAGCGCGCCGTAGCTCATGGCGGAAAAAATGAAGGGGTATTCCATTTTGATCTGGGGGGTCAGCTCCGTCGTCAGTTCCGGCATGCCGGTTTCCGGGTTCGTGACCACCTCGATATGGTCCGGCTTTTTCCCCAGGTAGGTACGCAGCTCCATCGGCTCCCGCAGGGGATCGATGGGAGGGTTGGTCACCTGGGAGGCATCCAGGAGCAGGTGATCCCAGTAGATGCGGTAGGGCTGGGGGTTGCCCATGGCAGCCAGCAGAATGCCGCCGGAATCGGCCTGGGCGTACAGATTGCGGATGTGGGCCGTGGACCAGGAGGCGTTGTCCTTGAATGCCTCCGGGTTTTTGGCAATGGTGATGGCGCCGGTGGGACAGAGGGCGGAGCAGCGACGGCAACCGATGCAGAGGGTGCTATCCTCCACCAGGCTGTCGGACTCCTCCTGGTAGCGGTGGACCCCGTAGGAGCACTGGCGTTCACAGACCTTGCAGCGGATGCACTTGGGGTCGCTGCGCTGGACGATGAATTCATTGAATGATTCGTTAACGGTTTTGTAAAGCACGTTCAACCTCCCCGGTTTTCGGGCTGACAGTTTCGTTTCAACAACAAAGCAACAGGCATGCCAAAACAGGCCCGACACACATCGATGAGTGACCATGCGGTTTTTCTCTTGTTAGCCCGGCGACTTCCCGTTTATAGTACCGCACCGCTCGACGGCCGGACATTGAACAGGCAGCAACAGCCGGTTCCCAGTCCGCAGCACCAGTGTATTCAAACAACTCTACTGGCGTCCCAACAAACTCACTTTGTGTTTTCAAGGTTACGAAACGGAACAACAGCCATGCCCTCCCCCCCGGAAGCGATACTGGTCATCGCCTACAACGACGACTCCCGCTCCATACTGACCGCCGCACTGACAAAGTGCGGCGCAGCCTCAGCCGCCTGCGCCACGTTTGCGGCGGCGGAGGAGCTGGCCCTCTCCACTTGCTACAGCGGCCTGTTGATCGACCTGCCGGCCATCGTCAAGGCCAAGGGGGAGGAGAAGATCATCGCCTGCACCCTGGCAAGCTTTTTCCCCACACTGCGAGTCCGGGTCATCGGTGCCATGCTGGTGCCGATGACCCTGGCCGGCGACGCTCGCCAGGACAACAGCCTGGGTGAATTCCTCGACAAGAGCTGCACCCGCTTTACCCCCCGCAGACTGCGCCTGTACCGACGACGCCAGCTCTGCGTCTCCACCCTGCTGGTACGCCGGGACGGCCGGGAACGGCGCGGCTACACCTTGGATATTTCCTGGGGCGGCGCCTTTATCACCGATAGCGAGCCCGAGCGCTACACGCCGGGAGAGCATCTGGAATTGGTACTGCACGAATTTGGCCTTGCGGTGGATATAACCGTACGCTGGGTCCGTTCCTGGGGCATCCGACAGATCCCCGGCATCGGCGTCAGCTTCGACCGGATGAACGAAAAGCTGGAGCAGACCCTGAAAGCGCTGCTCAGAACCAGCCCCGAACTGGACCGGGACCGCCTCTCCTCCTGATACCCACTCTCCGCACCGGCCGCTTGCTTCTTTGCCAAAAGCGGGTACACTCGCGTAATCCGCTGCCTACCCCACCAGATCGGAGGCTTGCATGGCACTCTGGGACAAGCTCAAAGGCGAACTGATCGACATCATTCAGTGGCTCGACGACACCAATGACACCCTGGTTTTCCGCTTCCCCCGTTACAACAATGAAATAAAGTACAATGCCAAACTGGTGGTGCGCGAAGGCCAGACCGCGGTCTTCATCAACGAAGGGCAGGTTGCCGACATTTTTCTTCCCGGCACCTACACCCTGACCACCCAGAACCTGCCGATCCTGGCCACCCTGAAAGGCTGGAAGTACGGCTTTGAATCCCCCTTCAAGGCTGACGTCTACTTTTGCTCCACCCGCCAGTTCACCAACCTGAAATGGGGTACACCCGGCCCCTGCACCATGCGCGATCCGGAGTTCGGCGTCGTGCGGGTCACCGCCTTCGGCCTCTACGCCATCAGGATCAAGGATCCGGCGCTCTTTATCCGGGAAGTGGCCGGCACTGACGGCAATTTTACCACTGAAGAAATTCAGGACAACCTGAAGGGAAAGATCGGCCTGCGGATCAAGGAAGTGATGCCGGAACTGAAGCTTCCGGTGATCGACCTGGAAAGCAAGGTCTACACCCTGGGAGAGATGCTGAAGGAACGGATCGCCCCTGCGTTCGAGGGACTGGGGATCAACCTGACCGAAATCCAGGTGCAGGACGTGGGGTTGCCGGAGGAAGTGGAGCGGGCCATCGACAAGGCCGGGGCCATGAAGGCCATCGGCAACCTGCAGGCCTACACCCAGTACGAAACAGCCGGCTCAATCAACGATGCGGCCAACAATCCAGGAGGACTGGCCGCCGCCGGCGTGGGTATCGGCATGGGATTCGGCATGGGGGGCCAGATGGCCGGTGCTATGGGAGGGACGTTCGCGACCCAGGCCCAACCGACGGCACCACCTGCCGGTGGCGGCGCGCCGGGAGCCGTTCCCCCTCCCCTGCCTCCGCAGACGCAGGTTTATCTGGCGCTGAACGGTCAGCAGGCCGGACCATTCGATATGACAGGCCTGCAGCAGATGGTCCGCTCCGGTCAGGTGACCCGCGACACCCTGGCCTGGAAACAGGGGATGGCCGACTGGGCCGCCGCCGGCACCGTGGCTGAACTGATCTCCCTGTTTGAAGCAGTGCCGCCGCCGCTGCCGAAGTAGCGCGCAGCCTTTCCCGATTCCCGTTCCGCATGAGGTGAGACACGCGTGAGCACCACCAGTCCCACAACCGCCACTCCGGCCGCACCACGACAGTTCCCCTGCAACTCCTGCGGTGCCGGCCTGGAGTTTTCACCCGGTACCGCCACGCTCAAATGTCCCTACTGCAGCCACCAGAACCGCATCCCCCAGTCGGCCGACGACATCAAGGAGCTGGATTTTTACGACTTTTTCGCCCGGGCCACGGCACAGGGTGAAACACGGGACGCCCAGACCGTCACCTGCCAGTCCTGCAACGCCGTCTCCACGGTTCAGCCCAACCTGTCCCTGAGCCATTGCCCGTTCTGCGGCAGCCAGCTGCACGCCGCGGCCAAGGCAGCCCGCCTGATCAAACCCGGGGCGGTGCTGCCGTTCGGGATACCCGGAAACCAGGCGCTGCAGCTGTTCAGGGAATGGCTGGGCAGCCTCTGGTTCGCCCCCGGCGGTCTGAAGGATCAGGCAACACGGGAAGGAAGCATCACGGGGCTCTACATCCCCTACTGGACCTTTGACGCCCGGACAACCACCTGGTATGACGGGGAGCGGGGGGACGACTACTACGTCACCGAACACTTTACCGACACCGACGACAAGGGCACCACGGTCTCGCGCAGTCGCCAGGTTCGGCACACCCGCTGGCACAACGCCAGCGGAACGGTCTGGCAGCATTTCGACGACATCCTGGTGCAGGCTGGAGCTTCGCTGCCCCCGGCCATCATCGACGAGTTGGAGCCCTGGAATCTTGAAAAACTGGTTCCCTATCGGGACGAATACATGAGCGGATTTCAGAGCGAGGTGTACCAGGTGGACCTGGGCAGCGGTTTCGAGCGGGGCAAAACAATCATGGACGCGGCGATCCGTGAAGCGGTCAAGCGGGATATCGGCGGCGACCAGCAGCGGATCGGCACGGTACGCACCCAGTTCGACGACATCACCTTCAAGCATATCCTGCTGCCGGTCTGGATCAGCGCCTACCGTTACAAGGATCGCTCCTACCGTTTCGTCATCAACGGCGATACCGGCGAAGTGCAGGGTGAGCGCCCCTGGTCCGTGGCAAAGCTCGTCCTGGCCATTGCCGCAGCCGCCATCCTGCTCTTCCTGATCGTGGCAGTACTCAGGGCTTAGGGCCGAAGCAGCAGATAGGTGGCGAACTCCTCGCCGATCCTGCTATCGACAACGCAGCAGCCCAGAGCGGTATAGCAGCGCACGATGTCGAACTTGTCCTGCAGCGGTATGCCGGAGAGCAACAGGTGTCCTCCGGGGTTGGTCATCGCCACCAGGCGGTCCGCCAACGGCAGCAGAATGTCGGCATAGATATTGGCCATCACGAGGTCAAACTGCTGCGCCTCAAGCGAGGCCAACTCACCGCAGACTGTGCTGATACGGTCATCATACCAGTTGTGGGCAACGTTTTCCCGGCAGGAGACCGCTGCCGCAGGATCAAGATCCACCGCCACCACCGAGCCGGCTCCCAGGCGCGCGACAGCCAGGGCCAGAATACCGGTGCCGCTGCCCAAATCAAGAGCGTGGCAGCCTGCAATCCCTGGAATCGTCGGCAGAATCTCCAGGCATGCAGCAGTGGTTTCGTGCTCGCCGGAGCCGAAGGCCCCCTTCTTGCCCAGTACAATTGGCAGCCCGCAGGGGCTTGGGTATGGATCGCCGGCCGGAACAACCGTAAACAGGCCAATCGAAAATGAGGTAAAAATTCGTCCGGACATGGCGCGGCACCCTAAACGGTTCCACGACCTTCGTCAAGCACCAGAAGAAAGGAATGTTTCCCCATGCGCCTCACTCCTGCCACTGAACTTGAATATCGTTGCAAACAGTTGCAAACCCTGATGGCCGCCCAGGGCCTCGATGCCGTACTCATCGCCCAGAACGCGGACCTGTTCTACTTCACCGGCACCATCCAGAGCGGCTGCCTGTACGTACCGCAGGCCGGACAACCGCTCTACCTCGTCCGTCGGGATGCCGCCCGGGCACGGATGGAGTCGGGGCTGAAGGAGATCCGCCCCTTCAGCTCGCCCAAGGACATTCCCGCCATTCTCGCCGATAGTTCCTACCCTGTGCCGAAGCGGATCGGCATGGAATTCGACGTACTGCCGGTGGGCCTCTTCGAACGCTACCGCAAGGTTTTTTCTGACGCCGAGTTTCTGGATGCCTCCCCCCTGGTCCGCCAGGTGCGGATGATCAAAAGCCACTACGAAATTCACCTGCTGCAGGATGCCGCCGACCAGGTCCATGCCGTCCACCTGCGGGCGCAGGAGGCGATCCGGGAGGGGATGACCGATCTTGAGCTGGCCGCTGAGCTGGAGTACACCGCCCGCACCCATGGCCACCTGGGACTGATCCGCATGCGGGTCTTCAACGGCGAAATGATGTTCGGCCACACCTTTTCCGGTGTGGATAGCGCCGTCCCGGCCTACACCGACACCCCGCTGGGAGGAATGGGGCCGAGCCCCTGCTTCGGCCAGGGGGCCAGCCACAAACCGATCGGACGCCATGAGCCGATCATCATCGATTTTGCCGGCAACTGCGACGGGTACCTGGTGGACCAGACCCGCGTCTTCTGTATCGGCGGCCTGTCGGACCGCCTGCGCCGGGGCTTCGACGACATGCTGAAAGTTCAGGAATTGATGAAGGAACTGGCTGTGGAAGGGGTCCCATGGGGGGAACTGTACGACCGCTGCCATACCCTGGCCGTTGACATGGGCTACGCCGACAGCTTCATGGGCGCCCGGGGATCACAGGTGTCGTTCATCGGCCACGGCGTGGGGGTTGAAATCGACGAGTACCCCTACATCGCCCGAGGCTTCAGGGATCAGACCCTGCAGGTGGGCATGGTCTGGGCCTTTGAGCCGAAAGTGGTCTTCCCCGGCGAGGGGGCGGTCGGTATTGAAAACACATTCTATTTGAGTCGTGACGGCCTGAAACAGCTGACCCGCTCCGACGACGCACTGGTAATCCTGTAATCTCTGTTTCATAAGACAAAAAACCTGTTGAATTTGCCCCCACGGGGTGCTATAACAACCGGGATTTTGTATACAGTATATTAAAAAACCTTATCACATCAACAGGTTCGGCAGTCGCATCACCATCCCGAAAGGAGAAAAACCATGGCATTGAAGGAAACGCTCAAGCAAAAAATTGAAGAGTTCCGTCCTCGCACCACCCGGCTGGTCAAGGAATTCGGCAAGGTCAAGATTGACGAGGTTACCATCGATCAGTGCATCGGCGGCGCCCGTGACATCCGCTGCCTGGTGACCGACATCTCCTACCTGGACCCCCAGGAAGGCATCCGTTTCCGCGGCAAGACCATTCCTGAGACCTTCGAAGCCCTGCCCAAGGCACCCGGCTCCAAGTATCCCACGGTTGAATCCTTCTGGTACTTCCTGCTGACCGGCGACGTTCCCACCCCGGCACAGGTTGATGAAGTCTGCGCAGAGTTCAAGAAGCGCCAGGTTGTGCCTTCCTACGTGTGGGATACCATTCGTGCCCTGCCCCGGGACAGCCATCCGATGGTGATGCTCTCCGTCGGTATCCTGGCCATGCAGAAGGACTCCAAGTTCTGCGGCTTCTACAACTCCGGCAAATTCAACAAGATGACCGCCTGGGAATATGTCTATGAAGATGCCAGCGACCTGGTTGCCCGTATTCCCATTGTTGCCGCCTTCATCTACAACCTGAAGTATCGCGGCGACTTCCAGATCGCGCCGGATCCGTCCCTCGACATGGGCGCCAACTTCGCCCACATGATCGGCCAGTGCGAAGAGTACAAGGATGTTGCCCGGATGTACTTCATCCTGCACTCCGACCACGAGTCCGGCAACGTGTCGGCCCACACCACCCACCTGGTGCACTCCGCCCTGTCCGACCCCTACTATGCGTACTCCGCAGGCCTGAACGGCCTGGCCGGCCCGCTGCACGGCCTGGCCAACCAGGAA
Source organism: Trichlorobacter ammonificans (assembly GCF_933509905.1). Lineage (GTDB taxonomy): Bacteria > Desulfobacterota > Desulfuromonadia > Geobacterales > Pseudopelobacteraceae > Trichlorobacter > Trichlorobacter ammonificans. The sequence continues at coordinate 1,100,111 of NZ_OW150024.1, read as the reverse complement.
GTGCTGGACTGGACCCTGAAGTTCCAGGAGAAGTACTGCAAGGACAAGGAGCCCACCAAGGAACTGATCACCCAGGCCCTGTGGGACACCCTCAACTCCGGACAGGTCATCCCCGGTTACGGCCACGCCGTTCTGCGCAAGACCGACCCGCGCTACACCTCGCAGCGTGAGTTCTGCCTCAACACCCCCGGCCTGAAGGACGATCCGCTCTTCAAGCTGGTGGCCATGATCTTCGAAGTTGCCCCCGGTGTTCTGACCGAGCAGGGCAAGGCCAAGAATCCCTGGCCGAACGTCGACGCCCAGTCCGGCGTCATCCAGTGGTACTACGGCCTGCGTGAGTGGGACTTCTACACCGTGCTGTTCGGTGTGGGCCGCGCGCTGGGCTGCATGGCCAACATTACCTGGGACCGTGGTCTGGGTTACGCCATCGAGCGGCCCAAGTCCGTCACCACCGCCATGCTGGAGAAGTGGGCCGAAGCAGGCGGTCGCCAGTAAGCGACGATCGGTACCGCACGTTCAGGGGGGATGCGTCTGCATCCCCCCTTTTTTATGGCGATTACCGATTTATCTGGAAGTAATTCTGTGCTATGAACGCAGAGTTGAATTTCATGCAAGGAGTCCCTGATGAAACTATGCGTTTTTGGCGCCGGCTATGTCGGCCTGGTGGCGGCGGCCTGTTTTGCGGAGAGCGGCAACAGCGTCACTGCCGTTGACGTGGATACGCGAAAGATCGAAGGGCTCAAAAACGGCATCGTACCGATCTACGAACCGGGCCTCAAGGAACTGGTGCTGCGCAACCAGAGCGAAGGCCGTCTTTGCTTTACCACCGACGTTCCCGATGCCGTCGCCAACGCCCTGATCTGCTTCATTGCCGTGGGCACCCCACCGGGCGAGGACGGTTCCGCCGACCTGCAGTATGTCCTGGAGGTGGCTCGCTCCATTGGCCGCAGCATGTCGGGATACCGGATCATCGTGGACAAATCCACCGTACCGGTGGGAACCGCCGACCGGGTCCGGGCCGCCGTCCAGGAGGAACTGGACCGCCGCGGCGCCGCATTTGAGTTCGACGTGGTCTCCAATCCGGAGTTTCTGAAGGAGGGGGCCGCCATCGACGACTTCATGAAGCCGGACCGGGTGGTGATCGGTACCGACAATGTCCGCACCGCCGAGATCATGAAGGAGCTGTACGAACCGTTCATGCGCAAGAACAACCGGATGATCGTCATGGATATCCGCAGCGCCGAAATGACCAAGTACGCCGCCAATGCCATGCTGGCCACCCGCATCTCCTTCATGAACCAGATCGCCAACCTCTGCGAACGGATGGGGGCCGACGTGGCGGCGGTGCGCGAAGGGATCGGCTCCGACTCCCGCATCGGCTACGACTTCCTCTTCCCCGGCCCCGGCTACGGGGGCTCCTGCTTCCCCAAGGATGTGAAAGCGCTGATCCGTACTGCCGAGGAATGCAGATACGACTTCCTGCTGCTCAAGGCGGTGGAAGAGGTCAACGAGCGCCAGAAGGAAATACTGGCCGAGAAGCTGATCAGGATTCTGGGCTCTCCCGACGAGGAACAGCCGCTCACCGGCCGCACCGTCGCCTGCTGGGGACTTGCCTTCAAACCCCGCACCGACGACATGCGGGAAGCGCCGTCCCTCACCATCATCGAACGGCTGCTGGCCGCCGGTGCCACGGTCCGAGCCCACGACCCCGAAGCGCTGAAGGAGGCGAAAAAGCTGTTCGGGGAGCGGATCGAGTACAGCAGCAACCAGTACGATATCCTGGCCGGCGCCGACGCGCTGGTAATCATCACCGACTGGAACGAGTACCGCACGCCTGATTTCGACCGGATCAAGGCCACCCTGAAACAGCCGCTGGTGGTGGACGGTCGCAACCTGTACAAGCCGGACCGGATGAAATCGGCCGGATTCCGCTACATCCCGCTGGGGCGCAGCGGTAACGGCATTGCCGGCGACGGCAGATAGTCATGCGCATACTGGTCACCGGCGGTGCCGGGTTCATCGGTTCCCACCTCTGCGAGCGACTGCTGGCGGAAGGGCATGACGTCATCTGCCTGGACAACTTTTTCACCGGCTCCAAGGACAACATCATCCACCTGATGGATAACCACCGTTTCGAGCTGATCCGGCACGACATCGTCGAGCCGATCCTGCTGGAAGTGGACCGGATCTACAACCTGGCCTGCCCCGCCTCGCCGGTACACTATCAGTACAACCCGGTGAAAACCGTCAAGACCAGCGTCATGGGAACCATCAACCTGCTGGGGATGGCCAAGCGAGTCAAGGCCCGCATCCTGCAGGCATCAACTTCCGAGGTGTACGGCGATCCCCAGGTACACCCCCAGACCGAGGAGTACTGGGGCTACGTCAACCCGATCGGTATCAGGAGCTGCTACGACGAGGGCAAGCGGGTGGCCGAAACCCTGATGATGGACTACCATCGCCAAAACGGCGTGGATATCCGCATCATCCGTATTTTCAACACCTACGGTCCCCGCATGGCGGAAAACGACGGCCGGGTGGTGTCCAACTTCATGCTGCAGGCGCTGCGGAACGAACCGCTCACCATTTACGGTGATGGCAGCCAGACCCGCTCCTTTTGCTACGTTTCCGATCTGGTTGAAGGAATGATCCGGATGATGGAAAACGAGCAGGATTTCATCGGACCGGTCAACCTCGGCAACCCGGTTGAAAATACAATTCTTGAGTTTGCCGAAAAAATCATTACAATAACTGCCTCAAAATCCGATATTGTCTACAAACCATTACCCCAGGACGACCCGAAACAGCGCCGTCCCGATATTTCGCTGGCACAGCATCGACTGGACTGGGAACCACGCATCGATCTGGAGACCGGACTGAAGGCCACGGCCGAGTATTTTGCCGCCCGCCGAACCGGAGGATGACCCCCCATGCAGAAATCCGGCATGAAACGACGCCTCTACCTGATTCTGGCGGGATGTCTCTCTTTTATTCTGTTTTTTACTGTATTCGGGGAACGGGGGTTGCTCCGGATCAACGATCTGAAGCGTGAGCTCCGCCAGGTCGAGGAGAAGTCAGCCGAACTCCAGACTGCCAACGAGAAACTGCGCCAGGAAATCGCTCTGTTGCATGGCGATCGCAGCCACGTGGAGCGGATCGCCCGCAAGGAACTGGGGCTGGTGAAACCCGACGAGGTCGTCTACCGTTTCCCGTCCGCAGCCTCCAGGTAATCGAGGAGCGCACCATGAGCCGACAGCACTGTGCCGTATGCGCCTGGCGCGAAACCTGTGCAAAACGATTCAGCGTCACCGATAGCGGCGCGCGCTGTCCCGATTTTTCCCGTGACGTGACCATCAAAACGGCCGATGACGAAGCGTCATCCCCCAATGCCACCACCACATCCAAGGAACCCGCCAAACAATGATCCGTCAGAAACTTGTCCAGCTGGTGACAGCGGCCCTCGACAAGGCCCATGCCACCGGCCTGTTGTCGTCTGAAGCCTTTCCGCCCGTCGTGATCGGCATACCGGCCGTAGAAACGCACGGCGATTTTTCCTGCAACATCGCCATGCAACTGGCAAAGCCGGAACGCAAAGCTCCCCGCCAGGTTGCTGAAATCATTCTTGCCAGCCTTGACGACCAGGAACACCTGGTAGCCGGCACTGAGATCGCCGGTCCCGGCTTCATCAACTTTTTTATTGCCCCGACCGCCTGGCAGTCCTGCCTGCCGGCCATGGCTGCGGCCGGTGCCGCCTATGGTCGGACCGACCGTTATGCCGGCACCAAAATGCAGGTTGAATTCGTCAGCGCCAACCCCACCGGCCCACTGCATATCGGCCATGGCCGCGGTGCCGCCATCGGCGATGTGCTCTGTCGGCTGTTTGCCGCCACCGGCATGGAGGTGGTCCGCGAATTCTACTACAACGACGCCGGCGCCCAGATCAGCAACCTGGCACTGTCAGTGCAATCCCGCTGCCTCGGCATCGAACCGGACGATCCCCGCTGGCCGGCCGACGGCTACCAGGGGGAGTACATCAAAGAGGTGGCTGTCGCCTATCTGGCCGGCGAAACGGTGACCGCCGATGACCGGCAGGTAACCGCCGCTGCCGACCCCGACGATCTTGAGGCGATCCGCCGCTTCGCCGTTGCCTGGCTGCGGCGTGAACAGGATGAGGATCTGAAGGCTTTTGACGTCAGATTTGACAATTATTTCCTTGAATCAAGCCTCTACAGCGACGGCAAGGTGGATGCCGCCGTGGCGACCCTGATCGGCAGCGGTCACACCTATGAGCAGGACGGCGCGCTGTGGCTGCGCACCACCGACTTCGGCGACGATAAAGACCGGGTGATGCGCAAAACCGATGGCAGCTACACCTACTTTGTGCCGGACGTTGCCTATCACCTCGACAAGTGGCGGCGGGGATTCAGCCGGGTGGTAAACGAGCAGGGTGCCGATCACCATAGCACCATCACCAGAGTACGGGCCGGCCTGCAGGCGCTCAATGCCGGCATCCCCACCGGCTGGCCGGAATACGTCCTGCACCAGATGGTCACGGTACTGCGCGGCGGCCAGGAGGTGAAGATATCCAAGCGGGCCGGCAGCTACGTTACCCTGCGGGATCTGATCGACGAGGTGGGACGGGACGCCGTGCGCTTCTTCTTTGTCATGCGCAAACCCGACTCCCAGCTGGTCTTCGATATCGATCTCGCCAAGCAGCAGTCCCTCGACAACCCGGTCTACTATATCCAGTATGCCCATGCCCGCATCTGCAGCATCTTCCTGAATGCCGCCGAAAAGGGAATACTGCCGCCGACGGCACCCGACGTCGCCCAGCTGGCCCGGTTGGAAACGGCGGAGGAGATGAAGCTGATCAAACTGCTGGACGCCCTGCCGGACACCGTGGAGGAGGCAGCCCGGGATTTCGAGCCGCACCGCCTGGTGTACTACCTGACCGACCTGGCAGGTCGTTTCCACAGCTACTACAACAAGACCAAGGTGGTCACCGATGACCGGACAACGAGCGAAGCCCGCCTTTACCTCTTGTCCGTCACCAGGCAGGTCCTGCGGAACGCTCTGGGACTGCTCGGTGTCTCCGCTCCGGACGAAATGTAGGAGGCTCCCATGCGGATCGACTACAGCCCCCCGCGCACATCAGCGACCGGTGCCTCCCTCGCCGGCAAACAACGTTCTCCGGGAAACTCTTCCCTGCGCTCCGCGGCAGTGATCGCCGTCCTGGGTGGCATGGTCTTCACCGTCGGCTTCGGTACCGGCTGGTACTTCTCACAGCAGGCAACCAAGCGGGCTTTCCGGGCCGCCATGGAACAGAACAGCCTGGAAAGCACCCCGCTGCAGGCACCGGCGGCACCGGCACCCATCCCTCCCCCTCCCCCCGCTGCCGCCACTCCGGCCGCGATACCGCCGCTGACAACGCCTCCCGTACCAGTAGCGGGAACCGTTCCGGCAGCACCGCAGAAACCCGCTGCAACGCCACCCCCGGCTGGAGCGCCCCTTTCCTTTTACGAAAACCTGCCCAGCGGCCAGAAAAACACCGTGTTGGGTAGCGGCATCAACGAAAAACCGAAGCCGCTCCCCACGCCTGCCCAACCAGCCGCCCCTGCGGCCGCTCCCCCGAAACCGGCCGATGCACCCCCAGCATCACCCTCCCCCGCAGCGGCCCCGACCTCCGGTGCGGCCGGTTGGGTGGTACAGGTGGCGGCATTTTCCTCGCAGAAGGAAGCGGAAGCACTCAAGGCCAAGCTGGCCGCCAAGGGATATACCGCCTCGGTCATGGAGACCAACCTGAGTGACAAGGGAACGTGGTACCGGGTCCGTATCGGCCGCCATATGAGCAAGGAGGCGGCGACGGACATCGCCTCCCGCATCGGCGGCGGCGCCAAGGCATTGCCGGACCAGGACTGACCCCGCCTCCGCTCTGCCGTTGCTGCAAAAATCACTTGCAAGCAGCGGGGAGCTGTGATATTGCCAGAATACATTTTGTTTGCTGTGAACAAAGTGGGCTTGCAAAGGCCCACTTTTTTATTGGGGCGGGAGCAGGTATGGCAGAAAGCGAGATTACGGAGCAGGTAACGGCCCTGGCCCAACCGGTGCTGGATTCCCTCGGCCTTGAGCTGGTGGACCTGGAATTCAAGAAGGCCGGCCGCAGTTTCGTACTGCGTCTCTTTATCGACAAACCGGGCGGGATAACCCTCGACGACTGTGCTGAGGCAAGCCACGAGCTTTCCCTGCTGCTGGATGTGGAGGACTGCATTCCGGGGCGGTATACTCTGGAGGTTTCCTCGCCGGGATTGGATCGTCCCCTGAAAAAGGAGGCGGATTTCCTCCGCTACCAGGGCCGTCTTGCCGTGGTCAAGACCCAGGAACTGCTGAAAGACGAAAAGGGAAGTCCCCGCAAAACCTTCCTCGGCACTATCGAGGACGTGGCTGACGGCGTGGTGACCCTGCGTCTCAAGGAAGGTCCCCTGGCACGGATTCCCCTGGCCGGCATCGTCAGGGCCCGCCTCGAATTCGAACTGTAACGCACTGTTGCGATTATCCGTTTCAGGATACAAGGAGATAGCTACCGTGGATACAAACGTCAGTCTCAAGCAGGCTATTGAGCAGATTGTCAAGGAAAAGGGCATCGACCGCCAGGTGGTGATCGAAGCGATGGAGCAGGCGGTCCTGTCCGCCGCCAACAAGAAATATCGCAACACCCGTATCCTTGAGGCCCACTACAACCATGACACCGGTGAAGTGGAACTGTTCGAGTACGTCCGGGTCGTGGAAGAGGTGCAAGATTCCTACACGGAAATCTCGGTGGAAGAGGCCCGCGAGATGGACCCCGAATGCGAAATCGGCGACGAATTGGGTGAGAAGATCGACTCCAGCGACTTCGGCCGGATCGCCGCCCAGACCGCCAAGCAGGTGATCATCCAGAAGGTGCGCGAGGCGGAGCGCGAAACCGTCTTCAACGAGTACAAGGATCGCCAGTGGGAGATCGTCACCGGCCAGGTACGCCGCTTTGAGCGGGGCGACCTGCTGATCGACCTGGGCCGTGCCGAGGCCATCCTCCCCTCCAAGGAGCAGATGCCGCGGGAGGTCTACCGCCCCGGCGACCGGGTGCGGGCCGTGATCACCGATATCGGCATGACCCCCAAAGGCCCCCAGATCGTGCTGTCCCGCACCCACCCCCAGATGCTGGCCAAGCTGTTCGAGGCAGAGGTGCCGGAAATCGGCGAGGGGCTGGTGGAAATCGTCAACGTGGTGCGCGACCCCGGCAGCCGTGCCAAAATCGCCGTTGCCTCCCATGACCGCGATATCGACCCGGTGGGTGCCTGCGTCGGTATGCGCGGCTCCCGTGTCCAGAACGTGGTCTCCGAACTGCGCGGCGAAAAGATCGATATCATCCCCTGGTCCGCCGACATGGCCCGTTTCGTCTGCAACGCGCTGTCGCCGGCCCAGGTGGTCAAGGTATTCATGGATGAAGAGCAACGAACTCTGGAAGTGATCGTCCCTGACGACCAGCTCTCTCTGGCCATTGGCAAGCGGGGCCAGAACGTCAGCCTGGCGGCCCGCCTTACCGGCTGCCGGATCGACATCAAGGGAGAAGGCAAAGAGGAGGACAATGACCTTGAAGCATTTGCCTCCTTTGACGGCACTGCCCGCGACGAGGAGCAGGAACCGGCGGAACCGGATGCTCCGGTGGAAGAGGCCGGGGAGGAAACGGGAGCCTGACCCCATGACGCAGCGGAAACGGTCCGAGCCCCAACGCAGTTGCATCGTCTGTCGCCGTGAGGGGGACAAACGCTCGTTTCTCCGCTTCGTTCTGGCCCCGGACAGCAGCATCACCCCTGACCTGGAGCAGAAACTGCCCGGTCGCGGCACCTACACCTGCCAGTCGCGACGCTGCCTGCAGGAAGCGGTGAAACGCCGGCAGTTCAATCGCGCCTTCAAGGAAACCACTGCCGCGGTGACTCCGGAGGAGCTGGCTGAGCTGGTGGCAACTCTGATGAAAAAACGGATCGGCGCCTATCTGTCCCTGGCGAACAAGGCAGGAATGCTCGTTTCCGGCGGCGATGCACTGGAACGGGCGCTACGCTCGGCAAAGCCCCCCTGCCTGCTGCTTCTGGCCGACGACATTTCCGGGGCCAGCGCCGATAAGCTGCAGGGACGGGCAGAACGAAGCGGCATACCGGTATACAGGATATTGACCAAAGAACTGATGGGGCAACTGGCCGGCAAGGACTCCGACCGAAGCGCGGTGGCGATCATGTCACCGGAATTCGCACGATCACTCTGCACTGAACTAGAACGTTACAGGAACTACCTGGAAGAGGAGAGCAGTCGATGAGCAAAACCCGGGTAAGCAATCTGGCTGAAAAACTGGGCATCGAAACGAAAGAGGTGCTGACCAGACTGAAGGAGTTGGGCTATGACGTCAAGTCCGGCACATCCACCGTTGATGATGAGGCGGTGGCCCGCCTGACTGCCGCCCGGCCCGATGACACGGGACCCGAGGAGGTACGGGTCACCACCACCATCGTGCGCCGTCGTGCCCGGGTAGCTCCGCCTGCTCCCGCCGCAGCCGAAGCAGCCGTTCCCCCGGCCGTGGAGCCGGTCGCCGAACCGGTTCCGGAACAAACGCCGCCGGTGGCGGAAAAAAAGCCGGTGGTCAAGAAAGCTCCGGAAAAGACCATCGAAGCGGCAGCCCCGGCACCGGCACCGGAAACAACCGTCGAACCCGTTGCTCCCGCACCGCCTCCGGCAGCCGTCGTTGAAGCGCCGGCCGCAACGCCGATTACTCCGGCCAAAACCGAACCTGCTGCAAAGCCGGCAGTGCCGGCGCAACCGGAACGGGCCAGCGCCAACCAGGCACGGATTCTGGGACGGGTTGAAATTCCGATTACTCCCGAACCCCGCCCGGCACGCCGTGATCAGGGACGCGCGCCCGGAGCACCGGGCGACCGGGGTCCCCGGACCCCCGGCAGCGGTGATTTCCGTGGCCCCCGGACCCCGGGTACGCCGGACAATCGTCCGCCGCGCCCCGGCGGCCCGTCCCGTGAAGGCGGGGCGCCACGAGACGGCGCTGCCCGTCCTGCCGGCGGCCGGCCGGTACAGATGACCCCCGTGGACATACCGCCGCTGGGTGACGACCGCCGCAAGGGTACACCACCGGGCCGCAAGGGCCCCGCCACCAAGGATGGCGGCGATGCGGCACGCGCCAAGAAAGGGGCAGCCGGCAAGGGCAAAGGACGGGAGCAGTTCACCAAAACCACCCTGCTGGACCGCGAGGAACGTCTGTTCGATCCGGTGCACAAGTCGCGCCGCAAGGGTCAGAAAGAGCGGATTGAACCGGGCAAGACCGAACTGACCGTCCCCAAGGCGATCAAGCGGATCATCAAAATTTCGGAAACCATCACCATCGGCGAACTGGCCAAGCGGATGGGAATCAAAGCCACCGACCTGATCAAGGCGATGATGAAACTGGGCTCCATGGTGACCATCAACCATGTGCTCGACCACGACGCCGCCGTGCTGCTGGCTGCGGACTACGGCTATGAAGTGGAAAACGTGGCGGTTGACCTGGACGAAATTCTGGAATCAACACCGGACACTCCGGAATCGCTGCAGAAGCGGCCTCCGGTGGTCACCATCATGGGCCACGTCGACCACGGCAAGACCTCGCTTCTGGACGCCATCCGCAAGACCAACGTCATCGGGGGGGAAGCGGGCGGTATTACCCAGCATATCGGTGCCTACGACGTGGAGCTGCACGGCCGCAAGATCACCTTCCTGGACACCCCGGGCCACGAAGCGTTCACCGCCATGCGGGCCCGCGGCGCCAAGGTGACCGACATCGTTATCCTGGTGGTGGCGGCCGACGACGGCGTCATGCCCCAGACCAGGGAAGCGATCAACCACTCCAAGGCAGCCGGCGTGCCGATTCTGGTGGCCATCAACAAGATCGACAAGCCGGACGCCAAGCCGGAACGGGTCCGTCAGGAGTTGACCGAGCATGGCCTGGTGGCCGAGGAATGGGGCGGCGACACCACCATGGTGGAGGTATCGGCCAAGCAGCGTCTCAACCTTGAAGAACTACTGGAAATGGTACTGCTGCAGGCCGACGTGATGGACCTGAAGGCGAACCCGGCCAAGGAAGCCAAGGGAACCATCGTCGAAGGCAAGCTGGACAAGGGACGGGGCCCGGTAGCCACCGTACTGGTCCAGGAAGGAACGTTGCGGGTTGGCGACTACTGCGTGGTCGGCGTCCACTCCGGCCGGGTCCGCGCCATGCAGAACGACCGCGGCGAGCGGGTGGCCGAGGCCGGCCCCTCCACCCCGGTGGAACTGGTGGGTCTTTCCGGCGTTCCCGATGCCGGCGACATCTTCGTGGCCATGAAGGACGAGAAGCAGGCCCGGGAGATCGCCACTCTGCGTCAGATCAAGCAGCGGGAGCTGGAACTGGCCAAGCATGCCAAGATGTCTCTGGACGACCTCTACAAGCAGATCCAGAGCGGCGAGGTCAAAGACCTCAACGTCATCGTCAAGGCGGACGTCCAGGGCTCGGTGGAAGCGGTGGCCGACTCGCTGCGCAAGCAGTCCACCGAAGCGGTGCGCCTGAACGTCATCCACACCGCAGTCGGTGCCATCACCGAGAGCGACGTCAACCTGGCCACCGCCTCCAACGCCATCATCATCGGCTTCAACATCCGTCCCGAGGTCAAGGCCCAAACCCTGGCCGAGAAGGAAGGGGTGGATATCCGTCTCTACAACGTCATCTACGACGCGGTGGACGATGTCCGCAAAGCGATGGAGGGCCTGCTCTCGCCGGTCTTCAAGGAGAAATACCTGGGCCGCGCCGAGGTGCGCGAGGTGTTCTCGGTGCCGAAGATCGGCAGTATCGCCGGGTGCTACGTGGTGGACGGCAAGTTCATCCGCAACGCCCAGGTCCGCCTGCTGCGGGACAACGTGGTGGTCTACCAGGGCAAGCTGGGCTCCCTGCGCCGCTTCAAAGACGACGTCAAGGAAGTGGCCTCCGGCTACGAGTGCGGCATGGGGTTGGAAAACTACAACGATATCAAGGTCGGCGACGTGATCGAGGCCTTTGAAATGGAAAAAACAGCTGCCAAGCTGTAACAGCAGCGGCGTTTTCGGAGACAGGTTGGGTATATGCAGCACAAACGAGCCGACAAAGTAGCGGAAACCATTCATGCCACGGTTTCAAGCATCCTGGTGCGGGGGTTGAACGACCCACGCATCGGATTTGTCACCATCACCGATGTCGAGGTGACCGATGACCTGCACCTGGCCCGTATCTTTTTTTCGGTGATCGGCGACGATGCCGCCAAGAAGAACACGGAAAAGGGGCTGAACAGCGCTGCCCGGCATATCCGTCACGAACTGGGCAAGGTGCTGAAGATGCGCTACACTCCGGATATTTTGTTCAAGTACGACCATTCCCAGGAGTACGGCCAGCGGATCGACACCCTGCTGCGGGAAGTGAGCGAGCATGATGACGGAAACGATCCGGAACATCGTTGAAGCGATCCGGGAAAGCCGGAACGCCTTGGTGGTCAGCCACGAAGGACCCGACGGCGATGCCGTCGGGTCGAGTCTCGGTCTGGCCGCGTTTCTCAGGGCCATCGGCAAGGAAGTCGTGGTCCATCTGGCCGATCCGGTGCCGGAACTGTACCGTTTTCTCCCCGGTGCGGACCTGGTCACTGCCGTTATTCCCGACCGCGACTTCGATCTCGCCTTCGTGCTGGACGTGGGTGAATTCCGCCGGGCGGGTCAGCAGTTCTGTTCCTTCGGCCGTATCGGCCGCATCATTAACCTGGACCACCACCTGACCTGCGAGCAGTTCGGCTTCATCAACCTGATCGACGTTGAGGCCGCCGCCACCGCCAACTTGGTCTGGCGGGTCGCCGCCGCCTACGGTTTTTCGCCGGATTACGCCACAGCCCTCTGCCTCTACGTGGGCATCCTGACCGACACCGGCTCCTTCCGCTACTCCAATGCCAACCGGGAAGCGTTCACCGTTGCCGGTGAACTGCTGGAAGCCGGCGGCTTCACCGCCTGGGATGTCTCGGAAAAGCTGTACGAAAGCCAGCCGCGCAAACGGCTGGAGCTGTTGGTCCGCGCCCTGCCCACTTTGGAATTCATCCGTAACGGCCAAGCCGCCTCCCTGACGGTTACCACGGAGATGTACGCGGCAACCGGAGCCGATGCGGAGCTGACCGACGGTTTCGTCAATTATCCCCGCTCGGTACAGGGAGTCGAAGTAGCCATTTTCTTCCGCCAGTTGGACGAACGGCGCTTCAAGGTCGGTTTCCGCTCCAAGGGGGCGGTGAATGTGGCAACCATTGCCCGGCAATTCGGCGGCGGTGGCCATCACAACGCAGCTGGCGGCATCGTGGAAGGAACCCTCGACGAGGTCAAGCGTATCGTCTACGGCGCGGTTGAATCGATTCAGTGGTAGACGGCTTTCTGGTTATCGACAAGCCGGCAGGCATCACCTCCCACGACGTGGTGAGCCGGGTCAGGCGACTGGCGGGTACCCGGAGGGTCGGCCACACCGGCACCCTGGACCCCTTTGCCACCGGTGTGTTGCCGGTTGCGGTGGGTGAGGGAACCAAGGCGATCCCCTTTCTCGATGAGGGGGAAAAGGAGTACGAGGCAGAGCTGCTGCTGGGCACCGTCACCGACACCCTGGACCACACCGGCACCGTCCTGCAACAATCCGATTGGAGCACGGTAACGGAATCCGCCCTGCTGGAGCGGATGGCCGAGCTGACCGGCACCATCAGCCAGGTTCCCCCGATGTATTCGGCCATCAAGCAGGGGGGGCAGCCGCTCTACAAGCTGGCCCGCAAGGGGGTGGAGGTTGAACGGCAGCCGCGGCAGGTGACCATTTACCGTTTCGACCTGCTCACCTGTACTCTGCCGACCGTAACGGTACGGGTGCGCTGCTCCCGCGGCACCTACATCCGTTCCCTGGCGGACGACCTGGGACGACTCGTGGGCTGCGGTGCCTGCCTCTCCGCTCTACGCCGGACCCGTAGCGGACCGTTTGCAATCAGCACCGCCATTACCCTTGAGGAACTGGCGTCGCTGGCAGCAGCCGACTGCCTGTCGTCGGTGCTGGTTAGCCCGCGGGAGGCCCTGAACCATCTGCCGGAAATCGTTCTTGAGCAGGAGCAGGCTGAGCTGGTGTTCCACGGCAGATTGCCGAACCTGGGTTTCCAGGACGGCCCTCGCCGCCTGACCCACGACGGCCGCCTGGTGGCGGTGACGGAACTGGACCAGGAGCAGCGTCCGGTGTTGCGGCGGGTATTTCACGGGAATGGATAACAGGAGACTTTACAGTGTGACGAGAATGTGTTAAACATACATTCCTTTCACTATTTTACGCGTGTTTCGACACCATATTTCAGATCCCAAAGGGGAGGTACAGACGGTGCTGGCAACCGAAAAAAAGCAGGAAATCATCAACAATTTCAAGGTTCACGACGGTGATACCGGATCTCCCGAGGTACAGGTGGCCATCCTGACGGAACGGATTACCTATCTGACCGAGCACTTCAAGGTGCATAAGAAAGATCATCACAGCCGTCGCGGCCTTCTCAAACTGGTAGGACAGCGTCGCCGCATGCTTGATTATCTCAAGTCGCGTGATATTGGCCGCTACCGGAAACTGATCGAGCGTCTCGGCATCCGCAGGTAGAGGAAGGAAGGGCACTATGAGCCGGCACCCCGCCGCTGGTAGTGCCCTGCTTCCTTTTTTCGTACAAGGGCTGTTGCAGCCCTTTCTTTTTTTGTCAACCAGTGTTGGGGGCGTGGATAGGGATCCCGGACAGTTGCCGGTGTTCGTATCGACGGCCCCAGCGCACATCAAGCGAGGAGAAGCAGTATGACATTCAATGAACAGTGTGTTGAGGCAACCGTTGGCAACATGAACATCCGGATTTCCACCGGCAAAATGGCCAAGCAGGCCAGCGGCGCCGTGGTGGTGCAGTCCGGCGACACCATGGTGCTGGTCACCGTGGTCGGTGCCAAGGAAGCGAAGCCGGGGCAGGATTTCTTCCCCCTGACCGTTAACTACACCGAGAAGACCTACGCCGGCGGCAAAATTCCCGGCAGCTTCTTCAAGCGTGAAGGCCGCCCCTCGGAGGACGAGACCCTGATCTGCCGCCTGATCGACCGGCCGATCCGTCCCCTCTTCCCGGAGGGCTATCTCTGCGACACCCAGGTGATGGCTACCGTCATCTCCGCCGAAGAGGATCACGATCCGGCCATCCTCTCCATGGTGGGTGCCTCTGCCGCCCTGATGATCTCCGACATTCCCTTTGAAGGGCCGATCGCCGGCGTCAAGGTGGGCCGGGTTGACGGCAAACTGATTGCCAACCCCAGCGCCGAGGAACTGAAAAACAGCGACATGGAGATCGTGGTGGCTGCCGGTAAGGATGCCATCTTCATGGTGGAAGGCGAAGCCGACTTCGTGTCCGAAGAGGATATGCTGGAGGCGATTTTCTTTGCCAAAGATGCGGTGCAGGGTATCCTGGCGGCCCAGGAACAGCTCGCTGCCAAAGCCGGTGTGGCAAAGCGCGAGGTTCTGCCGCCCGCGGTGGACGAAGCACTGAAGGCCAAGGTGGCTGCCCTGTCCGCCGACCGGATCGCCCAGGCGTTCAAGATTCGGAGCAAGCAGGAGCGCTACGCCACCATGGCTCAGATCAAGGCCGACGTGCTGGCCGAGCTGGCTGCCGAGTATGAAGGCCGCGAAAAGGAGATCAAGGAGTTCCTGGGGGACCTGGAGTACAACCGGATGCGTACCGACGTGTTGGAGACCGGTATCCGTATCGACGGCCGTGACACCGTCACCATCCGTCCTCTGGCCATCGAAGCCGGTCTGCTGCCCCGGGCCCACGGTTCCGCCCTCTTTACCCGTGGCGAAACCCAGGTGCTGGCCGCCGCCACTCTGGGCACCTCCCAGGACGAGCAGCGGATGGACTCCCTGTACGGCGAGTACCGCAAGAAATTCATGCTGCACTACAACTTCCCGCCCTTCTCCGTTGGCGAGACCAGCTTCCGTCTGGCTCCGGGCCGCCGGGAGATCGGTCACGGCATGCTGGCCGAGCGGGCCATTTCCGCCATCCTGCCGAACCATGACGACTTCCCCTACACCATCCGGATCGTGGCGGAGACCCTGGAGAGCAACGGCTCCTCCTCCATGGCCACGGTCTGCGGCGGCTGCCTGTCGCTGATGGACGCCGGCGTGCCGATCAAGACACCGGTGGCCGGTATTGCCATGGGCCTCATCAAGGAAGGGGACAAGGTCGCCATCCTGACCGACATCCTGGGTGACGAAGACCACCTGGGGGACATGGACTTCAAGGTGGCCGGTTCCGCCACCGGCGTCACCGCCCTGCAGATGGACATCAAAATCGGCGGTGTCAGCAAGGAGATCATGCAGCAGGCCCTCAAGCAGGCCAAGGACGGCCGTCTCTACCTGCTGGGCAAGATGGCCGAGTGCCTTGAGGCTCCCCGCGCCGACCTCTCCGCCCATGCGCCCCGTATCACCACCATCTGGATCAAGCCCGACCGCATCCGCGACGTCATCGGTTCCGGCGGCAAGACCATTCGCAGCATCACCGAGGCCACCGGTGTCAGCATCGACATCGAGGACAGCGGCAAGATCAACATCGCCAGCAGCGACAAGGCTGCCTGCGACGCCGCTATCCAGATGATCCGCGGACTCACCGACGAAGCCGAGGAAGGCAAGCTCTACATGGGTACCGTCAAGAAGATCATGGAGTTCGGCGCCTTTGTCGAAATCCTGCCCAACACCGACGGTCTGGTGCATATTTCGGAGCTGGATGAAACCCGGGTGAAAAACGTCAGCGACATCCTCAAGGAAGGGGAGCAGGTGCTGGTAAAATGCATCGGCATCGACAAGCAGGGCAAAATCAAGCTCTCCCGCAAGGCGGCCCTGGGCCAGAGCCTGGAAGAAAAAGACTAGCACGAAAGCGGAATGCTTGGTACAAGGCAGGGCTGCCAAGCGGTTCCTGCCTTTTTTTTCTACCGGGGTGACCATGCAGACGCGCACACGGATAGCGGCCATCGATATCGGTACCAACTCCATCCGCTGCATCGTGGTGGAGCCGGCGGAACAGGGACGGTTCCGCATTCTGGACGACGAGAAGGGGACCGTCCGGCTGGGCGAAGGTCTGTCCGCCAGCGGCGCCATCACCCCCATGGCGGCGGAACGGGCCCGCCAGACCTTGACCCGGATGCGCAAGCTGGTGGATGGTCTCAAGGTATCGGCCTTGGAGGTGGTGGCCACCAGTGCGGTACGCAGCGCCTCCAACGGTCCGGTCCTGGTGCGGGAGTGGGAAGAAATTCTCGGCACGCCGGTGCGGGTCATCTCCGGCGAAGAAGAGGCGGCCCTGGCGGCCCAGTCGGCACTGCGCAACTTTGACCTGGGGGACAAGCGGTTCGCCGTGCTGGATATCGGCGGCGGCAGCCTGGAGCTGGCCACCGTGCAGGGAAGCCACGTTGAAGCTTACTATTCTCTGGACCTGGGTGCGGTGGTCCTGACGGAACGGTTCTTCGCCAGCGACCCGGTCCGGGAGCAGGACTACAAGAAATTCCGGCGTCATGTCGGCGAATCCCTGAAAAATTGCTTCAACGGCGAGAAAGTACGGCTGCCGACCGTGATCGGCTCCGGCGGCACGGTCAACGCCATTGCCGCCATGATCAGCGCTTCGCACCAGCAGCCGGCATTCAGCGGCAACCACGGCATGCGCCTCTTGCGCTCGGAAATCGTCCACCTGCTGGCCATGCTGCTGCGCACGCCGCTGGCCGGCCGGGGCCAGATTCCGGGCCTCAACCCGGACCGGGCCGATATTATCGTGGCCGGCGTCGGCGTGGTGGACGCCCTGATGGAGTTCTTTGACGCCAACGTGCTGCTGGTGAACGAGCGAGGCATCAGGGAAGGGATGATCGTCCAGGGGATGCGCCGTCATGGCCTGCTTTCAGAGCCTGCCACTCCTCGTTCCTGGCGGGAATCGCTTTTGGCCTTCGGCCGTTCCTGCCAGATGGACGAACCCCATGCCCGTCAGGTGGCCATGCTGGCCCTGTCGCTCTTCGACACCCTGGCCAAGCCGTTCGGCCTGGGCAAACGGGAACGGGCCATGCTGGAAGGAGCGGCGCTCCTGCATGACATCGGCTACTACATCAGCTACCACAGCCACCACAAGCACTCCTGCCACCTGATCCGCCATGCCGACCTGTACGGTTTCACGCCGCGGGAACGGGAACTGATGGCCCAGGCGGCCCGCTATCACCGCAAGGCGCTGCCCAAGAAGAAACATGCCGACTACCAGCAGTTGTCGGAGCGGGACAAGCTGACGGTTGCCCGCCTCGGAGGAATTCTGCGGCTTGCCGACGGCCTGGACCGTCGCCGCGCCGCTATGGTGGAAGAACTGACCTGCCAGTACCGGGACCGCAGCCTGCTGCTCACCCTCCACGGTTCCGAAGACCTGTCGGTGGAACTGTTCGGTGCTGCCGGCAAAAAGGATCTGTTCGAGCAGGCTTTCGGCCTGAAGGTCGTGTTTCTGACACCCCAGGGGGAGTAGTCTCCCATCGCAGTTCCGCGCAGGACCGGGCTTCCTGCGCCACTCTCGCACCCGTCTGGAGAACCGACATGGAGCGCTGGTCCATTACCGAATCCGCAAAAGTCTACAATATCGACAACTGGGGCGCCGATCTCTTTTCCATCAACAAGAAGGGAAACATCTGCGTCCACCCCTCCTCAAACTCCAAGAACTCCATAGATCTGCGGGTACTTGTGGACGACCTGATCAAGCGCAAGATCAAGCCGCCGATCCTGCTGCGCTTCATGGACGTGCTGCAGGGGCGCATCGCCTCCATCAACCGGGTCTTCAAGAACGCCATCCACGAAAACGAGTATCCGGCCAAGTACCAGACCTTCTACCCGATCAAGGTGAACCAGCAGCGCCAGGTGGTGGAAGCCATCGCCAGTTACGGCAAGCGCTACAATATCGGCCTTGAGGTTGGCTCCAAGCCGGAACTGGTGGCCGGCATCTCCATCTCCACCGGCAACGGCCTGCCGATCATCTGCAACGGCTACAAGGACGGCGAGTACATTGAAACCGTGCTCTATGCCACCAAGATCGGCTACGACATCACCATCGTGGTGGAAAAACTGTTCGAACTGGAGAAGATCATCACGCTGTCAAAGAAGACCGGTATCCGGCCCAAGCTGGGCATCCGGGTCAAGCTCTCCTCCAAGGGGACCGGCAAGTGGGCCACCTCCGGCGGCGAGGATGCCAAGTTCGGCTTGCGCATGTCCGAGATCATGGCCGCCATCCGGATGCTGGAAGAGGAAGGGATGCTGGAGTGCGTCACCCTGCTCCACTCCCATATCGGCAGCCAGATCACCAAGATCGACAAGATCAAGACCGCCCTGATCGAGGCAGCCCGTATCTACACCGAAATGCGCAAGCTGGGAGTGGGTATCGAGTACCTGGACATCGGCGGCGGCCTGGGGGTGGACTACGACGGTTCCAAATCCAGCTACTTCTCCAGCGTCAACTACACCGTGGAGGAGTACGCCAACGACGTCATCTACCAGATCAAGAACATCTGTGAAGAGGCCGGTGTAGCGTGCCCCAACATCATCTCCGAGTCGGGCCGGGCCACGGTGGCCCACTACTCGGTGCTGGTCACCAATGTGCTCAACACCAACACCCAAGGGCTGATGCCGGACTACGAGACGATTCTGGAGGAAATGGAAAAACCGGCCCCCACGGTGCGCAAACTGCTGGACATCTACAAGAGCATCGACCGCTACTCCCTGCGGGAGGACTACCACGACACCCTGCAGCTGATCAACGAGGCGGTCAGCCTGTTCAACCTGGGCTACCTCACCCTGCAGGACCGCGCCATCGCCGAATGGCTCTATGCCAGGATCATCAAGAAGATCAACAGCATCGTGGAGAAGATCAAGCCGATTCCCGAAGAGCTGCAGAACTTCCAGCTGGCCCTGCGCCAGACCTACTTCGCCAACTTCTCCCTGTTCCAGTCCATCCCGGACTCCTGGGCCATTGACCAGCTGTTCCCGATCATGCCGATCCAGCGCTTGAACCAGCGGCCGGATGTGATCGCCTCCATCGCCGACATCACCTGCGACTCGGATGGGGAGATCACCAGTTTCGTGGGAGAACACGGCCGGGCCAAGTTTCTGCCGCTGCACAAGATCAGGAAGGATGAGGACTACTACATCGGCTTCTTCCTGATCGGCGCCTACCAGGAGATCCTGGGGGATCTGCACAACCTGTTCGGCGACACCAACGCCGTGCATATCACCTTCAACAAGAAGACCGGCTACATGATCGACACGGTCATCAACGGCGACGCCACCTGGGAGACCCTCAAGTACGTCCAGTACAAGGGACCGGAAATCCTCAAGCGGGTACGGGAGCACCTGGAGAAGGACGTGGCGCGTCGCAAGGTTTCCATCGAGGAGAGCAGCCATTTCATCGAACTGCTGGACCGCACGCTCCTGGGATACACCTATCTGGGTGAATAATCCCACTTGTGCAAAAGTTGTGTGACGGGCATTGCGCTGACCGGCCGATGCCCGTACTATGGTGCGCGGTAACACGTCAGTCACTACTCATTCAGGAAGGAACCATAGCATGAGCAACGTTCTGATTATCGGGGCCGGCGGCGTCGGCCAGGTTGTAGCCCACAAGTGCGCCCAGCGTCGCGACATCTTCAGTGAGATCACCCTGGCATCCCGGACCAAGGCCAAGTGCGACGCCATTGCCGCCCAACTGGGGGGAAGCATCACGACCGCTCAGGTGGATGCCGACAATGTGCCGGAACTGGTGGCCCTGATCAAACAGGTGCAGCCGAAACTGGTGATCAACGTGGCTCTGCCGTACCAGGACCTGCACATCATGGATGCGTGCCTGGAGACCGGCGTGGACTACCTGGATACCGCCAACTACGAGCCTCTGGACACGGCAAAATTTGAGTACTCCTGGCAGTGGGCCTATCAGGAGCGCTTCAGGAACGCCGGCATCATGGCGCTCTTGGGCTCCGGTTTCGATCCGGGCGTCACCAACGTCTACACCGCCCTGGCGGCAAAAAAATATCTGGATGTGGTGGAGGAGATCGACATCATCGACGCCAACGCCGGCTCCCACGGCCAGCCGTTTGCCACCAACTTCAACCCGGAGATCAACATCCGCGAAGTCACCGCCGTCTGCCGCCACTGGGAGAACGGTGCATTCCAGGAGTCGCCGCCGCTCTCCACCAAGCGGGTCTTCGACTTCCCCGAGGGGATCGGGCCGATGAACATCTACCGCCTCTACCACGAGGAGATGGAGTCCCTTGTCAAACATATCCCCACCATCAAAAAGGCCCAGTTCTGGATGACCTTCTCCGACAACTACCTGAAGCACTTGGAGGTGCTGCAGAACGTCGGCATGACCCGCATCGACGAGGTCGAGTACAACGGTCAGAAGATCGTGCCGATCCAGTTCCTGAAGGCGCTGCTGCCCGACCCCGGCTCCCTGGGGCCGCTGACCAAGGGAAAAACCTGCATCGGCGTCATCGCCCGGGGGATCAAGGACGGCAAAAAGAAGCAGGTCTACATCTACAACATCTGCGACCACGAAGCCTGCTACCGGGAAGTGCAGTCCCAGGCCATCAGCTACACCACCGGCGTGCCGGCGGTGGTGGGGGCCATCATGATGCTGACCAAGCAGTGGCATGCCCCCGGCGTCTGGAACATGGAGCAGTTCGATCCGGAGGTGTTTCTGAAAGAGCTCGGCCCCATGGGGCTGCCGGAAGTGGTGGTCGAAGGGGAGTGGCCGGAGCTGTAAGACCGGCCGTTGCGGCGTGAACGGTGACCGAAGCGCCCAGGATCATATCCGCCAGCCGGCGGACCGACATCCCGGCATGGTATACCCCCTGGCTGCTCAACCGGCTGCAGGCCGGGTTTTGCCACTACCCCAACCCGCGCTTTCCGGCAAAGCTGCACCGGGTGAGTCTGCGCAGCGCGGATGTTTTGGGGATCGTCTTCTGGACCCGCAACCCTGCGCCGCTGTTGCCCCATCTGGGCAGCCTGGACCACTGGGGATACGATTACTATTTCCAGTACACCCTGACCGGCTATCCCCGCGCCCTGGAACCGTTCGCCCCGCCCGTGGAGCAGGCCCTCGCCACCTTTCGTTCCCTGGCGCAGCGGCTCGGCCCCCGGCGGGTCATCTGGCGTTACGACCCGATCATCCTGGGGAGCACGCTGACCGTCCCCTGGCATCGCGACAACTTCCGGCGGCTGGCCGATGCCCTGGACGGGGCAACGAAGCGGGTGGTGATCAGCGTTATCGACCCGTACCGGAAGAACCGGCGGCTGGTGGAAGCGACCGTCGGTAGCATCGACTATCATCCCGAGGCTTACCGGGAACTGTTGCAGTACCTGGCCCAGGAGGCGGCAGACCGGCACCTGCCGATGGAATCCTGCGCTGAGCCGTCCCTTTCCATCCCCGGCATATCGGCGGGTCGCTGTATTGATGCCGGGATGTTCCGGGCTGCCGGACGACACCAACGGCACGGCCTGCGGCCGGGCTGTGGCTGCCACCGCAGCATTGATATCGGCGTCAATGACACCTGCCCCTGCGGCTGCTGCTACTGTTACGCCACAGCCGATCCCCGGAAGGCCCGGGAGGCGGCGGAACGCCACAATCCCCGCTGGTCCTGCATCACCGGGGATATCCCCGAAACCGCTTTCTGCGCCGCTTCAGACGAGGGTACACCATGACCGGTATCGATATAGCCAGCATCGTCAAAAAAGCCCCTTCCCCCGCCTATGTGGTGGATCTGGGCAGGCTGCGCCACAATCTGGCCATCCTGGACCGGGTGCAACAGCAAAGCGGCGCGAAAATCCTGATGGCCCTCAAAGCCTTTGCCATGTGGTCCACCTTTCCGCTGATCCGAAAGACGCTGCAGGGAGTCTGCGCCAGTTCTCCCTGGGAAGCTCGCCTGGGGCGTGAGCAGTTCGGCGGCGAGGTGCACAGTTTTGCCGCTGCCTTCAAGGAGAGCGACGTCACGGAACTGCTGGCCATCTCCGATCATCTGGTGTTCAACTCCTTTGCCCAGCTGGAGCGGTTTCGCCCCCAGTGGGAACAAAGCGGCGTATCCATCGGTCTGCGGGTCAACCCCGAGCACTCCGAGGGACATACCGCCATCTACGATCCCTGCGCCCCCTGTTCGCGGCTGGGGATTCCCGCAGCCCAGTTTGAGGGCCGCTCCCTGGCCGGGGTGGAGGGGCTGCACTTTCACACCCTCTGCGAGCAGTTGTTTGAGCCGCTGGAGCGGACCGCCCGGGCGTTTGAAGACAGGTTCGGCCGCTATCTTGCCGGCATGAAGTGGCTCAACCTGGGGGGGGGGCACCATATCACCCGCGATGGCTACGATATCGACGGTCTGGTGGAGCTGGTGAAGTATTTCAAGGGGAAGTACGGCGTGGAGGTCTACCTGGAGCCCGGGGAGGCGGTGGTGATCGGCACCGGTCTGCTGGTGTCGGAAGTGCTGGACGTGGTGCACAACGGCATGGATATCGCCATTCTGGACGTTTCCGCCACCTGCCACATGCCGGACGTGCTGGAGATGCCGTACCGTCCCGCCATCACCGGCGGCTTCGATGCCGGCGCGAAACCGCATACCTATCGCCTGGGCGGCCCCTCCTGCCTGGCGGGGGACATCATCGGCGACTGGTCCTTCGAGCAACCGCTCTCGGCCGGGGACCGGCTGGTGTTCGAGGACATGTCCCACTACACCATGGTCAAAACCACCACCTTCAACGGCATCCAGCACCCCCACCTCTGCACCTGGGAACCGGAAACCGGGGAACTGGCCGTGGTGCGCAGCTTCGGCTACCAGGATTTCAAGAGCCGCCTCTCCTGAGCGGGCAGTATTTGCCGGGCAGGTCGGTCTCCCCACGGCATAGGTATCGGCACATCCGACGATGCGGCTATCCGGGCCGGAGCGAAACCTCGACGAGAACAGCAGGAAATCCACTCGGAACAAGCGGGCTCCCTTGACAGCCCTCCGAACCCATCGGTATAGTTTAGATCATGCCTGCCCTCATCCTGCCATCGGGAACCACGCTGGTTAACGCCATCCCCTTCAAACGGGAGACCATGGCCGAGATTCTGCGCCGTCTCGCCGGAGCCGGCAGCCCTTTCACCGGCTACTGCTCCCTGAACGGCAGCGACACCACCCGGCTGCTTTTCCTGTTTCAAAGCCAGCCCTACGCCGCCGCGCTCATCACCGGCACGCTCCCGACTCCGCTTTCCATCACCGAATTCTGTGCGCAGGCCGCGCTCCTTCCCGAGGGAAGCACCTCCCTGTCGCTGCACGCCGCTGATCCGGTACTTCTGAAATGCCTGCTGGTTCTCGTGCAGGCCGAGCCAGCCCCGAAAACACCGGTGGGAATGAGCGATCTCGAGCGGATACAACAGCAGATTCATCGCGAGGGTGGGGATGTGCTGGTCATCCTGGAGCGAGGCGGATTCTGCAATGTCTTCTTCTACAAGGACGGCGACAAAACGGTGGCATACTGGGCCGACAGCGGTGCCGTACAGAACCCGGACATGACCATCGACGAACAGATGCTGGTATACGCCGTGCAACCGGCGAGCCATGCGGTCAACGCCATCATCCACCGTGATCTTGCCACTGCCGAAGCGCCTGATGCCGCCGCCATGTCGCTGGAAGGGATGGTTCGGCTTTTCTCGGCCGATATCGGCACCCTGGTTCCGGAAACCGCGTCCCCCCTGCCGGCAGAACAGCACGCCATCACGCTACAGGTGATCGCAGGGCCTCAGTCAGGCAGCACCATCCGCAGCGCCATCCCCTGTGTGCTGGGCCGCAGGGATACCGATACGCTGATCAACGATCCGATGGTCTCCAAACGGCACGCCGCCCTCCAGCTCCTTAACGGCAGACTGGTGTTGATGGATCTGCACAGTACCAACGGCACCACCCTCAACGGCCAGCCGGTGGTTACCCCTCAGGAAGTTGCGACCGGCGACCGGATCGGCCTCGGTCAGACCGTGTTGACGGTTGACACCATCACCCTTTCGTAAACAGTCGGCGCATCCCCGCCAGCAGCCCTTTCTCTTCCTCCGCTTCCAGCAGGATCACCGAAATATTGTCCCGCCCTCCCCGGCCGTTGGCGCAGGCCACCAGTTCCCGGCATCCCTTCTCCAGTGACGGGCTGCTGCCGATCAGGGCGGCGATCTCCTCGTCAGCGACCATGCCGTAGAGACCGTCGGAGCAGAGCAGCAGGCGGTCACCCGCCTGCAGTTCCAGCTCGTTCATATCCACCTGTACCGTTTCCTCCTGGCCGATGGCCCGGGTCAGCACGTTGCGCCCCTTGGCAAACAGTGCCTCGTCGCGGTTCATCAGGCCGGCCCGCACCTGCTCCTCCACCCAGGAGTGGTCCTGGGTGATCTGCCGGAAGCTGCCCGCCCGCAGCAGGTAAGCACGGCTGTCCCCCACATGGGCGAACACGGCCCGCTCCTGATCCTGCAGCATGGCCACCACGGTGGTGCCCATGCCGCGCCATTCAGGCCGGGCAAAGGCCGCTTCAAAGACCGCCCGGTTGGCAAACCGCACCGCCGAGGCCAGCAGGTTGGCCCTGGCACTGTAGGCGGCATCCTGCTCCCCCACCAGCGGCGCCTGCCCTTGGGACGCCCGTTGCAGATAATCCCGCAGGGTATCCAGGCAGATCCGGCTGGCAATTTCTCCCCCCTGGTGCCCTCCCATGCCGTCGGCAACGGCAAAAAGGCCAAGGGACGGTTCCAGCAGGATCGCATCCTCGTTATTGGAACGAACCTGCCCCACGTCGGTCAGTCCAAAGCTTGCCAGTTCCATGGTCACCCCAGTTTTGCCAGGCACATCTTGACATGCTCCACCACTTCGCGTCCGCTCTGATAGCGTTTGGTCAGGTCCTTGGTCATCAGGCGGTGGGCGATGTAGGCACAGCACTGCGGGATGTTCGGATCGATCTGGGTGATCAGCACCGGCGGCTTGTTGGCAATGGCATACATCAGGGCAGCGATGCTGTCGCCGGTGAAGGGCTTCTGGCCGCAGAGCAGCTCGTACATGGAGGAGCCCAGGGAGAACAGGTCGGAGCGGCCGTCAACCTTCTGGCCCGCCACCTGCTCCGGCGACATGTAGCTGGGGGTGCCCAGCACGGTGCCGGTCTGGGTGGCCGAAGAGGTGGCGATGCGGGCGATGCCGAAGTCGGCGATCTTCACCGAGCCGTCTTTCAGCAGCATGATGTTGGCCGGCTTGATATCCCGGTGCACGATCCCCCTGTCGTGGGCAAAGGCCAGGCCGTCGGCCACGCAGCCGATGATCCGTAACAGTTCCTTTGTCGGCAACAGATTCTCCTTCTTCACGTAGGGAGTCAGGTCGGAACCGTCCAGCAGCTCCATGGCCACGTAGGCCAGATCCTCCTCCTCTCCCACGTCGTAGATGGTGACGATGTTGGGATGGTTGAGGGTACCGGCCGCCTCGGCCTCCCGAAAGAAGCGTTTCTTGGTCTCCTCCAGCAGGTCGGCGTCCACCTCCTCGAACCGGACGGTCTTGATGGCCACCAGCCGGTTGATCTTGGGATCCTTGCCCAGGTAGACCACCCCCATGGCGCCCCGTCCCAACTCCTTCTGGATCTCGTAACGGCCGATGGTGGGGGCCGACACACCGCTACCGCCGGGACCGGCGATAATGGTCCCCTCACGGCGGGCCGGACCGCCGAAGATCATGGTCTCGCCGGCCATCTTCATGGTGGCGATCCGCTCCCTGATATCCTTGTACTCCCCGGCGGTGAGGATATGCTCGTACACCGCGGCCGCCTTGTTGAACATCCGCTTGCGTTCGAAATCAAGGGCCAGGTTGTAGAGCAGGTCCCGCACCGTCCCATCATCCACCGGGCATTTACGGAACTTCTCAAAGGCCAGATCCAGCAGCCCCTGCCCCTGGAAGGACAGTCCCAGCATCTTGTTGGTTTCGATGCTGTCGCTCTCCACCAGTTCGTTCCGCTTCTCGGTCACCATGAAGCGGCTGGAAACCAGGGCGGTGTAGCCCACGGCCAGAAGCAGCGTCGGAGCCGTCATCCCCAGCCAGATCCCCTGGCCGGCAAACAGCCAGAGAGTCACGCCGTTCCAGAGCAGAAGCAGCCCCAGGGTAACGGCGGCGGACAGCCCCGCCTTCAGCCGGGGCATGGCAAAAGCCAGGAACAGCCCGAACAGCAGCATGGCTCCCAGCTCAACCCAGAGCAGCCAGCCGGGCCGGGCAATGGCGTTGTTGCCCAGCAGATTCTCGATCACCGTGGCCACCACCTCGATGCCGGGATAGGTAGACTGGAACGGCGTCACGGTAAACCCGGCAATGCCGGTGGCCACCGGTCCGATCAGCACGATCTTCCCCTTGAAAACGTCCGGCTTCACGCTGCCTGAGGCGACATCGAAGAACGAGTACGTCGGGAAGGAACCGAACCCGCCGCAGTAGCTGATCAGCATCCTGCCACGCTCATCAACCGGTACGGACAATGAACCGGCAGTAAGCCGGCCATTGGACAGCGAAATATCTTTGGGGGCGATCCGCAGGTGGACCAGGGCTGCCTGCAGGGCAAAGGAGGGGAACAGACGGCCGCGGTAGTAGAAGGTCAGGGCTTCCCGGCGTACGGTGCCGTCACTGTCCGGCAGGATATTGATATGTCCCAGGGAGCGGGCTTTCTCGGCAAAGGAAGGAATTGGCGCCGCCAGTTCGCTTGCCTGCAGCAGACTGCCGGGGTTTCCCTGTTCCCGGGACGACCTCTTCAGATACTCCGGCATGGCGGGGTCGGCATTGCCCCCCTGCTCCCCCGGCGTGAAAAAGAGCGGCAGAATCACCTTCCCGGTGGTCGCCAGCGCTTCGGTCAACAGGGTGTCGTTATCCAGACGGCGCTCCGCCTGGTTGATGGCTTCCAGCAGGGCCGGCGGGGCTTTCATGGTCACGGCCGCTTCCCGCAGTCCCTTCATCTCTTCAAGGCCGGAGTTGCGGTCCGCCTCGGTGTAGAGGATGGTGGTACCGATCAGGGACGGTTCAGAGGACGCGATCTGGCTGATCAGCTCCGCCATGTACCCCCGGGGCCAGGGCCAGCGTCCCAGCCGCTCGATGCTGGCATCGTCGATGGCCACCACCACCACCGGTGCCTGGGGCTTCTTGGCACGCAACCGGGCCCGCAGATCGTAGCTTTTGTACTCCAGCATCATCAGCGGCGACCACTGCAGCAGCCAGGCCAGCAGCAGCACCAGGGTGATGACGGCGGCAAGCAACCAGTCCGGGCGGGAAATCCGGGGCATCTTCATGGGAACTCCGTGACAAAGGTTTGGACACAGTGTAGCGCAGTGCAACCGTTCCGCAACCTGATGGAGCGGTGCTCCGGAGGTGGCTACTCCCAGAGCCGCTCCGGCAGACGCCTTCCCTGTACCAGATCGTGAAGCAGCTCGGGCTTGGCCAGGAATGCCGCCACCCCGGCACTGAGCTCAATACTGCGGTTCATGATACCGTGCTGTTCCAGTGCATCCGCCAGCGCACAAAAGACACCATCGAATACCGACTGACGGAAGCCGTCCACCGGCACTGCCACCGCCTGATCGCTCAGACTGGAATCCAGCGCTACGCAGCAGGCGTCGCGCTCCAGAGAGGTAAGACTGCGGCAGGCCAGGGGACGCACCGGGTAGATGCCACAGCAGCCACTGCTGTCAAGGAACGGGCAGGAAACGCGACGGTGAATCCGCTCACTGTCCTCCATCCAGCGTACCCGCAGGGCCTGGCTTGCCAGGCGCTGTTGCATCACTGCCAGTTCTACCGGAGGCACATGCTCTTTCAGCCGGTCGGCGATCACCGCAGCCTCGGGCAGCAGCACCGCCACGTTCAGCACACAGCAGTAATCACAGCCGGCAGCGCAGGCGGCCGGCCGCTCACCGGCCAGCTCCTCCGCGACCTCGGCCGCGGCCGCCAGCAGGGGAGCAAACCCCTCACCGCGAACTGCCGCAGCCACCAGCGGCAGAAGCCGGGGGGACACCTGTCCGATCATCAGCTCGGGATCACGGGGCCGCCACATGGGTCCTCCTCCGCAACAGCTTCC
Organism: Trichlorobacter ammonificans; assembly: GCF_933509905.1. GTDB lineage: Bacteria > Desulfobacterota > Desulfuromonadia > Geobacterales > Pseudopelobacteraceae > Trichlorobacter > Trichlorobacter ammonificans. The sequence continues at coordinate 1,071,880 of NZ_OW150024.1, read as the reverse complement.
TTGCCGGTCTCTTCTATCCAGTAGAATTGCTTGTGCAGACAGCGGGTCAGTTCCGCCAGCCGTTGTTCCGCTCCGGCCCGGTCCGGCCAGCTCCCCACAGTGAAGCGGTGGCCGTTGTCGTCCTGACGCCGGAGCAGAAAGGCCATCGGTGTCAGCCCAGGTGCAGTTCGTCCAACGACAACCGGTAGCCGGGCAGGAAATGATCCAGAAAATAGATCACCTCCGGCAGCGGGCTCTTACGCAGGTTTTCCAGGTGCTCTTCACCGGCCCGCTTGAACTCCAGATTGCCGGATTTTTCCTCCTCAAGACACTTGATCAGAGCGGCGATCTTGTCAGCGGCCTTGATCAGCGGCTTGTACTGCGCATCCTGCTCTTCAAAGAAAAACAGCGGCTCGTAGACCGAAGTCAGCTCCGGCGGCAGCATGGCCAGCAACTTCTTGCGGGCGCGATCCTCAAGCTGGTGGAATGATCTTTTGAAGCGCGGGTTGAAATGCTTCACCGGCGTCGGCATGTCGCCGGTAAAAATCTCGCTGGCATCGTGAAAAATAGCGTAGAGGGCCGCCCGGCCGGGATCCAGCTCGCCACCAAAGAAGGTGTTGCGGATCACCACCAGGGCATGGGCCAGCATGGCCACATCCAGGGAGTGTTCCTTGATGTTCTCGGCTTGCGTATTGCGCATCAGTCCCCAGCGGCTGATGTACTGCATCCGTGCCAGGAAGGCGAAAAAATCGTAACGTGCGGGGATAACAGGTTCTTTCATGTATTCACACCTTTGATGAATTGCATTTCAGACATACAGCGCCTGCTGGTGAATACGTTGCTTCAGAAACGCATTCATCCGGTTACTGTCTCACCGCCTGCTGAATCACCACAGACTGCTGCTGTATGATTTTTCGAAACAGATCGCCGGTTGCAGCCCAATCAACAATATCCACCCGAATCGTCATGTCGGATTCATCAAAGGCATCTTTGATTGTCGCCATATTCTCAAGGGTTAATGGCTGCTCTGCCTGAATTACCAGATCAAGATCAGAATAAGGCTTTGCAGTACCCGCAACACGAGAGCCAAACGCCAGGACGGTATAGCCGGGCAGATGGTGTGAAAGAACCCGGCGAACCTCATGCCAATCCTGTTGGCTGATCGTAATCGGGGGAATGTCGTGCGCGGCGCTCATAGTGTCTGATCTTTTTTCATCAACTGAGCATGGAGATACCTGGCTTCTTCCAGAAAGTCCGGCGCTATTTCGTACACCTTGCCGGCTTTGTCCGCATCATAGGCATGACTGCTGATTGTGCGGGCCTGACGATATACCTTCCAGCGCGACCAGTCCGAACGCAGCAGGCCTTGCTCATTGCCCATCCGTATCAGGTTCTGGAAGGCACTGGTGTCAATTTCGTCAGGGCTTGCAGCGGTTTCCTCCAGATAGCGCTTGAGCATTTTCCAGCTCAGTTCGTAGGTAAACTCAAAGCACTGGATGACAGAATTGCGTAACTGCTCAAACAGCTCATCATTCTGTTTAGCCATGTCAGATGTTGCAAAACTGATGCTTTTTTCCAGTTGGCCAATGGCATTTGCCAATGATGAGAAGTCGAGGCTCATGAAAAACTCCCTTGCATGTGATGCTTTCGTTTCGACTGATCTGTTTGGTTTTGTGTTTATCAACGTGGTGGGAGTTGGCCGGGCGGGTTTTAAGGCCCGGTCTTACTTCCTGGTTGGTACTTTATGTCTGTGCCGGTTTGCCTAAGGGTTGGACGCCTGAAACTGCCATATCCTCGATTGCCTTCAAGGTGCGCCCATCAGACGTAATCCAACTCTGAGGACCACTCCGAGATGTTCCCGCGACCATAACAGCAGCGTAACTTGAAGAACTGACCAATACGTCTTCATTTAAAACGAGGTAATCTCCTTCTGAGATTATCCTTCCTTCAGCCAGCAACTGGTCCTTGTGCTTCGCTACTTTCATGCCCGCACTATCGGTGTTCACTCTGGAAAGCTGTGAGCCCTTTTTTAAGACAAAGCCTTCGTCTGTAACTGCGCCGCATGCCGTTAGGTTGTTAACTCGGAAGTTGAGGTCGATAAGCGACTTTCCCTTTAATGTTTCTTCTGTTGTCTCTGTAGAGTCAGTTTTTGCAACTGGTAAAAGTCTAATTAGTGGCTCCAGAATTGGATAGCCAAGGGTTCCCAGTACCATTCTGACGTTTTCAACGAACTCAGCCATCGCGTCTCGGTCTGCACGAGGGAGGCTTGACTCGGTTGGCGTGTTGCCGTTCTCTAACTCATACCGATCCGCTTGGTTTGCAAGAGTAACAAGCGTGGATTCCAGATACTTCACGTGCGCCTTAGTAAGATTTTCGTCTTTGCTTGAGAAGATAACGACTTCGTTCCAGAACTCCTTCTTACGGTCATGAGTTGTCAGCCGCTCTGCAACGTTCTCAGATTCGCCTATGTATGCAAGCGGCTTTGAGTCACCTAAACGAGCCTCAAACAGAAGATATACAGCGGGCTTGCTTGCCTCTGGCCAAGAGGAAAGTTCCCCCAATCTGTTGCGTGGACAGGCAATTGCTTGCCCAGTCCAATTTACAAGCTCCGCGTACCGGATTCCAGTAACTGTGGAGTCAGCTAGGTAGACACGGATAGACTTTCCAATGGGCATGATAACGCTCCTCAATTAAATGACCAACTCGTTATTGACCGGTTCACGCGCACGCGTGCGTGAACCGGTGATCTTCCCAAATAGAGCATTTATCCGGAACAGGGCGCCCCAACTTTCACTTTATCCCTCCGGTTCCAGCAGAAACCGCTCTCTATGCTTCGGGCGGATCAGGAAAAAATGGCGGTGGTCGGTGGTGAGGATGGTGGCGGCCTTCAGTCGTTCGGCAACGGCAACCACCGTAGCATCCACCAGCCCGATGTTGGCGTCGGCATAGGTTGTCAGCAACTCCAGGGCGCGGGCCATATCCGCCTCATCCACCTGCTCAAGCTTCAGCTCACCGGTGGCAAGGGAACGGACAAAGGCAGCTTCCGCATCGGGAAAAAGGTGGGTGTTCAACAGATAACAGGCTTCCGGAACCACCGTCACCGGCACCACCAGACGGCCCTTGAAACTGCCCAGCCAGGCAACGGCACGGTGATGCCAGGCATCACGACGGTCGGCCAGGGCATAGATGATGCCGGTATCCATGACCACCGGCGCAAGAGAGATCACTTTTGCCACAACAACTCCTCATGCCGTTCGGCAACCGTAGCGTCAGTGCCTTCACCAATGCCGACAAAGGAAAGCGACGTACCGACAGCAGGGCGGTTCTCCGCCACATAGCGCTCAAGCGCCTCCCGCACCACCTCGGCAACGCTGGTGTTTTTCTGCCGCGCCAGGTTCTTCACATCATCCAGCAGGTATTCATCCGCAAAAATGGTTGTTCTTTTCATAGCACACCCCCATGTATGATGTATGCTATACGTCATCAACGGTATGCGTCAAGTCACACTCTTTCAAACGTCTCAAACAATGCCTTGTAATCATCCAGCGCATAGCGGTCGGTCATACCGGCCAGATAGTCGGCCACGGTCCGCTCCACGCCGCTGCGGTCAATCCGGCGGTGGTATTTCGGCGAGAGCAGGTTGGGCCGTTTGACATAGGTCTCAAACAGCCGCGACAATACATGCTCGGCCTTGACCCGCATCTTGTCCACCTTGTGATGGCGGTAGAGTTTCTCCTTCAGGAACTTCTTCAGTGCCAGGTTCTCTTCCTCAACCCGGGGACTGAAGTGCACCACCACCCGGTTCACCCGGCGCAGGTCATCCAGACTGCCGATACCGTGCTGCCGGATATTGGCCAGCGTGGTTTCGCAGATATCGGCGATCTGCATGCCGATCAGGCTGCTGACGGTGCGGGCCACCAGCCGCTTGTCGTCGATGGCCGGATACCGCTCCTTCACCCGCCGGATCTCACGCTGCCACAACTCCACCTGCTGCAGCATCTCCAGGGTCAGGTAGCCTGATTTCAGGCCGTCGTCGATATCGTGGTTGTTGTAGGCGATCTCGTCGGCATAGTTGATGATCTGCGCTTCGATGGAAGGGACCGTGCCGGGGAGAAACTCCTCCAGCACCACCGTGGGAACGTCGTGGGGGGATGAGTGCTTGAGAATCCCCTCCCGCACCTCCCAGGAGAGGTTGAGGCCGTCGAACTCAGGATACCGCTCCTCAAGCTCGTCAACGACCCGGAACGACTGATAGTTATGCTCGAACCCGCCATACCCCTGCATGAGCTGGTTCAGCACCTCCTCCCCGGTATGGCCGAAGGGGGTGTGTCCCAGGTCGTGGGCCAGGGCCAGGGCTTCGGTCAGGTCCTCGTTCAGCCGCAGCCGCCGGGCAATGGCCGTGCCGATCTGGGCCACCTCCAGGGAGTGGGTCAGCCGGGTGCGGTAATAATCCCCTTCATGGTTCAGGAACACCTGGGTCTTGTATTCCAGACGGCGGAAGGCGGCGCAGTGGATGATCCGGTCGCGGTCACGCTCAAACACAGGACGGGGATCGCCGGACTCTTCGGCATACCGGCGCCCCCGTGAGGCACCGCTGGTGCAGGCGAACGTGGCAAGATCGGGACGTTCGGTATAGTCGAACATGAAATTTCCTTTCATTCCGGCAACATGCGTATACTCAGACCAGGCACGACTCCAAAGCGTTTGTCATTGGTAACAAAACAGACCGGACCTTTAAGACTTAATGCCGAAGCAGCCTGCATGGCATCAGCCGTTTTCAGATTGCAAAAGGCCCGCACCTGTATGGCTCGGTCAATCACACCGGGAGACAACTCGATAATCCGCAGGTTCCGTGAAGCGAAAAATTCACCATAACGCTGCAGCAACTCCATCTCGTTATCCCGCACCGGCTTTACCAGACATTCCAGCAGGCTGATCCGTGAGACAGCATAACTCACGCGGGGCTGCTCACCCTCCAGCTGTTTTATGTAGCTGGCTACACGGGAGTAGTAAGGTTCCACTCCTTCAACCCAATACATGATTATGCAGGCATCAAGGACAATGGTCATTAATCGCCCCAGGCATCCCGTTCTTCCTTCAGACGAGCATCAAGCTCTTCCTTCGTTCTGGAACCCCAAGCCGGACGGCTGAATAGATCGGAAACCGTCCACCCCTCCACGGCCGGCTCTCCATAACCACTGGAAAGTTTTGCATATTCCTCTTCACTTAACACTACAAAGGCGGGACGATTTCGTTTGATAACATGGACCGGACCATTACCCAGCAACTCTTCAACCGCTGCCACGCCACGACGTTTCAGCTCTTGTGCAGTTAGTGCGTTCATACCCCCTCCAACAGTACCGTTTTAAGTACCGTTACTATACCACCTCTGACATGCAAAACAAGTAACATTCTATGATAAACTACGAGCAGAGGATCACATCAATGACCAACCATGATCTGCATAACCTGCTGGTCCTTGACCGCTCCACCCTCCCCCCCGACGGCGGACCACGGTTCAACCGGCTGATCTTTTCCCATTCCCCCTACCTGCTGCAACATGCCGAGAATCCGGTGGACTGGCGTGAATGGGGGGAGGAAGCCTGGGAGGAGGCTCGCCGCCGCAATCTGCCGCTGTTCGTCTCCATCGGCTACGCCACCTGCCACTGGTGCCACGTCATGGCCCACGAATCGTTCGAGGATGAAGAGGTGGCCGACATCCTCAACCACGCTTTTGTACCGGTGAAGGTAGACCGGGAGGAGCGGCCGGATCTGGACGAGTTCTGCATGGCTGCCTGCCAGGCCCTTACCGGCCGGGGGGGCTGGCCGCTCAACTGCCTGCTCAAGCCCGACGGCACGCCGTTCTACGCCTTCAGTTACCTCCCCAAAGAGCCCCGGGGCGGCATGCCCGGCTTCCTGGAGTTGCTGGAAAACCTCGCAGGCGTCTGGCAGCACCGCCAGGATGCGGTGGAACGGAACGCCGAATCGCTGATGACGGCGCTCCGGCAGGACCACGGCGGAGAGGCTGCCGACACCGCCGACCCGGCCCTCCTGGCCGACCAAGCCGCTGCCACCCTGCAGCGGATTTACGACCGGAACCATCCCGGGTTCGGCTCCGCCCCCAAGTTTCCCATGCCCACCTACCTGCTCCTGTTGCTCTCCCGCCCCGACCCGGCGGAGCGGGAGCCGGCCCTGGCAAGCCTGCGGGCCATGGCAGCCGGCGGCATCCGGGACCAGCTGGGCGGCGGCATCCACCGCTACAGCACCGACCGGCACTGGCTGGTGCCCCACTTCGAGAAGATGCTCTACGACCAGGCCCTGGTGGCCTATGCCGCCCTTGAGGCGTTCGCCCTGACCGCTGATCAGCAGTACCGGGAGATGGCAGAGGATTTGATCGGCTTTGTGCTGCGCGACCTCACTGCGCCGGACGGCGGCTTCTACTGCGCACTGGATGCCGACTCATCGGGACGGGAAGGGGCCTGCTACGTCTGGCACAAGGAGGAGATCAACGAGTTGCTGGGGGACGACGCCGGCCTTTTCTGCGACTGTTACGGCGTGACCGCCGGGGGGAACTTCGAGGAACCGGGGGAGAATGTCCTGTTCCTGCGCCGCCCCCCCGCCGACCCGGCGGAAGCGGCCCGGCTGGCAGCGGCACGGCAGGTGCTGCTGGCGGCACGGCACAGGCGGGAGCAGCCGCTGCGGGACGAGAAAATCCTCACTGCCTGGAACGGTCTGATGATCGCCGCCCTTGCCCGGGGAGCGGCACTGACCGGCGCCGAAGCATGGCTCACCGCCGCCCGCCGGGCAGCGACCTTCATCCATAGGGCCCTCACCCGTGACGACGGACGGCTGCTGCGGAGCTGGTGCTCCGGCAGCGGCAGCGTTCCCGCCTTTCTGGAGGATTACGCCTTTCTGGCCTGGGGACACCTGGAGCTGTTCAGGGCGAACGGGGATACCGGCGACCTGCAGCGGGCCGACCAACTCTGCCGCGAGGCCTTGCGACTGTTTCGCGACGACCGGAACGGCCTGCTGATGGCCGGTAACGACAGGGAACAGTTGCCGGTGAACCGGGCTCTCTGCCACGACGGCGTCACCCCTTCCGGCCCGGCTGTTTTGCTGCAGAACCTGCTGCAACTGGCGGAACTGACCAATGACGCCGGGTGGCGGCAGGCGGCCGAACCGCTGCTCGGTTCGCACCTCGCCCAAACCGGCGCCGCGCCGGTCAACGCCACCTGGCTGATCCGCGCGGCGACCGCGGCGTGACGCCATTTTCCCGTTGATTTTCATGCTGTTGCTGTGCTAAAAGATTGCTCTTTCATTTCGCACGCCACGTCCGAACCGGGGGTGCCCCGTCAGGGGTTCCGGGGAGAAGGCGCGGGCGGAGGAAAACAAAAACCCACACACGAAGGAGAAGAACCAATGTCAAGCATCAGCATGAAGGAACTGCTGGAAGCCGGTGTCCATTTCGGCCACCAGACCAAGCGCTGGAACCCCAAAATGAAGCCCTACATCTTCGGGGCACGCAACGGTATCTACATCATCGACCTGCAGAAGACCGTCCGCTACTTCAAGTCCGCCTACAGCTTCGTGAAGGATTCCGTGGAGCAGGGAAGCACCGTGCTGTTCGTCGGCACCAAGAAGCAGGCCCAGGACTCCATCGCCGAAGAAGCGGCCCGTTGCGGCCAGTACTACGTCAACCAGCGCTGGCTGGGGGGCATGCTGACCAACTTCTCCACCGTCAAGCAGAGCATCGAGCGCCTGAAGCGGATCGAGGCGATGTTCGAAGACGGCACCATCGAAGCCTACACCAAGAAGGAAGCTCTCAAGCTGGACAAGGAGCGCGAGAAGCTGGAGAAGATCCTGGGCGGCATCAAAAACATGAACAAGCTGCCCAGCCTGATGTTCGTCATCGACCCCAAGAACGAGGAGATCGCCGTTCAGGAAGCCAAGAAACTGGGCATTCCGGTGGTTGCCGTGGTTGACACCAACTGCGACCCGGACCTGATCGACCACGTCATCCCCGGTAACGACGACGCCATCCGCGCCATCCGCCTGCTGGCCGCCAAGATCGCCGACGCGGTCATCGAGGGTGCCGAAGCCCGCACCACCGCCCTGCAGACCGATGCCGAAGGCTCCGACGAACTGGAAGCGGCCATCGGCGACGACGTTGCCTGCGAGGCATCTGCCGACTAACCCCTGAGGCAGCTCCACCTGATTTTTACGAATTTTCAACTGACCACGTCCGCGTGGTCCGGAGGATAAACGACCATGGCAATCACTGCTGCACAGATCAACGAACTGAGAAAAGCCACCGGCGCCGGCATGCTGGACTGCAAAAAAGCCCTGGAAGAAGTTGGCGGCGACATGGAGCAGGCCATTGACTACCTGCGTAAGAAAGGCCTTGCCGCCGCTTCCAAGAAAGCCGGCCGGGCCGCCACCGAAGGAATGGTTGCCACTGCTGTCAGCGGCAATGCCGGTGTGCTGGTGGAGATCAACAGCGAAACCGACTTCGTGGCCAAGAACGACAAATTTCAGGACTTCGTCAAGCAGGTGGTCGACCATGTGCTGGCGAAGAAGCCGGCAACCCTCGACGAACTGCTGGCCCAGCCCTTTGCCGGGGACAGCAGCAAGACCGTCCAGACTCTGCTGACCGAAGCCATTGCCGTCATCGGCGAAAACATGCAGATCCGTCGCTTCGCCACCTTCACCGCCGAGTCCGGTGCCGTTGGTTCCTACATCCACGCCGGCGGCAAAATCGGCGTACTGGTTGAGGCCTGCTGCGATAACGCCGCTGCCGCCCAGGACGAGCGGTTGGCCACCTTCCTGAAGGATGTGGCCATGCATATCGCTGCCGCCTCCCCGCTCTACGTTCAGCGCTCCGAAGTGCCCGCGGACGTCCTGGAGCGGGAGAAGGAGATTTACCGCGACAAAGCCCGCCAGACCGGCAAGCCGGAAAATATCATCGAAAAGATTATCGAAGGCCAGGTCAACAAGTTCTACGGCGATATCTGTCTGCTGGAGCAGGCCTACGTCAAGGACCCGGACAAGTCGGTGCAGCAGTACCTGGCGGAAACCGCCAAGGCGCTGGGCGGTACCGTTACCCTGAAACAGTTTGCCAAGTTCGTACTGGGTGAGGGACTTGAAAAGAAGGAAACGGACTTTGCCGCCGAGGTGGCGGCGGTGGCCGGTCAGTAAATAATCCCACAACGCCGGCCCACACAGCCGGCGTTGTCGTATCAGGAGGCTTTCATGGGCCGTCAATCCTATAAACGGGTACTCTTGAAGCTGTCGGGTGAGTCACTGGCCGGCGACCAGGGGTACGGTATTGATCCCGCAACCATAGGCGCCATTGCGACGGAGATCCGCGACGTTGTGGAGGACGGCGTGCAACTCGCCCTGGTGATCGGCGGCGGCAACATCTTCCGCGGCCTGGCCGCCTCTTCCAAGGGGATGGACCGGGCCAGCGCCGATTACATGGGGATGCTGGCCACGGTAATCAACTCACTGGCCATGCAGGATGCCCTGGAAAAACTGGGGGTTTCCACCCGGGTACAGTCCGCCATTGCCATGCAGGAGGTGGCCGAGCCCTACATCCGTCGCCGGGCGGTCCGCCACCTGGAAAAGGGACGGGTGGTCATTTTCGGCGCCGGCACCGGCAACCCCTACTTCACCACCGACACCGCCGCCTCCCTGCGGGCCATGGAGATCAACGCCCAGGTGATCCTGAAGGGGACCAAGGTGGACGGCGTCTACTCCGCCGACCCCAAAAAGGACCCCGCGGCGGTCCGCTACACGGAACTCAGCTACATCGAGGTATTGCAGCAGGGGCTGCAGGTGATGGATGCCACCGCCACCTCGCTCTGCATGGACAACAACCTGCCGATCATCGTCTTTGACCTGACCACTCCCGGCAATATCAAGAAAGTGATCGGCGGCGAAGCCATAGGAACCATCGTACAAGGAGACGAACCATGCCGAAAACCGTAATCGCCGACATGAAGTCCCATATGGAAAAAACCGTGGAGGACTTGCGCAAGGAATACCAGAAGATCCGAACCGGGCGGGCCAGCACCGCACTTCTGGACGATGTGCGGGTCGACTACTACGGCAACCCCTCCCCCCTCTCCCAGGTGGCCACCCTGTCGGTACCGGAACCGCGCACCATCACCATTTCCCCGTGGGAAGCCAAGATGATCGGCCCCATTGAGAAGGCGATCCTGAACGCCAACCTGGGGCTGACCCCCGGCAACGACGGCAAGTTGATCCGCCTGACCCTGCCGCCGCTGACCGAAGAGCGGCGCAAGGAAATCGTCAAGGGGCTCAGGAAAATGGACGAGGATCACAAGGTGGCGGTACGCAACATCCGGCGCAAGGCGATTGACGACCTGAAAAAGCTGGAGAAGGACAAGGCGATCACCGAGGACGACCTGAAAAAGTACGAAAAGGAAGTCCAGACCCTGACCGACTCCTCCATCGCCAAACTGGACGAGATACTGCAGCACAAGGAAAAAGAGGTCATGGAAGTCTGATATGACCGAGCTGGACCCGACAAAGCTCCCCCGCCATCTGGCGATCATCATGGACGGCAACGGCCGCTGGGCCGAACAGCGGATGCTGCGCCGCATCGTCGGGCATCAGCGGGGGGTGGAGACGGTACGGATGGTGGTTGAGCAGGCCTCCCGCCTGGGAATCGGCTACCTCACCCTGTTCGCCTTCTCCTCGGAAAACTGGTCCCGTCCCAAGACCGAAGTACGGGCCCTGATGACGCTCCTGCAGAAGTACATCCGTATTGAAACCGGCCGGATGATGAAGAACAACATCCGTTTCAACGTCATCGGCAACCGTAACGACCTGCCCCGGGAAGTCAACCAGATCCTGGATGAAGCCCTGCAGCAGACCGCCCGCAACACCGGCATGGTGCTGACCCTGGCCCTGTCCTACGGCGGCCGCCAGGAAATCGTCCGGGCAGCGGTACGGCTGGCCGAGGAGGTGCGTACCGGTGGCCTTGCGCCGGAACGGATCACGGAGGAGCTGTTCGCCCGTCACCTGGACACGGTGGGGCTGCCTGACCCGGACCTGCTGATCCGGACCAGCGGCGAGATGCGGATCAGCAACTTCCTGCTCTGGCAACTGGCCTATGCCGAGTTGTACTTCACCGACATCAACTGGCCCGACCTGACCATCGATCAGTTGTACCGTGCCCTGGCCGACTACCAGGCTCGCGAGCGCCGCTTCGGCAAGACCAGCGCCCAACTGATCGGGAGGAACTGACCATCCTGCGACTCATTACTGCATGCGTGCTGCTGCCGGTGGTCATCCTGACCATCCTGAAGGGAGCGCCCTGGCACTTTACCCTGCTGCTGGTGCTGTTCGGCGCCGTCGGCCTGCAGGAGTTTTTCGCCATGGCACTGCCGGAACGCAGGGGGGAACTGCTGCCCTTTGCCCTGTACGGCGGCTTGGCCGTGTTCACGCCGCTTTTGCCCGACGGCCGCTTCGTTCTGATGACGGTGGCGCTGTTCTTCCTGCTGGCGGCGTTCCATTTCCTGTTCCGGCTGCGGGATGTCGCCTCGGCCGGCCGGGAGGTGGCGCTGGTCTGCACCGCCTTCCTCTACGTCCCGTTTTTGCTGGCCCACCTGGTGATGATCCGGCTGCTGCCCCAGGGTACCTCCTGGCTGTTCCTGATCATGCTGATCGTCATGACCAACGATTCCGCCGCCTACTACATCGGCAGCGCCTTCGGCAAACACCGCCTCTATCCGGCGGTGAGCCCCAACAAGAGCATCGAAGGGGCACTGGGGGGGCTGCTGGGCAGCCTCTGCGGCACCCTGATCGCCAAATTCACGTTTTTTCCCCAGCTCGGTATCGCCGACGCCCTGATCACCGCCCTGCTGGTGGGAGTCGCCGGCCAGGTGGGCGATCTGTTCGAATCCCTGCTCAAGCGGAGCTTCGGCGTCAAGGATTCGGGCAGCATCATCCCCGGCCACGGCGGTGTGCTGGACCGCCTGGACAGCATCCTTTTCGCCGCGCCGGTCACCTACTACTACGCCTGCTACCTCTTCGGGAGGTTCTGACATGAAACAGATCGCCATCCTCGGCTCCACCGGCTCCATCGGAGTCAGCACTCTCGACATCGTCGCCGCCCATCCGGACAAGTTTCGGGTCACCGCCATGACTGCCGGCCGCAACCTTGAGCTGTTCGCCGACCAGATCCGGCAGTTTCGGCCGGACATTGCCGCCGTGGCCGACGAGAAGGACATTCCCCGCCTGCGGGAGCTGCTGGCCGGGCACCCGGTTACCTTCACCGGCGGGATTGACGGGCTCTGCGCAGCCGCCACCGCCCCCGGCGTGGAAATGGTGGTGGCCGCCATCGTGGGGGCCGCCGGACTGGTACCCACGGCTGCCGCCATTCGGGCCGGCAAGGATATCGCCCTGGCCAATAAGGAGATCCTGGTCACCGCCGGTCACCTGTTCATGGAACTGGTGGCCCGGCACAAGGTGCGCCTCTACCCGGTGGACAGCGAACACAGTGCCGTGTTCCAGTCCATCGAGGGGCACCGCAGCGACGATATCGTCCGGATCATCCTGACCGCCTCCGGCGGCCCGTTCCGGGAAACTCCGCTGGAGAAGCTGGAACAGGTCACCATCCAGGACGCCCTGAACCATCCCAACTGGAGCATGGGACGCAAGATCACCATCGACTCGGCCACCATGATGAACAAGGGGCTGGAGGTGATCGAGGCCCGCTGGCTGTTCGACGTGCCCCCGGAAAAGATCGCGGTCAACATCCACCCCCAGAGCATCATCCACTCCATGGTGGAGTACATTGACGGCTGCGTCATCGCCCAGCTGGGCACCCCGGACATGAAGGCGCCCATCGCTTATGCCCTCTCCTACCCGGAGCGGGTCAGCACCGGCGTCCCTCCCCTGGATCTCACCGAACTGGCCGGCCTCACCTTCTTCAAGCCGGACCTGCTCCGCTTCCCCTGCCTGGGGCTCGCCTACCGCGCCCTGGCCGAGGGGGAGAGCATGCCGGCGGTGATGAATGCCGCCAACGAGGTGGCAGTGGAGGCGTTCCTGTCCGGCAGGATCTCCTACCTGCAGATCGCCCGGCTGATCGAGCGGACCATGGATGCCCACCGGGCCCATCGGCTTACCTCCATTGAGGAAGTGCTGGCGGCGGACCAGTGGGGCCGCCGTACCGCCGCCGATCTTTGCGGAACCTGCGCCACTATGGAGGCGTCGTCATGATCGTGGTCAGCTTCATTGTCGTCCTGGGCATCCTGATCTTCGTCCACGAGCTGGGACACTTCCTGGTGGCCAAGTGGCTGGGGGTCAAGGTGGAGAAATTCTCCCTCGGCTTCGGTCCCAAACTGTTCGGCCGCACCATCGGCGAAACGGAATACCTGATCTCCGCCTTTCCCCTGGGGGGCTACGTCAAGATGTACGGCGAGGGGGGCTTCAGTGAAGCGGAGCTGGTGGAACAGACTTCGACGGAAACCGCTGAAACGGCAGCCGAGCCGGTCGAGCCTCCCCAGCCCATCGACGAGGCCCGTTCCTTCTCCCACAAGCCGGTCTGGGCACGGATGGCCATTGTGCTGGCCGGCCCCGCCTTTAACATGCTGTTTGCCTGGCTGCTGTTGATCACCCTTTATCTGGTGGGGATGCCGATCATGAAGGCAACCATCGGCGAGGTGTTCAAGGACAAGCCGGCCGCCGTGGCCGGCATGCAGAAAGGCGACCGGATCACCGCCGTCGACGGCCATCCGGTGGTACAGTGGGAAGACTTCTCCTCGCGCATGGCAACGGTCCGCGGCGAGGTAACCCTCTCCATCGTCCGGAACGACCACCCCCTGACCATCACCTTGGTACCGCAGGCAGGGGAGTCGAAAAACCTCTTCGGTGAAACCGTCCAAAAGCCGATCATCGGCGTCTCTCCGTCCTACGAATTCGCCACGGAGCGGTTCGGACTGCTGGATGCCGTCAGAATGGGCAACGCCAAAGCCGTGGAAGTGACCAAGCTCACCGTGCTCTCCATGGTCAAGCTGTTCCAGGGGGTGGTACCGCTCAAAACCGTGGGCGGGCCGCTGATGATCGCCGACATGGCCGATAAGGCGGCCAAAACCGGCGGTGCCACCTTCTTCATGCTGCTGGCCGTGGTCTCCATCAACCTGGGGATTCTCAACCTGCTGCCGATCCCGATTCTGGACGGCGGCCACCTGCTGTTCTACACCATAGAAGCGGTCATTCGCCGACCGGTGCCCCAGAAGGTGCGGGAATACGCCCAGCAGGCCGGCATGCTGCTCTTGATCTGCCTGATGGTGCTGGCCTTCTATAACGACATTGTCCGGTACTTTTTCAGCAAAGGCTGAGACCGCTTCGGAACAAGGCGCACGTTTTGCTGCTCTGTGAAGTCGGCGACGGCACCACGAACCTGCTGAAAACAGTTTCGCGGAACCGGGACCAGCACCTTCGCGGTTGCGGTATCGTCTCCATCCCGCCCCCTTGACAAGCACGCCGGCGCTGGGCTAGGGTGCAACCTCCCGCGGGCAGGTTGCACACCGCCTGCGGACGGAATCCTGCCATGCTCATCGTACGCCCCCCCGCCACCAGGAAACTCTCCATTTTCACCCGGCTGATGCTGGGCAACCTCGCCGTACTGCTCATGGCGACCGCCGTCGGCGCCTACACTATCCTGCAACTGGGCCGGATGCACGCCCTGACCGGCCGCATCATCCAGGTGCATAACGTGCTCATTGACCTCAACAAGGAGATGGGCGCCGCCCTGCTGTCCCAGACCCGGTACGAGAAAAAGTTCCTGCTCGTCCGGGATCAGGCGCTGTATGATGGCTATCTGGCGGCCCGCACGGACTTCGGGCAGTATCTTGAGCAGGCACAGACCCGTGCCGATTCCGGCGAGGTCCGGCAGGCGTTGCAGCGGATACGGTCACTGCATCGGCGTCACGGCGAGCTGTTTCTGGAGGAGGTCAGGTCCCTGAAGCGCAGCGGCCGCACCCCCCTCGTCCGGCATGACCGGGAAAAGGAACGGCTGGTGCAGGAAACCCTGGAGGAGTTGACCCGCCTGCGCACTCTCAGCCAGCAGAGCATCCTCCAGAAGGCGAATGAGCTGGAGGAGACCGGCGGCAGAACCCGTACCGTGGCCATGCTGATCACCGCCATCGCCCTGCTGCTGGGCATTCTGCTCTCCGTTGCCATCACCCGGAGCATCACCCTGCCCCTCTCCCGCATGAAACGAAAAACCGAGGAGATCGCCCGGGGGGCCTTTACCGCCGATCTGCGCCTGACGGCGCCGCCCGAAATTGAGAGCCTGGCCGCTGCGCTCAACGTCATGTGCCGTAAACTTGAAGAAGTAGAACGGATGAAGTCGGATTTCTACGCCCTCATGTCCCACGAGCTGCGCACCCCGCTCACCTCCATCCGGGAGGGAACCAACCTGTTTCTGGAGGGGCTCTGCGGTGAAGTAACGCACAAGCAGCGGGAGCTCCTGGTCATCATCGCCGAGGAAAGCAGCCGCCTGATCGACCTGGTGGGCAGCCTGCTGGACCTTTCCAAACTGGAGTCGGGGGTTCTCGCCTTTCATTTCGGCAGTGTCCGGCTCCCCCCGCTGATCGCGCAGGTACTGCGCGAGGTGAGCCCCCTGGCTGCCGCCAAAGAGATTGCGCTCGACAGCGAATATGACGAGCTGCCCGCTCTGTCCCTCGATCCGGAGAGGATTTTGCAGGTCATGAGAAACCTGGTGGGTAACGCCCTCAAGTTTACCCCGCCGGGGGGAACCGTCCGTATCGTCGCCCGCAGCCTGCCGGGAGAAGTTCGTATAACCGTGAGCGATACGGGACCGGGCATCGCGGCGGAGGAACGGGAGATCATTTTCGAGAAGTACCGCCAGGCGCTGCCGTCGGTAGCGGGCGGCAACACGGGAACCGGCCTGGGACTGGCTATTGTCAGGCATATCGTACAGGCACATGGAGGACGGGTGTGGGTGGAAAGCGAACCGGGACAGGGCAGTACCTTTATCGTGGCATTGCCTGCCTGACTCTGGCCCTGCTCACGGCCTGCGCCCCCCTGCGCACGATGCTGGCCGAACGGGAAGGACAGACTCATCTGCGTACCATGCGGCAACTGGCCCGCCAGGGGCATTTCGAAGAACTCATACGGGAAAACCACCGGATTCTGGAGCAGCCGCAGACAGCCCGGACAGTGCCGGCAGATGCCGCCCTCTTCAGCCTGGGGCTGGCCTATGCCGATCCGAGCAATCCCGGCAGGGATTACCGCATGGCCCGGGAACAGTTCACCCGCCTGCTGTATGACTTTCCCTTCAGTCCTTTTGCGGAGGATGCCCGTATCTGGCGGGGAATCCTTGATAACGACCTGCTGGACGAGCGGGAGGGACGGGCCCATCTGCAGCGGATGCAGCAGTTGAGCCAGCAGGGAGCCTTTGAGGCGGCGGAGCGGGAAAACCGAAAAATCCTGACCTCCTCCCCGGCCTCCCCGCCGGCGGACGCGGCCCTCTTCAGCCTGGGGCTGCTCTACGCCGACCCGGCCAATCCCCGTCGGGATTACCGAACAGCCCTTGATTTCTTCTCCCGGCTCATGGCCGATTTTCCCCGCAGCCCCTTTGCCGAGGACGGCAGAATCTGGGACAGCATCCTGGAAGACGACGTTGCGGGGCGGGAGCGCCGTGCCCACCTGCAGCGGATGCGTCAGCTCACCCGTGCGGGGGAGTTTGCGGCGGCGGTGCGGGAAAACCGTCAGGTGCTCGCGCGCACCCCGAAGCAGCCGCCAGCGGACGCAGCCCTGTTCAGCCTGGGACAGATCTACGCCGACCACCGCAACCCTGAAATGGACTACGCAACGGCACGGGACTATTTCCGGCAGCTCATCGGCGAATTCCCCCGAACGCCGCTGGCCGAGGGGGCCCACATCTGGGCCGGCATGCTGGAGCGGCAGTTCGCCGTCCAGGCAGGAAACAGCCACCTACAGCGGATTCAGTCCTTCCTGCGCCGGGAGGATTTCGACGGTGCCCTGCGGGAAAACCAGCGAGTGCTCAGCCGCACCCCCAAGCAGCCGCCGGCGGATGCGGCCCTGTTCAGCATCGGCCGCATCCACCTCCATTACGCCAATCCGAAGCGTGACTACAAGCGGGCGCACGCCACCTTCATCCGCCTGAAGCGGGAGTTTCCGGCAAGCCCCTTCGCGGAGGAGGCAAAAAGCTGGATCAGCCTGCTCGAGACGCTGGAGCAGGCGCTGTTGGTGGACGTGGAAATCGACAGAAAACAACGACATTGAGGCAACAAGCGATGAGCGGAACGACACACGGAACCCTGCTGGCAGTCGACGACGACCGCAACCTGCTGAAGATCATCGCCATGCGCCTTGAAACCCTGGGCTACGCGGTAACGGCGGCGCGAACCGGGCAGGAGGCGCGGGACCTGCTGAGTCGCCAGACCTTCGATCTTGCCGTCATCGATCTCCACCTGAAAGAGCAGGACGGTATTACGCTGATGGAGGAACTGCACCAGCTCTCTCCCGACATGCCGGTGATCATCCTCACCGCCTTCGGCAGCATCGAAAGCGCCGTTGACGCCATGCGGCGCGGTGCCGCCACCTATCTGACCAAACCGTTCGACGCCCGGGAGCTTGCCCTCCATGTGGAGCGGGCCCTGGAAAGCCGACGGCTGACCAGTGAAATCAGGCGGCTCAAGGGACTGTTGGCCGAACGGCACGATGCCGTGCATATAGTGGCCCGCAGCGAGCCGATGCGCCGGGTGCTGGAAGTGGTCTCCCAGATCGCCCGCAACGATTCAACGGTCTACATCCACGGCGAAAGCGGCACCGGCAAGGAAGTCATGGCGCGGGCCATTCATCTGGCCAGCGCCCGCGCCGAAGAGCCGTTCGTCGCCATCAACTGCGCCGCCCTGCCGGAAACGCTGCTGGAAAGCGAACTGTTCGGCCATGAAAAAGGGGCCTTCACCGGTGCGGTCAAATCCTCGAAAGGGCTGTTTGCCCAGGCCCATGGCGGGACGATACTGCTGGATGAAATCGGTGACATGCCCCTGTCCATCCAGGCCAAGTTTCTGCGGGTCCTCCAGGAACGCCAGTTTTACCCCGTTGGCGGCGAACGCCCCCTTGCAGTGGATGTGCGCGTCATCGTAGCCACCAACCGCAACCTTGAAGAGCTGGTACGGGAGGGACTGTTCCGCGAAGACCTTTACTACCGGGTCAACGTCATCCCGATCACCCTGCCCCCCCTGCGGGAACGGCGCGAGGATATCCCCCTGCTGGCCGAGGCGTTTCTGACGAAATACAGCCGCCGGATGAAGAAGCGGATCAAGGGGTTTTCACCGGCAGCCGTACAACGCCTCATGCTGCACGACTGGCCCGGCAACGTGCGGGAGCTGGAAAATGCCATTGAGTACGCGGTGGCCATGACCCTGCAGGAGGTGATTACCGAAGGGCACATTCTTCCTGCAAAATCGGTCGGCATCGCGGAAACGCCCAAACCGCTCAAGCAGGCGCGGGATGAATTCGAAGCCGGCTACCTGGTCCGCCTGCTGGAGCTGACCGGCGGCAACATCAGCAATGCCGCCGCCCTGGCCGGCAAGTACCGGGCCGACCTCTACAACCTGCTCAAAAAGCACGGGATCAATCCCGGCGATTTCAAGAAATAACCCCCACGATCACTGCAGGTAAAATCATACACCGCCGTTTCCGAAAGATTTCGGGCAGTTTCATTGTCACAGCACCGACAGGCGCAGGAAAATCCATACACCACGCCGTACCTCTTCTTTCCGCACCGCACCGCGCACATCAAAAAACCAACAATCATATTAAAGCGTTACCTTCGAACACCGCACCTTGGCACATGCCGTGCACACAGGGGATAGCGGCGGGCAGTTGCGGGGATCATCGACGGGTGCTCCCCTCCGGCGCCTTCGGAGTCCCGCCCCCATTTTCCGGAAAGCGAGGTGATGCCCCCCATTCAGACCGATGTTCAACACCTGTTTTTCGAAGCATATCAAGTACCACGCACTTCAATACAAGGAGACAGAACCATGAAAAAACTGTACACCGTCGCACTTGCCGCCCTCGTTGCCCTTTCCGTTGCCGCTGTTGCCGTTGCCTCCGAGGCGCCGGCCCCCAAGCCGACCACCACCGAACAGCCGGCACCCGCACCGAAGCCGGAGGAAAAGCCGGCACCGGGCAAGTAGTCGACACGACCATTCGCCCCCTGCCGCCCAGGGACGTCCAATTACGGGCGCCCTGGGCACCTCACCCTTTGCACTCCCACGTTTTACCGTTGACAACCTCCGCCCCAGCCCCGATGATAGCCGCCACCGAACATCAGGAGACCGGGAACAACCATTCACCATGCTCACCCTCTTTCTCGACACCTCCGCTGCTGCCGTCGGCATCGCCCTCACCCGCGACGGCAACCTGCTGGCCGAATCGCTGGTGGGCGGCGGCGGCAGACTGCAGAACAGCCGCCTGCTGCCGGAACTGGAGCGGCTGCTCACCCTCTGCGGCCTCCGCCCCGTTGATATCGGGCTCTTCGCCTGCAGCACCGGCCCCGGCTCCTTCACCGGCATCCGCACTGCCGTGGCCACCGTGCAGGGACTGGCCCTGGCCACCGGCGCCCCCTGCATCGGCATCTCCAGCCTGGCCCACCTGGCCATGAACCTGCCCCATGCGGCGCTGCCGGTCTGTCCCCTGCTGGATGCCCGCAAGAACGAGGTCTACGCCGGCCTCTACCGCTGCACCGAGCTGCCCGAGCCGCTGCGGGAGGACCGGGCCGTTGCCCCGGAACTGCTGCTGGACTCGCTGGAAGGGCCCACTCTGTTTCTGGGGGACGGCGCCTGCCGCTACCGCGACCTGATCGTTACCCGCCGGGGGGAGCGGGCCCTCTTCGCCCCGGACTGCCACCACCTCCCCCGCCCCGCTGCCGGTGCCCTGCTGGCGGAAACCATGTTCCTGAAACAGGGTGGAACAGCGCCGGAGCTGCTGCTCCCCAGCTACCTGCGCCTTTCCGAGGCCGAACTGTCCCGCCAGCAGAAAATTTAGCCATAGAAAACCTTTTTATTTTTACTAAATTCAGCTTGTGCTCCGCATGCGGCATGGTATAGTTTCGCCCTGCAACGTCACTTTCGCGGGAGGGCCTATGAATATCCATGAATATCAGGCCAAGGAGATCCTGAGTACCTACGGCATTCCGGTGCCGCGCAACCGAGTTGCCCTAACCGCCGACCAGGTGGAGCGGGCCGCCAAGATGATGGGGGGCCACTGCGTGGTCAAGGCCCAGATTTACGCCGGTGGCCGCGGCAAAGCCGGCGGGGTCAAGGTGGTACATCACCCGGAACAGGCCGGCGAACTGGCCAAGGAACTGTTCGGCAAACGCCTGGTCACCCCCCAGACCGGCCCGGAGGGGCTCAAGGTTCGTCGTATCCTGGTGGAGGAAGCGGTGGAGATTGCCCGTGAATTCTACCTCTCCATCACCCTTGACCGGGAAACCTCCCGCTACTGCCTGATCGCCTCCGCCGAAGGGGGAGTCGAGATCGAGGAAGTGGCAAAAAAATCCCCCGAAAAGATTCACATGCTTTCCATCGACCCGTTCACCGGGCTGCGCACCTACGAGGCCCGCCGGATCGCCCTGGCCCTGGGACTCACCGCCAGCGTCTGCGAAGACTGCGTCGAAATGATGCTCAACCTCTACAAGTGCTGCCTGGAAAAGGACTGCTTCCTGGTGGAGATCAACCCCCTGGTGGTCACCAAGGCCGGCTGGCTTTTGGCCATGGACGCCAAGATTTCCTTCGACGACAACGCCGTCTATCGCCACCGGGAATACCCGGACATGATGGACTACTCCCAGCTTGATCCGCTGGAGATCACCGCCGGCAAATACGACCTGGCCTACATCAAGCTGGGGGGCAGCATCGGCTGCATGGTCAACGGCGCAGGACTGGCCATGGCCACCCTGGACGTACTCAAGGAGTTCGGGGGAGAGCCGGCCAACTTCCTGGATGTAGGGGGCGGGGCCACCCGGGAAAAGGTGGCGGAGGCGTTCAAGATCATCCTGCAGGACAGTGACGTGAAAGGGGTCTTCGTCAACATCTTCGGCGGCATCATGCGTTGCGACGTCATTGCCCAGGGGATCATCGAGGCGGCCTCGGAGGTGCACTGCGCCCTGCCGATCGTGGTGCGGATGGACGGCAGCAAGGTGGAGGAAGGGAAGAAGCTGCTGCTGGAATCCGGCCTGAACGTGCAGGTGGGTGACAACCTGGGCGACGGTGCCCAGAAGATCGTCAAGATGCTGGCTGAAGCGTAAGGGGGACCGAAACCATGGCGATTCTCATCGATAAGAACTCCAAGATACTGGTACAGGGAATTACCGGCAAAAGCGGCCTCTTTCACACCCAGCAGTGCCGCGACTACGGCAGCCAGATCGTTGCCGGGGTCACCCCCGGCCGGGGCGGCATCCATGTGGAGGGGATTCCGGTCTTCAACACCGTGGCTGAAGCGGTGCACTACACCGGCGCCACCGTCTCCATGATCTTTGTGCCGCCGGCGGGGGCCGCCGACGCCATCCTGGAAGCCTGCGACGCCGGACTTGACCTGGCGGTCTGCATCACCGAGGGGATTCCGGTGCGGGACATGGTCCTGGCCCGGGCCATCCAGGAGCGCAGCAAAACCCTGCTGGTGGGGCCCAACTGCCCCGGCGTCATCACCCCCGGCCAGTGCAAGCTGGGGATCATGCCGGGCTACATCCACAAACCGGGCAAGATCGGCGTGGTCTCCCGCTCCGGCACCCTCACCTACGAAGCGGTCAAGCAACTCTCCGACATGGGGCTGGGCCAATCCACCTGCGTCGGCATCGGCGGCGACCCGATCATCGGCATGAAATTCATCGACGTGCTGAAGAAATTCAACGACGACAAGGACACCGAAGCGGTCTTCATGATCGGTGAAATCGGCGGCGCCGCCGAGGAGCAGGCTGCCGAGTGGATCAGGGACAACATGAAAAAGCCGGTGGCCGCCTTCATCGCCGGCGTCACTGCCCCCACCGGCAAGCGGATGGGCCATGCCGGCGCCATCATCACCGGCGGCAAGGGCAAGGCTGAAGACAAGATCAAAACCCTGCAGGAATGCGGCGTGGTGGTCTCCACCTCCCCCACCCGCATGGGCGAGGCCATGGCCACAGCCCTCAAGAAGTAATCCGCTTCCATTTCAGGCTAAACCGCCCTGCTTCGATCATCGAGGCAGGGCGACACTATACCGCTGGGCAGCACCGACAGCACTGGGACCTCCCGGCTTGGAAGCTCCTAACCGACACCCGTCATCATTTACCCAACCCCGCCTCCCCGTGCCATCCTGCAGGTAATCCGACTATCTGGAGGCACGGTATGCAAACTGTAATCCCTCCCCTGCCCCCCCTTCCCCTCAACAAGGCGTTCACCCTGCTGGAACCCGGTCCGGTGGTGCTGGTCACGACCCGGGACAACAGGAAGAACAACGTCATGACCATCTCCTGGACCATGGTGATGGATTTCACGCCGCGGTTCGCCCTGACCACGGGGCCGTGGAACCATTCCTACAGCGCGCTGGAGAAAACACGGGAGTGCGTGCTTGCCATTCCCACCGTTGATCTGCTGGACCAGGTGGTGGGGGTGGGTACCTGCACCGGGGCCGATACGGACAAGTTTGCAACGTTCGGCCTGACCGCCGTGAAGGGGACGCTGGTGAAACCGCCCCTGATCAGGGAGTGTCTGGCAAATATCGAGTGCAAGGTCATCGATATTATCGAACAACATGACATCGTCGTGCTTGAGGGGGTGGCGGCGTATTATGACACTTCGCGGGACGAGAAGCGGACCATCCACGCGGTGGGCGACGGCACCTTTGTGATTGACGGCCGCCGCCTGAACCGGCGGAAGCAGATGCTGTCGAAACTGCCGGAGGGCGTTTAGTCCCCCGTCCACCCTCCCCTTGCCAAGCGCGGTCAATGGGGCTACAGTAGTGCTCCCATGAACAGACACACACCGATTATCGACACCCATTGCCACCTCTACTACGATGATTTTCAGCAGGACTGGGACCAGATGCTGGGCCGGGCCGAGGAAGCCGGCGTCACCGGCATGATCGTGGTGGGGGCCGATGCCGCTTCCAGCCGTGACGCGGTTCTGCTTGCCGAGCGCTACCCGACCATGTACTGCACCGTGGGTATCCATCCCCACGATGCCGCAGGGGTTGATGAGGCCGCCATAGCCGCCCTGGCGGAGCTGGCCCGCAGTACCCCCAAGTGCGTGGCCATCGGCGAGATCGGCCTGGATTTCTACCGGGACCGTTCCCCCCGCGACCAGCAGGACCGCGTGTTCCGGCGGTTTCTGCAGCTTTCCCGCGAGCTGGACAAGCCGGTGGTGATCCACGACCGGGACGCCCACGAGGAAACGCTGCAGGCCATCCGGCAGGAAGGGGTGACCCGGGGGGTGATGCACTGCTTCTCCGGCGATGTGGCTTTTGCCCGCCGCTGCCTGGAGCAGGGGCTCTACCTGTCCATCCCCGGCACGGTTACCTACCCCTCCAACCAGCAGTTGCGCGACGTGGTGGCGACAACCCCCATGGAGCGGCTGCTGCTGGAGACCGACTGCCCCTACCTGTCGCCGGTGCCGCACCGGGGCAAGCGCAACGAACCGGCCTACACCCGGATCACCGCCGAAAAGGTGGCGGAGATCAAAGGGCTCTCCCCTGACGACGTGGCCCGGATCACCACCATGAACGCGGGCAAACTGTTCGGCATTCCGCTGTGGGATTCCTCCACCCGGATCGCCTACCGCATCCGCAATTCGCTGTACCTGAACATCACCAACCGTTGTTCCAACCGTTGCAGTTTCTGCGCGAAGTTCGACGAATTCACGGTGAAGGGGCACAATCTGTTGCTCGATCACGAGCCGGGGTTCGAGGAGGTGATGGCTGCCATCGGTCATCCCGAGGATATCGACGAGGTGGTGTTCTGCGGCTTCGGCGAGTCGCTCTTGCGGCTGGAGCTGGTGAAGCAGGTGGCGGCTGCCCTGAAACAGCGGGGCTACCGGATCAGGATCAACAGCGACGGCCAGGCCAACCTGGCCCATGGCCGCACCATCCTGCCGGAGCTTGCCGGTCTGGTGGACAGCATCTCCATCAGCCTGAACGCGCCGGACGCCGTCACCTACGCCAGGCTCTGCAATACCCCCTTCGGCGAGGCCGGTTTCGAGGCCATCTGCGACTTCCTGCGGGAAGCGCCCCGCCATATCCCGGAGGTGACCGCCACCGCCGTCACGGTGCCCGGCATCGACATCGAGGCGTGCAGGCGCCTGGCCCTTTCCCTGGGGGTCGGTTTCCGGGTGCGGGAGTACGCCGAAGTGGGCTGATTTTCCGGCATCTTCCCCTTCCCTTTTGCCCCTCCAGTTGCTATAAGAGAGGGGCATTTTCTTTTAATTTTCTGAAGGAGGCAGCATATGAGTGAGATAGTCGACGTCTATGCACGGGAGATTCTTGACTCCCGCGGGAATCCCACCCTTGAGGTGGAAGTGTTTCTGGAGTCCGGGGCCTTTGGCCGGGCCGCCGTTCCCTCCGGCGCCTCGACCGGCGAGCGTGAGGCCCTGGAGCTGCGTGACGGCGACAAGGGGCGCTACCTGGGCAAAGGGGTGCTCACCGCGGTGGACAACGTCAATAACCGGATCGCCGACGAGCTGATCGGCATGGATGGTGCCGACCAGGTCGGCATCGACAACCGGATGCTGGAGATCGACGGCACCGAATTCAAGAGCACCCTGGGGGCCAACGCCATCCTGGGGGTTTCCCTGGCCGTGGCCAAGGCTGCCGCCGAAGAGGCAGGCCAGCCGCTGTACAAGTATATCGGCGGCGCCAATGCCCGCGAACTGCCGTTGCCGATGATGAACATCATCAACGGCGGCGCCCATGCCGACAACAACGTGGATATCCAGGAGTTCATGATCATGCCGGCCGGCGCCGACAGCTTTGCCGAGGCGCTGCGCATGGGCGCCGAAATCTTCCACGCCCTGAAGAGCGTGCTGAAGGGTAAAGGCTACAACACCGCCGTGGGTGACGAAGGCGGGTTCGCCCCCAACCTGAAATCCAACGAAGAGGCCCTGGAAGTGATCATGGAAGCCATCGTCAAGGCCGGCTACAAGCCGGGCGAGGATGTGCTGCTGGCCCTGGACGTGGCCTCCTCCGAGCTCTTCAACAAGGAAAAGGGGACCTACATTCTGGAGAACGAAGCCCAGAAGGAAAAGACCCGGGAAGAGATGGTGCAGTTCTACGAGAATCTGGTCAACAAGTACCCGATCATCTCCATCGAGGACGGCATGGCCGAAAACGACTGGGACGGCTGGAAGCTGCTCACCGACCGCCTGGGCACAAAGATCCAGATCGTGGGGGACGACCTGTTCGTCACCAACCCCAAAATCCTGAAAGAAGGCATCCAGAAAGGGATCGCCAACTCCATCCTGATCAAGCTGAACCAGATCGGTACCCTCACCGAGACCCTGGAGGCGATCGAGATGGCCAAGCGGGCCGGGTACACCACGGTCATCTCCCACCGCTCCGGCGAGACCGAGGACACCACCCTGGCCG
This sequence comes from Trichlorobacter ammonificans, assembly GCF_933509905.1. Lineage (GTDB taxonomy): Bacteria > Desulfobacterota > Desulfuromonadia > Geobacterales > Pseudopelobacteraceae > Trichlorobacter > Trichlorobacter ammonificans. The sequence continues at coordinate 1,046,260 of NZ_OW150024.1, read as the reverse complement.
ACCTGGCCGTGGCGGTGAACGCCGGACAGATCAAGACCGGCTCGCTGTGTCGCACCGACCGGGTTGCCAAGTACAACCAGCTCCTGCGCATCGAGGACGAGCTGGACGACACCGCCCTGTTCAAGGGGCACGACGTGTTCTACAACGTCAAGAAGTAAGCCGGGGAACCTGGCGCACGCTGTCATCTTTTACGGACCTCTCACCGGCAACGGCGGGAGGTTCGTGTTTTTGGAGAGTCCCGTTCATGCCTGATCTGCTGATTCCCGCCCTGCTGCTGATGCTGCTGGTGCTCGTCGTGGTCCTGCTCCTGCGGGTGTCCCGGCTGGGCGCGGCCCATACCCCGCTGGAAGGGCGGATCGATGCCCTGGAACGGCTGCTGGAGCGGTCTGAGCGGACCCTGCGGGAGGAGCAGGCCCGCTCCCGGGAGGAGGGGCAGTCCCTGGCCCGCCAGGGGCGGGAGGAGTCGCTGAACGCGGTGAAGGGGCTGGGGGATTCCCTGCTGGCCCGGCTGGGGGAATCGGCCACGGTGCAGAACAGCCAGCTTGAGCTGTTCTCCGGCCAACTGGCCCAACTGTCCGCCACCACCGAGGAGCGGCTGGAGCGGCTGCGCAGCACCATGGAGGAGCGGCTGCGGCTCTTGCAGGAAGAAAGCAGCAAGCGCCAGGAGCAGGTACGGACCACGGTGGACGAGCGGCTGCGGCTGTTGCAGGAGGACAATGCCAAAAAGCTGGAGCAGATGCGGGCCACCGTGGACGAGAAGCTGCACGACACCCTGGAAAAGCGGCTGGGTGAATCGTTCAAGCTGGTGAGCGACCGGCTGGAGCAGGTGCAGAAAGGCTTGGGCGAGATGCAGAGCCTGGCCAACGGCGTGGGGGACCTGAAGCGGGTGCTGACCAACGTCAAGACCCGGGGCACCTTCGGCGAGGTGCAGTTGGCGGTGCTTTTGGAACAGATCCTGGCGCCGGGCCAGTACGGCGTCAACGTGGAGACCCGCAAGGGGAGCAACCAGCGGGTGGAGTTCGCGGTGCGGATGCCGGGGCGGGACGGCAGCGAGGAGAGCGTCGTCCATCTGCCGCTGGACGCCAAGTTTCCCCAGGAAGACTACCTGCGGCTGGTGGAGGCCCAGGAGCGGGCCGACGCAACAGCCGCCGAGGAGGCGGGCAAGCTCCTGGAGCGGGCCATCCGCCTGGCGGCGACGGACATTCGGGACAAGTACCTGGACCCGCCCCACACCACCGATTTCGGGGTGATGTACCTCCCCACCGAAGGACTCTACGCCGAGGTGCTGCGCCGCCCCGGCCTGTTCGAGGCGCTGCAGCGGGAGTACAAGGTGATGCCGGCCGGCCCCACCATTCTGGCGGCCCTGCTCAACTCCCTGCAACTGGGCTTCCGCACCCTGGCCATCGAGAAGCGCTCCGCCGAGGTCTGGAACCTGCTGGGGGCGGTGCGCACCGAGTTCGGCAAGTTCAGCGACATCCTGGACAAGACCCGCAAGAAGCTGCAGGAGGCGGGCAACCATATCGAGGCTGCCGCCACCCGCACCCGCCAGATGGAACGCAAGCTGAAGACCGTGCAGGCGTTGCCGGCGGACGAAGCGCGGGGGGTACTGGAGCTGGGTGACGAGGGCGACGAACCATGACAGCGAAAGAACTCGTCAAATTGGCTGTTTTTGAAGGTAAACAGATTCGCAAGACCATCCATAATGATGAATGGTGGTTTGCAATTATTGATGTGGTTGACGTCTTAACCGGAAGCTCCCTTCCCAAAAGATACTGGAGCGATCTTAAAAAGAAGCTGACATTTGAGGGAGTTATCGAACCGTACGATAAAATCGTACGATTGAAAATGCCTGCCTCTGATGGAAAACAGCGTGATACCGACTGCGCCAACACCGAAGGGATGTTCCGCATCATCCAGTCCATCCCGTCCCCCAAGGCCGAACCGTTCAAGCGCTGGTTGGCCCAGGTGGGCTATGAGCGGATTCAGGAGATTGAAAACCCGGAGCTGGCCCAGCAGCGGATGAAGGAGTTGTACGAGCAGAAAGGCTATCCCAAGGACTGGATCGACAAACGGCTGCGGGGAATCGCCATCCGCCAGAACCTGACCGATGAATGGCAGGAACGGGGTATCACCACCGAACGTGCGTTCAGTATCCTGACCGCCGAGATAGCCAGGGCCACCTTCGGTATGACGCCGTCTGAACACAAGCAGTTCAAAGGCCTCTCCCGGCCCCAGGACAACCTGCGCGACCACATGACCGATCTGGAACTGATCTTCACCATGCTGGGCGAAAAAGTAACCACGGAAATTTCACAGACAGAGAAACCGGACACCTTTGACGCCAACAAAAAGGTTGCCAAACGTGGCGGCAGGGTGGCCGGCACGGCTCGCAGGGAGACGGAAAAGGAGTTGGGGCGCAGCGTGGTAAGCAACAACAACTTTCTGGGCGACCGGGACAAACAGCTGACCGACGAGGACCCCGATGTCTGAGAAAAGCGGTATCCTGAAAGCGGCCGGGGTGCTGGGCTCGGCCACCATGCTCTCACGCATCCTGGGGATGGTGCGGGACATGGTGGTGGCGCGCCTGTTCGGCGCCGGCATGGCAACGGACGCCTTTTTCGCCGCCTTCCAGATCCCCAACCTGCTGCGTCGCTTCTTTGCCGAGGGGGCGCTCACCTCGGCCTTTGTCCCCACTTTTTCGGAAACCCTCGTGCAGGAGGGGGAGGAACGGGCCCGGGAGCTGGCCAACCTCTGCTTCACCCTGCTCACCCTGGTGGTGGCCGTGGTCACCCTGCTGGGAATCGTCTTTTCACCGCTTTTGGTGCACCTGATGTTTCCCGGTTTCACCGCCGTGCCGGGTAAGTTCGAACTGACCGTGCTGCTCAACCGGGTGATGTTCCCCTACCTGTTCTTCATCTCCCTGGTGGCGCTCTGCATGGGGATTCTCAACACCCTGCGCCACTTTTTCACCCCGGCCATCTCCACGGTGTTCCTGAACCTCTCCATGATCGTTTGCGCCCTGGCCTTGCGGCCGTTCTATCAGTACCCGATCACCGCCCTGGCGGTGGGGGTGCTGTTGGGGGGGCTGATCCAACTGGTCATGCAACTGCCGGTGCTCTGGAAGATGGGGTATCCGGTCCGGCCCCGCTTTGACTTCCGTGACCCGAAACTGCGCAGGATCGCCCTGTTGCTGGCCCCGGCCACCTTGGGGGTAGGGGTCTACTACCTGAATATCACGGTGGGGAACATCCTGGCTTCGCTGCTCCCCCAGGGGTCGGTCTCCTACCTCTACTACGCCCAGCGGCTGTTCGAATTCCCCCAGGGGGTGTTCACGGTCTCGGTGGCCCAGGCGGTGTTGCCCGCCTTAAGCCGCCAGGCGGCGGAGGGAGATCTCGACGCCATGAAGGAGACCCTTAACTACGGCGTGCGACTCACCCTGTTCATCACCATCCCCGCACTGGTGGGGCTGACGGTTTGCGCCGAGCCGCTGATGGTGCTGCTCTTCATGGGGGGGCAGTTCGATCACAACATGGCGGTACAGGCGGCACGGGCGCTGATCTACTACTCCCTCGGTCTCTCCTGCGTAGCGTTAGTGCGGGTGGTGGCCCCGGCTTTCTACGCCCTGCAGGATACCCGGACCCCGGTGCTGGCTGCCTTTGTCGCGTTCCTGCTCAACCTGGGGTTCAGCCTGGCCCTGATGGGACCGTTGCAGCATGGCGGCCTGGCCCTGGCCTCGTCGTTGTCGGCGCTGGGCAACATGGGGCTCCTCTTCTGGCTGCTGCGTCGCAGGGTCGGCTCACTGGGGGGGAAACGGTTGCTGCGCACCGCCCTGCTGGCCGCCTGCGCTTCGCTGCCCATGGGAGCGCTCACCTGGTGGCTGATGGGACGGGCAGACTGGTCACAGCCGGGGATGAAGCTGCTGAAGAGCGCTCACCTGGCCGGCGGCGTTGCACTGGCCATAGCCTGCTACCTGTTGGCGGCCCGGCTACTGCGTTCCGAAGAGGCAACTGAGATGATCGCCCTGGTGCGTCGGAAGCTGGCACGCTGACCGTAGCACCGTAACAACCGCCAAGGAGGAAGACCCTATGGAAACATGGATCGTACCCTATACGACTGCCGTGGGAACGGGCTGGGTGGAAGTCAGCGACAAGGGAATCTGTCGAGTGTTCCTGCCGACGGAAGAAGCTCCCGGCGGAACGCGTGCATCGGGCCCCGCCCCCGCGCACGCGGCGCAGGCGGCGGATCAGCTGCAGCGTTACTTTGCCGGCCAACTGCGGCGGTTCGACCTGCCTCTGGACATCGGCAGCCTCACCCCGTTTCAGGAACGGGTACTGGCCGTGGCCTGCCGTATCCCCTACGGCACGGTGATCAGCTACCGCCGGCTGGCGGAACTGGCCGGCCACCCCAAGGCGGCACGGGCGGCGGGCGGTGTCATGGCGGCCAACCGGCTGCCGGTGATCATCCCCTGCCATCGGGTGGTCTCGTCTACGGGGGCTCTCACCGGCTACAGCGGCGCCGGGGGGATTTCTTGCAAAAAACTCCTATTAACCATGGAAGGGGTTGAATTCAGGGGGGAGAAAAACTGCCGGATTTTTGACAGTTATTAACAGCAAAAATATTTTCATTTTGCTACTTTTTTTACTTGACAGTCTTGCCGCCCGCGACACCGCAAAAAACCGCCATTTTGCATAACATACTGATATAACTAACAAAAGCAGTGCCTGTTTTTTAGGCAATTAGAAGAAAGTGCTTGTCTACATACGACTTCCCGTATTCATTCACACTATTATCCACAGGTTATCCACAAAAAGTGTGGATAAGGATTCAACTGGCTGAAATCCTTTGTTACAATTCGTCAGATTTACCCCGATCGCCCTGCCGCTCCCGCTCTTTTGCCTCATTCCAAAGCAGGTCCATTTGCGCCAGGGTGGCATCCTGCATATGGCGTCCCTGCCCATGCAAACAATCCTCGACATACTCGAACCTCCCCTGAAACCGGGCAATGGTCCTGCGCAGTGCCTCCTCCGTATCAACGGCCAGAAAACGGCCCAGATTGACAATGGCGAACAAGAGGTCTCCCAGTTCATCGGTCATCCGTTGCTGGTTTCTTTCGGCCAGGGCTTCCTCGAACTCGTGCAGTTCTTCCATAACCTTGGCCTTGACCTGATCCACATGCTCCCAGTCGAAACCGACACGGGCAGCCTTCTCGGTGATCTTCTGGGCCTTGAGCAGGGCCGGCAGATGGGCGGGCACCCCGGCAATGGCCGAGCGCCGTTCCTCCCCTTTCTCCTCCTTTTTGATCTTTTCCCAGTTGGCCACCTGGGCCTCGCTATCGGCAATCTCCAGGTCGCCGAAGACATGGGGATGACGACGCACCAGCTTGTCGCAAAGCGCGGCGACAACTTCGGCCATGGTGAAGCGCCCCTCTTCCTCGGCAATGACGGTATGAAAAACCGGCTGCAGCAGCAGGTCTCCCAGTTCCTCCTTGAGCAGTTCGTCGTTCCCGGTATCGATGGCCTCGATCACCTCGTACGCTTCCTCAAGCAGGTAGCGTTTCAGACTGTCATGGGTCTGCTCCGCATCCCAGGGACAGCCGCCGGGGCCGCGCAAGCGACGCATGATGGCCAGCAGGGTATCAAATCCACGTTCTTCGTTCTGCATGCACTGGTCTCCTCACATCTGTTCGAAGTCTCCAAACCATAGCCCGTACGATCGGCCCGCGCAAAACAATTCTGCTGCGCTCTTGTCTGTTGCCGGTGCCGGTGATAGATTGTTCCCCAGCCAGCTCGTCACGGAGGCAGGTACACACCATGAAACATCGCCACCAGCAGCAGGACACGGCCGCTGAGTCCTACTCCCGGCTCCAGTCGCTGATGCAGCTCACGGCACTGATCAACTCATCCCTTGATCCGGCGGAAGTACGCCGGATGGCGGTAGAAGCGGTGCCCCGCTGCGTCAACGCCGATGTGGCCAGCCTGTTGTTGATCGACGAGGTGACCGGTGAGTTGTACTTTGAAGTGGCAAGCGGCGCAAGCGGCGAAACCCTGAAGAGCATCCGGCTGCGGCCGGGCGAGGGGATCGCCGGATGGGTGGCACGACGTGGTGGCGCGATCATCGTCGACGATGTCCGTAACGACCGCCGCTTCACGTCGTCGGTGGATAACAGGACCGGCTACGAAACCCGGAACATGATTGTCGCGCCGGTGGCAACCGGCGAGAAGCTGTGGGGGGTGCTGCAGGTCATCAACAAGCTTGAGGGGAGGTTCACGGAGGACGATCTCGACCTGGTGCGGACCCTGGCCAACCAGGTGGCCATCGCCATCGAGAACGCCTCCATCTACCAGGAACTGCGGAACACCTTTCTGGGAGTCACCACCGCCCTGGCGGAAGCGCTGGAAAAACGGGACGCCTACACCGCCGGCCATACCCGGCGGGTGCACGATTACTCCCTGCTGATCGCCCGCCGCCTGGACCTGGCCGAAGCGGAGCTGGACAACCTGCGCCTGGCGGCCATCCTGCACGATATCGGCAAGATCGGGGTTTCCGACCAGGTGCTGCGCAAGCCGGGACGCCTGGATCCCCTCGAATTCGAGGAGATGTGCTGCCACCCCGCCGCCGGCAGCGAAATACTCAAGCACCTGCCCCGCCTTGACGGGGTTGTGCCGGGCGTTCTCCACCATCACGAACAGTACGACGGCAACGGCTATCCCGCACGGCTGCGAGGCGAGGAAATTCCGTTACTCGCCCGGATCATCGGCGTGGCGGACGCCTTTGACGCCATGACCTCGGATCGTCCCTACCGGTCGGCACTTCCCGTCGAGACCGCCATCGCCGAACTTGAACGCTGCAAGGGAGCCCAGTTCGATCCGGAATCAGTGGACGCCCTCGTCGCCGCCTGGCGGGCAGGCGAGCTCGCCCCGATGCTCTCCTCCTGCTAGCGGCAACCTCACGCCATCGTTTTCATCGCCTCTCCCACCAGCCGATAGCGCCGTTCCAACTCCACCACCAGCCGCTGCACCTCTTCCAGGTTCCCCGCCGTCGCAGCCCGTTCCACAGCAACGGCACTTTCCTGCAGACACCCGGCGCCGCAGGTGGCGGCAAGCCCCTTGATGGTATGGGCATGCAACGCCAGCCCTGACATGTCTCCCGCGGCAAGACTCGCGGCGATCCCGGCAAGCCTGTTGGGCACGTCGTCCAGAAACATGCCGGTGATGGTCCGTATCAGCTCCGGGTTGTGCAGCATACGGCGCTCCAGGGCGTCCCGGTCAAAGGCGACGGTGCGCATGCACGCCTCCTCCTGCCGTACCGCATGCCCGTCGCAGCCCGCCACTGCCAGCATGCCGTTCACGATCCGTGCGAAGTCCGAGAACTCGAACGGCTTGGAGAGATAGGCGTCCATCCCGGCAGCCAGGCACTGTTCCCGGTCGCCTTTCATGGCATTGGCGGTAATGGCCAGTACCGGAACCCGATGATTCCGGACCGCCGACGCCGGATCGCGAATGAGGGCGATGGCCTCGAACCCGTCCATCACCGGCATCCGGCAGTCCAGCAACACCAGGTCGTAGTCCTCGCGCGCAAGTGCGTCGAGGGCCTCACGCCCGTTACCGGCCAGGTCGGCGTGATGCCCTAACCGGTTCAGGAGCGTCTGGATGTAGATACGATTGGTTCCGTCGTCTTCAACCACCAGGATCCGGCAGCGTCTCGACACATGCGGAATTGGGTCATCCGGCGCGGTCGCAGCGGCGGCGGCCGCCTGCCCCGCCCCCGGTTCCGGGAGGGCGAAGCTGGCCGAAAACCGGAAGGTGGAGCCTTTTCCCGGAACACTCTCGACACTGATTTCCCCCCCCATCATCCGGACCAGGTCACGGCAGATGGAAAGCCCCAGGCCGGCTCCGCCGTGCGTGCGGCCGGTGTTGTCGCCGGCCTGGACAAAGGGCTCAAAGATGGTTGCGCACTGTTCCGGCGACATGCCGATGCCGCTGTCGGCGACGGCAACGTCGACCCGCACCCGGCCGTCCCGCACCTCGCCGGGCTGCACCGTCAGGTCAATCTTCCCGGTTGTGGTGAACTTGATGGCATTGCCCACCAGGTTGACGATCACTTGGCGCAGTCGGCCGGCGTCTCCCAGCAGCATGGCGGGCAGGCCGGCATGCTGATAATACTGCAACGTGAGCCCCCGCTGCTCCGCCTGGTAGCGCAGCATCTCCACGCTTTCGTGCAGTTCGGTGGCGAGGTTGAACGGGCTGATCTCCAGCTCGACCTTGTGGGCCTCCAACCGGGCGAACTCCAGCACATCGCTGATGATCTCCAGTAGGCTCAGGGCGCAGGAGCGGATGATTTCAAGCCGGGTGCGCCGCTCGCCCTGCGGTTCGGTCTCCAGCATCACTGCCGCCATGCCGATAATGCCGTTGAGCGGTGTGCGCAGTTCATGGCTCATGGTGGCAAGGAAGCGGCTCTTGGCCACGTTGGCATCCTCGGCCGCCTGTTTTGCCTCCTGCAACGCATCCTGAGCCCGCCGGGCCAGGACAATCTCCCAGGTCACATCCGCCAGCTGGGTCACGGCCGCCACATCATCATCGGTGTAGTTATCGGGTTTGTTACCGACGCCAATGACCGCCACCACGCGGTCGTCGCGCACAAGCGGTACGGTCAGCTCTCGCCGTACCGGCACATGTCCGTCGGGCAGCCCGTGGCCGTTGGGCAGGGCGGGATAGTCGTTATGGATAACCGGCCGGCGTTCCCGGGCGCAATCGGCCCAGACCCCGGCCTTTTCCAAGGGATAGTGCTGTCCCTTGGCTTCGGCGCTACAGAACGGTGTAACAGTGGCGGTGCTCCATGCCTGCAGGTGCAGGTTGTTGCCGTCCTCGTCGAAAAAGTGAAAAAAACCGATGCGGCTGTCGGTCAGAAGTTCCGCCTCGTCCAGCACTTTGCGCAACAGGTCGTCCAGCGTATGGCTGAACGAGTACTCCAGCAGCCGCAGCCGTGCCTGCATGATCAGCTCACGACGGTGCTGTTCGGTCACGGTCCGGCTGATGCCGAAAATGCCGTTCACCTGCCCCTGCTCGTCGAAAAGCGGCCATTTATTGGTATTGACCCACCCCCTGCGCCCCTGCTCATCGAAGTAGGGATCAACCCTGTTAAGCAGCGGCAGGCCGTTCGCGAACACAGCGGCTTCTTCCTCTTCATAGATGCGCGCCATCTCCTCCGGAAACACCTCCCTGGCGTGCTTGCCGATCATCTCCCGCCAGTGACGGTGGCCGGTTATCCGGGCCATGGGCTGGCTGCAGTAGATAAATCGTCCTTCCCGGTCCTTGAAACAGATGAAGTCCGTCGTATGCTCCAGCAGGGTAACAAAACTGCGACTCAGCTCGCTCAGTTCCGCCCGGGTCGCGCTGCTTCGCCACTCGCTGCGCAGCAGCAGGCGGGTGGCTACGACGATCAGGCAGGAGAACAGCAGCGCCACCAGCAGGTTGCCGATGGTGTGCCCGCTGTTGACACCATGCCCGTCAACGGCACGGGCCGGGATGGCGGCAGTGGACTCCACAGCGGCGATGGCCTGGCGGCAGTCATGGAAGAGATGCAGGGCCAACATCCCCCATACGCCGATCAGTGCCACCAGACAGACGCCAATGATAATGCTCCGGCGCTTCAACGACATACCTTCAACTCCTCGATCACGTTGTCAGGGATTCCGTCGCCCCGTCCGGGGGATGCCTTCAGGTTTCTTGCCAGTACCATTTCAAGATCAGCCTGATCGAACGGCTTGGCCAGATAGTCGTCCATGCCCGCAGCCAGGCATTTCTCCCGGTCATCGGAAAGGGCGTTGGCGGTCAGGGCGACGACAATGACGTCACGGTTCACCACGCCGGAGGCGGGGTCCCGGATAATGGCGGTAGCCGTGAACCCATCCATCTCCGGCATGACACAGTCCATCAGCACCAGGTCGTAATGGGCCTGCCGCAGCGCTTCAACCGCCTGCACGCCGTTTTCCACCAGGTCGACATGGTGCCCCATGCGCTCAATGTAGGCCGATGCCACCATCCGGTTGATCGGCTCATCTTCGGCCATCAGCAGACGGCACTTTCCTGCGGGAGGTAACGGCATTCGCCGCTCCTCCCGTCCTTTTTCCCGCGCTGCCGCGACGCCGGAGGGCGGCGGTGACTCAAGGGGCAGGATCACATTGAAGGTTGAGCCCACCCCCACCATACTGGAAACCGTGATTTCGCCTCCCATCCGCTCCACCAGTTGCCGGGCAATGGCCAGGCCCAGGCCGGTACCCCCGAACTTCCGCGCCGTGGATGCATCGGCCTGGGTAAAGGGCTTGAAAATGTCCTTCACCTTGTCGGCGGGAATCCCGATACCGCTGTCGATGACGGAAAAGCGGACATGCGACGGCTGTCCCGGCGGCTGTTCCCTGTCGACCAGCAACCGTACCGACCCGCTGCGGGTGAACTTGATCGCGTTACTCAGCAGGTTGATCAGCACCTGCCCCAGGTGTCCGGCATCGCCCACCAGCACGGGCGGCACGGAGGGGTCGATCCGGCTGTCGAGCTGCAGCCCCCGGGCCTGGGCCTGCAGCGCCAGCGGTGCGGTAACTCCGGCAACCAGACCGGGCAGGTCGAAGGGCTCACGGGAAAACTCCAGGGTGCCGGACTCGATCTTGGAAAGGTCCAGCACGTCGTTGATCAGGCGTAGCAGGTTGTGCCCGCTGCTGCGGATCAGGGTGGCGTACTCTTTCTGCACCGGGTTCAGGCCGGTGTCGAACAGCAGATTGGTCATGCCGATGACACCGTTCATCGGCGTGCGGATTTCGTGACTCATGGTGGCCAGGAAGGTGCTCTTGGCCCGGCTGGCCTCCTCGGCGGTGCGACGGGCCTCGTCCAGCTCGCGCGTCCGCTCCTCGACACGATGTTCCAGAGACTCATTCAGTGTTTTGATCTCGTGGAAGGTATGGGACAGGGTTTCGGCAACATCCTTGAAGTTTCCGATCAGGTGATTGTTTTCCTCGATGCCGCTCCAGGGCCACTCGATAGCCGTGCCGCCATCGGAAAGACGGTCCGGCAGGCTGCTGGTGAGCATCCGCAACTGTTGGGTCGCCTCCAGCAGGGCGCGACTGAGCAGTTCGGCAACCAGCAGGGCCAGCAGCACAAACAGGGTCTGGTAGAGAAAACGCTCGCTGAAGTGCCGGTACAGTATTTCCTGATAGGGGGCAAGCGGCTGTTCCAGCACCACCTGCCATTCGTGATGGGGGCCAACCGGGATGCTGATCTCGTAGGCTGACAGATTCCAGACCCCCAGGGGCGAGGCGAACGGCTTATCTGTCGGCTTCCGGAATATCATCCCGCCGTCGAACTGTTCTACCACTCCCGCAGACCGCCTGAACCCCTGCAGAGGCTTCAGGTCCCCACGGCTGCTGAAGACAACCCTGCCGCTGTCATCCAGCATCGTATACTGCATGCGGTGCCCCTCGGCATTGGCGGCAATAACGGAACGGATATGCTCCAGGCTCAACGCGCCGCTGATGTAGCCGTCATAGCGACCATTGCGCACCACCGGTGCCAGTTGCAGGACAGTGGGCGCTGCTTCTCCGGTCCGTGTCGTGACCATGCCGCTGAGCCGCGGCTGCAGCGTTTCCCGCAGTTTCGACAGGAACGGCATCTGATCGACGACCGTACCGACGGCTGCCGGGTTCCCCGCACCGGTTCGCGGTGAAACGGCAGCAACGACGTCGGCCCGGTTGACATAGGCCATGCTGAGAAACGACGGATCAATGGTCCTGAAGCGGTCCAGATAGACCTGCATCCGTTCCGGGCTGTGACTGAGGGCCGTTCCGGCCAGGTAGAGCAGGATACGCTCCTTGCCGTCCAGCCAGCCGGAAAGCGTCGTACCGACCCGCGATCCGGCAGACTGCAGCCGGGTACGGATATCCCGGTCGGCTTCATGCAGGTGCTGACGGCTTTCTATGGCCAGCAGTACCAGCGAGGGCACCACCGCGAACAACACCAGCAGGCTGGCAATGAGCTCCCGCTTCGGGATCAGCTCGCGCTTGCCGGAGTGAACATAGCCGAAATAAAGCAGGCGGGCAGTCAGGGCATTGGTGATGCCGTTAATCCCCTGCTTGAACATGATCAGCGTCACGTTCTCCAGCGGCACCTGCATCACCAGGTGGTACCCCAGAAAGACCAGGGGGGCGCCCAGCAGCAGCCAGAACACCGCATCCGCCGACACCAGCGACAGCTTCCTGCGCTGCATCAGCCAGGCAGTGACCGCCACCTCCGCGGTTCCGATCACCATGGCCCAGGGATGATGCCAGACCGTCCAGGTCACGCTGCCGATCAGCAGGGCTGCCGGAACGCCGCGGCGCCACCCCAGCAGTTGCAGGATCAGCAGGGAGAAAATGCTGCCAAAGACAAGTTCGACGTTGAAGAACAGGTTGAATCTGAACCAGTTCCCCGCCATGCCTGCCACCAAGAGGGTGACGAGAACAAGCGCGGGGTGGCGGGTGATACGATCCATGGGGGGCTCCGATACAGGAGGGTGACGACGGACGCACGCACTCCCGTATCATTCAGAACTGCCGGGGAGGGTGTTGCTCTGCGCCTAGGTCTTGACGCCCGTAAGAAGTATCAGAAAAACCGGGGAGGAGCACATACCCGAATTTCAGGATTTATTTGCTGTTCGGAATAAAATCGGATGGTCCGGCACTGGTCGCGGTGGCGTCGTCCTTTGGGGCTCCGTCAGAGTATTCCCAGCTCGTAAGCCCGCTGCAGCGCCTGACGACGACCGCGGACCTGCAGCTTTTCGTAGGCCTTCTTGATGTGGGTATGCACGGTGTGATAGCTGATGCCGAGTCGCTCGGCAACGTCGTTGTAGGAGAGCCCCTCCGCGATACAGCGGATGACTTTTTCCTCCCGGGGGGACAACAGGGGCTGTTCCGGAACGGCGGAGCCGTTCCGGAACTCATGGATGACCTTGCGGGCAATACGCGGACTCATGGGGGCGCCACCCTGCAGCAGGGTGCGGAGCGAGGCGATCAGTTCCTTTGGCGTCGCATCCTTCAGGATGAAGCCCGAGGCGCCGGCCTTGATGGCGGCAAACACGGTGGGGCTGTCGTCGAAAATGGTGTACACCATGATTTCGGTGGCGGGACAGAGCTCTTTCACCCGCTCGATCAGCTCAGCCCCCTGCATGCCGGGCAGCCCCAGATCCACCAGCAGGATGTCGGGCCGGAGCAGGTCGAGCGTACGTAGTGCCTCCTCGGCGCTGCCAAAGCCGTCCACCGCCGCCACATCCGGCTCCGCCAGCAGGGTCTGCTGTAACGCTTCGAGTGTAATGGCATTATCTTCGACGATCGCCAGGCGCATCGTTTCTCCGGGGTTACCCGTCGTCCTTCGCTCGCACCATATCCAGAAACGCCCGCAACTCCGTCACTCCCTTGTTGGAAAGCCGGGCAATCTGGGCGAAAGCGTCGCGACAGCGTGCTGGATCGTCCAGGGTCTCACCATAGCGGGCAAGGGTGGAGATGGTGGCCAGGCTTCCACCGATACCGTCATGCAGCTTGCGGACAAGTTCTTCCGTGTCGAAATCGTTCATCTGCGTGTACCACTACCGCTGCTGAAACTATAGACTCTGGCCGACGACTTCCTATGGAACCGGACTATATCGCAGAACCTGCCATTGATCAAACTGCTTAGTAATGCGGCAGACCGCCTTGCCAATCTTTTTTATCAACTATGCAGGTCAGACCTCTCCGGGACCGGACCGTTCCCGTTCTGCCGGCACCCGGCTTCCCGGCGCAAAAAAAAGAGAACCGGCCCAGGGGGCCGATTCTCAGGGGGTGCGTGGTGCGGGCAGCCGGGGTCGAACCGGCACAGCCTTGCGGCCGAGGGATTTTAAGTCCCTTGTGTCTACCAATTCCACCATGCCCGCCGGAATGGAAGCGGCCTGAAAAATACACCAAACACGCCGCTCCGGCAAGAACTGATGCCATGGCCGGAACGATGAAACACGGTTTGAGCAAGCGTATTGACACGATAACTATTTATATATATAGTTTTTGAAAATCGTCCGGAGCGAACAAATGCTTGATAAATTTGACAAAACAAGAAATTTTTCCACAGAGGCGGAGATCCTGAAGGTTCTGGGACATCCGATACGGCTGAAGATCGTCGCCGGTCTCTGCACCAACGAATGCAATGTCAAACATATCTGGGAATGCCTGCAACTGCCCCAAGCCACGGTATCACAGCACCTGGCCCTGCTGAAGAACAAGGGCATCATCGAAGGCAAGCGTGACGGCGTGGAGGTTCACTACAGCGTGATTCACCCACTGGCACGCAAACTGATCGCCTCGCTGATGGAAGGATGAGTCAGCGCCTCCCCTCTCCATGGATGACCTCGTAGGACGCCGGCACCCCGCCGGTAGTGCCATAGCGTTCCGTGTAGTACGTCGCCATACGGTGCAGTACCCGTCGCCAGCCCAGGCCGCCGCCGGCCGGAGGACGAGAGCTTCCCGCACCGATACGCTTGACCGATTGCAGCAAGTGGGCCACATCGGGGTACCACTCCCGTTCCAGCAGGCTCTCCACCACCACGTGTCCGAACTGCTGGCGTTCCAGCGCGGCACGAACCTGCGCTTCCGTATGAAAGCGGTGGGTGCCGTCGGCACCAACCCTGTCCGCAATCCCGTACGCTGAGCGGGCATCACGCCAGCACTCACGCAACTCCTGAAACGTTCCCGCGCCGAACAGGGCAAAACTGAAGCGGCCTCCCGGCCGCAAACAGCGATACACCTCGCGGAAACAGGCGTCGAGATCGTCACACCACTGAAAGGTGGAACTGGACACAATCAGGGCAAAGGAACCGCCGCGAAACGGAAGCCGTTCGGCATCGCCCTGCAGCAGCAACGCCCGGCCACCGACACGCGGGCGGGCCTGCCGGAGCATGGCAAAGGCCAAATCCAGTCCCACCACCGGGGCCGACGGATAGCGCTGCACCAGACCGGCAAGCAGCCGGCCGGTACCGCACCCGATGTCCAGCACCGGCGCAGCGAGCGGTGCATCGGGCAACCGGTGCAGCACCTGCTCCACCACCCGCTGCTGCAACGGTGTCAGGTGATCGTACAGGCTCGCTCCCCGCTGAAAGGAATGACGCACCCGGCTGCGATCAATGGCCGGCATGGAGGCTCTCCATAAAACGCAGCAGGTCGGCGTTGAAGCGCTCTGGCCGGGACAAAAACGGTGCATGGCCGCAACCTTCGTACCACACCAGTTCACTGCCGGGAATCGCATCGGCCAGCCAGCGTCCCGCCTCCGGCCGACAGATCCGGTCCCGGTCGCCGTGCATGATCAGGGTCGGACAGTCGACCCGGCGCGCCTCTGCCAACAGTTCTTCCTCCATTAACGCCTCCAGGCCATCCAGTGCCGCCGCCGTGGACGGGGGCAGCACCGATGCCAGAACCGCCGCCACCCGGTCCGCCGCCTCCGGGGCGTTCAGCTCATCGTCGGTGAACATGCGCCCCCGGAATCCCTCCAGCGCCCGGTTGAGACTGCGGCGCACCTTCAGCGCCATCCCCCGCGCCTCGTCGGGATGCAGTCCCCAGGGAAAGTGCGCTGCAGCGGTAAAACGGGGCGTTGCTCCCACCAGTACCAGCCCGGCAGTCCGTTCCCGCAGGCGGGGATACGCCCTGAGCAGCACCTGCGCGCCCAGGGACCAGCCCACCAGGGTCATGTCCCGCAGGTCCAGATGTTCAACCAGGCACGCGATATCGTCGGCATAGCCGGCAAATCCGCCGATCCCCGTCGGCGGCATGACGGAGGCGCCGTGTCCCCGCAGATCGGGAGCGATCATCCGGTGGGCACGACAAAGAGCGGAGCGCTGCAGCTCCCAGACTGCCGACGACATGCACCAGCCGTGCACCAGCAGCACGGGCGCCCCTGCCCCCTCGTCCCGGTAGTTGATTCCCTGTGGGGCCAGCGGCATCAGAGCACCCCCAGTCCGCGGCCGACCTGGCCGATCTCGGCAGCGGCCCGGCGCAGGTCCTCCTGCTCGTGGGTCGCCATCACCGTACAGCGCAGCCGGCTGGTTCCCTGGGGCACCGTGGGGGGACGAATTCCCTGCACCAGGATGTTCCGCTCAAGTAGGCGGGCCGAGAAGGTCATGGTGGTCAGCGGATCGCCCACGACCAGCGGGACGATCGGCGTGGGATCGTCCGGAACCGTGAACCCCTCGTCCCGCAGCAGAGCGCGGAACAGGGCGGTATTGTCGGCAAGCCGCTGGCGCAGGTTCGCTCCCTCCGCACTCCTGACCAGGTGTACCGCCGCCAGCGACGCCGCCGGCACCGCCGGCGGGAGCGAGGTGGAGAACACCAGGGAGCGGGCGCGGTTGACCAGGTAGTCCCGCAGCAGCCGGCTGGTGGCCACATAGGCGCCGAAGCTGCCCAGCGCCTTGCCGAAGGTCCCCATCAGCAGCTGGACCTCCTCCGCCACCCCCAGCAGGTTGCAACTCCCCCGCCCCTCCTGTCCCAGGACACCGCCGCCGTGGGCATCGTCCACCATCAGCAGCGCGTTATGACGCCGGGCGCATTCCGCCAGCTGCCGCAACGGCGCCAGATCGCCGTCCATGCTGAAAACGCCGTCGGTGACGATCAGGCGCAGCCCGCTGCCTGTCTGACGTGTCAGGAGCCGTTCCAGCGCGTCCACATCGTTGTGGGGATAGCGGACCAGCCGGGCACCGGAGAGCAGCACGCCGTCGATGATACTGGCATGGTTCAGGCGATCGGAGAAGACCGTGTCCCCCCGCCCGGCCAGGGCCGCAATGATGCCGGTATTGGCGGCGTAGCCGCTGTTGAACAGAAGAGCCGCCTCGGTTCCCTTCCAATCGGCCACTGCCGCCTCAAGGCGGTCATGAAGGGAGGTACTGCCGGAAACCAGCCGGGAGGCTCCGCTTGAGGCGCCTGCCTGCTCGGCGGCGGTGGCTGCGGCCCGTTTCAGGGCGGAATGCTCCGCCAGGCCCAGGTAATTATTGGAGCAGAGCAACAGCACCTGTCGCCCGTCCAGCTCGACCAGGGGGCCGGTGCCGGCGATGCTCCTGATGGAGCGGAACAGCCCCCGTTCAACCAGGTCTTCGGTCCGTTGTCGAATGATTGCTTCCGGAGTCATGCCGTCTCCCGTCAACCCATCAGACTGACCAGGTTGACAATGCGTGCCGCAAACACCCCTTCCCCCTGGAAGGGAAGGGGTGTCAACGAGCCAGTTCGATATAAAAGATTGTGCGGCCGTCCCGACTGTCAAACCCTACCGTACCGCCCAGGTAGCGCTCACCGAACAGTTTCATGCTGTAGGTCCCGATTCCCCGGCCGCTATCGGCCTTGGTACTGAAGGAACGCTTGAACAGGGATCGCTGGATATCAGGAGGGATTTCACCGCTGTTTTCCACCTCAACCCGAACCTGCTGTTCCTCCGCCAGGGCACGCATCAGCACCGTGCCGCCCGGGGGGGTGGCCTCCAGGGCGTTCAGCACCATGTTGCCCACGATCCGCCGCAGGATCGGCTGGTCCGTCTGCAAGGTGCAGGGGGGAACCGGTTCCAGCACCAGACGGCGGCCCGGCGTCCGGGCATGATGCTCATACACCTGAAAGACATCCGTCAGCAGTCCGGCCAGGTCGGTGGTCTGGCGCTGCACCAGGTACTCCCCCCGCTCTGCCGCCAGCAGCCGTCGCTGGTGGGTGATCTCCTCAACCAGGTTGTCCGACAGGTTCACCAGCCATTCTTTATAGGTATCCTGTTTCTGGGGCGGCAGGTACGGATCTTCGTGAAGTATTGATGCCACGCCCCGGATTCCGCCGGCGGTGTTGATGATATCGTGAAAAAAGACCCGCTCCAGCACCTGACGGCGCTTGTCGGAGCTGATGTCCCGCAGGGCGAAGACCGTCAGCGGCATGTCGGCCACTTCAAGCGGTGTAGCCACCGCTTCCAGATCAAGGGCGGTACCGCCATTCTTGCAGAGGACTACCCGGCATTCGCCGCATGCCTGGACACCGCTTTCCTGGCTTTCCAGAATCGCCAGCACCGCGCCGCAGACCGCGCAGTTGGCCCCGGTGCCGCAGCCGTCCGGCCCCTCGCCGGCATGGATGCAGTCCAGCGCCTCGCCGGGCCGCTTGCCGATCAGGCCGGCCGGATCGTCGACGCCGAATGCGGCCATGATCCGCTGGTTCGCGGCAATAATCTGACGCTGCTCGTTCAGCACCATCACGAAATCAGGCATGGCCTGCATCAGTGCCTCAATGAACGCCGCCTGGGCAATGGCACGGCGCTCCGCATCCAGCGTATCGTCGGAGGCCCTGCCGGCCGGAGCGAAATAGGTATTCTCGTTTTCCATAACCATCACCTGCGGAACAGCAGCATCAGAGATACTGCGTCATCTTCCTGCGCTCAAGCTCCTCAACTACCTGCCGCACCTCCTGCGCCCGCTCCCGGGGACAGACCAGGACCGCATCGCCGGTGGAAACCACAACCAGGTTGTCAACGCCGATGGTGGCCACCACCCCGCCGTTGCCGGACACAATGCAGCCGCTGCTGTCAATGGCCAGGTGGGCGAGACTGTTCACCGCAACGGCTCCGTTGTCATCCATCTCCAGGACTTCCGGCAGAGCCGACCAACTGCCCAGGTCGCTCCAGCCGATATCGGCGGGCCACATCTGTACCCGATCGGACCGCTCCATCACGCCGTAATCGATGGACTGCCCGCCGATCGCCCCGTAGATTCCGGCAATCTGGCCGTCCAGGTCGGACAACTCCCAGACATCACCGGAAAAATCCAGGGTATCGAGCCGTTCCGCCAGCTCCGGCATGTGCCGGCCGATCTCGGCAAGAATGGTATCGGCCCGCCAGACGAACATGCCGCTGTTCCAGAAAAAGCGACCGGACTCCAGGTAGGAGAGCGCCGTGGCATGGTCCGGCTTCTCCACGAAACGGCTGACCGGAAACGGACCGTCCCCCCGCAGGGAGGTATCGGCCTCCAGGTAGCCGTAGCCGGTCTCCGGAGCCGTGGGAACGATCCCCAGGGTTACCAGCCAGCCGTTCCTCGCCGTCTGGGCGGCGTTGGCCAGCACCCGGCACAGCCCCTGGTCGTCACGGATGTAGTGGTCGGCGGGCAGCACTGCCATGATCCCTTCCGGGTCGTGGGCGGCGATGATGGCCGCCGCCAGCCCCACCGCCGGCGCGGTATTGCGCCCCACCGGCTCGGCGATCACGTCCACCGGCACCAGCGAACGGTAGCGGGCGAGCTGCTGTTCCGTTTCCGCGGCCTGGAGGCGATTGGTCACCACCAGGACCCGTTTCGGCTGCAGCGGCAGTATTCGCTCCACCGTACGCTGCAACATGGTGGGGCCGTCCAGCACCGAAATGAGCTGTTTGGGCCGGGTTTTGCGTGAAAGCGGCCAGAAGCGGGTGCCGGAGCCGCCGGCCAGGATTACAACATACATGCCGCCTCCTCGCCACTGCGCCGGTAGTCGTCCTGAAAGCGGACGATATCATCCTCGCCGAGGTACTCGCCGCTCTGCACTTCAATGATCACCAGCGGTATCTTGCCGGGGTTTTCCAGTCGATGGGTCTCGCCGATCGGAATGAAGGTGGATTCATTGACGTTGACGACGGCCTGCTCCTCGCCACGGGTCACCAGCGCCGTACCGGAGACCACGATCCAGTGTTCGCTGCGGTGATGATGTTTCTGCAAGGAAAGGCGCTGCCCCGGCAGCACTTCAATCCGCTTGATCTTGTAGTGACTCCCCTGGTCCAGCACGGTATAGGTGCCCCAGGGGCGCTCACCGAATTCAAAACTCATGACCTTAACGCTCCTTTTCCCGTACCAGCAGGTACTGTCGCAGTGCCTCCCGCCAGGGACGCGGCGTGAAGCCGGTATCCGCAGCCAGCTTGCCGCAGTCCAGCACCGAGTAGAGCGGTCGCCGTGCCGGTCGGTTCAACTGCTCGGTACTCATCGGCGCGACCTTCACCGCCATGCCGGCCTCCTCGAAAATCGCCTTGGCAAAACCGTTCCAGGAGGTGCTGCCGCTGTTCACGCAGTGGTAGACCCCGCGGCAGTCGCGGTCGATCAGGCTGACGATTCCGGCGGCAAGATCGACGGTCCAGGTGGGGGAGCCGATCTGGTCGTCCACCACGGTCAACTCCTGCTTTTCCCGCCCCAGACGCAGCATGGTCTCCACGAAGTTGGTGCCGTGCCGGCCGTAGAGCCACTGGGTACGCACCACCAGGTTGTCCGGATTGACATCAGCGTTCAACTCGCCGGCCAGTTTCGATTCGCCGTAGACGCTGAGCGGCCGCGGCAGGTCATCCTCCAGACAGGGAGCTCCCTTGCCGCCATCGAACACATAGTCGGTGCTCACCTGCACCAGCTTGGCTCCGATCTCGCGGCTGATCATGGCCAGGAAGGCCACTCCTTCGCCATTGACCTGCATGGCGGTTTCGGCGTTACTCTCGCAACCGTCCACGTTGGTATAGGCGGCACAGTTCACCACAACCTTCGGTTTCAGGGTGGTCAGCACCCGCTGCACCGAAAGCAGATCGGTGATGTCGATCTCCGGCAGGTCCACCCCTCGCCCCCGCTCCCCCAGCAGTTCGAGCAGGTCCCGCCCCAGCATGCCGCCTCCACCGACAACGAGGATCATGCCGCCTCCCCGTACTGCCGGCAGTAGTAGTCGCGGTAAGCGCCGCTGGTCACCTCCGCCACCCACTCCTGGTTGGCCAGGTACCAGTCGATGGTCTCGGCAATCCCCTGCTCGAAGGTATAGGAAGGGGACCAGCCCAGTTCGCGCTTCAATTTTGACGCATCAATGGCGTAGCGCTTGTCGTGGCCGGGGCGGTCCTTGACAAACGTAATCAGGCCCCGATTCTCGCCCGGCTGCCGTCCCAGCCTGCCGTCCAGCAGGTCGCAGACCAGGTTGACGATATCGATATTCTTCCACTCGTTATTACCGCCGATGTTGTAGACCGAGCCGGGAACCGCCTGCTTCAGGACGCACTCGATGGCCGCGCCGTGATCCCGCACATGCAGCCAGTCGCGGACATTGCTGCCGTCACCGTAGACCGGTAGCGGCTTTTGGGCGATGATGTTGGCGATCAGAAGCGGAATCAGTTTCTCCGGAAAATGATAGGGGCCGTAGTTGTTGGAACAACGGCTGATCAGGGTCGGCAGGCCGAAGGTCTCGTGGTAAGCCCGCACCAGCAGGTCGGCGCCGGCCTTGCTGGCCGAATAGGGAGAGTTGGCGGCCAGGGGGGTCTCCTCGGTGAAGAAACCGGTTTCCCCCAGGGAGCCGTACACCTCGTCGGTGGAAATCTGGTAGAAGCGGAAATCGGCCACAGCGCCGGACTGCCAGTGTTTGCGGCTCTCCTCCAGCAGCACCTGGGTACCCAGCACGTTGGTCCGCACGAAAATCTCCGGCCCGGTAATGGAGCGGTCCACGTGGGACTCGGCGGCAAAGTTCACCACCGCGTCGATCCTCTCCTCCCGAAGGAGCGCGGCCACGCAGGCGGCATCGCCGATATCCCCCCGGACGAAGCGATAGGCGGGATTGTTTTCCACGGCAGTCAGGTTCTTCAGGTTACCGGCATAGGTCAGGCAGTCCAGGTTCACCACCCGGCAGCCGGGGTTACGCACCAGAAAACGGTTGATGAAGTTGGAGCCGATGAAGCCGGCACCGCCGGTTACCAGCAGGGCGGCGGGGGTGAAGGTTGTGGCGGGCATGGTTGCATTCTCCTGGGAGCAGATCGAGGGATGAACTGTAGCATACAATCAGTCTCCCCGCAACGAGTCGACACCATTCGCAGGACCTGCGAATGGCTCCCTCCGTGTGCGCCATACCCGCAGTCAACCCTACTAGCGGGATGCAACAGACCATTCGTGCCGCTTTGAACGATTGCCAGGCACGCGCTCCGGCTTCAGGGCATCCGGGCTGGCCGGCATTCGCAGCGGTAGTGGTTTTGAACACACAAAAAAGGGGCGCTTGCCGCGCCCCCTTTTTGTGTCCTGATTATGCTACTTGCCTGTCGTTTTTCCGTTGACGGAGGTAACGGCCGTTCGCGTATAGGTCACGCCATTGTAAGTGGCGGTGGCTCGCCAATAGATCGCATAGGTGTTTGGAGTCGAACTGCCCGCCGCCGGCGCCGGCGGTAAAAGGATTTCGACAATAATAGGAATATCAGCCTTATTGGTGACGTTACTCAAGGCAAGGGTTGTAGACTGGGTCGGCGACGTTGCCGCAAACGCAACCCCATTCACCGTCACCAGATCGCCGGCCATCCAGTTGTCAATGCGGTCGATGCTAATGGTGACCGGCGGCGGGTTGGGCAGGATGACGCCGCCCGGCCCCTTGAATTCAATGCTGCTACCGGTAAGAACGACCCCCTGCACTGCTGCGCCACTACCGGCATCAACGGTACGTTCAACCGGAATGGCATCTGTCACCGAAAGATTGAAGGTGACGGACTCCGCAACAGAGTTGAGGCTCACCTGCAGCGTATTCGAACTTCTCACCCCGTCAAGCTCGGCCCAGACGTTGACGGTTTTCGACAGTGACGCATTTGTCGCTGCCGACAGGTTGAAAATGGCATTTCCCAACGCGTCGGTGCGGCCAGCCGTACCGGTAAGCTCTGCAGCGTCGGTCTTGATGGTAACCTGCACATCGTTCAGCCCCGCAGCACTTGCCGACAGTTTGACACTGCCGGTAATCGTCTGCCCAGGCTGTATGGTGGTCGACGAGAGACCCGACAGCGTAATGGTAAGGCTTGATGCACCGCCGCCGCCACCGCCCGCGCCACAGCCCGCCAGCACTCCCGTTGCCGCGACCATCAGCGCGAGCAGCAGTATCCGCCATCCCGTTGTTGTCATGTAAACTCCTTTCAGCACATTTGAATTAACTGGTTGCTGGGCCAGGGACCGCCATCCGTCCCTCAGGAGCTGCCGCCCAGTATCCGCGGTGTAATGAAAATCAGCAGCTCATTGCGGTTGCGCTTCACATCCGACGACTTGAACAGATTGCCGAACCAGGGGATATCCTGCAAAAACGGCACCCCTTCATCGCCACTGCTTTCGCTTTCCACGTAGATACCGCCGATAACCGTGGTCTCGCCGTCACGCAGCATCATCTCGGTGGTGGCCTGCTTCTTGTTGATCGGCGGCGGGTTGCCGGTGGCGCCGGGAGCATCGTTTTTGGCATCGATTTTCATGATGATGGTGCCGTTGGGGTTGATGCTGGGAGTCACCTCGAGGGCAAGTGCTGCCTCGACAAACTTGGTTTCAATCTTGTCTGAGGTGGACGCCGTGTACGGGATTTGCTGCCCCTGGGTGATCTTGGCGGTCTTGCGGTTCAGGGTGGCAACCTTGGGCGTCGAGACGATCCGCACCAGCCCGGCGCTGGCGGCGGCGTTCAGGCGCAGATCCAATTTGATGTTGCTGGCCAGGGTGCCGAACGAGATGCCGGCCGAGCCCCCCGGCTGCCCGCTGACGCCGCTGGAAGGGGGCACGTTGGAGGCGAGCCCCCCGAAACTGGTGTCAAAGGAGTTGATGCCGGCAACGGATGCCGAACCATCCCGGTAGTGCACGCCCCAGTTGACCCCCAGTGAACGGGTGAAGCTGCTGGTGGCCTCCACGATGCGGGCCTCGATCATCACCTGGCGCTCCGGCACGTCAAGTTCCTTGTGCAGTTTCTTCATTTCAGCAATGGCCGGCGCAATGCCGGTGACGATGATTTTGCCGGTCCGTTCATCCTCCTCGATGCTGCCCAGATCGCCGTACGCCTTCCGGATCGCCTCGAACTGCTTCTTGATGTCGCTGATGCGGGAATAGTTGACCTCGATCAGTTCCGTCACCAGCGGTTCGCTCTTGTAGGTGGCCTTGCGCAGTTCAAGCTCTTCCTCCCGCTGCGACTTGAAGCTTCCCTTTTTGCGAATCTGGGTGACGTTGCCGTCGTCGTACTTGTCAAGGCCGTTGGTTTCAAGAATGATCGCCAGCGCCTGGTCCCAAGGAACATTGGCCAGCTTCATGTTGATCCGCTGCTTGCCGACGTCGTCACCGAAAATGAAGTTACGGTTGCTGACCTCGGCAAGCAGTTGGAGAATTTTTCCCACCTCGGCATCGGCAAATTCCAGGGTCACCCGACGTCCGGTATAACGGGGCCTGCCCGCGGCTTCCGGCGCGCCTTCCCGGACAATGTGCTCCACCGTTGCAGCACCTCCCGTCGGGGCGGCAGCCTTCTGGGCACCGGCAGCGGCAGGCGGCGGGACCGGAACAGGGGCGGCAGCCTTTTGCTCCTCAACGGGGTTCTTGATCTCCAGATAGAGCATGTCCGCCTCGCGGCGCAGCTCATAGGGCATCTCGGTCCGCAGGGCAACCCGAATCAGTGCTTCCTGTCCCGACCGGGTGCGCACCTGGGTGGGGGTCACCCGCAGCACCGAGCTGGGAAACGCGCGGGACTCCAGCGAACGCTGCAGACTGCGGGGCAGCGAGGCGTTCTTGATGCGCAGCGCGAGGAAGCCCGGCGACTTGACCGGCTCCTCCACCGCTACGGTACCACTGGTTTTAATGCTGATCCGGCTGATGCCGTCGACCACCTGAAAATCCACCGCCTCTACCCGGCCGGGCCGTGCCGTCTCCCCAGGCGGTGTCGCAGCCGCCTTCTCTTCGGAGACTGGCGCTGCCGGCTGCGGCCGGACAGCGGCACTCTTCTCGCTGCCGGCGCTTGACGGAGTGCCGCCGGCCGCAGCGGGAAAGGAGACCCGCAGCCCCGTTGCGGTACGCTTGTAGGCGGCGTCGGGCAGGGAGCCGTTGACCGCATCCAGCACGACCCGCACCCTGCCGGGATAGGCGCCGACCCGGGCAGTGGAAAGACCGGCGGCATTGAGTTGAATCAGCCGGGCAACGGAACCGACCTGGACACCATGCAGGTCAATGACCAGCCGCTCCGGCCGGCTGAGTCGCATGGTCTTGTAATCGGAAAATGATCCGTCGATCAGAATGTCAACCCCGCCGTCGCGGGAAACGATGTCGGTGATGGCTGCGGGCTTTGCCTCCGCTCCGGCAGCGGGCGCCGGTACCGGAGCAGCCGGTGACTGCGGTTGGGGCGGCGGCTCCGCAGCAGGAGCAGCAGGAGCAGCAGGAGCGGTAGCGTCTGGAGCAGGGGAAGCGGCAACGGTAGCGAGGGGCGGCTGGGCGACAAAACCGGGGAACGACACGCGCAGCTCCCCGGTTCGTTCGGCCGACGGCGTGATAACCGGCTGCAGATCCTGGGTCAGGTACAGTTCCATCCTGGTCAGTACGCCGGCCTCGGTTTCAAAACGTCTGGTGACCAGCCTGCTGACGGGTGCCCGCTCGAAGGCGAGCGAAGCCAGCGAGTCCGCCGGTACCGCCTGGGAGAAGTCAACCACCAGCCGGTTGGGAGATGCGGTGCGGTAACTGGTGTAGGTCACCGGACTGCTTGCTTCGATGATCAGCTCGGGGCCGCTGCCCTCTTCCGTCATCCTGGCCCCCTTGATGGTAACCGGCGATGTCGCGGCAGTTTTCATCTCGTCTGAGGCGGCACGGGTCTCGCGCACCGTGACGCCCGGCACGGCCAGGGCCAGCAGAAGAATCATGATGACGGACCGCATGTTGATCGGAACAGATTTCATCGGGAACACTCCTTACGGATTCCTCTGCAGAGGAATCCTGGCCGTTTCTTTGTGCGCCTTGCCTTTTTCGTCACGGTACTGTCGTACCGCCTCCACACCCGAGGTGTCGATACGGGTGATCCGGGCCTCATCCCTGCCGATGGTCATGCCCACCTTCAGGACGTACCCCTTCCCGGACGGATCGACCACCATGGCCCGGTTACCCTTGGGATCGGCCACCACGCCGATCAGACGAAACTGCTCCAGTGTAAAGCTGTGGATCGGCAGCAACGGTTTTTCAACCCGCTTGACCGAGCCGGCAACGGCTTCAGGCTTGACCACCAGGAACGGCTTGAACGGGTCCTTCTTCTTGCTGAAATCGAACTGCATGTGCTGAGCCGGCATATAGCGCAGGGAACTGGTCTGTTTCTGGATCGGCACGGTTACCATTGGTAACGCGGCCACCGGCGGTGCCGACGCGGCAGGACCGGCCGTCTTCTGAACCGTCACCGTCTTCCCGGTGCCCCCCGCTCCCAGCAGCAGACCACTCGCCAGCACCAGTACGCCAGCAACCAGACGCTTATTTTTTGGGCTTGGTCTTGTCATTCTGGATCTCTTCCTTGCCAAGGAACCTGAAGGTGGTTGCCAGGCAGCTCACCTTGGTCGTCATACGACTGCCGGCGGCGCGGACCTCGGTGAAATCAACATTGGTAATATTGACAATCCTGGGCAGGTTTGCCACGGAGGCAAAAAAACTGGCGACACTGTGATAGGTACCCGATACGACGACGTCAACCGGCACCTCGGCGTAAAAATCCTTTTTCACTTCAGCTTTCGGCTTGAATACCAGGAAGTCAAGACCGGCCCCCTTGCCCACGTCAGTGATGCCGGTCAACAGCGACGGTATCTCCCGGGAGTTGGGCAACTCCGTAAGCGCCTGGGCCAGCGATGCGTTCAGCTCGTCGTATTCCTTCTGCAGCTTGGGCAGGTTGCCGGCAATGGAAGTTTTTTCGGCTATTTCCTTCTGCAGCGCGGCATGCTCCCCGGTAAGCTTCCCCAGCTCCTGGTGCTTGGGAAGGTACAGAAACCAGACCAGCGCCGCCGCCTCGATGACCAGCAGTGCGACAAACAGGGTGATTTTCTGCTTATCGGGAAGCTTGAACAGTTTTTCCAAACGAGGATCCATGGTCGATCCCTTCCATCCAATTGGGAAATTCCGGTTACTTCTTGGGTTGTTGCGTATCCTGGGCCGGGGGAGGCTTGGGCATCTCTATCCGGAAGGTCAGCTCAAAGCGCTTGAGCTTGGTACCGGTAACCTCCTTCTGTTCCGATACCACCAGATCGACCTTCTCGAATTCGGGGGAATCTTCGAGCGCCCGGATGAACTGGGCGATCAACTCCTCGCTGAAGGCAAGACCACTGATCTTAATGTCTGCGCCGCTTTCGCGGTAGGTCTCCAGCCAGAGCCGGTCCGGCGTAATGTCGCTGAGCGCCGCCAGCCGGCTCGCCGGGCCGGTCTTGTTCTTGCGAAGCTGGCTCAGGACATCAAGCTTTTTCTTTACTTCGTCCCGCAGCTTCTTCAGGCTGTTCAGCTTGCCGATCTTCTGATCCAGTTCTCCGATTTTGGCCTTGGCGGCGACAATATCCTTGTTGAGACGGGAGATCTGGCCAAGCCGCATCAGCCACAGGCCGAGCACGATCACCAGTACCAGCAGGATGCCGGCCACCAGGATGACAAGCTGCTGGAGTGCGGTTTCCTTCTTCTTGGCGGCGCGAACCGGAAGTAAGTTGATCCTGATCATTTATCCCCGAGCCTCCGCATGGCCAGCCCCACGCCAACCGCCATCAAGGGGGCTATTTCCTTCAGATATTCCGGGTCGAACATTTTTTCGTCATATCTGAGATGGGCAAAGGGATTCAGCAGGTCCACCTCCATGCCCAGACGGGCCTGAACGGCATCCTTCAGGCCGTGGATTTTGGAACAGCCGCCGGAAATGCTGAGGGCCGTAATCCGGTCTTCATGCACCGCCGTGGAGTTGTAGAAATCGATGGAGCGTCGTACCTCCTGGGCAACCGACTCATTGACCCGCTCGATGACATCCGTCAGGTGGCGGTCGCCCAGCTCACCTGCCAGCATCTTCCTGGTTTCCGCCTCGTCGCTGTTGTAGCCCAACTGTTTCTGAATCTCTTCGGTGTACTGCTGCCCCCCCATCTGCACGTCGCGGGTAAACAGAGTCAGACCGTCCCGCACCACGTTGATGTTCATGATGCCGGCACCCACGTTGACCAGGGCGCGCACCTCGTCGGAGGGAGCGGTATTGAGTTCAAAGGCATTCTGGACGGCGAAGGCGTCCACATCCATGACGGCAAGATTCAAACCGGCATCGCTGAAGATGGCGACATAATCGTTAATGATCTCTTTCTTGCTGGCCACCAGCAGCACCTGCATCTTGGCCGGGTCTCCCGGATCGGGACCCAGGATCTGAAAATCGACATGCACGTCCTTGATGTCGAAGGGGATGTACTGTTCCGCCTCCCAGTTGATCTGTTCCTCAAGCTCCTCCGTGGTCATTACCGGCAGGACGATCTTGCGGATGATCACCGCGTTGCCGGAAATGGAACAGGCAACATCCTTCGTGGCGATGCCCAGGCTGCCCACGAGGTCCTTGACCGCCGTAACCACCGCCGCGGTGTCCATGAGACTGTTGTCGACAATCGCCTCATGGGGAAGCGGGACGATACCGAGGTTCAGCAGACGGTAGCCATCCTTCTCCGCCACCACCTGGACCAGCTTGACCGAACTGGAACCGATATCGATACCGATCAGGTCTTTCTTGCGTCTGAACAGTCCAAACATGGCTCGTACCTGTTATCCCTGATCCTGGAATACTGCGTCCCGGTCCTCAACGGAAAAGCCCAGGGCTAGAATGATCTTGCGCATCGTTTCAAGCCGGCAGTTTTCCCCCCGCTCGATCCGGTCGACGGTCACGACGGAAACCCCTGCCTTTCGGGCAAGCTCCGACTTGCTCATCAGCTTCTTTTCCCGTAG
Organism: Trichlorobacter ammonificans; assembly: GCF_933509905.1. Taxonomy (GTDB): domain Bacteria; phylum Desulfobacterota; class Desulfuromonadia; order Geobacterales; family Pseudopelobacteraceae; genus Trichlorobacter; species Trichlorobacter ammonificans. The sequence goes on along the minus strand of NZ_OW150024.1, from coordinate 1,017,553 downwards.
CACTTTGACTTTGTTGCGAGTTTTCATGGCGGATATCTCGAATGGTCTGAAAGTGCTCCCTATGTAGCTCAATTGCATATAATGTCAAGTAATTTTATAAAATTATATGCTAATTTATATACCACTACCACATACTGTGGCATAACTTGTGTTGCCACCCAGATATGGAAAAGGCGGGGGCCTGTTCCCGGCCACCCGCCTTTTTATCGATTACGCTGTCATGCTTCGTCTTGGTATGCCGCCAGCCGCTGACCCAGCTCCTCCCAGGTTTCTGCACTGATGACCCGGTGCCCGTCCAGCAGGGCAAAGGGGCGCTCCCGGCAGGTGCCGCACTGCTTGAGGCATCCCCTGACCTTGACATCGATGCCGGGAATCTTCTCCTTGAGCTCCCGGGCAAAGCGGTTCTTCCCCTTGGGGCTCTTGTTGCACAGGCGGACTTTCACCGGAGCACCCCTCTCAGGCAACCGGGAACGGTGCGGCACCACCGGCAGGGGGCACAAACACCCGCTGCCCCAGCTCGCTGTCGATCATCAGCAGCCCGTGCCCGTCCGTGCCGACGATTTTCAGCTTGGCAAGAATGTCCCGATCGTTATTCTCCTCCTCGATCTGTTCGGTGACGAACCATTGCAGGAAAATCTGGGTGGCATGGTCCCTCTCCTGCACCGCCTGCTCGGTCAGGTCGTTGATGCAGCCGGTAATGGTCTGCTCATGGGCCAGGGTCTTGGTAAACATGTCCAGCAGGGAGCTGTAGGTATTGGGCACCGCCGTGCTGGCCAGGATACTGATGTTGACCCCCTGGTCAACCAGGTAGTTGTAGAATTTCATGAAATGGACCATCTCCTCCTGGTACTGAACCATGAACCAGGTGGCGGCCCCCTTGAAGCCCATCTCGTTGGCGCAGGATGACATGGAAAGATAGATATTGGCGGAGTGCAGTTCGAAATTCATGTGCTTGTTCAGTGCCGCAGCCATTGAGCTACTGATCATGGTTGATATCCTCCTCAAATGATTTGCGGACAGTATAGACGAAATCCCTTTCTTTTCAAGCAGGGTAGCGCGAAAAGATGCGTAATGGCGGAATCTGGTGTATAAGAACTCGTTGTATGGAAGGCAGACCGCTGGAGAACCCCATGACACACCTACTGCAGGTCATTGCCGGCACGGCAGCCGGGCACAAGAAAGCACTCCTCCTGGCGGCAGCCGCGGTGTTGCTGCTGCTCGGAGCAAGCGCCCTGGTGCTGCCGATAGTTGCCAAGCAGCAAGCGGAAGCACAGCTTCGCGCCCTGACCGGCCGCAACGTTGCCATCGCCGGCGTCAGCTTCAACCCCCTGGGCATGACCCTGACGATCAAGGACTTCCGTTTCATGGAGCAGGACAACGCCACCCCGTTCGTGGAGTTCGACCGCCTGAAGGTTTCCCTTTCCTCCATGAGCATCGTTCGCCGTGCAGCGGTCATCGACCAACTGCTGCTGGAAAACCCGAAGATACGTTTGGTGCGCACCGCAGCCAACCGCTACAACTTTTCCGACATCCTGGAGCGGCTGGCAGCGCGCCCCAAACAGGAGCAGCGCGGCGAGAGCCGCTTCTCGCTGAACAACATCAGCATCAGCGGCGGCTCCATCGACTTCAGCGATCAGGCGGCAACGACGCCGGTCACGCATACCGTCCGGGAGTTGCGGCTTGACGTACCGTTCATCAGCAACATCCCTTACCTTGCCGAAAAGTATACCGATCCGCAGTTTTCCGCCGTGGTGAACGGTGGAAAACTGCGTTTCAACGGCAAGGCAAAACCTCTGGCCGCGGCGGTGGAAGCTTCATTGCAGGTAAAGCTGGACAACCTGAGCCTGCCGTATTTTCAGCCGTATATTCCGGCCAACCTGCCGGTACGGCTGGATGGCGGCCTCCTCACCCTCGACTGGCAGGTAACCTACCGCATCCACAAGGCCAAGCAGCCCGAGTTGCTCATCACGGGGCTGACGCGGCTCGACGGCATCGACCTGAAGGAGAAACACGGGGCTCCGCTGGCTGCGTTCCGCCGCTTCGAAGTGCAGGCACGGGAGCTGGAACTGTTCAGCCGCAGAGCGGCATTCCAGCGGATTGCACTGCACGACCCGCTTCTTCATCTCTCCCGCGATGGGGCGGGACGTCTCAACCTGCAGCGCCTGGTGTCGCCGTCGCCGGTTCAGCCCCGTGCGACGACACCGAAAGCGAAGGCCGTCCCCCCGTCGGGACCGCCCCTTGCCCTGACGGTGGGCGAGCTGCTGCTCGACAACGGTGCCGTACAGTTCCGGGATACCCTGCCCACGGGAGGATTCACTGCCTCCCTGTCCGGCATTGCCGCCCGGATCACCGACCTCTCCACCGCAGCGGGAGCCCGGGCCGCTGCCTACACACTGTCCCTGAAGGGAGACCGGGGAGAATCGCTTACCGCCAAGGGTACGGCGACCCTCTCCCCGCTGGCGATCACCAGCGACGTCAGCCTTGCCGGCGTGGCGCTTCAGCGGGGCTGGCCCTATCTGCAGCATCTGCTGCAGGAGCCGGTCAAAGGGACCGTGGCGGTTGCCGGTAGCGCTGCCTACAGCACGGCCGACGGCCTCTCCCTGCGCGATACCTCGCTGCATTTCCGTGAGCTGTCCGCGCGCTACGGCCACAAGGACGGCGCGGAGCTCTCCCGTATCGACATCGACGGTATCTCGTTCGCTCAAAAGGGCAACCGCGCCGAGGTGAACAGCATTGACGTCGGCAGCGGCACCGTCCGGCTCTCCCGCGAATCCGACGGTACGCTGTCGCCGCTTTTACTGCTGCAAAAGCCGGCCGCCGCCGCGCCGCCGGCACAAGCGCCCCCCCCTGCCAAGGCTGCAACCGCGCCGCTCAACTACCAGGTGAACGGGATCACGGTCAACGGACTGTCGATCTCGTTCCGTGACCGGATAACGAGCAACCAGCCGCACTTCTCCCTCGGCAACATCCGGCTGAAGACCGGCAACCTGACCGGTCCGCACTCTTCCGCCATGCCGCTCAGTTTCAGCGCCACGTACGGCCGCAGGACGCCGATCAGCATCAACGGCTCACTGACGCCGCAGCCCCTGCGCTACAAGGGGACGGTGGCCTTCTCCCGGTTGCCGATACGGGACTTTGAAGAGTATATCCCGGACAGTATCAACCTGTTCTTCGTTGCCGGCACGCTGGACAGCAGGATGGCGCTGGATATTTCGCTGCCCCCCGGCGGGAAACCGACGGGCAGCTTCAGCGGCAGCGCCGGGGTACGCGGCTTCCACGTGGTGGACACGGTCATGGAGGAGGATCTGCTGAAGTGGGAGAGCCTGCAGCTGGACCAGATCAACGGCCGCCTTGAGCCCTTCTCCCTGGCTATCCGCCAGATCGCCCTCAACGGCGTCTATTCCCGCATCGCAGTCAGAAAAGACCGTACCCTGAACCTGCAGAATCTGGTACGCAAGCCGGAGACGGCCGCAGCGGCGACGCAACCGGGGCCACCGCAGGCCGTGCAGCAGCAATCCTCCGGGAGCCGGCAACCGCAGCCTCCGGCGACGCAGGCCGGGAAGGGATCGATACGGATCGATACCCTGACCATCCAGGACGGCACCCTGGTCTTCAGCGACGCCCACCTGCCGCAGCAGTTCAAAACCACCTTCCACAACCTGGGGGGACGGGTCAGCGGTCTCTCCTCGGAGATGAACACCCGGGCCGAGGTGGACCTGCGGGGCAATCTGGAGAATCGCTCTCCACTGCAGATTACCGGCACGGTCAACCCGCTGCGCGACGACCTGTTCGTGGACCTGACCATCTCCTTCAAGGATATCGAACTGTCGCCGGCAACCCCCTATTCCGGCACCTATCTGGGGTACACCATTGATCGCGGCAAGCTGTTCCTCGACCTCAAGTACCATATCGAGAACAAGAACCTGGCTGCCGAAAACAAGATTTTCGTCGACCAGTTCACCTTCGGCGACAGTGTGGAAAGCGACAAGGCCACCAAGCTGCCGGTGCGGCTGGGGGTGGCGCTGCTCAAGGACAAGAACGGTCAGATCAATCTGGACCTGCCGGTCAGCGGCCGCACCGACGATCCGCAGTTCAGCATCTGGGGTGTGGTCTGGAAGGTGGTGCAGAACCTCTTTATCAAGGCCGCCACCTCTCCCTTCTCCCTGCTGGCCTCGATGATGGGGTCCAGTGAAGACCTGAGTGCCGTTTCCTTCAAGCCGGGCAGCAGCACACTCTCGGAAACGGAAGAGAAAAAGCTGTCCCTGCTGGCCAAGGCCCTGACGGACCGTCCGGGACTCAAGGTGGAGATCAGCGGCTTCATTGACAAGGCCGCCGACCCGGAGGGGTACCGCGCCGAAGTGCTGGAGCAGAAGATGCGTCAGGAGAAGTATCGAGAACTGTCCCGGGGCCGTCAGCGCAACGGCGCCGGACAACCGACAGCGGATCAGGTCGAGATCAGGCCGGAGGATGCCTCACGGCTGTTGAAAGCGGTGTATCTGAAGGAAAAGTTCCCCAAGCCGCGCAACCTGATCGGCATGCTCAAGGACCTGCCCGATGCGGAGATGCGCAAGCTGATCATCGCCAACACCATCGTGGGCGAGCAGGAACTGCAGCAACTTGCCGCGCAGCGGGCCGCCACGGTACAGCAGTACCTGGTATCAAGGGGCGCCCTGGACTCCCAGCGGCTGTTCCTGAAGCGGGACGACATCTACAAAGCGCCGAAACAGGAGAAAGGAACGGGCAGCCGGGTTGAACTCACCCCCCTTGCCCAGTAACGCACGACACGATGCAGCAGACAGACCGTCTTAAAACATTTGCCATCGCCACCCTCGGCTGCAAGGTCAATCAGTTTGAATCTGCCGACATGATCGAACAGTTGCGCAACGCCGGCTGGAAACAGGTCAGCTTCAACGAGGCGGCTGATCTCTACCTGGTGAACAGTTGCACCGTCACCGGCAAAAGTGACGCCGAATCCCGCAAGCTGTTGCGCCGGGCCCGCCGGGCCAACCCGGACGCCACCGTGGTGGCCACCGGCTGCTATGCCCAGGTATCCCCCGAAGCGTTGCAGGCACTTGCCGAAGTGGACCAAGTGCTGGGTAACCGGGAAAAAGTCGATATTCTCCGCCACATCACGCTGGGTGCCGACCAGGTCAGTTCCCTGACCGAACAGCTCGAAGGCCCATCACTGAAGTTGACCAGTTTTGCCGACCACACCCGTGCTTTCCTGCAGATCCAGAGCGGCTGCGAAAACGGTTGCAGCTACTGCATCGTGCCGATTGCCCGCGGTCCGAACCGCTCCGTGGCCGTCACCGACGTGGAGGAGGCGGTGCGACGGCTGGCAGGGGAAGGGTACCGCGAGGTGGTGCTGACCGGCATCCACCTGGGGGCCTACCAGTCCGGCCTGACCGGCCTGCTGCGCCGTCTCGACGCGACCGGGGCGGTGGAGCGCCTGCGGCTGGGCTCCCTGGAACCCAACGAACTGAGCGACGAGCTGCTGGAGCTGATTGCCGGCTCGTCCCGCATCTGCCCCCACCTGCACCTGCCGCTGCAGAGCGGATCGGATACGGTGCTGCACCGGATGCGGCGACGGTACGACGCCGCCCTCTACCGCCAGGTGGTGGAGAAGGTGGCACAACGGCTGCCGGACGCCTTCCTGGCGGCGGACGTCATTGCCGGCTTCCCCGGCGAAACCGAGCAGGAGTTCCGGGAAACCTGCGACCTGATCGCCGCCCTGCCCCTGGCCGATCTGCACGTCTTCCCCTATTCGCGCCGTCCCGGCACCGTTGCGGCGGCCATGCCGGACCAGCTCCCCCCGGCAGTGATCAAGGAGCGGACCACGATCCTGAACCGTCTGGCTGCGGTCAAACTGAAGCTGTTCCGCCAGCGTTTCATCGGCAGCCACCTGGAGGTTCTGGGACAGCGGCACGACCCGGCAACGGGTCTCATCAGCGGGCTTTCCCGCAACTATCTGGAGATCGACTGCCCCGGCACGGCCGACGATATCAACAGACTGCGCATGGTCAGGGTCACCGCGCTTTCCCGCAACCGCCTGGTCGGTGAACCGGCCTGAAAGGAGCCCGTCATGTCCTCGTCTACCCTGGATGAAGCCCTGAAGCGCACCAGCCTCTCCCGCTCCAACCAAATGGAAATGTTGACCTTCCGCCTCACCGACGGCCAGTTGTACGGCATCAACGTTTTCAAGATCATCGAGATACTGGAGAGCCCTTCCCGCTTCGACCGGATGCCCCACGCCCACCCGGCGGTAAAGGGAGCAGTGGATTTCCGGGGCAAACCGATCGTGGCCATCGACCTTTCCCAGGCCCTGGGCATGGCGCCAGTCCCCTTCAGCAGTCAACTGGCCTATCTGATCATTTGCGAATACAGCAAGCAATTGAACGCCTTCATTATTGAAGCGCCGGACAGCCTGCTCACCAGGAGCTGGGACCAGATTCACAAACCGGAGGGGGTGCAGGCCCGCTCCCTGGTGGCCATCGCCTACGCCGACAACAACGAAACCATCCTGCTCCTGGATATCGAGGGGATTCTCGCCGATGTCATCGGTCACCAAGTCGAGTTGCGCGATGACCTGGCCGGTACGGCGACGGCGGTGCCCAACCGCACCATCCTGCTGGTGGACGATTCGAAAACCGCGCTGCTGATGATGGAACAGACCCTGGAGCGGCTGGGCTTTCGCTACCAGTCCCAGACCTCGGCCGTACAAGCCCTGGCCCTGCTGCAGAGCCTCGAACAGCAGGGAGTATCCCCCTTCGATCTGATCATCTCCGACATCGAAATGCCCGGCATGGACGGCTTCAGCTTCACCCGGACCCTCAGGGAGCTTCCTGCCTACAAGGACTGCAAGGTAATTCTGCACAGCTCCATGAGCAACCCCACCAACCGCCTCAAGGCGGAGGAAGCCGGTGCCGACGATTTCGTCGCCAAGTTCGATCCCAACACTCTCTCGGAGCACATCTTCAGGATGCTGGGAGCGCCGGGCGCCAGTTCCTGACAGAAAGGCCGACACCCTCCCATGCCCCGTTATCCCGCCGGAATGGCCGCCCTGAACCTGACCCAGTTCCTGGGGGCCATGAACGACAACATCCTCAAGCTGCTGATCATTTTTTTCCTGATTCAGCTCCAGGGCAGCCAGCGGGCCGGCATCATCACCGCCACCGCCGGCGCCGCCTTCGTGCTGCCGTTCCTGCTCTTTTCCGCCCCTGCCGGCTGCCTGGCCGACCGCTACGGCAAGGCACGGGTCAGCCAGCTCGTCAAAGGGGCGGAGGTACTCATCACCGCCCTGGCGGTGGGTGCCTTTGCTCTGCGCATGGAAAGCGGCCTCTACCTGCTGCTCTTCCTGATGGCCGGCCACAGCGCCTTCTTTGCCCCGGCCAAATACGGCATCATCCCGGAACTGGCCCCCCGGGACGAACTGTCCCGGGCCAACGGCCTGATCGAATCGTTCACCTTTCTGGCCATCATCCTCGGCACCACCCTGGCCTCGCTGCTCACCCAGGCGACAGCCGGCCGTTTCTGGCTGGCCGCCTGCTGCTGCCTGGCCATCTCCGTTGCCGGCCTGGCGGCTTCCCTGCGGCTTCCCGACCTGCCGCCGGCCGCACCGCACCGCCGGGTCCAGTTCCTGCCCACGGAGATTATCCGCACCCTGCGCCATGCGGCCGGCGACCGCTGGCTGCTGTTTTCCCTCATTGCCCTGGCCTGGTTCTGGCTGGTGGGCGCCTTTGCCCAACTTAACCTGATCGGCTACGGCATCCAGCACCTGGGACTCGATGAGGCCCGGAGCGGCTACCTGTTCCTGGCCTCCTCCCTGGGAATCGGTGGCGGCGCCCTGCTGGCGGCGCGGCTCTCCGGTCATGAGGTGGAGCTGGGCATTGTCACCCCGGGGGCACTGGGACTGGTGATTGCCCCGGTGCTGCTGCACCTGGTGCCCCCCAGCCTGACGGCGGTTCTGGCGGTCATCCTGCTCTTCGGGGTCAGCGCCGGCCTCTACTCCCTGCCGCTGCAGACCTTCATCCAGTTCCGCGCCGAGCCCGCTCTGCGGGGCGAAGTGCTCGCCGCCTCCAGCTTCATCAACTGGATCGGCATCCTGATCGCCTCGGCGCTTACCTATCTGTTCAGCGGTCCGTTCAAGCTGAGCGCGGCCCAGGGGTTCAGCCTGCTGGGCCTGCTCACCCTGCTGGCCATGGTTGTAACCTGGTTCTGGCTTCCCGACGTTCTGCGACGCTTCATGACCTGGTGCGGCGGCAACCGCACGTAATTTCACACCCCAGGAGGTGTTACCACATGTTCATCCCCCGTTTGTTGCTGCTGGCACTGCTGGTGACCGCCGCGCCGGCTGCCGCGCTCACCAGCCTTGAAACCACGGCCACCGTGACCTCGGTCACCGCCTACCGCGATCGCGCCCTCACCCAGCGCACGGCCACGGTACGACTCAAACCGGGCACCAACCTGATCGCCATCACGGAACTGCCGGTACTGCTGCAGGACGATTCGGTACGGGTCGACGGTACGGGTCCTGCCGGTGCCACCATCACCGGTATCGAGGTGCGGCGGCGCCACCTGGAGCAGACGGCTGAAAAACGGGTCAGGGAGCTTGAAAACGAAATCCGCGACCTTGAGCGGGAGCTGGGCAAATTGGACGCCCGCAAGGCAGGGGTGGCCGCCCAGAAAAACTTCGTGGAAGCGCTGCGGACTGCCTGGAGCGACCGGCTTTCCAAGGAGTTGGCGGTACGCCGCCCCACCACCGCCGAACTGAATGAGGTCATGGGCTTCGTGGGCAGTAACGTTACCAGGCTGGATGAACAGGGCCGCGACATCGAAACGGACAAGAAACAGCTGAAGGACAGGATCGATGCCCTGAAACGCCGGAAAAACGAAGCAACCGGCTCGCAACGCAAGGAGAGCAAGGTGGTGGAGGTGGTGGTGGAATCCCGGCGGGAAGGTCCTTTCACGCTGGAGCTGTCCGCCGTTGTCGGCCAGACCGGCTGGGAGCCGGCCTACGACGTGCGTCTTGCCGCCGACGGCACCAGCGCCGAGTTGATCTATCGGGCCCAGGTACGGCAACAGACCGGAGAAGACTGGCAGAACGTGAACCTGACCCTCTCCACGGCCCGGCCGGCCTCCGGCGGGGCGCCGCCGGAACTCTCCCCCTGGCGCCTTTTCTTCCCTCGCCCCCTGCCGGCTCTGGCATCGCCGCCCTCCTCGCCACGGCCGACACCGTTCGTGGCCCAGAAAGCGGTCCGCATGGCGGAGGCGGAGGACCATGCCGAAAGCGCCGCCGAAGAGGCGCCAGCCGGATTCCAGACCGCCGACATCGATACCGGCGCCACCTCGGTAAGCTTCCGTATCCCCAAGCCGGTCAGCATCACCGCCGACGGCAGCCGCCACGGCACCGTCATCTCGGTGGACCGGCTGCCGGTGGCGACGGACTATGTCGCAGTTCCCAAGCTGGCCCAGGGAGCCTGGCTCACGGCGGAACTGACCAACAAGGCCCCCTACCCGCTGCTGCCGGGTGAGATCCGCATCTTCACCGGCGCCACGTTTACCGGCAGCGCCGTCATGAAAAAGGTGGCCGCGGGCGAGAAGTTCGTGCTCCCCTTCGGCACCGACGACCAGATCATCGTCCGGCGGGAAGAACAGAAGCAGCACCGTGAGGCCGGCATGTTCGGCGGCAGCCGGATGACCTACCGCTACCGGGTGATCGTCGAAAACCTGCGCAAGGAACGCCGCACCGTCACGGTCAGGGACCAGCTCCCCCTTGCCGAGAACAGTGAGATCAAGGTGAGCCTGGAAGAAACGGGGCTGAAGCCGGACGAGCGCAAGGATGACGGCACCATCGCCTGGAAACTGACCCTGGCGCCGGGCGAGAAGCGGGAATTCACCTTCGGCATCGTGGTGGAGTATCCGAAGGATCGCGTGGTGGTTGGGCTTTAGGCTTTCGCGAAGCGCGAATGGCTGTTTTCAGCACCCTGGTACAAACACGAACGGGACGGCACTGGTGGCCGTCCCGTTCGTCGTTTCAGGGCAACATCTCCGCCAGATCGGCCAGCGGCAGCCGATCCGGCAGCTTCAGACCGAACTCCTTCAGGTAGAGCACGTTCACCGACACCAACAGGGTATTCAAGCGCTCCAGGTCCAACACCGCTTCGCCGGGCAGCTGCTCCACCCCCCGGCAGTTGAGCGGACAGACGTCAACCCGGCGCTCATCCGCCTCGGTCACCAGAACCGGCAGGCCGTGGGTGCGACAGATGATGGGACGGGCGTCGTAGAGCAGGCACTGCTCCTGCCGCAGCAGAGGGCAGACCTCCCCCCCCTCCCAGGCAGCCAGGTGTTCCTTCAAATGGCGCAGGTCGTCGGCCGGCAACCGGCCGGCTGCCTCGATCATGGCCGCCATCTCCACCGGAAAGACCGAAATCGACAGGCAGCAGGAGGAACAGCCGGCATGGCAGGTGATCGCTTCCCCCAGGGACTGCTCGATGGTGCGGCAAAGTTCGTCCACCCGCGCCAGCAAGCGGTGATAGTTTTCGAGTGTCGCCATTGCCTACTGGATCTTGAGAACGATCTTTCCGAAGTGCTTGTCCTCCTCCATCATGCGGTGGGCTGCCACCACCTCCTCAATGGGGAAAACCTTCTCGATGATCGGCACGATGGTCCGGTCGGCGAATTTCGGCAGTGCCGTCCTGGTGAACTCGGCCACGATGGCGGCCTTGTCCTTTACCGGCCGGGAGCGCAAGACCGAGCCGATGATCTGCTGGCGCTTGACCATCATCAGGGCCAGGTTCAGCTCTGCCTTGATACCGCTGATCACGCCGATGATCACCAGCCGGCCGGCGTACCCCAGGGAGTTCATGTTGGGTGCCAGGTACTTGGCGCCCACATGGTCCAGAATGACGTCAACCCCCTTCTTGTTGGTGAACTCCTTCACCGCCTCGCTGAAATCGGGGGTGGTGGTGAAATCGATCAGCAGGTCGGCTCCCAGCTCCTTCACCCGCTCGATCTTGGAGGGGTGAGCCGTGACGATGATCTTCGTATCCGGCACCAGGGCCTTGCAGAGCTGAATGCCGGCGGTGTTCACCCCGCCGCCGCCGCCGTGGATGATGGTGGTATTGTTGTTCTTCAATCCCCCGATCATGAAAATATTCAGAAAGGCGGTGATGTAGGACTCGCAGACGCAGGCCGCCTCTTCAAAGCTCATCGACGCGGGGATCGGCATCAGGTGGTCGGCATAGGCCACGGCATACTCGGCGCAGGCGCCGCCGCCCACCAGCGACATCACCCGGTCGCCCGGCTGACAGCCGGTGACCCCGGGCCCCAGCTCCTCGATGGTGCCGGCCACTTCCAAGCCCAGGATTTCCGAATCACCCGGCGGCGGCGGATACTTTCCCTCCCGCTGTACCAGGTCGGGACGATTCACCGTGGTGGCGATCACCTTTACCAGCACTTGTCCCTCACCGGGAACCGGCCGTTCGGCCTCCCCCACCTTCAGCACCTCGACGCCGCCGAACCCATCCATCAGCACTGCTTTCATATCCTCAACCTCCTGAACAAAATACTGTTTTGAAAATATCCCGGCAAATCTACCTGCTGGTTCCGCTTTTGTAAACAGATAATTGCGGGATTCCTGCGCCTGTTTTCTTGATTTTATGAGCGTTTTCTGAGATAAAGCAGCATTTTGAAAGGAGCAGGCCTCCATGCGGATCATGGTCACCAACGACGACGGTATTGCTGCGCCCGGTATCAAGGCCCTGGCCGACGCCCTGGCCAGCTTGGGCGAGGTGACGGTGGTGGCCCCCGACCGCGAGCGCAGCGCCGCCGGTCACTCCCTCACCCTGCACGCCCCCTTGCGGGTCTTTGAGCTGCGCGAGCACTGGTTCGCCGTGGACGGCACCCCCACCGACTGCGTCAACATGGGTATTCACAGCCTGCTTCCCTTCCGTCCCGACCTGGTGGTCTCCGGCATTAACCACGGCGGCAACATGGGGGACGACATCACCTACTCCGGTACCGTGGCGGCAGCCATGGAAGCCAACCTGATGGGGATACCGGCCCTGGCCGTCTCCCTGGCCACCTTCGCCCCCAGCAGCCATTTCGACGATGCCGCCCGGTCAGTGCTGCCGGTCATTACCGCTTTCATCCGCAACGGGCTGCCGGAGGGCACCTTCCTGAACATCAACGTCCCCAATCTGCCCCTGGCCCAGATCAAGCCGCCCCGCATCACCCGCCAGGGCAAGCGCTCCTTCGTGGGGGCCATCGTGGACAAGGTAGACCCCCGGGGCCGCAAGTACTACTGGATCGGCAGCGAGGAGCCCAGCTTTCACGACGAAGAGGGGACCGACTTCAACGCCGTGGGGGCGGGCCATATTTCCGTCACCCCGCTGCATTTGGACCTGACCAACTACCGTGCCATGGAAACGCTGCAGGGATGGAACCTGGCATGAGCGGCTTCTCCATGCGAACATGCGGCACGTTCCGGAGGCGCCGTGGTTAATTTCGAAATCGCCCGCAAGCGGATGGTGCAGGAACAGATCATGGCCAGAGGCATCACCTCGCCGCGCCTGATCGAAGTGCTGATGAAGATACCCCGCCACCTCTTCGTGCAGGAAGCGATGGCTGCCCAGGCTTACAGCGACGGTCCCCTGCCCATCGGTGAGAAGCAGACCATCTCGCAACCGTTCATGGTGGCGCTGATGACCGACCTGCTGGAGCTGACGCCCCGGGACCACGTCCTGGAGATCGGCACCGGCTCCGGCTACCAGACCGCCATCCTGGCCAGCCTGGTGCGGCGGGTCTGGACCATCGAGCGGATCAGGCCCCTGGCCATGCAGGCCCGCAAGGTACTGGACTCCCTGCACCTGCTCAACGTCAACATCAAGGTGGGGGACGGCACCCTGGGGTGGGAGGAGGAAGCTCCCTTCGACGCCATCCTGGTCACCGCCGGCGCTCCGGCGGTGCCGGAAACTCTGGCCCGGCAGCTTGCCCCCGGTGGCCGCCTGGTCATTCCGGTGGGCAGCGAAAGCACCCAGACCCTGTTGCGCATCCGCAAGGAGGCCGACGGCAGCCTGACCCGTGAAGCCGGCATTGACTGCCGCTTTGTTCCCCTGATCGGCCAGCAGGGGTGGCACGCTCCCCAATGAGGTGAAACCGAACATGAGCACGAACAACGTGATGCCGCAGGAAGAGCCGCTCCTTGCCAAGGGTAGTACCGACGACGAGCAGGAACCCGCCCTCGACTTCGAAGCCGACCTGGAACTCGCCGAGGAGGAGGCGGAAGAACCCCCTCTCGAAAGCGCGGACTTGGCCCTGAGCGAGCAGGTATCCGCCGACGACACCATCCGGCTGTACCTGCGCGACGTGCAGCGCACCCCGCTTTTAACTGCAGAAGCGGAGCGGGAGCTGGCCCTGAAGGTGGAACAGGGGGACCGGGCGGCCCGCAACAAGATGATCGAATCGAACCTGCGTCTGGTGGTCAAGATCGCCAAGCGCTACAACAACCGCGGGCTTCCCTTCCTCGACCTGATCGAGGAGGGGAACCTGGGACTGATGAAGGCAGTGGACCGCTTCTCCCTGGCCAAGGAATGCCGTTTTTCCACGTACGCCACCTGGTGGATACGCCAGTCCATCGAGCGGGCCCTGGTCAACCAGTCCCGTACCATCCGCCTGCCGGTCCATGTCTCCGACGACATCAGCAGAATGCTGCGGGCATCCCGACGACTGTCCCAGGAGTTGCACCGCGAACCGACCGTTCAGGAGGTGGCCGACGCCATCAAGGTCAAGCCGACCTACATTCTGCGGCTGATGGTGCTGATCAAGCGGACCTGCTCCATGGAAACCCCCATCGGCGATGGAAACGACTTCATTCTGGGGGACACCATCGAGGACACCTCGGCGGTATCGCCGGCAGACCTGCTGGAGAACCTCGACTACTACGAAATGATTCTGGAGCGACTGAACCAGCTGAATGAGAACGAGCGGACCATCATGGGACTGCGCTTTGGCCTGGACGACCAGGAGCCCCAAACCCTGGACACCATCGGCCAGAGCTTCGGGGTCACCCGTGAGCGAATCCGCCAGATCGAGGTCAAGGCCCTCGACAAACTGAGGAAACATGCAGACCATCATTGACGCCGAAAGGGGCACACCATCCATGAACGACCTGAAGGACATCATCCGGGATGTACCGGACTTTCCCAAGAAGGGGATCATCTTTAAGGATATCACCACCCTGCTGCAGGACGCCCGTTCGTTTCAAAAAATGATCGACCTGCTGGGCCACCGCTACATCGGTCAGAAAATCGACAAGGTGGTTGGGGTCGAGGCGCGCGGCTTCATCATCGGTTCTGCCCTGGCCTACAAACTGGGTGTCGGTGTGGTGCTGGTGCGCAAACCGGGCAAACTCCCTTCGGAAACCTTCAGCAAGACCTACGACCTGGAATACGGCACCGATACCCTGGAGATCCACAAGGATGCCATCAAACCCGGCGAGCGGATCCTGCTGGCCGACGACCTGCTGGCCACCGGCGGCACCATGGCCGCGGTGGTGGATATGGTGGAGCAGATGGGGGGCAACATCGTCGAATGCTGCTTCATGTCGGAACTGACCTTCCTGGACGGCCGCAAGAAGCTGCCCGAAGGAAAGGTTTACTCCCTGCTGCAATTCTGATATACACTTGCGTTCCGCTGCACCGCCAAACAGCATGCACGACGCGAAAAATGACGCTTTATGTCCCCGTAGCTCAGCTGGATAGAGCACTTCCCTCCTAAGGAAGGGGTCGGACGTTCGAATCGTCTCGGGGACGCCACAGACATAACTAGCTGATTTAGCTAGCCACAAAAAGCCTTTGCAGAAAGTGAGGTCCGTTTGCGGGACCTCACCAAGCAAGGGCTTTTTCTTTTCAAAGAAAAGACACGCCGCTCTATCCAGCCTGCCAGCCATCGCCCCCCTGTTACATCTCGTTACACTTTGTAAAAATTCGTAATTTGCAAAAATCTGCTTCCTGACTATTACTGCTCGTATATCGATGCCCTAGTCCACAGCCCTCGAAAATGAGGGCGGCGGAAGCAGCACCAACTATACCGAACAAAATCAGCTAGTTACCAGCAGATACACACAAAAGGCGGAGCAACGCACCCTTGCCCGTATTGCCGGGGCACATGATCACGCCCCCCAGGAACACTCTACATTTCGCACGGATTACGACGGAGGGATCAATGGGCACCAAAGAAACAGCACGGAAAACGTCGCGTACCAGGAAGAGCTCAACGACTGCAGCGGCAGCGGCGGAGCCGTTGCTGACGGCGCCGGCTGCCGCGGCGGAACCCTCCGTCGTTCCTCGCAAGAAAGCTGACGGCACCGACAAGAAGCGACAGGACGACGATCCCGCACAGGCTCCGCCGGTAGCAGCGGACGCGGATACCGCCTCCCGGGATGCCGCCGTTGCGGACAGTGCTCCCCTGCTGATGGCGGAGGCAACCGCCGTCGCGACGGCGGCACAACCGGCCGGCGACATCAAAAAGGAAGAGGAGCGCGATGACGACAAGCTCGGCGGCTGGTGGTGGGAAGTCGGCTCCGTCGGTCTGCTGGCCCTGGGTGGTGGCCTTGGCGTGGGGCTGTCCTCCTCCTCAGGTGGTGGCGGTGGTGCCTCCGGGTCCGTAGATACGCTGCCACCCGCGTCACCCGTTTTTCCCGCATCAGTGTCCGGCCTCTCCGGAGGATACAGCAACAACGCCGCCCCCACTTTCAGCGGCACCGCGGAAGCCGGCGCCACCGTGCGTATTTACGACGGCGACGTGCTGCTCGGCGAAACAAAGGTCGACCAGAACGGTTTCTGGAGCCTTACCCCCTCAAACCGCCTGAGCGAGGGCAGCCATTCGATCACCTACCGCATCACCGATGCCGCCGGCAACTCAAGCAACGCCAGCCCGGCCATCAACTTTATCGTTGATACCATCGCTCCCGGCCAGCTCGGGATACAAACCAGCGACGGCGATGTCAGTGACGGCCTCACCCTGCAGATCACCCTGCCGGGCAACGCCAATGCCTCCGACACCATCACGGTAGTGGTTACGACGCAAAGCAACGTCCAGCACACCCTGACACGGCCGCTGTCGTCAATCGACATCACCAACGGTTCGTTGAGCGTGACCCTGCCTGCCGGAGTCTTCGCCGAGGGGCCGGGTTACTACACCGTGTACAGCACGATCAGCGACGCCGCGAACAACCGCACCGCCACCTCCACGCCGATCCTCTACTTTACCGGCCTCGTGCAGGACGACTACATCGCCGGCGCCACGGTCTTCATCGACAGCAACCGCAACGGGGTGTACGACCAGGGTGAAACGGTCACCACCAGCGATGCACAGGGACATTTCAAGTTCTCGTTCACTCCGGAAGCAGGGATTCCGATTCTGGCGTTCGGCGGGGTGGACACCACCTCCGGCTCCACCAACTCCGGCGTGGTGTACAAGGTGTACCCCGGGCTCATCGACACCCGGACGCTGGGGGTTGATGTCGTCCTCTCCCCCCTCTCCACCCTGATCGCCTCGGTGGCCGAGAGCATGAACCCCGGCACGGCCGTGGACGCCACCGCGCTCCGTAACGCCTCGGCGGTAGTCAACTCCGTGCTCAACCTGGGCATGACGACGCCGGAAAACCTGCTCTCCTTCGACCCGGTGGCAGCCGCCCTCTCGGGAACCGCCACTGCGCAGGAGCGCGGCGTTCTCTCCGCCAACCGGGAAATCAACGTCATCCTCGGCGCAGTTTCCTCGCTCATCAACGGTGCGTCCGCCACCCCCACCACCGTGGGCAGCGACTACGCCGTCGAGGCACTGGCCAACCTGATCGTGCAGAGCAACCGCAGCAGCAGCACGGTCAGCCTGAGCAGCGCCGGCGACCTGCAGGTGGTGTTGCTGGGGGCCATGAACGGTTCGAACCAGGATGGGGTCACCAACGACCTGCGTGCCAGCAGTGCAGCGGACATCGCCTCGCTGGCCGCCACCATCGGCACGATCAACAGCACCATCGCCACCAGCACCCTGGCCAACCCGTTGTCCGACGCCGTTACCGAAAGCATGCGGGTCGCCAGTGACGCCCTGTTGCCGACCCTGTACCGGATCGGCAACCAGGCCGCTGCGGAACGGGGTGGCGACATTTCCTTCGCGACCGCGTTCGACCAGGTGCGGGACGCCACCCAGTTCGTAGCCGACGCCATCAACGACCTGGGCGACCTGCGGGGCTTTGAAACCAACCCGGCCAACGGCTATTTCGGCGGCTTCATACCGCTCAACATCCAGATGCCCGCCCTCGGCACGGGCAACAGTACCGGCATGGTGACCATTGCGGGGATGCCCGACGGTGTGTCGTTGTATAAAACGACTCCCACCGGCCAGACGCTGCTTACCCCCGGCAGCGACGGCACCTATTCCATTGCGCTGAGCGACATCGGCATGCTGGCGGTCAGGGCCCTCGACCCCGGCCCGGCAGCCGGAGACCTCATCCGGGGGACGCTCCGGATCACCGCCGCAACGGAAACCCAGAGCTTTACGGGAACCATCGACCTCGCAATCACCGAGCCGGTCATTACACCAACAGCCACCATCGGCACGCTGACGGACGACGTCGGTCCGGTCACCGGCACCATCGCACCGGGTACGAGCACCGACGATCCGCGGCCCCACCTGAGCGGCACACTCGGCCAGGGCCTGACCGCCGGTCAGCAGATCATGATCTACGGCGGTGTCGACGGCACGGACCTGCTGGGGACGGCCACCGCGACCGGCACCACCTGGAACTTCCAGGTACCCCATGACCTGACCGGCACCCAGCAGTTCGTCGTCCGGATCGTCGACGGGAACGGCGACATCATCACCGCCTCCCGGCCCTACACCACCTCGATCATCACGGCGGACCAGCAGGGGGCGGCCAACATCGTTGTCGAACTGTCCGAAACCGACGCCCCGCTCACCACCCGGGGCCTTCTCAGCGGCGGCAGCTCCTTCACACCCCAGACCGCCACCGTCGGCACCTGGGGAACCTTTTCGGTGAACGCCGCCGGCTCCTGGAGCTTTGTCGCCAACGGCGCCCACAACCGGTTGAACGCAGGGGACACGGTGTCCGACACCTTCCAGGTCGCCGGCGCCAACAACTCCGTCAGCCGGGTCACCGTGACGATTCACGGCACCAACGATGCCGCGACTGTTTCCACGGCCACCGTCCAGCTCACCGAGGAAGACAGCCCGGAGGCCATCTCCACCAGCGGCACCCTGACCATCAGCGATCTCGACAACCCGGCCGAATTCGTGTCGCAGACCGCGGTTGCGGGGGCCTACGGCCTTTTCAGCATCAACGCGCAGGGACACTGGACCTACGTCGCCGATTCCGCCCACGACGAATTCGAAGAAGGGCAGCTCTACGTTGACACCTTTGTCGTGACCGCCGTGGACGGAACCCGCACCAGTGTGACGATCACCATGGTGGGCACCAGCGACAACGAGCCGCCGGTGATCACCTCCGCCGACCGCAGCGTAGTACCGGAAAACGCTGCAACCGCCACCGTCGTCTACACCGCCACCGCCAGCGACCCGAACGAAGGGGATGTGGTCACCTACAGCCTCGGCGGTCCCGATGCCGACCTGTTCGACATCGACGCCGTCACCGGCGCGGTCACCCTCAAAAATTCCGCCAACTACGAAAGCAAGGACACCTACCTCATCATCGTCGTGGCCACCGACGCCGACGGGGCCAGCGGCAGCAGCACCGTCACCATCCACGTTACCGACGTCAACGACGCACCGACCATCGACTCGGCCGCCAGCGGCAGCATCGCCGAAAACGCTCCCGCCAACACCGTCGTCTACACCGTGGGCGCCAGCGACGAAGATGCCGGCGACCGTCTCCGCTACAGCCTGGACGGTCCCGACGCCGCCCTGTTCACCATCGACCCCGACACCGGTGAAGTCCGCCTGATCGCCCCCGCCGACTACGAGGACCGGGACAGCTACGCCATCACCGTCATCGCCACCGACACCGACGGCGTCAGCACTGGCAAGGACGTTACCATCACCGTCGTCAACCAGGACGAAAGCACCCCGGTCGTCACCTCCGGCGACACGGCCGCTCCCCTGGCCGAGAACAGCGGCGCCGGCCTGGTGATCTACACCGCCGTTGCCGACGATTCCGGCGACGTCAGCGACGGGATCACCTGGAGCCTGAAGCCGGGCAGCGACCCCGGCCTGCACATCGATCCCCAGACCGGGAAGGTAACGCTGCTCGATAATCCCGATTACGAAACCACGCCGAACTACACCTTCACCGTGGTGGCCACCGACGGTGCCGGCAATGCCGCCGAAAAGACCGTCACCCTGGCGGTGCTGAACGATGACGCCGCCGTCACCGTCAGCGCGGGCGAGGCAACCGTCGTCGAGGGAGCGCCGGGCACCACGACGCTGCTCACCTACACCGTCACCCGGACCAAAACAGCCAATGCCAGCAGCGTCGACTGGAGCATCAGCGGCGTCGACGCCGCCGACCTGGCCCCGAGTCAAACCCTGTCCGGCAGTGTCAGCTTTGCCGAAGGCCAGAGCAGCGCCACCTTCACCGTCGAACTGGCCGGAGACAGCACCATCGAAGCCGATGAAACCCTGCTGATCACCCTCGCCAACCCCGGCGACGACCTGGTTCTGGGAGCCCAGAACACGGCAGCCGTCACCATTGTCAATGACGATGCCCTGGTCTCGATCAGTGCCACGACCCCCACGATTCAGGAAGGGCACAACGGTGAAACCCGGGTCGTCACCTTCACCCTGACCCGCACCAACACCCTCAGCGCAACCAGCGTTCAGTGGGAGGTGGCGGGCGGCACCGTGGATGCCGCCGATTTCGGCGGCACACTGCCGTCGGGAACGGCCACCTTTGCGGTGGGACAGGCCAGCACCACCATCACCGTCACCGTCACCGGCGACCGCACCATCGAACCGGACGAAGCCCTGACGGTACGGCTGGCCAACCCGGGCGCCAACCTCGGCCTGGGTACCGATACAGCCACCACCACCGTGGTCAACGACGACCTGGGCTTCAGCATCTTCGCCGGTACGACCGACGTCGTCGAGGGGGGCGCCGCCACCCAGACGGCGATCACCTTCCAGGTGGTCCGTTCCGAAAGCCTCAATCAGCCCATGACCATCGACTACCGGTTGATCCCCCGCGGCAACCACGTGCCGGATTCCCTGGACTTCACCGCCTCCCCCGACGCCCTCGGCGACAACGGCGGACGCCCCAGCGGCTCCATCAGCTTCGGCGCCAACGAAACCACGAAAACCGTCACCATCTATGTGGCAGGGGACGCCACCCTGGAGCAGGATGAAGCCTTCAGTGTCGTACTGGCCAACGCCCCGGCCGGCACCGTCATCATCAACGGCGAAATCCAGGGGATCATCCGCGCCGACGAAACCCAGTACGACGTCACGGCGGTCACCGCCTCCACGCTTGAAGGAAACGGCACCGGCGGCGTGCAGCAGTTTCTGGTCACCCGTACCGGCAACGTCTCACAGGCCGGCGCCATCGGCTACGTCATCGCCGGGTACGGCGAGAACCCCGCCGAAGATGACGACTTCGAAAACGGATTCCCGCTGACCGGCATCATCACCTTCGCCGCAGGGGAAACCTCGAAGATCATCTCGGTGCCCCTTGCCGGCGACAGCCTGCTGGAGGGGTATGAAAGCTACTCCTTCACCCTGCAGGCCCAGGACGCCAACTCCCTTATCCATACCGGCACCGCCACCGTCACCATCGTGCCGGACGACGCCGCCGTCAGCATCACGGCCACCGACGCCGTGGTCAAGGAAGGCTCCGGCAGCACCACCCGCAGTCATACCTTTACCCTGACCCGCTCCGCCCACCTGGACAGCGAAGTTACCGTTGACTGGCACCTGGTGGGTTCCGGCGCAAACCAGGTCAATGCCGACGACTTTGGCGGCAGTCTTCCTTCGGGAAGCATCACCTTCGCCGCCGGCGAAACCACGAAGCTGCTGACCATCACCCCCCGTGCCGACACGGTCTACGAACCCCACGAAGGGTACGAAATCGTCCTGACCACCGGCCAGGCCGGTGTCGTGCTCGAGCAGGACCGCGCCGCGGGCATGATCCTCAACGACGACTCCGGCCTCACCCTTGTCGCCACCAACCTGGACCGCCCGGAAGGCAACCCCGGCGGCACCTCACAACTGACCTTCACCGTGCAGCGCAGCGGCGACACCACCGGTGTCTCCACCGTGCACTGGGAGCTGGTCCCCACCGACGGCAACGGCGTCGTCGCCGCAGACTTCGCTTCGGGCAGCATCCCCTCAGGGGTTTTAACCTTTACCCGCGGCGTTTCCAGCCTGGTGGTCAATCTGCCGCTCACGGTGGACAACCTGATCGAACCGGACAAGGGATTCACCATCCGCCTGAGCAACCCCTCCGAAGGCACCCAGGTACTGGTCGGCGAGGTCAGCGGCGCAATCCGCAACGATGACGCCGCCTTTACCCTGCAGAGCATCGATCCAGTGGTGGAAGGGCACAGCGGCAGCACCACGGTCACCTTTACGGTCACCCGCACCGGCGACATCAACGGCACGGACACGGTGGAGTACGTTGTCAGCCCCGCCGGCAGCGGCGCGGCAGCCGACGGGGCAGACTTTGCCGGCGGACTGCTGCCGGGGGGCCTGATCACCTTCAACGCCGGGGAAACCAGCAAAACCGTCACCCTGTCCGTGGCAGGGGACCACAGCCTGGAAAGCGATGAAACCTTCACCATCACCCTGGTCAACCCCGGCGCCGGCACCACCATTGCCAGCGGCACTGCCGACGTGGTCATCCTGAACGACGACGACATCCTCTCCATTGCCGCCACCAGCGCCGATCTCGCCGAAGCGGCCAACGGCGACAGCCGGGAGTTCACCTTCACCGTTACCCGTACCGGTTTCCTGGACCGGGAAACCACGGTGGACTGGAGCGTCGCCGGCCAGGGGGCCCACCCGGCCAACGCCGCCGACTTCGGCGGCACGCTCCCCGCCGGCAGCCTCACCTTTGCCGCCAATGAAACCAGCAAGACCATCACGGTCACGGTCAGCGGCGATTATTACCAGGAAGCGGACGAAGGATTCCGCGTGCAGCTTACCAATCCTTCGGCCGGCACCACCCTGGGCACCGCCAGTGCCGACGGCGTGATCCGCAACGACGACACCGGCCTGGTCGTAAGTGCCACCACCACGACCCTCACGGAAGGGGAGAGCGGCACGCAGACCCACGTCTTCACCGTCACCCGCAGCGGGGTGGTCACCGGCACCACCACGGTCAACTGGGCGGTGAGCGGTTCCGGCGACCACCCGGTGGATGCCGCCGACTTCTTCGGCGGCGCCCTCCCCTCCGGCACCATCACCTTCGGCCCGGGAGAAACCAGCAAAACCATTGAAATCCAGACCAGCGGCGATACCGCCATCGAGTCCACCGAGGGGTTCACCGTCACCCTTTCCGGCGCCGACGGCAACGCCGACATCATGACCGCCACCGCCGCCGGCAGCGTGGTGGCCGACGATATCGGCATCGCCATCACCGCCGGCAACGCCTCGGTGCTTGAAGGAGCAGCGGGGGAGAGCCGCGTGCTGACCTTCACCGTCACCCGCAGCGGCGACCTGGCATCGCCGGTGGTCATCGACTGGATCGCCAGCGGCATGACCGCCGACGACTTCGCCGCCTCCACCCCCTTCTCCGGCACCCTCAGCTTCGCGGCCCATGAAACCGTCAAGACCATCAACCTGCCCCTGCTCGGCGACAACGTCAACGAGAGCACTGAAACCCTCACCGTCACCCTGAGCAACCCGGCGGGCAATCCGGCCCACGACCGGACCTACCTCACCAGCGCCACCGCCGCGACGGAGGTGGTCAACGACGATGCCGCCCTGGTGATCACGGCGGATACCGCCACTCAGGCCGAGCAGAATACCGACGACGGTGCCTCCACCCCCTTCACCTTCACCGTCACCCGCAGCGGCGACACCTCCGCGGCAACCACCGTCGAGTGGGTGCTGCAGCTTCCCGGCGGCGCCGGTTCGGCGGCAGCCAACGACTTTATCGGCGGTCAGGACGCACTGGGCAGCAACGACGGCCTGCCCAGCGGCACCGTTACCTTTGCCGCGGGTGAAAGCACCGCGCAGATCATCGTGCTGGTGGCCACCGACAATCAGGTTGAGCAGGACGAATCCTTCACCATCCTGCTGCAGGGGGCCGGTGACAACACCGAACTGACCGGCAGCAGTGCCGGCGCCGTCATCACCAACGACGACACCGGCTTCTCCATCACCGCCCTCTCCGCCGACCATGCCGAGGGGCAGGGCGGCACCGTGACCTACACCTTCCGGGTCACCCGGGCCGGTGACATCAGCGACGCCGCCACGGTTGACTGGGCAGTCGGCGGCAGCGGCGCCTCACCGGCCGACGCAGCCGACTTCGGCGGCCTCCTCCCCTCCGGCACCCTCTCCTTTGCCGCCAATGAGGCCAGCAAGGAGATCAGCTTCACGGTCAGCGGCGACACCGTGGTGGAGCAAAACGAAGAGTTCACCGTCACCATTAGCAACGCCCGGCTCACCGACAACACGCCGCAACTGATCCAGGATGCCAACGCCACCGGCATCATCCGCAACGACGACCAGAGTTTCAGTGTCAGCGCCGCCAACGCCACCGTGGCTGAAGGTTCCGCCGGCACTACCCAGATCGCCTATACCGTCACCCGCAGCGGCGACCTGAGCGGCAGCGCCACCATCAATTACGCCGTCACCGGCGGGGCCGGCGTCACTGCGGCCGACATCCAGGGCGGTGTTCTGCCCAGCGGCACCCTGACCTTCGCTGCCAATGAAACAAGTAAAACCGTCACTTTCGATCTGATCGCCGACACTCTGGCCGAAGGAGACGAAACCTTCACCCTCACCCTGACCGATCCCTCGGCCGGCATCATCGGCACCGCCACCGCCAACACCGTCGTCACCAACGACGACACTAACTTCGTGCTCAGCGCCCCGGCCGCCTTCCATGAGGGGGCCAGCGGCAGCACCGCGGTTACCTTTACGGTCACCCGGAGCGGCGACACCAGCGGCGCCGGCAGTGTGAAGTGGTCCGTGGCCCCTGCCAGCGGCCTGACCACTGCTGATTTTACCGGCAATCAGGACAGCCTGGGCACCAACAGCGGTCTGCCCAGCGGTACCGTTACCTTTACGGCGGGACAGACCAGCACGACCATCACCATCAACGTGGCCGGTGACCTGACCCTGGAAAACGACGAAACCCTGCGGGTGATCCTGGCCGATCCCAACGGTGGCACCATCGAGGGAACGGACGGCGACAAGAGCACCACCATCCTGACCGACGACGACAGCTTCAGCATCAGCACCCTGACCACCAGCCGTGCCGAAGGCAACAGCGACAGCGCGATCACCTACACGGTGACCCGCACCGGTTCCCTGGTGGGGGCCCGCGACCTCACTTGGACCATCACCGGTACCAACGGCTTCACCACGGCCGGCGACCTGGCCGACGGCCAGGCGGCCAGCGGCACGGTCAGTTTCGCCGACGGCCAGGTAAGCGCCACCATCGTGGTCAACGTCAAGGGCGATTCCGTCGTGGAATCGGACGAAACCATGACCGTCACTCTTTCCGGGGCACCGGCCAACAGCGTCATCGGCACGGCCAGCGCCTCCACGGTACTGACCAACGACGACGCCAGCGTTTCCGTCGCCACCCTGCTGGCCGACAAGAACGAAGGCAACAGCAGCTACGTCGATTACACCTTCACCGTCACCCGCACCGGCAACACGGCGCAGACCAGCACCGTTTCCTGGACCGTGGACACCGGCGTCGCCAACGCCGTCAACGGCAGCGACTTTTTCTCAAGCCAACCGGCCGGTGTGTTCAAGGACGGCAACGGCATCCCCTACGGCACGGTGAGTTTCGCGGGGGGGGAAACCAGCAAGACCGTCACGCTGCGGGTTGCCGGCGACAGCGCCCTGGAAGCGGACGAAGTGCTGCGCCTGGCCCTCTCCAACGCCTCCGCCGGCACGCAGATCACCACGGCAACTGCCGACGGCTTTGTCCGCAACGATGATGCCCAGTTCAACATCACCGCCGGCACGGCCAACCTTCTCGAAGGGGACGGCGGCCACGGCACCGGCAAGGCCATGACCTACACGGTGACCCGCACCGGTAACTTGAATCAGGTCAGCACGGTGGACTGGAGCGTGGTGCACGGCACCACCACCAGCAGTGACTTCACCAACGGCGTAAGCGCCAACCTCACCCCCGGCGGTACCCTGACCTTCGCCAACGGAGTCGCCACCCAGACCATCACGGTCTACGTCTACGGCGACACCGGCGTGGGCAGCGTGGAAGGGGATGAAACCTTCTCCATCCAGCTTGCCAACCCCAACGCCGGCAGTTCCCTGGGCAGCACCACCAGTTATAACAGCACCATTCTCGACGACGATACCCGTCTCACCCTCTCCGTCGACGACTACAGCAAGGCCGAATCGGTCGCCGGGAGCAATACGGTTTTCACCTATACCGTAACCCGTAGCGGCTATACCGGCGGCACCACTGGATTTAACTGGTCCACCGGCAACACCGACCCCTCGAACGGCTCCTCTGCCTACATGACCGACTACACCCAGAGCCGCTCCGAGTACCAGGTTGCCGATGCAGCCGATTTCCAGGGCGGTTTCACCTCCGGAAGCGGCAGCTTCGCCGCCGGTGAGACCAGCAAGCAGTTCACCGTGACAGCCCTCGGCGACAACACGGCGGAAAACGATGAGTGGTTCGCGGTCAGCGTCACCGGCACCAGCGGCTACGACGAGATCAACGTCATCTATGACGATCCTTCGAAGAGCACCGGAACCCTGCTCGGCCGTAGTTACTATGGCGGCCGCAACTTCTACGATAACCAAGCCATCAGCAGCGCCACCAACGGTGTCGCCAACAACACCAACTACCTGTTCTCCTCCATCGAACGCGACGAGGCCGAGTTCTACCTGAGCGACCGTGAGGTGGCCAGCACCAGCGTACAGAGCCTGTCTCCCGGAAACGGCCTGCAGAGCCGGGCCGAAGGCGATACCCCGGCGGATGGCGGCGCCGGCGCCACCATCGTCACCATCGGCGGTGTGGAGTACGGCTACGTGGAGCATATCTTCGCCGTGCAGCGCCAGGTTGCCACGGCGGGCACGGCCAGCGTGGGCTGGCGCATCGGCACCTACAACTCTCCGGCAGTCAGCGCCGATGACTTCCTCACTATCACCCGCGACGGTAATGGCGACATCACGTCCATAACCACCGCGGCTGCCCTCCCCTCCGGTACCGTTACCTTTGAAGACGGCCAGCAATGGGCCTACATCAAGTTCTACACCAAGGTGGATGATATCGGAGAATACGACGAGTACTTCAGCATCTATCTCGAGAACCCCAGCGCAGGTTCTTCGATCAACATCTACGATACCGCGAGTTATCCGCAATACAATATCGGCATCATCGCCAACGACGACACCCGCTTCGACGCCTCCGTCAACGATGTGGTCGAGGGCGGAACCCTCACCTATACCGTCACCCGCAGCGGCGACAGCCGGGGTACCGACACCGTGGACTGGTCCCTGGCCCTGCCCGGTTCCGAAGCCACCAATGAGAGCAACAACGCCACCGGCACCTGGTACAAGCTGGACCCGTCGGACATCGACAGTGTCACCCCCTCAAGCGGCACCGCCAGCTACAACGCGGGAACCCGCACCTGGTCCGGTACCCTGACCTTCGCGGACGGCGAGACCACCAAAACCATCACCGTGGTCACCATCGACGACGCCTGGACCGAAACTTGGCGGGAGGAACTGCCCATCGTCCTTTCCAACCCCGTCAACGTCAATGCCGGCGAACCCAACCACGACCTGGAGACCCCCTCCACCGGCTACACCGACACCGCCCGGATCTACGACAACGAATCCGACCCGCTGATCAGCGTTTCGGTCAGCAGCGCCACCACCTGGGAGGGGACCGGCGCCAACGATTCGGCCACCGGCAACAGCGTCACCTTCACCATTACCCGCAGCGACCAGGGGGACCGGGACGGCAGCCTGAACTACCCCACCACCGTGGCCTGGCGGATCGACGGCACGTACATCAACTGGGCCAGTGCCAATGGCTCGGCGGAAATCCTGACCTTTGGCGGTGACGCCAGCAGCGTGCAGGAACCCTACTCCAACCAGACCTACGGCCTGGTCACCTTTGCTGCCGGCGAAACCACCAAAAACGTGGTGGTCACCTTCACCGGCGACCGCTACGTGGAGAACGACAAGACCCTGACCTTCACCGTGCTGGACCCGGACGACGCCGAACACGGGCCGCTCTATACCGACGCCTACGGCCCGGCGGACATCAACAACGCCCTGGCCAGCGTCACCACCACCCTGAAGAACGACGACATCCGCCTCTGGGTCGGTGGCTGGGACACCTACAGCGGCGACACCAACGGCTACTATACCAATGTGCAGACCAGCGCCTACGAGGGGAATCCGCTGACCTTCATGGTCAATCGCTACGGACGGCTGGACAACGACATCGTCGTCAACTACACCCTGGTTAACGGCACCACGACAAACGGCGATTTCACCACCATGAGCGGCAGCTTCACTCTGGCCGGGCAGGCCGGTACCTACGGCGAGTACACTTACAGCATCTCCCTGGCCGATCTGCTCGCCGACGACACCACGGTGGAAGCAAACGAAACCTTTACCCTGCGTCTTTCCGCCCCCGGCGACAGCGCCGGCTCCAGCGTCCGTTTCCAGAGCTACTACGCCGACTATAGCGGCAGCTACACCAGCCCGAGCACCACGCTGGATGTACGCGGCACCATCTACGACGACGACACCACCTACACCCTGACCCCGGCCAGCACCAGCCTGGTGGAGACCGACCAGGGGGCCAACCAGACCTTCTCCTTCGACGTTACCCGCGGCGGCACCGGCTATACCGGCGCGGCCACCCTCAAGTGGCGGGTGGAAGCGGTGGGGGGGAATCCGGCCAGTACCAGCGATTTCACCAGTACCGACACGCAGGGCACCAACAACGGCCTGCCCAGCGGCACAGTCAGCTTTGCCAGCGGCGAGCTCACCAAGACCTTCAGCGTGCTGGTCAAGGGCGACCTGATCGCCGAGAACAGCGAAACCTTCCGGGTGGTGCTCTACGAGGACGTGCTGACCAGCTCGTCGCCGACGATTACCAATACCCAGAATGTGGCCAGCGCCACCCTGACCATCGTCACCGACGATACCGGCATCAGCATCGCCGACAGTACCCTGGCGGAAAGCGATGCCAACCAGACCATGACCTTCACCATCACCCGTTCGGGGGACACCACCGGCACCTCGTCGATGACCTGGACCCTCTACCACGGCACCACCGCCGCAGGCGACGTCAGCGGCGCCACCTCCGGTACGGTCAGTTTCAGCGCCGGCGAGACCAGCAAGACCATCTCGGTGACGGTGGTGGGCGATACCACGCCGGAAGCCGATGAAACCTTCACCATCCAGCTCTCCAACCTGGTGGGGGTCGATGAGGCCATCGACATCAGCGCCACCGGAACCATCCGCAACGACGACAGCAGCTTCTCCATCGCCCCGCTGGTGGGCAGCAGCCCGGAAAGCGGCAGCCAGACCTTCACCATCACCCGTACCCACGACACGGTCCAGAACCAGACCATCACCTGGTCCGTAGGGGGCGGATCGGCCACTGCCGCCGACTTCGGCGGTTCGCTCCCCTCCGGTTCCGTCACCTTTGCGCCGGGCGAGATGAGCAAGACCATCACCATCACCCCCACCAACGACGCCACGCCGGAAACCGACGAGACCTACACCGTCACCATCGCCCTGGGGGCCGGCACCGCCGGCGACACCATCAGCCAGGCAACGGCCAGCGGCACCATCGAAAACGATGACGCCGCGCTGCATATCGCCGCCGACCACGCCACCATCCAGGAAGGGCACAGCGGCACCACCGCCCTCACCTTCACGGTGACCCGCACCGGCAACGCCGACGGCACCGCTTCGGTGGACTGGAAGCTCTCCTCGGCCGGCGCCGTGGCCGCCGACTTCGCCACCGCCGACGCCCTGGGCAGCAACGGCGGTCTCCCCTCGGGAACGGTGACCTTTGCCGACGGCGAGTACGAAAAGACCATCACCATCCAGGTGGTGGGCGATGAAGTGGTGGAAGGGGACGAGGCGGTCACCATCACCCTTGCCAACGCCAGCGGCGGTTCGATCCTGACCGCAACCGCCGCCGCCACCATACTCAACGACGACTCCACCATCGCCATCGCAGCCGTCGATGCGGTGAAGAACGAAGGGAACAGCGGCACCACCCCCTTCACCTTCACCATCACCCGCACCGGCTACCTGGGCGAGGCGGAAACCGTGACCTACAGCATCACCGGCTCCGGGGCCCACGCCGCGGATGACGACGACTTTGCCGGCATCACCGGCACGGTGACCCTTGCCGCCGGCCAGGCCAGCACCACCCTCACCATCGACGTGGCTGGCGACCTGGCGGGCGAGCCGGACGAAGGGTTCACGGTTACCCTGTCCAACCCCAGCAGCGGCATGACCATTACCCAGGCCACCGCCACCGGCACCATCCAGGCCGACGACATCGTTTTCGACGTCACGGCCCCGGCCACGCAGGTGGAGGGAAATCCGGGGGACACCACCTATTTCGATTTCGTGGTGACCCGCAGCGGCAACCTCACCGGTTCCCAGACCCTGACCTGGAGCGTGGCCGGCATCGGCGCCGACCCCACGTCGGCCGGCGACTTCGACAGCACCGGCGGCACCATCACCTTTGATGCCAACGACACCAGCAAGACCATCAGGGTGCCGGTGAAAGGGGACTACCTGGGCGAGTCCGACGAGAGCTTCCGCCTGACCCTGGCGGGACCGGACGGCGTGATCTTCCTGCACACCACCGCCGACGCCGTCATCACCGACGACGAGGCATCCCTGCGCATCAGCGCCACCGACGCCGTCAAGTCGGAAGGGGCCGACGGCATGGTCAACTACACCTTTACCGTCACCCGCACCGGCAACACGGCCCTTGAGGCCACCGTGGACTGGGCCGTGGCGGCCGGCAGCGCCGATGCCGACGATCTGGCGGGGGGCCTGCTTCCCTCCGGCACCTTGACCTTTGCCAGCGGCGTGAACAGCCAGACCATCACCGTGCAGGTGGCGGGGGACACCGTGGTGGAGGGGGATGAGACCTTTACCGTCAATCTCGGCAATCCCTCCACCGGCGCCGCCGTGGTGGTGGGCAGCGCCACCGGTACCATTATCAGCGACGACGTGGAGTGGACCATTGCCGCCGTCTCTCTTCCTGACGGCGAAGGGGACGGTCCCACCGCCTATGTGTTCCGGGTGACCCGCACCGGCAGCCTTTCCGCCACCACGCTGGACTGGAGCGTTGCCGGCAGCGGCGACCATGCGGCAGCGGCCGCCGACTTCACCGGCGGTTTCTTCCCCTCCGGCACCCTGGTGTTTGCCCAGGGCCAGGCCAGCCAGGACTTCACCGTTTCAGTGGCCGGCGACAGCCTGCGTGAAGCCGACGAAGGATTCCGGGTGACCCTGACCGCGCCGGTGGACAGCCTGACCCACAGCTATGGCGCCCGGACGGCGGACGCGGTCATCGTCAACGACGACGACGTGCTCGCCATTACGGCGCTGGCGGCCGACAGGGCCGAGGGAACCGGCGGCACCACCGCCTTCACCTTCACCGTGACCCGCAGCGGCAGCCTGAGCGGCAGCTCCACCGTGGGCTGGCGCATCCTGCACACCGACACCGGCGCCGACGACTTTGCCGCCACCAGCGGCACCGTGACCTTTGCCGACGGCCAGGATACCGCCATCCTCAGCGTGCTGGTGGCCGGCGACCGTGACCTGGAAGGGGCCGAGGCCTTTACCGTCGAACTCTGCAACCCCGGCGCCGGCAGCACCATTGACGGCTCCGCCGCCACCGCCGCCGGCCTCATCCGCGACGACGACGTCGACCTGGCACTGGCGACGGCAAACGGCAGCGTTGTGGAAGGAGACGGCGGCACGGCGGGCCAGGCCACCTTCACCGTCACCCGCAGCGGCGATCTGTCGGGGGAAACCACGGTATCCTGGAACGTGGTGGCCGGTACGGCCACTGCCGCCGACTTTGCCGGCGGCCTGCTGCCGGGCGGTACGCTGACCTTTGCCGCCGGTGAAACCGAAAAGACCATCACCGTGAACCTTGCCGGCGACGGCGCCTGGGAGGGCAACGAAACCTTCACCGTCCAGCTGTCGAACGCCAGCGCCCATGCCGACATCACCGTCAACAACGTGGCCGGTCAGATCATCGACGACGACGACACCCTGACCCTCTCGGCGGTGGCCGTGGACCATGCCGAAGGAACCGGCGGCAGCACCCTCTACACCTTCCGTATCGACCGGGCCGGCACGGCAACCGGCGCCACCAGCGTCGAGTGGGCGATCAGCGGTAGCGGCAGCCGCCCCGCCTCGGCGGACGACTTCGCCGCCGTGGGCGGCACGGTGCAGTTCGCCGACGGCGAAACCAGCAGAACCTTCACCGTCGAAGTGGTGGGCGACGGCATCGGTGAATACGATGAAACCTTCGACGTCACCCTGGTCAATCCGGCCGACGGCTCCACCGTCACCGGCCCGGCGGTGACCGGCACCATCCGCAACGACGACGCGGCGCTGGTCATAACCGCCGACGCTGTTTCCGTGGCCGAAGGGGCGGACGGCGTTGAAACCGTCTTCACCTTCACGGTGACCCGCAGCGGCGACCTTACCGGTGCGGTGAGCGCGCTCTGGGAGGTGATTGCCAGCGGCAGCCGTCCGGCCAACGCAGGGGACTTCGGCGGCGTCTTCCCCACCGGCGCCGTGGCCTTCCAGCCCGGCGAGAGCACCCAGCAGATCAGCGTCTCGGTGCTGGGCGACGCCGTGGGCGAATATGACGAAACCTTCTCCATCAGGCTGTTCGATGCCGACGGAGCCACCATTCTGGAACAGACCGCCGAAACCACCATTGCCAACGACGACACCGGCATCTCCGTCATCGCCCTTGACGCCGACAAGGCCGAGGGGAACAGCGGCGTCACCAATTTCACCTTCAAGATCGAACGGGTCGGCCTCGCCGCCGGCGAGGCCTCGGTGAACTGGGCCGTCCACGGCACCGGCAGCTATCCGGCCGGTACCGACGACTTCGTGGGCGGCATCGCTCCCTCCGGCACGGTACACTTTGCCGACGGCGAGAGCGAACGTATCATCACGATCCAGGTGGCGGGGGACCATACCTACGGCCAGGACCAGACCTTCCAGGTACAGCTCACGAATCCCAGCGGCGCCAACCTGATCCAGGCCGCGGCCACCGGCACCATCCGCAACGACGACAGCCAGATCTCCGTCACTGCCCTCAACCCCAGCCAGGTGGAGGGGAACAGCGGCTCACTGCTCTACTCGTTCGAAGTCACCCGGCTCGGCGCCGTTGATACCACCGCCACCATCGACTGGCAGGTGGCCGGCAGCGGCGGCTACCGGGCCACTGCCGCCGACTTTGTGGGCAACCAGCTGCCCAGCGGCTCCCTGACTTTTGCCCCCGGCGAAACCTCGAAGATCGTCACCGTCGCCGTGGCAGGGGATACCCTGACCGAAGTGGACGAGCAGTTCTCCCTGCTGCTGTCAAACCCCGGCGACGGCGTCAGCATCGCTCCCAATGCCGGTTCGGCCGCGGCCACCATCGTCAGCGACGACGAAGGAGTCGTCCTGATCGCCTTGGACACCGACCGTTCGGAAGGTGCGGCGGGCACCACCAACGCCTATACCTACCAAGTGCTCCGCTCCGGCAATATTTCCGACGCCGTCACCATCACCTACACCATCAGCGGCGACGTGGACGCCGACGACTTCGTCTCCCCCCTGACCGGCACCTTCCAGATGGCCGCCGGCCAGAACAGCCACCTGCTGACCCTGACGGCACGGGGCGACGCCACGGTGGAGCCGGACGAGCAGTTCCAGGTCAGCCTTTCCGGTTCCGGGGTCAATATCGACAGCACGCCGGTGACCAGCTACCTCCGCAACGACGATGCGGCCGGCCCCGGTGACGACGCCATCATGGGCGGCAACGGCAATGACATCCTGAGCGGTCTGGGCGGCGGCGACACCATCAGCGCCGGAGGCGGCAACGACCTGATCGTGGTCAACGCCGACAACATCGCCCGCCTGACCGGCAGCCTCCCCCACCTCTCCGTGGACGGTGGCGCGGGAATCGACACCCTGAAGCTGTCCGGCAGCGGTATCCATCTGGACCTGAGCGTGCTGACCTCGTCGCAGATCACCGGTATCGAGAAGATCGACCTTTCCGGCAGCGGCGCCAACCAGCTCAGCCTGACCGCCGCGGAACTGCTGCATCAGGAGGTGGATGTCTTTGCCACCGGCGGCAGCGGCCTGCATCAACTGCTGGTGGACGGCGACGCCGACGATACGGTCATCATCGGCAACATCGGCGACTGGCAGCACACCCCCGCCGATACCCATGTCATCGGTGCCGTCACCTACGATGTGTACACACAGAGTGACATGCAGGTACAACTTCTGATAAACCAGGCTATCAGCAGCAGTAATGTGCACGGGTAGCGGCGGCCCCACCGGCTGACCGCAACGGCGTTGGACGACAGGATGCCCCCATGGGTGTCCTGTCGTTTGTTGTGGAATCGTAACCGGCGGAACCGCTGCCGGAACTGGACGGAACCTCGATGAAACCGATCATGCACCATTGGAGACGATTGTTGCCGGCACTGTTTTTCTGCCTGCTGCTCTGTCCCGCCGCCCCGGCCCGGGAGGCGGCGGCAGCGGACGACGGAACCGTTACGGCGCTGCGCCTCGCCATCAGCCGGCATCCCGCGGTACTCGGCAAGCTGGACGAACTGCGCGCCCTGGGTTTTGAACTGGAGTCGGCCGAGTCGCTGCGCTACCCCACCCTGTCGGTGCAGGCCAGCACCACCGGCACGGTTGCCGGTTCCACCGCGGCGAGCACCACCGGCGACCAGTACCACGCCATGGTTGCCGTGCTGCGCCAGCCGCTCTGGGTGGGGGGACGGATCGACGGCAGCATCGACCAGGCCACGGTCCGGCAACGGGCCGGCAAGCTCTCCCTGCTGGCGGTGCAGCGGCAACTCCTGGAAAGCACGGCAGCCACCTATGCCACGATCCAGGGGATACGCCAGCGGATCAAGGCGGCTGAACGCAATGTCCAAGAGCATGTGCGCCTGAAAACCCTCATCGCCACCCGGGAGCAGGGCGGCATCGCCTCCCGCGCCGACGTCAACCTGGCCAGTTCCCGTCTGCATCAGGCAGCAATCCAACTGTTGCAACTGGAGGCGGCGCTGCAGCGCGCCCACAACGAGTTGCGGGCCCTCACCCGGCAGCCGCTTCCCGCCGCCCTGCCGGTACCGGCCGAACTGCTGCTGCTGCCGCCCCACGCCCGAATCGTCGACGACGTGGAAAAGGTCTCCGCCGTCGTGGAACAGCGTCTTCAGGATGTTGAGCTGGCCCGCACCACCGCCGACCTGGCAAAGGCCAACATGCTGCCCAGCCTCTACGCCCGGATGGAACAGGACCTCTTTACCCAGGCCGGCAGCCGCAACCTGCCCCAGGGAACCCGGCTCGGCGTTGTGCTGGAGGGAACCGTGGAGGGCCTCGGCTTTTCCGGCTGGAAACGGGTCAAATCGGCGGACAGCCGGGTGGAATCGGCCAAGCGGGATGTGGAGGCCGCCCGCACCGAGGTCCGGCGGCAGGCGGAGTCGCTGCTGATCGATCTGAAGAGCCTGGACACCATCATCCGCAACAACGAGGCGCTGGTGACGTTCAACGAAGAGACCCTCGCCTCCTTCATGCGTCAGTACGATGCAGGGCGCAAGAGTTGGGTGGATGTACTGAACGCGCAGCGGGAACTGTCCGATGCCCGCCTCGCGCTGGAACAGGCGCGCAGTTCCCACCAGGAGGGGTCCCTCCGTCTGGCGGCCCAGTTGGGACAGCTCGATTCCCCGGCAGGAGTGATCCAATGAAAACGGACGGACAGGAAGAAACCGTCATATTCGGCGAAAGCGGTATGGCAACCCCCATCACGGCGGCGGTCCTGGGCAGGCTGCTGCTCAAGCGCGGCCTTGCCGTGCCCCCCGGCGAACTTGAACAGGCCTGCGCTGCCACCCAGCAGGAAGGCGTGGAACAGAAGCCGGCGGAACGGGTCTCCCGCATTCTGCTGGCTGCCGGCCTCAAGAACATCAAGGTGGCGCAACTGCGCTGGGAACGTTTCGATCATCGCCACCTGCCGGCGCTGCTGCTGCATAACGGCTGCTGGCAACTGGCGGAGCAC
Source organism: Trichlorobacter ammonificans (assembly GCF_933509905.1). GTDB lineage: Bacteria > Desulfobacterota > Desulfuromonadia > Geobacterales > Pseudopelobacteraceae > Trichlorobacter > Trichlorobacter ammonificans. The sequence goes on along the minus strand of NZ_OW150024.1, from coordinate 982,080 downwards.
GGCGACGCGGGTGTCCTGCTCCTCACCGCTGCCGACGGCACCGTCAGCCGGGTCGCCAACGGCGAACTGGTCGATGCGGTGGTGCTCTGGCTACGGGTGGAGCGGCCGGAAACCCCTGCCGGTGAACTGCTGAAAAGCAGCGCCTCGCAGATGTTGCTCAGGGAACTGCTGCGGGACAAGCGCTGGTTGCTGGAGGTCGGCGTGGCCACCGTGGTGGTCAACCTGCTGGCGGTGGCCACCTCCCTTTTCTCCATGCAGGTCTACGACCGGGTGGTGCCCACCTTTGCCTACGCCACCCTCTGGGCCATGGTGGCCGGCATGGTGATCATGGTGCTGCTGGACTGGGTGCTGAAGTTTATCCGCTCCCGCATCCTGGACGAGGTTGCCAAGCGGGTGGATATCGCCCTGTCCCAGCAACTCTACGAACACCTGCTGGATCTGCGCCTGGACAAGCGCCCCCGCAGCCTGGGCTCCCTGGCCGCCCAGATGAACGGCCTGGAAACGGTGCGCACCTTCTTCTCCTCCACCATCGTCTTCGCCATGACCGACCTCCCCTTCGGCCTGATGTTCATCGTGTTCATCGCCGCCATCGGCGGGATGATCAGCACGGTCTACCTGGCGCTGCTGCCGGTATCCCTGCTGTTGGGCTGGCTGGCCCAGCGCCAGCTGCGTACCCTTGCCCGCCTGGAAATCCAGCGGGGTCACGAGCGCCACGGCCTGCTGGTGGACACGATCCAGGGGGCGGAAACCATCCAGTCCAGCGGCAGCGGCTGGTTCTTCGCCGACCTGTGGCGCAGTATCACCGCGAGCATGGCCGCTTACTCCCTGAAGAGCAAGCTGATCAGCAGCCTCACCACCACCACGACCGCCACCCTGAGCACGGTGGGCTACGTTGCCGCCGTGGTGGTGGGGGTCCTGCTGATCGAAGCCGGCCAGCTCACCACCGGCGGCCTGATCGCCTGCACCATCCTGGGCGGCAAGGTGATCGGCCCCATCGCCCAGAGCGTGGGCATCCTGGTGCAATGGCAGCATGTGCGCGAAGCCCTGGAAATGGTCAACCGCCTGCTGGCCCTGGAGGGGAACCGCCCCGAGGGGAAAGTGCTGCTGGTCCCCGAAACCCTGCCGGACCGGCTGGAGCTTGAAGGGGTCCGCTTCGCCTACCCCGGTACGCCGGTGATACGCTTGCAGGTGGAGACCCTCGCCTTCGGACCGGGCGACCGGGTGGTGGTGATGGGACCCAACGGTTGCGGCAAGTCCACCCTGCTCAAGCTGGCGGCGGGGCTGTACAAACCGGCGGAAGGACAGGTAAAGCTGGGGGGGGCCGACATCTGGGAACTGGACCCGCAGGTGCTCGGCGAACGGATCGGCTACCTTCCCCAGGACGTCCATCTCTTTAAGGGGACCCTCAAAAACAACATCATGCTGGCCGGCGGCATCAACGATGCCCGCTTCCTGGAGGTTGCGGAACTGCTGGGACTCGACCGGGTAGCGGCGGACAGTCCCCGCAGCATGGACACGGAAATCAGCGAAGGGGGCCAGGGGCTCTCCGGCGGCCAGCGCCAGTTGACCGCCATCTCCCGCATCTTCCTGGCACGTCCGCGGGTCTGGCTGCTGGATGAGCCGTCGGCCTCCCTTGACACGGAATCGGAGGAACGGGTATTGAAAGCGCTGCAAAGCCACACCCGGCCCACGGACATCGTGCTGATCGCCACCCACCGTCCCCGCCTGCTCTCCCTGGCCAACCGGCTGCTGATCATGCGGCGGGGCCAGGTGATCGCCGACGGCCCACCGGCGGAGGTGATCCAGGCCATGCAAGCCGCCCAGGCCGCCCAGAACGCTTCCGGGAGCACACCATGACCATCATGCACGATCATACCGAACCGACATCCTCCCACGGCATGCGTCGTTCGCTGCTGCTCTGGACCCTGGTGGCAACCGTGGTCCTGCTGATCATCTGGGCCTCGGTCTACCACGTGGACCAGACCACCCGCGGCACCGGCACCGTCATCGCCAACAGCCGGATTCAGGTAATCCAGGCCGTGGACGGCGGCGTGCTCAAGACCCTGCACGTCAAGGAAGGAGACCAGGTCAAAAAGGGGCAGGTACTGGCGGTGCTGGACCAGATCCGCGTCGGGGCCTCCGTCAGGGAACTGGAGGCCCGCCTGGCCTCGCTGCGGGGCCAGGCCGCCCGCCTGCGGGCGGAGATCACCGGCGACCGCGATATCCGGTTTCCTCCGGACGTATTGCAGTTCCCCGAGATCGTCAAGGTGCAGCGCGCCCTGTTCACCCAGCGGCGGCAGAGCTTCCGCGAAGAGATGAACACGCTGCAGGTGGCGGTGAAGCTGGCCCGGGAAGATGCCCAGATCGTGGCGAAGCTGGCCACCACCGGCGACGTGAGCCGTTCCGAGGTAATCCGCAGCGAACGGGCCCTGAACGAAGCCGAAGCCCAGCTGGTCAACCGCCGCAACAAATACTACCAGGATATTCAGGCAGAACTGGCCAAGGCCGAGGACGACATCGGCCAGAACGCCCAGGTGCAGACCCAGCGCAACCAGCAGCTCTCCGACAGCGTTTTCAAAGCGCCGGTGGACGGCATTGTCAAGAACGTGCGGGTCACCACCCAGGGGGGCGTGCTGCGGGCCGGGGACGAACTGATGCAGATCGTGCCGGTGGACGACAAGCTGATCGTGGAAACCAGGGTCAAGCCGGCGGACATCGCCATGATCCGGCCGGGGCTCACCGCCGCCATCCGCTTCGATGCCTTTGACTACACCATTTACGGCGCCGTGGAGGGGAAAGTCACCTACGTCAGCGCCGACACCATCAAGGAAGAAAGCAAGTTCGGCGAGCAGAGCTACTACCGCGTCCATGTGGAAACCACCGACAACCCGGTGAAGAGCAAAAGCGGCAAGTCCCTGGAGATCCTTCCCGGCATGACCGCCCAGGTGGATATCCGTACCGGCAACCGCACCGTGATGCAGTTCATCCTCAAGCCGCTCAAGAAAACCCTCAGCGAATCCCTGGGAGAACGCTGACCGCGGATTCGCTGCCCGGAGGGACCCATCAGACAAAACGGGGTACGGCTATTCACCGCACCCCGTTTTCATTTTCATTTTCTTCCCTGCCGGCCGCCGCTCGCAGCCGTTCAATCCGCCGCTGCAGCAGGAATGTCTCCCGCTGCTCCGGCGGCAGCGCCGCCAGCCGCTCTTCCCCCACCCCCAGCCCGGCCGCGTTCAGCCGGGCCGTTGCCAGGGTCAGCCCCCAGTCCGGCGGCACCGTGCTCCCCGCCTTGTCCGCCGCCGATACCAGCGGCAAAATGGCGGCGATACCGGCCTGGTCCGCCTGGCGGGCCGTCTTCAGCCGGGTGGCGTCCCGCAGCTCCGGCCAGCGGTTCATCCGGGTATGCAGCCGGCAGCTCCAGGCCAGGGCCCGGCCCCAGGCCGTGGGCAGCCGCAACCGGCGGCAGAGCCGGCGGGCCGGCTCAAACCCGGCCTCGTCGTGACCATGATGCCGGGGGTACTGGGTCGGGTCGCTCTGCAGCTTGCCCAGGTCGTGCAAAAAACCGCAGAACCGGGCCAGGGGGTCGGGGGTCAGGGCCGCCGTCCGTTGCAGCACCTGCAGCGAATGGGTCAGCAAGTCCCCCTCGGGATGGTACTCCGGCGGCCCGGCCGGCACGGCAGACATGGCAAACACCTCCGGCAGCCAGTGGCGGCCCGCCCCCAGCGCCGCCATGCCGCTGAAAAACCGCTCCGGTTCTGCTCCGGCCAGCGCCTTCACCAGCTCCCGGCTGAACCGCTCCACCGGCATGCCGTCCAGTCCGTTCAGCACCTCCGGCTGAGCGGCCAGGGCCCGGGTCTCCGGCGTCATCCGCCGCCCCTCCGCCTCAAACCGCAACGCCCGGAAGAGCCGCAGCGGATCATCCCGGAAGCAGGACGCGGAACAGCTCCGCACCCGACGCTGCTCCAGGTCGCGGCGGCCGTTCAGCGGGTCCAGCAGTCTGCCGTTCGGGGTCAGGGCCAGGGCGTTCATGGTAAAATCCCGGCGCCGCAGATCATCCGCCAGGGAGCTTCCCTCCGGCAGCAGGGTCACCTCCACCGTTCCTTCCCCCGGCAGCGCCAAAAACCAGATCAGGGAGGTGGTGCGCCCCTGCACCGGTCGAAACCCCAGCCGCTGCAGCACCGACGGATCGAGCGTGGTCACCAGGTCAAGATCGCGACCCGGTCGCCCCAGCAACCGGTCCCGTACCGAGCCCCCCACCAGGTAGAGGTAGTCGTGACAGGGTGCGGGAAAAAGCTGTCCCACCAGTCTCAGTGGATCGTCCATGGTTCCTTCACTCGCAGAAGCGGCTCCTATCGATAGCGCCGCTGTTCAGCACGATCCCCGCCAGCTTGCCCCGCAGCTCCGTTTCGGCGCTTGCACGATTGTCACGGATGGGAAGAGCGGGCATGGCAGGCTCCAAAGGCAGAATGGCAGCAGTATACTTCACTGCGTGTGGAGGTACCAACGATATTGCCGGCAGCATCAAACCCCACCCGTTCCCAGTCAAGGGTCTGTTTCAATCCACGCCCGCCCTTTGGGACGGGCGCTTCCAAGCGCTTTCCACCGCTGAAATCGCCTTCATTATGGTTTCAATCCACGCCCGCCCTTTGGGACGGGCGCTTCTCTTCGTTGCCGCTGAGACCATCAGGCTTTTCCTGTTTCAATCCACGCCCGCCCTTTGGGACGGGCGCTTCGGACGAACAGTACCGCCAACGGATACAGAGCTTGCCGTTTCAATCCACGCCCGCCCTTTGGGACGGGCGCTTCCCACTGGCTGCGGCAAGTGGGTGGACGATCCTGATGTTTCAATCCACGCCCGCCCTTTGGGACGGGCGCTTCACAGAATATATAAAAGCTTTATCGGCATGGGTTTTGTTTCAATCCACGCCCGCCCTTTGGGACGGGCGCTTCTTTCTTGGCTTCTTGACGGCATCATCTATGTCTTGTTTCAATCCACGCCCGCCCTTTGGGACGGGCGCTTCATTTCGTCAACGAGTTCCTGGACAGCGGTACCCTGTTTCAATCCACGCCCGCCCTTTGGGACGGGCGCTTCGTTATGAAAAAGTAAAGGGAAGCACTAAATAATTGTTTCAATCCACGCCCGCCCTTTGGGACGGGCGCTTCACCCATTGCCGCGCCCGCTTCTTCGGGGTTCTGCTGTTTCAATCCACGCCCGCCCTTTGGGACGGGCGCTTCAAGAGCGTCTGAGGCCAACTGAAGGGGCTGTGATGTTTCAATCCACGCCCGCCCTTTGGGACGGGCGCTTCTACAGCCACTCGCTGAGTACGAAAGCCGATTCCGGTTTCAATCCACGCCCGCCCTTTGGGACGGGCGCTTCACACCGTGCTTGACGAACGCAGACACACCCCCGAGGTTTCAATCCACGCCCGCCCTTTGGGACGGGCGCTTCGTCCAGTATTATTCGTGGTCACCATCAGGCTCTGGTTTCAATCCACGCCCGCCCTTTGGGACGGGCGCTTCCGCTGGTTTCGAGATACAGTCCCTTCTCAATTCTATGTTTCAATCCACGCCCGCCCTTTGGGACGGGCGCTTCGGTTGCGGTGTCAAGCGAACAAAGTGCGTCAAAATCGTTTCAATCCACGCCCGCCCTTTGGGACGGGCGCTTCAGTGCGGTGCCCCCTCCATCAACGATCCTCGTCTGTTTCAATCCACGCCCGCCCTTTGGGACGGGCGCTTCGCGGTTGTTACGCCGTTTTCCTTAATAACTCCGGTGTTTCAATCCACGCCCGCCCTTTGGGACGGGCGCTTCGGCACGCTTGGCAAAGTTCGCCAGATTGAGGCTGTTTCAATCCACGCCCGCCCTTTGGGACGGGCGCTTCTTGCCGTTCGGATTCGGCGAATCGTACTGCTACAAGTTTCAATCCACGCCCGCCCTTTGGGACGGGCGCTTCATCACGTTCGACTTTAGTCAGCATTCTTCTACGCTGTTTCAATCCACGCCCGCCCTTTGGGACGGGCGCTTCCTCGTGCTGGTGTCCTGGGCGGCGGCCATGCCCTGGTTTCAATCCACGCCCGCCCTTTGGGACGGGCGCTTCCGAACCCGGAGGTAACGATCTGCTGACCGACCTCGTTTCAATCCACGCCCGCCCTTTGGGACGGGCGCTTCGGGAGTGAATCAACATTGGTGGGGGCATCGGGCGGTTTCAATCCACGCCCGCCCTTTGGGACGGGCGCTTCCAGACAAGGCCATACAGACACTGTTGCAGCAAGAAGTTTCAATCCACGCCCGCCCTTTGGGACGGGCGCTTCAAATTCCCTGCCAGGCAATATCAGTCACCGGGTTGTTTCAATCCACGCCCGCCCTTTGGGACGGGCGCTTCGCGAGAGCATGGGCGTTGCCGACAAGGACATGGAGTTTCAATCCACGCCCGCCCTTTGGGACGGGCGCTTCGAGACGACGACGGCGACTGCGACGATGCGAGAGCGGTTTCAATCCACGCCCGCCCTTTGGGACGGGCGCTTCTCTGCCGTCGTTACTGCTGCTGGCAACATCTACCAGTTTCAATCCACGCCCGCCCTTTGGGACGGGCGCTTCTCCTGTATCTCATACATGGATACGGCTCCGAACCCGGTTTCAATCCACGCCCGCCCTTTGGGACGGGCGCTTCTCACTAAGCTCCAGGTCGAACTGTCACGTCTACAGGTTTCAATCCACGCCCGCCCTTTGGGACGGGCGCTTCACCGCACCGAAATTAATCTAATCGTTAAAGACGGAGTTTCAATCCACGCCCGCCCTTTGGGACGGGCGCTTCTCCCGAAGAGGCCAAGCGCCGACAACGGGAGCGAGTTGTTTCAATCCACGCCCGCCCTTTGGGACGGGCGCTTCGGTGAGCAGCCTGGATTCTGGCATGTCGGTAACGTGTTTCAATCCACGCCCGCCCTTTGGGACGGGCGCTTCGGCGTAGTATTCCACCGGCACGGCCCGCAGCGCCAGTTTCAATCCACGCCCGCCCTTTGGGACGGGCGCTTCCGAATAGCAGACAGTATTGTGCGCCGGGCGATGTTGTTTCAATCCACGCCCGCCCTTTGGGACGGGCGTTTCTCGTTACCGATCCATCGAGCTATCCAGCCACATTGAGTTTCAATCCACGCCCGCCCTTTGGGACGGGCGCTTCGGAGGACGACGATGATTAAAGCGCCCTGGACAGCGGTTTCAATCCACGCCCGCCCTTTGGGACGGGCGCTTCGGTTGCGGTGTCAAGCGAACAAAGTGCGTCAAAATCGTTTCAATCCACGCCCGCCCTTTGGGACGGGCGCTTCCCGAGCAGTTGCAAAGGTTGAGAGTGCGATCCTTGGTTTCAATCCACGCCCGCCCTTTGGGACGGGCGCTTCCGCAGAACTGTGTAGACTATATTCCAAACTGAGTAGTTTCAATCCACGCCCGCCCTTTGGGACGGGCGCTTCTCGAGATCAAAGAGGTAGTAACAACGGTCCGGATTGTTTCAATCCACGCCCGCCCTTTGGGACGGGCGCTTCCTGTGTGAGTTAACCCATGTCCAAGATCGCTCTATTGTTTCAATCCACGCCCGCCCTTTGGGACGGGCGCTTCATGTATGTCTTTTATTCAATCCTGCTCCTGATGGGGTTTCAATCCACGCCCGCCCTTTGGGACGGGCGCTTCGCCGGATCGCCACCAACCTGGAACTGGTCAAGGATGTTTCAATCCACGCCCGCCCTTTGGGACGGGCGCTTCTTGGAGGTGGGTATGGATGCTGATTTTGATGCTGTTTCAATCCACGCCCGCCCTTTGGGACGGGCGCTTCGGTGAGGGACCCCCATCCAGAATTGGAGGGATCAGGTTTCAATCCACGCCCGCCCTTTGGGACGGGCGCTTCCATGTCGCAACTCGCAACCGCAGCAAAAGCAGCAGGTTTCAATCCACGCCCGCCCTTTGGGACGGGCGCTTCCTGAGCCAGGGCCTGTATGGCCTGTACCCGCCGTGTTTCAATCCACGCCCGCCCTTTGGGACGGGCGCTTCCCGAACCCGCCCCCTCGTGTGGCGTGGAGTTGGCAGTTTCAATCCACGCCCGCCCTTTGGGACGGGCGCTTCGTGTAACGTGCGTGCACAATCCGACCAAAAAACGTTTCAATCCACGCCCGCCCTTTGGGACGGGCGCTTCTCCAGGTCAACACGCCGTTCATGATGCCGTTTTTGTTTCAATCCACGCCCGCCCTTTGGGACGGGCGCTTCGGACGAGGCGGATCGTCTGCGTGAGGCCCGCCGGGTTTCAATCCACGCCCGCCCTTTGGGACGGGCGCTTCTGCTGATCTTGTAGCTGCGCAGCCGCAGGATTTCTGTTTCAATCCACGCCCGCCCTTTGGGACGGGCGCTTCTCGGTGGTCTCGCCGGTGACCGCACCGGGAGCAATGTTTCAATCCACGCCCGCCCTTTGGGACGGGCGCTTCGCTTTGAATTCTGGATCGTTGTTAAACCAGTCATAGTTTCAATCCACGCCCGCCCTTTGGGACGGGCGCTTCCGGGTGGGGTCGTCGAGCATGACCGGCAGGTTAATGTTTCAATCCACGCCCGCCCTTTGGGACGGGCGCTTGCAAAAGCATCCGTGATCAGGTAAGCATCTGAATCTGTGTTTCAATCCACGCCCGCCCTTTGGGACGGGCGCTTCGAGAATGGCTCTAAGATTGCCAGCTTCTCTCAAAGCTGTTTCAATCCACGCCCGCCCTTTGGGACGGGCGCTTCCGGGGGGAGGGGCGGGAACAGCCTCCCCCTTTTGAGTTTCAATCCACGCCCGCCCTTTGGGACGGGCGCTTCAGGTGGCGGATGTGGCAACCCGCGCAAACCAGATGTTTCAATCCACGCCCGCCCTTTGGGACGGGCGCTTCCTACCGCAGGCCGGGATTCACCAACTCAGATGACAAGTTTCAATCCACGCCCGCCCTTTGGGACGGGCGCTTCAAGATATTCTTCGTCTTCGACTCGCACCGGCTTTGGTTTCAATCCACGCCCGCCCTTTGGGACGGGCGCTTCTGGGCTGTGATCAGCTACAAGATTTTTATCATATTGTTTCAATCCACGCCCGCCCTTTGGGACGGGCGCTTCCGCCGGAGACGAAGTCGGTGGCATCGGTGATGGTGTTTCAATCCACGCCCGCCCTTTGGGACGGGCGCTTCCCCGCGAACGGGAGCCGTTTGCTTCGCTGATCATGTTTCAATCCACGCCCGCCCTTTGGGACGGGCGCTTCGGCCAGCCAGTGCATTGTAGCGCTCGACACCGGTGTTTCAATCCACGCCCGCCCTTTGGGACGGGCGCTTCGTAATTTTTTTGAGGCTAGATGTTGTGGTGAAAGTTTCAATCCACGCCCGCCCTTTGGGACGGGCGCTTCTTTGAGGACGTGGCGGTAGAAGTAGAGCAGGGCGTTGTTTCAATCCACGCCCGCCCTTTGGGACGGGCGCTTCGATGATGGGCTTTCCGCTGAAGCACACAGAAATCGTTTCAATCCACGCCCGCCCTTTGGGACGGGCGCTTCAAAGTTTCTTCTCGCATGGCTTCGGCACCAGCTTTGTTTCAATCCACGCCCGCCCTTTGGGACGGGCGCTTCTAATGGTTTATTTTACTTCTTGGGGCGATACTCCTTGTTTCAATCCACGCCCGCCCTTTGGGACGGGCGCTTCGGACGAGCCATGCGTGACTACAAAGATGTCATCGAAGTTTCAATCCACGCCCGCCCTTTGGGACGGGCGCTTCAATGCAGATGCCATACGGATTGGTAACCGACTGATTTAGTTTCAATCCACGCCCGCCCTTTGGGACGGGCGCTTCGACATCCAGCGGGCGGCACGATTCTACTATCTGCAGTTTCAATCCACGCCCGCCCTTTGGGACGGGCGCTTCACCGCCGCCAGTAAACAATGATAATTCCCGCATTTGTTTCAATCCACGCCCGCCCTTTGGGACGGGCGCTTCGTGAAGTCGGTTGTGGTCATCTTTGTTCATTAATTGTTTCAATCCACGCCCGCCCTTTGGGACGGGCGCTTCCTGAGTCCTTAAGGTTTCCGGGGGGCGTCAGTTGTTTCAATCCACGCCCGCCCTTTGGGACGGGCGCTTCCACCATCATGGGCTATACAGGCACTATTACCAGCAGTTTCAATCCACGCCCGCCCTTTGGGACGGGCGCTTCGTATGACCGGCGCAACTCCTTGATAATCTGCCAGTTTCAATCCACGCCCGCCCTTTGGGACGGGCGCTTCCGGCAGGATCAGAAGCGGACAGCTTTTTGATGTTGTTTCAATCCACGCCCGCCCTTTGGGACGGGCGCTTCTGGCAAAATGGGTCAAAGAAGGCGGGGCACTGCCGTTTCAATCCACGCCCGCCCTTTGGGACGGGCGCTTCCATCAGGCTTGCGTCACCCATTGGGGTTTCACAGATGTTTCAATCCACGCCCGCCCTTTGGGACGGGCGCTTCCCGCCTGCTGTTGGCTTTTTCGCAGCACTTTTCAGTTTCAATCCACGCCCGCCCTTTGGGACGGGCGCTTCACATCCCCAGGTGTGATGCCTGCAATGAGCTGTTGTTTCAATCCACGCCCGCCCTTTGGGACGGGCGCTTCAAACCAACAGAGGCCGAGAGAACGCCAAATAGTCAGTTTCAATCCACGCCCGCCCTTTGGGACGGGCGCTTCTCATGCCTATTTTAACAAGCCGTATTCATATACTGTTTCAATCCACGCCCGCCCTTTGGGACGGGCGCTTCGCGTTCAGGTATTCGTGCAGGTCATCGGCCAGCAGTTTCAATCCACGCCCGCCCTTTGGGACGGGCGCTTCTCCGTGTTGAATGACGGGTTAGAGCGCAAGGAGATGGTTTCAATCCACGCCCGCCCTTTGGGACGGGCGCTTCGAGAGAACCAGGGGGGCAGATATAGCGGGAAACAGGTTTCAATCCACGCCCGCCCTTTGGGACGGGCGCTTCGGCAACACTCATACCCGGCTCCTCAATGCTCCACTGGTTTCAATCCACGCCCGCCCTTTGGGACGGGCGCTTCAGAAGAGGTGTGGCAATGAAACTACTCACCAACTGGGTTTCAATCCACGCCCGCCCTTTGGGACGGGCGCTTCTCAATACAGCTTGCGGGTACGGCTCAATTTCGCAGTTTCAATCCACGCCCGCCCTTTGGGACGGGCGCTTCCGGCGGTGGCCAGCCGCTTTACCGTGTGATCCTTGAGTTTCAATCCACGCCCGCCCTTTGGGACGGGCGCTTCCCGCTTGATCTTATAATTTGATTATCGCTAATCGTAATGTTTCAATCCACGCCCGCCCTTTGGGACGGGCGCTTCAAATGCCGCTTGCACAGCAGATATATGACCATCTTGTTTCAATCCACGCCCGCCCTTTGGGACGGGCGCTTCGATACTGAACTGTTCAGGCACAAGGCTTGACGATGTTTCAATCCACGCCCGCCCTTTGGGACGGGCGCTTCGCCATGAGGCTAAAGATAAATTGCCTGTATGTAAAAGTTTCAATCCACGCCCGCCCTTTGGGACGGGCGCTTCCGAACAAGCCACTTCTTGCCGCCCTTCCAGTCATAGTTTCAATCCACGCCCGCCCTTTGGGACGGGCGCTTCGAACTGTGGCCGCACAAACCTTGAACCGGTCGCGTTTCAATCCACGCCCGCCCTTTGGGACGGGCGCTTCTTTCTCCCTCTGGTTGTCGTTTGCTACTGGCAGATGTTTCAATCCACGCCCGCCCTTTGGGACGGGCGCTTCGCCAGCGTCGACTACAATCCCTACGACCTGCACGAAGTTTCAATCCACGCCCGCCCTTTGGGACGGGCGCTTCGGAACTCGACGTCCAGCACAACCTCACCGAGCAGGTTTCAATCCACGCCCGCCCTTTGGGACGGGCGCTTCATCAGCGCGATGAATGCAATCAGCAAAGTACCGAGGTTTCAATCCACGCCCGCCCTTTGGGACGGGCGCTTCCCACGAAGGCCCGTCTCACTGACTGGAAGAACATGTTTCAATCCACGCCCGCCCTTTGGGACGGGCGCTTCCAAAAATCACGGCCTCACCCCTTCAAGCCCGTGATGTTTCAATCCACGCCCGCCCTTTGGGACGGGCGCTTCGCCGTGGCGGGCTGCTGGACACCAAGCAGATGGCGGTTTCAATCCACGCCCGCCCTTTGGGACGGGCGCTTCGTCGATGCTGATTGTTACGGTGATGTCCATAGTTAGTTTCAATCCACGCCCGCCCTTTGGGACGGGCGCTTCATTGCAACGCTGATACTAAGTTTCGGGTAGATCCTGTTTCAATCCACGCCCGCCCTTTGGGACGGGCGCTTCTTGCATCAGCAGCGGATACGTAGCTGTTCGCATTCGGTTTCAATCCACGCCCGCCCTTTGGGACGGGCGCTTCGCTCGTCACATGGCCCGCAACAGTAAGACCGACAAGTTTCAATCCACGCCCGCCCTTTGGGACGGGCGCTTCTCGGCAAAGGCCGCAACGGAAAAGGTGTCCTCTTTGTTTCAATCCACGCCCGCCCTTTGGGACGGGCGCTTCGCAGAGGTTGCCCGTTCGTCGCGAAGTTGAAGCTCGTTTCAATCCACGCCCGCCCTTTGGGACGGGCGCTTCGGATTGACGCGGCGAAATTTGCCATGGCATAGGAAGTTTCAATCCACGCCCGCCCTTTGGGACGGGCGCTTCCTGGAGGGGCTGAAATGGAATGGTTCCAACACATGTTTCAATCCACGCCCGCCCTTTGGGACGGGCGCTTCGGCTCCGCTGGTGATGGTGCAACTGTTTGGAACTGTTTCAATCCACGCCCGCCCTTTGGGACGGGCGCTTCTCCTTGTAGACCGACACCGGAAACCGGACGTTTACGTTTCAATCCACGCCCGCCCTTTGGGACGGGCGCTTCCGTCGGCGCTCTTGCTTTCCGGCGCCTCGATCATGTTTCAATCCACGCCCGCCCTTTGGGACGGGCGCTTCGCAGCGCAGCCTCCCGGGCCAAGTCGTACAACTTGTTTCAATCCACGCCCGCCCTTTGGGACGGGCGCTTCACCGGATGCGGACCCTCAACACCAGCCAGAGCATGTTTCAATCCACGCCCGCCCTTTGGGACGGGCGCTTCCGAATAAAGCCAACTCATTCATTACCCCACCTCAGTTTCAATCCACGCCCGCCCTTTGGGACGGGCGCTTCCTCTTGGGCGAGCCTACAATCGCACCACTCACCTGTTTCAATCCACGCCCGCCCTTTGGGACGGGCGCTTCGGGCAATTAGTTTATTTTACTTTCTTTAATATGATGTTTCAATCCACGCCCGCCCTTTGGGACGGGCGCTTCACCCGTTTGCAGTAATTGACCTTGACGACCCTTTTGTTTCAATCCACGCCCGCCCTTTGGGACGGGCGCTTCCGGCAAAGCCGATTTTGTTTCAAAACTAATCCTGTTTCAATCCACGCCCGCCCTTTGGGACGGGCGCTTCGTTTATGATCTTGCAAATAATTCATGTGAAGATTTGTTTCAATCCACGCCCGCCCTTTGGGACGGGCGCTTCTGGCGCTGATAATCAAGCATCTGCTGGTGGTAATCGTTTCAATCCACGCCCGCCCTTTGGGACGGGCGCTTCGTGGATTGATGGTTGATGGTTCATGCGGCCTCCATGTTTCAATCCACGCCCGCCCTTTGGGACGGGCGCTTCCCGCAATCGGCGCAGACTTCCGGCAGCTTTCCTGTTTCAATCCACGCCCGCCCTTTGGGACGGGCGCTTCCGGCTCCCTCAAAAGGGGCCAGTTTCCAACATGTTTGGTCCGCACAGATGCGAACCCACTTTTTCCGCAAGGAGAGAAGCAACACAGAAGGGTGCAATATGATCCAACCGCTTGATATTCATATCTCGCGAACACCCGCCACTTTTCGGCCCATCATCAGGTTCGCGCATCATACCACCAAGGTTTCCTCGTCAAAAAAGACCGTTCTGACCGCCCCGTACTGTTCCACCCGCTTCTCCCGCGGTTCAGTCAGACGGTACAGTCGCAGATTGTCCAGCTCCAGCTTAATCTCTTTAAGCAGCTTTTTCCTGAGCTGTTCAAACTTCATCTCATCGACTTGGCATTCAAACACCGACTTCTGCACCCGTTGACCGTAATTTTTGCATATCTGGGCCACCCGGCGCAGACGTCGTCGCCCCTCTCTGGTTTCGGTATTGACGTCATAACAGACAACGACCCACATGGTGCCCCCTACTGATGCACATACGGTACATACGTTTCCAGATCTCCTCGCAGGTGACGGGCCAGCAGGCGAGCCTGAAGAAACGGCAACAGGCCGATGGGGCTCTTTTCCGACACTAACGGATGGGCCGCTTCCTCCTGCTTCCGCTTCTGATAGGCAGCCACCACTTCCCGACGTCCCTTTTCGTTCAAATACACCGCCCCACCGGGCCGGGGCTCGAAGTGTTCTATCGTTACCTGTTTGCGATTGATCAGGGTCACAGCTAACCGGTCGGCCATGAAGGAGCGGAACTCCTCCATCAAATCCAGCGCCAGTGATGGCCTGCCGGGCCGAGGAACATGCAGAAATCCCATCTGCGGATCAAGCCCCACGCCCTCCAGAGCACTGATGCAGTCGTTCAACAGCAGCGTATAAAGGAAAGAAATCAGGGCATTGACCGGGTCTAATGGTGGGCGGCGATTACGCCCGTTCATGGGCAGGCAGTCCCGCTCGCTCGGTTTCATCATCAGAGAGAAGACGTCAAAATAGGCTGCCGCCGCCTCTCCTTCCAGCCCACGTACATGGTCGGTGTCACGGGGGCTCTTCAGACGAAAGAGAACATCCGCCTGAACATCGGCAGCCGTACGCAGACGTTTTTCCTCAACAACCTGGCTGGTTTCACGAGCGCTCCGCATCAGGACGTTGCGGGCATTCTTCACCTTACCGGCGGTCATGGCAGCGGCAAGGGTGGTGGTTTGCACTGCATCCTGTCCAGCTTGATACTGTGCCTGCCGCAGCAGCACATTGCCGCCGGTTTTACCTACCATGCGACACTTGTAGCGACCGTTGCGGTCCAGGATCACCACCGCCCGGCCATCGTCGGCGCACTTTGCTAAAAAAAACGGGCTGATCATGACGTTGCCCATGGTAACAATGGAGCCTAAATGATGCAGCGGCATCTGCATCTTCAGTTCTCCGCCTATCTCAACCCGCACGGTTTCGTGATCAAGCGACAGGTAAGCCCCCTGGGTCATGACATACAAAGTATTGAGAAGTTGTTTCATAGGGTGCCCTCCTCGCCATTACATTCGTCACCTTGTTCCAACAGTATCAACTTGCTCATTTCCCTTCGTTGGCGGTTCGACTCATCCTTGGCGACGGCCTTTCTTCCCCAATACGCACCGCGCCCCTTCTTGGGACCGGAGTGCTCTGTTTTCTTTGCGCCAAATGCCATGGGTCTCCCATCAAATTTCAAACAACTCCCGTGCGGCTTTGCTGCTTCTGCGCTTATCGGCCACCACGTCGGGAAGACATGACTCGCGCAGCGAACAATGCTCGCACCGCTGGTCGTTCACCGGCGGTGGGGTGATGCGCTGCTCCAGCATCTCCCGCACCTCGTGCGTCACCCGTTTCACCTGCTCGCGCATGGTATCTGTGAAGAGAATCTCCCGGCGTTCTCGAGAGGCATGCCAGAAGATGGCCCCCCGCTCCACCGGCACACCGAACATCTCCTCCAGACAAAGCGCCTGGGCACAAAGTTGGAGAGTCTCCGGCGTGCCCCGCCTGCGGCGGCCCGATTTGTACTCCACCGGATAGGGCACATCGCCGTTGAACTCAACAAGGTCCCCCTTACCGGTCAGGTTCAGCTTGCGGCACCAGAGCGGCAAACCACGTTCCTGACGCACGCCACTGATTTCATGGCTCGACTCATCATGCACCCGTTCATGCACGTCACGACCGCGCATGGTGTAGAGGTTTTCACTCCACACCTGCTCAACGTGGATAAGGGCGCACTGGCGCGGGCAGTAGGCATAATGCTCCAGGGCCGAGATGGGGATGGGGTCGGATGTGTCTTGAGTCATACAGTTTCACCAGAGTTGCCTTTTTTACCTTTTAAGCGCTTTTTCTTCTCCGGTTCCGTCAGATAGGTTCAACCCGTGACAATTTGTCACGACTTCACTTCCTTCTTCGTTGAGCCGCTGTTTCAGCTTGCGCCAATATGCACCGGCATCAACACTTCCGGTCAGGGCTTGGCATACATCCACAACCGAAAACCACCACTCGCCGTTATGCAGCGTGCGGAGAATTTCCTTGTTTTGAAATACTACCAGTTTCGAGTCCATAACGTGCCTCGGTGGTTTAATGTATCAATGTCCGTCAATAACAACAGGCTTAGGCCAGTTTTCTACCGCATCACTCGGCCCTTTACCCGGCTCGAAGGATATTTCGCCGTCGTCATTAACCGTAAGGCTGCGATGCACCTTGGCTGATGATGCCAGACCGTTCTTACTACCGGTATGCTCCCACCAGACAACTTTTAGCACTTCCATACTCCCTTCGGGACGGGCTGATGAGGCATCGTTTTCAAACAACTTCGGCAATACAGCTTTGATGGCATCGGCGTCATCGTCGCTGAACCCAGTCTTGACGGCCAGTTGAGGGTTCATACTGCCGTAGAATGTATAAATGCCCCGATCCACACGGTGCTTCATCCCCATAGTATCGGAACCACGCTTGGTGCCATCTCCTTCACTGCTAACGCTCTTGGTAATCTGGGTACTCGTAAGACTGACCGGTGACTTACTGAATGCCGACTGTATGCTGACCGGGCCGCGAATACCGATGGAAACGCCCTTATCGTCACCTGACTCCTCACCCTCCTTTGCCTTGCCTTTCTTGCTGCCGGTAGCTTTGAACGCGAAAAGCTGCCCGAACGTTCGAACGTCGAACCAGGTTTCACAAGCTCTTTTCGCTATATCATCCGGTGCCTTGATGCCACTCAGCACGGCATCGGCACGGGATTTCAGGCTTGGATGGCTGTCATTCTTGCTGTCGTCCGACTGCACAAAGATTGGCTTACCCGCTTCCATCAATCTGTTGCGAATCTTACGCTTGATGCAGACATCCGAAACTTCGCCGTTACCCTCGTAGATGGTACGGGGGCGATTACCATTGAGAGGATCACCATTAGGATTGGCGTTGACGACTTTGAAGACCACGGCAAAATCAATTTTCTTGGTAAGACTCATGACAAATCTCCTTTGGTGTTGGATTGGGGTTAATCTGTGGTATCGTTTTCTTCCGCTGTTTCAGGGTTGTCGTCAGCGCCTTCTGGTTGTACGACCGACCGCAATGCAGCACGTTGACAGTGGTAGCCAAGCAAATACTCACCGCTTAGCCGGTCATCACGGGTATATTCCTCTGGTGGGTCGAACTTGCTATGCACGATGTCAATGAGGGTCAGAACTTTATGGGCTTTGCCGCCAAGCCGGATTTTGTACGGCATCAAGGCGTGCTCCAGTGTCCTCCATGTGGTGTAGGGATGATCGGCAAAACGCTGCATCATCCTTTCTGCATTGGTAGGCCGGTTTTCGCCCGCCGCACGAATGGCCCAATGCTCCAAATGCTCAGCCAATGCCAACAAACGACCATACAGATAATCCCTGTTGCTTCGTTCTTCGTCCAGCGCCATACCGTATTCCTCCTTTTCGTTTTGTTTTCTGTACAGAGCGCACGCTATTCCAAGGGCCTTTTCCCATTCCCAATATTCAATACCGTTACGGTTACTTGCCCGCCTTATGCATGATTCAACGAGGTCGCGTGGGACGGGTGCCGCATCAACGATGCATGGCAGCAAGCGCTCGACAGTTGCCTTGCGCAACTTGTCATCAATCCGTCTGCCGTAGGCCACCTCGGAGATGTCGCGTGGTGCCGGGGCACCGTAAAAGATTCTGTCCTTGCCAAAATACTGCTGCCAGCAACACGTGGTGTGCCACGCCTCGATCCGCGACAGAAATTCTGATCCGGCCAACTCGCGGTAATAGCTGATTGCCATACGTCCCGGCGAGGCAGAATCAAGTGCAAGGACGACAACATTGTCGGTTCCCTTCAATGTTGCCGAGTAGCCGGCAATCTTCTTTCTGAGGGCGTCGCCAACTTCCTGCGCGGTGTAACTGGTTTTTGGTGTTGCCTCCTCGCGATTATTACCAAACAGAAATGATAAGGTGTCGGCCTGCGGATCAGGAATGTCGGCCCCGGAAACGGCCCATGTGACGACGGCTTGTTCATCAACCTGTTTTCCTTGACGTTTTATCAACCAACGCAAGGCACTATGAGCTTTCTGAGTTACTTCAATGCCGATACCGCACGCTTCCAGATCGGAGGTAAATCTTCCAAGATAGGTATATCCCTCTGTATCATTCGACGAAATCAGCTTGGCTCCATCACCGGGGTATCTGATGTTTTTCGGATGATTGCAGGCTATATTGCCATTATTGCCAGTTACCATGCAGATACCAGTTACGGACTGCAGCGTTGGATAGTACTGAGCCCATGAATTCCTCAGTTCATCATCCTTCCATAGCTCAGTAGGCATGACTCCGGGGATCTCAACAGAGAATCGGACAAATGCTTCAAACTGTCCTTTCTTGTTTGCTTGCTTGATAACCTTGAAAATCGGCGGGGCTTCTCCTTCACCTTGCCAGTTTGCCGCTAACTTGCCGCTACCGTCTGCATATAGAACCTTCTTCCTAACAAGGTCTTGAATCAGAGTCCCTTTTTTCAGATAGGTGAGCACGGACGCCAACTTACGGTTATTTGCACCGGTAACCCAACCTGAAAGCGCCTTGATATAAGGTTCAAACCCAGACTCATTTTTTTTCTTGTTGGGATTTCCACCATAATCGAGGTAATCACCGGCAACGTATTGCAAGGTGTCGCACAGTGCGTGCGGTGCTATTTTTGCCCCTGCTCTACCAGCAGATGCCTCTGTCGCAGGAATAATCGTCTGTGAATTCTCTTTCGCCACCACATCAGCGGCGGCAAGGTTACCTTCGCCATCCAAAACGACATGAAGTTGCGCATTCTGTGTCGTGTGAAACAACGGCAGAAGCGGAATAGTGTCGTTAGGATCGGCAATACTACCCAGATTATTCTCGTACGTTTGATACAGCTTCTCAATCCAGCTCATCCAGCAGGCCCTCCTCTCGCAGCCCCTCAGAACGGGGCGGATTGGGTATCATCTCCCGCACAAACTTACGTACTGTGCACGACTGCGGCGTTGCAAACTCCACCACACCGTCTTTCATCACCGGCCGCCAAAACCGACTGTACAGTTCGTTGACGCCGGTTTCATCGGGGTAATCGAAACCGTGAAACATGAGCCCGTACTCGAGTTCGCCGTAGCCGTCGTAGTCACTTGTACCTTCGCCGAAGGTGCACGGTTCAACGTATCCCTGGCACTCTCGGGTACCGAGGAAAATGTCCTGGCGGCCCCCTTTTTCCAGCATTCGCTTGGCCACATGCCAGTGCTTGCCCTCATCGCGATCCGCCGTCATGTCCTCGCGATGCACGTTCCATTCAAAATGGGCCTGCACTTGGTACTCGACGTCGGCGAGATAGGTATAGATCGCTAACGAGTTACCGCCACTGAATACCAGTGGCTTCATACTTTTCGACTGGGTACGGATACGGCGCATGACCCGTACTTTGTCGATCACCCAGACAAACGTCGGCTTCCAGTAGATTGACTTGGCAATCCCCTTCAATGCCTCGAATGTCGGAATGTGATACGAACATTTCTCTCCGCCGATTTTGGTCAGCGGATCGGTGAACAGGGCAAAACGTCCCGTCACCTTGAAATCGATCCGGCTCCTCATGCGCACCTCCTTCATATGATTCGTACCTTCATTTCTGCCACCGCGTCCGAACTTATGCCAAATTCCTCGCTGTAATGGCGTTCATCGAGATAGAAAACTCCGCTACCGGCCCAAACCTCCGTCAACGCCCGTGTATCCTTGAGTTTTTTCATTTCATGCGGAAACAGATTTACCGAATAGCGTTGCGCCTCTTTCAACAGTCTGGCGCGGTCTTCCTCCGGGCAAGTCATGAGCTTGGCGACTATCCGCTCGCCCTCCATATAGGGAACAATCACCCCTTCTGTCGGTGAATCGATAACCCGAAACGCTTCGGCAGCGCTCATGAACGCCTGTCGCAACGGTATTGTCGGAGCGTTACGTTGAGTGTTCATGTAAATTTGTACAGCATCATTGTTGGTGGAAAGCAGGGTCAGCAAGTCGCTTGTACCCGTCATGCCTCTGATGTTCCGGCTTGAGACCGGAAAAGCCATTTCGTGAGAACGATTAAAAAAGTAATAGAAATAGTAACGCTCCATCACCCGTGGACTTTGCAAATTCTCGTCAAATGCCATTGGATCATCTCTGAATTCCCGCAACACTCTTCGAGTGATCTCTTGTGCAACCTTCATTTCCGGTAGTCTATCCAGGTTTTCTCCAGCCTGATTGACAATCAATACCCGTCCAGTCTCCCGCCGCCCGTTCCGGTTGCAGCGCCCGGCTGCCTGGGCGATGGAATCAAGCCCGGCCAGATAGCGAATGACCGAACCAAAGTCCACATCTACCCCGGCTTCGATCAACTGGGTACTGACGCAGATAACCGGTTGCGGCTTATCAGGGTCAAGGCAAGCTTTGATCTTGTCGAGCACCCTGATGCGATGGGCCGGGCACATACTGGTGCTCAGGTGATACACCTGATCAGTTCGCGCTTTCAGCTTTGTGTAAAGCTCCTTGGCTTGGGATTTCTTGTTGACGATAACCAGCACGCTGCCACTGTCGGCAAGCTCCTTCATGGCTTCGTCAGCTATGTCATCGACTGTCCATCCGCCATCTTTGCAGCGGTCTTCAATCCTGGCACGATGGAGATTTAGGAATAGTTCATCAACGTTCTCGGTGCCCATCATTTCCGGGTTTTCTGAAAGTATGGCTGCCCCCTTCAATAGATCGACGCGATCCAGCAGCGGCTGAGTCGCAGTGCAAAACACCGCCGTAGAGCCGCACTGGTTGACCAGAAAATTGATGGCATTGTTGAAGAGGTGAATCGTGCGTATGGGAATGGTCTGAATTTCGTCGAAGATGATGACGGCATTTGCAAGTTGGTGTAGACGACGCACGCCACGGGTACCGCCCGCAAAGAGAGTTTCCAAGAACTGCACGGCAGTAGTGTAGATGATTGGGGCATCCCAATTTTCAGTCAGCAACTTGCTTTCGCTGGTGTCCTGTTCTGGTGTGAGGTTTGAGTGATGTTCCAATACCACCGGTTTACCGGTCAATTCCTGGAAGGCAAAAATTGACCTAGCTACACGGGCGTTTTGGTCGATTATTGAGGTAAATGGAACAACGTAGATAATCCTATCCATGCCATATTTGGCGGCGTGATACAGAGCAAAGCGGAGGCTTGCCAGAGTCTTACCGCCGCCGGTCGGCACGGTGAGTTGGTAGAGCCCTTTTTCCCGTTCAGCACTTTTTCGGCAGGCTTGGGAAATGTCAGCCCTGATGGTGTCGATTTTGTTTCGCACCGTGAACCCGGCAAGATTCACCTCAAGTATGCCACATAGCAGATTCCAATCCGGCTTGGCCGATGTAGTACGCTCTGCCGAATTGAGGCGGTCCGCGTCGATAAGTGCGCTGAAAAGAAATCTCGTTAGAAAGCCAAGCGCAAACTGCCCGGTTGTCACGGACACTGCCATTTGCTTCATCCGTTCGCCAATTGCTTTCAGCTCTTTTTCCAGTGCAGGAGATTCCAGCAGTTTCTTAATTTGCGTCTTGATTTCATCCTCCAAGACGGCAACAGCATCGCTGTAATGGGTTTCGTTGTCGGCTTTGATCATCCTTTTGCTAAAAATATCCGTGCCATCCGGCGACAGGCAATCGATCAAACCGGAATGATGCGAGGCAATACACAACGCCAGTATGTTTGCCGCCAACTGTTGATAGGTTGATTTTCCACTTTCCCGCCAGACAAACTGCGATCCGGCGCTGGAATGATCAATCTTCCCTCTGGCTTTCCTGACTTCGATATACTCATCATCATCGGGTTCCAACATCCCTCCTGCTGATTTGATGTAATCCTGAAACGCTTTGGAATACTTTCCGGTATCATGCAACAGCCCCAGCAACGCGCCAAAGGTTGGCATACCGATCTTTCCGGCAAAGAGCTCCGCCAAATCAGCGACACCTTCAAGATGCTCTTTCAGCGGTTGCGGCGTGCCGTCCGACTGCCGGTATCTAGCTATAAATGCGAGGTTTTCCATTGACATCACTCCATTTCTTCATATACGAAAATCGCTTTTCTGCAGTAGACACTGCCTCGACTCCCCCATTGAAAGATTCTTTACACACCAGCTTTCCCCTGCAATTTCAACCCCTTGCACGCATTTCACCAAAAATTGAAAGAAACTTTACACAGGATTTTTCACAAACAAATCCAGCCGCTTACGCGACACATCCCGCAAAATGTAAAAATTCTTTCAATCTTTTTCACCGCCCATTCCGCCCCTTTCTCACACGCAATCAGTTCCTCTCCCTAAAGCGGACAGCGGCCCGTCAGGCTTTCCACAACCGCATCCTGGAGCCTTTCCGGATCTTGGAAAATCCGCCGGAGCCCAATGAGTCCCTGAAAAATCCCCTGAAGCGGCGCAAGGAAAAAGTATGCCGAAAAGTACACCGGTCTCCTGCTCAGACCGTGACGCGCCAAAGGCCGGTTATCGCACATTTTTGACTTGACTCAGCACAAGTGCTACTGTTGTGACATCTCAATCGTGAAGGAGCCTGCTCATGCCTCATACTATGCGACAAGTCCTGGCCGATGCGCTGACGTTGCCGCCAGTGGACCGCGCCGAGCTGATTGAGGCGCTTTTCTCCAGTTTTGACAGCGGCAACCGCGAACAGCTCGACCGGTTGTGGGCACTGGAGGCTGAAGACCGGATTGATGCCTATGAGCGCGGCGAAATAGGCGCAACATCGGCAACGGCCGTTTTCGAAAAGATCAATGCATGGACAAAATGAAACGGGTCATATTCCTTGATCCCGCTGAAATCGAGTTATTCGATGCCATTAGCTGGTATAACAAGCAAAGCGAGGGGCTTGGGTTTGAATTAGCCGCAGAAGTGGCCCGTACCATTGACCGCATAGTCAGTAACCCCACAGCCTGGACGTCGCTTTCCTCACGAACCCGCCGTTGCAGAACCAACCGTTTCCCCTAGGCATCATTTATCAACTTCGCACTGACACAATTCTTGTTGTGTCTGTCATGCATCTCAAGCGAAAACCGGATTCATGGAGGAAGAACCTCCAGTATGTAGCGCTACCCATGTCCGCGCAGCCATCCATACGTGACACGAGCCTTTACATCCGCCTCAATCACCTACCCTGACCGTATGACCGAATACGTCATTCCCAAGCTTCAGGCATTAAAAAACCTGCCGACGTGATCGTCGACAGGTCTTGATTATTGTATCTGTTTTGCTCCCCTACCCCAGCAGCTCCTGCAGTTTGGCACCAATATCCTCTTCCCGCACCAGGGATTCGCCGATCAGGAAGGCTCGCGCGCCGTCGGCCTGGAGTCGCTCAATATCTGCCCGGTTGTTGATGCCGCTTTCCGCCACCAGCAAGCGGCCCGGCGGCAGCATCTTCGCCAGCCGGCCGGTGGTGGAGAGGTCGGTGACAAAAGTGCGCAGGTTGCGGTTGTTGACGCCGATGAGGCCGATGTCGGTGGTGCAGGCGGTTGCCATTTCCGCTTCGTCGTGGACCTCCAGCAGCACGTCCAGGTGCAGTTCACGGGCCAGGCCGGCCAGATCGACGATCTGCTGCGGCTCCAGGATGGCGGCGATGAGCAACAGGGCATCGGCCCCGGCGGCCCGGGTTTCGTAGACCTGCCAGGGGTCGATGATGAACTCCTTGCGCAGAAGCGGCAGCCCCACCTGTTCGCGGATCAAAGCCAGGTAGCGCAGGTGCCCCAGGAAGAATTTCTCGTCCGTGAGCACGGAGAGGCAGGTGGCGCCGTTGTCCTGGTAGGTTTCGGCGATCTCCAGGGGATCAAAGCCGGCGCGGATCACCCCTTTGCTGGGGGAGCCTTTCTTGACCTCGGCAATGATGGCGGTCCAGTCGGAGGCCGCGGCCTCCCGCAGGTGCCGCTCGAAGCCGCGGGGGGTGTCCTCAAGGTCGGAGATGCGTCCTTTCAGTTCCTGGATGGAGGCGTCCCGTTTGCCAGCCTCAACTTCGATCAGTTTTTGTTCGACAATGGTTTTGAGTATGTCCGGTATGGCGTTGTTCATGGCGTTCCTATCAGTTGGTGAGGGCAACCAGCTTGTCCAGCCGCTCCATGGCGGCGCCCGAGTCGATGCTTGCCGCGGCCCTGGCGATCCCTTCCCGCACGTCGGCACAGGCGCCGGCGGCTGTCAGGGCAAAGGCGGCATTGAGCAGAACCACGTCGCGGCGGGAGCCCTGTTCACCGGCCAGCACGGACCGGACGATGACGGCGTTGGCAACGGCATCCCCCCCCTTCAGGTCCGCCATGGTGCAGCGGGTGAAGCCCAGTTCTTCCGGCACAATGGTGAAAAGCCGCACTCCGTCCGGGGTGACTTCGGCGGCAGCACTTTCGGCGGTGAGGGTGATTTCGTCCATGCCGTCCCGGCCGTTGACCACGAAGCCGTGTTTGCAGCCCAGGCGGTGCAGCACGCCGGCCAGTTTTTCCACCAGGTCCTCCCGGTAGACCCCCATGACCTGACGGTCGGCCCGGGCCGGGTTGGTGAGCGGTCCCAGGATGTTGAAGATGGTGCGGATGCCGATTTCGCGGCGGGGGCCGATGGCGTGCTTCATGGCGCCGTGCAGGGCCGGGGCAAAGAGAAAGCCGATGTTGTTCTCGGCGATGCAGTGCTCCACCTGTTCCGGGGTCACGTCCAGGTTGACTCCCAGTTTTTCCAGCACGTCGGCGCTGCCGCAGGCGGAGGAGACGGAGCGGTTGCCGTGCTTGGCCACCTTGACCCCGCAGGCGGCCACCACGAAGGAGACGGTGGTGGAGATGTTGAAGGTGTTGGTGCCGTCGCCGCCGGTGCCCACCACGTCCAGGATGGTTTCCTGGTCGATGTTGATGTCGTCGCGGTCGATATCCAGCACCCCTTTGCCCACCCGGATCGGGGTGGCCCGCTCCCGCATCACCCGGGCCGCGCCGGTGATCTCGTCGATGGTCTCCCCCTTCATCCGCAGGGCGGTGATGAAGGCGCCGATCTGGGCCGGGGTGCATTCGCCGGACATGATCTGGTTCATGGCCTCGATCATCTCCCCTTCGGTCAGGTCATGGTGCTCCACTACCTTGGCTATTGCTTTTCTGATCATGTATGTTTCCTCCAAAGGAAAACGGGGATGTCGCCACCCCCGTTCGCCCGCATATCGGCTTGACGTGCTACTTGCCGTCGGTGATCTTTCTGATGGCTTCCCTGATCAGGCTTTCCGCCAGGTCCGGCACCACTTCCCAGACGATCCGTTCGATGGTTTCCTTCGAGGCAG
This sequence comes from Trichlorobacter ammonificans, assembly GCF_933509905.1. GTDB lineage: Bacteria > Desulfobacterota > Desulfuromonadia > Geobacterales > Pseudopelobacteraceae > Trichlorobacter > Trichlorobacter ammonificans. The sequence goes on along the minus strand of NZ_OW150024.1, from coordinate 956,496 downwards.
CCGCCAGCGCGGCTTTCAACTGTTCTTCGGTGAGGGCCGGGACAGCGGCCGGTACCACCGGGGTTACGGCCTGGGGAGGCACTTCGGCCACGGTTTCCACCACCGGTACACCGGGAGCGGTCGGTTCAAAGGCGGTGGGGTCGAAGGCAGGTTCCTGCTCCGGCAGCTGTTTTTCCAGCTCCAGCGGGTTGCCCAGAGCGGCTGCCGGGGCGACGGCAACCTCTTCCTGGAATTCAAAGGTCTGGTCGTCGGAGGGCATCCAGGAGCCGGCCATTCCCGTCTCGGCGACAGACGACTGCGCTGCCGGGGTCAGGTCGTCCTGCAGCATCTCCAGCACATCGGGGGGCTCCATGGCCCCGAAGGAGCTGTGTTCGAAGGGGGACGGCTCCGCAGGAACGGCTGCCGGTTCCGCCGGGGGCGGTTCAAAGGCGAGGACTTCGACCGGCTCGGCAGCGGCCGGTTCGTCCGGCTGCAGGGTGAAGGCCCCCCAGGGATCGTCGGGAGAAGCAACGGGTAGCTGCTGGAACGTGGATTCAAAGGGTGACGGCTCGTTCGCCGCCAACAGCGGTTCGGCGGGAGGCGCAACAGCGGTGGGTTCAAAAAACGACGGTTCCGCGGGTTCCGGCGGCGCTGCCACGCTCAGTTCCGCGGCTCGCTCGTGCAGCTCCTGTACCTTGGCAACCAGCTGCTGGGCCTCGAACGGCTTGACGATATGGTCGCTGGCGCCGCACTGGCGGGCCCGCTCTTCATCAAACGGCTCGAAGGAACCGGTCATCAGCAGAATCGGCGTGGCCGCCAGCGCCGGTTCCCGGCGGATCGCCTCACAGACCTCGTACCCGCTCAGGTCCGGCATCAGGACATCAATCAGCAGAATGTCGGGGCGGATTTCCCGGGCCTTTTCAATGGCCGCTGCCCCGTTCTCGACCATGGTGAGGGAGTAGTCACCACCGCTGAAGATGATACCGACTACTTTGCGGATGGTGATACTGTCGTCGGCAAGAAGAATATTGATGCTGCCCATCGGTCCCTCCCCGCCCGGTCGCACCGGTGATGCGGATAGTTCAGGATACAAGCCCGCAAACGGTACCATAGCGGGTAGAGGCTGTCAAGGTTGCGTCTTTTCAGGCTTTTGCAGCACTCCCTCCCCGCTGAAGACCGCCGCGCCAAGGGTGGAGATATTGCTGCGCAGCCGGTTGAAGCGCTGCTTGTTCTGGTAGTTGATCCGGGTGGTGAGCAGCACCACGTACAGCCCCGCCTTGGGATCGACCCAGATGGAGGAGCCGCTGTAGCCGGTATGGCCGTAGGAGGTGTTGGAGAAGAGCATCCCCCGCGGCGAAGAGTAGGGAGATTCCCGGTCCCAGCCCAGGCCGCGCACGATCCGGCCGTTACCGAAAAAATAGGGGGCGGTCATCTGGGCCACCGCCTGTGGGGACAGAATGGCGGCACCGTCCAGTTGTCCGTGGTTCAGCAGCATGCGGGCGTATTTTCCCAGATCACGGGCGGTGCTGAAGAGGCCCGCATGGCCGGCAACCCCTCCCAGCTTGCGGGCGTTATAGTCCTGCACCACGCCGGTGATGCTGCCGCTGCCCCCCAGGGTTGCGGCGATCCGCAGGCCGGGAGTGGGGTTAAAGCCGGTACGGTGCATTCCCAGCGGCCGGAAGATGGCTTCCTGGCAATAACGGTCCAGGGAGAGGCCGGTTTCACGCCTGACCAGCTCCCCCAGCAGGATGAAGTTGATATCGGCATAGAGAAACCTGCTGCCCGGCGGCTGGTTCCCGGCCGACAGGGCGGCGGTGCGCAGGACGCTTCCCAGGGGATCGTAACGGTCAAGGTCCCGGTCGTGGAGGCCGGAAGTGTGGGTCAGCAACTGCAGGATGGTGATCTCCCGTCCTTCCAGTTCGGGAAACCAGGCGGAAATGGGGTCCAGCAGGGTGAAGCGCCCCTGGTCGATCAGACTGACAACGGCCGTGGCGGTCGCCACGGCCTTGGTCAGGGAGGCAACATCGAACATGGTGTCGGTGGTCAGGGGCTGGGCGTCGGCTTCAAAACCGGCCCGGCCGGCGGCATGCTCGTAGAGGACGCCGTGGCGGTCGCCGATCAGCACCACCGCACCGCTGATCAGACGGCGGTTGATGGCGTCCTGCAGCATGAACTCCAGGGCTGCCCGACGGTCGGCTTCGGCCAGGGGATCGACTTCAGCGGCTGCTCCCGTTGTCGCGGATACCAGGTAAAAAACGACTGAAACGGTCAACAGCTGCAGGATGCGGAACAAACAGCGGAACGGCATCATCAGGTCAGTGCACCTTGAACTCCAGAGTTTTGATCAGCTTCCCTCCCTCATCCAGCAATTCCACCCGCCACTGCCCCACACTGCCGGCATCAACCGGCAGGCTGCTGTACGCGCGCCAACGCCGGGCCTTGACCGGCAGAGTGGTTTCCTTGACCAGGGTGCCGTCTCGAAGCCAGCGGTGCGTGATCCGGGTCTCGCCAGCTTCGTCCAGCACGGTACGGGTAAAAAAGTAGAGTGCCTTGACCGTCCGGTAGGAGATGCGATGTACCGAATCGATCGGCTTGCCCTTGGATACCTTGGTGGTGACCGCCGCCTCCGCCACCTTCAGGGTCAGGGCGAACGCGGGAGCAGCGGGCGTCAGCAGCAGCAGGGCAAGCAGCATCGCGGAAATCGTTTTCATGACGGTCTCCCTTGGGTTCAGTGGAGTCAGGTACGATAATCGGCGTTGATGCTGACGTAATCGTGGGAAAGGTCGCAGGTGAACACGGTGGCGCTCCCCGTCCCCACTCCCAGGTCGACGCTGACGCAAAACTCTTTCCCGCGCAGCACCGCGCTCCCCCGTTCTTCAGCATCACCGCCGGCGAAGACGCCGTCCTTCGCCATCTGGACGTCGTCGAACCAGAGGGCCAGTCGATCCGGGTTCACCTGTGCACCGGAGTAGCCCACCGCGGCGAAGATCCGGCCCCAGTTGGCGTCCTGACCGTAGAAGGCGGTCTTCACAAGGCAGGAATTGGCCACCGCCAGAGCGGCCCGTTTGGCGTCGGCGTCGCTCACTGCGCCGCTGACCCGGATTTCGACGAATTTGGTGGCTCCCTCCCCATCCTTCACGATCAGCTTGGCAAGGTCCAGCAGCACCTCTTCCAGCAACCGGGTAAACTCGGCAGCCTGGGGTGTGCCGGCGGCGATGGCTGGAGTGCCCGCTGCACCGTTGGCCATGATCAGGCAGGTGTCGTTGGTGGAGGTATCGCCGTCCACGGTGACGGCGTTGAAGGAGCGCTCCACCGCCCCGCGGAAGCAGGCGGCGAGGAAGGCCGGCTCAACGGCGGCGTCGGTCATGACAAAGGAGAGCATGGTGGCCATGTTGGGCATGATCATGCCGGCCCCTTTGGCAATGCCGGCGATGGCGTAGCCCGCCCCCTGCCGCATCGCGGTCTTGGGGAAGGTGTCGGTGGTCATGATGGCGCCGGCCAGATCGTCCAGTGTAGCGCTTCCCCGACCGGCGGCCAGGGGCGGCAGGGCGGCGGTCAGCCGCTCCATCGGCAACGGCTGACCGATGACGCCGGTGGAGCAGACCTGGATCAACTCCTCGGCGATCCCCAGCTCCTGCGCCAGAATGCGGGTGGTCTCGCGGGCATCGGCCATTCCTTGGGCACCGGTACAGGCGTTGGCGTTGCCGCTGTTCACCACCAGGGCCTGGCAGCGACCGCCGACGATCCGTTCCTGCGACAGCACAACCGGCGCCGCCTTGACCGCGTTGGTGGTGAAGACCGCTGCCGCCGTGGCCGGCACCTCGGACCAGATCAGGGCCAAGTCCTTGCGACCCGGCTTCTTGATGGCCGCCTCAACAGCGGAAAATTGAAAACCTTTCGGCATGTTCAACCTCGCAAAAGCAATGGCATGCGGATAACACGGATGCAGGCGGATTGACACTGATTACTTTTCCGGAAAAATCCGCGATAATCGCCGTTCAATCCGCGCCATCCGCGTGCTATTCCTCTATTTTCCACAGCACTTCTTATACTTTTTGCCGCTCCCGCAGGGACACGGATCGTTGCGGCCGGCGCTCTTGGTGCTTTTTGCCGGAGCCGAAGCAGTGGTCACGTCGGTGTCGGTGAGGTTCTGCAGCAGCTTGCGGCTCTTTTCCAGCTGTTCCTCTTCCAGCTCCTCCACATCCTCTTCGCTTTCGATCTGCACCCAGAAGACCCGCTCCACCGTCTCCTCGCGGATGCGGATGATCATCTCCATGAACAGCTGGTAGGCTTCCTTCTTGTACTCCTGCTTGGGATCCTTCTGGCCGTAGCCCCGCAGGCCGATCCCCTCTTTCAGGTGGTCGATGTTCAGCAGGTGATCCTTCCAGTGCACGTCGATGGCCTGCAGCATCACCACCCGGATCAGGTGGTCGAACAGCTCGTCCCCCATCTCCGCGGCGCGGCGGGCCACAATGCTCTGGGCCTGTTCCTGCAACAGGTGGCGCAGGCCGTCGGCATTCATCCGGGCGATCATCTCCTTGGAGAGGTCGAGCTGCAGGGCGAAACAGCGCATGACCGTCTCGGAAAGGGCTTCCCAGTCCCAGTCCAGCGGCGCATCCTTCTCGTAGGCATAGGCATTGACGATGTCGCCGATGGTTTCGTCCAGCATCTCCAGGAAGCTCTCCCGGATATCCTGACCGGCCAGAATCTCGCGGCGCTGGGTGTAGATCACCTCCCGCTGCTTGTTCATGACGTCGTCGTAATCGATCAGGTGTTTCCGGATCTCGAAGTTGTGGGCCTCCACCTTCTTCTGGGCGTTCTCGATGGACTTGGTGATCATGCCGTGGGTGATCGCCTCTCCCTCCTCGATCTTGAGGAAGTCCATGATTTTGGAGACCCGCTCCGAACCGAAGATGCGCAGCAGGTCGTCTTCCAGCGACAGGTAGAAACGGGAGGACCCGGGGTCCCCCTGGCGGCCGGAACGGCCCCGCAACTGGTTGTCGATCCGCCGCGACTCGTGGCGTTCGGTACCGATGATATGCAGCCCCCCCAGGGCCACCACCGCGTCGTGCTCGCCCTTGCAGCGTTCCTTGAACTCGGCCAGCTTCGCCGCGCACGCCGCCTCGTCGGCATCGGGGTTCTCCAGGCGCCACTGCTTGAGCAGCCCCTCCGGGTTCCCCCCCAGCAGGATGTCGGTACCGCGGCCCGCCATGTTGGTGGCAATGGTGATGGCCCCCTTGCGTCCGGCCTGGGCCACGATCTCGGCTTCCCGCTCGTGCTGTTTGGCGTTGAGCACGTAGTGGGGGACTCCCTGCTTGCGCAGCAGCTCGGAGAGCACTTCCGACTTCTCAATGGAGATGGTGCCCACCAGGCAGGGCTGCCCTTTTTCGTAGTGCTCCTTGATGTCGGCGATGACGGCGTCGAACTTCTCCCGCTCGGTCTTGTAGATCACGTCCGGGTAATCGGGACGCAGGAGCGGCCGGTTGGTGGGAATCACCACCACGTCCAGCTTGTAGATTTTGTGGAATTCCTCCGCCTCGGTGTCGGCGGTACCGGTCATGCCGGACAGCTTGGCGTACATCCGGAAATAGTTCTGAAAGGTGATGGTGGCAAGCGTCTGGTTTTCGCTCTCGATCCGTACCCCTTCCTTGGCCTCCACCGCCTGGTGCAGGCCGTCGGACCAGCGCCGTCCCGGCATCAGACGGCCGGTGAACTCATCGACGATGATCACCTCGCCGTCCTTCACCACGTACTCCACGTCCCGGCGGTACATGGTGTGGGCCCGCAGCGCCTGCTGGACATGGTGCAGGGTTTCGATATTGCGCGGGTCGTACAGGTTTTCCACCTTGAGCAACTGCTCCACCTTGGCCACCCCCTGCTCGGTGAGGGTGGCGTTCTTGGCCTTCTCGTCGATGGTGTAGTCGCCGGTGTAGGTCTTGCGCTTGCCGGAAAGGGTGTTGGCCTCCTCTTCCTTCACCTCCCCTTTCTCAAGCAGCGGGATGATCCGGTTGACGATGTAGTACTTGTCGGTGGAATCCTCGGTGGGACCGGAGATGATCAGCGGCGTACGGGCCTCGTCGATCAGGATGGAGTCCACCTCGTCAACGATGGCGAAGTTGAAGCCCCGCTGCACGTAATCCTCCAGGGAGAATTTCATGTTGTCCCGCAGATAGTCGAAGCCGAACTCGTTGTTGGTGCCGTAGGTGATGTCGGCGGCATAGGCGGCCCGCCGCTGACTGTCGTCCAGACCGTGAACGATGATCCCCACGCGGAGCCCCAGAAAACCGTACAGTTGTCCCATCCATTCCGCGTCCCGCCGGGCCAGGTAGTCGTTGACCGTGACCACGTGGACCCCCTTGCCGGAGATGGCGTTCAGGTAGGCCGGCAGCGTAGCTACCAGGGTCTTGCCTTCACCGGTTTTCATTTCGGAGATTTTGCCGGAATGCAGCACCATACCGCCGATCAACTGCACGTCGAAATGACGCATCCCCAACACCCGCCTGCCTGCCTCACGGCAGACGGCAAAAGCCTCGGGCAGCAGCGAGTCCAGGGACTCCCCCCGGCCGTAGCGCTCCTTGAACTCCGCGGTTTTGTCCCGCAACTGCTGGTCGGAAAGGGCCTGTACCGTTGCTTCGAGGGCATTGATCCGCGCCACCACCGGCCAGAGTTTCTTCAGGACCCGGTCATTCTTGCTGCCGATTATTTTCTTCACGAAACTACTGATCATCAAGAATCTCCCGTCTGTAGTTGAAAGCGATGAATCCTAGCATGAAACCGGTGGAGCCTCAACCCAAGAAACGGGGAGGCTCTTCACCCCCCCGGCCCGGTATTCACCCAGGTTCCCCCCCTCCCGTGGCTGTCACGGGGACGTCTCCCCGGGGACGGTCATCCCGGCTCCGCACGATTTCAACGGAGCAGGGGGCGTTGAGTGCCACCGCCAGCGACACGGAGCCGAGCAGAAAGTGCCGCACGATACCATAGCCGTGGGAACCGACCACGATCAGATCGGCTCCCCACTGCTCGGCATCGTCAAGGATGACGTCTTTGGCCCTCCCCTCCAGCAGTATCGGCGTCACCCTCAGGCCGGCAACGGAGGACTCGAGACGTGCAAGGGCATCGTTCATGAAGTCCACCTCCCGCCAGCCGCTCTGTTTGAAAATCAGTTCTCCCGGCATCGGCAGATGGGATGCTTCCTGCAACAACATCGCCTCGATCGGGGAGCGCACGGTCAAAAGCCGCACCTCGCTTCCCTCGGGCCAGGGCCGTCGTCGTACCTCTTCAACCGCTACCTTGCTGCACGGTGAACCGTCAATGGCAAGCAGAATTCTCATATCGGCATACCCTCGTGAAAAAATGTATTTGTTGTATTCGTGATCCCCCCGGCGGTTCCGGGCGACGAAAGGGAGCCGGGGCCGGGTCAGGCCGCCTGGCGCCCTTCTTCCATGACGTTACCGCCGGACAGTTCGGTCCGGATCCGCTCCCGCTCGCGGTCCAGCTGTTCGTCGGTGGCCCCCAGCGTGCGCATGATATGCTCGGTCATATTCAGCGCGATCTCTCCCTCGCCGGAGAAGATGGTGTCGGCACCGGCCCGGCGCAGGGCCGACATGTCCCGCAGATAGGTGGAACGGGCGATGATGCGCAGGCCGGGATTCATACCCCGCGCCACCCGGATGACCTCTTCGCTCCCCTGCATGCCGGCGGAGGTGAGAATCAGAAAGGCTGCGGACTCCACTCCTGCATTGTTCAAGGTATCCTGCAGGGTTGCGTCACCGTAGATAACGCCGACCCCTTCCTTTTTCAAACGCCGCACCGTGGCAAGATTCAGCTCTACCACCACCGGTTCGATACCGTTCTCCCCCAGCAGGCGGACCAGCATCCGCCCGGTGGGGCCGTAGCCGATCACGATGGCGCGGTCGCGGGAAACCGGCGGCAGCACCTCCCCGCCCCCCTGGGCGGTCGCGACGGTGCGGCGGGCCCGCTGCTCCAGCAGCTGCCAGAAGCGGAAATGCTTGAACCGGTTTTCCACCGGACCGATCAGCTTGTAGAGCAGGGGGTTCAAACTGATGGAGATGATGGAGGCCGCCACCAGGGTCTGGGACCCCACTTCCCCCAGCACCCCCAACTGGCTTCCCACCGTGGCCAGGATGAAGGAAAATTCGCCGATCTGCGCCAGGGCCACGGCAACGGACAGGGCGACCCGGGGGGAGTAGCCCAGCACCAGCACGATGATCAGGGCCGCCAGCGGCTTGCCCAGCAGGATGATGGCCAGGGTGGCTCCCACCAGTACCGGCTCCCGTAACAGGTGGGCCGGATCGAAGAGCATTCCCACCGATACGAAGAAGAGCACGGCAAAGGCGTCCCGCATCGGCAACGCCTCGGAAGCGGCCCGGAAGCTGAAATCGGACTGTCGCACCACCATGCCGGCCAGAAAGGCTCCCAGGGCCATGGAGACGCCGAACAGCACCGCGGAACCCACCGCGATCCCCAGTGCCAGCACCAGCACGGTCAAGGTGAACAGTTCCCGCGAGCGGGTAACGGCCACCCGCTCCAGCAGCCAGGGAATCAGCCGCCCGCCGGCCAGAAAGGTCAGCAGTACCAGGGCGGCGATCTTGAGGGTGGAGAGCCCCACCGCCGCGGCCAGACCGCCCGAGGCGGCCGCACCGGCGCCGAACAGCACCGGCAGCACCACCATCATGAATACGGTGAAGATATCCTCCACCACCAGCCACCCCACGGCGATGTGACCGGTGGGGGTGTGCAGCTCGTTGTTGTCCACCAGCACCCGCAGCAGCACCACCGTACTGGCCACCGACACGGCAAAACCGAACACGATGCCGGCGGACCAGCTCCAACCCAAAAGCCGCGCCACCAGACAGCAGAGCACGGTGGCCACGGCGCTCTGGAAAATGGCGCCCGGTATGGCCACCCGCCGCACTTCCAGCAGCTCCTTGGCATGAAACTGCAGGCCAACGCCGAACATGAGCAGAATAACGCCGATTTCGGCGAACTGCTCCGCCATATGACGGTCGGCGACAAAGCCCGGGGTGTGGCTTCCGACGGCGATGCCGGCCAACAGGTAGCCGACGATGGGCGACATCCCCAGGCGCTGGGTCAGGTAACCGAACAACAGGGCGGCGGTAAAACCGCCGGTTATAGTCATGATCAAACCGAGGTCGTGCATGGGCCTCCTATCTAGCTCCCGCTGCCCGGTATCCCCAAGCAGCCGGATGGTTGTCACACGCACCGTCGCAGTCGCGACGGACGTGAACGAAGCTGGAGTGCCTCCGACAGCGCTCCCGAACAACCAAGGGACGGCTGAGGGAAGGCACGCGTCATCACTGGCGATGCCTGAAAGGATTACGCAGGAGGAGCCCGGGCAGGGACGGCGGCCACGGGAGCGGCAGGCGGGACGTCCGGCTGCCGGAACGGACCGGGGACGCCACTGTCGGTATCCCTGAAACGACAGGGAACCGTGTCGTAAAGATCGGCACTGAAGGAGGGCTTGGCGGCGGAAAGATGGCGGAACGCCCCCTGCCCTTTGACAACGGGCCGGAGGTACTGCGAAGCATTCTTGAAACCGGCGTGTTCGTCATCAAGGACAAGCGGGGGAACACTGGCCCCCTGCGCCAGAATCAGCACAAGGAGCGCAAGAAGCAGCGGCACCATGCAGGCGTCCCTTCCCTCGTATGCATTCCCCGACGGTTTCACAGGAAAAACCTAACGCAATTCAGCCCACTTTACAAGTAAGCAATCAGGATTCCTTGCAACGGGGAGCTTGTCAAACGGGCGGCCAACGTGGTAGTAAGAAAGCCTGCCCCGCGGGAACTGCGGGGTCTTTTTCATCGGAGACCTACCCCATGACCAAAGAACTTTCCATCGGAGCCGTGAAGATCGGCGGCGGCCGTCCCCTGGTGCTGATCGCCGGCCCCTGTGTCATCGAAGACGAATCAGCCACCCTGCGCCATGCGGAACGGCTCATGACCATCTGCAACGGCCTTTCCCTGCCGCTGGTGTTCAAGGCATCCTACGACAAGGCCAACCGCACCTCGGCTGCCGCCTTCCGCGGTCCCGGCCTGGACGAGGGACTGCGTATCCTGCAGAAAGTCCGCGACTCCCTGGGGATTCCGGTGCTGTCCGACATCCACTCCATTGAGCAGGTGGCGCCGGCGGCCCAGGTGCTGGACGTGCTGCAGATTCCTGCTTTTCTCTGCCGCCAGACCGACCTGGTGACGGCCGCAGCCCGCACCGGCAAGACGGTGAACGTCAAGAAGGGGCAGTTCCTGGCCCCCTGGGACATGAAGAACGTGGTGGGCAAGGTCGCCGCCGCCGGTAACGAGAATATCATCCTCACCGAGCGGGGTGCCTCCTTCGGCTACAACAACCTGGTGGTGGACATGCGTTCCCTGCCGGTGATGAGGGCTTTCGGCTACCCGGTGGTCTTTGACGCCACCCACAGCGTCCAGCTTCCGGGCGGCCAGGGGGACAGCTCCGGCGGCCAGCGGGAGTTCGTTGAGTACCTCTCCCGCGCCGCCGTGGCCACCGGCATCGACGGCATCTTCATGGAGGTGCATGAGGATCCGGCCGTGGCCCGCTGCGACGGCCCCAACTCCATACCACTGGCGGAGCTGCCGGCACTGCTCAAGAAGCTGCAGGCCATCGACGCCGTGGCCCGGAGCTGACCATGGGAATTCTCGACGAGGCGCGCAAGGTAATCGACGCCGAGGCCCGGGCCGTGGCCGCCCTGACGCACCGGCTCGACAGCTCGTTTGAACAGGCGGTGCGGCTGATCCTGGCCAGCCCGGGACGGGTGGTGGTGAGCGGCATGGGCAAGTCGGGGCTGATTGGCCAGAAGATCGCTTCCACCATGGCCTCCACCGGTACGCCGGCCTTCTTTCTCCATCCCGCCGAGGGGATCCACGGCGACCTGGGGATGATCATGAAGGGGGATGTGGTGATTGCCATTTCCAACAGCGGCGAGACCGATGAACTACTGCGCATTCTGCCGGTGGTGAAGCGGCTCGGCGCCAGCCTGGTCGCGCTCAGCGGCAGACCCGACTCCACCCTGGCCCGGACCGCCGATATTCACCTGGATGTATCGGTTGCCGAAGAGGCCTGTCCCCTGGGACTGGCCCCCACCTCCTCCACCACCGCCACCCTGGCCATGGGAGATGCCCTGGCCGTGGCCCTGCTGGTGGAACGGGGCTTCCAGGCCGAGGACTTCGCCCTGTTCCACCCCGGCGGCGCCCTGGGCAAGAAGCTGCTCCTGCGGGTGGAGGATCTGATGCACCGGGGAGACGCCATCCCGCTGGTGTACGAGGCGACCCCGATGAAGGAGGCGCTGTTCGTCATCACCGCCAAGGGGCTGGGGGTGACCGGGGTGACCGACGACACCGGCCGGCTGCTGGGGGTCATCACCGACGGCGACTTGCGCCGCTCCCTGGAACGGGGTGAGGATATTCTGCAGACCACGGCCGGCAGCCTGATGCGGCGGGGCCCGAAGCGGATCCGGCGTCAGGAACTGGCCGCCGCGGCCCTGCAGCTGATGGAGCGTCACGCCATCACCTCGCTGTTCGTGTTCGACAACGACACGGATGCCGTCCCCTGCGGCGTCCTCCACCTGCACGATCTCCTCAAGGCGGGCATCGCATGATGGAGAAACTCAAACATATCGAGCTGCTGATCCTGGATGTGGACGGCGTCATGACCGACGGCCGGATCGTCTGGGACGCCAACGGGGTGGAGACCAAGTTCTTCAACGTCAAGGACGGCCACGGCATCAAGCTGGTGCAGCGGGCCGGCATCCAGGTGGGGATCATCAGCGGCCGTACCTCGCCGGTGGTGGACCTGCGAGCACGGGAACTGGGGATAGAACTGGTCTACCAGGGATCGCTGCAGAAGCTGGAAAGTTATGCGGACATGCTGCGGCGTACCGGCCTGGCGGACCACCAGGTGGCCTACATGGGGGACGACGTCATCGACGTGCCGGTGATGCGTCGGGTTGCGTTTGCCGCCGCCCCCTGCGACGCCCTGCCGGAAGTACGGGCGGCGGCAGCCTTTGTGTCGGGCTGCGGCGGCGGCATGGGGGCGGTGCGGGAGCTGTGCGATCTGCTGCTGAAAGGACGTGGTGCCTGGGAAGAACTGGTTGTCCGGCGCTACGATCTGTGAAACTCATACAATCTTTGTGCCAACTACCTGCCTTCCGCCTGCTAACGTCTGGACAGCCGCTCGCCCCGATGCTATAGTGTTTTTCATGTCAACGGCGGCGTCCAAGCGGATCAGACAGATTCTGGCAGCGGTTATTCTGGGTATCAGCGCGGCCATCGCGGGAACGGTCGCCCTGAAGCAGTTCCGTTCGGTCCCGCCCGACGCACCTCCCCGGAACAGTTCCCCCGACATCGACATGGCCATGTCCCGCGCCTCCTTTTCGGAGATGCGGGGCAACGAGAAGCTCTGGGACCTGACCGCGGAGCGGGCGGAGTACGACAAGGAAACCGGTCGGGTCCGTCTGCACCTGGTGCGGACCGAAATCCACGAGGGTGCGGCGGGAGGGGCGCTGCTCACCTCGCAGACCGGTCTGTACGACGAACCGAACCGGACCGTACAGATGGACGGACGGGTCCGTATCGTTACCCGCCGGGGGATGGTACTTGAAACCGACCACCTGGAATACCGGCCCGCCCGGGGGGTGGTCAGCACGGACCGGCCGGTTCGGGTGACCGATGGTCGCCTGACCCTGACGGCGGTGGGGATGGAACTGATCCTGAAGGACGAGCAGATCCGGTTTCGCCGTCAGGTACATTCAGTGATCGAGGGATACCATGTACAACGTTGACCTGCTGATTCGCCTGCTCGTCGCCGTTTTGGCGCTGCTGCCGGCCTTCTCCGCGTCGGCGGCAGAGCCGTCCGGCCGCACGGACCGTTCGCAGATGCCGATCACGGTCACGGCCGACCATCTGCAGGCCGACAACAAGGGCAAGAAAGCCATCTTCAGCGGCCGGGTGGTTTCCCGCCAGCAGGATGTGACCATCTACGCCGACCGCCTGGAAATCTATTACGGCGAGCAGTCCGAGGAGGTGGACCGGATCATTGCCGTCGGCAATGTACGGATCGTGCAGAGCGACCGGATCGGCACCGGCGGCCATGCCGTCTACGAGACCAGGGCAGGCAGGATCACCCTCACCGTCAATCCGCGGGTAACCCGCGGCAACGACTCGATCACCGGCAACGTGATCACCTACCATATCGACGACGAACGCAGCGTGGTGGATGGCGGCGGCTCGGGACGGGTCGAGGCGGTGATCCATCCCAAGGCGGGCTCCGCCCCGCGGAAAAGCGATGATGGCAGCAAACGCTGAACGGCGGCTCAGGGCCGAGGGACTCTGCAAGAGCTACGGCAAGCGGACCGTGGTTTCGGGGGTGAGCCTGTCCCTTGCCACCGGTCAGGTGATCGGCCTCTTGGGCCCCAACGGCGCCGGCAAGACCACCACCTTTTACATGGTGGTGGGGCTGACCCGCCCCGAAGGCGGTGCGGTATACCTGGATGACGAGGATATCACCACCTTTCCGATGCACCTGCGGGCCAGACGGGGAATCAGCTACCTGCCCCAGGAAGCCTCGGTCTTCCGCAAGCTGTCCGTGCGGGACAACCTGCTGGCAATCCTTGAAACCGTCGAGGAGGACCGGGAGCTGCAGCGGCACCGGGCCCAGGAATTGCTGGAGGAGTTCGGCATCGCCCACGTGGCCGACACCATGGGCTACGCTCTCTCCGGCGGCGAGCGACGGCGGGTGGAGATCGCCCGGGCCCTGATCACCTCCCCGGCCTTCATCCTGCTGGACGAACCGTTCGCCGGCATCGATCCGATCGCCGTGGCCGACATCCAGCATCTGATCACTTCGCTCAAGGCCCGCAATATCGGCGTACTGATCTCGGACCACAATGTGCGGGAAACGCTCGGCGTCTGTGATGCGGCTTACATTGTCAGCGCAGGCGAGGTACTGGAGTTCGGCACGCCGGCAGAAATCGCCGAAAGCAGACGTGCCCGGGAAATTTACCTGGGCGAAGCGTTCAGGCTGTAGCTGGAACGGGAGCAGAGCATGGCAATGGAGATGCGGCAACAGATCAGGATGACCCAGCAACTGGTGATGACCCCCCAGTTGCAGCAGGCCATCAAGCTGCTGCAGATGACCCGCAACGAGCTCCAGGAGGTGGTCAGCCGGGAGCTGGAGGAAAATCCGATCCTGGAGGAGACGGCGGAGGCTGAAGAGTTCGACGGTGCCGAACCGTCCGCCGACCACGCCGACGTTGAAGAAAGCGGGCCACCCAAACCGGACGAGACCTTCAGTGAAGTGGCCGCCGGCGAGGAGACCCTGCGCGACTGGGACAGCTACCTGGATGGCTACAACTACTCCATGGGTGAACAGGGGGGCGATGACGAGGAGCGCCCCTCCTTTGAAAATCTGCTGACCCGACGCGGCACCCTGGCCGACCACCTGCTCTGGCAACTGCGCATGGGACATTTTTCCGACAACGAGGTGCGGGTGGCCGAGGAAATCATCGGCAACATCGACGACGACGGCCTCTTCTGTGCCACAGTTGCCGAAACCGCCCACTCCTGCGGCGTGGACGATTGTTTCGTGGAGCAGGTACTGGCCCGTGTCCAGGAGTTCGATCCGGTGGGCGTGGCTGCCCGCTCCCTGCAGGAATGCCTGCTCTTGCAGGCCCGCTCCCTGGGGATGGCCGGCAGCGTGGTGGAGTCGATCCTGCTCAACCACCTGAAGGATCTGGAATCCCGCAACTATCGCCAGATCGCCCGGGCGCTGCGGGTCGATATCGAACAGGTGATCGCCGCCACTCGCGTCATTGCCGGCTTTGACCCCCACCCCGGCCGGGTGTACGGCAGCGACGATGCCCAGTACATTTCGCCGGACATCTTCGTGCACAAGGTGGGGGACGACTACGTGGTCATGCTGAACGAGGAAGGGTTACCCAACCTGCGGCTTTCCCCCTACTATCTGGAGGCGCGCAGCGGCGGCAGTTTCGACGCCAAGGTGGACGAGTACGTCGGCGACAAGATGCGGGCGGCCCAGTGGCTGATCAAGAGCATCCAGCAGCGGCAGCGCACCATCTTCCGGGTGGCCAAGAGCATCGTCAAGTTCCAGTGGGAGTTTCTGGAGCGCGGCGTGGAGGGGTTGCGTCCGCTGGTGCTGCGCGACGTGGCCGAGGATATCGGCATGCACGAATCCACCATCAGCCGGGTTACCACCAACAAGTACATGCAAACCCCCCAGGGACTGTTCGAGCTCAAGTATTTCTTCAACAGCGGACTGTCCACCTCCGGCGGCGGTGATGACGTCTCCTCGGAAAGCGTGAAGAGCCGGATCAAGGAGATCATCGACCGCGAGGACCCCAAAAAACCGCTCTCGGACCAGCGGATTGCCGAGATACTGTCCGGTGAAACGGTGAACATCGCCCGCCGCACCGTGACCAAATACCGTGAAATGATGCGCATCGGCTCCTCGTCTGAGCGCCGGCGTCATTTCTGATATACTCTTTCCAGAGGCAACTACCCACAGGAGGAAAACATCATGCAAGTCATCACAACCTTTCGGCATATGGAGCAGAGCGAGGCGCTGAAAGCCTACGCCGAGGAGAAGCTGGAGCGGGTCACCAAGTACATTGACGAGCCGATCACTGCCCAGGTGTATTTCACGGTTGAAAAAATCCGTCACATCGTCGAAATCGTCATCAACGCTCGCGGCATCACCACCAAGGCATCGGAAGCCACCAGCGACATGTACGCCGCCGTGGACATGGTGCTGGACAAGATCGAGCGCCAGTTGAAGCGCTACAAGGAAAAGCTGAAGGATCACAAGCCGGGTGCCAACGGCAATGGCCGTACCGTTTCCAAGAAGATCCTGCAGGCTGAAAGCCTGGAGGCGCAGCCGGAGCCGGTGGTGATCACCACCAAGACCGAAACCGCCAAGCCGATGGCGGTTGAAGAGGCGGTCATGCAGATGGATCTGCTGCACAAGGATTTCCTGGTGTTCAGCGATGCGCGTTCCGGCGAGATCAACGTGCTCTACCGCCGTAAGGACGGTAACTTCGGCCTGATCGAGCCCCAGCGGAGCTAGACCCCGTGCCTGCGCGGCGGCCCCGGCCGCCGCGCAGGCCTTCGGTAGCCATGGATACCATCAGCCTCTCCATACAGGATCTGCTGGACGACGACGAATACGGACTGGACCTGAGCCTGATTTCCGGCACGGCCGGCCTGGATCACCGGGTCACCTCGTCCCGCCTCCAGAAACCGGGGCTGGCCCTGACCGGCTATACCAGCCACCTGCATCCCGACCGGATCCAGATCCTGGGCAATACGGAGATTTCCTACCTGAACCAGTTGGACGAGGAACTGCTCCGGGAAAACGCCCGCGCCCTCTGCCGTTTCCCCATTTCCTGCTTCATCGTCACCAAGGGGTTGGTTCCTCCTCCCTTCTTTCTGGAAGCAACCGGGGAGCAGGGAATTCCGGTGCTGGGCACCAACCATCAGTCCTCCACTTTCATTTCGCTCGTCACCAAGTTCCTGGAGGAGCGGCTCCTGCCCACCACCCATCTGCACGGTGTGCTGGTGGATGTGCTGGGAGTCGGAGTGCTGTTGACCGGCAAGAGCGGCATCGGCAAAAGCGAATGCGCTCTGGAACTGATCATCAGGGGGCACCGCCTGGTGTCCGACGACATGGTCTTCATCAAGAAGAAAATGCCGGCAGCCCTGGTGGGGCAACCGGTGGAGCAGATTCAGTACCTGATGGAGATCCGGGGCCTCGGCATCATCAACATCAAGGACCTCTACGGCGTTTCCTCAATCCGCGAAAAGAAGATCGTCGACCTGATGGTGGAACTGGTGGAGTGGAATCCGAATCAGGAGTATGATCGGCTGGGGGTTGACGATCATACCGTCAGCATCCTGGGGGTGGAGCTGCCCCACCTGACCATCCCGGTGCGGCCCGGTCGCAACCTGGGCGCCATCATCGAGGTGGCCGCCCGCAACTTCCTGCTCAAGGGGATGGGGTATCACTCGGCACGGGATTTCCAGGCCCGTCTGCTGGCCCGCATGGAGAGCCGTCCCCTGGGCGACGAGGTGGAGTAGACAATGCGCGTTCTGGTGATTACCGGCATGTCGGGGTCGGGAAAATCCACGGTGGTCAAGGCGCTGGAAGACGAAGGCTTCTACTGCATCGACAACCTGCCGGTGCGGCTCTTCCGCCAGTTTGTGGAGTTGATCGAAAAATCCGGCGAGCAGTTCAAGGGGACCGTGCTGGTCACCGACATCCGGGGGCGGGAGCTTGCCAAGGGGATCGTGGAAACCTTCAGCGATCTGCGCGCCGCCGGCCACCAGGTGGACGTCATCTTCCTGGACGCCAGCGACGAAGTACTGATCCGGCGGTTCTCGGAAACACGGCGGCGTCACCCGGCCGACGAGCATTGTACGGTACCGGAGGGGATCAGAATCGAACGGGAGCGGCTGGCGCTGCTGCGACAGCACGCCACCAGCATCATCGACACCTCCGAGTTCAACGTGCATCAGTTGCGTGACCGGGTCATCCGCTTGGTCAGGGGTGAGGAAGGAAGCAGCCGTTTCGCCGTGGAACTGATTTCCTTCGGTTTCCGCTATGGTGTCCCGCTGGACGCCAACCTGGTGATGGATGTCCGTTTCCTGCCCAACCCCCACTTCATTCCGGAATTACGTCCCCACAGCGGCCGCGAACCGCAGGTCAGGGAGTACGTCTGCGGTCAGCCGGAAACCGCGGAATTTCTGAAACGGTTCGGTTCCTTGCTGGAGTTTCTCCTCCCGTCCTATCGGCGCGAGGGGAAAAGTTATCTCACCATCGCCGTGGGCTGTACTGGCGGACGCCATCGCTCCGTCGCCCTGGTGGAAGTGCTGGCCGAACAGATGACGAACGCCGGCTTCGAGGTACGGATCAGTCATCGAGACATGGAAAAGGGGTAAAAAGGCTATGATCGGACTGGTGGTGGCAACCCATGCAGGACTGGCCCGGGAACTGATCGCATCGACAACCATGATCACCGGCGAAATTCCGCTGTGCGAGGCGGTGGGGCTGCACCCCGACGACCCGCCCGACGGTCTGCTGCAACGGATCGGCGAGGCGCTGGACCGGGTGGGGGGCGATGGCGCCGTGATCATGACCGACATGTTCGGCGGCACTCCTTCCAACACCGCCCTCTCCTTTCTCGCCGAAGGGAAAGTGGAGGTGGTCACCGGCGTCAACCTGCCGATGCTGGTGGAGTTCTGCAGTCGCCGGGAACGTCAGTCCTTGGAGGAACTGACGGCATCGCTGCTCAAATCCGGCCGGGAAAGTATCCTGTCGGCCGGCGAGTTTCTGAAACGGTAACCCGCTGGTCGCACGCCCGCATCAACGAGGGCTGACACGCACAGCGGACGGGCACTCCGTCCGCCACGTTCTTTGAAGGGATGGCTTCATGCTGCAGCAGGAATTCGAGATCGTCAACAAACTGGGGCTCCACGCGCGGGCCTCGGCACTGTTCGTCAAAACCGCCAGCAGATTTCAGTCGGACGTCAAGCTGGCCCGGGAGGGGATCGAAGTGAACGGCAAAAGCATCATGGGGATCATGATGCTGGCCGCCGCCAAGGGAACCAGGGTCCGTCTGTCCGTGGAGGGGAGCGATGAAGCCGAAGCCATGGCCGCCATCGGCGCCCTGATCACGGATGGCTTTGGAGAGCAATAGGGATGGAGTTTCCGCTGGTTGCGGCAGTGGCGGCGTTCGTTCTGGGTGCCGTTACCGGATCGTTTCTCAACGTCTGCATCTACCGGATGCCGCTGGAACAGTCGGTGGTGAGCCCCGGCTCCCGCTGCATGGCCTGCGGCACGCCGGTACGCTGGTTCGACAACATCCCAATCCTGTCCTGGGTGCTGCTGCGGGGACGGTGCCGTTCCTGCGCCGCCCCCTTCTCGATCCGCTACCCCCTGGTGGAGCTGCTGACCGGTCTGCTCTGCCTGCTGCTCTTCCGCAAGTTCGGCCTCACCCTCTCCTTTGCCGTACTGTTCCTCCTGTGCGCTTCCCTGCTCGTGGTCACCTTCATCGACTTCGATCACCAGATCATTCCCGACGAAATCACCCTGCCGGGAATCGCCATCGGTCTGCTCTGCTCTTTCATCCTGCCCGAACCGTCCTGGCGCTCCTCGCTGCTGGGGATTCTCGTCGGCTGGGGCTCGTTGGCCCTGGTCTTCTACGGCTACCTCTGGTTGACCGGCCGCGAGGGCATGGGCGGAGGGGATGCCAAGCTGCTGGCCATGATCGGTGCCTTCCTGGGGCTGAAGGCGATCCCCTTCGTCATCTTCGTCTCCTCCCTGGTCGGCTCGCTGGTGGGACTCTCCCTGATGGCCCTGCAGGGTCGGGATCGGCATCTGGCCATCCCGTTCGGTCCCTACCTGGTGGCGGGCGCCATTCTCTACCTCTTCTTCGGTCCGCAACTGATCTCCTGGTACCTGCACCTGGGGAGGTGAGCCATGCCCGCCTGGCGGCCCAGCCTGACCTTCTGCATCCTGACCTCGCTGGCCGGCCTGCTGCTGCTCACCTGGTTTCTCTTCAGTCTCTTCGCCCTGAAAACCGCTGAAAACGACCTCTACGCTCAAAAATCCGAACACGGCCGGATGCTGCTCTCCACCTTCGTCAACCAGTTGCCGGACCGCCTGCCCACCTTTCCCGAGGGGATGCTGCCCCTTGACGCGCCGGCGGCGCTCTACGCGGCAAAGCTGGCCGAGGAGCGCTCCCTGGTCCGCCTGACCCTGCTGGACAGCGGCGGCAAGGTGATCTACACCGTGGGCAAGGAGGGAAGCGACCTGTACCAGCCGCTGCTGCTGCCGGGGCGCCAGGCCGAAGAGGCCGGCATGCTGCCCGATGGCAATGCCCTGGTCCGTTCCGCTCTGGTACTTCGTGAGGGACAAGTGGCGGGCCGCGCCGGCCTGATGCTTTCCCTGGCTGACGAACAGCAGCGGTTAAGCCGTACCCGCCGCCTCTTCGCCTCCTATTTCGTCCTTGATTTCATCCTGCTCCTGGGGCTGGGAGCCTTCATCCTCTCCCGCATCGTGGTGAATCCGGTGAACCGTCTGCTGGCAGCAACGGAACGGATCATCGGCGGGGTCTATGGCCACCGGGTGGCCCTGTCCGGCACCAGCGAACTGGCTCGCCTGGCCGCATCCTTCAATGAGATGTCGGCGGCCCTGCTGCAGAAACAGCAGGAGGTATCCTCCCACGTTGCCGCGCTGGAACAGGCCAACCGTGAACTGGAACTGGCCCGGGAGGAGGCGGTACGGGCCGAAAAGATGGCCTCCGTTGGCTTACTGGCCGCCGGCACGGCCCACGAAATCGGCTCGCCCCTGGCCTCGATCATGGGCTACGCCGAAATTCTTGCGGCTGAGGCCGCTCCGGACAGCCCCCAGGCCGACTACCACCGCAGAATCCTGGACGGTTGCGACCGGATCGACCGGATCGTGCGGGGACTGCTGGAATACGCCCGCCCCCGCAGCCCTGCCTGCGAAGAGATCGATGCGGGAGAGCTCGCCGGACGGACGGTGGAGTTACTGCAGCACCAGGGGATGTTCAAGCAATGCCGGGTCGATGTGCGCCACGGCGCATCCCTGCCCCGCATATTTCTCGACCCGCACCAGGTCCAGCAGGTACTGATCAACCTGCTGATCAACGCCCACGACGCCATGCCGGAAGGCGGTACCCTGCGAGTCTCGGTTGAATCGGCGGCCCTCGGTCAAGGGGTACGGATCGAAGTTGCCGATTCCGGCGCCGGCATCCCGCCGCAGCTGCTGGAGCGGATATTCGATCCCTTTTTCACCACCAAGGAACCGGGACGGGGCACCGGCCTGGGACTGGCCATCTCGACCGGCATCGCCCAGGGACTGGGCGGCAGGATCACGGTACGCAGCCAACCGGGAAACGGAAGCTGCTTCACCCTCTGGCTGCCGGAGCGGGGAACCGGATGCCGGGAGGCAACGGGGGAGTGAGACGATGAAGCAGCCGCGAATCCTGATCATCGACGACGAGGAAAGCCTGCGTCACATGCTGTCGGTCATGCTGCGTCGGCAGGGTTACGCCAGCGATACCGCCGCAGGTGGTGCCGAGGGCCTGGAGAAGCTGGGGCAACGCGTCTATGACTTCATTCTCTGCGACATTCGCATGCCGGGGACGGATGGCCGGGAGTTCCTGCGCCGGGCCCTGGAGCAGGGGGTGACGGCGCCGGTCATCATGATGACCGCCTACGGCACCGTGGATACCGCCGTCGCCTGTATGCGGGACGGGGCCTACGACTTCATCTCCAAACCGTTCAAGCGGGACGAGATTGTCATCGTTCTGAAGAAAGCCGAAGAACGGGAGCGTCTCAAGGAGGAAAACCGGCGCTTGCGCTCCCAGGTGCAGGAGCAGTGCGGCTTTCACGGCCTGGTGGGGCGCAGCCCCGCCATGCTCGACCTCTACGACCGCATCAGCCGGGTAGCGGGACTGAAGACCACGGTGCTGATCCAGGGAGAATCGGGCACCGGCAAGGAACTGGTGGCCCGGGCGCTCCACGCCGATGGCGACCGTGCGGACCGCCCTTTTGTGGCGGTCAACTGTGGCGCCCTGCCGGAAAACCTGCTGGAAAGCGAGCTGTTCGGCCATGTACGGGGAGCCTTTACCGGTGCCGTTGGGGACAAGGCCGGGCTGTTCGAACAGGCCGACGGCGGCACGCTGTTTCTGGACGAGGTGGGGGAAATGCCTCCCCCCCTGCAGGTCAAGCTGCTGCGGGTGCTGCAGGAAGGCGAGGTGCGGCGGGTAGGGGCCACCACCAGCAGGTCCGTGGATGTACGGGTGGTATCCGCCACCTCCCGTGACCTGGCGGCTGACTGCACTGCCGGCCGTTTTCGGGAGGACCTGTTCTTCCGGCTCAATGTCTTCAGCCTCGCCCTCCCCCCCCTGCGCGAGCGCCTCGATGATCTCCCCCTACTGGCCGAACAGCTGTTGCAGCGCTGTGCCGTCCGCATCGGCCGTTCATCTTCATCACGGATTGCCCCCGAGGTCATGCGACGTTTCATGTCGCACAACTGGCCCGGCAATGTGCGTGAACTGGAAAACGTCATTGAGCGAAGTCTGGTGATGTGCGACGGCGATCAGGTAACCCTCTCCTGCCTTCCCGCACTCGGCGGCCCCGGCGAGCGCCACGAGGAAACGGAAGAAAATCTCTCCATCAAGCGGGCCGGCCAAGCCATGGAGATATCCCTGATCCGCCGCGCCCTGGCCCGCACCGGCGGCAACCGCACCCATGCGGCACGGATTCTGGAGATCAGCCACCGGGCGCTATTATACAAACTCAAGGAATATGGATTGGAGTAGCCAAACCTGTCGCGTTTGGCTAGAATTTGGAAATAATCAGTCCCCCTCAAAGGAGTTCCCATGTTGCGAATCACCTGCGGTATGCTCGGCTTTTTACTGCTTGTTTGTTTCATTGCTCCGGTTGCGGCAAAAATGCCGCCCCCGCAGGAAAACGGCTGCGGCCCCGGTCATGAATGTTCCAAGTGCCACTCCCTGAGCCTCAAGGAGGCGGGTGAACTGCTCGCCTTTGCCGGCGCCGGCATCAAGGTTACCTCGATCAAGCCGGCTCCCAGCCACGGCCTGTACGAAGTGCTGGTTGAACAGACCGGAAAAAGCGGCGTCGTGTACATCGATTTCGGCAAGAAGCATCTGCTGCAGGGACAGATCGTCAACCTGCAGACCAAGCAGCTGGTGGTGGCCCACGACAAGGAACTGTCCCGGCCGAAGGAGCCGCAAAAACTCGATCCCGCCGGTATTCCGGTCCAGCATTCCTTTGTCATGGGTAATCCCAAAGGATCGAAAAAGCTGTTCGTGTTCGACGACCCCGATTGTCCCTACTGCCGCAAGCTGCACCTGGAGTTGAAGAAGCTCGAAAAAATTGCGCCGGACATTGCCATCCACGTCATGCTGATGCCGCTGCCGATGCATCCGGAAGCCTTCGACAAATCACGGGCCATTCTGGAAACGAAAAAGCGGGAGGTCTTTGACAGGGCCTTCGAGGGCAAAAGCGTGCCGAAGCCGACCAGGGAGAGCAGTAAGGCCGCGGTCGACGCGATTATCCGCTTCGCCAACGCCAACGGCATCAACGGCACTCCTACCCTGGTCCTGCCCGACGGCAGGGTAGTGGTGGGTTCGCGGGATGCGGAGGAGTTGAAACGGCTGATTGACGGGAAGTAGCGTTCCGGCCTCCGCTTCCGGACCGTGGGTACTTCCGAGGCGGCGCCGCAGAGGAGCCGGCAAAGGGAGCGACGCACCATCCGGGAGCGGAGCTAGAACATGAAACGGCGCATGCTGATGCTCTGCAGGATGCCGATCCCCACCATGGACGTGATCATGGAGGTACCGCCGTAGGAGAAAAACGGCAGTGGCACCCCCACCACCGGAAACAGACCGATCACCATCCCGATATTGATGATGGTGTGCCAGAACAGCATGGCGGTGACCCCCACTGCCAGCAATCCCCCCAGCCGGTCATTGCAGCGTCGGGCAATACCGAGCCCCCAGACGACCAAGCTGAAGTACAGCGCAATCAGTACCAGCACGCCGATGAATCCCCATTCCTCGGCAAAGACGGAGAAGGCGAAGTCGGTATGCTGCTCCGGCAGGAAGCGGAGCTGGGACTGGGTCCCCTTGATGTAGCCCTTGCCCCAGAAGCCGCCGGAGCCCACCGCGATCTTGCTCTGGATGATATGGTAGCCGCTGCCCAGGCGGGCCCGCTCCGGATCGATGAAGTTGAGCACCCGGCTTTTCTGGTACGGCTTGAGCAGGTGAGCCCAGCCGACCCAGACCAGGGGAATGGTCACCAGCACGAAGGTGGCGATGGTACTCCAGCGCAACCCCACGAAGAAGGCCATGGAGAGGGCGATCAGAATCACCAGGATGGCGGTGCCCAAGTCCGGCTGCTTCATGATCAGGGCCGCCGGCACTGCCAGCAACAGCAGCGGAAAGGCGAGATCCCGCACGCTCAGACCGTCATGCACATGGTAGTTGTTAAAGAAGCGGGCAAAGGTAATGATGATGACGATTTTCATCAGCTCCGACGGCTGTATGGAGAAGACGCCGAGGTTGAGCCAGCGGGTGGCCCCCAGGCTGGTCCTGCCCACCAGCAGCACCGCCACCAGCAACAGGATCAGAAAACCGTACAACCAGTAGGAAAAGTCCTCCAGAATGTGGTAGTCGATGCTGGCCACCAGCAGCGACAACAACAGGCCGAAACTCAGCCAGTTCAACTGCTTGATGTAGAACGGCACACCGACCATACGGTAGGAGTAGGAGGCGCTGTAGATATTGATGATGCCCAGCAGACAAATGCTCACCGCCAGTCCCACCAGGGTCCAGTCGAAATTGGTTACCAGACGACGGTCAATCATTCCCGCGCCTCCCCGGTGGTGGGCCGTTCCGCACCGGCAGGCGGCACCGCATCCGTCGGCACCCTGTCCGGTTTCTCCTGTTGGTCTTCGTCCTCTTCCTCTGCTGACGGCCGCGTTGGTGCGGGCTTTTTCAGGTCAAAGTACTGACGCATGATTCTGCCGGCAATGGGAGCAGCCACCGCACCGCCGCCGCCGCCGTGTTCCACCACCACCGCCACGGCGATTTCCGGCTTTTCGTAAGGGGCGAACGCCACGAACAAGGCATGGTCCTGATACTGGTAGCCCATCCGGCGCTTGCGGTTCTCATCCAGCTTGACCACCTGCGAGGTGCCGGTCTTGCCGGCCACCTTGACATCCCAGAGTCGGGCATTGGCGCCGGTCCCGCCCGCTTCGTTCACCACGGCGAACAGCCCCTGCTTGACCAACTTGAGGTTACGGGCAGAAATGCCGCTGTTTCCCAGCACCTCAGGCCCGAATTCCCGGATCAGCTTGCCGTCCGGGTCCACCAGTCGCTTGACCAGATGGGGACGGACCACCGTGCCGTCGTTGGCCACCGTGGCCGCCATGGAGGCCAGCTGGATCGGTGTCATCAGCAGATACCCCTGACCGATGGCCACCGGCAGCGTCTCGCCGCTGAACCACTTTTTACCGAACCGCTTCTGCTTCCAGGCAACGGTAGGAATCAGCCCCCCTTTCTCCCCGGCAAGTCCGATCCCCAGAGGTTTGCCCAGAAGAAAACGCTCGGCAACCGCGGCGATCCGGTCAACCCCGAGCTGTTCACCCAGCTTATAGTAGTACACGTCGCAGGATTCCTTCAGGGATTTCTTCAGGTTGACGCTCCCGTGACCGGAACGGTGCCAGCACCGGAACTTGTTCCCCCCCATCTCGTAGGCACCGTTGCAGGTAACGGTACTGTTTTCGTTGACCAGTCCCGCTTCCAGTCCGGCCAGGGCGGTGAGCATCTTGAAGGTGGAGCCGGGGGGGTACTGGCCGGCCAGTGCCTTGTTTTCCAGCGGCCGGCGCTTGTCCTCAAGATATTTTTTCCAGATGTCCACCGGTATGCGACCGGCAAAGAGCGCCGGATCAAAGGTGGGACTGCTGACAAAGGCGAGAATCTCGCCGCTGGCGACATCCATCACCACCGCCGCTCCGGCCTGCCCCCCGAAGGCTGCCTCAGCCTCCCGCTGCAGGCGTCCGTCGATGGTCAGCATCAGACTGTTGCCCACCGCCGGGCTGTTCTCCGAGAGCACCCGCAGGATGCGTCCGCGGGAATCCACCTCCAACTGGCGCCCGCCATCCATGCCGTGCAGTTCCTGTTCCCAGGCCTTCTCAATCCCGCTCTTTCCCACATAGTCGCCGGGGTTGAACTGCTCGTACCCGGGCAGTGCCATCTCTTTTTCCGAAATCTCGCCGATATAGCCCAGCAGGTGCGCCGCGGAATTCTCGTAAACGTATTCCCGCACCGGCTTCATGCTGACTTCAACCCCCGGCAGCAGCAGACGATTCTCCTCCACGATCTCCACCTGCTCCCTGCTGATGTTGGCAGCCACCACCACCGGGTAGTAACGGGCACGCCCCGTTGACTTGGCCCAGCGTTCGGCAAGCTCCGCGCGGTCAAGCGCCAGCAGGGTGGCCAAGCGGTCCAGCAACGCCTCCACATCCTTCACCTCCTGGGGAATGATGGAGAGACTGAACGAAGGACGGTTATTCACCAGGATCGTGCCGTTCCGATCCATCAGGGCCCCCCGGGATGCGGCCACCGGCAGGAAACGGAGCCGGTTGCTTTCCGACATGGCCCGGTAGTCGTCGGCTTTGATGATCTGCAGGTACCAGAGACGAAGAACCAGCAGACCGAAAAGCGCCGCCACCACCAGGGCAAGCGGAATGGTCCGGCGTCTGGAGTGGGCAAGTTCCCTGACATAGCGCTGCTTTTTCAGCATCGGGCGTTCCAGGGGCGGGAATAGAAGGGAAGAGCAGTGATCAGGGAGGCCACGAAGGCGTTCATCAACAGATGGGGGGCCAGGTTGGCCAGCATGGAGGCGATCAGTCCGCCTCCCTGGGAAAAGACGACTAGAAGCAGCAGGTTGATCACCAGGACCGATACGGTGGCCACGGAAACGGTCAGGACAAACAGGATGGCACTCTGCACGTACAGCCGGTCCGACAGCGCCTTGAGCACCAGATAGACCACCAGAAAGGAAAAACCGTTCATCCCCAGATAGATCCCTCCGAGGCTGTCCTTGAGCAGTCCGAGACCGTAGGCCGCAGGTAGACTGACGCCAACCGGTGCCCGTAACGCAAGATAGACCACCAGTACCAGCAGCAGGTCCGGCTTGTAGGCAACGGCCAGGTACTGAGGCAGGACCGAGGTCTGCAGCAGCACCGTCAGCAGTATCAACAGGGCGCCCTTGAGAAAATCGTTCATCCGGATGTCAGTCCTATTCCGTCGACCTGCGCAGTACCACCAACACCTCTTCCAGGCGGGAGATGTTCACGGCGGGACGGATGGTCACCGTCTGAAAGACGCCGTACTCCCCCTTTTTCACCATGGTCACCTCACCGATCAGGTGCCCTTTGGTAAAAATGCCCCCCACGCCGGAGGTGATGACCTGATCTCCCACCTGGACATCCTCGCCGCGCATGGCGAATTCGAGAGAACAGAGGTTTTCCCCCTTCCCCTTGACCACGCCGCGGGCACGGGAGCGCTGCACGACCGCCGCAATGCCGCTGGCATTGTCGGTCAAGAGCATCACCCGGCTGGAATCGGCAGCCACCTTGACCGTCTGGCCCACCACCCCGCCGGCAGCCAGCACCGGCATACCGTCCCTCAGGCCGTCGGCCATCCCCCGGTCGATGGTCAGGGTTTTGAACCAGGGCGTCACATCCTCGCCGATCACCCGCGCCGTCACGGTCTGTTCCCGGATGCTCCGGCGCAGGTTCAGCAGGGCGGTCAGACGCTCGTTTTCCTGACCAGCCTCCACGGCGGCAGCCAGGCGGCTGTTCAATTCCCGGACATCCTCGCGGAGACGCTGGTTTTCACGACCGACAGAGACCAGCGCGAGGTAGTTCTCCCAGATCCGCAGCGGCAGCGCGGCTCCCCGGCTCACCTCTCCCTGCACCGGCGCCAGGACGTTACCGACGGTCTGTTCCACCAGGTTGGCGCGGCCGGCCTGGGGCAGGTTGAGGGTGTAGATCAGCAGTGCGGCCAGCAACCCCACCCCCACCACGATGTGCAGGATATTCTTGCGAAAGAAATTGAACATGACGGCAACGGCGTCCTTTCGTCAGAGCAGGCCGCACCGCGCCTCCTGCAGCACCCGCTGCAGATAGTCGCGATAGGGAGAGGTCGGCGTCCGGTCAATGACCGCCGCCATCTGCTCGCAGGAAATGAAACCACGACGCAGCGCGATCTCTTCCAGACAGGCGATCTTCAGCCCCTGCCGAGCCTCCAGGGTTTCAATGAATGAACTGGCCTCCAGAAGCGACTTGTGGGTGCCGGTGTCCAGCCAGGCAATTCCCCGACCCAACCGCTCCACCTGCAGGGTTCCCTGCGCCAGGTAGGCACGGTTGACATCGGTGATTTCCAGTTCTCCCCGGGCCGAAGGAGTGATGGAGCGGGCAATATCCACCACCTGGCCGTCATACAGGTAGAGCCCCGGTACTGCGTAGTGAGATTTGGGCTGTTTCGGCTTTTCCTCCAGCGACAGCACCCTGCCGTCCCCATCGAACTCCACCACTCCGTAGCGCTCGGGATCATGGACGTAATAGCCGAACACCCGCGCCCCTTCCCCGAAGCTTGCCACCAGCCGGTCGAGATGCATCTTGCCGTAGAAAATATTGTCACCCAGGACCAGGCAGACCGGCTGATGGTCGATGAACTGTTCGCCGATCAGGAAGGCCTGGGCGATCCCCTTCGGTTCCGGCTGAATCGCGTAGGAGAGGCTGATCCCCCAGCGGGAGCCGTCCCCCAGAAGTTCCTGGAAGCGCGGCGTGTCCTGGGGGGTGGAGATAAGCAGGATGTCCCGGATCCCCGCCGTCATCAGGGTGGCCAGGGGATAGTAGATCATCGGCTTGTCGTAGACCGGCTGCAACTGCTTGCTGGCCACCAGGGTCAACGGGTACAGACGGCTGCCGGCGCCGCCGGCCAGAACGATTCCTTTGGTAATGGGGGGCATGGTGCCACTCCTTTCTCGTACGTGGTATGGTCGAGGCAGCTTCCGAACGGCCCGTATCCGGCCTCTCTCTGGCAGTACCACAAGAGCCGATACACTGTCAAACAGCCGTAATCAGGCGGACCGCTTCCAGAATATCGGTACAGCAGGGCACATCGCCGGGAACCAGCTCCCGCTCCTGCGCACCGTAGCCGGTCAGCACCAGCAGCGGCCGACACCCCGCCGCCAGCCCCGCCACCACGTCCGCCGCCTTATCTCCCACCATCCAGGAGGTGGCCAAGTCAATGCCATGCTCCCGCGCGGCCAGCCACAGCATACCGGGCAACGGCTTGCGGCAGTCGCATTGTCGGCGGTACGGCTCGCGGCCATCGGGATGGTGGGGGCAGTGGTACCAGGCGTCCACGCGCGCTCCTTCCGCCGTCAGCAGCGCGTCGACATGCCGGTGCAGCCGCTGCAGGTCGGCTTCACTATAGTACCCCCGGGCGATGCCGGACTGGTTGGTCACCACCACCACCAGCAGCCCCGCCCGGTTCAGCAGACGGATCGCCTCCACCGCTCCCGGTACGAACTCGAACTCCTCGATCCGGAACAGGTACTCTTTTTCGATGTTCAAGGTACCGTCGCGATCAAGGAAAACTGCCCGTTTGTTGGGAATAAACCGGTTTAAGTTTGACAAGTTACGCCCCCGTCCAGTACAAAGGAGATCGTTTGCAGCGACGCTCCCGCGAGGAACAGCCCATGATCAAGACGAATAACCTGAAGGTAACCGCCATCACCCCGATCATCGCTCCCGCCGACCTGCGCCAGGTCTTTCCGATGACCGACCACGCCCGCGAGTTCGTCTCCCGCAGCCGGGAGCGGATCAAAGAGATCATCCAGCGGCGGGACCGGCGGCTGATGGTGGTGGTGGGCCCCTGTTCCATCCACGATACCGCCGCTGCCGTGGAGTACGCCCGGCGGCTGGCCGATCTCTCCCGGCGGGTGGATGACCAGCTGTTCCTGGTGATGCGGGTCT
This sequence comes from Trichlorobacter ammonificans, assembly GCF_933509905.1. Lineage (GTDB taxonomy): Bacteria > Desulfobacterota > Desulfuromonadia > Geobacterales > Pseudopelobacteraceae > Trichlorobacter > Trichlorobacter ammonificans. The sequence continues at coordinate 926,847 of NZ_OW150024.1, read as the reverse complement.
ACTTTGAAAAACCGCGCACCACCGTGGGCTGGAAAGGGCTGATCAACGATCCGGACATGAACGGTACCCACCTGATCTCAAAGGGGCTGGGTATCGCCCGGGGGCTGCTCTGTACCCTGACTGCCCTGGAGGTGCCGGTGGCCAACGAAATGCTGGACCTGATCACCCCTGAGTACGTGGCAGACCTGATTTCCTGGGGTGCCATCGGCGCCCGTACCACCGAATCCCAGACCCACCGGGAACTGGCCAGCGGCCTTTCCTTCCCAATCGGATTCAAAAACGGTACCGACGGTAACCTGCAGATCGCCGTGGACGCCATGATCGCGGCCCGGGCATCCCACAACTTTCTGGGGATCAACCGCGATGGTCGCGCCTCCATCATCCAGACCGCCGGCAATCCTGACGTGCATATCGTCCTGCGCGGCAGCACCCGCAAGCCGAACTACCTGCCGGAGGATATCGCCCATACCGAGGATATTCTCAGGAAAAACCAGCTTCCCCCCACCATCATGGTGGACTGCAGCCACGGCAACTCCAACAAGGACTACCGCAGGCAACCGGAGGTGCTGGAGAACGTCATTGGCCAGGTGGTTGACGGCAACCAGAGCATTTCCGGTCTGATGATCGAAAGCAACCTGGAGGAAGGAAATCAGAAGGTGACCGCCGACCACGGCCAGCTCACCTACGGCGTGTCGATCACCGACGCCTGCCTGGGGTGGCGTGAAACGGAAAAAGCGCTGCTGGCAGCCCATAAACGGCTGCGCAGTCGCAAGTAGGGACGGATCAACGCTACTCGTACAGCAGTTGCAGCCCCCTCGTGGCAACTCCGTTGACGACCCGGTTGATGCTCTGCTCGGCGCCGTCCGTTAACAGGTCAAGGTAGCTCATCTTTTTGCGGGGCGGCAGAACGACTGCCGGTTCGCCGCTGATACCGGCAAGACGGCCCGCTTCGGCAACCGCCTCCTGCTGGTTGCCCAGCTTGTCCACCAGCCCCACCACCTTGGCCTGCTCCCCGGACAGTATCCGCCCGTCAGCCAGCTCCCTGACCCGTTCCAGCGGCAGTTTGCGCCCCTCGGCAACGGCCCGGACGAACTGTTCGTGCGTGCTGTCGATCACTGCCTGGAACATGGCCCGCTCCTCAGGCGAAAGGGGACGGCTCGGCGACCCGGCGTCCTTGAAGGTACCGGTCTTGACGGTGGTGGACTTGATGCCGATCTTGTCCATCAGCCCCTCGATGTTGGAAAATTTGATCAACACGCCGATACTGGCCGTGATGGTGCCGGGATTGGCATAGATAACCGTGGCGGGGGCCGCGATGTAGTACCCGCCGGAGGCGGCCATGCTCCCCATGGAAACGACCACCTTCTTCTGGGCGGCCAGCCTGCGCACCTCGTCGTGGATCTCTTGAGACGGTCCCACCACACCGCCCGGCGAGTCGATCCGGACCACCACCGCCTTGATATCGTCCTTCTTCAGAAAGTGACGCAACTGGCGAACCGGCTCGCGGGAATCCAGGATCATCCCCCTGATTTCCACGAGGCCGACGCTGCCCGCGGCGGCGCGTCCCCCCTCCCCTTCCTCTTGTAGAAGGAGGCGGGCCACCTGGATGCTGCCGACAAGCAGCAACAGCAGGGCGAAAAAAATCAACAGAACGATCAGAAGGAGTTTTTTCAGTGACATATGACGATTCCCCAACGGCACGAAGCCGTTTTCAGAGGATCAACAACCCATGAGGATACTGGTCGTCTCGGATTCCCACGGCAACGAGAATGGCATTCTGGAAGCCTATCAGGCTGTCCGGCCCGTGGATATGATCATACATTGCGGCGACGGGGAGGCGGACGCCTGGGTGCTCGAGGCCGCCGAATCGCTACCAGTCCTGCGAGTGGCCGGCAACTGCGATGTGGGCTCCCGCTCGCCCCGGGAGCTGGTCAGCGAATGGAAGGGAAAGAGAATCCTGATCTGTCACGGCGACCGCTACGGCGTCAAGACGGGACTTTCCTTCCTTGCCGCCCGGGGGCGGGAGCTGGCGGCAGATGCCGTGCTGTTCGGCCATACCCACCATGCCCTGGCTGAGACCGATCAGGGCCTGCTCCTGCTCAACCCCGGCACCTTGTTCGGCCGGGCATCGTTTCGCTCCTGCGCACTGCTGGAGATCACGGATGCCGGCCTGCAGGCGACGATCCATCCGCTTCCCTGACCGGCGACTCATGGTGGCCATCTCCATGTCCCCGGTGGATAGCCTTTTCCAGACGTCGCCGTCGGGGCCAGGTCAGGAGCGCCGTCAGTGGCCCCGACAGTACATAGCAGAGCATGATCACGAACACCATCACGGCCGGCTCGGCCGCCACGATGATCAGCAGCACAATGGCCAGCACCAGGAAGCCGAACGGCTGACGTTTGATCAGCTCAGGATCTTTGAACGAGTAATAGCGGATGCTGGACACCATCAGAAAGGCCAGCAGGTAGATCAGACAGATGACGGCAAGGCGTTTGTAGGAACTGGGCCAGCCGAAATGTGTGAACAGCAGCACCGTTGAGGAGACCATGCAGGCGGCGGCGGGGATCGGCAGCCCCACAAAGCGCGTCATCTCAACCGTATTCACCTGGACGTTGAAGCGTGCCAGGCGCAGGGCACCGCAGGCCGCGAAGAGGAACGCTGCCAACCAGCCCAGGCGACCGAATGGTTTCAGCACCCAGGCATACATCATCAGCGCAGGAGACACGCCGAACGCCACCAGATCGGCAAGGGAATCGTACTCGACGCCAAAGCGGCTGGTGGTTCCGGTGAGCCGGGCCACCTTGCCGTCCAGACCGTCGAAAATCAGGGCAATGAACACCCAGAGCGCCGCAGTACTGTAGCTGCCGTTCAAGGTGGCGACAATGCTGTAAAATCCAGAGAAAAGCGACCCCGTGGTCAACAGGTTGGGCAGGATGTAAATCCCTTTCCTGATGTTCTCGGACTTTTCACCTGCCGGGTGCTGATGTGCGGCATGCCCCATGTTCGTTAACTCCTTGCCCGGTCAGGCCAGGCTGGCCAGCGGCGTTTCACCCGCCACGGTGGTCTCTCCCGTTTTGACCAGCGGAGAGACGCGGGACGGAAGGTAAAGGTCGACCCGCGAACCGAAACGGATCAAGCCGTAGCGCGTACCCCGCTCCAGACGGTCGCCCGGCTCCGCGTAGCAGATGATCCGGCGAGCCACCAACCCGGCGATCTGTACCGCCACCAACCGCTCTCCCCCGTCGGTTTCCAGGACCAGTCCCAACTGCTCATTCTCGCTTGACGACCGCGGATCACGGGCATCGAGAAACCGGCCCTGGCGATAGAACCGGTCAATCACGTTGCCGCTGAACGGAACCCAGTTGATGTGTACGTTGAAAACCGACATGAAGATGCTGATCTTGCAGCACTCCCCCAGCAGTTCCTGCTGGGCCGGCCCGACATAGACCACGGTGCCGTCGGCTGGCGCTACCACCAGCGTGGGATCAGCCGGCGCCGTCCGCCGGGGATTACGGAAAAACGAGATGGTAAACAGGCACAGTCCGAGGACAATGATGGCCGGCACCGCCAGGATTGCCGAGGAAAACAGCCAGGCTCCGCTGGCAAGCAGCAGGAACAGACCGGCGCTGTACGCGATATAGGGGTACCCTTCAGGGGTGATCAACAGAGGTGATGGACGCATGATTTCCCGTTGCATGACGCACGAAACCCCGCGTCCGTCGGATGCGGGGTCCCGGTGCGTCCTGCATGTTGTCTAGTTTTTCGCCTTGTCGACGATCTTGTTCTTGCCGATCCACGGCATCATGGCACGCAGCCTGCCGCCGACCTCTTCGATCTGGTGCTCGGCGCCGCGCCGGCGCAGAGCGTTGAAGGTGGGCTTGTTGGCCTTGTTCTCCAGCATCCACTCCTTGCAGAATTCGCCGGTCTGGATCTCGTCCAGAATCTTCTTCATTTCCCACTTGGTCTCTTCGGTGATCACCCGGGGACCGCGGGTCAGGTCGCCGTACTCGGCAGTGTTGGAAACCGAGTAGCGCATGTTGGCGATGCCGCCTTCATAGATCAGATCAACGATCAGCTTGGTCTCGTGCAGGCACTCGAAGTAGGCCATTTCCGGGGCATACCCGGCCTCGACCAGGGTCTCGAAGCCAGCCTGGATCAGGGCGGAGATGCCGCCGCACAGCACGGCCTGCTCGCCGAACAGGTCGGTCTCGGTCTCTTCCTTGAAGGTGGTCTCGATGATGCCGGAACGGCCGCCACCCACGGCAGAGGCGTAGGCCAGGGCAATCTCCTTGGTCTTCTTGGAGGGGTCCTGATGAATGGCGATCAGACAGGGAACGCCGCCCCCCTTGGTATACTCGTGGCGAACCATGTGCCCCGGACCTTTCGGCGCCACCATGAAAACATTGATATCTTCACGGGGAACGATCTGGCCGAAGTGGATGTTGAAGCCGTGACCAAAGGCCAGCGAGGCACCCTTCTTCAGGTTGGGGGCGATCTCTTCGCGATAGACGTCGCCCTGGATCTCATCCGGCAGCAGAATCATCACCACGTCGGCACCCTTGACCGCCTCGGCGGTGGTCTTGACGGTCAGACCGGCAGCCTTGGCCTTCTTCACGGAGGCCGACTCCTTCTGCAGTCCCACCACAACGTCAACACCGGAATCTTTCAAGTTAAGGGCATGGGCATGGCCCTGGGAACCATAGCCGATAACCGCCACTGTTTTCTTCTTCAGAATTCCGTGATCACAATCCTTGTCATAGTAAACCTTCATACGCTGACTTCCTCCCTGAAATATCCGGAAAAACCGGTAAAACCACAAAAATTTGAACGTTTGAGACTAATACATTCAACCGGCTCTGTCAATCACCTAAGGGGCCGCACCGACTGTTCGAAGCCACGCCGGACGGCCTGCCTGCGTGCTTCTATCGCATCATCCTTACCGAAACCCCGTGGAATCTTCAACACCTGCCCCGGCCAAAGCTGGTAGGGGTCCTTGATCTGGTCGCGGTTAGCCCGGTAGATCAGCGGCCAGAGTGCGGCGTCGTTGTAAATTTCGGCACGAGCCGCCACCTGCGGCAGGGTTTCTCCCCGCCGCACCGTATAGCTGGTCGGTCCCGGCGGTCGCTCATCATGACCGGCCGCCTGCTGTCTGGTGCCAGCCGTCTTATCCTTGCGATCCACACTCGCCTGCTGGGCCTGGCGTTCTTCGGCCTCGCGCCGGCGCCGCTCTTCTTCCGCCAGTGCAGCCTGGCGTTGCAGCTCCCGCTGGCGGGCCTCCTCCATCAGCTGGGCGTGATAAAACGCCGCATCCATCTTCAGTACGATCCCCTTCTGGTAGGCCAGGCGGTACCGCTCGTCCGCCAGCATCGCCTCTTCCTCGACGGTCAGGAGACGTTCACCTTCCCGAAAGACGCTTGCGACGCTGGCAAAGTCATCGGGATGACTCCGGGCCACCCCCTCACGCTCCAGCTGCGCCAGGGTCTGCTGCGCCTTCTGCCGCCAGACCGGAACATGGGAGGTGCAACCGGCCAACACCAGCAGCACTGCAAGCAGTATGGCCAGAGAGCCGCAGGGCATCGTTTTCTACGGTGTCGCAGGGGCTGCAGCGGCAGCCAGCCTGATACCCAGCTCGCGCAGTTGCTTGTTGTCCACCACGGACGGCGCTTCGGACATCAGACAGGTGCCTTTCTGCGTTTTGGGGAAGGCGATGACGTCACGGATGGAGTCGGAGCCGGTCAACAGCATGACCAGCCGGTCCATACCGAAGGCGATGCCGCCGTGGGGCGGAGTGCCGAATTCCAGAGCGTCCAGCAGGAAGCCGAACTTGCTGCGGGCCGATTCCTCGGACATGCCCAGCATCTTGAACATCAGCGACTGCACCTGCTCCTGGTGGATCCTGATGGAGCCGCCGCCGATCTCGTTGCCGTTCAGCACCAGGTCGTAGGCCTTGGCCCGGCAGCGGCCGGGATCGGATTCCACGTACGCCAGATCCTCGTCCATGGGGGCGGTGAAGGGATGGTGCACCGCTGCCCAGCGTTTCTCTTCCTCGTCCCACTCCAAAAGCGGAAAGTCGGTGATCCAGACGAAACGGTAGACGTTCGGGTCGGTCAGCTTGAGCATGGCGGCCAGCTGGTTGCGCAGCTTGCCCAGGGAGTCGTTGACCACCTTGGGCTTGTCGGCCACGAACAGCAGCAGGTCCCCTTCCTCGGCGCCGAAGGCATCCTTCATGGCAGCCAGCTCGGCTTCGTTGAAAAACTTGGTGATGGGGGACTGCCATCCTTCAGGCGTCACCTTGACGTAGGCCAGCCCCTTGGCGCCGTAGATGGCCACGAACTGGGTCAGGTCGTCGATCTCCTTGCGGGAGAACCCGGCGCAGCCCTTGGCGTTGATCCCCTTGATGATGCCGCCGTTTGCCGCCACATCGGCAAAGACCTTGAAGCCGGAGCCTTTGACGATGTCGGTCAGTTCCACCAGCTCCAGGCCGAAACGCAGGTCGGGGTTGTCCACGCCGAAACGGCGGATCGCCTCCTGGTAGGTCATCCGCTCCACCGGCAACTGGACGTCGATCCCCTTGGCCTCCTTGAAGATACGGGCGATCAGCCCTTCCATGACCGTGATGATGTCCTCCCGGTCGATGAAGGACATTTCGCAGTCGATCTGGGTGAATTCCGGCTGGCGGTCGGCCCGCAGGTCCTCGTCGCGGAAGCAGCGCACGATCTGGAAGTAGCGGTCGAAACCGGAAATCATCAAAATCTGCTTGAAAATCTGGGGGGACTGCGGCAGGGCGTAGAACTGCCCCTGGTTGATCCGGGAGGGAACCAGGAAGTCGCGGGCCCCTTCCGGGGTGGACTTAGTCAGGAACGGGGTCTCCAACTCGATGAAACCATTGTCGCTCAGGTACTGGCGGGTCACCTGGGCCACCTGGTGGCGCAGGATCAGCTTCTGCTGCAACTGGGGACGGCGCATGTCCAGGTAGCGGTACTTGAGGCGGATGTTCTCGTTGACGTCGCTGTGCTCGTCCAGCATGAAGGGAAGCGCCTTGGAGCGGTTGAGCAGCTTGCACTCCAGCACCTGAATCTCCACTTCACCGGTTTTCATGGCGGGGTTGACTGTTCCGGCCGGCCGGGGGATCACTTTCCCCTTCACCGCCAGCACGTATTCGCTGCGTACCCCTTCCGCCACTTGGTGGGCCGCGCTGTTCACCTCCGGATCGAACACAATCTGGGCGATTCCCTCGCGGTCACGCAGATCTATGAAGATGAGCCCGCCGTGGTCACGACGCCGTAGCGCCCAGCCCATCAGGATCACCTCCCGGCCGATATCGCCGGCAGTCAATTGTCCGCAGTAGTCCGTCCGTTTCCAGTCACCCAACATATCCATGATTCAAACCTCCGGTGTAAAAAGGGTCCAGAGCCCTAGTCTATGAGTCTGCCGATATTGCGCCAGCGAATGTCGAATTTGTACCAGGCCCCCTCGATGGACCAGTACTTGATGAAGGCGAGTCCCTTCAACTGATCGCGGCGCACAAACTTCCAGAAACGGCTGTCGTAGGAGCGATCGCGGTTATCCCCCATCACGAAATAGGAGTTCTCCGGCACCGTGATCGGACCGAAGGTATCGCGGGGGTTCTGCTCCGGTGGAATGATTTCCGTCTCTTTGTGGACGGCGTGGGGATTTTCATACAGAACGCCGTTCACGTAAACCTTTTTGTTCTTTCCCTCCACCACGTCCCCCGGCAGACCGATGATCCGCTTGATGAAGTCCTTGCGTGGGTCTTCGGGATACTCGAACACCACCACGTCGCCGCGCCGGGGGTCGCGCAGCTTCAGTACCACGGTGTCGCTGAAGGGTAGTTTCGTACCGTAGATAAACTTGCTGACCAGCAGATGGTCGCCGACCAGCAGCGTATCCTCCATGGAGCCGGAAGGAATCTTGAACGCCTGAACAATATAGGCCCGGATGAACAGGGCAAGAATGACGGCGATGACAATTGACTCGGCGTATTCCCGGAACAGGCTTTTACCGCCGCCGTGCACTGCTGTCTGCTGCTCCGGAGCATGTTCCGGCTTCAACTCGTTCTTTTCAGCCATTACCACCTAGTCCTCTCGTTAATCTTCGACTTTCAGGATGGCCAGAAACGCTTCCTGCGGCAACTCCACGTTCCCGACGTTCTTCATACGCTTCTTGCCTTCCTTCTGCTTCTCCAGCAGCTTGCGCTTCCGGGAGATGTCGCCGCCGTAACACTTTGCCAGCACGTCCTTGCGCAGCGCCTTCACGGTCTCCCGGGCAATCACCTTGTTACCGATGGCGGCCTGGATCGCCACTTCGAACATCTGGCGCGGGATCAGTTCCTTCATCTTGGAGACCAGGTCTCGTCCCCGGAAATAGGCCTTGTCCCGGTGCACGATCAGGGAAAGGGCATCCACCACTTCGCCGTTGATCAGGATATTCATCCGCACCAAGTCACTGGGACGGAAGTCGAGGTGTTCGTAGTCGAGGGAGGCGTACCCCTTGGTCAGGGACTTGAGCCGGTCATAGAAGTCCAGCACGATTTCGTTCAGGGGCAGCTCATAGACCACCATCACCCGGGTGGGGGTCAGGTATTTGATCTCCCGCTGCATGCCGCGCTTCTCCTCACAGAGCGCCAGCACGCCGCCCACGAAATCGTTGGGCACATGGATATGCGCCAGGATGAACGGTTCCTCGATGGTATCGATATATTGGGGCTCCGGCATGCGGGAGGCGGACTCGATCTCCAGCAGTTCGCCGTCGGTCTTGTGAATCTTGTACACAACCGTCGGTGCCGTGGTGATCAGGTCAAGGGAGAACTCCCGCTCCAGCCGTTCCTGGATGATCTCCATGTGCAAAAGGCCAAGGAAGCCGCAACGGAAACCGAAGCCCAGCGCCACGGAGGTCTCCGGCTCGTAGGAGAAGGAGGAGTCGTTCAGCTTCAATTTGGCCAGGGCGTCCCGCAGCTGCTCGTACTGGGAGGTGTCGATGGGGTACAGACCGGAAAAGACCATCGGCTTGACCTCTTTGAACCCAGCCAGCGGGGTGGCGCAGCGGTTGTGAAAGAGGGTGACGGTATCGCCCACCCGGGCGTCGGCCACCTCCTTGATGCCGGCAATGACAAAGCCCACCTCGCCGGCGGACAGTTGGGGCACCTCGATCATGGAGGGAGCAAAGACTCCCACTTTCAGAGCCTCGTAGGCCCGACCCGTGGAGTGCAGCAGGATCTTGTCCCCTTTTTTCAGGGTACCGTCGAAGATCCGCACCAGGATGATCACCCCCTGGTACTGGTCATACCAGGAATCGAACAACAGCGCCTTCAGCGGTGCCGCCGGGTCGCCGGCCGGAGGGGGAATCTTCTTGACGATCTCCTCAAGAATCTCGCGGGTACCGATCCCTTCCTTGGCGCTGGCCAGGACGGCATCATGGGCATCGATACCGATGATCTCCTCGATCTCCTGCTTGACCCGCTCCGGCTCGGCCGCCGGCAGGTCGATCTTGTTCAGGACCGGGAACACCTCCAGGTCGTTGTCCAGGGCAAGGTAAACGTTGGCCAGGGTTTGGGCCTCCACCCCCTGGGAAGCATCCACCACCAACAGCCCCCCCTCGCAGGCGGCCAGTGAGCGGGAAACCTCGTAGGTGAAGTCGACATGGCCCGGCGTATCGATCAGGTTCAGCACGTAGACGGTACCGTCGTCCGCTTCGTAGTTCAAGCGCACGGTCTGAGCCTTGATGGTGATTCCCCGCTCCCGTTCCAAGTCCATCTTGTCCAGGAACTGACTCTGCATCTCCCGCGCGGTCAGGGCGCCGGTGTATTCCAGCAAGCGGTCCGCCAGGGTGGACTTGCCGTGATCGATATGGGCAATGATTGAGAAGTTACGGATATTATTATTATTCATCTGACTATTCGAGCCCGTTCATCGTAAGAATTAGAATTTAAAACGATACTGAATAGCACGCTGAAAGTAAAGTGAAATGGCGCTCCTCCTCCACTCCTCCCGATGCTCCGGGGCGAGGTGGTCGTGCCCGGCGGCGGCGTCCGGTGTCGCCGTCCCCGGCAAACGGCTGTTCAAGCACTGAATCCCCACGCATTTAACGGTTGACGATTCAGCTCTATGCATTATTATTGGCACCAGGGAACGGTATGACCTGTGTTCTGCCTGTTCCGGTTCAGATACAATTTCGATGACGAGGAGGAACAGGCATGGCTTTGCGCGTTGCAATCAACGGTTTCGGACGTATCGGCAGGATGGTTCTCAGGGCGGCCCTCAAAGACAAGAATCTTGAGTTCGTGGCCATTAACGACCTGACGGATGCCAAGACCCTGGCGCATCTTTTTAAATATGACTCCGTTCATGGCGTGTTTCCCGGCAGGGTTGAAGCCGGGGACGGCCAGTTGATCATCAACGGCAAGCCGATCAAGATCTTTGCGATCCGCAACCCCGAGGAACTGCCCTGGCAGAAGGAAAAGATTGACGTGGTCCTGGAATCCACCGGCATCTTCACCGACCGCTCCAAGGCGGAACTGCACCTCAAGGCCGGCGCCAAGAAGGTGGTCATTTCCGCACCTGCCACCAACGAGGACATCACCATCGTCATGGGGGTCAACCACCAGCTCTACGATCCCAAGAAACACACCATCATCTCCAACGCCTCCTGCACCACCAACTGCCTGGCGCCGGTGGCAAAGGTACTCAACGACGCCTTCGGCATTGAAAAGGGCTTGGTCACCACGGTCCACTCCTACACCAATGACCAGAACATCCTGGACCTGCCCCACAAGGACCTGCGCCGCGCCCGGGCCGGCGCCATGTCCATGATCCCCACCACCACCGGCGCTGCCAAGGCGGTTTCCCTGGTGTTGCCGGAGCTGAAGGGCAAGCTGGACGGCATGGCCATCCGCGTTCCCACCCCCAACGTCTCGGTGGTGGACCTGGTGGTTACCCTCAAGAAAAAGGCCGACGTGACCAAAATCAACGCTGCCCTCAAGAAAGCCTCCCGGAGCACCCTGAAAGGGGTACTGGGCTACGAAGAGTCGCCGCTGGTTTCCATCGACTACAACGGCAACCCGCTCTCCTCCATCGTTGACGCTTCCTGCACCAAGGTTATCGGCGACAACATGGTCAAGGTGCTTTCCTGGTACGACAACGAGTGCGGCTTCTCCCAGCGGGTCGTTGACCTGCTGAATCTGGTCGCCGGCAAAAAGTAAGCACATAACCACCATGAACGAGGGGGGATCTGGTGTCCCCCCTTTTTTTTGCAAGGAGGACACGATCCATGCCGATTCGTTATATCGATCAACTGAAGGATCTGAAGGACAAAAAGGTATTCATCAGGGTTGATTTCAACGTACCCCAGGATGACAAGGGAGCCATCACCGAAGACACCCGGATTGCGGGGGCACTGCCCACCATCAAGTATGCCGTCGAGCAGGGGGCAAAGGTGATTCTGGCCTCCCACCTGGGGCGTCCCAAGGGAGAATTCAAACCCAAGTACACCATGGCTCCGGCCACCAAGCGCCTTTCCCAACTGCTGGGCAAGAAGGTCACCCAGGCACCGGACTGCTTCGGCCCCGAGGTGGACAAACTGATCTCCGACATGAAGGCGGGCGACGTGGTGATGCTGGAAAATGTCCGTTTCTATCCCGGCGAGGAGAAGAACGACGCAGAATTCGCTCGCAAGCTCGCCAATGGCTGCGAAATCTACGTCAATGACGCTTTCGCCGTCTCCCACCGTGCCCATGCCTCGGTTGAAGCGATCACCGCACTGTTCCCCACCATTGCCGCCGGCTTTCTGATGAAAAACGAAATGACCTTCTTCGACAAGGCCATGAGTAATCCGGTGCGCCCGCTGGTGGCGATCCTGGGCGGCGCGAAAGTCTCCGGCAAGCTGGAAGTCCTGGAGGCGCTGGTCAACAAGGTGGACAAGATCGTGGTGGGCGGGGGCATGGCCTTCACCTTCCTCAAGGCACTGGGTCACACCGTCGGCAAATCCCTGGTGGAGGACGAACTGATCCCCACCGCCAAAAAGATCATGGACAAGGCAAAGAAAAAGGGGATCTCCTTCTACCTGCCGGTGGACTGCGTCGTTGCCAACGCCTTCGAGCCGAACGCCACCAACTTTGTCACCACCATCCAGGAAATTCCCGAGGGCTGGATGGCACTCGACATCGGCCCTGCCTCGGCCACCCTTTTTGCCGAAACCCTGCGGGATGCCAAGACCGTTATCTGGAACGGTCCCATGGGGGTGTTCGAGATGGATGCCTTTTCACGGGGGACCTTTGCCGTGGCCGAAGCAGTGGCCAACTGTTACGCCACCACCGTCATCGGCGGCGGCGATACCGATGCCGCCGTCAACAAGGCCGGCGTGGCCGCCAAGGTCAGCTACATCTCCACCGGCGGCGGCGCCTTCCTGGAACTGCTCGAAGGCAAGATTCTTCCCGGCGTCAAAGCCCTGGACACCAAGAAATAGGAGCTTCTCCATGCGTACACCGGTCATTGCGGGCAACTGGAAACTGTTCAAGAACCTCTCCGAAACCCGCGAACTACTACAGGAGCTGGCACCACGGGTTGCAGGCGTCAGTGGTGTCGAAATCATCGTTGCCCCGGTGTTCACCGCCCTGACCACCGCGGTCCAGGCTGCGATGGGCACCACCATCAGGGTGGCGGCCCAGGACTGCTTCTGGGAGGAGGAAGGGGCCTTCACCGGCGAAGTGGCCCCCGGCCTGCTTAAGGACGCCGGCTGCAGCCATGTGATCATCGGTCATTCTGAACGGCGCCAGTATTTCGGGGAGACCGACGCAACCGTCAACCGCAAGATCAAAGCGGCCTGCGCTGCCGGCCTCACCGTTCTGTTCTGCGTCGGCGAGACCCTGGCCGAGCGGGAAGCAGGCACCACCTTCACGGTTATTGAAACCCAGCTCCGCACGGGACTTGCAGGGGTCACTGCGGCAGACCTGCAACGACTCATCATCGCCTACGAACCGGTCTGGGCCATCGGCACCGGCAAGACCGCCAGCAACGAACAGGCCCAGGAGGTCCACGCTCGCATCCGCACACTGCTGGTATCGCTGTATGATCAGGCCGCTGCGGATGCCCTGCGCATTCTCTACGGCGGCAGCGTCAAGCCCGAAAACATCAGGGGATTGATGGGGCAGCAGGACATCGATGGTGCTCTGGTGGGTGGCGCAAGCCTCAAAGCCGACAGCTTCGCCGCCATCGTCCGCTTCCAGGAGACTGAATAACAGCTTTACAGCACATTGCGCCTATGGTATGAAATAAGGCTCAAAATTTCAAACTGGGATACGTCTCTATGTCAACTGTCATTTCAATCTTGCATGTTTTCATATGCCTTTTCATTATCGGCGTGGTTCTGCTGCAGTCCGGCAAGGGGGCCGAAATGGGGGCCACCTTTGGCAGCGGTGGCAGCCAGTCAGTATTCGGTGCCAGTGGTGGCGGCAACTTCATGACCAAGCTAACCACGGCAGCGGCCATCATCTTCATGCTCACGTCGCTGACGTTGGCCTATATTTCCGGCCACAACCCAGGTTCGTCGATCATGTCCGGCAAAACGACGGCACCCAAGGCTGCCGCACCGGCATCCCCGGCTGCTCCGGCATCCCCGACAACGCCTGCTCCGCAGCCGACGAAGTAGCGCTTTTAAGAGTTGATTTACGGACTGAAATTTGCTACTAAATTAAGTCCTGTGCCGAAGTGGTGGAATTGGTAGACACACCATCTTGAGGGGGTGGCGGGCGACAGCCTGTACGAGTTCGAGTCTCGTCTTCGGCACCAAGAACAAATGAAACCGACTGTTATCACAGTCGGTTTTTTGTTACCACAATACACCAAACGACCATGCTCCCCGTCAGTTTTTTTGCTCCTCGCCCCTCAGCAGCGACAGGGGGAGTATCCGAACCCCCTGCAGTGTTACGGAAAATGCCTGATCAGCAAGTTCTCCGTTTACCTCCGGCTCATCCAAGCGTAGCTTGACCCAGCTGCCATCGGCGGTAGTGATCTCGTACTCCATTGCCAGCGCCACCCCTCCAACGTTTCGGTAACCGGCATAACGGACCAGCTCGCCCCCGGTCCGACGTTTTTCAACCACCAGGCCACCGTTCAAACGAACGGTCTCCTCCTGCGGTTGAGGCTGGTGCTGCACGACTGAACCGCTGTCCGAACCTTCCCGTGGCTGCCGCAGATCAAATATCCAGGGAAGCAGCTTCCAGGCTTCCAGCCCGGTTCTGAGCGGTAGCTGACCAACATTTCCGCGGAATGCCGTTTGCTGGGACGGATAGAGCAGCGTCAGTTCCTCTCCGGCCAGGGCTGCCTCCATAAGTGTGGAGCCAAAGGGACTCAACAGAACAACCCGGAAGCGGTCTGGCCGACGGTAGATCATCAGGCCGCGGACGGTGCCGCTCGTATCTCCGTTCCGGTAGCTGACCTCAACATTTGCCGACAACGTGGACAGGAGTGCATCGGGACGCAGTCCCGTCAAGTCGGTATCAACGGGACGCGCCGTACTGCAGGCACTGACCAGTGCCATCAGGAACAGCATACATCCCAGCAAAAACAAGTTCCCGTTCCTCCCTTCCAGACTGCCCCCTGTTCCCGTCATAGTGAAATCCTCCCACAAAAGTTCCGGCACCTGACAGCCTTCTTCCGGCACGTCAGGCGCAGGGTGTAACCTGAAACGCTCCGCGTCCGTAGGCAGCCCCCTTACCCAGGTGCAGCAGACTTCCCACTACCAGCAAAGGCCCCAGCTCCTGCCATGGCCCGGATACCAGGTAGCTGCCCAGTACCCCCCGCCCGTCCCCAGCAACCGGCGCACGGCTAGAACCACCCTCATCCAGACGCAGGTCGGCGGCGCGGGCCGCACAGTGACGAAACCATTCCGGATCCGCTCTTTCGCCATAACAGGCTGCCAGCGCAGAAATACGCCGCAGCAATGCACGGACAAACAGTTCCGGTTCAAAATGGTTTAGCTCTCGACCATTGTGCAGAAGGCGCAGCGGCGTGAGCAGTTTGAGCCGGATACGCCGTATGCCGGCGAAATCGGGACGGGACAGTGTCATCAGTTCGGCGGCATCAAGAACGGGCAGGTTGTCGATACCTCCATCGGTAGCCGTCACGAGCGGTACTGGCGTTTTCTGGTAGTCCAGCGCCTGCAGACGACAGACACCACCACTGATGGCGACAATCGAGCGCACCAGCAGGTTCAGATGAGGCACTGCGTTTCCCAGCAGCACCAAATTGAAAGCGTCCGGCTCCGTACCACCACTGCAGCCTGGCGAAAAACCAGTGAAAACGTACGGTAGCCCCGGCTTCTGATGACGCCTGACCAGGAGCGGATCGCTGGGCAGTGCGCGAGAAACCAGTGCAGGCACGGGGCAGTCCTGCCACAAACTGCAATGACTCGGCCTGCATACCGCTCCGGCCGTACGACAGCCATGCGTCCGCACGGCCACTTCAAAGGCTGCTCCCCGCCCGCTGAATAGCGGCACCAGAGAAGCGAAGCTGCCTCCCTCCAGCGTCACCCGCAGTATCACGAGATTCAGGCTTAGTTTCATAAAAAAACGGGGCGATTGTCGCCAATCGCCCCGAATCGTCCTTTCGTCCGCCAGCCCTGCTAGAACTGGGCCTTGAGGAATTCCCGGTTCATCCGTGCGATGAACTTGACGTTGATCCCCTTGGGGCAGGATGCCTGGCACTCGTAGTGGTTGGTGCAGTTGCCGAACCCACACTCCTTCATGGCGGCAACCATGTTCTTGACCCGGGCCTTGGCTTCGGCCTTGCCCTGGGGCAAGAGCGCCAGCTGGGACACCTTGGCGCCGGTGAACAGCATGGCGGCACTGTTGGGGCAACCGGCCACGCAGGCACCGCAGCCGATGCACTCGGCGGCATCCATCGCCTCGTCGGCGATCGGCTTGGGGATCAGGATGGTGTTGCCGTCAGCAACCCCGCCGGTGTGGCAGGAAACATAGCCGCCGGCCTGAATAATGGTATCCAGGGCAGTGCGGTCGACCACCAGGTCCCGCACGATCGGGAAGGCGGTGGCGCGCCACGGCTCGATGTAGATGGTGTCGCCGTCGTGAAAATTCCGCATGTGCAACTGGCAGACCGTGGTGCGCTCCTGGCCGCCGTGGGGCATGCCGTTGATCACCTGGGAGCACATGCCGCAGATCCCCTCGCGGCAGTCATGGTCAAAGGCCACCGGGTCCTTGCCGGTCTTGATCAGGTCTTCGTTCAAGACGTCCAGCATCTCCAGGAAGGAATGGTGGTCGGTAATCCCCTTGACCGTGTAGTTTTCAAACTTGCCCGGATCGTTGGCGTTTTTCTGGCGCCACACGACGAGGTTGATTGTCATGGTCTTGTGATCGCTCATTATTTGTAGCTCCTTACGGCGAGATGGACGTTCTCGAATTTCAGCGGCTCCTTGTGCAGCTCGGGCTCCTTGTCCTTGCCCTTGTACTCCCAAGCGCCGACGTAGCAGAAGTCGGCGTCGTTGCGCATCGCTTCACCATCGTCATACTGGTGTTCAACGCGGAAGTGACCGCCGCAGGACTCTTCGCGGTGCAGGGCGTCACGGCAGAGCAGTTCACCGAACTCCAGGAAGTCGGCGGTGCGGCCGGCGTTCTCCAGTTGCTGGTTGAACTCGGCACCACTGCCGGTCACCTTGACGTTCTGCCAGAACTCTTCACGCAGCGCCGGAATCTTCGTGAGGTTTTCCTCCAAAGACTCTTTGGAGCGGGCCATGCCGCAGTTTTCCCACATGAGGGAGCCCAACTCGCGCATGAACTCGGTAACCGTCTTTTTGCCGTTGATGGAGAGCAGCTTGTCCTGCTCTGCCTTGACATCTTCCACCGACTTCTTGAATTCCGCATGGTCGGTGGAGGTGCCGGCCGGCTTGACGGAGGCCAAGTAGCCGCCGATGGTGTAGGGGATGACGAAGTAGCCGTCGGCCAGGCCCTGCATCAGGGCCGATGCGCCGAGACGGTTGGCGCCGTGCACCGAGAAGTTGGCCTCGCCCAGCACGAACAGGCCGGGGATGTTGCTCATCAGGTTGTAGTCGACCCACAGACCGCCCATGGAGTAGTGGGGAGCCGGGTACATCCGCATCGGACGCTTGTAGGCGTCTTCGGCGGTGATCTTCTCGTACATTTCGAACAGGTTGCCGTAGCGCTCCTTGATGGTGTGCTCGCCGACCCGCTTGATGGATGCGGCAAAATCAAGGTAGACACCACGACCGCCGGGGCCGACGCCGCGGCCGTCGTCGCACTGCTCCTTGGCGGCGCGGGAGGCGATGTCCCGGGGAGCCAGGTTACCGAAGGAGGGGTACTTGCGCTCCAGGTAGTAGTCGCGGTCCTCTTCCGGAATCTCGCTGGGATGCTTGGCCAGGTCTTCCTTCTTCTTGGGCACCCAGCAGCGGCCGTCGTTCCGCAGTGACTCGGACATGAGGGTCAGCTTGGACTGGTAGTCGCCGGCCTGGGGAATACAGGTGGGGTGAATCTGGGTGTAGCAGGGGTTGGCGAAGAAAGCGCCCTTCTTGGCGGCCTTCCAGCCGGCGGTCACCGAGCAGCCCATGGCGTTGGTGGAGAGGTAGAAAACGTTGACGTAGCCGCCGGTGGCCAGACAGACGGCATCGGCTGCATAGGACTCGATCTCGCCGGTCACCAAGTTGCGGCAGGTGATGCCGCGGGCAACGCCGTCCACCACCACCAGGTCCAGCATCTCGCGACGGTTGTACATCTTCACCGTGCCGGCCTTGATCTGGCGGGACAGGGCGGAGTAGGCACCCAGCAGCAGCTGCTGACCGGTCTGGCCGCGGGCGTAGAAGGTACGGGACACCTGGGCGCCGCCGAAGGAGCGGTTGTCCAGGTAGCCGGCGTAGTCGCGGGCAAAGGGCACGCCCTGGGCCACGCACTGGTCGATGATGTTGTTGGACACCTGGGCCAGACGCCAGACGTCGGCTTCACGGGCGCGGAAGTCGCCACCCTTGATGGTGTCGTAGAAGAGGCGGTAGATGGAGTCGCCGTCGTTGGGATAGTTCTTGGCAGCGTTGATACCGCCCTGCGCTGCGATGGAGTGGGCGCGGCGCGGGCTGTCCTGATAGCAGAACGCCATGACGTTGTAGCCCAGCTCCCCGAGGGAGGCGGCGGCGGCACCACCGGCAAGGCCGGTACCCACCATGATGACGGTGTATTTACGCTTGTTGGCCGGGTTGACCAGCTTCAGATCAAAGCGGTGCTTGTCCCAGGTCTTTTCAATAGGTCCGGTTGGACATTTTCCATCAAGAATCACGGTAACCCCCTTAACCTTTCAAAATTCCGAAGAATATAGACAGCGGGATGGAAACGTACCCAAAGAGCAGGATCAGTGCGACCACCATACCCAGCTTGGTGATGGCCGGCTGGCTGCAGTCACAGTTCCAGCCCATGGTCTGGAAGAAGCTCTGGATGCCGTGGTAGAGGTGCAGGAACAGCACCACCATGGCGGCAACGTAGATGCCGGCACCGGCAAAGGTGGAGAAGCTGGAGGCCACCATGGCGAACACGTTGAAGTGGCCGGCGGCATCGCTGGTCAGGGTCAGGCCCGGGGTTACCCGGAAGGTGAAATGCAGCAGATGGAACACGATGAACACGAACAGCAGCAGTCCGGTCCAGATCATGTTTTCACTGGCAAAGGTGGTCTTGCGCTGTGCCTTGACGGCATAGCCGGTGGGGGTTGCCGTACGGTTCTCGATGGTGAGCTGGATACCATAGAGCACATGGACCACGAACACGGCCAGCATGACCGCCCGGAAGGCCATGATGATCGGCAACGGCAGGCTGTGCAGGTGCTGGGCGTAGGAGTTCAAGCCCGCTGCGCCGGCAAAGATGGAGCTGTTACCGAGCAGATGGACGATGGAAAACAGGAGCATGCAGCACCCTGTCACTGCCATCACGATCTTTCTGCCAATGGATGTACTGAACATAGCGTCTTTTCCCTTTTCCTTAGAGTTGAGATAACCGCATAGCAAAACGGCTTATGGAAGTGATCATGCCGAAGTCCGGCGGGGAAAACGGCGTCTTTTCATGACATGGTGACAACGGCGGATGGAGATCAGGCGGACCTCGCCACTTACGTTCGCAACCCTTGTGCATGACAACGCCTCCTTCTGGTGTATGCAAGCTTCAGATTTCAATGCCCGGAACGGAGCGGGACGAGACTTTCATAACGCGCGCATACTAAACGGCGTTATGGAAAATTACAAGGGTTTTATACAACAGAGGCAGATACTTCACGGGAAACAGCCCCTGCCGGAGTATCGCGGGATGCGGTCGCCTCCCGCGACGCGGAGCGGCATTTGCACCCAGCGGCGGTTCTGTGGTATTGACGAATGACGTCGCCCCCGGCAACCGGGAAACCTGCCTATGAACGGATTCACATTCATGAAATTCACACTGCTCAAAAAGGACCGCGACTGCGCAGCCCGCCTGGGGCTGCTGGAAACCGGCCACGGTCAGATTCAAACCCCCATCTTCATGCCGGTGGCCACTCACGGCGCCATGAAACCGCTCACGCCGGCCCAGATCCAGGAAACCGGCGCCCAGATCATCCTCTCCAACACCTATCACCTGCACCTGCAACCAGGGGAGGGGCTGGTGAAAAAGGCCGGCGGCCTGCACCGCTTCATGGCATGGGACAAGCCGATCCTGACCGACTCCGGCGGCTTTCAGGTCTTCTCCCTGCCCAAAAAGCGGATCACCGACGACGGCGTCTTCTTCCGGCACGAAAACACCGGGGAAGAAATTTACCTGGACCCGGCCCGGGCCATCGCCATCCAGCAGGAACTGGGTTCGGACATCATGATGGCCTTTGACGAGTGCATCCCCTACCCCTGCGAGAAGGCCTATGCGGAGCAGTCCACCCGCAAGACCATTCGCTGGCTCAAGGAGTGCAAGAAAGCCTGGAGCAGCAGCAACCAGGCGCTGTTCGGCATCGTGCAGGGGAGCGTGTTCGAGGAGTTGCGCGTCATGTGCGCCCGGGAGATGACCAAGCTGGATCTGCCGGGCTACGCCATCGGCGGGGTCAGCGTGGGGGAAGGGCTGGAGCTGCTGAAAAAGGTGGTGGGCTGGACCGCTCCCCATCTGCCGGAGGACAAACCCCGCTACCTGATGGGGGTCGGCCTGCCGGAGGACATTCTGGAGAGCGTCGAACGGGGGATGGATATGTTCGACTGCGTGATCCCCACCCGTTACGCCCGCAGCGCCACCCTGTTCACCCGGCGGGGGCGGATCAGGGTTTCCAACAAGAACTACCGGCGGGATTTCTACCCGGTGGACCCCTCCTGCGGCTGCTACACCTGCCGCAACTTCAGCCGGGCCTACCTGCACCACCTTTTTGCCGCCAATGAGGTACTCTCGGCGGTGCTGTCGGCCATTCACAACGTGCAGTTCTACCTGACCATGATGGCGGAGGTGCGTCAGGCCATCGCCGACAACCGCTTCATGGCCTTTAAACAGGCATTCCTTGCCGATTACCTGGGCAGCGCCCCGGCGGAGCCGTCCCGAAAGCGGAGTCAGCCGAAGCGGTAGACCAACTCCCCATCCCGATACAGCTCGATCGGCCCGTCCTGGGACACTTTGATCACCTTGCCGAAGAAGGAAGCGGCAATGGCGGCGGTGGTCCGCCCGCCGCCGGTGACCATCTCCCGGGCATGGGAGGTGTCGATGATGAAGCCGGCTTCCAGCAGCTTTCCCTGCTTGTCCAGCACGGTCATGCCGTCGGAAGACAGAATCCGCAACAGGGTGCCGTTTTCCTTCAACTGGGCGATGGTCTGCCCCCGCACCTGGCGGGTCAGCAGTTGCCCGACCGGATCGTCACCCCCCACGGACCCTTTCTTCAACGTCGCCAGGTGGCGGGGGGTGCCGGCATGGATCAGAATGACCGTACCGTGCCGCTGCTTGGAGACCGCGTAGACCGTCCAGAGCAGGTCGTCGATGGAGTCGGCGTCGATACTGCCGGCAAGGAAGGAACGGATCAGGTCGGGATCGAAGATGGCCCAGAGTCCCTTGCGCCGCACCAGCAGCTTGGCCGGGCTGATCAATACCTCGATCTCCGATGCTTCGTTCACCGTGACGGCAAAGGCCCCCGCCCCCAGCCGCCGCACCAGCGAGAACAGCTCCCGCTGGGTCAGCCGCTCGATGTCGGTCTGCCCGACGCAGCCGGCGGTGCGCAGGAGCCCCACCACCTGCATCTGGATAGTGGCGACGAAGAACAGGTTGTGACCGTCGATGAAACGGTAGGTCAGGGGGTTGTCCAGAAAGGTGGGAGAGATGCTTTGGTGCGGCTGTAACGGGATCAGAATATGGCGACGATCCTTCAGGGTTTTACGCAGCACCGGTTCCGTGGTCCGGTGCACCAGGAAGCCGGTGGTGGCCGGCTTCCCTTCGTAGCGCTGGTAGGAAAGATTCTTCAGAAGCTGGATCAGTTGCTGGATCGGCCAGAACCCCTTGCTGCGATCCCCCCGCAGGAAACGGGCCACCGTAATATCCATGATGGAGGCCAGGAGTGCGGTACGGAAATGGGCGGCGTACCCCTCCATCTTGAAACCGCTGTACAGGCCCGAAAAAGCGGTAAGCAGTTCGCGGCAGAACAGGATTTCGGTCTTGGTGAAGGGCAATCCCTCGCGGACGGCACTGAAGAGATAGGGACGTCCCTCAATAACCGTCGACTGCAGCAGCCTGCCGTCGGCGGCACGGGTTTCCTCTTCCCCCACGACAAGGTCCACCCGTGCGCCGCCCAGGAGCGAACTGATGGTGGGGCTGATAGCTTCGAAGACATTCAGCGGCATGCGTGTCTGCTCCTACTTCCCCCAGTCGCGGGAATACCGGAAGTCACGATCGATGGTGCGGTTGGACACCTTGGCGATCACCGGCAGACGGCGCTTGAAGTGGGAGTTCTGCACCTTGGCGTACACCGTGGTGACAAACTCCGAGGAAAAACCGCGGGCGGCCAGCTCCTCAAAGGGGGCCCGCTGGTCCACCATCCGGTAGAGCAGTTCGTCCACCTCACGGTAGGTGAAGCCCAGCTCCTCCTCGTCGGTCTGGCCGGCCCAGAGATCGGCGGACGGTTTTTTCTCGATCACCGGCCCGGGTACCCCCACTTCCTCGGACAGTTGCCAGACCTGGGTCTTGTACAGATCGCCGATCGGGTTGAGGGCACTGGCCATATCACCGTAGAGGGTGCCGTACCCCAGCAGCAGCTCGGTCTTGTTGCTGGTGCCCAGCACCAGGGCTCCCAGCAGAGCGGAGTGGTCGAACAGGATCGTCATCCGCTCCCGGGCCATTTTGTTCCCCCGCCGCATGGCATCGGCATCGGGAAAGAGCGTAAAATAGGCATCCACCATCGGCGTGATCGGCACCACCGAGAAATTCACCCCGCTCGTCTCCGCCACCAGCCGGGCATGGGCCTCGCTCTCCGGGTTGCTGCTCTTGTAGGGCATGCAGATGGCATGGACGTTCTCCGGTCCCAGGGCCTCGGCCGCCAGATGGCAGACCAGGGCGGAATCGATGCCGCCGGACAGCCCCAGCACCGCCTTTTTCGCCCCCACCTTCAGGATCTCGTCCCGCAGGAACCCCACCAGGATCGACCGCACCAGCGGCGCGTTGATACGTAGTCCGGCCATCAGCGGCTCCTTTCCCGGTCGATGCGGGAAAGCTCCCGCAGGGTCACGCAGAGATTTTCATCCCGCAAAAGCGGCGAAGCGATCCGCTCCCGCCGCAGGTCGGCGTCCGGCAACAGCACCGGTGTCAGCGAGGCATGAAAGGCCGGAGCCTCGGCCACCACCACCCCGGAGGGAGTAATGCCGTGGGAACCTCCCCAAAAGGCCACGCCATCCTCGTATCCCACCCGGTTGGCGTAGAGCACCCGACAGGTCAGGAAACGGGCCACGGAAGCGGTCAGGGTGCGCCAGGCGGCGGCAGAGCCCAGCTCGTCCCCTTCCTCGACGCCGCGGGCGGGACTGCTGGAAAGACAGACCAGGGTGGTGGCGCCGTCCATGGCCAGCAGGTAGGGGGCGGAGAGGTGCCACATATCCTCGCAGATCAAAAGCCCCACCCGGCCGAACCTGGTGTCGAAGGCGCGGAAACGGTCGCCCCGCCCCAGATAGCGTTGTTCGTCGAAAAGGCCGTAGGTGGGGAGATAGACCTTGCGGTGCAGGTGTTTCAGTTCGCCGTCCTCGAACCAGGCGGCACTGTTGTAGAACTGGTAGTCCGGCGTCACCTCCACGAAGCCGACCGCCACGGCGATCTCTTTTGACAGGCTTTTCAAACGGGTCAGTTCCGGGCTGTCGAGAGCAAGCGCCACCTCGGGCACCAAGTCCTTGAGAAAGTAGCCGGTGAGCGCCAGCTCCGGAAAGACTACCAGCTCGGCGCCCGTTGTCCGGGCCTGCCGGATCGTATCCTCAACCAGCGCCAGGTTGTCGCCGACACGGCCGAGTTTCGGCTGTATCTGGGCCAGCACGGCGGTAACGTCACCCATGAAGCACTCCTTGTTAGCAGGTTGCTGAAAAAACAGCCATCTCGCCGCCGTCCTCGTAAGCCTCCTTGTGCGACGTAGCGCTGCTACGCCGCCGCGGTGCTCACTGCGGATGCGACGATCTGGCCTTTTTTGAGCAACCTATGGGTTTTCAACAGCCAATCAGTAGGCCAGCTCAAAAGCATTTTCGATCTGCTCCACCCGATGATTACCGTCAGGGGAGAGCAGCACGGCAACCACGTCGAACCGGGCATCCCTCCCCTGCTGGCGGTTTTGTGCCAGCCAGGTCAGCGCTGCCTTGGATAGCTGCCGTTGCTTGAAGGGGGTCACCGCCTGCTGCGGCAGGCCGAACTGCACGCCACGGCGGGCTTTCACCTCGGCAAAGACTAGGCAGCCGCTTCCCGGTGCGCGGGCCACGATATCCACCTCGCCCCCTTTGCAGCGGAAGTTTCGTTCCAGAATACGGTAGCCGCGGGCGGTGAGGAACGCCGTGGCGATCTCTTCTCCCAACCTGCCGGTTTCCCTGTTGTCGAGCCGCGTGTCCATGACCTGTTCCGATCCGTTCTTCATGTAACATGGCTGCCCGGACAGGTCAAAAGGATTGATGGATCTGGCGGATGCCGCATTGACGAAAGTGGAGCAGGGATGGTATCACTGACCCACTCCGCACAGTACCGCTTACCGGTGCGGAGATATCCCAGAGGGAGGGTGCCGTCAATGGCCGAGCACGATCTGAGCCAGAAAGAAAAACTGTACCATCTGACCATACCGCAGGAAAACAGCCCGTTCTTCCTGAAAGGCTCCAACAACTACGACTGGGGGATGAAAAACCGTTTGGCCCGTATCTTCAACCCCGATTCCGGAAAGACCGTGATGCTGGCCTTCGACCACGGCTATTTCCAGGGCCCCACCTCGGGATTGGAGCGGATCGACGTCACCATCAATCCCCTTGCCCCCCATGCCGACGCCCTGATGTGCACCCGCGGCGTCCTGCGCTCGCTCATCGACCCCGCCACCCAGAAGTCGGTGGTGATGCGGGCCAGCGGCGGCCCCAGCATTCTCAAGGAACTGTCCGACGAGCGGATCGCCGTGGATGTGGAGGATGCCCTGCGGATGAACGTCAGCGCCGTTGCCGTCCAGGTCTTCATCGGCGGCGAATTCGAGACCCAATCCGTCACCAACATGACCACCCTGGTGGACCGTTGCAACCGCTACGGCATCCCGGTGCTGGGGGTTACCGCCGTCGGGGCCCAACTGACCCGCGACGCCCGTTACATCGGCCTTGCCTCCCGGATTCTGGCCGAACTGGGGGCCGCCTTCATCAAGACCTACTACGTGCCCGACTTCGAAACCGTCACCGCCTCCTGTCCGGTGCCGGTGGTGATCGCCGGCGGCAAAAAACTGGACGAGGCCGCTGCGCTCACCATGGCGCGCAACGCCATCGACGCCGGGGCCGCCGGGGTGGACATGGGGCGCAACATCTTCCAGTCCGACGCGCCGCTGGCCATGCTGACCGCGGTTCGCAAGGTGGTCCATGAAAACATGTCGGCGGAGCACGCCTTTGAACTGTACCGGGAGCTGAAAAACCGATGAAAGTGGGCATGTACTACCGCAACAGCGATGTACGGACCGAAGAGCAGGAGATACCGGCGGTCGGCGACGGCGACGTACTGATCAAGGTGATGGCCTCCGGCATCTGCGGCAGCGACCTGATGGAGTGGTACCGGATCAAGCGGGCGCCGCTGGTGCTGGGGCACGAACTGGCCGGCGAGGTGGTGGCCGTGGGCTCCGGCGTTGACACCGTGCAGGTGGGGGACCGGGTCTTCGCCACCCACCACGTCCCCTGCGACGAGTGTATCTACTGCCTTTCCGGACATGAAACCGCCTGCGTCACTTTTCAGGAGCAGAACAACTTCACCCCCGGCGGCTTTTCCCAGTACCTGCGGGTCAGCGGCCGCAGCGTGCGGACCGGCCTGCTGAAACTTCCCGACACCATGTCGTTCGAAACCGCCACCTTCATCGAGCCGCTGGCCACCGTGGTCCGCGCCCTGCGCACCATGGCCCTCTCCCCCGGCGACAGCATCATGATCTACGGCGCCGGCCTGGCCGGTCTCCTCTTCGTCAAGCTGGCCAAGGCCCTGGGGGCTGGCACGGTGGTGGTGGCCGACATCAACGACTACCGCTGCGCCATGGCGAAACGGGCCGGGGCCGACCATGCCGTCAACGCCACAGCCGACCTGCCGGCCTTTCTGCAGCAGACCTGCGGCCGCCTGGCCGACCGGGTGGTGATCAGCACCGGCGCCCTCCCGGCCATCCAGGCGGCATTGCAATCGGTGGACCGGGGAGGCACGGTGCTCTTCTTCGCCGTGGCCCAGCCGGGTGAAACCGTTGCCGTGGACTTCAATCCCTTCTGGCGCAACGACATCAGCTTCAAAACCTGCTACGGCGCCGCCCCCCGGGACAACCGGCAAGCCTTGGAACTGCTGAAGCATGGTACCGTCACCGTGGAGGACATGATCACGCACCGCCTGGGGATCGACCGGATCGGCGAAGCCTTCGGCATTGCCGCCGACCCCACCGGAACGCTGAAGGTCATCATAGAACCCCATCGCTGAACAGTTAACAGGGCTTTGAAAAACGTGATGAGGAAGGCCGGATACACGGCGCACGGAGCGCAGCAACCGAGACATACCAACCAGTCAGGCGAGGAAGCGAGCACCGCGCAACGTCGTAGACGGCCTCCGGAAGAGTTTTTCAAAGCCCTGGTAAAACGCAACAAGGGCAGGCCTGTCGATGGCCTGCCCTTGATTATTGGCTGCTACCACCCCCGCTCCCTGCTTCTAGGGCAGGACGATCACCGGCTTTTCCGCCGGCCGATACAACAGGAAGGTTTTCCCCAGTACCTGGGCGACCTCCGATGAGGTTGCCTCTGCCAGCAGCTCGCTGGCCTCATGACGGTCGAGGCCACAATTTTCCAGCACCTTCACCTTGATCAGCTCGTGGCAGGCCAGCGCCGCCACGGTTTCCGCCACCAGATGGTCGTCAATTTCCTTTTTCCCGATCAGCACCACCGGCTTCAGGCCGTGTCCCAGTGAACGCAGGTGCCGTTTCTGTTTTCCCGTCAGCATGTTGCTTCCATCCTCTCCCGATACATTGATGCGGCTGGTATAGCACACCGACATGCCCCCGCGCCACTGGAAACAGGGTCACCCAGCGGCATTCCGACAAAGAATGTGTACTTTCGAGGGCTCACATGGTATAAGAGGAACGTTTTACCAAAATCAACACCCTCGAAATCAGGAGACTGTCGCCTCTATGAATATGAAGTCGAGCAAATTGCCGATCTCCCACGCTCTGACATCGTTCAACTCTTCCAGTGCGCCTGTCGACAGGTCGTTGCAGGACAGTTCGAAAGCCGCTGCCAAAGTTCATCGTCTTCCCTCCTCCATCTGGAAAAGCATGGAGGCCGGTGCGGACAACCCCCTTGACCAGTGTATCACCCGCACCCGCGACTTCTTTTTCCGGGAACAGCTGCCGGACGGCTACTGGTGGGCCGAACTGGAGTCCAACTGCACCATTACCGCCGAGTACATCATGCTGTTCCATTTCCTGGGCATGGTTGACCGCAACCAGGAGCGGAAGATGGCCAACTACCTGCTGCGGCAGCAGACCCCGGAAGGGTACTGGTGCATCTGGTACAACGGCCCCGGCGATCTTTCCACCACCATCGAAGCCTATTTTGCCCTGAAACTGGCCGGCTACCCTGCCGACCACCCGGCCATGGTTAAGGCCCGGGAGTTCATCCTGGCCAATGGCGGCATCCTCAAGGCGCGGGTCTTCACGAAGATTTTCCTGGCGCTGTTCGGCGAGTTCTCCTGGCTGGGGGTCCCCTCCATGCCGATCGAACTGATGTTGCTGCCGGACTGGGCCTATTTCAACATGTACGAACTTTCCAGTTGGGCACGGGCAACCATCATTCCCCTTTCGGTGGTGATGACCACCCGGCCGGTCTACAAACTCCCGCCCCATGCCCGGGTGCAGGAACTGTTCGTCCGCCCCCCCCGCCCCATCGACTACACCTTCACCAAGGAAGACGGCATCCTCACCTGGAAGAACTTCTTCATCGGCGTGGATCACCTGCTGAAGGTCTACGAGTCCAGCCCCATCCGTCCCTTCAAGCAGCGGGCCACCGAGCTGGCGGAGCAGTGGATTCTGGAACATCAGGAGAAGACCGGTGACTGGGGCGGCATCCAGCCGGCCATGCTCAACGCGATCCTGGCGTTGCATTGTCTCGGCTATGCCAACGACCATCCGGTCATCGTCAAGGGGCTGGAGGCCTTGGCCAACTTCTGCATCGAGGACGACGACTCCCTGACCCTGCAGTCCTGCATCTCACCGGTTTGGGATACGGCACTGGTCCTGCAGGCCATGCAGGAAGGAGGGATTCCGTCGGACCACCCGGCCTTGGTCAAGGCGGCCCAGTGGCTGCTGGACCGCGAAGTACGTATCCGGGGCGACTGGAAGATCAAATCCCCGGAGCTGGAACCGGGCGGCTGGGCCTTCGAGTTCCAGAACGACTGGTATCCCGACGTGGACGATACGGCTGCCGTGCTGATCGCCATCAAGAACATCAAGGTGAAAAACAACAAGGCCAAGCAGGATGCCGCGCGCCGCGGCATCGACTGGTGCTTGGGGATGCAGAGCAAGAACGGCGGCTGGGGTGCCTTTGACAAGGACAACACCAAGCACCTGCTGAACAAGATCCCCTTCGCCGACCTTGAAGCGCTGATCGATCCTCCCACCGCTGACCTGACCGGCCGGATGCTGGAGCTGATGGGGAATTTCGGGTACGACAAGAACCATCCCCAGGCGGTACGCGCCATTGAATTCCTGAAGAAGGAACAGGAACCGGAGGGCTCCTGGTTCGGCCGCTGGGGGGTCAATTACATCTACGGCACCTGGTACGTGCTGATCGGCCTGGAAGCCATCGGCGAGGACATGAACCAGCCCTACGTGCGCAAGGCGGTCAACTGGATCAAGTCACGCCAGAACCTGGACGGCGGCTGGGGCGAGGTCTGCGAGTCCTACTACGACCGCACCCTGATGGGCTGCGGTACCAGTACGGCTTCCCAGACCGCATGGGCACTGATGGCACTGATGGCGGCCGGCGAAGTACACTGCAACGCGGTGGAACGCGGCATACAGTACCTGCTGGCCACCCAGAAGCAGGATGGAACCTGGGACGAGGATGCCTTCACCGGCACCGGGTTCCCCAAGTTCTTCATGATCAAATACCATATCTACCGCAACTGTTTCCCGCTGACCGCCCTGGGGCGTTTCCGCCGACTGCGCGGAGAGCACGGGCAACCATGCTGACCGGTCAGACGACGGTTCCGTCGCGGAAGCCCCGTACCGGATGCGGGGCTTTTCACGTTTTTTCGGACAGGTGCCCATGAAAGCCTTTGTCACGGGAGCAACCGGCTTCATCGGCGCCGCCATTGTTCGGGAACTGCTGAAGGAAGGCATTCAGGTACGGGTGCTGGTGCGTCCCGGCGCCGATACCCGCAACCTCCAGGGCCTTGATCTTGAGTTCCGGCAGGGGGATCTCTGCGACCCGGCATCACTGAAAGCGGGCATTGCCGGCTGCACGCAGGTTTTCCACGTCGCCGCCGACTACCGGCTCTGGACCCGCGATCCGGCGACCATGTACCGCGCCAACGTCGACGGCACCCGGGCCGTGCTGGAAGCGGCGGAGGCGGCCTCCGTGGAACGGGTGGTCTACACCAGCAGCGTCGGTACCCTGGGCAATCCGGGCGATGGCACACCGGGCACCGAAGATACGCCGGTCACCTTCGCCGACATGGTGGGACACTACAAGAAGAGCAAATTCCTGGCGGAACGTGAGGCTGAACGCTTTCTGGAGCGGGGGCTGCCGCTGGTGATCGTCAACCCCTCCACGCCAGTGGGTCCCCACGACATCAAGCCGACTCCCACCGGCAAGATCATCGTGGATTTCCTGAACCGCAAAATGCCGGCCTACCTTGACACCGGGCTGAACCTGATTTCCGTGGAGGATTGCGCCAGGGGACATCTGCTGGCGGCACGGCAGGGCCGGGTCGGCCGGAAGTACATCCTGGGGAACCGCAACCTGACCCTGCGGGAGATATTCACCATGTTATCCGCCATCACCGGCCTGCCGGCGCCGCGGGTGCGACTCCCGTACTACCCGATCCTGGCGGCGGCCTGGGTCAACGAGGGGCTTGCACGCCTGACCGGCCGGGAACCGCTGATCCCCCTCGCCGGCGTCCAGATGGCGAGAAAATTCATGTTTTTTGACCCATCCAGAGCCGTCACCGAACTGGGCCTTCCCCAGACCCCGGTGGAAACTGCCCTGGAACAGGCGGTGGCTTGGTTTCGTGCCAATGGCCACCTGGAACAATGAGGTGCCCCAACGATGATCCTTGAAACCATACAGTCCCCCGACGATCTGAAGAAACTCCCTCTCGAGCAGCTCCCGGCCCTGGCCGCCGAACTGCGCGAGTTCCTGCTGCAGACCGTCTCCGAAACCGGCGGCCACCTGGGGTCCAACTTGGGCGTGGTGGAGTTGACCCTGGCCCTGCACTACTGTTTCACCACCCCCAAGGACAAGATCGTCTGGGATGTGGGACACCAGGCTTACACCCACAAGATCCTCACCGGCCGCCGGGACCGTTTCCCCACCCAGCGCCAGTACAAGGGGCTGTCCGGTTTCCCCAAGCGCAGCGAATCCGAGCATGACGCCTTCGGCGTGGGGCATGCCTCCACCTCCATCTCCGCGGCGTTAGGAATGGCTGCGGCCGCTTCTCTGGACGGCACCAGAAACAACGTCATCGCGGTCATCGGCGATGGCTCGCTGACCGGCGGCATTGCCTTCGAGGGATTGAACCAGGCGGGCCACCTCAAGAAGAACCTGATTGTCGTGCTGAACGACAATGAGATGTCCATCTCCAGGAACGTCGGCGCCTTTTCCGCCTTCATCTCCCGCAAGATGACCACCCGGCACTTCCGGGAACTGAAAAAGGAGATGAAGGAGCTGCTCACCAACATCCCTTCCTTTGGCAAGGATATCCTCAAGTTCGCCCGGCGGGCCGAAAACTCCCTCAAGGGGTTCCTCACCCCCGGCGCCCTGTTCGAGGCCCTGGGATTCGACTATATCGGTCCCATCGACGGTCATGACCTGCCCGGTCTGATCGAGGTATTCTCCAACCTGCGGGAGTTCGACGGGCCGATCCTGGTCCACGTCATGACCACCAAGGGCAAGGGCTACCATCCGGCGGAGACCAAGCCGGACAAGTTTCACGGCGTGGGCGCCTTCGACCTCTCCACCGGCGCAGCGCCGGCCAAGTCGGCGGCTGCCTCCTACACCGAGATTTTCGGTCGCACCCTGGTGGAGCTGGCGGAAAAGGATCCGGCCATTGTGGCCATCACCGCCGCCATGCCGGACGGTACCGGCCTCAACTACTTTGCCGAAGCCCTGCCGGAGCGGTTCTTCGATGTCGGCATCGCCGAACAGCATGCCCTCTGCTTTGCCGCCGGCCTGGCGGCGGACGGCCACAAGCCGGTGGCCGCCATCTACTCCTCCTTTGTCCAGCGGGGGTACGATCAGGTGTTCCACGACATCTGCCTGCAGAACCTGCCGGTGGTGATCGCCATGGACCGCGGCGGCCTGGTGGGAGACGACGGCCCCACCCACCACGGCGTCTTCGACCTCTCCTACCTGCGTCATCTGCCCGGCCTCACCTTCATGGCTCCCAAGGACGAGAACGAACTGCGCCACATGCTGAAGACCGCCCTGGAGCTGCGCAGCCCCGTGGCCATCCGCTATCCCCGCGGCGCCGGCTATGGCGTGCCGCTGGACCGGCACCTCACCGCACTGCCGCCGGGTAAAGGGGAGCTGCTGCGCGAAGGCGCCGATCTGGCCATCATCGCCATCGGCTCCACCGTTGTTCCGGCCCTGGAAGCGGCGGAGTCACTTGCGAAAACAGGCATCACTGCCGCCGTTGTCAATGCCCGCTTCATCAAACCGCTGGATGAGGAGCTGATTCTGCGCATGGCGACCGCCACCGGTGCGGTCCTCACCGTTGAGGAAAACGCCCTGCAGGGAGGTTTCGGCAGTGCTGTGCTGGAACTGCTGCAGGACAAGGGGCTGACGGTCCGGGTGAAACGCCTCGGCATACCCGACTGTTTCGTGGAACACGGTTCCCAGGCCCAACTGCGCCGCGATCTGGGGATTGATGCGGAAGGTATCGCTGCCGCAGCGGCGGCGTTCGTGAAGAACTGAAAGGATAGGCCGATCATGCGTTTTCCCTGGCGTCTCAACTACGACCTGACCAAATACATCATCAAGAACCGGATCAACAAGGTGGAGAAGTTCCCTCTGGTACTGATGCTGGAGCCGACCCACCTCTGCAACCTGGCGTGCTCCGGCTGCGGTCGCATCCGCGAGTATGCCGACACCATTACCGCCATGATGCCTCTGGAGGAATGCCTGCGCTCGGTTGACGAATGCCCGGCGCCGGTCGTCACCATCACCGGCGGCGAACCATTTCTCTATCCCCATGTCTTCGAGCTGGTGGATGAAGTACTGAAACGGGGCCGCCACATCATGTTCTGCACCAACGGCCTGCTGTTGGAAAAATCGCTGGAGCGGATGTCCCCCCACCCCAACCTCACCTTCAACGTCCACATGGACGGTCTTGAAGAGACCCACGACCGCATCCTTGAACGCAAGGGAGCCTTCAAGGCGGCCATTGAGGGGATTCGGGCCGCCCATGCCCGCGGCTTCCGGGTCTGCACCAACACCACCATCTTCAAGGATACCGACCTGGTTGAGATCGAAATGCTGTTCACCAAGCTGGAGGAACTGGGGGTTCACGGTCTGCTGGTGGCGCCGGGCTTCAGCTACGAGGCGGTGGAAGAGGAGAAGATGTTCCTGGAACGCCTGGAGATCGAGAAAAAATTCGTGCAGGTCTACGAGATGAGCAAGAAGCACCGCTTCTGGTCCACCCCGATGTACCTGCGCTTTCTCAAGGGGGAAAAGAAACTCCAGTGTACCCCCTGGGGCAACCCCACCCGCAACCCCCAGGGGTGGAAAGCCCCCTGCTACCTGATCACCGATGGTCACTACCCGACCTTCAAAGAAATGATGGAAACGGTGGATTGGGACAGCTACGGCGTCGGCAAGGACTCCCGCTGCGCCCAGTGCATGATGCACTGCGGTTTCGAGCCGACCGTGGTGACTGAAGTGGGCAAGAGCCCCAGGGATATGCTGGAGATGCTGTTCTGGAACCTGACCTGACGGCTGGAGGGAACGGTATGTATGAAAAGCCCGCTCGGACGGTTGTCCGGGCGGGCTTTCTCGTTTCGGTCAGGAACATGCCTCGGTCAGAATCGCTTGCTGCTGCTCGTCGTGCAGGTGGTGCGATCCCACGGCCGGGCAGCTTTCCGCCTCCCGGCCGATGTAGCGCAGCGGCCCCACCAGCTCTTCCAGCAGTGGGCGGACAAACCGCCAGGCCCCCATGTTTTCCGGTTCCTCCTGTACCCAGCAGCATTCCGCTCCAGCGGCCCGGTCTGCCAGCAGCTCCCGCACCATATCCTGGCGTAGCGGATAGAGCTGTTCGAGCCGCACCACGGCGATGTCCGTGGTGCGGCCGGCAGCCAGACGGCCGGCCAGCTCGTGGTACAGCTTGCCGCTGCAGAAGAGGATCCGCCGGGCGGTCGCCGGATCGCCGGTGAGCAGCAGTTCCCGGAAACGGCTCCCCTCCCCCAGCTCAGCCAGGGTACTGACGCAGGACGGATTGCGCAAGAGCGACTTGGGGGTGAACACCACCAGTGGCTTGCGGAACGGCAGGTGCACCTGGCGGCGCAGCAGGTGGAATACCTGGGCCGGGGTGCTGGGGATCGCCACCAGCAGGTTTTCCTTGGCGCAGAGCTGAAGATACCGCTCGATCCGGGCGCTGGAGTGTTCCGCCCCCTGCCCTTCGTAGCCGTGGGGTAGTAGCAGCACCAGACCGCTGGCCCGGTTCCACTTGGTTTCACCGGCGGCGATGAACTGGTCGATGATCACTTGGGCGCCGTTGGCGAAATCGCCGAACTGGGCTTCCCAGACGGTGAGACCGCGGGGATTCTCCAGCGAATAGCCGTACTCGAATCCCAGGACGCCGTTTTCGGAGAGGCAACTGTCGAAGATATCGAAGGCTGTTCCCTGCCGAGTAGCCAGTTCCGCCAGCGGAACGACGCAGGTGCCGCTTTCCTGGTCGTAGACCGCAGCATGGCGGTGGTTAAAGGTACCCCGCCGGGCGTCCTGGCCGGATATCCTGATTCGGCTTCCCTCCTGCAGCAGGCTGGCGTAGGCCAGGGTCTCAGCGGTCCCCCAGTCGATACCACTGCCGTTCACGACCGACTCTTCCCGTTTTTTCAGCAGCGCCGCGACTTTGGGGTGGGGCGTGATACCAGCGGGCAGCACCGCCAGCTGCCGGGCCAGTTCCTGCAACTGACCGGCGGCAACGCCGGTGGACTCGTCAACCGGACGGTACTCCCGCTCGAAACCGCTCCAGGCATCCCGGAAGCCGACGGTGCGGGCCGGGGGGGCAGCCTCCAACGCCTGCTCCAGCTCGCGGTTGACGGTTACGGCCAGGGCATCAACCTGCTCCCGCAGCACCCCCGCCTCCACCAGCCGGTCGGCGTAGATCCGGTTAATGGGGAGCCGTTCGGCGATCTTCCGGTACATGACCGGCTGGGTGAAGGCCGGCTCATCCCCCTCGTTATGGCCGTGCCGGCGGTAGCAGATCAGCTCCAGCACCACATCCTTCCGGTAGGACTGGCGGTAGGCCAGGGCCAGCAGCATGGCGTGGACCGCCGCTTCCGGCTGCTCGCCGTGCACGTGCAGGATGGGGCAGGCCAGCATCTTGGCCACGTCGGTGGAGTAGCGGGTGGAGCGGGAATCCTTGGGCAGGGTGGTGAAGCCGATCTGGTTGTTGAGCACCACATGAATGGTGCCGCCGGTATGGTACCCCTGCAACTGGGACATATTCAGCACTTCCGCCACCATCCCCTGACCGGCGAAAGCGGCGTCGCCGTGGAGCAGCACCGGCAGCACCCGGCCGGCGCCGTCCTGACCGATCCGGTCCTGACGGGCCCGGGCCTTCCCCTCCACCACCGGGTTGACCGCCTCCAGGTGGCTGGGGTTGGAGGTCAGCGTCAGGTGGAGGCTGCCGCCGCCGAACTGCCGGTCAACGGAGTAGCCCTTATGGTACTTCACGTCGCCGTCCCCCACGAACCCCTGGTCCAGGCTTTCCCGGAACTCGCCGAAGATGTGCGCGTACGGCTTTCCGAAGAGGTGGGCCAGCACGTTCAGCCGGCCCCGGTGGGGCATCCCCAGCACCAGGTCACCGATACCGGCACCGGGACAGGCATCGGCCAGGGCCTCCAGCACGGGAATCAACACCTCGCCTCCTTCCAGGGAAAACCGCTTCTGTCCCTGGAACCGGCGGTGCAGAAACGCCTCGAACAGCACCGCCCGGTGCAGCATTTCCATGATCCGCAGCCTGTATTCCGTCGAAAAGCGGGGACGGTTCAGCCCCGGTTCCATCCGGTCGATCAGCCATTGCCGCTCGGACGGGTCCTGGATATGCATGAACTCAATGCCGATCTCGCGGCAGTAGGTTTCCCGCATGCTCTGCAGGAATTCTCGCAGGGTGGCCTGCTGCAGATGGTGACGGCCGGTGGTGAAGCGGGTCGAAAGGTCCGCCTCGTCAAGCCCGAAGGCAGCAAGCTCCAGTAACGGATGGGAGACCGGACAGGGGGAAAGCGGGTCGGTGCAGGCCAGCAGGTGCCCCAGATCGCGGTAGCGGTAGATCAGCGACTGCACCCCCGAATGCTTGAGGGCCATGGCCGGGTTGTGGCAGCACTCCTCCCGCGCTCCGGCTGTTTCCTGTCCCAGGCGGTAGGCGGCAAAGAAGCGCTGCCAGTCCGCCGGAAGCTCCTCGCCGCCCAGCCAGCGACCATACAACTCCTCAATCATCGTCTCCGGCAACGCCGCGAGAAACGTCAATGCATCCTGTGCCATGATTCCTCCCTGCTCCGCTGTCGCTGCTGCGATTGTAGCATCGTTCCGCCGCGATTCAAGAGCAACGACGCCAAAACGGACACGGCCCGGCGCTGATACGCCGGGCCGTGGAACCGTACCCTGAGGGATGCCGCAAACCGATCAGGCTGTCTTGACAAAAACAGCCATTTCCATGGTTTCTCCGTCGCTGACATGGATCGGGAACAGCACGCCGCGGTATCCGTCCGGCACCGGCAAACCGTTGGCCGGCGGCCTGATCGTCACCGGTGGGGCGATCTCCAGCAGCAGCCCCCCCTGGGACGCCTTGGCCACCACGTTGCCGCAGACGATGTTGACGAACTCCATCACGGTGTCCTCAATAATCTCTTCCGGCTCGTTCTCGACATCATCTTCCTTCAGGATGGCCCGGGCAATGGCCTTGCCCACCCCGTCGGAAACCGCCAGCAGATAGCGGGCGGCAACGTCGCCGCTCACATCCATGGCCGCCACCAGGCGGCCGGAGGCGATGCGGGACACCTCCTCGAACTTGCCGGGACGGAACTGGATGCCGATCACGCGGGTGATCATCTTGTAGGTCAGGTCAACCATCGCTTCCCACAGTATCGTATCCGTATTCAGCCATGCCGGCAGTTCGACCCGGTCGGAAACGTACTGGGCCTGATCGGCTTTGAACTCCTCCAGGTACTGCTCCAGCTTCTCCGGCGTGAGCGCACCCACCTTCACCAGTGCCTCACCGATATAGATGTGGGTTGCCCGCTGGTGATTGATCACATCCTGCAACTGCGCGGGGGTGAGCATTCCCAGCTCCACCAGCAGATCGCCCAGCTTCATGTCCCGGCTGTACTGGGCAGCATGGGCGGTTTCAATGTCGCGGGTGGTGATCAGTCCCATGGCCACTGCCATCTCCCCCAGTTTCAGGTTGGTCCGCTCCTGCAGCTCAATGGCGCGGAGCACCGACTCACTGGTGACCAGGTCATGTTCGATCAGGTACTGTCCAAAAAATTTAACGGCCATTGCACTCTCCGATACGAAAACGATAGGCGACTAGAGCGCCCTCAGCACATTCAGGACCGTTTCGGCTTCAAACGGCTTTGAGATCACGTTCTTTGCCCCCAGCTTCAGGGCTTCGGCGAATTTGTCCCCCACGCCGCCGAGGGAGGTGACCATCACCACCTTGACCTCCTTGTCCAGCACCACCAGGCTGCGCAGGGCGGTCAGGCCGTCCATGCCGGGCATGTTCATATCCATGCAGATAATGTCAGGATTTTCGGCATGATTCATCTTGATGGCCTCAGCACCGTTCTTGGCGTGGCCGACACAGGTAAAATCACCTGATTCATTCAGAATTTTCTCAAGCTGACGGGCTACGGAGAGACTATCATCCACCACGAGCACCTTCTTCATAGACAGCTTCCCTCCCCTGGACGGCATGAAAAATCTGCCGGCCGCAGGCTTAATTTTGGCGAACTCTAGCGGAAACATCGGCAAATGTCAAAATTGAATCCGGGGAACTTTCCGCTTTTTGATCGCTTTGCTTCCGTGATATACAAAGGTAGCAGACTCACCGCAAAGGAGCGACACACACCATGGCATACCCACGCATTGTCTTCACTGTTCTGTTGGCGGCTGCCCTCATGGCACTGTCGGTTGCCGGGGTAACGGCCGCTGACAAGAAGCCGGCCGCGGCCAAGGCCACCGAAAAATCAAAGGGCCTGCCCGACCCGGTTGCCCGGGTCAACGGCGTTGCCATCCCGGCGGCGGACCTGAACAAGGCGCTGACGGCATTCAAGAGTTCTCCCCAGGGCGCCCAGGTACCGGCAGAGCGGGAATCGGAGGTTCAAAAGTTTCTGCTCAACCAGCTAATCGCCGGCGAGTTGATGTACCAGCTGGCCAAAACCAGCCCCCTGAACGGTCAGGAGGCCAAGGTTGACGAGCATGTCAAGGGGCTGAAAGAGACCCGCTTCAAGAATGAGGAGGAGTTTGCCAAGGCGCTGAAGGAACAGGGAATGACCGAAAAGGACCTGCGCGAGCTGGTACGCCGCAACTTGGTCATTGACGCCTATATCGAGAAGATGATCGTCCCCAAGCAGACCGTGACAGCAGCCGAGGTGCAGACCTTTTACGACAAGAACCCGGAGTCCTTCCTCCAGCCGGAACAGATGCGGGCCAGCCACATCCTGATCACGGTTGATCCCAAGGCAACCGCGGACGAACGGAGCACGGCACGGGCAAAGATCAACGAGCTGCTGAAACAGGCCCAGGCCGGTGCCGACTTCGCCAAGCTGGCCCAGGACAACTCCGGTTGCCCCAGCAGCAAGCAGGGGGGCGATCTGGGCTACTTCAGCAAAGGGCAGATGGTGAAGCCGTTCGAGGATGCGGCGTTTGCGTTGAAACCGGGGGAGATCAGCGGCGTTGTGGAAACCCAGTTCGGCTTCCACATCATCAAGGCAGTGGAGAAGAAAGCCGCCAGCAAGGTCGCCTTTGCCGACGTCAAAAGCCGGATCGAAGAATCGCTGAAGCGCCGGAAGGTGGGCGAGGCGGTCAATGCGACCCTTGAGGAGGCACGCAAGAAGGCAAAAATCGAGGTATTCCTGAAGTAAGTCGCTGCTGGTATCCAGGCTGTACCGACAAGGGCCGCGTTCCGTTACCGGAACGCGGCCCTTTCATCTGTTGACGGGTACAACACCCGGTCGGAACCGATCAGCTGATCCGGATGAAAACGCTGCCGGCAGCGCCGCAGACCTCACACGTTGCCGGTGCGGCCTTTTCCACGGTATGGCCACAGACCGGACAGACATAATAATCGAACTGCTCACCTGCCTGCCCCAGAGTGTCGAACGCCTTTTGGTACAGTTCGGCATGGGTCTTTTCCACCGCGTTGGCAAAGGTAAACGAACGCAACGCCTCGGCTGCCCCTTCTTTCCGGGCCGCTTCGATCATCGGCGGATACATTTCCTTGAACTCGTGGGTTTCCCCGCCAATGGCCTCCATCAGGTTGTCTTTGGTGCTCCTGATGCCGCCCAGTACTTTCAGATGGGCATGGGCATGCACGGTTTCCGCCTCTGCAGCGGCACGGAACAGACGGGCAACCTGGGGAAAGCCCTCTTTGTCGGCCTGCTTGGCAAAGGCAAGGTATTTGCGGTTCGCCTGGCTTTCGCCGGCAAAGGCTTCTGCGAGATTCTTCTCTGTGGACATTCAACAACCTCCGTGGGGTGAAATATGACGCCGGTCCGCAGAACCATGCGTCAGTCGTACTCTATGCTCATATTCGGAAAGCACTTGGGAAGATACTACTCCCTGATGGCTTTCACCAGTAATTCGTAATCCTCCAGCAGCGACTGCAGGTCCTCCTCGTGTTCCACTTCCTGCTCCAGAATGGTCAGCACCATGTTGTAGGTCACCGGATCCTTGTCCCTGGTGATGTCCATCAGCCGCTTGTAGACGCTGATGGCGCACTGCTCCCCCTTGATGTTCTGCTCCAGCAGTACCTTGACATGGGGGTCGTCCGGAGCATCGTACCCGCAGTTGGTGTACCGGTACCAATCCTCAGGCTTGGTTATCGGCGTTCCCCCCAGTTGAATGATCCGCATGGCCACCATGTCGGCGTGGGCCAGCTCCTCGGTGGCATGCACAAGGAGCTCCGCTCCCACGGCGTCCTTCATCGGTCCCTTGACCAGCTTGGCCCCCAGCCAGTACTGGTAGTAGGCAAGCCATTCGTCGCAGTAGGCCCGCTGCAACAGGCCCAGCAGTTCATTCAGATCCATGCCGATGATTTCGCGTCCTTTTGATCCCATGGCTCTTCCTCCTTGTCGTGAGATGCATTGCACACATTTGCAGCAGCCGGGTCAGGCACCATCGAACCGGTCGAGGTTCATCACCTTGTTCCAGGCTGCAATGAAGTCCTGCAAAAATTTCTCCTGGGAGTCGGCGCAGCCGTAGACTTCTGCGATGGCCCGGAGCTGGGAGTTGGAACCGAGCACGAGATCGACTCGGGTGGCGGTCCATTTCAGTTCGCCGCTGCTACGGTCGCGCCCCTCAAAGATATCCGGGTCCTGGGTGGTCGGCGTCCAGACCGTGCCCATGTCCAGCAGGTTCGTGAAGAAATCGTTGGTGAGGGTTTCGGGACGTCTGGTGAAGACACCGTGCGTTGACTGGCCGTAATTGGCGTTCAGAGCCCGCATGCCACCGATCAGCACAACCATTTCGGGAGCGGTCAGGGTCAGCAGGTGCGCCCGGTCTATCAGCAGCTCCTCCGCCGACACGGCGTACCTGGCCTTCTGATAATTGCGGAACCCGTCGGCCTTGGGCTCAAGCACGGCAAAGGAAGCCGTATCGGTCTGCTCCTGCGAGGCATCGGTACGTCCCGGTGTAAAGGGAACCGTCACCGTAACGCCGGCATTCGCGGCAGCCTGCTCGATCGCCGCGCAGCCGCCCAGCACAATCAGATCGGCCAGCGAGATCTTCTTGCTGCCCGACTGGGCGCCATTGAACTGCTTCCTGATTCCTTCAAGGGCTGCAAGCACCGAGGCCAGGTGCGCCGGCTGGTTGACCTCCCAATCCTTTTGCGGAGCCAGGCGGATACGGGCGCCGTTGGCGCCGCCCCGCTTGTCGGAACCGCGGAAGGTGGAGGCCGAAGCCCAGGCGGTGGCAACCAGTTGGGGGATCGACAGCCCCGACGCCCGGATCGCAGCTTTCAGATCAGCGATATCCCTCTCGTTGACCAGTTCATGGTCGATGGCCGGCAGCGGGTCCTGCCAGATCAGCTCCTCCGCCGGAACCTCGGGGCCGAGATAGCGCGAACGGGGTCCCATATCGCGGTGAGTCAGCTTGAACCAAGCCCGGGCAAAGGCATCGGCGAACTGGTCGGGATTCGCCAGATAACGCCGGGCAATTTTTTCGTACACCGGGTCAAACTTGAGAGAAAGGTCCGCCGTGGTCATCATCGGCCGGCGCTTCTTGCCCGGATCGTGGGCATCGACCACCATGTCCTCGTCTTCCACGTCCTTGGCAAGCCACTGGTGAGCACCGGCCGGGCTCTTGACCAGTTCCCATTCATACTTGAACAGCACCTTCAGATAGCCCATGTCCCATCTGGTCGGATTCGGTTTCCAGGCCCCCTCCAGACCGCTGGTGATGGTATCACCCCCCCTGCCGCTTTTGTAGTTGCTTTGCCAGCCCAGCCCCTGGGCTTCGACAGGTGCAGCTTCCGGCTCCGGCCCCACATGGGTGGCCGGACCGGCACCGTGACACTTGCCGAACGTATGACCACCGGCAATCAGGGCAACGGTCTCTTCATCGTTCATGGCCATGCGGGCAAAAGTTTCGCGCACGTCACGCCCCGAGGCAACCGGATCCGGGTTGCCGTTCGGCCCCTCCGGGTTGACGTAGATCAGGCCCATCTGCACGGCGGCCAGCGGATTTTCGAGGTTACGGTTACCGCTGTAGCGATTGTCGCCGAGCCAGGTATCCTCCGCCCCCCAATAAATATCCTCTTCCGGCTCCCAGACATCTTCGCGCCCACCAGCAAAGCCGAAGGTTTTGAACCCCATCGACTCCAAGGCGCAGTTGCCGGCCAGAATCATCAGGTCGGCCCAAGATATCTTCCGGCCGTACTTCTGCTTGATCGGCCAAAGCAACCGGCGCGCCTTGTCCAGGTTGGCGTTGTCCGGCCAACTGTTCAGCGGCGCCAGACGTTGGGAACCGGAGCCGGCCCCGCCACGACCGTCGCCCACGCGGTAGGTGCCGGCGCTGTGCCAGGCCATCCGGATCATCAATCCGCCGTAGTGACCCCAGTCAGCGGGCCACCAGCCCTGGGAATCGGTCATCAGGGCATGGAGATCCTTTTTGATGGCGGCAAGATCAAGCGTCGCGAACTCCTCGCGGTAGTTGAAATCCTCCCCCATCGGATTGGACTTCGCAGAATGCTGATGCAAGATATGCAGACTCAACTGATTCGGCCACCAGTCCCGGTTTGAAGTGCCGCCGCCTGCCACCTGCCTCCTGGTTGTTCCCGTGACGGGGCATCTGCTGTCAGTACCCATACGCTGGCTCCTTTCGCTTTTCTGAAACCTCTTCACTCAAACACCCCAGCCCCTGTTGCAGTAAAGCGTAACAGCAAACCCTGGGCTGTCAAGAACCGCAAAACCAGCTAACTAGCATAATTTATTTAACAAAAACTGATATTCACTATTAACAAGCAGCACAAAACCCTGCGCCTGACCTTGTTACGATTAATTACTATTACGTAATTTGTCAAGCTCGATTTTACCCTTCCCATCACAATTCTTGACAAACGGGGTCTTTTAGAGGATCATCAGCAAAAATAAGCTCTTGGGAGGTCGCCATGCCAACCACATCACGTAAACGGCTAGCCCACCAGATGGAGCAGTTCACCCTCGCCTGCCGTGGAGCAGGCTTGAAAATAACGCACCAGCGGACCTTGATTTTTCGTGAGCTGCTGCAGCACCCCGACCACCCCTCGGCTGAAACGATTCACAAGCGGATCACGCGGGAGGTGCCCTCGATTTCGCTCGACACCGTGTACCGAACCCTGGCAACCCTGGAACAGCACGGCCTGGTCAATCGCATTCAGACCGCAGAGAGCCAGGCTCGTTTTGAAGCGGTCATCGGCCCCCACCATCACCTGATCTGCTCCTTGTGCAAGGCGGTCCTGGATATCGAATGGCCCGAATTCGACCGGATCGAGCTTCCCGAAACGGCCCGCACCTGGGGAGCCATCGAGACCAAAAATGCCGTCATGTACGGCACCTGCAACCGCTGCGCCTCCACCTAACTCCCCCACCCCGTCCCTAACTTTTCCCTTGACAGGCAGCACCACACTCGTTTATTGATAACAAAAATCATTAACCGGAATCGTCATGAACACAGCAAACCTTCACCCCAATAGCCCTGTGCGACACACTGCACGACACCAGGTAGCGTCGCGCTTCTCCGATCCGCTCGACTGCCTGACGGCTCATCTGGTGCTGGAATGCTCGGAAGCCCTTGCCGGCATCAAACCGGCAAGCCTCGTCTCCCTAGTGAACCGGCAGCGCTCCTGCGGACGAAACCTGTATCACCTCTGGCAGCAGCACAGCCATGAGCTTTCCGCGGCACTGCCCATGCTCCGTTTCCGGGTGCTGCAGTCAAGCGAACGGGCGCTGCTGCTTTTCTGCTATCACCCGGAACAGCTGGCTGCTCAC
This sequence comes from Trichlorobacter ammonificans, assembly GCF_933509905.1. Classification (GTDB taxonomy): domain Bacteria; phylum Desulfobacterota; class Desulfuromonadia; order Geobacterales; family Pseudopelobacteraceae; genus Trichlorobacter; species Trichlorobacter ammonificans. The sequence continues at coordinate 884,010 of NZ_OW150024.1, read as the reverse complement.
CTCTCCCATCCCGGCATCAGGGCGTTGCTCGTGAAGGCAGGATATGACGGCGCAGGTGACAGCAGCGACCTGCTTGAGGAGCTGAACCGACGGATTGCGGGCCACGGCTCCTTCCCCCATGAGATCGGACTGTTCATCGGCTACCCGGCAAAAGACGTGGCCGCATTCATGGGGCTGGTGAAACTTCCCTTCACCTGCCAGGGGCCCTGGAAAATCTTCGGCAACCCTGAAAAAAGCCTCTGCCTTGCCGGTTCGTTTCGGCGGACACGCAGGATGGTAGGGACGCTTCTTGAACAGTGCGCAACACCCTGCGAGTGCATCGATCGACTCAACTGCCTCAAGAATCGATTTTCCGGCCCCACTAATGATAAAAAATTTCATTGCCACAATCAGGAGGTTCATGTATGAGTATCGCACTGATCGGCGGCATGGACCGCCTGGGTGAACAGTACCTGAAGGAAGCACGGCGCCTGGGGATGGAGCTGCGGATCTTCAGCCAGTCAGAAAAGAATCTGGGCACCAAAATCGGCAACATGGATGCCGTGGTCATCTTCACCAACAAGGTGTCCCACCAAGCCCGCAACGAGGCGCTGAACAGCGCAAAGAAACGGGGCATCCCGGTGTTCATGCACCACGCCTGCGGCGTCTGTACGCTGCGGGAATGCCTGAGCTGCCTGCATGTCGCGCTGTGCCAAAACTCGACAAATGCCACGACGGGCGACAGAGAAAGGCAGGCCTGACATGTCCGGCAAAGCCTTGGCCAGCACCGCCTTGTTCGGTGACCAAAAAATGCTCGTCATCCTACATAACGGTGAAGAGTATCGCTTACGGATTACCAGCAGCAACAAGCTGATCCTGACTAAATAAACCGCAGTATCGGACATCGCTAGCTTCGCGCCTTCCCGCGCAGAGAATTCCATACGCCAGCCACCGGTGCCACCCACCGCCATCAAGCCAGCCGGAATCGACTTTCATCCAAAAGGAGAGCTGTTCATGAACGCACTTCGCACCACCGTTGCCGCCCTGGCCCTTGCCCTGTTTACCGCCGGTTCCGCCCTGGCCGGCCCGCCCCTTGAAACCGACGACGCCGGTACCGTTGACGTCGGGAAAGTGGAAATCGAACTGAACGGTTCCACCATGTTCAACAAGGAAAAAACCAGCGGGGTCACCGAGAAAACAACCGCCAGCGACGGTTCGGTAAAAATCACCACCGGTCTCTACAAAGCTCTGGGTATCTCCCTGGAAGTCCCCTACACCTTCAGCGACCGGACCCGGGAAGACGGCCAACTGGTGGGTAAAGCCGACGGCTTCGGCGACATGACCCTGGAAGTGAAATACGCCTTCGCCGAACTGGCCGGCATCAACTTCGCCATCAAACCGACCCTGATCATGCCCACCGGCAAGTACAGCGCCGGCCTTTCGGAAGGCCGCTGGCAGCCGGGAGTAGTCCTGATCGCCACCAAAGAGTTTGAAGACGGCACATACGCCCTGCACGCCAACATCGGCTACGAGCATCACGCCTACCGTCTTGACGAAGCCCGCGAGGCTCTGCGCAGTAATATCTGGTCAGCATCCGTCGCCGGTGAGGTTGAAGTGATGAAGGGGCTGTTCGCGGTTGCCGATTTCGGACTGAAAAGCTCCGAGAACAAGGAAGGCTACGGCTCCACCGAGCTGCCGATATACGCCCTGACCGGTGCCCGCTATGAAATCAACGACTTCCTTGACGTCAACGCCGGCGTCAAGGTCGGCCTGACCAAAGCCGAAGATGACGTCACCGTACTTTACGGCGTGGTTCTCAAATTCTGATCCGCCTCGTATGTCAATTTCCGGGACACCGTCGCGTGTCCCGGAGCCACCACTACTTCATGTTCGGAGGATACGAATGATGCCGCTGGAACTGCTCTCCCCCGGAGAACGGGGTGAAATTATCGCCATCAGACATTGCGGAAACTGCGGATGCCATGATTCCGGGCATGGCCGGGGAGATGCAATGCCGCATCACCACAAGGCCACGGCAACTCGGGCTGAAGAGATGGGGTTACGAGTGGGCAAGCAGGTGGAAGTACTGAAAAACGATGGAAGTCTGTTGCTGCTGCTGGTGGATGAGGCCCGTATCGCCATTGACCGCAAAATAGCCAGAACCATCAGTGTGAAAGGAGTGGCAGCATGAATCTCAGCAACCTCAAACCCGGCCAACAGGGGCGTATCCTGAAGCTGGACACCACCATCGGCCCGATCAGACGGCGGCTGATGGATATGGGGGTCATCCCCGGAGAACTGATCAAGGTGGAGAAAGTGGCGCCCATGGGCGATCCGATCGAAGTGACGGTCAAGGGCTACAACCTCTCCTTGCGTAAAGGCGAGGCCACAGGGATCGAGATCGAGGTGACGGCATGAAGCGGGAAAACGCCTACGTCGTTGCCGTGGCCGGCAACCCCAATGCCGGCAAGTCAACCCTGATCAACGCCATTGCCGGCAGCCGCCTCCATGTGGGCAACTGGCCCGGCGTCACCGTGGAGAAGAAGGAGGCGCTGTTCGAGTTCGCCGGCCGCCCCATCCGCCTGGTGGACCTGCCCGGCTGCTATTCCCTTTCCCCGTACACCCAGGAAGAGATCATCACCCGTGACTACCTGGTGCAGCACAAGCCGGACCTGATCATCAACGTCGTGGATGCCACCAACCTGGAGCGCAATCTCTACCTCACCATCCAGCTCCTTGAACTGGGCATTCCAATGATAATGGCCCTCAATATCCACGACGAGGCCGAGGCAAAGGGATACCGGATCAACGCCGCCCAGATGGCTGAAACACTTGGCATCACCGTGGTGCCCACCTCGGCGACCCGCAAGACCGGCCTGGACGACCTGCTGAAGGCGGTGGTCGCCACCGCCGAGAGCACGGCCGCCCATCGTCCCCGGACGCTCAGCTACGGCGAAGATGTTGAAAGCGCACTCACCTGCCTGCATGACCACCTGCAACGCCAGCATGGCGCCCTGCTCGACCAGTATCCCCAGCGCTGGCTGCTGCTCAAACTGCTGGAAGGTGACAAGCTGGTGCTGGAGGGGGTCAACATCTCCCCGGCCTCCCTGCCGCCGCAGGCCTTCGAGCACTTAAACCGGGCCCACGGCAACGATATCGAGGGAGTGATGGCCGACAGCCGCTACGCCCTGTCCGCAGGCCTCTGCCGGGAGGTGCTGACCAAGCCGGAAAAACGTTCCATCGAGCTGACCGAGCGGATCGACCGGATCGTGCTCAACCGCTTTCTGGGGATACCGATCTTCATGGCGGCCATGTGGTTCCTGTTCAAGCTGACCTTCGACCTCTCCTCACCTTTCAGCGACTGGCTGGATGCCATGACCAACGGGCCGTTCAAACGCTGGACCGCCGCCATTCTCGGCGGCATCGGCGCGCCGGACTGGACCGTGTCCCTGGTCAACGACGGCGTGATCGCCGGCGTCGGCTCGGTACTGGTCTTCGTACCGGTCATCTTTGCCATGATGTTCTTCATCACCTTCCTGGAAGGCAGCGGCTACATGGCGCGGGCCGCCTTCGTGATGGACCGGGCCATGCATGCCATCGGCCTGCACGGCAAATCCTTCATCCCGATGCTGTTGGGCTTCGGCTGCAACGTGCCGGGCATCTACGCCACCCGCACCCTGGAGAACCCCAAAGACAAAATACTGACTGCCCTGCTGATTCCGCTCATGTCCTGCGGTGCACGGTTGCCGGTCTACGTGTTGTTCGTGGGGGTTTTCTTCCCGGACAACCCCGGCACCGTGATCTGGGTGCTCTACATCATGGGAATCCTGCTGGCGGTCCTGATGGGCTTCATCTTCAAGCGTACCCTCTTCAGGGGCGAGGCCCCCATGTTCATCATGGAACTGCCTCCCTACCGGATGCCCTCCTTCGCCAGCCTCTGCCTGCACACCTGGGAAAAGGGCAAGCACTTTCTGATCAAGGCCGGTACCTACATCTTCGCCGTGTCGGTGCTGGTCTGGTTCCTGCTCAACCTTCCCTGGGGCGTGGAAAGCAAGAGAGACTCCTACCTGGGCAAGGCGGGCAGCGCCGTTGCACCTATTTTCGAACCCGTGGGCTTCGGCACCTGGGAGGCAGCGTCATCCCTGATTACCGGGGTTATCGCCAAAGAGATCGTCGTGGGAACCATGGGCGAAATCTACGCACCGAAGGAAGAAGAGAAAAAGGAAGCAGCACCGCCCCTGGGAGAAGACGTGAAGGAAATCGTGGTCTCCTTCGGCGGTGCCGTGAAAGCGGCGGTCAGCGCCCTGCTCTACCTGCCGGAAGCGGAAGAGCCGGAAGAGGACCTTTCCTCCCTGAAACAGGCGCTGAAAGGACAGTTTACCCCCCTGACCTCCTTCGCCTTCATGGCCTTTGTTCTGCTCTACATGCCCTGCGTGGTGGTGGGTGCGGCCATGCGTCACGAGTTTGGCACCTGGAAGTGGATGGGGGTCGCCTTTACCTACTCGACCATCCTGGCCTGGACCGTGGCCCTGCTGATCTACCAGGGAGGCAAACTGTTGGGCCTGGGAGGCTGACATGGAGTTTTTCGAAATCCTGTTGATGGCGGCAATCGCCGGGGGAGCGGTCTGGATTCTGTACACCTCCCTCTGGAAGAAGAAGGGATGCTGCGGCGACGATAAAACGTAAGCACCGAAAAACAGCCCAAGTGGCAGACCGGATACGTCGCAGGGTGGAAAACTTCATCTTCCCCCCGTACCAACCGGTACGGCGAACTGGCCTTCAGCATTGGTGGCAGCGCCATTCCAACGGGCCGCTTTTTTGGACAACTGCTGGCCGATGCCGACAAGGCGCTTGTATGCAGCCCAATTTAACGGACCCAACCAGGTCGCTTTTCCCGACTGACAGACTGCAAAAAGCCGATTGCCATAATTTTGCTTACCATCTAATTTTTTTTGAAATCAACAATCAACAACAAAAAGGAGTCTCACACCGATGAAAGCCGTAACCGCCCTTGCAGCAGTAGCTCTGTTCACCCTCCTGAGCGGCCTGGCCCAGGCACAGGAAGTCACCTGGAGCAAGGACATCAAGGCGATCTTTGACAAGAACTGCCTTGCCTGCCATGACGCAAACATGCCGGAATACGCCCGATTCAAGAAAGAGAAAGATGTCTGGATGAAAAAGGGAATGGCGATGCGGATGGACACCTACAGCCACTTGGTCAGCTTTGTCGGTTGGCCCAACGCCGGTGCGCTGATGCGTCGCCTTGACGACGGCAGCGGTAGCAAAGACGGCAAGCCCGGCAACATGTACGCCTACCTGGGTGCAAACGAGGAAGAACGGCAGAAGAACCTGCAAATTTTCAAAAATTGGGTCGGCAACTGGAACCTCAAGCGCTGGCCCGACCTGACCAAGGAAGAGGTTAGCGGTCTCAAGGTCAAGTACTAAATCTTTTCCCTCACCCCTTTTCCCCACCACCGTCAGGGGCAGGTTCAGCAACCTGCCCCTTTCTTTGTTGTCAACCGGCCATTCTTTACAAATTTGATAAATGTCAATTGCAGTTTTTCCGGCATTCCGGTAAAAGAATGGCGCGTTTTACAAACACCGTTTGCAGTAAATTGTAACATTCACGTCGCGGCAGAGAGGAAACCTATGAGTATCAAGGCAAAACTGTTTATCATGATGGTGACCGGCTGCGTGGCAGTGGTGCTGGTCAGTGCGTTGGGACTGTTCGGAATCAAGCACAGCAACAACGACATCCAGGACATCTACGCGGAAAACATGACCAACGTCATGGAGATCAGCCGGATCATGGAACTGATGCGGGACAACCGCATTCATCTGTTGCTGGCTCTGCAGCACGATCCGAAGGATCCGGCCATCGTCAGGCTGCACGACCACCCCACCTCGTTCCATACCGATATCGTCAAGAAGAACATCGAGGAAATCACAACCCTCTGGAACAAGTATACCAGCCGTCCGATGGGAGCCGAAGAAAAGCGGCTGGTCGATGATTTTGCCGCCAAACGGACAGTATTCGTGAAAGAGGGGCTGTTGAGCGTTCTGGAAGCGGAACTGGCCGGCGACTTTGCAAAGGCGGCCCACCTGATCGTCACCAAGTGCAACCCCACGTTCAAGCCGGCCGACGAAGCGGCCAAGGCGATCTACGCCCATGAAAGCGAGGAGGCGAAACGCACCTACCAGGATGCCAGCTCGGCCTACCGCCGCACCCTGGTGATCATCGCCCTGGCCGTGCTGGCCGCCATCGCCGTTTCCGCGATCATCGGCTTCATGGTGCAGCGTTCCATCACCTCCGCCACCGATACCCTGGCCAGGGTCAGCCAAGCCGTTGCCGGCGGCGATCTTTCGCAGCGGATTCAGCTGACTACCAAGGATGAGCTGGGCTCGCTGGGCACTTCCGTCAATGCCATGACCGATGCCTTTGCCCAGATCATCCGCCGGGTCGCCGACAGCTCGGCCCAAGTGGCAACCGCTGCCCAGCAACTGACCGTCAACGCGGAGCGGACCGCCACCGGCGCCGAACAGGTAGCCTGCCAGGCCGAAACCGTGGCCACCGCCAGCGAAGAGATGTCCGCCACCAGCATGGACATCTCCCGCAACTGCCAGCTGGCCGCCGACAACTCCTACCAGGCCAGCACGGCGGTTAACGAGGGGGCCGAAGTGGTCCGCAGCACGGTGGGCTACATGAACAACATCGCCCAACGGGTCAAGGGAACCGCAGCCAGTGTCGAGGCGCTGGGCCAGCGTTCCGACCAGATCGGCGCCATCGTCGCCACCATCCAGGATATTGCCGACCAGACCAACCTGCTGGCGCTCAACGCCGCCATCGAGGCTGCCCGGGCGGGCGAGATGGGCCGGGGCTTCGCCGTGGTGGCCGACGAGGTGCGCGCCCTGGCCGAACGCACCACCCGCGCCACCCGCGAAATCGGCGAGATGATCAAGGCGATCCAGAACGAGACCCGGAGTGCCGTGCAAGCCATGGAAGAGGGGGTCCAGGAGGTGGAACGGGGAACCGAAGGAGCAGCCCGCTCCGGCCGGGCCCTGGAGGACATCTTGGCTCAGATCAACGAGGTGAACCTGCAGGTGGCCCAGATCGCCACCGCCGCCGAGGAGCAGACCGCCACCACCAGCCAGATCACCGGCAACATCCACCAGATGACCGCCGTGGTCGGCCAATCGTCCGCTGCGGCTAACGAATCGGCCACCGCCGCGGCCCGGCTCTCCCAGTTGGCCGAAGAGCTGCAAAGCCTGGTCAGCCGTTTCAGGGCCTGACCTGCGGTACGACAGACACGCAGACGGGGTGTTCCACGCAGGGAACACCCCGTTCGTTGTTCGTGCCGTCGCAGCTTCGCATCCGGACAGGTCAGCGCTGCTCGGCACTCCTCAGCCGCTTCAGCTTCTCCACCAGCGTCGTCCGGTTTACTCCCAAGAGCGCCGCGGCGCGGGCCTTGACCCCGCCCCCCAGTTCCAGGGCCCTGGCGATCAGTTGCCGTTCCAACTCCTCGATGGCGGCGGGCATATCGATACCGCCGGGGGTCAGCTCGAAGCAGATGCCGCGGGGCGCTTCCACCTGTTCCAGAATTTCCGCCGGCAGGTCCTCAAGGGAAATGTTATCGTCGTCCGCAAGGGCCACCATCCGCTCCACCACGTTCTCCAACTGGCGGACGTTACCCGGCCACTGGTAGCGCTCCAGTGCATCCAGGGCCTGCTTGCTGAGAGCAATGGCCTGCCGCCCCATCAGGCAGCGGAACTTTTCCAGAAAGTGGCTCACCAGCGGCAGGATATCCTCCCGACGCTCCCGCAGCGGCGGCAGGTGCAGCGGAATCACGTTCAGCCGGTAGTAAAGGTCTTCGCGGAAGCCTCCCAGGCGCACCTGCTCGTCAAGGTCGGCATTGGTGGCGGAGATCACCCGTACATCCAGCTTGATCCCCCGGGTGGAGCCGACCCGCTCGATCTCCTGCTCCTGCAGCACCCGCAACAACTTGGACTGCAGGTGCAGCGGCATGGTGCCGATCTCGTCAAGGAAAATCGTACCGTGGTTGGCCGCCTCGAACTTGCCGATCCGATCCCGCACCGCGCCGGTAAAGGCGCCGCGCACATGGCCGAACAGCTCGCTCTCCATCAGCGACTCGGGGATGGCGCCGCAGTTGACCGCGATGAACGGCCGGTCCTTGCGCCGGCTGTTGTGGTGCAGAGCACTGGCCACCAGCTCCTTGCCGGTGCCGGATTCGCCGGTAATCAGAACCGTGGAATCGGTCTTGACGATCCGCTGCATCCGCTCGAACACCCGGCGCATGGCCGGCGAACTGCCGATGATGCTGTCGAACAGGAAACGCTCCCGCAATTGCCGGCGCAGGTACACGTTCTCCGACAGCAGCCGTTGCGTCTCCCGGGCCTTGCCCAGTACCAGCTTCAGCTCTTCGAAATTGATCGGCTTGGTAATGTAGTCAAAGGCTCCGGCCTTCATCGCCATCACCGCAGACTCCGCCGACGCGTGGCCGGTAATCATCACCACCTGGGCCTGCGGCGCTACCTCGCGGATATCCTTCAAAATGTCGATACCATTGCAATCCGGCAGCAACAGATCAACCAGCGCCAGATCAAAGACGCCGTTGCGGATCAGGGTGCGTCCCTCGGCGCCGTTGGCGGCGGTACGCACCTCAAAGCCGGCCTTGCGTAGCAACAGCTCCATCACGCCACGCCCCGACTCGTCGTCGTCGATCACCAGAATCCGCGCCAGGGTCTGCAGCTCCATCCCCTCAGCCATCGCCGCACACCTCCCCGATTGCCCGTTCCAGCCCCGTCAGCAGAGAATCCAACTCGGCGGCGCTGATGGCGAGGGGTGGAAACACCACCACCGTATTGCCCAGGGGCCGGGAAAACACCCCATGCTTTCTCGCCGCAACACAGACCCTGATCCCCCGTTTCTCCTCCCAGGGGTACGGTTCTTTGCTGTGCTTGCCTTTCACCAGCTCAACACCGGCCGCCAGGCCGCACTGCCGCACATTCCCCACCTGCGGGTGCTGCGCCAGCCGCGCCAGCCGGAGGGCCAACTGCTCCGAGCGCTGCCGCACCGCCGCCAGCAGGCTGTTCTCCTCGAACAGCTCCAGGCTTTTCAAAGCAACGGCGCAGGCCAGGGGATTGCCGGTGAAGGTGTGGCCGTGGAAAAACGTTTTCAACTCGGCGTAATTGCCCAGAAAGGCTCCGTAGATCTTCTCCGTGGCCAGGGTGGCGGCCAGGGGCAGGTAGCCGGCGCAGAGCCCCTTGGAGATGGCCATGATATCCGGGCTCACCTCTTCATGCTCGCAGGCGAACATCCGGCCGGTACGACCGAAGCCGGTGGCCACCTCGTCGGTGATCAGCAGCAGGCCGTAGCGGTCGCACAGCTCCCGTACCCCCCGCAGGTAGCCCCGGGGATGCACGATCATCCCCCCTGCCCCCTGCAGCAGCGGCTCCAGCATCATCCCGGCAAGCTCCCCCCGGTGCTCCTGCACCAGCCGCTCCAGTTCCCCCAGGCAGGCCATGCCGCAGGCAGCCGGATCGTCCTTGCCCAGCGGGCAGCGGTAGCAGTAGGGCGCCGGGGCCTCGATGGTGCTGAACAACAGTGGGCTGAAGGTGGCATGGTAGATCGGGATACCGCCCACGCTCATGGCCCCCACCGTATCACCGTGGTAGGCATGCTGCAGCCGAAGAAAGCGGGTCCGCTGCGGCTCCCCCCGGTGACAGTGGTACTGGTAGGCCATCTTCAACCCCACCTCCACCGCCGTGGAACCGTTGTCCGAGTAAAACACCCGGGTCAAGCCCGGCGGCGTGATCTCGACCAACCGTTTGGCCAGCAGGATGGACTGCTCGCCGGCCAGTCCCAGAAGCGTTGAATGCTCGATCTTTGCCGCCTGCTCCGCCAGCGCCCGGTTCAGTTCCGGATGGCTGTGACCATGCACATTGGTCCACATGGAGGCCACACCGTCCAGATAACGGTTGCCGTCGGAATCGATCAGCCAGCTTCCTTCCCCCTTCACGATTACGATCGGATCGTCTGCCAGCCAGTCCTGCATCTGGGTAAAGGGGTGCCAGACGTACTGTTTATCCCAGGTCTGGAGCTGGGCGGTGGTGTGGGTCATGGGGTATCCTTCCCTGTCTTTTGCAGCTTATGCAACCTTGATTTCAAGCGTTGTTGCCAGTGCCGCAAGCCGCTGATCAAGGGTTAGCAGCAGGGCATTGTTGCGCCGGGCAACCACCAGATACAGGGCGTCATAAAACGGATGCTGATGCCTGACCGCCAGCGCAAAGGCTTCCTGATAACAGGCAAAAGCCGGTTCCAGGCGATCTGTCAGCGCAAGCGATCTGGACAAAGCCCGATCCGCCTGCTCCTGATCAAGCAGACCTGCCGTGCGATACTTCCAGAACACATTACACACTTCTGACACAAAAAGGTCCGGAGCCAGCACCAGAGACGCCGCCTCCAACGGTTCCATCAGCCGCTCGGCCCGAGGCTGACACAGCACAACGCCCACGGCGGCACTGGCATCCAGAACCGCAATCATCGCTCGCGATCCTCACGGACCAACGCCGCCGGATCAGGCAGAATCAGATTGCACCCATCGCCCTTGATTTCCGCCAGGAGTGCGGCCCTGCGGCGCTGGCGGCTTTCGTCGATCCGGAGTCCGCGAGCCAGCACGGCCACCGCCTGTTGCGCGATGGAGCGGTGCTCCAGGGCCGCCTCGGCACACAGGCTCTGATACACATGTTCAGGAAGCTCTCGTACTTGCAATGATGGCATAGCGCACCTCCGACACCAATCTACTGCATTTTGCATGCATTTCGCAAACACACTTATCGTTAAATGCATTCATCACGGTTTCCCTCGTCATATTCTATCCAGCGGCGAAACAACCCCTCTGCCGCCCTTATTTAGCACATGGGTATAAATCATCGTAGTCTGCACATCCTTATGTCCCAGCAGCTCCTGCACGGTACGGATATCATAGCCGGATTGCAACAGATGCGTGGCAAAGGAATGACGCAGGGTATGGGGCGTTGCCTTCTTGCTCAGCCCGGCATCGGCAGCAGCCTGCCGGATCGCCCGCTGCAATCCCTTTTCATCCAAGTGATGCCGCCGTGTCACACCGGAACGGGGATCAACCGACAACCGCGCCGAGGGAAAGACATACTGCCAGATCCACTCACGCCCCGCATTGGGATACTTGCGGGCCAGCCCTTCCGGCAGCCAGACCTCGCCATACCCCGCCGCCAGATCGTGTTCATGTACCTGTTTAACCCGCAGTAGATGGTCTTTCAACGGCAGAATCAGCAACTGCGGCAACATAGTCACCCGATCCTTGCCCCCCTTACCGTCGCGGACCAGAATCTGGTTTGCGCTGAAATCAACATCCTGAACCCGAAGTCGCAGCCCCTCCAGCAGGCGTAGCCCTGTCCCATACAACAAGCGCCCAAGCAGCAACCAGGCATCAGGCAGTTGTGACAACAGCACCTGCACTTCACGCTCGGTCAACACCACCGGCATCTTCCGGGGCTTTTTGGCCTGCTCCACCTCACCAAGCCAGGGCAACGTCATATCCAGCACTTCCTTGTACAGAAACAGCAGCGCTGCCTTGGCCTGATTCTGGGTTGAAGCCGACACCTGCCGGTCACGGGCAAGCCAAGTGAGAAACGCTTCAATCTCCTGTTTTCCCATCTCTTGCGGATGCCGTTTGTTATGGTACAGTATGAAACGTTTCGCCCAGTCGACGTAGACATCCTCTGTTCTACGGCTGTAATGCTTCAGGCGGATACGATCACGAATCTGATCCAGAAGCTTTGGTTTGGCAGGCTGGTTTTCCATGACGTTTTTCCGTATACCTTAGGTCGTTTTCGTTTTTTAATTAGTCAAACAATAACATGTTGTTACAAATTTGCATCAGATGTTTTTATATAATTTGACGTTTTTAACAAAAATTTAGGGTGTCTAATACACGTTAGAAGCCACATCTGGACAATGACATGGCCCGTGCACTTACAAATCAAATGCAGAAAGCATTACAAGAGATTGCTCATGGCAAGGAAATCTCAATCACTTCACGCACTCTTACAGGCCTTGTAAATCGCGGACTTGCAGACGTCTCCGGCAAACTTACTAATGAAGGCTGGAAACAAGCAGTTGTCGCACTGCCTCTGGAGGAACAATGTCAGTACTTAGGTATCACCTACCAGAAACTACCTGGCCTGGAATTTAAGGGAAATCCTGAATTAGCTGCATGGCGTTATTTTTCTTCTCAAGGGTATGTTGGCGGCTACTGCGAAGGTGGCCCAATTCTTTTACTCATCAGGGCTGCGGCATTGGAAGTCCTAACAAATATTAACACATTCAAATCAAGAGAAGATGCCTGCACACGCGCGACAGAAGCGCAATTTACTATTCACAGACAAAGCTCTCACCTGATTCTAAATGCAATTAGTACCAGCAAAACATCTCAAATAGTACGCCACTTCAACGAAATTTATAGTTCACCGTTGATTGAAGAGTGGTATCCAGGGCTCACTTGTAATTCTATCTCTCAGTTATTTGAATCATTGGGGGCAGAAAGGCTAATGCAAATCGCTACTGCTTTCATGGAGGCGCCATATACCTATCGTGCTGGCTGGCCTGACCTCACTATGACCAACGGTGTTGAAATGTTATGGGCAGAAATCAAAACAATAGACCGCTTACATTTGAGCCAAATTACAACAATTAGTCGCATGAAGCCTTTACTTCCAGGCAGTGTACGAGTTGTGCAACTCACTTCATAAAATTGCGGTTTCTAACGGCTCAATCAACTCGGACTGGCTTACTGTGCGCTGAATTCCACCAGTTTCTCAGTCGTCTGTTTTGGTCGGTTAGTCAAGCAGCACCACTCCGGCATCGCCAGCCGGTTATCTCGTACACGTTAGGCCTCAAAAAGGAGAGTCGCCGTGGAACCTATTTACAACCGAAAAGGCAAAGTCGTAGCGTGGCACAAAGACAATAATATCTATCACCTTGATGGCAAGCACGCTGCAATTACAAAAGGAGACAATGTTTACGGGCATCGTGGGCAGCATCTGGGTGTATACAAAAAAGGATTATTCCGCGACCACAAAGGCGGTGTTGTTGCTTTCACGAAAGGCGCAACAGGCGGCCCCATACTGCCAATTCCATCTATACCACCAATTCCACCAATCCCAGCAATAGCGCCGATTCCTGCAATTTCATCCATACCACCAATTTCAGCAATTCCGTCTTTAGGTTGGGCCAAAATTGACTGGCAGAAGTTCATACTTGCCTAACGGCTCAATCAACTCGGACTGGCTTACTGTGCGCTCAATTTCACCAGTTCCTCAGTCGTCAGTTAGTCGGTTAGTCAGGCAGCACCGCTCCGGCATCGCCAGCCGGTTATCTCGTGAACGTTAGATTTTTTACGGGGGTATAAATGGAGAAATCTTGGAAGGAAGCCATCATTAGGGTTTTATCTGAATCCTCAATACCGCTTCACTATACCGAAATTTCAGAACAGATTCTAACGCGTGGCTATTACGAAACTGACGGGGCAACTCCTGCTGCAACTGTTAATGCTCAACTCGCGTCGTCAATAAAACATGACGGTGAAAAATCACCATTTATCCGCGTTGCTAAAGGCACCTTTACCCTCAAAAAATCCCCGGCCACCATAACAGCCACAAAATCAACATCAAACAAGCCCAAGAAACTGGAAACACTTGCAGAAACTGACATTGAGTCATCTGAGTCTATTATCCATTCATTCGGAATGTACTGGCAACGCGATCTCGTTGTATGGCGTAATGACCCCAAAATTTACGGAAAACAACAGGCTCTCTCCAAACCAGTAGACTTCGGCAAACAGAAAGGCATTTACATCCTTTATGACCACCATACGGTTGTTTATGTTGGTCGCTCTATCGACCGCCCATTAGGTAAGCGCTTGTTTGAACACACGATAGACCGCCTCGGCAGCCGTTGGAACAGATTTTCATGGTTTGGCCTTCTTGACGTTACCCAAGAAGGAAATCTTCGTGAAACCACATTAAACACATCGTTGGCCTCACTCGTTGCAACACTCGAGGCACTTCTTATAGAAGCTCTTGAACCACCACAAAACCGAAAGCGCGGAGACGACTTCTCAGCTATTGAATACATTCAGGACATTGACCCAGAGTTAAAAGAACGTGAAATTCAAAACACACTACGTTCAATCGAACAAAAGATGCGTGGTGGTTCATAAAAATCTAACGGCTCAATCAACCCGGACTGGCTTACTGTCCGCACAATTTCACCAATGTCGCAGTAGTCAGTTGGTCGGCAGTTCAGGCGGCATCGTTCCGGCGTCGCCAGCCGGTTATCTCGTACACGTTAGGGTCTTACAATTATGGACGCAGTCAAAGTAGACATAACCGCCAAGAAAAGCGAATACGAATGGATATGTTCTTGGGATACTTTTTGGCTAAATGCAACACCACGCATTTTTGACTGGCTTCGGTGGGCTATTACTCTTGCAGCGATTCAGTTTGTAGCAACCAAGACACACTCTGTCGTTGCATACACATTATTGGCAATAAGTTTCATGGCAATGTTTAACTATTACATTGCATTTTTCTGGCAAATAAAGTTTATCGGTTTTTCTTGGCCCAAAACCTCGAATGGCCAGAGAATCCTATCTGGGGCCATTTCGTGCGTCATTGGCTACGCAACTTACTCAATTATCAAATTAATGGTAAGTGCAGTTGTTTCATCACAACCCTAACTGCTCAATCAACCCGGACTGGCTTACTGTCCGCGCAATTTCGCTTATACCGCAATCGTCAGTTGGCAGGTTAGCAAGCAGCACCGCTCCGGCGTCGCCAGCCGGTTATCTCGTAAACGTTAGGGAGTCAGGAGGGAATATGGGCGTCGAAGGCAAAATAATTGGCGTTGATCTCGATGGAGTTTGTTCAGATTTTTACAAACGTATGCGCGAAATTGCCGCAGAATGGCTTGAGTGTAAAATAGAAGACCTGACCCCTGAGGTTTCATATGGTTTAGGAGAATGGGGTATAACCACAGAAGATCAATACAGCAGTTTACACAGGTTTGCAGTAACTCAAAGAGATCTATTTAAAACCTCTGACATGATTCCTGGTGCCAGGAAATATCTCAGAATGCTTTCTGACGAAGGTGCAAGAATTCGTATTATCACACACAGATTATTCATTCATTATTTTCATCATACAGCAGTAAGCCAGACAATAGAGTGGCTTGACTCAAATGGTATTCCATATTGGGACTTATGTTTTATGAAACAAAAGGAGCAAGTTGGAGCAGATATATATATTGAGGACAGCCCAACAAATGTTGAAAGCCTCAGAAATAAAGGGTGTTTAACAATCTGTTTTGGCAACAGCACAAATGTGCAGGTGGCCAAGCCAAGAGTTAAATCTTGGAGCGAGGCTTACAAGCTCATCCATTCACAGTTTGACTAGCCATTTCTTAGCCGCCAGCTCCCTAACGGCTCAATCAACCCGGACTGGCTTACTGTGCGCTGAATTTCACCAATGTCTCAGTCGTTAGTTGATCAGCAGTTCAGACAGCACCGCTCCGGCATCGTCAGCCGGTTATCTCGTACACGTTAGGTGGTCCCAAACACATGGCATTCTCAGAATTTGAGCTGAAGAAAATAGAAAAAGCATTGGCCGCTTTCCTTGCCAAAAGACGCCCAGCCCCACATATTCGGCCAGAACTAGACTTCGGCTACAAAATTTCCGGCCAGAGTGTTGAGCTACTTGAAATACGGCCGCAATGGGACAACCCTTCCATCATTCGCGAACATCCATTTGCAAAGGCAACGTATGTCAAAACGCAAAAGGCTTGGAAGATCTTCTGGAAGCGTGCAGACCTTAAGTGGCATGGCTATCAACCAGACATAATGGTTCCATCCATCGAAAAATTTCTGCACGTTGTTGACGCAGACGAGTATGGCTGTTTCTTTGGGTAGCCTTTATGCCTGCGCTACCACCTAACGGCTCAATCAAGTGGGACTGGCTAGCTGGGTGCTGAATTTTGGCAGGGTACATATCGCACTTTCGGTGTTTCTGGAGCTTCGTCTACGCCAGCCCCTTATCTCGTGAACGTTAGATTTCATCTTACAGCACCACCCGCCTACGCTTGAGCCACCGTCTTGACAAGGCCCAGCGGGGTAATCTTGGTGACATTAAGCCGGTTGGTGACGGCGTATTTGAAATGCGGGAACATTTCGGTCCTGGCTGGCGCATGTATTACATACAACGAAACAACGTACTTATCATAATGCTGGGCGGCGGCAACAAGAGCACACAGGCCAGTGATATTGCCAAGGCCATTGAACTTGCCAGCAGCTTGGAGGATTAAACGAATGAAAAATAAGACCAAAATTTCAGACCTGCCTGAGTTTGACATGGCAAAACAGTTAAAAAGCGAAGAAGACATTGCCGCCTATGTAACTATGGTTATTGAAGAAGGTGACTCTTCCGAGCTTGCACATGCACTCGGCGTAGCAGCCCGCGCACGCGGCATGAGCGAAATTGCACAGGCAGCAGGTCTTACCAGAAAAGCCTTGTACAAAGCCCTCCGCCCTAACGCTCACCCACGTTTCGACACCATTAACCGTGTATGTGCAGCCCTTGGCGTGCGCTTGGTGGCACAACCCACACACATGTAAATCGCGCTTCTAACTGCTCAATCAACCCGGACTGGCTTACTGCGCGCTGAATTTCACCAATGTCGCAGTCGTCAGTTCGTCGGCAGTTCAGGCAACACCGCTCCGGCTCCGCCAGCCGGTTATCTCGTACACGTTAGGGACCACGGCCATGATATCAATATCTGATTGCATCACTGCAAACTCTTTGGTAACCTTAACCCATGAATAAATCTCACCGCACCACGTTGCTTGCTATTTTTTCACTTCCTGTTCCAGCAACTTTGGAGTGGAGAAAAATCGAGTCGCTATTCGTCACACTCGGTGCACAAACAATTGAAGGCAACGGCTCAAGGGTCAGGTTTGAGCTAAACGGCATTATTGCTACCTTTCATCGGCCACACCCGGCAAAAGAGGCCAAACCATATCAAGTTAAAGACGCCAAAACGTTCCTGGAGAGCGCGGGAGTAAAACCATGAGCACCATGACATTCAAGGGGTATGCTGCAAGAATCGAATATAGTGACGACGATGCATGCTTTATCGGACATATTGCCGGCATCAAAGATGTTATCGGTTTCCATGCCGAAACCGTTAAAGAGTTGAGAGCGGCTTTTGAAGAGGCAGTTGACGACTATCTTGCCACCTGTGAGAAGCTGGGACGGGCTCCGCAAAAGCCTTATTCAGGTAAGCTCATGCTACGTGTACCTCCAGAGGTTCACGCCAGGGCCGCAATGATGGCACAGGCTCATGGCGTAAGCATAAACCAGTGGGCATCCGATGTTCTGGCACATGCCTCCTAATCAACCACCTCAGCTATCCAGTCCCGAACGGCTCAATCAACTTGGACTGGCTTACTGCGCGTTGAATTTGACCAGTTCCCCAGTCTTCAGTTGGCAGGTTAGTCAAGCAGCACCACTCCGGTATCGCCAGCCGGTTATCTCGTGAACGTTAGGCTGACGATAATGAGGCGATTGATGCAGGTTCCCACCGCAGTCGTGATCGCCATCGCGATCACTTCCACGATTATGGTTGGTTATGCGCACTCGAACGAGCGTGCCGGTGCTTTGGGGCAAGAACAGGGCATCGATACCGCACCGGATCTGAGTGGCTACTTCGCTGGACTCAACGGTACCTTCGTCTTGCTCGACGCCGCCAGTGAGCGTTACGTCCGCTACCACGCGGACCGCGCAAACGAACGGTTCGCCCCCTGCTCGACGTTCAAAATTCCGAATACGGCGATCCTGATCGAGAGTGAAACCGCTCGTGATCCCGCACACACGCTCGCATATGATTCGTCATTCAACCAGCCAGCCCACTGGGCACGTAACTTTGACCTCCAGTCGGCCTTCAAGGCATCGGCAATGTGGTACTACCGGCAGATGGCATTGATGCTCGGCCTTGAATCGTCACAGCGGTTCCTGGAACAGTTTGGATACGGGAATGCCGATGCGAGCGGGGGACTTCAGGGTCCATTCTGGGTTGATGGAAGCCTGCGTATCTCGCCGAACGAGCAGGTCGAGTTCCTTCGGGCGTTCTACGAAGAACGGCTCGGGCTGTCGGAACGGACCACCCGGCTGACCAAAGAGATCATGCTGGCCGAGGAAACGCAGCGGTGGCGTTTAAGCGCAAAAACAGGAGCTTGCCAGCCCAATGGAGAAGAAACGTCGAATTGGTACGTAGGCTACGTCGAAAAGAACAAAAACGTCTACTATTTCGCCATACAACTCGGTGCCCCGGAGTACGGCCGCGCCTACGATGAGCGGATTCCCATCACCCGGAGGATCCTGAAGGATCTCGGTATTCTTGATTGAGGGCCTAACAATTCATTCAAGCCGACGCCACTTCGTGGCACGGCTTAATTCAGGCGTTGTACATAAGGAGGCTCCTGTGTCTGGAGCAAATTCTGGTGGCGTACGTCTCGTGCTGCGGCTCGAGGGATTGTGTGTGTTCGTAGCAGCTGTGGTCGCCTATTCACAGCTCGGCTTTGGCTGGGGTGCTTTCGCACTGTTCTTTCTTGCGCCGGACCTTTCATGCTTTGGTTACCTCGCAGCCCCAAAGGTTGGTGCCGCTAGTTACAACTTGGCACACTCATACATTGGGGTTGTCGGTTGCCTTGCCGCTGGTATTATTCTTCCGGCACCGACAGTCCTTTGCGCCGGAGTCATCTGGGGCGCTCACATCGGCTTTGACCGGGCACTTGGGTATGGGCTCAAGTACTCAGAGGGCTTTGGCTTTACGCACCTGGGCCGCATAGGGCGGCTTTCTGTCTCTACGCCCAACCCGGCTGTCACCTTGGACGCTGCGCGATAAAGCCGCGCAGCGCCGGTCAGCTCTATGTTAGGCCACTCAATCAACAATGATTGAAGAAATCAGAAATGCTGTAAAAACAGCCGCTCTCCGCAAGCTACGCCGCTCATTGCTTCAGCACCAAGTTCTTAAGAACACGGCATTGCTTGAAAAAGTCGCCACCGTACCCTTTTGCCGAGATATTGGTGTACCAGAGCCCTACAAGACGGAATTTAGGCAAATGCCTAGCCTTGCGCGTATTATGCGCAAACAGGCTACTCGTCTTGCTAACGGCTCAATTACCCCGGACCGGCTTGCTGTGCGCCGAATTCATCTATGCCGCAATCGTCGGTTGGCGGGCAATTCAAACAGCACTACTCCGGCACTGTCAGCCGGCTATCTCGCGAACGTCAGGCGTTACGGAGAAAGGATCGATCGAATGCATAAATGGGGCTATCTTGCCGTAGCAATCATGAGTGAAGTCGCCGCTACCTCTGCGCTAAAGTCGGCTGAAGGTTTTACGAAGTTCTGGCCGTCATGCCTGGTGGTCATAGGCTATGCCACGGCATTCTACTTCTTGTCGCTCACGTTAAAAACAATTCCGGTCGGCATGGCCTATGCCATCTGGTCAGGCGCCGGAACAGCATTGGTTGCTCTTGTGGCTTGGATTTTCATGGGGCAAAAGCTTGACGTACCTGCTATTGTCGGCATTCTGCTTATTGTTTCGGGCGTACTGGTTCTTAATCTCTTTTCCAAATCCTCGGCACACTAGACGCCTGACGGCTCAATCAACCCGGGCCGGCGTACTGGCCGCTGCATTTCACCTATGCCGCAGTTACCAGTTGGTCGGCAACAGAAGCAGCAGCGCTCCGGCGTTGGCAACCGGTTATCCCGTGCATGTCAGGTTTCCCAGAAGTGAGGACGACCTCACCTCTCTACTCCGACTGGGGACGGCCCCGCATGAAAGAGAGGTATGTGATGAACTGGTTTATTCTTGTTGTTGCGGGCCTATTTGAGATCGGATGGGCGATTGGGCTAAAATATACCGAAGGGTTCACCCGTTTCTGGCCAACAGTTGCTACCGTATTCTCGATGATTGTCAGCCTCGGGCTGCTTGGCGTGGCAATGAAATCCCTGCCCGTCGGTACCGCATACGCGGTCTGGGTTGGCGTGGGCGCGGTGGGCACCGCCGTACTCGGCATCGTCCTGCTGGGTGAACCGGCAAATTTTTTGCGGCTCCTGAGTCTTGGGCTGATCGTCGCCGGTATCGTGGGATTAAAACTTGCGACCCCGGCCTGACCATAGTAATCATGGTCTGAAGCTCTTCCATCAACGCTGAAAGGAATGCACCCATGAAAAGCACGTATCTCTGCATGCTTCTGATCGCGGCAACCCTTACCGGTTGCGCCGGCACCCAAGGTATGCGCACGGAATCATGCAAGGCAACAACAGAGCAGGAGATAGCCTTGCTATTCGACCGCTGGAACCAGTCGCTGAGAACCAGTGACCCGCAGAGGGTAGTCGCCAATTATGCAGAGCGCTCGATCCTCCTGCCCACTGTTTCGAACAAGCCACGTCTCACGCCAGCCGAAAAGGAAGATTACTTCCATCATTTTCTGGAGAACCGCCCCTCCGGCACGATCAACCTGCGCAGTATTGAAATCGGCTGCAACACGGCAGTTGATGCCGGTCTGTACACCTTCACCTTTGCCACAACCGGGGCACAGGTCAGCGGGCGCTACACCTTCACCTATCGCTGGAACGGTTCGGAGTGGCTCATCACCAGCCACCACTCCTCGGCAATGCCTGAAAAATAGCAACGGCCCGGAGGTATTGCCCGCTGTTGCAACCGCGCTTGCAGCATGCTGAGGTTCAGCAGCATCCGGAACACCTGTTTTCAGAATCTTACCTGTGGAGCAGAACCATTCATGTCAAAGCAGGCACCCCGGGCACAATGGGCTTCCCGCCTCGGTTTCGTTCTGGCTGCCGCCGGCAGCGCCATCGGTCTCGGCAATATCTGGAAATTTCCCTATATTACCGGCCAGAACGGCGGCGGCGCCTTCGTGCTGGTCTATCTGGTCAGCATCGCCATTGTCGGTCTGCCGATCATGATGGCCGAGCTGATGATCGGTCGCCAGACCCGCCGCGATGCCGTGGGTGCGTTCATCAAACTTGAAGGAAAGCGGTCGCCCTGGTGTGCCGCCGGCTGGATCAGCGTGGCAGCGGCATTCATCATCTGCTCCTACTACTCGGTGGTTGCCGGCTGGACCCTGGAGTATCTTTATCGCTCGCTGCTGGACAGTTTTTCCGGCCAGCCGGCGGCCGCCATCGAGGGAATGTTCGGCGGCCTGACCGCCAACGGTCCCCGGCAGCTTTTCTGGCATTTCGTGTTCATGATCCTCTGCCTCGGGATCGTGATCGGCGGCGTGCAAAAAGGGATCGAACGCTGGAACAAGATCCTGATGCCGATCCTGTTCGCCCTGATGGTGTTGCTCTTCCTGAACGGCCTGTTCAGTGCCGGCGCCTGGCAAGGACTGGCCTTCATGTTCCGCCCCGATTTCGGCAAGCTGACCCCCGGCTCCGTGCTCGAAGCACTGGGACATGCCTTTTTCACCCTGTCTCTGGGGATGGCGGCCATGATCACCTACGGTTCTTACCTGAACCGGAAGGAAAACCTGCTGTCGGCCAGTTTCCGGGTAGTGCTCCTGGACACGACGATCTCCCTGATGGCCGGCGTGGCGATCTTTTCGGTGGTCTTCTCGGTGAACATGCAGCCGGCTGCCGGGCCGGGGCTGGTATTCAAGACCATACCGGTGGTATTTTCCCAGCTTCCCGGCGGACAGTTCCTGGCCATTGTCTTTTTCCTGCTGCTGGCCTTCGCCGCCCTGACCAGCAACATTTCCCTGCTGGAGGCGCAGGTGGCCTACCTGATCGACGAACGGGGATGGGGACGAAAGCGGGCCAGCGCCTTCCTCGCCGGGCTGGCCTTCGTGGTTGGCATTCCCACGGCCCTTTCCTACAATTTACTGTCGGAGTGGAAGGTGGTCGCCGGTCTGGTTTTCTTCGATGCCGCCGATCTGCTGGCCAGCAACTACCTCTTGCCGCTGAGCGGCCTGGTGACTGCGATCTACGTCGGCTGGTTCTGGAGCGGCGCGGAGGAGAAGCAGCAGTTGCTTGCCGGTGGAGCCGGCTGGGTCTATCCGGCCTGGCACTTTTTGATCCGCTATATTTCGCCGCTGGCGGTGGCCGTGGTGCTCTATTTCAAGGTACGTGACACCGGGCTCTTTGCCTGGATCGCCGCACTGCTCGGCTGACCGCAGAGCGAACAACCGGGATTGCTCCCGGTTGTCGTCATCCGCCCGCTACTTGCGCTGACCGCTCCAGGAGCCGCTCAGTCCTTCGTCGCAATAGCCCCACCGGCCGCTGAAACTATCGCCGTTGAAGCGGAACTCGACACGCCCCCAAAAGTACCGGCCATTGCGGGGCGTGGCGCACCGCCTGCCCGAGTGGTCTTCAATCCAGAAGCCGCGCAGGACGTTGTTGTCGACGGTGCCGACGATTTCGCCGTTATCGGTGGCGTAGCGGCCACTCAGCCGGTTGCCCTGCTGGCGAAAGCGGATATCACCTTCCGTTGAGCCCCATACCCCTTCCAGTCTGGTGCCGCCGTCAATGACAAGAGCGTCGGCACTATCAGCGGGGAGTGCCGGCATGCCGGCACCGCCGGACAGGCGTGTTCCGCTCCACGTACTGTTCAGCGGTTCCTCGCAGTAGCCCCATTTCCCCGAAAAGCCGCTTCCCGAGAATTCAAGTTTCACCCTTCCCCAGTAATAGCGACCATTTTTCGGGGTCGAACAACGCCGGCTGGAGGAGTTCTCAATCCAGAAACCGTCAAGGGTCGAGTCAAAGAGTATGCCGGTCAGCTCACCGTTGTCGTTACCATAGCGGCCCTGCACCCGGTCACCCGACTGCTGCAGGGTCATTTTCCCTTCGCTGCTGTCGTAGCGTCCCGCAACGTTGAAGGTGTGGCCCAGAGCGGGCACCAGCAGAACCGCCAGCATGATGGTCAGCCAAGACAATGGTTTCATTAAAGATACCCTCCTTTTCGTCGTACTCGGAACGGCGCGTTCCCTGAAAACTCAGTATACCACGGGACGCTGCCGTGCATAGCACCGCACGAAAATCGTGTCGCTGTACGCCGAAGACATTGCATTTCCGGCATCCCGACCTATAATGTTACCTTTATTTTCCTGCCCGGAGTAGCGTATCGGGAGCCGATGAATATTTCCGAACCGTTCATACGCCGCCCCATCGCCACCAGCCTGGTGATGCTGGCGATCATGGTCTTCGGCATGCTGGCCTACCGAGGATTGCCGGTGAACGACCTGCCCACGGTGGACTTTCCCACCATCCAGGTCCGCTCCGACCTGGCTGGCGCCAGCCCCGAGACCATGGCCTCCGCCGTGGCCACCCCCCTGGAACGGGAGTTCTCCACCATTGCTGGCCTGGATTCCATGACCTCCACCAATGGTCAGGGGCTCTCCATCATCACCCTCAAGTTCACCCTCAAACGGGACATCGACGCCGCGGCCCTGGACGTGCAGGCGGCCATCGCCAAGGCGATGCGCCAGTTGCCGCCGGACATGGCGACTCCCCCCTCCTACCGCAAGGTGAATCCGGCGGATTCGCCGGTGCTGTACATTGCACTGAACTCCGCCACCATGCCGCTGCACCAGGTCAACGAGTACGCGGACACCATGCTGGCCCAGCGGATCTCCATGGTGAGCGGCGTCGCCCAGGTGCTGGTCTACGGGTCACAAAAGTACGCGGCACGGGTGCAGGTTGACCCTCGTCAGCTGGCCTCACGGGGTATCGGCATCGACGAGGTGGCGACCGCCCTTTCCCGCGCCAATTCCAACCTGCCCACCGGCACGCTGCAGGGGCCGAAGCAGGCCCTGACCATCCAGACCAACGGACCGCTTTTGTCGGCGGAGGCGTTCAGGCCGGCCATCGTTGCCTGGAAGAACGGCTCGCCGGTGCGGGTGCAGGATCTGGGAACCGCCATTGACAGCGTTGAAAACGATAAGGTGGCCGCCTGGTACAACCGCAAGGAGTTCGCCACCCGGGCCATTATTCTGGCGGTTCAGCGCCAGCCGGGCGCCAATACCATTGAGATGGTGGACGCCATCAAGGCACTGCTGCCCGAATTCCAAAGCCAACTGCCCGCTGCGCTGCAGATGAACGTGCTCTACGACCGGACCGTCTCCATCCGCGAGTCGGTGGATGAGGTGAAGTTCACCCTGGTGCTGACCATCGGCCTGGTGATCATGGTGATCTTTCTCTTCCTGCGCAACCTGCCGGCCACCATCATCCCCAGCCTGGCGGTTCCCCTGTCCATCGTCGGGACCTTTGCGGTCATGTACGGCCTGGGCATCTCCATCAACAACATCAGCCTGCTGGCGCTGACCCTCTCCATCGGCTTCGTGGTGGACGACGCCATCGTCATGCTGGAAAACATCGTCCGCCATATCGAAAACGGCGAAAAACCAATGGCAGCGGCCCTGCGCGGCGCGAAGGAAATCGGCTTCACCATCGTCTCCATGACCATTTCGCTGGTGGCGGTGTTCATCCCGGTGCTGTTCATGGGGGGGATGCTGGGACGGCTTCTGAACGAGTTCGCCATCACCATCTCGGCGGCGATCCTGATTTCCGGCTTTGTATCGCTGACGCTCACCCCGATGATGTGCAGCCGTTTCCTGAAGCAGCATGACGCAACGCAACGGCACGGCCGCCTCTACCTGTTCATGGAGCGGTTCTTCGACCGCCTGCGGGACGGCTATGACATCTCGCTGCAGTGGGTGCTGCGGCACCGCCGGGCGGTGCTGGTGTTCACCGTAGTTTCCGGCGCGATCACGGTGGGGATGTTCATGCGCATGCCGGCGGGCCTCTTTTCCAGTGAGGATACCGGCGGCATCTTCGGCATCACGGAAGGGGTCCAGGGGATTTCCTTCGAGGAGATGATGCGCAACCAGCAGCTGGCCGCCGAGATCGTACGCCAGAATCCGAACGTGGAGGCATTCATGTCCTCGGCCGGCGCTTCCGGCAGCCGGGTCGGCTCCAACAGCGGCTTCATGTTTATCCGCCTCAAGCCGCTCCATCAGCGCAGGGACAGCGCAGACGAGGTGATCCAGCAACTGCGGCCCAAGCTGGCCAAACTGCCCGGCATCCAGGTGTTCTTGCAGAATCCGCCGCCGATCCGGCTGGAGGCGACCCTGGCCAAGGCCCAGTACCAGTTCGCCCTGATGTCGCCGGATACCGACACCCTCTACAAAGCGGCGGCCGAGTTCGAAGCCCGCCTGAAAAATGTACCGATCCTGCAGGATGTTACCTCCGATCTGCAGATCAGGAATCCGGAACTGAAGCTGGTCATCGACCGGGATCGGGCCGCCGCACTGGGGGTTTCGGCACAGCAGGTCGAAGACGTGCTTTACTACGCCTACGGCTCGCGACAGGTATCCACCATATTCGCCCCCAGCAACCAGTACCGGGTGATCCTGGAGGTGGAGCCCAAGTACCAGCAGGATGCCAGCGCCCTGTCGCTGCTCTACGTCCGCTCCTCCGGCGGCCAGCTGGTGCCGCTCTCCACCCTGGTGAGCCCCCAGCGTACCGTCGGCCCCCTGTCAGTCAATCACCTGGGACAATCCACGGCCGTGACGATCTCCTTCAACATACGCCCCGGCGTTCCCTTGGGCGAGGCGACCGCCACCGTCGAACAGGAGGCGCGCACACTGCCTGCCGGCATTACCACCGCCTTCCAGGGAACGGCCCAGGCCTTCCAGCAGTCGTTCAAAGGACTGAGCTGGCTGCTGATCGCCGCCATTGCGGTAATCTACATCGTCCTGGGGGTGCTGTACGAAAGCTATATCCACCCGTTGACGATCCTCTCCGGCCTTCCTTCCGCCGGCCTGGGAGCCTTGCTGACCCTACTGCTGTTCGGCCACGAGCTGAATCTGTACGCCTTTGTCGGCATCATTCTGCTGGTGGGGATCGTTAAGAAGAACGCCATCATGATGATCGACTTCGCCCTTGAGGCGCAGCGCAGTGAAGGGACGGCGCCTTTGGACGCCATTTACCGGGGGGCGCTGATCCGCTTTCGGCCGATCATGATGACCACCATGGCCGCCCTGATGGGGGCGCTGCCCATCGCCCTGGGTATCGGTGCCGGTGCCGCCGCCCGCCGTCCCCTGGGACTGGCGGTGGTTGGCGGCTTGATAGTCTCCCAAATATTAACCCTTTACATAACACCGGTGGTCTACTACTATCTAGACCTTGTACAGCGACGGTTGATGGAGGTACGCCGTCGGGAGGTGCCCCATGGCGAAAGAGTACATCCAACAGCTTCCTGACGGCCCCGAGTTCCGGCTGCTGGGCAATCTGTTCGGCGCGTTGATCGCCTCGGCAGGGCTGCTGGCCGGTACGATGGCGCGCGAGCGCAGTTTCGACTACTGGCTGGAAGATATCGTTCCCCTCCTGCTGCTGGTCTTCACCGTGCGGGGCGTACTGCTGAACGCAGTTCGTCTGGCCCAGGAGGCCATCATCTACGACGAAAAAATGGAAATGTTGCGCAAGGCCATGGGACCGGCAATGGAACAGCCGGCCGACGCCGACCTGGATCTGCCGCTCTTGCCCCGAAAAAAAGGCTACACAGAGGAAGAGGTACTGGAAGCGGTCAGCAAGCGGATTCAGGAAAAGCGTGAAGAAGCCGTGAAGTCGAACAAGCTGATCAACTGATGCCCTTCTGAAACCCCATGACCGCACCGTCCCACCTTACCCTGCCCTATGTGGTGTCGTTACTGTTCGAGCAGCGCCTGATCTCGCCGGAGCAACGCGAGATGATCCTGGAGGGCGCCAAGGCCCAGGAAGCTCGCCTGATCGCCGTCCCTCACCAGTCCGGACGCCGTGTGCACCGCGCCGGCGAGGCCCCCTCCCCTGCCCAGATCGTGAGCTCCTTTAACCTGGAAACCCACGGGGATAGGGGACGTATTCTGTCAGAAGACGCCATTACCGAGGCCCTGGCGAAGTACCTGCGTCTTCCCTATCTGAAAATTGATCCCCTCAAGCTCGACCTGGACATCGTCACCACGCACATTCCCCGCCCCTTTGCACTGCGGCACCTGATCGTGCCGGTGGCGATGCGCGACGGCGACCTGGTGGTGGCCACGGCAGATCCTTTTGACGACGAACCGCTGCGGGAATTTTCCACGGCCCACCGTATGAAGGTACGACGGGTCCTGAGTTCCTGCTCCGATATCCAGAAGGTGCTGCGGGATTTCTACGGGTTTCGGGCATCGGTCGTGGCGGCGGAGGCGGAGGCATCCGCCGGCGCGGACCTGGGCAACCTGGAACAGTTTTTCAGGATGAAGGGAAACCAGGAGTTGGCGGAAAGCGAGGGCCACGTCATCTCGGCCGTGGACTTCCTGCTTTCCTACGCTTTTGACCAGCGGGCCAGTGATATCCATATCGAGCCGAAACGGGAGAAGTGCCTGATCCGCTTCCGCCTGGACGGCCTGCTGCATACCATCCACCTGCTGCCCAAGCCGCTCCACGCCCCGATCGTTTCCCGGATCAAGCTGCTGGCCCGCATGGACCTGGCGGAAAAGCGCCGCCCCCAAGACGGACGGATCAAGACCAGCCACAACGGCAAGGATGTGGAGCTGCGCATCTCCACGGTGCCCACCGCCTTCGGCGAGAAGGTGGTGATCAGGATATTTGATCCGGATATTCTGCTGCAGGCGCTGGACACGATCGGATTCTACGCCCGTGAATACCGCCTCTATACCAGTTTTATCCAGCGTCCCAACGGCATCATCCTGGTGACCGGCCCCACCGGCAGCGGTAAGACCACTACCCTGTACTCCTCGTTGCGCACGCTGTCATCGCCGGAAATCAACATCGTCACCATCGAAGATCCGATCGAGATGGTCATGGAGGAGTTCAACCAGATCGCCGTGCAGCCGGCAATCGGCGTCACCTTTGCCACTATCCTGCGCACGGTGCTGCGCCAGGATCCGGACATCGTCATGGTCGGCGAAATCAGGGACCGGGAGACCGCTGAAAACGCCGTACAGGCAGCTCTGACCGGCCACCTGGTACTGTCGACCCTGCATACCAACGACGCCCCTTCCTCCATCGCCCGGCTGATCGACCTGGGTATCCCTCCCTACCTGATCTCCGCAACCGTCGCGGGAATCGTCGCCCAGCGGCTGTTGCGCAAGGTCTGTCCCCACTGCGCCGTGTCCCGTACCTTGACACCGGAAGAGCAGCAGTACCTGCAGCTTGCCGGCACCAGCCTGACGGTCAGGGAGGGAAGCGGCTGCCGGGAGTGCCGCGGTACCGGCTACAAAGGCCGCACCGGCGTCTTCGAGGTACTGGAACTGAGCGAACGGATCAGGCCCCTGGTGACGGAACCGCTGGACCTGGCGGCGGTAGTGGCGGCGGCTGTCCAGGACGGCTATGCAACCCTGCGCCAGATCGCGATCCGTAAAATGCTCGAAGGAATCACCACCTACGACGAGGTGGTCAGCATCACCGGTTAAGGTTGGCCATTGCGCCGCCGTCCTCGAAAGCCGCGGTGTGCGGATGCGACGATCTGGCGGTGTATTGAGGGACCCTACCATCTTAACAGCCTGACAGAAGGAGAGCGGATGAAGCGAGGTCTGTTTGTCACCGGGACCGATACCGGTGTGGGAAAAACCATGGTTACCGCGGCACTGGCCCGTGCGCTACGCAGCGTCGGGATTAACGTCGGGGTTATGAAGCCGGTTACCAGCGGCTGTCGCGAGAGCGACGGCGAGCTGATTTCCGATGATGCCGAACTGCTCGCCTGGGCTGCCGGCGTGGAGTGCGACGGGGATGTAGCCCCCTATTGCCTGCGGGAGCCGATCGCTCCTGCCGATGCCGCGAAACGGGACGGTGTGAGAATCGATTTCGGCAAAATTGCCGAATCCTACGACAGGCTTGCGAAACGGCACGACTTCGTCCTGGTGGAGGGAGCCGGCGGCCTGATGGTGCCGCTCTGCGGCGGCCTGTTGATCGCCGATCTGGTACGCCACCTGGAGCTGCCGCTCCTGGTGGTGGCCCGCCCCAATCTCGGTACCATCAACCACAGCGTACTGACCTGCTTTGCCGCCACCCAGATGGAGATTGCGGTAAGGGGAGTCATCGTCAACCGCTACCCTGCCGAGCCCGGACTGGCGGAGCGGGGTGCGGCCCACCAGATCGGCTCCCTCTGCGGAGCACCGGTGCTGGGAGTCTGGAATGATCTGCCGGGAGAACCTGAGGCGGTGGTGGAACGACTTGCCGGCCAGTTTCTGGCAAGCCCCGAACATGAAATCATCCTGCGTATTCTGACGCAGTGACACCACTCGGGAGGGATGTCCGGCGGTTTTCACGCACACGCCCAGGTCCCCTGATGCTGATGCAGGTACAGACGGTCAAGCGGCCGTTCATCCTCTTCGCGGAAGCAACCGTGCGTGAGCTGCTGCGGGCTGCCTTCGCCCCCACCAGCACGGGGTCCACCGGCTCAGCGGGGAAACCGGCGTGAACACGGGAGTGACATTCTGCTGTTCCAACCGGTTCGAAACACAGATCGCACACCGCTTGATTCAGGCACCTGTCCCCTTTTCCGGCGTCAGATGATACTGCACCAGCTTCCGGTGCAGCGAGGTCCGCTCCAGTCCGAGGCTGAGGGCTGCCCGCTCCAGATCCCAGCCGCAGACTGCGAGCCGTTGCTGGATGAACTCGCGCTCGAACTGTTGACGGGCCGCCGTCAGGGAGCACTGCTCCCCCCCCCCGTCCTCCGGTGCGGCCGTGGAGGCAAGCGAGGGCAACAGCTCCGGCAGGTCCCCGGCGGTGACCACCGGTCCGGCGACCATGATCAGAATCCGTTCGACGACGTTCTTCAGCTCCCGCACATTGCCCGGCCACTCGTACCCCTGCATCAGTTCCAGCACTTCCGCTGAAAACTGCATCGGCTCCCACCCCTCCCGCTGGTGAAACTGGTTGACGAAATGCCTGACCAACAGCGGAATGTCCGCAAGCCGCTCCCGCAAGGGACAGATATGCAACGGCACCACCTGCAGGCGGTGATAAAGGTCTTCTAGAAAACTGCCCGCTTCCCGTGCCGCTTCAAGCGAGCGGGAAGTGGCAGCGATCACTCGGATATCGCAGCGAACCGGACGCTGTCCCCCCTGCCGCTCGAAGCTGTTTTCCGATAGAACCCGCAACAGCTCGGTCTGTACATCCACCGGCAGCTCCTGAATCTCGTCCAGAAAAATCGTGCCACCATCCGCTAGGTCAAAACGCCCCCGCTTGTGCGCCGCCCCTTCGGGGCCGCCATCCCGCTCATAGCCGAACAGCTCCGCATAGAGCAGGTCCGCCGGAATGGCCATACAGTTGATGGTGACAAAGGGGCGATCACGACGGGAACCAAGATAGTGGATAACCCGGGCGGACAGCTCCTTGCCGACGCCGGGTTCGCCGGTTATCAAGACCGGCGTTGAGGCGGAGGCCACCCGCTGGATGCTGAGCCGCAGGCTTTCCATGGCCGGTGTTGCGCCAACCAGGTCATGCTCCTTCTGGGCCGACAACCGAAGTACCAGGTTTTCCTTGCGCAGCTCCTTGAGCTTGATGGCATTCCCCACCGTGATCAACAGCTTGTCCAGGGAAAACGGCTTCTCGATGAAATCAAAGGCTCCCAGCCTGGTGGCACGCACGGCGGTCTCGATGGTACCATGGCCTGACATCATGACCACGGTCATCTCGGGAAACAGTTGCTTGATCTGGCCAAGGGTCTGGATACCGTCCATCCCCGGCATCCAGATGTCCAGCAACACCAGGTCGGGCACTTCTTCTCGCACCACATCGATGGCGTCGGTGCCGTTTTCGGCCGTCACCACCAGATACCCCTCATCCTCCAGTATTCCGCCCAACGATGTCCGGATATCCTCCTCATCGTCAACGATCAAGATCATGTTCGACATCGACTCCTCCATACATATGCGGCATCAGGCCGGAAATTCCAGTACAAAACAGGCCCCCCGGGGAAGGTTGTCCCGGAAGCGGACAAAGCCATTATGGTCGGCCACAATACTGGTCACGATCGCCAGCCCCAGGCCGGTCCCCCCCTTCTTGGTTGAAAAATAGGGTTCAAACAGCCGGTGGCGCACCTCGGGGGGAACTCCGGGGCCATCATCGGCGATGCTGCAGGAGACCATCTTTAGTTCCACGTCATACCGGGTGGCAATGCTGACGGTACCCTGTGCTTCCATGGCAGCCACCGAGTTTTCAAGCAGGTTGATCAGCACCCGTTTAATCTGATCGCGGTCGATCTTGAGAATCGGCAAGGCCGGGTCCGGCTGGAAATCGAACCGGACCCCACGGTGGGCCTCCTGGTAGAGCGTCAGGGTCTCACGCACCAGCTCGTTCAGGTCGTTGGCAACCGGCTGGACCGCCGGCATGCGGGCGAAACTGGAAAATTCGTTGACCAGCACCTTCAACTCGTCAACTGCCTTGCTGATCATCCGGGTGCATTCATCGAACACCCGCCCGTCGTCGTCGCCCGAAAAACGCTCCAGATAGCGCTTGCGCAGCCGCTGGGCCGAAAGTTGAATCGGAGTCAGAGGGTTCTTGATCTCATGGGCAATCCGACGGGCCACCTCCCGCCAAGCCGCCATCCGCTGCCCTTTCACAATCTGGGTCAGATCGTCCAGCACCAGCACCGAGCCGATAAAATCATCCTGATCGTCCCGCAGCATGGTCAGGTTCATTTGCAGAACCCGGCGATCCCCCTTGATGTCGAGCGTAATCTGGCGCGCCAAGGAATCATGTCGCGTAATCGCCATGTCACGCAGGGCATCGCGAAGAATATCCAGGTGTGCATCACGTAACACTTCGCGAAAATGCCGTCCCATGACTTTGTCGATATCGATATTCAGCAGACGCTCCGCCGACTTGTTGATGGTAATGACCAGACCGGCCCGATCAACGGAGACGACGCCGGCTGCGACGTTGCGCAGCACGGTTTCCATGTAGCGACGGCGGGATTCTATTTCCTGGTTGATTCTGGTCAGCTCCTGATTCGAATTGTTCAGCTCCTGACGCTTGGCCTGCAGGTCCGCCGCCATCAGGTTGAAGGAGCGGACCAGCATGCCGATTTCGTCCGGTCCCTCCGCATCGATCCGTACTGCCAGGTCGCCATCGGCGACAGCCTTTGTTCCTTCCACCAGCCGCTGGATCGGCCGGGTCATGCTGTTGGCAAGGTAAATACCGATCCAGAATGCCAGGAAGACAATCACCGAGGCGATCAGGAAGAGGATCAGCAGGTAGCCGGTGGTGATGGGGCTTTTCAGCAGCTTGAGACGACGGAACTCCTGGTAGGATGAAGATATCTCCTTCATCTTGCTGACCAGCGAGTGGGGAACGTAGTAGTTCACCACCACCACCCCGACCACGTCACGATCATTGTAGGTGGAGTAGATCGGCACGATCCCGCGGATCAGGTCGGCCTTGCCGGCCGAGTTCACCTTGGTCAGCTCCTTGCCTTTCAGTACTTGGCTGATATCTTCTGATGCCGGGCTGGTCAGGTCCCCCAGCGGCACCTCCGGATTGGAAGCGCGTACCAGCTCTTCCCGCTGAGCTGAGAACACCTCCACAATCCCCAGGTTATACTCCTTCTGCTTTTCCCGGATAAATGCCTTCATGCGGGGAATGTTGTCGTCGTTCAGCAGCCGTTCCCGCCTGATGACCGTGCTCAGTTGCCGGGCGAACTGCAGAGCGTTGCCGGCAGAACTCTTATAGTAGGTTTGTGCAACCTCCAGGGATTCGTTGAGCGAAGTTTCTATCTGGATATTGAACCAGTTCTGCACGCTGTTGGTAATAAAGCTCGCCGAGGCGAAGAAGAGCAGCATGGTCGGTATCAGGGAAAGACCGACAAACGAAATGACCAGCTTGGTACGCAACCGGGTCGTCAGAATGCTTCCCCGGCTTTCCACCAGCAGCTTGACGACGTTGCGGCTGATCAGGTAGACCAGTAGCACCACCAACAGAATGATGATGTTGATCATGCCGAAGATGACAACGTTACTGGAAAGCGGTGCCGTCGAACTCAACTGGGTCAGACGTATCTCGACACCGGTCAGGAGAACGATCAGGACCAGGGCGAGGACGATGATTGCCGCCTCCCGGACCCGTTTTTTCTTTTCTTCGGATGAAACCATGGTACCCTCGAGGGCGGCGGTAAATCCGCCTTCACAGCACGGATGGGAGCAAGGCGGCGCGGTAGTCGGCGACGCAGGCATCGCCGGAGCGATGCGGATGGGCCTGATAAGCTATCGCCACGAGGCACGCCTCAAAAACTGAGCATAAATAGCACATCGGCAGCACCTTGCAAACCTGATTCGCGCTGCTATACTGCCGCAGTGAACCCTGACCGTCTCAGCAAGGAACGTCCCTATGAAAATCAATGATCGCCACGCACTGGCCAACACGCCCAAAAAGGGGCACGGCACACCGCGCTCCTCGGCGGAAGCCAAGCTCAGCTCGTTTTTTGCAACGGAACTGAAAGGAAAGCAGCAGGAAGTGGACAACTATGGCCAGGATATCGAAACGCTCCGACAGCAGATCGACCAAGCCGGTGCCAAGCTGGAGCAAGAGCCGACTCTTGCCAACTTCAAACAGTTCAGGGAGTTACTGAGCAGGCTGGCAAAACGGATCAGCGGTGAGGCCTACCGCCTCGAGAAGGTCGGGGGGACCCCCCTGAATCCGCGTTACTTCGAAATCATCACCGTCATCGACAAAGAGGCGGACAAACTGTACGAACTGGTCGTGAAGGAGCAGAAAAACCGAATGGCCATTACGGCCGCGGTCATCGGCATCAAGGGGCTGGTGGTTGACCTGATCACGTGAAACGAAAGCGGGGGCACATCAATCTGATGTGCCCCCGCTCATGGGTCAAACCGGCTACACAGGGAAAGGAATCCCTCCAACTGGTCAGGAAGCGGTTGACTCCTCAACGAGTTCAATGACCGACAGCGACGCCGCATCGCCTGAACGCTGGCCGAGCTTGATGATTCGCGTATACCCGCCCTGACGGTCCTTGTAGCGGGGAGCGATGGTGGAGAACAATTTCGTTACTACCGATTTCTCACGGATATAGGATGCTGCCTGACGATGTGCATGCAGGTCGCCACGCTTACCGAGAGTGATCATCTTTTCGGCGACGGAGCGGATTTCCTTTGCCTTGGCATCGGTCGTAATAATCCGCTCATGAGTCAGCAGCGATGTTACCATGTTTCTGAACATGGCGACCCGGTGACTCGTGGTACGGCCAAGTCTTCTTCCTGAGTTGTTGTGACGCATTGTCTATCCTTTCTGCAGTACCGCCATGTATGCAATCAAAATGCTGTATTACTCTTCTTCCTTCTGCTCGCCACGCAGGCGCTTCACAACTTCCGGGTCCGGAAAGTTCTCCAGCTTCATCCCGAAGACCAATCCCATCTCACTCAGAATGTCCTTGATCTCATTCAGGGACTTCCGGCCGAAGTTCTGGGTCTTCAGCATTTCGGCTTCGGTCTTCGAAACCAGTTCGCCAATCAGCTTGATGCCGGCATTTTTAAGGCAGTTTGCCGAACGCACGGAAAGCTCCAGCTCGTCAACGGTCCGGTAGAGGTTTTCGTTGACCCGGGATTGATCCTCGGATTCTTCATCCTGCTGTACCGGCTCACCATCCTCGTCGAAGTTGATGAAAACCGACATCTGATCCTTGACGATCTTGGCAGCATAGGCAATGGCGTCTTCCGGCTTGACACTGCCATCGGTCCACACTTCGAGGGTCAGCTTGTCGTAGTCGGTCATCTGGCCGACCCGTGCATTGGAAACGACGAAGTTGACCTTGGTGATGGGAGAAAAGATCGCGTCGATTGGAATAGTTCCCACCGGAGCCTTTTCATCGCGGTTCCTGTCGGCAGAAACGTATCCCTTACCCGTGCGGACCGCAAGCTCCATCTCAAGTACCGCATCCTTGCCACAGGTTGCGATATGTTGCTCGGGATTCATGATTTCGACATTATGGGGAATGACGATATCGCCAGCCTTCACGCTGCCTTCACCCTTGTGGATGATACGAATGGTGGTCTGATCGGTACCGTGCAGGCGAAGTCGCACCCCTTTAAGATTAAGAATGATATCGGTGACATCCTCGGTAACGCCTTGGATGGAAGAAAATTCGTGCTGCACACCCTTGATTCTGACGGACGTAATTGCAGCACCCTGCAGCGACGACAACAAGACACGACGCAACGAATTGCCAAGCGTTGTACCAAACCCGCGCTCAAACGGCTCGGCAACGAACTTACCATACGTCGAGGAAAGAGACTCCTTCTCAACTTGCAGCTGTTTGGGTTTTATCAGATCACGCCAGTTTTTATACATTCAATTCCTCCCCTCAAGGGGTAAACGGTCTCGATACATGCGAACTGCACAACGGTGGCGCAGTTCTGTTACTTCGAATACAGTTCGACAATCAGCTGTTCCTGAATCGGCGTCGTGATATCCTCACGTGCCGGCAGAGCCTTGACGGCCCCTTTGAACGCATCGCGCTCAAGCTCAAGCCACTGCGGTACCCCGCGACGCACAACGGCATCAAGCGACTCGTTGATCTGGGCAACCTTTTGGCTCTTTTCACGCAGTTCGATACGGTCGCCAGCCTTGACCTGTATCGAGGGGATCGTTGCCTTGCGGCCGTTCAACGTGAAGTGGCCATGGCTTACCAGCTGGCGGGATTCTGCACGGGACGAAGCAAAGCCGAGACGATACACGACATTATCGAGACGACGCTCCAGCAGGCCCAGCAGATTGGTACCGGTCACGCCTTTCATCCTGTCCGCACGTTCAAAATAGCCGCGGAACTGCTTCTCAAGCAAACCGTACATACGCTTGACTTTTTGCTTTTCACGCAATTGAACGCCGTAATCCGAAGTCTTCGAACGCCCCTGGCCGTGCTGACCCGGAGGATAGTTACGACGCTTCAGGGCGCACTTATCCGTATAGCAACGGTCTCCCTTCAGAAACAATTCCATATTTTCTCTTCTGCACAGACGGCAGGATGGTCCTGTGTACCTAGCCAAGGTAGCCTCCTCAATACTGTATCAAAACAAAATCAATGAACGAACTAGACTCTTCTGCGCTTCGGGGGTCGACAGCCGTTATGGGGAATCGGCGTGACATCGCGAATGAAGCTGACGTTCAGCCCAGCTGCCTGCAGGGCTCGTAACGCGGACTCACGGCCGGAGCCGGGCCCCTTCACGTAAACTTCGACGTTGCGCAGGCCATGCTCCTGGGCCTTGCGGACGCAATCCTCGGCAGCAACCTGTGCAGCAAAGGGAGTGCTTTTCCGTGAGCCCTTGAAGCCCTTTGCTCCGGCAGTCGACCAGGAAATCACATTACCGACCGGATCGGTAATGGTGATGATCGTATTGTTGAATGTGGCCTGAATATGTGCCACACCGTTGGTTATGTTCTTTTTTTCTTTCTTTTTACGGACGACCTTCTTCGGAGCTGCCATGCTTCCTCCAGAGCTACCAGAAAATTAGTTTATTTCTTCTTGCCAGCCACGGTACGGGCCGGTCCCTTACGAGTACGCGCATTGGTCTTGGTACGCTGTCCGCGACAGGGCAGCCCTTTCCGGTGGCGCAGCCCCCGGTAGCAGCCAAGATCCATAAGCCGCTTGATATTCATAGAAATTTCACGACGCAGATCACCTTCAACCTTGATGTTCTTGTCGATTTCCTCACGGAGCTTGGATACTTCAACTTCAGTAAGTTTATCCGTCCGCGTGTCAGCATCAATTTGGGTTGCAACCAGGATGTTCTTCGCGGTTGTGCGCCCGATACCGTAAATATAGGTGAGCGCAATTTCAATCCGCTTGTTCTTCGGTAGATCGATACCTGCAATACGTGCCACTGACTGTCCTCCTCTGGTTGTTACCCTTGACGTTGTGAGTGCTTGGGGGTGTCACAAATAATACGGACAACACCCTTGCGCTTAACAATCTGACATTTGTCACAAATCTTCTTGACTGAAGCCCGAACTTTCATTGCAGTTCACCTTTCTTCACAAGGTCCTTCAGAGACGCGTAAGAATCTCGGGACCGTTATCCGTTATTGCCACCGTGTGCTCAAAGTGAGCCGAAAGCTTGCCATCTGCCGTTACCGCAGTCCAGCCGTCTTCGAGCACCTTGACGGCGTAGGAGCCTTGATTGACCATCGGCTCGATCGCCAAAACCATTCCCGGCTTCAGCCGGACCCCCTTTCCCGCTGTTCCGTAATTCGGAACTTGGGGATCCTCATGCAGCTTCTTGCCGATACCGTGGCCGACAAAATCCCGGACTACCGAGTACCCCCGGGATTCAACACAACTCTGTACGGCATGGGAAATATCGAAGAGCTTTCCACTCGCAACCGCTTTTTCAATCCCTCGATAGAGGGACTGCTCGGTAGCGACCAACAGATCCTGCGCCGCTGCAGAAACACCGCCCACCGGGAGCGTCACGGCAGCATCTCCGTAAAACTCGTCGTACTGCACACCAAAGTCTATACTGAGTATGTCGCCCTCACACAAAGGAATCGCGTTGGGCATACCATGAATAACACGGTCGTTCGGCGAACAGCACAGAGCGTACGGAAAACCGCCATACCCCTTGAAGGCGGGAAGCGCCTTGCGCTTCCTCGTCTCACTTACCGCGAGCTGCTCCAACTCCAGCGTCGTGACTCCCGGGGCCACCCTTTCCTTCAGCAACTCCAGAACCTCAGCAACTATCCGGCAGGAAGCACGCATCCTTTCGATCTCACGGGGAGACTTCAGGACAATCACGATCAACCTGCCAGGACAGACGAAATTCGTTGCTGTATCTCGGCAATGCTCCCAATACCCGGAATCTGCCGCAGCATCCCCTTGGCCAAGTAATACGCCTTGAGCGGATGGGTCTGCTCCTCGTACACACTCAGCCGATTGCGCACTGTCTCTTCGCGATCGTCATCACGCTGCACCAGTGCCACATGACACTGGTCACACATACCAGCCTGCTGCGGCGGCTCATACTCTACATGATACCCCCTGCCACACGCGGGACAGGAGCGCCGGCCAGAAAGCCGGTGAACCAACTCCTCTGGCTCAACCTCCAGAGACAGCACATGCTCGATCGAGCGCCCCATCCGCGAAAGAACAGCATGCAGCATATCGGCCTGGGGAATCGTACGCGGAAAACCATCCAAAACGAACCCGCCAGAACAATCGGGTTGCGCCAGACGCTCTTCCACCATACCGAGAACGATTTCATCCGAAACCAACCCGCCTCGCTGCATGATAGCCTTTGCCTGAAGCCCCAGAGAAGTTTCAGCCTTTACTGCAGCACGGAGCATATCACCGGTCGATATCTGCGGAACAGCATACTGCTTCACAAGAAACTGAGCCTGCGTCCCTTTGCCGGCCCCCGGAGGACCAAAAAGAATCAGATTCATGTCGTGTCGCCTACCTCCGACCACGAATACGAACACCCTTCAAAAACCCTTCATAATTCCGGGTTATAAGGTGCGACTCTATCTGGGCAACCGTATCCATACCAACGCCGACCGCAATCAGAAGCGACGTGCCCCCGAAGTAGAACGGCAGGTTAAGCTTGAACCCCCCTATCAAAAGCGAGGGAAGCACACAGACCAGCGAAATATAAATAGCACCGGCAAACGTAAGCCTGGTCAGCACGCTGTCCATGAACTCAGACGTTTCCTTGCCGGGACGTATGCCGGGAATATAGCCGTTATGCTTCTTGATGTTCTCGGCCACATCCACCGGATTAAACGTAATAGCCGTATAGAAATAGCAAAAGAACACAATAAAGGCAACATAAAAAACATTATACAACCAATGCCCCGGTGTCAGCATCTTGGCAAACTGCTGAACAGCCGGCACACTGACAAAGTTTGCCACAGTGGCCGGAAACATAATGATGGATGAAGCGAAGATCGGAGGAATAACCCCAGCCATGTTCACCTTGAGGGGCAAATGTGAAATTTGCGGACTGAATGTTTTGAGGCCCGATACACGCTTGGCGTAGTGGATCGGCAGACGCCGTTGGCCTCGCTCCACGAAAACAATGGCAGCGATAACTGCAACCATCAGCACAACAACGAAGATCAACGAAAAAAGCGACATGTTTCCGCTGTTAATCAGTTTGAACGTATTTCCGACAGCACCGGGAATACCGACGACAATCCCGGCAAAAATGATCAGGGAAATGCCGTTGCCGATACCACGTTCGGACATCTGCTCTCCCAGCCACATAATGAATGCCGTACCAGCGGTCAGCGTAATAATGGTCATCAGCCGGAACGACCATCCCGGGCTGGGAATAACCAGTTCTCCGGCAGGTCCCCGCATACTTTCCAATCCGATGGCAATACCGGCCCCCTGAACAATACTCAGGACCATTGTTCCGTAGCGTGTGTACTGAGTGATCTTCTTGCGACCGGCCTCGCCCTCCTTGGAGAGCTTTTCAATAGCAGGCACGACAACGGTCATCAGTTGGAAGATAATCGACGACGAGATGTACGGCATGATGCCCAGGGCAAACACCGACATCCGCTCCAAGGCACCACCGGAAAACATGTCAAACAGGCCCAGCAGAGTCCCCTGAGCCTGTTTGAAAAAATGTGACAATGCAACGGCATCGACACCGGGAGTCGGGATATGACAGCCGACACGGTAAACCGCCAGCATGCCAAGAGTAAACAGCACACGTTTCTTCAGCTCAGGAATACGGAAAATATTCTGAAAAGCTTCAAGCACGCGAAGGCTCCTCGATTGAACCGCCTGCAGCAGCAATCTTATCCGCTGCCGCCTTGCTGAACTTGTCAGCTTTGATATTCAGGGCCTTGGTTACACTGCCGTTGGCGAGCACCTTGACCGGCAACGCGGACTTTTTCAGAAGTCCCTTGGCATCCATGGCATCGCGGTCAACCGTGGATCCTGTCTCAAATACATCCAGCTGACTGAGGTTGATAACGACATATTCGGTGCGAGCCAAAGGACGAAAACCCCGCTTGGGAAGACGCCGTTGCAGCGGCATCTGGCCGCCTTCAAAGCCGGGCTTCACACTGCCGCCGGAACGTGCCTTTTGACCTTTATGACCTTTGGTAGCGGTCTTGCCGTGGCCGGAACCGATACCACGACCAATACGCTTCTTATTTTTCGTCGACCCCGGTGCGGGGCTCAAAGTATTCAATTCCATCGCATGCCTCCGTTGTTTACTTAACTTTCACCATGTGATCCACTTTGTTGACCATCCCGCGTACCTCGGGGGAGTCATTCAAAGTGACCGTCTGCTGCAGCTTACGCAGGCCAAGGCCGCGAACGACCGCTCGCTGTTTTTTGGAGGCACCGATTGTGCTCTTTACCAGGGTAATATCGATTGTTGTACTCATGGCACCGTTCCTTGTTGATAAGTGGGTCTGAAGAGCGGCTAGTCGGTGAGGCCGCGACGAGCTGCAAGCTCCTCCGGCGTCTTCAGAAGGCGCAACCCTTCAAATGCCGCTTTGACAACGTTATGGGGATTGTTCGATCCCAGGCACTTTGAAAGGATGTTGTTGATACCGGCGGCCTCAAATATAGCCCGGGCGGCACCGCCTGCAATAACGCCGGTACCGGGGGAGGCGGGCTTCATCAGAATTTTGCCCGCACCGAAGCGACCGGTTATTTCATAGGGAATACTCTGACTCTGGCTGACCGGAACCCGAATCAGATTCTTCTTGGCTTGCTCGACACCCTTGCGGATCGCTTCCGGCACCTCATTCGCCTTGCCAAGCCCATAGCCGACATGACCGTCAGCATCACCGACCACAACCAGTGCGGAGAAGCTGAAGCGACGGCCACCCTTCACAACCTTGGCTACACGGCTTATGTGAACCACGCGGTCCGTAAGATTCAAATCGTTTGAATTAATCCTGCTCACTACCGACCTCCCTGGGAGCATGAAAGCTTAAAATTTGAGTCCAGCTTCTCGTGCTGCGTCTGCAAGCGTTTGAATCCGGCCATGATAAAGAAAACCGTTACGGTCAAACACAACCGACTGGATACCTTTGGCAAGTGCGACCGACGCGATGGCCTTGCCAACCAGAGCAGCCGATGCTTTGTTGCCGGTATGCACGCCGACCTGGGCAACGCCCTCGGTCAGCGACGACGCTGCAGCCAGGGTTACGCCGCGGCTATCGTCAATCAACTGGGCATAGATATGATTGGCGCTCCGAAATACGCTCAAACGGGGCCGTTCCGGTGTACCGAGAACCTTTTTACGAACCCTGACCTGGCGCTTACGGCGGATAAGGGTTTTTTGTGCTGTCTTTCCCACGATAGTACTCCTTACCTGTTCAGGTGACTATTTCTTACCTGTTTTGCCGGCCTTACGCAAAATCTTTTCATTCGCATACTTGATCCCCTTGCCCTTGTACGGTTCGGGGCCACGGAACGAACGGATCTTTGCTGCAGTATGGCCAACAAGCTCCTTATCGATCCCCTTGACACTCAGCTTGGTCATTTTGTCAACATCAACGGCGATACCTGCCGGCAGCGGGTATACCACCTGATGTGAATAGCCAAGGCTCAGCACGAGCTCTTGCCCCTTGACCTCGGCACGATAGCCAACGCCATTGATTTCCAGATCAGTCTGGTAGCCGGCGGTTACCCCGATCACCATGTTGTTCACCAAGGTACGGGTCAGGCCGTGGGCAGACCGGGAGGCAATGGAATCATCCTGACGCGTGACAACAATCGCCGTGTCAGCAATTTCAAGCGAAATTGCCGGCATGATCTGACGGCTCAATTCTCCCTTGGGCCCCTTGACGGTCAGCACCGAGTCACTCAGAGAAACAGTGACACCCTTGGGGACAGCAATCGGCATTTTCCCGATTCGTGACATGCAGTAGCTCCTTTTACAAATCTGTGGCCGGCCTGCTCTACCAGACGGTACAGAGCAGTTCGCCACCAATACCGGCCTGACGCGCAGCAGCATCAGTCATAATACCCTTGGAGGTGGAGAGAATCGCAATCCCGATGCCATTCTTGACAACCGGGATCGACGCCGCATCGACGTAGGTCCGGCTCCCGGGCTTGCTTACACGTGTGATCTCATTGATAACCGGTTCCTTCTCATCGATAAACTTGAGATACACCCGCAGCACTCCCTGCCGGTTGTCTGCGATAACCTTGTAATTCTTGATAAACCCCTCCTGCTTGAGTACCTGGGCAATATTGACCTTGACACTTGAAGAAGGGATAT
The DNA here is from genome assembly GCF_933509905.1 of Trichlorobacter ammonificans. Taxonomy (GTDB): domain Bacteria; phylum Desulfobacterota; class Desulfuromonadia; order Geobacterales; family Pseudopelobacteraceae; genus Trichlorobacter; species Trichlorobacter ammonificans. The sequence goes on along the minus strand of NZ_OW150024.1, from coordinate 841,663 downwards.
CGACCTTTTGCAGCTTAACCATATTCGCATTGCGAATTCTGGTCAGCATGTCGGCGATGGGATCAGTCATTGACATCGAGACGCACTCCTCTGTGTATATACGAAACTTACCAACTGGACTTAATAACGCCGGGAATTTGTCCGGCGGATGCATATTTACGCAAGCAGATCCGGCACATCTGAAATTTACGGTAAAATGCTTTCGGGCGTCCGCATACCGGACAACGGTTATGCTGACGTACCTTGAACTTGGGGGTGCGCTGCGACTTGTTGATCATCGAGACTTTTGCCACGGAATCCTCCCGTTTGTATCACTTCTGGCTTCTAGTTTCTGAAAGGCATCCCAAAGTGTTTCAGAAGCGCCTTACCCTCTTCGTCCGTCTTCGCAGACGTTACAATAGTAATGTTCAATCCCTTGATCTTGTCGATCTGGTCATAGTTGACCTCGGGAAAAATCAGTTGCTCTTTAACACCCAGCGTGTAGTTGCCCTGGCCATCGAATGCCTTGCCGGACACCCCTTTGAAGTCGCGAACCCGGGCAAGGGAAATATTCAACAGGCGATCAAGGAACTCATACATCCGGTCACGGCGCAGGGTCACCATACAACCGATCGGCATCCCTTCACGCAGTTTGAAGCTGGCGATGGACTTTTTCGCCTTGGTTACTACCGGCTTCTGACCGCTGATCGCTGCGAGTTCGGCGGAAGCCGAGTCGAGGATCTTGATATTTTGAATGGCTTCCCCAAGTCCCATGTTGATGACAACCTTTTCAAGCTTGGGAATTTGCATGATATTTTTATAGTTGAATTCGGCACGAAGCTTCGGAATGATCTCCGAAGTATACATTTCTCTCAGTCTCGACATGAACAGGTTTCCTCCTGATTAGTTCTCCAGTGACGTACCGCACTTTACGCAGGTACGCTGTTTGTCACCATTTTCAAGAACCTTGATGCCGGTTCTGACAGGCTTCACGCACTTGGTGCAGTACAGCTGGACGTTGGAGACATGGAGCGCAGCCTCTTTCTCGACGATACCCCCGGGCTCGTTACCGCGGGCACGAACATGACGCTTTACCATGTTCAGGCCTTCAACGATCACACCATCCTTTTTGGGCAGCACCTTGAGAACCTTACCGGTTTTGGATTTCTCCTTGCCGGCGATCACCATTACCGTATCACCCTTAGCTACGTGGAATTTCTTGGCTTGCATCTGATTCTCCAATTTCCGTTAAAGTACTTCAGGGGCAAGGGAGATAATCTTCATGTATTTTTTGGCGCGCAATTCACGTGCGACAGGGCCAAAAATACGAGTTCCCACAGGCTCCTTAGCGTTGTTGATAACGACGCCTGAATTGTTGTCAAAGCGGATGTACGATCCGTCGGGACGTCCCAGAGCCTTGGCAGTCCGCACGATCACCGCCTTGACCACGTCACCCTTCTTCACCTTGGAGTTCGGCAGCGCTTCGCGGACCGAACAGACGACAACATCGCCAACACCCGCATATTTACGCTTTGAACCGCCGAGCACCTTAATACAAAAAAGCTTCTTTGCGCCCGAGTTATCAGCAACATCAAGTATTGTCTGCATCTGGATCATGCTTGTGTCCTCTCTGGGGGGCTACTAGGCAGCGCTTTCAAGAATCTGGTACAAAGCCCAGCGCTTATCCTTGCTGAGCGGCCGGCACTCAACAATCTGAACCTTGTCGCCCGCCTTGCAGCTATTCGACTCGTCATGCACCTTATACTTCACACTCCGCTTTATGTACTTGTTGTACAGAGAGTGCTTTACGAGGCGATCTACCTTGACTACGACCGTTTTATCCATCTTGTCGCTTACGACAATGCCGGTCTGCTTACGTCTATGTCCACGCTCACCCATGACAGTCTCTAACCCCTGCTTTCTGTAAGGATGGTATTGATACGGGCAATATCACGACGAATTGCGTTGATCTTGGCTGTATTTTCCAAGCGCCCGGTGTTCAGTTGAAACTTCAGATTGAACAGCTCCTGGGTCAGACCCTGCTGCTTTGTTCTGAGCTCGGTATCGGTCATCGAACGGAGTTCACTAGGCTTCATTATGTTCGCTCCTGGTAATAAACTTTGTGGAAATCGGCAGCTTGTGTGCAGCGAGCCGGAATGCTTCCCGTGCGATTTCCTCGGTCACACCTTCCATCTCATAGAGCACCATGCCCGGTTTGACGACGCAGACCCACGAATCGGGCGAGCCTTTACCTTTGCCCATCCGGGTTTCAGCCGGCTTGGCCGTGAGAGGCTTGTCCGGAAACATGCGAATCCAGATCTTGCCGCCCCGCTTGATGTAGCGTGTCATGGCAATACGCGCAGCCTCAATCTGCCGTGAATCAACCCAGCCGCACTCGGTTGCTTGCAGAGCATACTGCCCAAAAGCAATCTCTACCTTGCGGCAGGCGGCGCCGGTCATGCGCCCCTTCATCTGCTTCCTATGCTTAACCCTTTTCGGCATTAACATGTACAATACTCCCGCAGCTTATTGTCAGGACAAAACTTCACCCTTGAAGATCAAAACCTTGACGCCGATGATGCCATAGGTCGTCTTGGCTTCAGCAAAACCGTAGTCGATATCGGCTCGCAGTGTATGCAGCGGCACGCGGCCTTCGCGATACCATTCGGTTCTGGACATTTCGGCGCCACCCAAGCGGCCCGAACAGGTGATTCTGATGCCCTTGGCGCCGAACTTGAGCGAGGCGGTCACGCTTTTCTTCATGGCACGACGGAAGGCGATCCGGCGCTCAAGCTGAAGTGCGACGTTCTCGGCAACGAGTTGCGCGTCCAGTTCAGGCTTGCGCACTTCATTGATGTTGATGAACACTTCCTTGGTGGTGATCTTGGCGAGATCCTTCTTAAGCAACTCAACCTCGGCACCTTTTTTGCCAATGATCAGGCCCGGTCTGGCTGCATGAATATTGACTTTGGTCTTGTTTGCAGCCCGCTCGATCTCGATTTTCGAAATGCCGGCGCTGTACAGACGCTTTTTCAAAAACTGACGAATCTTCAGGTCTTCGTGGAGGTTCTTGGCGTAATCAGCCTCAGCATACCACTTCGAATCCCAGGTTTTGATAACGCCGAGCCTAAAACCAATTGGATTTACTTTCTGTCCCAAGACTGCACCTCCGGCCTATCTCGATTTCATGTCTGACAGAACCACGGTAATGTGGCTCGTTGGCTTACGAATGCGGCTGGCCCGCCCCATGGCGCGCGGCACGAAACGCTTCAGTACTGCGCCGCCGTCAACACAGATGGTCTTGACGTACAGCTTGTCAACATCACCCGCACCCTTCTGCTCGGCGTTTGCCACTGCCGATGCCAGCAGCTTGCGAATGATCGGGGCCGACGAATTGGGAACGAACTTGAGCGTGTTCAGAGCTTCCTGAATACCCTTCCCCCTCACAAGGTCTGCAACGATCCGCGTCTTGCGAGGCGAAAGTCGTGCGAGCATCAATTTGGCACTGTATTCCATGTAAATCACTCCTTAGGTCACTTCTTGACCTTGCTCTTCTTATCAGCAGCATGACCATGGAAGGTACGCGTAGGCGCAAATTCACCAAGCTTGTGCCCAACCATGTTCTCAGTTACGAAAACCGGAATGAACTTTTTGCCGTTGTGCACGGCAAGCGAGACCCCGATGAACTCCGGGGTAATCGTCGACCGACGAGACCAGGTTTTGATGATTTTCTTCGAATTCGGTCCTTCTGTTTCGACTTTCTTCATCAGATGATCATCAACGAAGGGACCTTTTTTTATCGAGCGTGCCATAGCGGTACGAGCCTCTCTTCAATTATTTGCTGCGCTTTTTGACAATAAAGCGATCAGTGGTCTTATTCGTACGAGTCTTGTAGCCCTTGGTCGGGATGCCCCAAGGAGTTACCGGATGTCGACCACCGGATGTACGCCCTTCACCACCGCCATGGGGGTGATCAACCGGGTTCATGGCAACACCCCGCACTTTCGGCCGCTTGCCGAGCCAACGGGAACGCCCCGCCTTACCGAGACTAACGTTCTCGTGATCAATGTTTCCGACCTGGCCGATAGTGGCATAGCAATCCATCAGGATCATGCGCACCTCACCGGAAGGGAGCTTCACCTGGGAGTACTTGCCTTCCTTGGACATCAATTGGGCAAAAGTACCGGCGCTGCGGGCCAGTTGTGCGCCCTTGCCAATCTTCAGCTCGATGTTGTGAATAATGGTACCCAGCGGAATCGAACGGATCGGCAACGCATTGCCCGGCTTGATGTCGGCATCGGGTCCGCTGATGACGGTATCGCCGACTTTGAGATCAAGCGGTGCGAGAATGTAGCGCTTTTCGCCATCGATATAGTGCAGCAATGCAATCCGGGCGCTCCGGTACGGATCATACTCAATGGTGGCTACTTTGGCAGGAATGCCGCGTTTGTCACGACGAAAGTCAATGATACGGTATTTCTGCTTATGCCCGCCGCCCTGGTGACGAGCAGTAATACGACCATAATGATTGCGTCCGCCGGTCTTCTTCAGCTTGATGAGCAATGAACGCTCCGGCGTTTGAGTTGTAATTTCTTCGAACGTCGAGCAGGTTTGATGTCTGCGACCTGCTGATGTCGGCTTATAGCTCTTTATTGCCATACCAGAACCCCGATTCAGTAATGATTGATCCGTTACACTTCAAAAAAGTCTACGGTCTGGCCTTCTTTCAACGTAACGTAGGCTTTCTTCCAATTCTGACGCTTACCAAAGGTACGTCCAAATCTCTTGACTTTGCCTGCCACCACCGATGTCCGCACCGAGGTGACATCAACCTTGAACAGCGTTTCAACGGCCTGTTTGATCTCTATCTTGTTGGCGTCACGATCAACCACCAGGGTAATCGTGTTGCCGGCCTGGGTTCCCAAGGACGTCTTCTCAGTCACATGGGGACGCTTAATGATGGAATAGATATTCATTGCTGGAGCGCTCCTTCGACAAGAGGTACAGCCCCTTTGGTCAGAATGATGTTCCGGTACTTCAACACATCATAGACATTCAGGGAATCTGCCTTCAGCAGCTTGACATAGGGCACGTTGCGTGAGGACAGGTAGAGATTGGTTGACGGCTCTTCGGTAATGATCAACGAACGGTCGAGATCAAACCGCTTCAGGAAACCGGCAAACTCCTTGGTGGAGATCGCACTGAACTCAAGGTTGTCCAGAACGGTGATTCTGTCTCGCTTCAACTGCAGCGAAAGCAACGAGCGCAGGGCAGCCTTGCGTGCCTTCTTGGTGATGCTCAACTGGTACGTCTTGGGCTGGGGGCCAAAGACAATGCCGCCGCCCGGATACTGGGGAGCGCGCTTGCATCCCTGACGAGCACCGCCAGTTCCCTTCTGCTTGAACGGTTTCTTGCCGCTACCCGCTACCTCAGAGCGATTCTTGGTTGAAACCGTACCTGCACGGCGATTGGCCAGTTGGATTTTCAGCGCCTGATGAATCAGCGGCTCCTTGACTTCAGCAGCGAATACCGCTTCGTCAAGAGAAATCTCCCCAACCTTTTCATTTTGCATATTGTACATCGATATAGTAGGCATCGTGCTACTCCGCTCTTATTACTTAATCGTTTTAACGCTGTCTTTAATGACTACTACATTATTTTTGGATCCGGGAATCGCCCCCTTGATCAGGAGAAGGTTCTGATCCGCATCAACGCGCACAACTTGCAGTCGTTGGACAGTAACCTGTTCGTTCCCCATCTGACCCGGCATCCGCTTGTTCTTAAACACCCGCGAGGGAGTTGCCGAACAGCCGATGGAGCCGGGAGCCCGGTGGAAACGGGAGCCGTGAGATGCGCGGCCACCCTTAAAGTTATGGCGCTTGATAACGCCCTGAAAACCTTTACCGATGCTGATGCCGGTCACGTCGACGAAATCGCCGGGAGCGAACTGCTCAACGGTCAATGCATCGCCGAGGGCAACCGAGTCCGCCTGTTCCAGCTTGAGCTCCTTCAGGTGGCGGTAGGCCCCCTGGCCCGATTTCACGCAGTGACCGCGCAGTGCACGGGTAACCCTGTTAGCATCGATCTGCTCAAATCCGACCTGTACGGCAACGTAGCCGTCGGTTTCAGCGGTTTTCTTCTGGAGAATCACACAGGGGCCGGCCTGAACAACCGTAACCGGAACTCTGGTGCCGTCTTCAAGGAAGATCTGGGTCATGCCCAGTTTTTTCCCCACTATTCCTTTCTTCATAACAGACATCCTATCTTGCAGTAGTAACTACAGCTTGATTTCAACGTCAACACCGGCGGAAAGGTCCAGCTTCATAAGTGCATCGACGGTCTGCTGAGTCGGATCAAGAATATCGATAAGGCGCTTATGCGTCCTGATTTCAAACTGGTCCCGGGACTTCTTGTCAACGTGAGGTCCCCGCAGCACGCAGTACTTGTTGATTACTGTCGGCAGCGGGATGGGCCCGGCAATACGGGCTCCGGTGCGCTTGGCGGTATCGACGATTTCACCGACCGAAACATCAAGCAACTTATGGTCATACGCCTTCAGACGAATTCTGATCTTCTGACTCTGCATCGCTTCCTCGCTTGTTCTTTACTCAACGATTGCGCTGACGACGCCAGCGCCCACGGTACGGCCACCCTCACGGATTGCAAAACGAAGACCTTCGTCCATGGCGATCGGCGTGATCAGGTTGATCGTCAGGGCAACGTTGTCACCAGGCATCACCATCTCGGTACCGGCAGGAAGCTCGGCAACACCCGTCACGTCAGTCGTACGGAAGTAAAACTGGGGACGGTAGCCGTTGAAGAACGGCGTGTGACGACCGCCTTCTTCCTTGGTCAGGATGTAAGCCTCGGCCTTGAATTTGGTGTGCGGCGTAATGCTGCCCGGCTTGGCCAGAACCTGACCGCGCTCAACATCTTCACGCTTCACACCACGCAGCAGGGCGCCGATGTTGTCGCCGGCCTGACCCTGGTCAAGCAGCTTGCGGAACATTTCAACACCGGTAACCGTGGTCTTGCCGGTAGCCTTGATGCCGACAATCTCAACTTCCTCGCCAACCTTGACAATACCGCGCTCAACACGACCGGTGGCAACCGTACCACGACCGGAGATGGAGAAGACGTCTTCAACCGGCATCAGGAACGGCTTGTCAATGGCGCGCTCCGGCTCGGGAATATAGCTGTCAACAGCTTCCATCAGCTTCTCGACCGACTGCTCGCCCAGCTCATCCTTGTCGCCGTTCAGCGCCTTCAGAGCGGAACCCTTGATAATCGGAATGTCGTCGCCCGGGAAGTCGTAGCTGGACAGGAGCTCACGAATCTCAAGCTCAACCAGCTCCAGCAGCTCGGCATCATCAACCATATCGGCCTTGTTCAGAAAGACCACGATATAGGGAACGCCAACCTGACGGGCAAGCAGGATGTGCTCACGGGTCTGGGGCATCGGGCCGTCGGCGGCCGACACAACCAGAATGGCACCGTCCATCTGAGCAGCACCGGTAATCATGTTCTTCACGTAGTCGGCGTGACCCGGGCAGTCAACATGGGCGTAGTGACGCTTGTCCGTCTCGTACTCAACGTGGGTGGTGGCGATGGTGATACCACGCTCACGCTCCTCGGGAGCGTTGTCGATCTGGTCATAACCCTTGAACTCTGCCCCACCGCGCTGAGCAAGAACCTTGGTGATCGCTGCCGTCAGCGTGGTCTTGCCGTGGTCAACGTGACCGATCGTTCCAATGTTAACATGAGGCTTCGTACGCTCAAATTTTGCCTTGGCCATGGCGCATACTCCTTTGTCAAAAACTGGCTTAGTTAGCCTTTGATCTTCGTAACAATCTCGTCAGAAACCGACTTCGGAACCGGTTCATAGTGGTCAAAAGTCATAGTGTAGGTAGCACGCCCCTGAGTGGCGGAGCGCAGGATAGTCGAATAACCGAACATATTCGCCAGGGGAACCATGGCACCGACCACCTGAGCACCGGCACGGGAGTCCATACCCATGATCTTGCCGCGACGGGAGTTCAAGTCACCGATAACATCGCCCATGTACTCCTCGGGAACCACCACCTCAACCGACATGATCGGCTCAAGCAGAATGGGCGAGGCCTTCTGACAACCTTCCTTGAAGCCCATGGAGCCGGCAATCTTGAACGCCATTTCCGAGGAGTCGACTTCGTGATAGGAACCGTCGATCAGAGTGACCTTGACATCCACCACCGGGAAACCGGCCAACACACCGTTGTCGGTAGCCTCCTGAATCCCCTTGTCAACCGCCGGAATGTACTCACGGGGCACAACACCGCCCTTGATGGCATCAACAAACTCGTAACCCTTGCCGGGTTCCTGGGGTTCGACTTCAAGCCAGACATGGCCGTACTGGCCACGACCACCGGACTGCCGAACAAACTTACCCTCAACCTTCACCTTCTTGCTGATGGTTTCACGATAGGCGACCTGCGGCTTGCCGACGTTGGCCTCAACCTTGAACTCGCGCATCAGACGGTCAACGATAATTTCGAGATGCAGCTCTCCCATGCCGGAGATGATGGTCTGGCCGGTCTCCTCATCAGTCTTGACCCTGAAAGAGGGGTCCTCACTAGCCAGCTTCTGCAGGGAGAGACCCAGCTTTTCCTGGTCAGCCTTGGTCTTGGGCTCGATGGCAATGGAGATAACCGGCTCCGGAAAATCAATGGACTCCAGAACCACCGGCTTCGCTTCCTCGCAGAGCGTATCACCAGTGATGGTGTACTTGAGACCGACAGCAGCGGCGATATCGCCGGCATACACTTCCTTGATCTCTTCACGCTTGTTGGCGTGCATCTTGAGAAGACGACCGATGCGCTCTTTCTTGCCCTTGGTTGCGTTATAGACATAGGAACCGGACTGCAGCACACCGGAGTACACCCGGATGAAGGTCAACTGACCAACAAAGGGGTCGGTCATGATCTTGAAGCCGAGAGCAGCGAACGGTTCGGCATCATCCGCCTTGCGCTCGATCTCGTTGCCCGCCTCATCAACACCCTTGATAGGGGGAATATCCAGCGGGGACGGCATGTATTCGATAACCGAGTCCAACAGGTTCTGCACGCCTTTGTTTTTGAAGGAGGAACCACAGATAACCGGAATAATGTCGATATTGATCGTACAGGCACGAATAGCCGCCTTGATCTCACTCTCAGTCAGCTCTTCACCCCCCAGATACTTTTCCATAAGGGTGTCGTCGTGGCTGGAGATCTCTTCGATCATCTTCTCACGCCACTCCTGAGCTTCATCGAGCAGCTCCCCGCTCAACTCCTCCTCACGGAACGTCGCACCAAGCGTATCATCGTCCCAGATAATCGCCTTCATGGTGACCAAGTCAACCACACCCTTGAAGTGCTCTTCCTTGCCGACCGGAATCTGAATCGGCACCGGATTCGCCTTCAGACGATCCTTGATCATCTGCACGCCACGGAAGAAGTCGGCACCAATACGGTCCATCTTGTTCACAAAGGCAATACGGGGCACCCGGTACTTGTCAGCCTGACGCCAGACGGTCTCGGACTGGGGCTCAACACCACCAACCGAACAAAAGACGGCAACAGCGCCATCAAGCACCCGCAGGGAGCGCTCCACCTCGATGGTGAAGTCAACGTGACCCGGAGTGTCGATAATATTGATACGATGATCTTTCCACTCACAGGTGGTGGCAGCGGAGGTGATGGTAATGCCACGCTCCTGCTCCTGCTCCATCCAGTCCATGGTGGCGGTACCCTCATGCGTTTCACCAATCTTGTGAGAGACACCGGTATAATAGAGAATGCGCTCAGTGGTAGTGGTCTTGCCGGCGTCAATGTGAGCCATGATGCCGATATTGCGATATTTATTCAAAGGAGACAAACGTGACACGAAATCAATCCTCCAAAACCCGGTATCTACCAGCGGTAGTGCGCAAAGGCACGGTTGGCCTCAGCCATCTTGTGGGTGTCTTCACGCTTTTTCACCGCGGCACCGCGGTTATTGAACGCATCAAGCATCTCCCCTGCCAACTTTTCCGTCATGGTCTTCTCGGAGCGGGCCACGGAATATTTGATCAGCCAGCGCATCGCCAGCGACACCCGACGATCAGCGCGCACTTCAACCGGAACCTGATAGGTAGAACCACCAACCCGACGCGACTTAACCTCCAGCGTCGGCTTGATGTTATCGAGACTCTTCTTGAGCACCTTGACCGCATCTTCACCAGTCTTGCTCGCCACAATATCCATGGCACGATACAGAATAGACTCGGCAACACTCTTTTTGCCAGCAAGCATCAGAATATTGATCAGCTTGGCAACCGTCTTGTCGCTATATTTCGGATCCGGCAGAATGATCCGCTTAGGAACTTCACGTCTCCTCGGCATACTTGTACCCCTCTATTTACTTAGGACGCTTGGCGCCATACTTGGAACGACCCTGCTTGCGATCCTTGACACCGACCGAGTCGAGCGTTCCCCGCACGATATGATACCGCACACCCGGAAGGTCCTTGACACGACCACCACGAATCAACACAACCGAGTGCTCCTGCAGGTTGTGCCCCACCCCCGGAATATAGGAACTCACCTCGATACCATTGGTGAGACGAACCCTGGCAACCTTCCGAAGCGCGGAGTTCGGCTTCTTAGGGGTCGTGGTATACACCCTAGTACAAACACCCCGCTTCTGAGGACAACTCTTCAGCGCAGGCGCATTCGACTTTTCCCTCTTACTCTCCCTACCCTGTCGAATCAGCTGATTAATCGTTGGCATTCGCGTTTCTCCACACCTTATCTATCCATTTAACAACCAAACAAGCGACAAAAACACCTTGGGACACGGCTACCAAGCCCGCACCAAAACCCACACAACACCCCACAAACATCCAACCACACGGAACTTCATACACGACGTGACACTGACAATATAAACGGTGGGGGATGGAATAGGTGTAGGGCCGGAATCAGACCGGCATCTCCATCCAATGCGCACTGCAGCAACCCAACACTGCAGCCTTGTCACGTACGTTCAGGATTCAGACGTGGATATATAACGCACGTCTAAGCCATTGTCAATATTTTTTATTAAATTTATTTCAGCCGGCGCTGGATATCCCGGCGCCGGCTGAAATACATGATGACAATCAGGCTGCCTGCTCCAACTGCTCTTCAGCAGCCTCCTCGACTGCTTTTTCAACGGTATCAATGACTGCAGCGGCTTCTGCAGCCTGCAGCCGCAGGTGACGGTAGCGCGCTAGGCCAGTGCCGGCGGGAATGAGCCGGCCCATGATAACGTTTTCCTTCAGGCCTCTCAGGAAGTCGACTTTCCCTTCAATGGCGGCCTGGGTCAGCACCTTGGTTGTTTCCTGGAACGATGCCGCCGAAATAAACGACTCCGTGGAGAGTGACGCCTTGGTGATGCCCAGCAGGAGCGGCTCGGCAATGGCCGGACGCTTGCCCGCCTCAAACGCCTTGGTGTTTTCCTCCTCAAAGACCCAGCGTTCAACTTGGTCGTCGATCAAGAGGTTGGTATCGCCGACATCCTTGACCCTGACCCGACGCAGCATCTGGCGGACAATGACTTCGATATGCTTGTCGTTGATCTTAACGCCCTGCAGTCGATAGACTTCCTGCACCTCGTCCACCAGGTACTTGGCCAGCTCCTTGACCCCCAGCACCCGGAGAATGTCGTGGGGGTTGGACGAACCATCCATCAACGGTTCGCCAGCGCGGACATAATCTCCTTCATGGACACTGATATGCTTGCCCTTGGGAATCAGATATTCCTTCGGTTCGCCTAGCTCCGGAGTGACGATCACTTTCCGCTTGCCCTTTGAGTCCTTGCCGAAGTTGACCTTGCCGTCGATCTCGGTGATAACTGCAAAATCCTTGGGACGACGCGCTTCGAACAGTTCGGCAACCCGGGGCAGACCGCCGGTGATGTCCTTGGTCTTGGTGGTTTCGCGCGGAATCTTGGCAATAACGTCACCGGCGCTGACAACGGTATCTTCGGCAACGTTGATCAGGGCGCCTACCGGCAGGAAGTAGCGGCCGATAGTGCCGCCTCCCTCGCCAGTATCCTTGATGGCGATGCGGGGCCGCTTGTCGGTGTCTTTGGTTTCGATGATCTCCTTGCGGGACAGACCGGTAACCTCGTCGAGCTTCTCTTCCATGGTAAGGGACTCGATGATGTCGCCGAACTTGACCCGACCGGACACCTCGGTGAGGATCGGCATGGTGTAGGGGTCCCACTCGGCAAGGACATCGCTGCTCTTGACCACACCACCATCGGCGATCTTCAGTTTTGCACCGTAGACCACGCCGTATCGTTCGCGCTCGCGACCGGTTTCGTCGTGGACGGCAATCTCGCCGTTCCGGTTCATGACAATGTGGAACCCTTCTGCGTTCTTCACGGTGTTCAGGTTGATGTACTTCATCACACCGTCGTAGCGTGCTTCCAGAGAGGTCTGCTCGGCGGCCCGAGATGCGGTACCACCGATGTGGAAGGTACGCATGGTCAGCTGGGTACCGGGCTCGCCGATGGACTGTGCCGCAATGACGCCGACCGCCTCGCCCAGATTGACGATATGGCCGCGGGCAAGATCCCGTCCGTAGCACTTCGCGCAGATACCGCGCTTACTCTGGCAGGTAAGCACGGAACGGATCTTGACCCGCTCCAGACCGGCATCTTCAATTCTTCTGACCAGAGTTTCATCGATCTCCTGGTTGGCGGTCACCAGCACTTCACCGGTCACCGGATCGAGGACATCGTCCAGAGCGGTCCGCCCCAGAATCCGGTCGCCGACATGCTCGATCACCTCGCCACCTTCCGTCAGGGAGGTGACGATCAGCCCGTCGAGGGTACCGCAGTCGTCCTCGGTGATAATCGCGTCCTGGGCAACGTCCACCAGACGACGGGTCAGGTACCCGGAGTTGGCGGTCTTGAGCGCGGTATCGGCCAGACCTTTACGGGCACCGTGGGTGGAGATGAAGTACTGCAGCACCGTCAGACCTTCCCGGAAGTTCGCCGTAATCGGCGTCTCGATGATCTCACCGGACGGCTTGGCCATCAGGCCCCGCATTCCGGCCAACTGACGAATCTGCTGCGCCGAGCCCCGGGCACCGGAGTCGGCCATCATGTGAATGGCGTTGAAGGAGGAGATTTCCACCTCCTTGCCGTCGCGGTCCAGAACGGTTTCGCGGGACAGGTTGCCGAGCATCTCCTTGGCGATCTCTTCCGTCGCCTTGGCCCAGATGTCGATGACCTTGTTGTAGCGCTCGCCGTCCGTGATCAGACCCTCGGTGTACTGGTTCTGAATTTCCTGAACCTCTTCGTTGGCCTTTTCGATGATCGCCTGCTTCCCTTCCGGGACGACCATGTCGTCGATGCAGATGGAGATACCGGCCAGGTTGGCGTAACGGAAACCGGTTTCCTTCAGACGGTCGGCCAGGATGACGGTTTCCTTGTTACCGGCAAGCCGGTAGCAGACATCGATCAGGTTCGACAGCTCTTTCTTGTTCATCACCTTGTTGATGGCGCTGAACGGCACCTGGGGCGGCAGCACCTCACGCAGAACAATCCGGCCGACGGTGGTGTCGGTCAACTTCGGCTGTTCGTTGGGGTCACCCTCCACATCCTTCACCCGCACCTTGATACGGGCCTGCATATCCACGGCACCGTGGTCAAAGGCGATCCGCACCTCTTCGGGAGAGGCGAACACCTTGTCCTCACCCAGGGCGCCGACCCGCTCGCGGGTCATGTAGTAGGTTCCGAGCACCATGTCCTGGGATGGGACGATGATCGGCTTGCCGTTGGCAGGGGACAGGATGTTGTTGGTGGACATCATCAGTACCCGGGTCTCCACCTGGCTTTCGATGGACAGCGGCAGGTGCACCGCCATCTGGTCACCGTCGAAGTCGGCGTTGAAAGCGGTACACACCAGCGGATGCAGTTGGATCGCTTTGCCTTCGATCAGAACCGGCTCAAAAGCCTGGATACCGAGACGGTGCAGGGTCGGAGCACGGTTCAGCATGACCGGGTGCTCCTTGATCACCTCTTCCAGCACGTCCCATACTTCCGGGCGCTCTTTTTCCACCATCTTCTTGGCGCTCTTGATGGTGGTAACGTAGCCACGCTCCTCCAGCTTGTTGTAGATGAACGGCTTGAACAGCTCCAGGGCCATCTTCTTCGGCAGGCCGCACTGGTGCAGCTTCAACTCCGGGCCGACGACGATAACGGAACGGCCCGAGTAGTCAACCCGCTTACCCAGCAGGTTCTGGCGGAAACGGCCGGACTTGCCCTTGAGCATGTCGGACAGTGACTTGAGCGGCCGCTTGTTGGGACCGGCAATGGCCCGCCCCCGGCGTCCGTTGTCGAACAGGGCGTCCACCGCCTCCTGCAGCATCCGCTTTTCGTTCCGGATGATCACCTCGGGGGCTTGCAGCTCGCACAAGCGCTTCAGGCGATTGTTACGGTTGATCACCCGCCGGTAGAGATCGTTCAGGTCGGAAGTGGCAAAGCGGCCGCCATCCAGCGGTACCAGGGGGCGCAGCTCCGGCGGCAACACCGGGATGCACTCCAGGATCATCCACTCGGGACGGTTGCCGGACTGCTTGAACGCTTCCACCACCTTCAACCGCTTGGCGGTCTTTTTTCGCTTCGCCTCACTGGTTGCTTCCAGCATCTCGGTACGGAGCTGGGTACTCAGCTCGTCGAGCTCCAGTGACTTCAGGCAGTCCCGAATAGCCTCAGCCCCCATCCCCCCCTCGAAGGCATCCTCGCCGTACTCTTCCTTGGCCTTGAGAAACTTGTCCTCGGACAGCACTTCGCCGAATTTGAGCGGCGTCGCACCCGGCTCGGTGATGACAAATGCTTCGAAGTAGAGGACCCGCTCCAGGTCCTTGAGCGTGATGTCCAGCAAGTTGCCGATCCGTGAAGGAAGCGACTTGAGGAACCAGATATGGGCAACCGGGGTAGCCAGGTCAATGTGACCGAGACGCTCCCGACGAACCTTTGAGGGAATCACTTCGACGCCGCACTTTTCGCAGACAATGCCGCGATGCTTCATCCGCTTGTACTTGCCGCAGTTGCACTCGTAGTCCTTGGTGGGACCAAAGATTTTTGCGCAGAAGAGACCATCGCGTTCCGGCTTGAAGGTACGGTAGTTGATGGTTTCCGGCTTTTTCACCTCGCCGAATGAGCGCTCCCGGATTTTCTCGGGAGAGGAAATGGAAATCCTGATGGCGGAAAAGTGCAGCGGATCTTTCGGTTTATCGAAGAAGTTGAAATGTTCTTCCACAGGTCATATCCTCCAGTTTGAATCTTGCCAGAGAACGGTCGATCTACGCCGTTCCGTACGCACCACGATACCGCTTACTCCTCGTCCTCCAGCAGTTCAACGTCAAGGCAGAGTGCCTGCAGTTCCTTGATCAACACGTTGAACGACTCCGGCAATCCCGGCTCAAGGGTATGCTTGCCCTTGACAATCGCCTCGTACATTCGCGTCCGGCCGGACACGTCGTCCGATTTGACGGTGAGGAATTCCTGCAGTGCGTAGGAGCAGCCATAGGCTTCCATGGCCCAGACCTCCATCTCACCCAGTCGCTGACCACCGAACTGGGCCTTGCCGCCCAGCGGCTGCTGGGTAACCAGCGAGTACGGCCCAATGGAACGGGCGTGAATCTTGTCATCGACCAAGTGGTGCAGCTTCAGAACATACATCACGCCAACCGTTACCCTGTGGCGGAACGGCTCACCGGTACGTCCGTCAAAGAGGGTCACCTGACCGTTGGTCTCAAAGCCGCCTTTATTCAGCAGTTCCTTGATCTTGTCTTCCCCGGCCCCTTCAAAGACCGGCGACGCCATGGGGACGCCACGGCAGAGCCGACGGGCGATGGCCAGCAGCTCCTCCCGATCAAGCCCGTCCAGGAAGCTGCCGAACTCCTTGGTGGAGTACACTTCACGAATGAACTTTTTCAGGTTTTCCTCGGAGGTCTGCTCTTCAAGCATCTGCTGGATCTTCCAGCCGATCCCCTTGGCGGCCCAGCCGAGATGGGTTTCAAGAATCTGGCCGACGTTCATACGGGAGGGAACACCCAAGGGATTCAGCACGATCTCCACTGGACGGCCGTCCTCCATGTAGGGCATATCCTCTTCCGGCAGAATCCGGGAGACAACACCTTTGTTTCCGTGGCGGCCGGCCATTTTGTCACCAACTTGCAACTTCCGCTTGATGGCGACGTAGACCTTGACCATCTTGATGACGCCCGGGGGCAGGTCGTCGCCCCGCTTGAGTTTCTGCACCTTGTCGTCGAACACGCCCCGGATCAGCTCCACCTGCTCGTTCAGCTTGGCGAGAATCTCCGCAACCTTCTCCTCTGCTTCGCTGCCATCGCTCACGGAAATGGTGGCCCAGCGGTCCATGGGCAACGAATCGAGCAGTTCCTCGGAGATCTTCTTCCCTTTGGCAAGGACCGTGACCCCTTGGCGGTCCTCGACCTTGGCAGCGGCGACCTTACCCACCAGCAGCCGCTTCAGCTTGTCGCGGGCCGAATTACGGATGATCCGGATTTCGTCCTGTTCATCCTTGCGCAGCTTTTCCTCTTCCATCTTCTCGATGAATTCGGTACGGGCATCTTTGTCGTTCCCCTTGCGGGAGAAAATCTTGGCCCCGATCACCGTTCCCTCGACCCCCGGAGGGACGGTCAGGGAGGTGTCACGCACGTCGCCGGCCTTTTCACCAAAAATGGCCCGCAGCAGTTTTTCTTCCGGAGAAAGCTGGGTCTCGCCCTTGGGGGTGATCTTACCCACCAGGATATCCCCCGGCTTTACCTCGGCACCGATACGAATGATGCCGGATTCGTCCAGGTCTTTGAGCGCCTCTTCGCCAAGGTTGGGAATATCGGCGGTGATCTCTTCCTTGCCCAGCTTGGTGTCACGGGAGACACACTCGAACTCCTCGATATGGATGGAGGTGTAGCGGTCATCCTTCACGAGACGCTCGGACACCAGGATGGAGTCCTCAAAGTTGTAACCGCCCCACGGCATGAAAGCCACGATGACGTTCTGCCCCAGGGCCAGCTCGCCCATGTCGGTGGAGGGACCGTCAGCGATCACGTCACCGCGCTTGACCCGGTCTCCCACCTTGACCACCGGCTTCTGGTTGATGCAGGTGTTCTGGTTGGAGCGGGAGAACTTGATCAGGTTGTAGATATCGACACCGGTACCGGTCTCATCATGCTCGTCTTCATCGATCTTGACCACGATCCGGCCGGCATCGACGGCATCCACCACACCATTATGGCGGGCAATGACCGAGACTCCGGAGTCCTTGGCCACGATCCGCTCCATGCCGGTACCCACCAGCGGGGAGTCGGCCCGCAGCAGAGGTACCGCCTGGCGCTGCATGTTCGATCCCATCAGGGCGCGGTTGGCGTCGTCGTTCTCCAGGAAGGGGATCAAGGCAGCCGCCACCGACACTAGCTGCATCGGCGCAACGTCCATCAGCTCGATCTCATCCCGCTGCACCAGCACAAAGTCGCCACTCTTGCGGGCCGAAACATACTCGTTGATGAAACGACCGTCCTTGTCCACTTCGGCGTTGGCCTGGGCGATGGCATGCCCTTCTTCCTCCAGCGCGGAGAAGAAGCGAACCTCGTTGGTGACCGCCCCTTCCCGGACAATACGGTAGGGGGTCTCCACGAAGCCGTGCTCGTTGATCCGGGCATAGGTGGAAAGCGACGCGATGAGGCCGATGTTCGGTCCTTCAGGGGTCTCGATCGGGCAGACGCGGCCGTAGTGAGTCGGATGAACGTCCCGTACTTCGAAACCGGCCCGTTCCCGGGTCAGGCCGCCGGGACCGAGGGCGGACAGACGCCGCTTGTGGGTGACCTCCGACAGCGGGTTGGTCTGATCCATGAACTGGGACAACTGCGAAGAGCCGAAAAACTCCTTGACCACCGCCGAAACCGGCTTGGAGTTAATCAGGTCATGGGGCATCAGGTTTTCGACTTCCTGCAGCGACATCCGCTCCTTGATCGCCCGCTCCATGCGAACCAGGCCAATGCGGTACTGGTTTTCCAGCAATTCGCCTACGGCCCGCACCCGGCGGTTGCCCAGGTGGTCAATGTCATCGATGACGCCGCGACCGTTTTTGAGGTCGATCAGGTAGCGAACGATCTCAAGGATATCGTTGCGGGTGCACCGCTGCACCACTCCGACAAACCCATCCTCGATCAGCAAACGATTACGGCGGAGCTGCTCGATCTTACGCCGGTTCTCGTCGATCGTGCCCTGCTCCAGCAGTTCCTGCACCTTGCGGGTGGCGGCACTGAGCTCGATCCCCCCCTCCACGTCGCGGGGGAATACGTCGAGCATGGCAATGATGGTGTTCAACTCCTCAGCCAGTTGCTCCAACAGTTTCTCCGGCACCGGCGTAGCAGCGTCCAGCTTCTTCAGCGCTTTCAGCAGTTCGGTGGAAAGGTTGGTCTTGATCGCCTGGGCCAGTGGCGTTTGCGCGGAAAGAATCGCCTCGGCAAGCTCGACCGGCTTGAGAATGTCGGCAGCGGTCAACATGGCCGGACCATTGAGCACGGTGCAATCAGGCCATACCTTGAGCCCCAGCTTGAAGTTCAACTTCAGCCGGCCCACCGCGGAAAGATCGTAGCGCTCGGGGTTGAAAAAGAGGTTGTCGAACAGTGCCAGCGAGGACTTCAGCGTCGGCGGGTCACCGGGGCGCAGCCGCCGGTAAATTTCGATCAGCGCTTCATCGTTGCTGGCCACCTTGTCGGCCAGCAGAGTATCCCGGAACGAAGAGGTCACATGGTTGCCATCGATATAGAGCAGCCTGAAGGAGTTCACCCCCCGGTGACGCAGTTCGTCAAACTTTTCGAGGGTCAGCTCCTGGTTGCATTCCAGCAGCACTTCACCGGTCTCCGGATCGATGATATCAGTAGAGGCATACCGTCCGATGATGCTTTCCACCGTGGTGGGAATCAGGCTGACCCCGTTGTCGAGCAGCTTCTTGATCGATGCCTTGGTGAACTTGCGGTTGGCCTTGACGACCACCTCGCCCTTTTTGTCGGCCACGTCGACCACTGCTTTCTGCATGGTGAGCAGCTCTGGGTCGATCCGCTTGAAGACCTCTCCAGCGTCAACAAGTATCTCTTCGCTGCGATAGAAGTAATTGAGCAGTTGCTCAGCACTGTAGCCCAGCGCCTTCAGGAGAACTGTTGCCGGCATTTTCCGGCGACGGTCGATTCTGACGTAGAGAATATCCTTGTGGTCGAATTCAAAGTCCAGCCACGAGCCGCGGTAGGGAATGACGCGCGCGGAGTACAGCACCTTGCCGCTTGAATGGGTCTTACCCTTGTCGTGGTCGAAAAACACCCCCGGTGAGCGGTGCAACTGACTGACGATAACCCGCTCCGTGCCGTTGATAATGAAGGTGCCGTTCTCAGTCATCAACGGAATTTCGCCGAAGTAAACCTCCTGCTCCTTGATATCCTTGATACCGCGCGTACTCGACTCCTTGCCCGAATCCCAGATCACCAGACGCACCCGCACCTTCATGGGCGCGGCAAAAGTCATACCGCGCTGATGGCACTCCTCAACGTCGTATTTCGGCTTGCTGAGCGCATAGGAAACATACTCCAGCGAGGAGGATTCGCTGAAATCCTTGATAGGAAAAACCGAGCGGAATACCGCTTCAAGGCCGATACACTTACGGTTTTCGGGCGGGATGTCGGATTGGAGGAAGCGACGATATGAATTCTTTTGAATATCAATCAGGTTGGGGATATCAATGATGTTCTTGATGAGAGCAAAATTTTTTCGCAGCAGGTGGTTATTGGCGATCGAGTAGGCCATACCTTCTCCTTCGACACGTGGCGTGAAAGAACTGAATATACGAAACTCACCGGCTGGACCCGCCAGTAAAAAACTCCCAACGGCTTGAGTGGTGAGGAGGGCTCAAACTGGACAAGCCAAGGCCGCACCGGACGACCTTGGCTTCCCGCAGGTATCTATGAAACAATTATTTGATTTCGACTTCAGCTCCTGCTTCAACCAGCTGCTTCTTGGCTTCTTCAGCTTCAGCCTTGGAAACACCGGTCTTGACCGGGCTGGGAGCGCCGTCAACCAGATCCTTGGCTTCCTTCAGCCCCAGGCTGGTCAGTGCGCGCACGACCTTGATGACGTTGATCTTGTTGGCACCGGCGTTCTTCAGGATGATGTCGAACTCGGTCTTTTCTTCGGCGGGTTCAGCGGAGGCAGCAGGGCCACCGGCAACGGCAACGGCAACGGGAGCTGCAGCGGAAACGCCGAATTTCTCTTCCAGTTCCTTCACCAGCTCAGCCAGCTCAAGAACGGTCATCTTCTCAATAAATGCAACTACATCTGCTTTCGTGATGTCAGCCATCGATGTATCCTCCCAAAGATAATGTTAGGTATAAGTGTGGTCTGTCAGCGCTGCTGACCGTTGTTCGACTAGTTGCCTTCCTTCTTCGCGCGTATGGCATCAAGTACCCGCACGAAGGAGCCGGGGATTGCGGCGAGCACGCCAACAAAGTTGGTGGCAGGTGCCTGCAGGGAACCCAGCATCTTGGCGAGCAGCACTTCACGCGACGGCAGGTCTGCCAGTGCCTGAATCTGGGCAACATCCAGCAGCTTGCCGGAAAGCACCCCGGCCTTCAGTACGAATGCACCCTGGGGAACCTTGGCAAACTTCGACAGCACCTTTGCCGCTGCGACCGGATCGTCGTAGGAAATGGCAACGGCAGTCGGACCGGCAAGATAGGGCTGCAGGCATTCAAAATCGGTTTCTTTGGCTGCCAGTTCCAACAAGCTGTTCTTAAAGACCTTGTAGTCAACGGCGGCAGCACGCAGCTCATTTCTGAGCGTAGTAGCCTTTTCCACGTTCATGCCGCGGAAATCGGCCAGAAAAACCGCTTGTGCGCGCTTCAGCTTCTCACGCATCAACTCGACTTGCTCTTGCTTTACTGTACGGTTCAAGCGTCATCCTCCTTTCTATGGGTTACGGGGCGAACCCCATGCCAAAGTCAGGAAGCGCAAGGACATCTTACGTACCCCAAGTCTCGGCAGGCAGATCCCGGTTGCGACCTTTATGCAGTGCGCACCTGCTGTCTTTGACTTTGGCGATGTGAAATTTGCTACATATTCGACGTTACGTCGGAAATATCCAGATTAATGCCGGGTCCCATGGTCGATGACACCGAAATTTTCCTGATATAGGTGCCCTTGGCAGCGGAGGGCTTGGCCTTGACCAGTGCCTCGACCAGCGCAACGATATTCCCCTCCAGCTTCTCCGGCTCAAAGGAGACCTTACCAACCGGTGCATGGACGATACCGGCCTTCTCGACCCGGAACTCCACCTTGCCGGCCTTGGACTCCTTGACGGCGCGGGATACTTCGAAGGTAACCGTACCGACCTTGGGGTTCGGCATCAGGCCGCGGGGACCGAGCAGCTTACCGATCTTGCCGACAACGCCCATCATGTCCGGGGTTGCAATGGCCGTATCGAACTCGAACCATCCCTCCTGAATTTTCGCCACGAGATCCTCGGCGCCAACGTAGTCAGCACCTGCCTCAAGCGCCTCTTTTTCCTTTTCGCCCTTGGCGAAAACCAGCACGCGAACATTCTTGCCGAGACCGTTCGGCAGCACGACGGCTCCGCGAACCATCTGGTCGGCATGACGTGGATCTACTCCCAGCTTGACGGCAACATCAACCGTTTCATCAAACTTCGCATAGCTCGCTTCCTTCACAACACCGACCGCTGTTTTCAGGGGATACAGCTTGGTACGGTCAATTTTGCTCATCGCATTGCCATGCTTTTTGGTACTTTTTGACATGTCGCCTCTCCTGCAAACGCTATTCAAATCATTACGTGATTACGTTACTAAACGATATCCACACCCATCGAACGTGCGGTGCCCTCGACGGTTCTCATGGCTGCTTCCAGCGAGGCGGCATTCAGGTCCGGCATCTTCTTCTTGGCGATTTCTTCCACCTGGGCTTTTGTCAGCTTGCCGACCTTGGTTTTATTGGGCACACTTGAGCCACTCTCAATACCGAGGGCTTTCTTGATCAACACCGGTACCGGAGGCGTCTTGGTGATGAAGGTAAAACTGCGGTCGGCATAGACCGTGATCACGACCGGCGTGATAGTGCCTTCGTCAGCCTGAGTCTTAGCGTTGAACGCCTTGCAGAACTCCATGATGTTGACGCCGTGCTGACCAAGGGCCGGACCGATGGGAGGCGACGGATTTGCCTTGCCCGCGGGCACTTGCAGTTTTATGTAACCGGTTATTTTCTTCGCCATGACGATGCGCTCCTTTTAGTGCATGTTGCGTCGTTGAGACACAACGGAATCAGCATTTTTCCACTTGCATGAACTCAAGCTCGACCGGCGTCGACCGGCCGAAAATGGTAACAGCCACGCGCAACTTGCCCCGATCGGGCTTGACGTCCTCCACCATGCCGGTGAAGTTGAGAAAGGGACCATCAACCACCCGCACCGTTTCGCCAACCTCAAACTCAACCTTGGGACGCGGCTTCTCGGCCCCCTCTTCCATCCTGCGGGAGATCTTGCCAATCTCCTCCTCCGGAATCGGAAACGGCGCATTGCCTCCGACGAACCCCGTTACCTTGGCAGTTTCCTTGACGATGTGCCAGGTATCGTCGTTCATTTCCATCTTGATCAGGATATAGCCGGGAAAAAACTTGCGTGAAGAGGTCTTCTTCTCCCCCTTCTTCAGCTCGACGACCGTCTCGGACGGAATCAGTATTTCACCGAAATACTCCTCCATCCCTTCATTCCTGACACGCTCAAGAATATTCAGACGAACCTTGTTCTCGTACCCTGAGTACGTATGCACGCCATACCATTTCTGGGTCATCGCAGTTAATTCCCGCCAGTCATCCGAGTATCATTCGAATCAGCCTGGTGAGCACGAGGTCACACAAGCCGAGATACACGGAAATAATAAGCACAATAAAAATAACAACACCCGTCGTGGCGACCGTCTCTTTGCGCGACGGCCATGTTACCTTGACAAGCTCTGTTTTTACCGAATCAAAGAAGACCTTGACGTTGTGCACTGCACTCTCCTGCATCGGCATCACTGAACAGCGACAGGGAATTATGGCAGGCCAGGAGGGATTCGAACCCCCAACATCCGGTTTTGGAGACCGGCGCTCTAGCCGTTAGAGCTACTGGCCTGCAATCCAAGCCGCTACAGACCGCCTTACTTGGTTTCCTTGTGCTGCGTATGCTTGCGGCAAAAACGGCAGTACTTGCTGAACTCGAGCTTCTGGGGCGTCGTCTTCTTGTTTTTGGTCGTGGTATAGTTTCTCTGCTTGCACTCACCGCAAGCAAGGGTCACGATGTCTCTCATCACGTTTCCTCTTGATTATATGCCGTCCGCACTACCGCCAACCACACCCATCAGGCGGGCAGCCGAACGGACACTACTCAACGATTGCGCTGACGACGCCAGCGCCCACGGTACGGCCACCCTCACGGATTGCAAAACGAAGACCTTCGTCCATGGCGATCGGCGTGATCAGGTTGATCGTCAGGGCAACGTTGTCACCAGGCATCACCATCTCGGTACCGGCAGGAAGCTCGGCAACACCCGTCACGTCAGTCGTACGGAAGTAAAACTGGGGACGGTAGCCGTTGAAGAACGGCGTGTGACGACCGCCTTCTTCCTTGGTCAGGATGTAAGCCTCGGCCTTGAATTTGGTGTGCGGCGTAATGCTGCCCGGCTTGGCCAGAACCTGACCGCGCTCAACATCTTCACGCTTCACACCACGCAGCAGGGCGCCGATGTTGTCGCCGGCCTGACCCTGGTCAAGCAGCTTGCGGAACATTTCAACACCGGTAACCGTGGTCTTGCCGGTAGCCTTGATGCCGACAATCTCAACTTCCTCGCCAACCTTGACAATACCGCGCTCAACACGACCGGTGGCAACCGTACCACGACCGGAGATGGAGAAGACGTCTTCAACCGGCATCAGGAACGGCTTGTCAATGGCGCGCTCCGGCTCGGGAATATAGCTGTCAACAGCTTCCATCAGCTTCTCGACCGACTGCTCGCCCAGCTCATCCTTGTCGCCGTTCAGCGCCTTCAGAGCGGAACCCTTGATAATCGGAATGTCGTCGCCCGGGAAGTCGTAGCTGGACAGGAGCTCACGAATCTCAAGCTCAACCAGCTCCAGCAGCTCGGCATCATCAACCATATCGGCCTTGTTCAGAAAGACCACGATATAGGGAACGCCAACCTGACGGGCAAGCAGGATGTGCTCACGGGTCTGGGGCATCGGGCCGTCGGCGGCCGACACAACCAGAATGGCACCGTCCATCTGAGCAGCACCGGTAATCATGTTCTTCACGTAGTCGGCGTGACCCGGGCAGTCAACATGGGCGTAGTGACGCTTGTCCGTCTCGTACTCAACGTGGGTGGTGGCGATGGTGATACCACGCTCACGCTCCTCGGGAGCGTTGTCGATCTGGTCATAACCCTTGAACTCTGCCCCACCGCGCTGAGCAAGAACCTTGGTGATCGCTGCCGTCAGCGTGGTCTTGCCGTGGTCAACGTGACCGATCGTTCCAATGTTAACATGAGGCTTCGTACGCTCAAATTTTGCCTTGGCCATGGCGCATACTCCTTTTGTCCGTGCGCACCGGGCGCACCGTCATGTGTGGTCTTTTACGGATTTATATTCGGAATATTCCGGACTTCATGCCTTCTGTCAAAAATGGAGCCCACATCCGGACTCGAACCGGAGACCTCTTCCTTACCAAGGAAGTGCTCTACCTCCTGAGCTATGTGGGCACACAAAACGAAACCTGATCAGAATTGGAGCGGGAAACGGGACTCGAACCCGCGACCCTCAGCTTGGAAGGCTGATGCTCTAGCCAACTGAGCTACTCCCGCACACTTCGGCATGAACTGCTGTGGCGGCACCCGCATCCCCCAGACCAGTTATCGCGACCAATCACGGCCTCCTGGATTCGGGACACACAAACACCTGCCGATGAAAACATAGTATGGTGGAGGGAGGAGGATTCGAACCTCCGAAGTCGTACGACGACAGATTTACAGTCTGTTCCCTTTGGCCGCTCGGGAATCCCTCCAGGGAAGAACCGCTTCAGCTTTGGAGCTGGCGATGGGACTCGAACCCGCAACCTGCTGATTACAAGTCAGCTGCTCTGCCAATTGAGCTACGCCAGCGCACCGTCCAAGCGTGAATTTGGATTATTATCCTAATGCACATTCACTGTCAACTCTTTTTCAAAAACTTTTTTTCACCCTACTTCGTGAAAAAATGCCGCACGGTACTATTCGGGGCGAATAAGAAACCCTTGGCGCAGCAGACGCCGCAACTGTGCGGCCTCTTCTTCCGTCAGCCGCCTGCCGCGATACACCGCCCCTCCGTAAATGTCGGCAAAGGTTCTCACTCGTGCATTTCCCGTGCGCTCGGCACAGTCGAACAGACCAGTGTTTCGGTCGACACTCAGGCCGAAGTCTCGTTTTATTGCGGCCCGGAACCGGCGAAGCAGACGTTCCTCTCGCCGCAGATGCCCTGCCCTCCAGCAGCGGACGCCGTACCAGCTCAGCAGCCCCAGGAGGCATCCCCCACCGATGGCCCAACTCCACCGCCTGAGATCCCCCAGACGAACGACATGCAGGCGGGACGACATCCCGCTTGCCAGCTCCAGTTGGCGTTCGAAATCATAGGTAATCACCGCAGAGGTCCAGAGATGATCCAGCGTATCCAGCAGCAGACGCGTCTGCTGCGCAAGGGATGTCCGGCGCTGCCCTCCCAGGGCGACGTCAGCGTTGATTGCAAAGCTGCTGGGGTCGATGCGCACCCACCCCTCGCGCTCCAGCCACGCTTCCACCCAGACATGGGCCCGCTCCTCCGTTATCCGGTAGTAGGCTCCCAGCTCGTTGAACTCTCCTCCCAGATATCCCCCGACCAGACGGGCCGGTATTCCGGCTCCCCGTGCCAGGTGAGCAAAGGCCGAGGCAAAGAACTCGCAATGCCCCGCCCTGCGTTCGAAGAGAAAGCGCTCCAGCGCATCCGCGCCGGTGGGGAGATCGTTGCGGCTATATCTGAAATTACCGTTTCTGAACCAGGTAACAACCGCATCCAGGCGCTGCCGGTCAGACGTCCCCTCCCGCCTGAAACGCTGGGCAAGCTGCCGCAGACGCGGCGAGACACCTGCGGGGAGGCTGGTCAGCTGTTCGCGTGCCGGCGGTGTGCGCAGGGCGCCAGCGCCGTCCGGCAGGGACGTCACCGTGTAGCGAACACGGCGGGACGCGGGAAGCGGCCGATTCCAGGTGGCCCCGGGAATACTGCTGCCGCCCGGATGGGTAAAGGAGACCGGCAGATCGAGTCCCACCAGCATGCGCGAACTGCCCGGCTCCATGGTGATGGTCTGCTCGATCCGCACCGGTTGTCCCGTCACCCTCACCGTCTGGACGCCACTATCCCGCTGCCAGCCCCGTTCGTCAAGGCGACTGAACACTGCGACCCGCCAGTAGAGCTGACCGGCCGGCCGGCGTTCCAGTTCCGCACGAAAGACCAGCGGACCACTGTCCGGTACCGTCGAGCTCCTGCCGGGAACCACCGTATCGGAGAGTCCACCGGGGGTAGTGCCCCCTGCCTGTTGAATAAAGCTCCAGAGCGGCAGCCGGGTGCGGGGCAGCATGGAAAAGAAGAGCGGCACCAGCAGCAGGGAGCAGACCGGTATCAGCAGCCCGACGACAAGCAGGTGGCGAAGCGCCGGTCCGGCCAGCCGGGTGACGCCGTGGCCCTGCATGGTGAGCAGCACCACCTGAAGTGCCAGCACGGGAAGCATCAGAACAAGCAACAGCAGGAAACGGGGGCCGAGATCGAAGAGGGATGATGCGGCAAGGGCAAAGAGCGAAAGGGCACACAGCTGCAGCCAGGTACGGGGTGTCTTTTCCGCCGCCAGGCGGGCTGCCAGCAGCACCGTGAGGATGCAGATCACCGGCAGGGCGGGATTGTGGCGGCTGAACTGGGCAGCGTACCAGAGAAACAACGCCGTGGCACCGACGGTCAGGAAAGGAGGGGGCACCGTAACCGTGCCGCGCACTTCCCTGGCGAGACCGGCCAGCAGGCCGCCCGCGAACAGCAGCTGCGGCAGCAGCGGCACATGGGCGAACAGTGGTATGAACCCCAGCAGTGCACTACCGAATCCCAGCAGCGCTGTCAGTCGGGACAGATCAGGTGCCATGCCGCTGCGGCGGCCGGGGGCGGGATGCCGGCCGCGGTGCCTCCGCTTTGGAACCGCCGGCCGCCGCGCCCGGCCGTGGCGGCGCTGTTCGCTTCGGCTTCGGCTCGGCAGGGGCATCCAGCCCCATCGCTTCAGCGGTGCTGAGCAACCGGTATTCTCCGGGGTTCAACCCTCCCAGCGTCAGGGAGCCGTAGCGGATCCGCCGCAGCCGGACCACCGACAGCCCGACAGCGGCACACATCCGCCGCACCTGCCGGTTGCGTCCTTCCCTGATGGTGATGGAGAGCCAGTCGTTGTTCTGATCCGTCTTGAGGAGCCGTACCGTGGCGCCGGCAGCCGGGCCGTCCTCCAGCTCCACTCCTTCGGCAAGGCGTCTGATCTGCTGGGGATCGGCCTTGCCCCGCACCCGGACGTGATACTCCTTGTCCACCTGGTGCCGGGGATGCATCAGCCGGTTGGCCCAGGCGCCGTCGTTGGTCAGAAGCAGCAGCCCTTCGGAGTTGTAGTCCAGGCGCCCCACCGGAAAAAGCCGCGCGTCGACATCCTTCACCAGCTCGGTCACCAGGTGTCGCCCCTGGGGATCCTTCAGGCTGGTGACGTAGCCGGCCGGCTTGTGCAGCAGCACGTAGTACAGCTTCTCCGCCGGTCTGACCGGCGTTCCGTCCACGGTGATCCGGTCTTCGGCACCGTCGGCCTTGGCTCCCAGTTCGGTGACCACCTGGCCGTTCACGGCAACCCGGCCGGCCAGGATCAGTTCTTCGGCGGCACGCCGGGAGGTGACTCCGGCTGCGGCGATGATTTTTTGCAAACGTTCCTTCATGGTCAGGCCTTTCGGGTGGGCAGCCGTAGCAGGTGCCAGGTAATGCCGATCGCCAGCAGGATCAGCAGCAGCTTGACCCAGACCACCGGCACCAGCAGCAGGGCCGAGGGCGGCAGGCTCAGCCAGACCATGCTCACTGAAACCGCCTTGGCACGGGCCGGTATCCCCGAGCCGTCCAGGTAGCCGGAAATCATAGGTCCCAGTCGCTCATGGGTCAGAAGCCAGGTATGAAAGCGCTCGGAGCTGCGGGCAAAGCAGGCAGCGGCCAGCAGCAGAAACGGAGTGGTGGGCAGCAGCGGCACAAAAATGCCGACCACGCCCAGTGCAGTGCAGAGCAGACCGGCGCAAAGCAGCAACCGGCGCAGCAACGGATGCCGTACGGTTGTTGCCGGCCCCATACTAGCCTTCCCGCACCGAGAAACGGTCCAGCGGCCCGATCCGGCGGACGGTCACCCCGCCGGGCAGGGTGCCGCCGTACACCTCACGGGCCAGGAATGCCAACTCTTCCTGTTCCCTGGTATCAACGATACCGATCCACCAGCACTTGGGTTTGCCGTCCGCACCGTCATGCCAGCGGTAGCCGCGCTGTTTGAGCAGTTCCTTCTTGTCAAAGGGGGCTCCCACCGCATGGATGCGGGTGGCTGACTGGCGGCTTCCCTCCAGGAGTGCCGCGAACACCGACCGGTCGCTCACCGGCAGACGCTCCAGCAGGAGCCCCAGCACCCCTTCGGCATCGTCCAGGGCCCGGTGGGCGTTGATGCACCAGCCGAACTTGAACAGCAGGTACTCCAGGGAGCGGGCCTGCAGCCGCTCGGCCTGCCAGTCGATCTGCAGCACCGAACAGGCCCAGGGAATCCCCGCAAAGGCCGGGTACCGGGCCTCCACAAAGGGACGATCAAAGGCGGCGTTATGGGCGATCACCAGATCGGCCCCGGCCACCAGCGCCATGACCTGTTCGTCGTCCAGCGCCTGTCCCCGTACCATGTCATCGGTAATGCCGGTTATCTCCGTGATCTCGCGGGCAAGGGGGGCGCCCGGGTCCTCAAAACCGTTGTAGCGGCCCGTCACCCGCAGGATTTCGGCGGTAACCGGGTCGTACGCGAAGGCCACGATCCCCAGCTCGATGATCCGGTCCTGGCGGTGATCCAGGCCGGTGGTCTCGGTGTCGAGACAGAGACCGATCCGGGCACCCTCGCCATGTAGGCCCCGGAGGCGATGATCCCGCTCCAGGTTGATCTTGCGCAGCACCTGGTATTCGCCGGTGGCGTGCAGTGCCGTGATGGCGATCTCCGCTTCAAGCTGGTTCAGCGGCCCCGGTTCCTTCTTCCGTTTCATACGACTCCCTTTTGTGTATTACAGTAAATCAACCGGATCAACATCAACCGCCTCCCGCACCCGGACCGGCGTCACCCGCTCTTTCCGGTAGGCCGTGAGCAGCCGCCGCAGGGCGCTCCGGTCTGCGTCCTTGAGTAACAGGTGCCGGCGAAACCGTCCCCGCAGCCGGTAGAAGGGGGCCTGGGCCGGGCCCAACAGTTCGGTGCGCAGCTTCAGGCGCACCTTCAGTTCCACCAGCAGCCGGGCCGCCTCGGTGGCCGCGTCGCTGACCGCCGTTTCGGAGGTGCCGGAAAAGAGCAGCGCCGCCAGGTGGCCGAAGGGGGGATAGCCCAGTTCCTCCCTGAAGGCCAGCTCCTCGCTGCAGAACTGGTCGTAATCGTGGTTCACCGCATGAACCAGGGCGTAATGGTCCGGCTGCAGCGCCTGCACCAGCACCCGGCCCGGCAGCTCCCCCCGTCCGGCCCGGCCGATGACCTGGGAGAGCAGTTGAAAGGTCCGCTCAGCAGCTCGGAAATCGGGCAGGTACAGGCTTCCCTCCGCCTGCAGCACCCCCACCAGCGTCACGCCGGGGAAATCGTGCCCCTTGGCGATCATCTGGGTCCCCACCAGGATATCTACTTCGCCCCGCGCCACCCGGTCCAGAATCCGGGCATGGCCCCCCTTGCCGGCAACGGTGTCGCTGTCCATCCGGGCCACCCGCGCCTCCGGGAACCGGGCCGCCAGTTCATGCTCGACCCGCTCGGTCCCCGCCCCCATCTCCCGCAGTTCCGGCTCGCCGCAGGCCGGGCAGATGCAGGGAAAGGGCACCTGGTAGTCGCAGTAGTGGCAGATGCTGCGGCTGCGGCTTTTATGGTAGGTCAGGGAGACGGAGCAGTTGGGACAGGAGAGCTGGGCTCCACAGGCCGGACAGGCCAGAAAGCTGGCAAAACCGCGGCGATTGAGAAAGATCAGGCTCTGCTCCCCCCGGGCCAGGGTATGGGCCAATGCCTCCAGCAGCGGCGGCGACAGCGGCTGCTCCGCGGTCATCCGCTCCGTGACCAGCCGGGTCTCCGGCAGGGGGCGGGAGCCGATCCGCTCCGGCAGCTCCAGATACCCCAGGCGGCCGTTGCGGGCCGCATGACGGGTGGTAACCAGCGGCGTGGCTGAACCCAGCAGCACCACCGCCCCCTCCTGGCGGCCCCGCACCAGGGCCAGGTCCCGGGCGTTGTAGCGCAGGCCGTCCGACTGTTTGAACGACGCCTCGTGCTCCTCATCCACCACGATGATGCCGATCCGCTCCAGGGGGGCAAAAATGGCGGAACGGGCGCCGATCACGATCCGCACTTCGCCCCGCCGGATGCGGCGCCATTCGTCGTAGCGCTCGCCGTCGGACAGGGCGCTGTGCAGTACGGCGATGCCGTCGCCGAACCGGGCCCGGAAGCGGTGCACCAGCTGGGGGGTGAGCGATATTTCCGGCACCAGCACCAGGGCGGTACGGTCGTCGGCAAGAGAACGGGCAATGGTCTGCAGGTAGACTTCGGTCTTGCCGCTGCCGGTGACGCCGTGCAGCAGGAATGGCGCAAAGGTGGCGCTATCCAGCGGCGCCGCAACCGCATCCAGGGCCGCCTGCTGGTGCCGGGAAAGCGGTTTGGGCAGATCCCGCTCCACCGTCACCCCGGCAAAGGGATTACGGTACGCCTCCCGCTGTTCTGCCAGCAACAATCCCGTGTCCCGCAGTTTTTTCAACTGGGGGGCGCAGTCGCCGAACCGGGCCTTCACCTCTGCCGCGGAGACGGCGCCAGCCTCTTCCACCCAGGCCAGAATTTCCAGGCTTTTCCCCCGCAGACTCACCGCATTCCGGTCCAGCTCCCCCCGGCGGTACCAACGCTCGGTCCTGATGGTCCGGCCGCCGGTCAGCACACTGGCATCCCCCTTTTTCCGGCTCTGGCGGTTGATGCCGGCAGGAAGGGCGGTCTTCAGCACTTCTCCCAGAGGATGCAGATAGTAGTCGGCAATCCAGCGAAAAAAGGCAAGCTGCTGCTCGCTCCACAGCGGCTCGTCGTCCAGCAACTCCAGAATGCTCTTCAGCGACTGCCCATCCGGCGCGCCACCGCACCCCAGCACATAGGCGCTGACCGTACGCCGCCCGAACGGCACCAGCACCCTGATACCGGGACGCACCGCAGCGGCCAGGGATTCGGGAACGGCGTAGTGAAAGCTCCCCTCCAGCGGCAGCGGCACCGACACTTCTATGGTGGCAACAGGCAACGGCACCCGGGGGTCAGTTTTCGGTCATGAAATGGGCTTCGTAGAGGTCTTCCAGCCGCTGCAGGTGGCTGCTCTCCTCGCGGTGCAGCCGTTCGAACAGGGCAGCCATCGGCGCGCCGGAGCACCCTTCTCCCGCCTTGCGGTAAAACTCGGCCGCTTCCTTTTCCAGTTGTATGGCATAGAGCAGTGCCTCGCGAACCGTTGATTCCGGTCGCAGGTCGGCCTTCTTCAGGACATAGCTCAGGTTCATGGTGGGGATGGTGCGGCTGATCTCGCCGCCATCCGCCATATGCCCCTCAACCAGCGCCTTTTCCAGTTGCTGCTTGTGGCTGAGCTCATCCAGGGCGTTTTCCCGCAGAATCTCCTTGGCCCCCTTCTGCTGCACGGTGCGCAGTGCCCGCAGGTAGTTGCGGAACCCTTCCTCTTCCATGGCAATGGCCGCCTCAAGGGCGCTTTCGTAGGTATAACAGATCCGTTCGTCGCTCATGCATTCACTCCTTTTCCGAGGATATTCCGAGGTATGTCAGTGTGATGGCGCAGCCTGTGTTTCGGCACTGATGACTCTGATGGCATCCAGCACCACTGCATCGTAGCGGTCCTGGCTGATGGCCAGGGCCACCGCCGGTATGCGCAACAGCGATTTGACCAGGCCGAAACGCAGGTCCCGGGGCAGCACCGCCAGGTAGGCCACCAGGTGGTCCTCCTGCTCCGGCTGCAGTGCCTGGCGAACCTGCAGGGTGGCCAGCAGATCGCTGATCGTGGCTGCCTGCACATCATCCCGCTGTGCTGCGGCCTGCTGCGCCACCTCCGGCCAGTGATCGAGGATATCGACAGCGGTCAGGGGACGGCCGCTTTTGTCCGACAGCCAGCGCATGAAGGCAATGGCCGCTTCTTTCCCCACGACGCCGCTGTAGACCTCCATGGCCAGATCGCCGGGAAAGCGGCAGTGTCGGCGCAGGATGCTGACCATCTCCCAGCCCCGCTCCGTCGGCTCCACCTGCATATCAAGCGGCGCACCCTGGCGGGCCAGCAGTCCGCTGTTGCCGGCCAGAAAGCCGCGCACGTCGGTATCAAGCTCCCGCTGGGCCGCATACCGCGCCCAGCACTGGTAATCGGTTTCCACGTACAGCATCACCATCCGGTCGATCAATGCCCGGTCCAGGGTGGCCACCTGGTAGGTGCCGTCCGGCGGGTTGATGGTCACCACCACCTTGTGGCGGGGAGCCAGGCGATGGGTGTGCAGAGCCCGCTGCAGCCCCTCGGCAGGCGGTTCCACGAACTGGAAAATCGCCTGCAGGGTATCCTCCTGCTGGGCCCGGTTCAGTTCGTCGCAATGGACCACCGCCGGCGGTTCGTCGTCGCCGGGCCACCAGGCCGGCCGGGACCAGTGCATCCGTTCGCCGTCCCGAAACGGTATCCCCACCAGATCCCCCACCTCCATCTGCCCCAGCCGCAGCGGCAGATAGGTCCGCCCGATCTCGCGACAGACCTGGACGATGCCGGCGGTCTTGCCCACCCCGCGGTGCCCCACCACGCAGGGGGTCAGATCGGTGGTGGTCAGTATCTCCTTCAGCACCTGCTTCATCTGTTCGACGTTCATGCATAAATCCTTGCGTACAATATCCGGTTGATAATAGGACAACCGACCGGCAGGTTCAAGCATCACGATTGAACGTGCTTGACATGCGTGAATCGATGGGCAAGATTAGCAGGATATTATCACCCAGACAAATCAGTGAACATGCCGGACAAACGGCACTGACGAGGTAACGGACGATGTGTGGAATCGTTGGATATATCGGCCCGCAGGAGGCCACCCCGATCATTTTCGAAGGGCTGCGCAAGCTGGAGTACCGCGGCTACGACTCCGCCGGCATTGCCACGCTCACGGACGGAGTCATCAGTGTCCGCCGCAGCGAAGGCAAGCTGGTCAACCTGGAAAAACTTCTGGCAGAACAGCCTTTGGCCGGTGCCCTGGGGATCGGCCACACCCGCTGGGCCACCCACGGCCGTCCCTCGGAAACCAATGCTCACCCCCACCAGGCCGGTTCCATTGTGGTGGTGCACAACGGTATCATCGAAAACTACCTGGGGCTGAAAGAGCGGCTCCAGGCAGCCGGTCACTGTTTCAGCAGCGAGACCGACACCGAGGTGATCGCCCATCTGATCGACAGCCACTACCGTGCCAACGGTAATTTTGAAACAGCGGTACGGGCTGCCCTGCAGGAGCTGCGCGGCGCCTACGCCGTCTGCATCCTCTGCCGGGAGGAGCCGGACACCCTGATCGCCGCCAAACTGGGTTCTCCCATGGTGGTGGGACTGGGGGAGGGACAGTTCTTCGTGGCCTCCGATATTCCCGCCATCCTGGCCCACACCCGGGAGATGGTGTTCCTGGAGGACGGCGAACTGGCCCTGTTCAGCGGCCGGAGCTGTCGCTTCTCCACCATTGCCGGCCAGCCCCTGGAGAAAAAACCCCGCCATATCGACTGGTCCCCCCTCATGGCGGAAAAGGGGGGCTACAAGCATTTCATGCTCAAGGAGATATTCGAGCAGCCCCGGGCGGTACGGGACACCATCGCCGGCCGGCTGCTGGACGACAAGGGGGATGTCTACCTCGAGGATCTGCGCTACGACGATGCCGCCCTGCAGTCGATCCGGCGGATGGTGATCGTGGCCTGCGGCACCTCCTGGCATGCGGGCCTGACCGGCAAATTCCTGATCGAGGAGCACTGCCGCATCCCGGTGGAGGTGGATATCGCCTCGGAGTTCCGCTACCGCAAGCCGGTGATCGACCAGAGCACCCTGGTGCTGGTTATCTCCCAGTCCGGCGAAACCGCCGACACCCTGGCGGCCCTGCGGGAGGCAAAGAGCCTCGGTGCCATGAATCTGGCCATCTGCAACGTGGTGGACTCCTCCATCGCCCGCGAGGCGGCAGGGGTGATCTACACTCACGCCGGCCCGGAGATCGGCGTCGCCTCCACCAAAGCCTTTGTCACCCAGCTGTCCGCACTCTATCTGCTGACCATCCGCCTGGGCCGCGCCATACACCGGATCGATGCGGCCCAAGGAGCACGGATGATCGCGGCCCTGCGAATGGTGCCGGGGCTGCTGGAGGAATCCCTGGCGCTGAACCCGGCTACCGAAAAGATCGCCCGCCAGTACCTGAACGCCCGTGACTTCCTCTACCTGGGCCGGGGCAAGAACTTTCCCATTGCCCTGGAAGGGGCGCTCAAGCTGAAGGAGATCTCCTACATCCACGCCGAAGGCTACCCGGCCGGCGAGATGAAGCACGGCCCCATCGCCCTGATCGACGAGCAGGTGCCGGTGGTGGTGCTGGTGCCGAAGAACAGCGCTTACGAAAAGACCGTTTCCAACATGGAAGAGGTCATCGCCCGGGGCGGCCGGGTCATTGCCCTGGTCACCGCCGGCGACCGGGAGGCCGGAGCCCGGGCCGAGGCGGTGTTGGAACTGCCCACGGTCAGCGAGGACCTGGACCCGATTCTGCTCTCCGTGCCGCTGCAACTGCTGGCCTACCATATCGCCGTACTGAAGGGGACCGACGTGGACCAGCCCCGCAACCTGGCCAAGAGCGTCACGGTGGAATAGGAAGCGGGCGATGCGGACAAGTCGCATGAGATGGAGCCACCGGCTGGTGCTGGTGATGCTTCTGACCGGCCTGCTCTCCTCCTGCGCCGTGATCTGGGAGGCCGATATCGTCGATTCTCCCGGCCCCTCTCCCCAGGACAAGGCCTTGGAGGATCTCAGCCGGATCGACTATCCCAGCCAACGGAACATCCGCTGGCGCCCCCGCTTCATCCGTCCCCACGAGACCCTGGAATCCCTCTACGGCAAGGACTGGACCCTGGTGGCCCGCTTCAACCGCCTGGACCGCCGCCATGCCTACCCCGGCATGACCATCAAGGAACCGGAGCGGATGGACGATATCCGCACCTACACCCCCCTGCCCGCGGACTACCCGCCGGCCCGCCAGCACCGTCGCTACATCCTGCTTGATGTGGGCGAACAGTGGATCGGCGCCTATGAACGAGGCAAACTCAAGTTCTCCATGCCGGCGGCCACCGGCAAGGCCGGTTCGGAAACCCCGCTCGGCATTTTCAGGATCGACGCCCGCCACCGCACCCATACCTCCTCGCTCTACCGCACCGCCGGGGACGAGGAGCAATACCCCATGGACAACGCCCTGCGCTTCCATATCGACAAAGAAAACGTAGGCTACTGGATCCACGCCCGGGACCTGCCGGGGCGGCCCGCCTCCCACGGCTGCATCGGGCTGTTCGACGAGGCGATGCAGAAGCGGACCTTCGGCATGCCCGCCGGGCCGGTGTTGTTGGACTCCCAGAAACTCTACGTCTGGGCCGCGCCGGATGACGAGCACGGCGAAGATGACGGCAGCTTCCAGGAACTGGACTACGGCCCGATCCTTGAGGTGCGGGGAAACCTGCCGGTCTACCGCTGATTTCTCCTTTCCCTCGCCTGCCACCTGGGCTATGATGCGTGATCAAATCCAACGCAAAGGTTGACCGTTGTGGACAAACTGATCATCACCGGCGGTACCCGCCTGAAGGGCGACGTGACCGTCAGCGGCTCCAAGAACGCCTCCCTTCCCATCTGCATCGCCGCCATCCTGGCAAACGGTGCCAGCACCATCGGTAACGTGCCCCGGTTACGGGACATCAGCACCACCGCCAAACTGCTCGAATCGCTGGGCGCCTCCGTGGAGCGTACCGGTTCGGCGCTACGGATCGATGCCGGGCCGATCAACACCGTGGAAGCCACCTACGATCTGGTCAAGACCATGCGGGCCTCGGTACTGGTTCTGGGACCGTTGTTGGCCCGCTTCGGCCGGGCCCGGGTCTCCCTGCCCGGCGGCTGCGCCATCGGTGCCCGCCCCATTGACCAGCACCTGAAAGGGCTGAAGGCGCTGGGTGCCGAGATCACACTGGAGCACGGCTACGTGGAGGCAATTGCCAAAAAACGCCTGAAAGGGGCCCGGATCAACTTCGACATCTCCACCGTGGGGGGGACCGAGCATCTGATGATGGCCGCCGCCACTGCCAAGGGAGAAACCATCCTGGAGAACGCCGCCCGGGAGCCGGAGATCAGCGACCTGGGGGACTACCTGAACCGGATGGGGGCAAAAATTGAGGGGGCCGGAACCGATACCATCCGCATCCAGGGGGTGAACGAGCTGACCCCGGCCGCCTACGAGGTGATGCCGGACCGGATCGAGGCCGGTACCTTCATGATCGCCGCCGCCATCACCGGCGGTGATGTGCGGATCAACGGCATGAAGGCCGAGCACCTGGACGCCCTCTGCTTCAAGCTGCAGGATGCCGGGGTTGAGATCGTCAGCCGGGACGGCGTGGTGCGCGTCAAGGGGCCGAAACGCCCCCACGGGGTCAACATCAAAACCCGCCCCTACCCTGGCTTCCCCACCGACATGCAGGCCCAGTTCATGGCACTGATGTGCATCGCCGACGGCGCCAGCGTCATTTCCGAGAACATCTTCGAAAACCGCTTCATGCACGTTTCGGAACTGCAGCGTTTCGGCGCCGACATCACCATCGAGGGGAACTCGGCCACGGTCAAAGGGGTGAAGAAACTTTCCGGCGCGCCGGTCATGGCCACCGACTTGCGGGCATCGGCCTCCCTGGTGCTGGCCGGCCTTGCCGCAGAGGGGACCACCGAAATCCAGCGGATTTATCACCTCGACCGCGGTTACGAGCGGATCGAGGAAAAGCTGGCCGGCCTGGGGGCGCGGATCGAACGGGTGAAGGAATCATGAACAGCACCTTGACCATCGCCATCCCCAAGGGACGCATCCTCACCGAATCGATCCAGCTGTTCTCCCGGATCGGCATCGATCTTTCCGGCATGCTGGACGACTCCCGCAAGCTGATCTTCGACTACCCGGACCAGTTGGTCCGCGCCCTGATCGTGCGGGCCACCGATGTCCCCACCTACGTGGAGCACGGCTGTGCCGACCTGGGGATCGTGGGCAAGGACACCCTGCTGGAGCAGGACAAGGACCTGTACGAACCACTGGACCTGAAGTTCGGCTACTGCCGGATGGTGGTGGCGGAGCCGGCCGGTCTGGCCACCGGCGACGACCCGACCCGCTGGACCCATGTCCGGGTGGCCACCAAGTACCCTCACGTCGCGGAGCAGCACTTCGCCGCCAAGGGGGTGCAGGCGGAGATCATCAAGCTGTACGGTTCCATCGAGCTGGCACCGCTGGTGGGGTTGTCCGAGCGGATCGTGGACCTGGTCTCCACCGGCGAGACCCTGCGCCAGAACGGCCTCTGCGAAGTGGAAACCATTGCCGAGATCACCACCCGGCTGGTGGTGAACCGGGCCAGCCTCAAAACCCGCCATCAGCGGATCCGGGGGATCATCGACGGCCTGGAAGCGATACTGGGATAAGGGAGTTCCATCGTGCTGTTTCTCGATATTACCGATACCGATTTTGACCGGCAGTTTAGCGCCATCCTGAACCGCAGCGAGGAGACCTCGGCCCAGGTTCTGGAAACGGTGCGGGGCATCATCACCGATGTCCGCACCAGGGGCGATGAGGCGTTGATCGACTACACCAACCGCTTCGACCGCCTTAACCTGACCGATGCGGCAGGTCTGGAGATCGGGCGCCAGGAGGTGGAGGCTGCCGTGGCGGCGGTTCCCGCTGAGGACCTGGCGGCGCTGAAGCTGGCCGTCGAGCGAGTGGCCCGCTTCCACGAAAAGCAGAAGAGCCAGACCTGGCTCTCCACCGAAGAACCGGACATTCTGCTGGGCCAGAAGGTGACCCCTCTGGACCGGGTGGGGATTTACGTCCCCGGCGGCAAGGCCAGCTACCCCAGCAGCGTGATCATGAATGCCGTACCGGCACGGGTTGCCGGCGTGCGGGAGATCATCATGGTCTGCCCCACCCCCGGCGGTGAAATCAACCCGGCGGTGCTGGCTGCGGCCCACCTTTCCGGCGTCCACCGCATCTTCCGGGTTGGGGGGGCCCAGGCGGTGGCGGCCCTGGCCTGCGGCACCGCCACCATCCCCCGGGTGGACAAGGTCACCGGACCGGGCAACATCTACGTGGCCACGGCCAAGCAGCTGGTGTTCGGCCAGGTGGGGATCGACATGATCGCCGGTCCCAGCGAGATTCTGGTGATCAACGACGGTACCGGCACTCCGGCCCACATCGCGGCGGACCTGCTCTCCCAGGCCGAGCACGACGAGCTGGCCTCTTCCATCCTGATCACCACCGACCGGAGCTTCGGCGAAGCGGTGGCGGCTGAGGTGGAGTACCAGCTGGGCCAGCTTTCCCGCGAATCCATTGCCCGTGCTTCCTGGGAGAAGTTCGGGGCCATCATCGTGGCCGGCTCCCTGGAGGAAGCGGCCGCCTTCTCCAACCGGATCGCGCCGGAGCACCTTGAGCTGGCGGTGGCCGACCCCTTCGGCCTGCTGCCCCGTATCACCAACGCCGGGGCGATTTTCATGGGCCACTGGACCCCGGAGGCGGCCGGCGACTACCTGGCCGGACCGAACCATACGCTGCCCACCGGTGGCACGGCCCGCTTCTTCTCCCCCCTTTCCGTGGACGACTTTGTCAAGAAGTCCTCCATCATCAGCTTCTCCGAACAGGGGCTGAAACGGCTGGGGAACGACATCGTGCGCATCGCCGGGCTGGAAGGGCTGGAGGCCCACGGAAAATCGGTGGGGATACGGCTGGGGCTGGGGTAGCGGCCCTCACACACTGTCGGCAACACCATGCCAACAGCTCCCCTGCCTCCCTCCCCCCACAATCTCCTTTCGGCAGCGGACAGAACGCAGAGAGTGCGCTACAGTTAGAAGTGCTGGTCGCGTCACACTGCCGTGGCGCCATGGTCCGTCCCCGGCCAGGCGCCTGACCTGCCGAAAGGAGTACGCCATGTCACTGATTCTCACCACCTGCGACGACCGGATCGCCACCATCACCCTCAATCACCCCGAATCGCGCAACAGTCTCTCCCGCGCCATGCTGCAGGAGATGATCGATGCCATGGATCAGTTTACCCAACGCACGGTTCGGGCGGTTATCATCCGCGCGCCGGCCGGTTCCACGGTCTGGTCATCCGGCTTCAACATCCGGGAACTGCCCGAGCCGGGACGGGACCCTCTTGCCTACAACGATCCCTTGGAGTGCCTGCTGCGCAGCGTGGCCCGCTCACCGGCGCCGGTCATCGCCATGATCGAGGGAAGCGTCTGGGGCGGGGCCTGTGACCTGGCGTTTGTCTGCGATCTGGCCATCGGCGGGCCCAGCGCCTCCTTCGCCATCACTCCCGCCAAGATCGGTGTGCCGTACAACGTCACCGGCGTCATGCACTTCGTCAACATCGTGGGACCACGGGTGGCCCGGGAGATGTTCTACACCGCCCAGCCGGTGGATGCCGAGCGGGCTCTGCAGGTGGGCATCCTCAACCATCTGGTGCCGACGGAGGAACTCGAATCCTTCACCTTTGCCATGGCAAACCGGATCGCCGACAATGCTCCCCTGGCCAACCGGGCCATGAAGCAGCAGTTGCGCATCCTGGCCGACTCTCACCCCTTTGCGCCGGAAACCTTCGAATACATCCAGGGACTGCGCCGGATGGTCTACGACAGCGACGACTACCTGGAAGGGAAACGGGCCTTTCTGGAGAAGCGGAAGCCGGTCTTCAGGGGGGAGTGATACGGACTCCACACCGCCGACGACAAACGTACAAACGCCTCCGGGACAGACCGTTCCGGAGGCGTTTGCAGTGTTGGCGAGTAAG
The DNA here is from genome assembly GCF_933509905.1 of Trichlorobacter ammonificans. Lineage (GTDB taxonomy): Bacteria > Desulfobacterota > Desulfuromonadia > Geobacterales > Pseudopelobacteraceae > Trichlorobacter > Trichlorobacter ammonificans. The sequence goes on along the minus strand of NZ_OW150024.1, from coordinate 801,174 downwards.
AGTGGAACTTAGCGGTCCTTGCGCGGCACCACCACGATCCCCGATTCAGTGACCGTATAGCCGCTACGCCGATCCGCCTCCAGGTCGTAGCCGATGGTCGTGCCGTCCGGGATCACCACCCCCTTGTCGATGATGGCCCGCCTGATTTTCGAGTGACGGCCGACGGTGACGCTCTCGAAGAGGATCGACTCCTCCACCAGGCTATAGCTGTTGATCTTGCAGAGCGGCCCCAGGATGGAGCGGCGCACCGTGCTGCCGCTGGTGATGCAGCCGGCGCAGACGTAGGAATCGATGTTCACCCCCCGGCGGTCCTCGTCGTCGAACACGGTCTTGGCCGGCGGCAGATTTCCCTGGTTGGTCAGGATGGGCCACTTGTAGTTGTAGAGGTTCAGTTGCGGACTGACGTTGATCAGGTCCATGTTGGCGTCGTAGTAGGACTCGATGGTCCCCACATCCTTCCAGTAGCCCCGTTCCTCCGCCCGCATGCCGGGGATGACGTTGTCGTTGAAGTTGTAGGCAAAGACCCGGTCCCCCCGCTCCAGCATCATCGGAATCACGTGCTTGCCGAAATCCAGATCCTCATGGAGCTTTTTCCCCTCCATCAGCACCTCGATCAGCTTCTTGGTGGGGAAGATGTAATTGCCCATGGAGGCGAAGCAGGTGTCGCGACCGGGAATGGTTTCCGGATGTTTCGGCTTCTCGGCAAAGGCGGTGATCCGGGAATCCTCGTCCACGGAGAAGACGCCGAAACGGCCCGCCTCCTCCACCGGCACCTCCAGGGCGGCGATGGTGATGTCGGCCCGGTTCATCCGGTGGTAGTTGATCATCTGGGTCACATCCATCTTGTAGATGTGGTCGCCGCCAAAAATGGCCACGTAATCGGCGTTGGAGGATTCCACGAAGCGCAGGTACTGGAGGATGGCGTCCGCGGTCCCCTTGAACCACTCCTCGCTCTCGCTGCGGGTCTCCGGCGAGATGGCCACGTAGAATTCCCCGAGGCCGGTCCACGTGCCCCAGGATTCGCGGATATGCTTGTTGAGGGAATAGGCCCGGTACTGGGTCAGGATGTAGACCTTCTTGATGCCGGAGTTGAACATGTTGGAGAGGACGAAGTCGATGATCTTGTACTTGCCGCCAAAGGGGACGCTGGGTTTGGCCCGGCGCAGGGTCAGCGGCATCAGCCGCTCCCCCTTGCCCCCGGCAAGTACCATGGCGATGGTGTTTCGTCCGATGTTGTCGGCTGCGTACATGCACGTTCCTCCAAAACAGGCTGTGATAGGGATGGAATCCGCCCATCAGTATACACGGTGGTTGCCGTTCTTCAAGCAATGGCGCGAAAAATCCGGGAACGCCACCGCACCGGACGGACCGGATCAGGTTCGTTTGAAGAAGCGACCGATCTCCGACAGCGGCAGCTCGTGGGAGACCGGGCGGCCATGGGGACAGTGGGCCGCGAAATCGGTCCGGTCCATCCGGCGCAGCAGTTCCTCCATCTGCCGCCGGTCCAGGGGATGGGCGCCCCGGATGACGCTGTGGCAGGCGATGCGGGAAAGCAGGTCGTCCAGCACGCTGTCGAAGGCCGAGCTTTTCCCCAGGCCGGTCAGCTCCTCCAGCAGGTCCCGCACCAGCCGGACCCGGTCCGTGTCGGCCACCAGGACCGGTACGGCGGTAAGCATGAAGGTCTGTCCTCCGAAGGGTTCCAGTTCGATCCCCAACCTCCCCAACTCTCCATGGTAGCGGCGGGCCGTGTCGGCCTCGGCAAAGGAAAGTTCCAACGTGTCGGGGATCAGCAGCCGCTGGGACTCGATCCGGTGAGCCAGGACACGCTGCCGCAGCTCCTGGAAGCGGACCCGCTCGGCGGCAGCATGCTGGTCGATGATCACCAGTGCCGTCTCGGACTGGCAGAGGATGTAGGCAGCCTGGAACTGGCCGATGACGGTCAGGGCGGAAAAATAGCCGGTCTGCGGCGGAGGCTCTGTCGGCACCGGCCGGACATAGGCCGGCGGCGGTTCATGGATGCGGGGTGCAGCAGACGGCGGGGCCGCCATGAACCGCTCCAGGGCCTGCTGCACCCCTGCCCGGTGGCCGGTCGGTTCAGCGGTCCGGGGTGCCGGCACCGGCGACGGTACGGCACTAGCGGCAATTTCTGGGACCCGGCCCGTTGCCAGCCACGGGGAACGACTCAAGGCCTCGGAGAGGACGGCGTGGATGGTGTCATGCACCTGATGCTGGCGGCGGAAGCGCACCTCATGCTTGGTCGGGTGGACGTTGACATCCACCTCTTCCGGCGGAATCTTGATGAACAGGGCGAGCAGCGGGTACCGTCCCCGTTCCAGCACCGGCCGGAACGCCTGCATGACGGCATGCTGCACCACCTTGTCCCGTACGAACCGGCCGTTGATGTAGGTGAACATGGCGGCGGTGGTGGAGCGGGCAGCATGGGGCGGGGCAAAAAAGCCGCTGATGGAAAGGACGGCGGTCTCGCCGGCCACCTCAAACAGCGGCGCATCCCTGGCAACCAGCTTCTGCAGCCGCTGGCGGGCGGTACCGGCAGTCACCCGGAACAGCTCCCGCCCGTCACTGGTGTAGCTGAAGGCAACGTCGGGACGCGCCACGGCCAGCCGCACCATCTGGTCCCCCACGTGGCCCGCCTCGGTTTGGGCACTGCGCAGGAATTTCAGTCGGGCCGGCGTGTTGAAGAAAAGATGCTCAACGGATATTTCCGTCCCCACCGCCATGCCGCAGGCGGTGACCGAACGGACCACGCCCCCTTCAAGATACAGCTCGGTTCCTTCCACAGCGCCGTTTTCACGGCTTTTCAGGCGCAAGCGCGAAACCGACGCGATGGAGGGAAGCGCCTCGCCCCGGAAGCCCAGGGTGGAGATGGCCTCCAGGTCCCGGTCGCAGAGCAGCTTACTGGTGGCATGACGCTCCAGGGCCAGCAGGGCATCCTCGCGGGACATGCCGTGGCCGTTGTCACTGACCCGGATCAGACGGCGTCCGCCGGCCGCGATCTCCAGACGGATGTCGGTGGCGCCGGCATCAAGGGCGTTTTCAACCAGCTCCTTGATGACCGAGGCGGGACGCTCCACCACCTCGCCGGCGGCGATTTTGTTGGCCAGGGATTCAGAGAGTATTTTGATGCGTGACGGCACGGCCGGTTACTTCTTGGGTTCGCCGAGATCACCGAACAGGCTGGCAAAATCGTCTTCCGGGGCGGCGGGTGCCTCCGCTTCGGGGCAGGCAGGTTCGGCCGGCGGCGTGTCATCCCAGGAAAAGCTGCTCAGTTCATACCCCTGGTCGGAAACCGTGGGTGCGGGTGCAGTAGCGGCGGACGGCTGCGGCTCGGAACGTGTGGTTGACTCCAGCAGTTCGGCAAAAGGGTCGGGGGCGGCCGCTGGGGGCGCCACGGTTTCGGGGGTGGGGGAATCGATGAAGGAGAACGGATCGGCACCGGCCGCTTGCGGCGGCGTCTGCTCCGGTTCGGCGCCGGGCAGTTCGAAGCTGAACATCTGGGCACCGGTATCGACAGCAACGGACGCCGTTGCGTACTCGGCGGTCAGCGCGCGGCGATGGGCCGGCGAAAGGACCACGGCGGTGAGACCGTAGGTTTGCTTGACCTCTTTCAGCCCTGCCGCGCATTTGGGGCAGGAATCGTTGCTTTCAAAACTGTTGAATCCGCACGCGGGACACTTCATGGCCAGCCCCTCCCCGGAACATCAGATATCTCCCCAGATATACTGCAGGATCGCGGTCATGGCAAGGGCGGCGGTCTCGGTACGCAGAATCCGCTCCCCCAGCGTGACCGGCATGAATCCCCAGAACGTAAAAGCCTCCACCTCCTCCGCTTCGAACCCCCCCTCCGGTCCGACGGCAAGGGCGATCCTGGCGGGACAGGGAAGCGTTGCCAGCTTGTCGCGCAACGGTGCGCTGGTTCCCCGCTCCCAGAGCAGAAGCTTCAGGTCGGCACCGGATGCCGCGGCCGCGGCCGCGGCCGCGGAAGGGTGCCAGAGCACGGAGGGCTGATCGAATCGCTCCGACTGACGGGCAGCCTCGGCAACGATCCGTTGCCAGCGGTCCAGACGACTCTGCAGCTTGTCGCCGTTCAGGCGGGGAACGGAACGGTCGGCCCGGAACAGGAAAAAGTCATGCACCCCCAGTTCGGTCCCTTTCTGCAGCACCAGTTCCACCTTCTCGCCCCTGGGCAACCCCTGGATGACCGTGATGGCCGGAACGGTGGCCGTCGTCGCAGCGGGGGCGCTGGAAGCAACCAGCCGGACCGCGGTCCACTCCTGGGTCACCTGATCGATGACCCCCTGGTGGCTTCTGCCCAGCTCATCCACCAGCAGTACCGTGTCGCCGGAACGCAGCCGCAGCACCCGGGCCATGTGATGGTGCAGATCGCCGTCATAGGAGGCGTAGCCGTCACGGATGCTGCGGGAGCTGACCATGAAACGGCGCTGTTCGCTCACGGCAGCCTCCGGTAGTGCAGGCAGCGCCACTCACCGTCGCGAAGAACCGTTTCCAGCGCCAGGGGCAACGGAGCGAATCCGTCCCGCACGAACTGCTCCCGCTCCGCCAGGATGCCGGAAAGGACCAGACTGCCGTCGGGGATCAGGCGGGATACCAGGTCCGGCGCCATGCGGACCAGCTCTTCCGCCAGAATGTTGGCCAGAATGATGCCGTACCCGCCGGGCAACTGCTCCAGCGGCACGGTACTGCAGCGCACCTGTTCGGCAACGCCGTTGATCCGGCAGTTTTCAGCGGCGACCTCCACCGCCAGAGGGTCGATGTCGACGGCGTCGATGCTGCGGGCTCCCAGCTTGGCGGCAGCGATGGCCAGGATACCGGAGCCGGTACCCAGGTCGAGAATCGGTACCTGCGGCGGCTCGGGCAGCAGAGAGTCGAGGCATTCCAGACACAGCCGGGTGGTTTCATGCCCGCCGGTACCAAAGGCCATGCCGGGGTCCAGCACGATCTGCTGTCGCTGCGGGTCTGCCGGCAGCTCCTCCCAGGAGGGAACAATGCTGAGGCGTCTGCCCACTGCAAGCGGCTTGAAGTGGGCTTTCCAGGACTGGGCCCAGTCCTCGTCCCCGATCAGGGACACCTCCGGCGCCTGCGGCACGAACTCGGGACAGGCGGCGGTCGCCTCCCGCAGCACCAGGGCAATGTCGGCCAGGTACCGCTCGATGTCGCAGGGTGCGGCAAACCAGGCGGTAAGGGTTACCTGGGCCTGTTCCGGAATATCATCGCAGGAAAAAGTGTCGACACAACGGTTATCGGTGCAGACGCCGCAGCCGGACAGCTCGGACAATCGATCGGCGACGGTTTCAGCGCAGGCAGCGGGAATAGGGCAACTGACCTGGTACCAGGACGAGGGGGCGGACATGCGCGGCACAACTCCTCTGAAGCAGGATATTCCGGTCTTTCACGGGAGTGCAACCTAGCAGAAGCGCCGGGCAGTGACAACGAAAAAACAGCCCAAAACCCTTGACAAGCAAAGGAGATGCTGACTACCTTCTGGAAGACTGGCCGTCGTAAAAAACAGTGGAACCGTCAGGAATCCCATGAAAAAAATCTATGTACTCTCCGACTCCACCGGCGAAACCGCCGAACGGGTGGTGCGGGCCGCTCTTTCCCAGTTCGGCGGCAGCGACGTCAGGATCGTCCGGCTGGCCAAGGTCACCAACCAGCAGGAACTGCACCAGGCCATTACCGTGGTCACTTCCGACCAGGGACTGCTGGTCTACACCCTGGTGGATGCCGACCTGGCCCATGCCGCCCAGACCATTGCGGAAGAGGCGGGACTCATGGCCTTTGACCTGCTGTCTCCCCTGCTGAACAGCCTGTCCGTATTCCTCGGCTCCGTGGCTCAGGCCACACCGGGCCTGCTGCACCAGATCGACACCGACTACTTCCGCCGCATGGAGGCGGTCAACTTCACCGTCAAGCACGACGACGGCCAGGAAACCCGCAACCTGCACCGGGCCGACCTGGTGCTGGTGGGGGTTTCCCGCTCTTCCAAGACCCCCCTGTCCATGTACCTGGCCAACAAGGGGTACAAGGTAGCCAACGTGCCGCTGGTGAAAGGGATCGATCCCCCCGATGAGCTGGACCGTCTCGACCCGGCCAAGGTGGTGGGGCTGATGATCAGTCCCAAACGCCTGGTGGAAATCCGTACCTCCCGGCTGATCAACATGGGACAGAGCATGAAGAACCGCTATGCCGACCACGAACAGGTGGAAGACGAAATCGCCTTCTGCCGTCAGTACTTCCGCCGCCATCCCGGCTGGCTGATCATCGACGTGACCAGCAAGTCGGTGGAGGAATCGGCGTCGGAAATCCTGCGCCGCCTGACGGGGCAGACCATTGCCTAGCACGAAAGGAGATTGAACGTATGCTGCTGAAAAAAATACTGTTGATGTTGCTGGTCTCCCTGCTGGCCCTGACGCCGGCACTGCCGGAGACGGCGGAGGCAAAGCCGGTCAGTCCCGACTTCGTCGAGCTGGCCAAACGGCTCAACCCTTCGGTGGTGAACATCCGTACCGCCAAGGTGGTCAAGCCGCGGGCCAACACCGGCCGCCGGGCTCCCCATCCCTTCTTCGGCAACGACTTTTTCAACGAGTTCTTCGCCCCCTTCTTCGGCGACCAGTTCCAGCAGCCCCAGCAGCGTTCGCGCAAGGAACAGTCCCTGGGTACCGGCTTCATCATCAGTCAGGACGGCTTCGTGCTGACCAACAACCACGTGGTAAACGGTGCGGACGAAGTCCTGGTCAAGCTGTCCGATGGTCGGGAGTTGAAGGCGGAGATCAAGGGACAGGATGAAAAGCTGGATATTGCCCTGCTGAAGCTCGCCGACGGCAAGAGCACCTTTGCGGCGGCGGAGCTGGGGGACAGCGACGCCCTGGAGGTGGGGGAGTGGGTCATGGCCATCGGCAACCCCTTTGGCCTCTCCCAGACCGTCACCGCCGGCATCGTCAGCGCCAAGGGGCGGGTGATCGGCAGCGGCCCCTACGACGATTTCATCCAGACCGATGCCTCCATCAACCCCGGCAACTCCGGCGGGCCGCTCTTCAACGCCCAGGGGAAGGTGGTGGGGATCAACACCGCCATCATCGCCAACGGCCAGGGGATCGGCTTTGCGATCCCGATCAACGTTGCCAAGTCGGTGGTCAGCCAGCTCAAATCCACCGGCAAGGTGGTGCGGGGCTACATGGGCATCAACTTCCAGGGACTTGACCAGAGCCTGGTGAAATCCCTGAAACTCCCCTCCGACAAGGGAGCCCTGATCACCAACGTGGAAAAGGACTCCCCGGCGGAAAAAGCCGGCCTGAAAAGCGGTGACGTCATCGTTTCCTTCGACGGCAAACCGGTGGTGGCGGATACCGATCTGCCCAAGCTGGTTGCGGCCACACCGATCAACAAGCAGGTCAAGGTGGGGGTCTACCGCGACGGCAAGCGCCGCGACCTGATCCTGACCGTCGGCTTGGCCAAGGACGCTCCTGCCGAACAGACTGCGGCAGCCCAGGGGGAACAGGCCGGCGTCGGCATTTCCGTCCAGGAGCTGACCCCGGAGCTGGCCCGCCAGCTGCGCCTGCGCGATGTCCGGGGGGTGGTGGTCAGCGAGGTCAAGGCAGGCAGCCCGGCCGAAGAGGCCGGCGTGGTGAGGGGCGATCTGGTGATCGAGGTCAACGGCCAGCGGATCGAATCCATTGCCGGCTTTGCCGAAGCGGTCAGCAGCGTACGCAAGGGCGACATGGTCCGGCTGCTGCTCCGGCGTCCCAACGGCACCTTCGGCTATGTGGCCATGAAGGCGGAATAACCACGGACCGGTTCCGGGGTACACGGCAGGGGGTGCGGCACGCCGCACCCCCTGCGCATTTCAGGAGAGAGTCATGTCGGATCGCTACGTTCAACCACTACGCACCCTGCTGCAGATATGTTTTGTGCTGTTCTCGCTCTGGGTCGGTTTCCAGTTCGCCCGGTACATCGGTGCGGTGGAAGCCGGTGCGCCGCCCACCGTGGCCCGCCCCGGCGGTATCGAGGCTTTTCTGCCGATTTCCGGCCTGTTCGGCACCGCGGCCTGGCTGAAAGGAGGCGGCATCAACCCGGTCCATCCGGCAGCGGTGGTGATCTTTGTCACCATTGTCGTTCTGGCACTGGCGCTGCGCCGCGCCTTCTGCTCCTGGATCTGCCCGGTGGGCGCAATCTCGGAATGGCTCTGGAAGCTGGGATTCCATCGTTTCCGTCGCAATCCGGCACTCCCCCGCCTGCTGGACGTCGCCCTGCGGGGGATCAAGTACCTGCTGATGGCCTACTTCCTGTTCGCCGCCGTCACCTGGAGCCTGGACTCGCTGCAGGGCTTTCTGTTCAGCGGCTATCACGCCATCTCGGACCAGAAACTGCTTTCCCTTTTCCTGCGTCCCTCCGGCACCACGCTGGCGGTGCTGGGGGTGCTGCTGACACTGTCCGTCATCCTGCGCAACCCCTTCTGCCGCTACCTCTGCCCCTATGGCGCGCTGCTGGGGCTGGCGGCATGGCTCTCACCCACCGCCGTCCAGCGGGACCGGGAGCGCTGCGTTTCCTGCGGCGTCTGCAGCCAGGTCTGTCCGGCACGGATCGATGTCATGCATGCCCGCCGGGTGGCTGATCCCGAGTGCCTGGGCTGCTGGCGCTGCATCAGCCACTGCCGGGTACAGAGTGCCCTGAGTATGCGACTGTTCGGTCGCCGGGTCATCAGCGGCCTCCTCTTTGCCCTGCTGGTGGTGGGGATATTCTGGGGCGGAAGCGTCATCGGCAAACTGAACGGCCGCTGGCAGACCATGATCACCCCCGACGACTACCGCCAACTGCTGGGACGCTGAACAGCCGGCAGCAAAAATACCATTGACAGGGAGGGCCTGATCAAAATATAGTTGCCTTCCTAAAGGGGAGTAGCTACCGGCCGGAGACATGGCCGACCCATTGTTCGTCAATACGACCGCACGGTCCGGACATGGGACGAGAAATCGACCGCAAGACCTTTACCCAGGCGTTTCGTTCACGCTGCGGGTAAAGGTCTTTTTTATTTGTCCGAACGCGTGTGACCGTGCGCCAGACCACCCGGAGGAGTCAAGCAATGCCGATCAAGGTACGGGAAGAACAGCAACTACGTCATATCGTCTCATTCAGGGTCAGCGATCGGGAGCTGGAGATGCTCAAACGTCTCGGCGGCACCTCAACCGCCCGACTTTCCGACGTCCTGCGCCAACTGGTCAAGCAGGTCTGCGCAAGCGGCGTCGTCGGCCATCACCTGACACCGGGCCGGCGTTCCTGCAACGGGTGATCGCCATGCCCCGCATCTGGCTGGCGTTCACCATTGTTCTGCTGCTCGGGCTGCCGGTTGTCCTGCAACTGGCCAAGACCGACTGATCCGCCGCACCACGCACGGAGGCGTACATGCTGCACACCATGATCCAATGGCTGGTGGATACCATCGGTACCCTGGGCTATCCCGGCATTTTTCTGCTGATGGCGGTGGAAAGCTCCATCATTCCCTTCCCCAGTGAAGTGGTCATGCCTCCAGCCGGCTACCTGGTCTTCCAGGGAAAGATGAACCCCTGGCTGGTCGTGCTGGCCGGTGGGCTGGGCAGCTTGGCCGGAGCCTACGCCAACTACTACGGTGCCCTGTACCTGGGACGCCCCCTGCTGCTGCAGTACGGTCGCTTCGTCGGTCTTGCCGAAGTAAAACTGGAGACGGCGGAGCTGTTTTTCCGGCGCCACGGCGAGATATCCACCTTCATCGGCAGGCTGCTGCCGGTAATCCGCCAGCTCATCTCGGTCCCCGCCGGTCTGGCCCGGATGGATCATGCCCGTTTCGCGCTGTACACCACCCTGGGGGCCTCCATCTGGTGTGCCGTGCTGACTTGGATCGGCTATGCCATCGGCGACAACCAGGAACTGATCATGGCATGGTCCCGCACGGCAGCCGCCTGGATCATCGGTGGGTGCCTGCTGCTGCTGATCGCCTACCTGCGCTGGCAGAAGACCAAGCAGGGACGCTGAATCGCGGACAGCCCTCACCGGCGTCCGAAACCACACACATCCGGAGGAACGACACCATGAACTGCCCCGTCTGCCCTGAAACACCGCTGGTCATGTCGGAACGTCAGGGGGTCGAGATCGACTACTGCCCCCGCTGCCGCGGTGTCTGGCTCGACCGCGGCGAACTGGACAAGATCATCGAGCGTTCAGCCTCGTCCGAGGCGTCTGCGGAAAGCACATACCGTCCGCAAGCGGCGCCGCAGCGTTCCGAACAGCTCCGTCAGCCCCCCCAGCACCAGGGATACGGCCATGGCCACCACCACAAGAAACGCAAGTCGTTCCTGTCCGATATTTTTGACTTCGACTGAGCGGCGGCAACCGGATTGCTGCATGCCCGCCCCCACGGGCGCCACACCCAAACCGTCCGAAACAGAAAGGTAACCGTTTATGACAACCTCCACGACACTGTGGGTGACATTCACGCTTCTGGTGATTGTCATGCTGGCCGTCGATCTGGGACTGAACCGCAAGAGCCACCGGGTCTCCTTCAAGGAAGCCCTGAGCTGGAGCCTGATCTGGCTAGGGTTGGCCCTGGCCTTCAACATCGGCATCTACTTCATGCTCGGCAAACAGCAGGCTCTCGAATTTTTCACCGGCTACCTGATCGAAAAAGCGCTGGCGGTGGATAACCTGTTCGTCTTCATCATGATCTTCACCGTCTTCGGGGTGCGCGACGAGTTGCAGGCCCGGGTGCTGAAATGGGGCATTCTGGGGGCGCTGGTCATGCGGGTGATCTTCATCTTCCTGGGGGCGGAACTGCTGCAGCGCTTCCAGTGGCTCTTCTACATCTTCGGCGCGGTGCTGCTCTACACCGCCTGGAAAATGGCCTTCGGCGTCGGCACGGAGATCAAGCCGGAACAGAACCTGCTGGTGCGTCTCGCCAGCCGCCTGCTGCCGATGACCCGCAAGATACGGGGTGACTGGTTCATCGTCCGCCGACGGGGGATCTGGGTCGCCAGCCCGCTGCTGGTGGTTCTGCTGATGGTGGAAAGCTGCGATCTGGTCTTTGCCCTGGATTCCATTCCGGCCATCTTCGCCATCACCCTCGACCCGTTCATCGTGCTCACCTCCAACGTCTTCGCCATCATGGGGCTGCGATCCCTGTACTTCCTGCTGGCCGGCGTGATGGGGATGTTCATCTACCTGAAGTACGGCATCTCCTTCATCCTGGCCTTTGTCGGCGTCAAGATGATCCTGATCATGTTGGGAGTGCATGTGCCGATCAGCATCTCCCTCACCGTCATCGTGCTGAGCCTGGTGACGGCAATCGTCTGGTCGCTCTATGCCGTCCGCTCCGGTGCCGCCTCGGGCAGTCCGTTGCAGAACAGCGGACTGCCCGATGGCGCCTGAGAAGACCACCGTACGCTTGACACCGCATCAACCGGAAAGGAGCACCCCATGTTCAGACACCGACTGACACCGATCCTGCTGGCACTCGCCGTTATCGCTCCGGCGGCCGGCTACCTGCTCAACCTGTACGTTGACTGGCTCTTTTTCCTCGAAACCGGTTTCGCGTCGGTCTTCACCACCAGGCTCTCCGCCCAGGCCGGCAGCGCCCTGCTCTTTGCCCTGACGTTGCTCGTCTTCCTCGTTCCCAACCTGCTCTATGCGGATCGCAGCAATTTTCCCTACATGAGCGAGGTTATCCCCGTCGGCACGATCCGGCTGCAGCGGGAGCAGACCCTGCCGCTGATCAAGCCGGTTGCTCTGCTGATTTCCCTCCTGCTGGCACTGTTCGCGGGACAACTGGGGGCGGTGCAGTGGGAAAAGGTTCTGCTGTTTCTGAACAGCCAGACGGTGGGTACCAGTGACCCGGTGATCGGCAAGGATATCGGGTTTTACCTGTTCAACCTGCCGCTCTTCGATGTTGCGCGGGCCTACCTGAACCTGGTGCTGACGGCCACCGTCCTGGCGACCCTGGCGGTCTACTACCTGCGGGGCGGTATCACCCTGACCATCCGCGGCCCGTCGCTGGCGCCGCGGGTACGGCGCCATCTCGCCCTGCTGGCCGGCATCGCCTCCCTGGTCATTGCCGCAGGGTTCCACCTGGAGCGCTACGGCCTGCTCTACGCCAGCAACGGGCCGTTCCAGGGTGCCGGCTATGTGGACGTCACCGTACGCCTGACCACTCTTACGGCGCTCACCGTCCTGACTCCCCTGGCGGGAGCCCTGTTGGTCTTCGGACTGTGGCGCGGCACCTGGCGCCTGGTACTGCTGCCCCCCATCGTCGTTACGGTGGCGTACTTCATCGGCATGCGGGGCTACCCGGTTCTGCTCCAGAAGTTCAAGGTGGCCCCCAACGAGCTGGCTCTGGAGACCCCCTACATCGGTCACCACATCGCCTTCACCCGGTTCGGCTACGACCTGGACAAGATCGAAACCGTCCCCTTCGATGTCGACACCCGGCTCTCCTCGACGGATATCGGGAACAACGACGCCACCATCAGGAACGTCCGGCTCTGGGACCATGCCCCGCTCCTCAAGACCTACAGCCAGTTGCAGCAGATCCGGACCTACTACAAGTTCTTCGACGTGGACAACGACCGCTACCTGGTGAACGGCCGCTACACCCAGGTGATGCTCTCGCCGCGGGAACTCTCCTACCAGGACCTGCCCAGCAGGACCTGGATCAACGAGCGGCTGATCTTCACCCACGGCAACGGCATCGCCATGGGACCGGTGAGCCGGATCAGCCGGGAAGGGCTGCCGGAGTTTTACGTCAAGGATATCCCGGCAGTGAGCCTGGCCGACATCAAGGTCACCCGGCCGGAAATCTACTTCGGTGAGCTGTCCAACGAGTACGTCATTGTCAGGAGCAAGGTTCCCGAGTTCAGCTACCCCACCGCCACCGGCAACATCAACACCACCTACCAGGGGAGCGGAGGGGTGCCGCTCGGCTCGCTGCTGCACAAGGCGCTCTTCGCCGCCTACTTCCGGACCGAGAAAATCCTGCTCTCATCCGACATCACCGCCGAGAGCCGCATCATCTACAACCGCAACATCGCCAAGCGGGTGCGGGAGCTGGCCCCCTTCCTGCGTTTCGACGGCGATCCCTACATGGTGGTGGACGACAAAGGACGCCTCAAGTGGCTGATCGACGCCTACACCCACTCGCCCCACCTCCCCTACGCCAAGCCGCTCAAGGGCGGCATCACCTACATGCGCAACGCCGTCAAGGCGGTGGTGGACGCCTACGACGGCTCGGTGGACTTCTACATCAGCGATCCGGAGGACGTGATCCTCAAGGCGTACGCCCGTATCTTCCCGGCGCTGTTCAAGCCGATGGCGGCCATGCCGGACGGCCTGCGCAGCCATGTGCGCTACTCGCACCAGTTTCTGCAAGTGCAGGCCGCCATGTTCGCCACCTACCACATGACCGATCCCAAGGTGTTCTACAACAAGGAGAATCTCTGGGAGATTCCGGCCCTCGGCGACAGGCCGATGGAGCCCTACTACACCATCATGAAGCTGCCGGGCGAGCAGAAGGAGGAGTACATCCTGCTGCTTCCCTTCAGTCCCTCCAAGCGGGACAACCTGGCGGCCTGGCTGACCGCACGCTGCGACGGAGACAACTACGGCAAGATCCTTGCCTACACCTTCCCCCGCGACCGGCTGATCTACGGTCCCAAGCAGATCGACGCACGGATCAACCAGGACTCCTACATCTCGCAGCAGCTCACCCTCTGGAGCCAGCGGGGATCGGAGGTAATCCGCGGCAGCATGCTGGTAATCCCGATCGAGAAGTCGCTGCTCTACGTGCAGCCCCTCTTCCTGGCCGCCGACAAGGCAGGGTTGCCGGAGCTGCGCCGGGTCATCGTCGCCTTTGGCGACGAGGTGGTCATGGAGGAGACCCTTGAACTGGCCCTGCAGCGCATCTTCGGCGGCAAGCGGCCTGCCGCCGTCAGCCGGACCGCCGCAGACGGGGAGAGCGGAGCATCATCATCAAGCCTGGCCAGGGAAGCCATGGCCGTCTACGAACGGGCCATCGCCCTGCAGCGCCAGGGCAACTGGAGCGGCTACGGCGAAGAATTACGCAAGCTGGAGCAGCTCCTGAAACAGTTGGCCCGCTGACCGGCGCCCCCATTACAACCAGAACAAAGGAGACCCCGATGAAACGACACGTTGGACGATTGTTTACCGTCATGGCGACCGTGCTGCTGTTGAGCGGCACGGTCCTGGAACTGACCGCCCACGCCAAGGCCGGCGGCAGCCGTTCCATGGGCAGCCGCGGCTCCCGCAGCGTCAGCAAGCCCGCTTCCCCCGCCTACCAGCAGAACCAGCAACGGCAACAACAGGCCGCTCCCACCCCCGGCCCGATGCAACAGCAGGCTGGCGGCGGTTTCCTGCGCAGTATGGCGGGCGGCATCATGGGTGGACTACTGGGCAGCATGCTGTTCAGCAGCTTTGCCGGCGCTGCCGGCGGCATGGGAGGGGGCGGCGGTATCGGCCTGCTTGAAATCCTGCTACTGGCCGGGGTCGGCTACGCCATCTACCGTTTCATCGCCGCCCGGAAGCGGGCGGAGCATTCGCCGGCAGCCCGTTTCCAGGGAAATAACTCCTCCGCTCCGCTCTTCTCCGTGCCCTCCCCTGCTGTCGCTGAAACCGTTAGCGATCAGGTTTCGCCGGGACTGGCCCATGTCCGCCAGATGGACCGCAGCTTTGACGAATCAGCCTTCTGCGATACCGTCATGGACCACTTCTTCAGGATTCAGGCGGCCTGGATGCACCGGGACCTGACCCCGGTCGCAGGACTTTTGACCGATGAAATGCGCCAGATACTGCAGGAGGATGTGGACCGGCTGCTGCGGGAAAACCTGGTGAACCGGCTGGAAAACATCGCCGTCAAAAAGGTGGAGATCACCGAGGTTTGGCAAGAGTCGGGACAGGACTATATCACCACCCTGATCCACGCCAGCCTGCTGGACTATACCACCGACGCCGGCGGCGCCCTGCGGAGCGGCAGCATGACCGAGCCGATCAGTTTCCGTGAGTACTGGACCGTTACCAGGCCGGTGGGCAACAATCCCTGGCGGTTATCCGCAATCCACCAGCACGACCCGTCTTAGAACCAGGCGCTCTGCCGCGGGGCGGTCGGGCGCTGCACGTGGGAACGTGACGCCCGGCCGCCCCAGGTGAATATCCGTAACATAGTGATTTTTTTCATGACCATTCCGCAGAAATGCGCTATGGTACCGCACAATCCAACCCCGGGTACCGGTGCCGCTCGGCGGCACCCGATCTCCAGTCGCCTACAAATCAGCCGGAAGACCAACCGACGTTTTCACCGGACGCGAAAACCCTTGGCGCGCTTGCGGAAAACTGTTTCAAACGCCGTGGCGCTCCAGCTCGCATCCGGGCACGAGGTGTGATGCATGAGACAATCCTGTGTGCTGTGGTGCGCCATGCTGCTGTCGCTCGTGCTGACCGTCGCCACTGCGACGGCCGACGAAGTGCGGATGAAAAACGGCGATCGTCTGACCGGCACCATTGTACGCCTGGAGGGGAGCCTGCTCTACCTCCGGGCTCCCTACGCGCACGACACGCTTGCCATCTCCTGGGAGGCGGTGGACTGTCTCGTTTCCGGGAACAGCCTGCCGGTAGCCGTGGGGGACAACCGGTTCGTGATCGGCACGATCTCCTGTCCGGAGAGCGGCATCGCCCTGATCGAAGAGAGCCCGTCATCTCCCCCGGTACCAACCCCCTTGACACAGGTACGGGCCATCAACCCCTCGACCTACTCGGGACTGTTCTCCCTGGGCGGCAGTTTCAACAGCGGCAACACCAATGCGAATGCGGTCAGTGCCTCGGCCCGCTTCAAGGTCAAGAAACAGCGGCACCGCTTTACCGTTGACGGCCGTTACAACTACGGCGAAACCAACGGCAGAACGGCGATCAGCAATTCGTCGGCAAGCTTCAAGTACGACCTATTTACCGGTGAGAAGCTGTACGGCTACGCACAGTCCCTTACCGAGCACGACCGCTTCGCCGACCTCAATCTGCGCACCACCGAAGGCCTCGGTGTCGGCTATCAGCTCTTCGAATCGAAACAGTTCAGCCTTTTTGTGGAAGGGGGTGCCTCCTACCTGTTGGAAGACTTCTCCGGCAGCGAGGACCGCCAGGATGCCACGGGGCGCTGGTCCCTGGGGATCGACTGGGAAGTCGTGCCGGGCCGGCTCACGTTCTTCCATCGCCAGGAGGGCTTTTACAGCATCATCGCCGGCTCGACGGTACTGCATGCCGAACAGGGGCTGCGCATCCCGCTTTTCGAGAACCTCTACGCCAATTTCGAGGCCGACTACCGCTTCAACAGCGCCCCCGCGGCAGGCACGCGAAAATCGGACCTGAACCTGATCCTGGGGATTACCTACCAGTACGCCTACTGGTGATCCCCACCCGGAGCTCCCGGCGGGCCGGACACCCGTCCGCACCTGCAGCATACCGGAATCCATCAGTGGAGACATTTGCATGGAAAGCATCAATCTGATCCAGGACCTAGCCATTATTCTGCTCGGAGCCGGTCTTGCCGGCGCCCTCTGCAGACGTGCCGGCCTGTCGGTAATCGTTGGCTACCTGCTGGCCGGGATCGTACTCGGTCCCCATACCCCGCCCTTTTCCTTCATTCTCGACGTCCAGCGGATCGAGACCCTGTCCCAGATCGGTCTGGTGTTTCTCATGTTCGCCATCGGCCTGGGCTTAAGTCTCAGCAAGCTGCAGAAGATGGGAGCCGCCACCTTGCTGGCCACGGGACTGGGAGCATTTTTCGTGCTCAACCTGACCCAGGTGCTGGGAGGCATCCTCGGCTGGTCCACGACGCAAAGCCTTTTCATCGCGGCCATGTTCATGGTTTCAAGTTCTGCGGTCATTGCCAAGGTGATCAAGGACATGAATCTCGGCCGGGAGCGCTCCGGCCAGCTGGCGCTGGGGATTACGGTGCTGGAAGACGTGGTGGCGGTGGTGATGTTGACGGTGCTCAGCACCCAGGCCAGTGCCTCGGCATCCGCATCGGCCGGGGTAGGGGCGCTTTTGACCGGTATGAGCGCCTTTGTGGTGCTGCTGGTCATCGCGGCCCTCTTCTTCATCCCCAAACTGCTGCGGCGAATGGAGGCCAAGAGCGACCCGGAACTGCAAACCATCGTCGTGGCCGGCATCCTGTTCCTGATGGCGATCATGGCGGCAAAGGCCGGTTACTCCCTTGCCCTGGGGGCCTACCTGCTGGGGGCGGTCATCGCCGAACTGCCCCAGAAAAGCGGCGTGGACAAGTCATTTTCCGGCATGCGCGACATGTTCAGCAGTGTTTTTTTCGTCTCCATCGGCATGATGATCGACGTCAGGCTGATGCTGGACGTCTGGCCCTGGATACTGGGGCTGTGCCTTTTCACCCTGCTTGCCCGCACCCTTGCCACCGGCTTTGCCCTCATCCTGGTGGGTACCCCGCCCCGCACCGCCCGCCGGGCAGGTCTCGCCCTGACGCCCCTGGGAGAATTCACCTTCGTCATCGCACAGCTGGGGGTCACGACTACGGTGCTGCCGCCGAAGTTCTACCCGATCGCGGTGGGGGTTTCCCTTCTTACCGTGCTTATCACCCCGATCGTGAACCGCCATGCCGAACCGATGCTTGACTGGATAGAGGCCCGCGAGCCTGCCTGGATGCGTCGCGGCCTGGAAATCTACCACGGCTGGCTGGCCCAGCTCTCGGACCTGCAGGGCAGCCAGCTCTGGTGGCAACTGAGCAAAAAGCGGCTGCTGCAGATCGCGTTGGAGGCGTTGTTCATCACCGGACTCATTCTCTTTTCCCAGACCTTGCTCAGATTCTTTCAGCAGGGTCCGCTGGCGGCTGTGCTGACGCCGCAGGCACTGACCATCAGCTTCTGGGTGACCATCGGCTTCCTGGTGCTGATTCCCCTGTTTGCCATGTGGCGCAACTGCTCGGTACTGGCCCTGATGTTCGCCGAGCTGACCCAGAGCCGCATCCGTCTGCCCGCCCCCCTGGTTGAAAACGGCTTCAAGGCGTTCAGTGCCGTTATCATTGCCTACTGGCTCTCCGGCATCGTGCCGCTGGCTTCCCTCTCCAAGTGGTCCTGGCTGGCCATCGCCGCCGTACTGGCGACGGTGCTGCTGGTCTTCTCCCACCGGCTCATCTATCTGCACAGCAAGTGGCAGGTTTCGGTGAAGGATATCTTCACGGCCGAAACGGCAACGGACGAGGCGGCCCGCCGGCAGGCGTGGCCGCAGCGCTACCAGGACTGGCAGATCAACGTCCAGGAAATCATGCTGCCGGAGTACGCTGCCTGTTCCGGCGCCAGCATCGCCGACCTGAACATCCGCTCCCGCTTTGGCTGTTCCGTTGTTGAAATCGAGCGTCAGGGATATACGATCATCGCCCCGGAATCAACCATGCCCCTCTATCCCGGCGACCGGTTGCTGCTCCTGGGCACGGCGGAGCAGATCGACGCCCTGCGCTGCGAACTGGGACGGCAGCAGGAAAGCGCCGTACGGGGAGATTTCGACGCAGCCCGGCTGGAAACCGTTGTGGTGGAGCAGGGGCCCCGGATCGGGGCGTCCCTTGCCGAACTGCGGATTCCTCTACATACCGGCGTGCTGGTGGTGGGAATCAGGCGGGGAACACGGAAGATCGTCAATCCGTCGGGAGACGAGCGGCTTGTTGCCGGGGACGAACTGCTGTCCCTGGGGTCGCCGGAGCAGCTGCGCAGGTTCAAGCGCTGGCTCGTCCAGGACGGGGAGTCGGCCGACGTGGTACCGGCGGCCTGATCCGGTGCGGGGGTGCGGGGTACTGCTGCGGGCACTCAGGGTGGTTCTGCGGAGATGAAGCGGGCATCGGCCAGTCTGACGCCGTAGCTGCCGGTCAGGAGATTGGCGCCGGGGGGATCCTGCAAGGCGGCGGCGAGACAACCGGCGTGCCCGATCCGCTCGAAGTGCTCCACCATGGCCGTTACTGCGGCCGACAGCAGGTCATCCAGCGTCGCACGCTCTTCCCGGCCGGTTACCGGGTGCCGCCACGGCCGGGGCAGGGCGCAGGCCGCACCGCGAACGCCGGCACCGGACAGGGGATAGAACAGTTCGCGATTGCGCCGGAAAAAGCGGACCGGCACCAGTGCCAGGCAGGATGTCACGATCTGCCAGGCGGGTACACCGTACATTCCCTGCAGACGGCAGTGCAGAGCCAGGGCCCGCTCCAGCGCCTCCCGCGGCAGGGTTCCCCGTGGATCGAACAGCATGCCGAGCAGTTCCACCAGCCGCACGCGTGCTTCCGGCCCCACCAGATCGGCGAGC
This sequence comes from Trichlorobacter ammonificans, assembly GCF_933509905.1. Taxonomy (GTDB): domain Bacteria; phylum Desulfobacterota; class Desulfuromonadia; order Geobacterales; family Pseudopelobacteraceae; genus Trichlorobacter; species Trichlorobacter ammonificans. The sequence continues at coordinate 781,800 of NZ_OW150024.1, read as the reverse complement.
CGCCGACCGAAGCCGATGCGTCCCCGGTGGGCGACGTAGCAGTCGATATCGGTTTCCAGACGGTAGTGCCGGCCGATCTCTCCGCTGCCGCTCACCGCGTAGACAAAGGGATGCAGGACGCAGTCGGCCAGCATGTGACTGATCACCCCCAGCAGGCAGGCAAGCAGCGGAGCGGGCAGGCTGCCGGGAAAACGCCGTTCCACCTCGATCAGCGGCTGAAAGCTGTTGGCGGCGGTGTCGTGGAACTGATCAGCCAGCAGCAGGGCCTGGCGGGACCAGGGGCCATAGAAAAGGTGCAGCAGCGTGTCCGGCAGCACCGCACCCACCAGGTAGAGCTCCCGCTGGTCGTGGATCAGCCCCTTCAACCGGCTGTCGGCAGGCAGCCGGTGCAGTGCCTCTTCCGCCAGTGCCCAGTGGGTCAGTTCTTTTGGCACGGCTCCCGCTGCCCTTCCCGGCCGATACCCATGAGTTCAGCCAGCACCATCCCCGTCAGCCAGACCATGCCGAAGGCCCAGAGACAGTCGGACAGGAAATGCCCTCCCTGCACGATCCGCGCAAAGCTCATCAGCAGGCCGAACAGGATACCCCCCGCCAGCCAGCCGGCTGCCCGGCGGGGGTGGGACCGGCGGTAAACGAAATACGGTGCAACAAGATAGAAGGCAGCAGAGGAGTGACCAGAGGGAAACGAACGCCCCTTGCCGCTGATTCCCGGCTGCCAGGGCTGCAGGAACGGCTTGCTTCCTCCGAACTCCTGTACCTCGCGGGGACGCGGGCGTCCCCAGTGTTCCTTGAAGACCGCGTTCACCAGCACTCCCGGCCCCAAGGCCAGCAGAAGCACCAGAAACAGACCGGGGCGTACCCAGTGCCGCTTCGTCGCACGCCGCAGCCCCCACACCGCTCCGCCCAAACCGATCAGAGCCAGCAGGATGGCCGGCGTCCGGTCGATCCGGTAGAGCAGCTTCCAGGGAAAGGCTTCACCCACCGGCCATCCCCCCTCCAGGTACCAGCGTGCGGAAAGGGCCAGATCGGCACCGGTGGCGGCAATGATGGCGGTGCCGGCCGCCAGCAGCACCAGCAGCACCAGCAGTTCGGCCCAGAATCTCCTGTTCACGCCCCCTCCGCCCGTTTCCAGCGCCGATGTACCCAGTACCAGTTGGTTGGATAGCGGACGATAAACTGTTCGATGGCAGCGGAATACCGCTTGACGTCCTGTTGCCACCCCTCCTCGGAAGCGTCCCCGGAAAATACCAGCTCCGGGTGCAGCTCGATCACGTGCCGGTCCCCTTCACGGTGGATAAAGGCGGGAAGCACCGCCACCCCGGTCTTGCGGGCCAGCAGCACCGGCGCCTTGGAGGCCCAGGCCGGGCGTCCCAAAAACGGTATCAGGCTTCCTTCCTCCGGAAAGACCGCCTGGTCCACCAGCAATCCGATCACCCCGTTCCTGCGGATCACCGCCATCATGTTCTTCAGGGCGTTGTCCTTGTAAATGACCCGATTGTCGTAGTGCATCCGCATGGTTTCCACCATGCGGTTGAGATAGGGGTTGTTCTGGCGCCGGGCCACCACCGACATGGAGGAGTTGAACAGCCGGGCATAGGCCAGGGCCACCAGTTCCCAGTTGCCGCAGTGACCGGTAAGGAAGATCAGCCCCTTGCCCCGCGCCCTGGCGGCGTCATAGTGTTCCCGGCCCCGCACCTCGATGGCGGCAATCAGCTCGTCGCCGCGGCCATGATACAGACGGCAGGTTTCCACCAGGGAACGGCCGATGTTGCGAAAGGTTTCACGGGCGATACCGGCGGCATCGGGGATGGTACAGCTCCAGCCCGGCTGGGCCCGCATATGGTCGAGGCTGCGGGCGATATTCTCCTCGGCGATCCGGCGACGACTCGTCAGCAGCCGGTGCATCAGCTCACCCGTGGCTGTTCCCAGTTTCCGGGACAAACCGGCGGGGAGCAGGGCCACTAGCCAGGTAAACAGGTAGAAGGCGCCCGCCTGCAGGAACCAGAGCATCCGTTTCATGGCGCTGCCAGCAGTTCCAGGGTTAAGGCGGCCACCCGGTCGTCGGCGCCACCGCCGCCCAGCCGCTCCCTGACCCTGGACAATTTCTGTCTGCACTGCGCCGCATAGCCACTATCTGACAAGATACGTCCGATTTCCTCCGCAATCATCTCCGCCGAGGCGTCATCCTGAATCAGTTCGCGGGCCACGGTTTCGCCGGCCACGATATTGCAGAGACCGATATGGTCCACCTTGACCAGCCGCCGGGCGATCCGGTAGGTGAGCGGCGACAGTTTGTAAATGATCACCAGGGGGGTTCCTACCAGGGCAACCTCCAGGGTGACGGTGCCGGAAACCGAGATCACGGCATCGCAGGCCCGGGTCAGGTCGTGAATCCGCTCCCGTACCACGGTTACCGGCAGTCCGCTGCCGGCAAGGTACGGCGTCAAGTCCTCATCCTGCAGGGTTGAGGCCAGCGGCAGGACAAAGCGAATTTCGGGAAAACGGCGGTGCAGCAGGCAGGCCGTGGCAACGATCGTGGGGAGCAGGCGACTGATTTCGCTTTTACGGCTGCCGGGAAAGAGTCCCACGATCTGGTGTGCCGGATCGAGACCGAAGGAACGGGCCGCCTGATCGCGGTCCAGGGAGACCGTTACCAGATCGGCCATGGGGTGTCCCACGAAGGAGACCGGCACACCGGCTTTCTGATAGAAGGGGGCTTCAAAGGGAAGAATCACCGCCATATGGTCAACCAGACGGCGGATCTTTTGCACCCGTCCCTGGCGCCAGGCCCAGATCTGGGGAGAAATGTAGTAGAGCACCGGGACACCGGCCTTTTTGGCAATCTTGGCCAGCCGGAGATTGAAACCGGGGTAGTCGATCAGGATCAGCAGGCTCGGGGGCTCGCTGAGCAGGATTTTTTTCAGTTTCAGGAAGGCTGACGCGATGACGTCGAAATGCCGGAGCACCTCGATCAACCCCACCACGGCCATCTCAGCGGCATCCACCAGGGTGTCGGCCCCGGCCTCCCGCATCCGTACCCCGCCGATGCCGAAGAATCGCACCGCAGGGTCCCGCCGGTGCACCGCCCGGATCAGTCCGGCGCCGTAAATGTCGCCGGAAGCCTCGCCAGCTATTATCATCACGCGCCGCGAATGGTTGCCGTACACGGCGTCGGCGGCAGCGCCATCGTCTCGACGCACCATCGAGCTACGCCAACGCTTCGCGCACCGCCGCAACCACCCGGTCCACCTGCTCGTCGGTCATCTCCGGGTAGATCGGCAGCGACATGCAGCGGCTTGCCAGCGACTCCGCCACCGGCAGGGAAAGATCCCGGCATTCGCCGGCAAAAACGTTCTGGCGGTGCAGGGGGATCGGGTAGTAGATGGCCGAGGCGATCTGCTGCCCGGACAACGCTGCCATAACCGCATCCCGCCGGTCGGAGAGCAGGGTGTACTGGTGGTACACATGGACGCCTTTGCCGTCTTCGAACGGCACGGTGACCCGATCCTTCAGCCCCTCAGAGTAGCGGTGGGCCACCCGGCGCCGCTCCTGATTGAAGCGGTCGATGTGCCGCAGCTTCACCCGCAGGATGGCGGCCTGCAGATCGTCAAGACGGCTGTTGAAACCGATCACGTCATGGTGGTAGCGCACGCGGCTGCCGTGGTTGCGCAGCATTTTCAACTGGTCGGCATCCTCTGCCGTGCCGCAGACGATCATCCCGCCGTCGCCGTACCCTCCCAGGTTCTTGCTGGGGAAAAAACTGAAGCAGCCGAAGCGGCCGATGGTACCGGTCATACGTCCACCCACGGCGGCACCGAAGGACTGGGCGCAGTCCTCGATCAGCACCAGGTTATGCCGGCTGCAGATATCGCTGATAGCGGTCATGTCCGCCGGCTGGCCGAACAGGTGTACCGGAATCACCGCCTTGGTACGGGGGGTGATGGCCCGCTCGATCAGCTCCGGCACGATGTTGAAGGTGGCCGGGTCCACATCGACAAACACCGGTACCGCGCCGGCGTAGCGGATCGCTTCGGCGGTGGCGATAAAGGTGAAGGGAGTGGTGATCACCTCGTCCCCCGGCTGGATACCGGCGGCCAGCACCGCCAGGTGCAGGGCATCGGTGCCGGATGCGCAGGTGACGGCGTGGGGAGTTCCCAGGTAGGCGGCAGCCTCCGCTTCCAGGTTCGTAACGTTGGGACCCAGAATGAACTGGGTACTCTCCAGGGCATCCAGCACCGCCCGGTCGATCTCCTGCTTCAGGGCATGGTACTGGGTTTTCAGGTCAACCATGGGGATCATGACGGTATCCTGTTCAAAGCCTGATTGATTTTCAGCGCTGTTTCCAGCGCCATGCGGCCGTCCCGGCCACTCACCTGGGGTTGGCCCCCGCTACGGATCGCCTCCAGGAAGGAGCGTATCTCGGACAGGAGCGGATCGGACTGCCCCAGCTCCTGCTCCTGCACCTGCACGTTGGGAATGCCGGGCAGCAGTTCGCCGGCCCCCCGTTTTGCCACCAGCAGTTTGCGATTCTGGAAGTCAAGAGTCAAGTAAGCGTCCCGCTGGAAGATACGCATTTTTCGCTCGCTCTTCAGACTGATCCTGCTGGCGGTGACGTTGGCAACACAGCCGTTCTCGAAGGCGATGCGGGCGTTGGCGATGTCCTCCTCACCGGTAAAGACCGGAGCGCCGATGGCGTCGATGCTGGCAACCTTCGATCTGACCAGGTGCTGGATGATGTCGATGTCGTGGATCATCAGATCCAGCACCACGTTGACGTCGGTCCCCCGCGGCTTGAACGGTGCGATCCGCACCGATTCAACGAAGAGCGGCGCCTGCAGTACCTCCTCCGCCGCCATCAGCACCGGGTTGAACCGCTCCAGGTGCCCCACCTGGAACACCAGGTTGCCGCTATCGGCCAGGGCGATCAGTTCGTCGGCCTGCTCGATGGTGGTGGTGATCGGCTTCTCGATCAGGACGTGCACACCGGCAGCCAGAAAATCACGGGCAACCTGGTGGTGAAACTGGGTGGGCACCACCACGCTGACCGCATCCACTCGGCCGATCAGGTCGCGGTAGTCCGTAAAGGCCGTGCAGCCGCAGGCGGCGGCAACCTCACCGACGCGGATGGGGTCGGAGTCCACCACTCCCACCAGCTCCGCATCCCCAAGGGCGGCGTACTTTTGGGCATGGAAGTTCCCCAGGTAGCCGACGCCGATGACCGCCGTGCGCAGGGCGCTCATCCGCGACAGATCCCCCGCTGCGACGTTTCGATGAAGTGCAGCAGGTTGTCCACTTCGGCGCAGCCGACGATCTCGGCCCTGATTTTTGCAATCGCTTCCGCCTGTTTGAGATCGGCCATGAAGAGGGTTTTGTACGCCTTCTTCAGGTTGTTGATTGCCTCGTCGCTGAAGCCGCGCCGCTTGAGGCCGATCAGGTTCAGTCCCCGCAGTTTGGCGTCCCGCTTGCCGGAAGTGGCGATCATGTAGGGGGGGATGTCCAGCCCCACGAGCGTGCCGCCTCCCAGCATCGAGTAAGCACCGATGGTGACAAACTGGTGGATGGCCACCAGGCCGCCCAGAATAACGTTGTCCTGTACGGTGACATGCCCGGCCAGGGTGGCGGCGTTGGCCATGACCACGCCGTTGCCCACCCGGCAGTCGTGGGCCACGTGGGAGTAGGCCATGAACAGGTTGTTGCTGCCCACCACGGTCTCGGCGTGGCCGGTGACGGTGCCGCGGTGAATGGTGGCGAACTCGCGGATCACGTTATTGCTGCCGATGCGGGTCCAGCACTCCTCCCCCTTGTACTTCAGGTCCTGGGGCGGAGCCCCCACTGAAGCCATGTGAAACACCTGGTTGTTCTCACCCAGCTCGGTCCACTTGCCGATCACCGCGTGAGGGCCGATGCTGGTCCCCTTTCCGATGATCACATTCTCTTCGATGATCGCATAGGGACCGATCTCGACCCCTTCAGCCACCTGCGCGGTGGGATGAATGATTGCCGTGGGATGAAATGCCATACGGTCTCTCTCTTTCTCAGGCTGCGGCAAAGGTTGCCTTCAGGGATGCCTCGGTCACCAGCTTGCCGTCAACGTAGGCCTTGCCGTCAACGCCCCAGATGCCGCGGCGGCTCAGGGTGGTGACGATCTCAATCCTGAGCTGGTCACCCGGCACCACCGGCTTGCGGAATTTGGCGTTGTCGATGGCCATGAAGTAGCTGACCTTCTTGCGGGTTTCATCGTCAGATGCCAGATAGGCCATGATGCCGGCCACCTGGGCCATGGCCTCCACGATCAGTACCCCCGGCATCACTGGGTGGCCGGGGAAATGCCCCGGAAAAAACGGCTCGTTGATGGTGACGTTCTTGATACCGACACAGCGGGTGCCGTGCTCCAGCTCCACGATCCGGTCCACCAGCAGAAACGGATAGCGGTGGGGCAGGATCGCCATGATTCCGTTCACGTCCATTGGCAGGGTTACGTCCATCTCTTCACTCCTTGGCCAGCCGGGCTTCCAGCCCGACGATCTTTTTTTCCAGCTCCGCCAGTTTCTTGCGCATCTCCGGCAGCTTCGGCAGGGTCCCCATCGTACGCAACCACTCCTTATGGGGCATGGCCGGGGAGCCGCTGTAGTAGGCGTTACCTGCCAGCGAACCCGGGACCCCTCCCTGGGCACCCACGATCACATTGTCACCGATACTGACGTGCCCCACCACCCCCACCTGACCGGCCAGGGTAACATGGTTGCCGATGGTACTGGAGCCGGCAATCCCCACCTGGGAGACGATCATGCAGTCCTCGCCGATACGGCAGTTGTGGGCCACCTGCACCAGATTGTCCAGCTTGGTGCCCCGCTTGATCAGGGTCACCTCCAGTGCCGCCCGGTCGATGGTGGTGTTGGCGCCGATTTCAACATCGTCCTCCAGCACCACGATGCCGATCTGGGGAATCGGATAATAGGAACTGCCGTCCGGCGCATAGCCGAAGCCGTCGCTGCCGATCACCGCCCCCGGCTGCAGCTTGCAGCGGTTGCCGATCCGGCAGCGCTCCCGCACCACCGCATTGGCATGGATCACGCAGTCGCTGCCGATGGTGACGCCGTCGTAGATCACCGCACCGGGGTGGATGACCGTTCGATCACCGATGCCGACGTTGTTGCCGACCACGGCACCGGGATAGATACTGATCCCCTCTCCCAGGGTCGTACCGGAGCCTACCGTCGCCCCCTCCAGCACTCCCAGGGCAGGATGGGGTGCGGTATAGAAGAGGGTCAGCAGCTTGGCGAACCCCAGATAGGGGTTGGCCAGTTCAATCACGTTGCGGCCGTACCGTTCGTTGCCCGGCGCCATCAGCACGCCGCCGGCGCCGGTCTCCGCCACCTTGGCGGCGTATTTCGGGTTGGCCAGGAACGTGACCTTATCCGGCCCGGCATTGTCCAGGGGGGCCAGGCCGCTGACCCGTACCGCTCCGTCACCGTGGACAACGCCGCCCAGATAGTCGGCCAGTTCCTGCAATGTCCTGGTTATCTGCATGGAGTGAGTGCCTCGAACCTCTATTTTTTTGCCTTGGTAGCCGCGTTCAGTTCCTTGAGAATGGCATCGGTCAGATCGGCCTTCTGGTCAGCGTAGAGCAGGCCGGCGCCACGGGCATCGAAGATAATGGTATAGCCGTTCTTTTTGCCATACTCGCTGATCAGTTTTTCCAGAGTTTCAAGGATCTTCTTGGTCAGTTCGCCATCACGGGCCTGCATGTCCTCCTCGGCATCCTTGGTAAACCGCTGAAAATCCTTCAGCTTTTGCTGATAATCCTTCTCCCGCGCCGCCCGTGCCGCCTCGTTGAGGGTCATGGACTGTTTCTCCATATCCGTCTTCAGCTTCTGCAGCTCCTCCTGCTTGGCGTTGATCTGTGCCTGGTAGCCCTTCAGCTTTTCCTGCAACTGATTTTTAGCCTGCACACCAGCATCGGACAGGTTCAGCGCCCGCTGCATATCGATATAGCCGACCTTGGTTTCGGCGGCCTGGGCCAGGCCGGAGCAGATCATCACCATCAGTACCGACAGAACAAACCGTTTCATACGATCCCTTCTCCTTGTTCCATATCTGAACTCATCATGAACAGACGGACAGGCCGTCTGCCGTTCTAGAAAATGCTGCCGATCGCGAACTCAAACCGCCCCGACTTGTTGTCTTCCGGACGGGGATTGATCGGAATGCCGTACTCCAGCCGCAGCGGCCCCATGGGGGAGGCCCAGCGGATGCCGGCACCGTAACTCATCAGAATATCCGGCGGCTTGATCCCGCCACTGGTCCAGGCATTACCGTAATCGAAGAAGGCTACCCCTTTCAGGCCAAACTCCGGCAACAGGGGAAACTTGAGCTCGGTATTGCCGAACAGCTGTTTTTCACCGCCGATATGGATGCCGTTTTTGTCAATGGGGCTGACCGTGCGGGCTGAATAACCGCGCAGGGTACCGATCCCCCCCAGGTAGAACTTCTCGTCGATCGGGATCGGCCCGTCAGCCTGCTGTACGGCACCGATCACCAGCCGGGTGGAGCCCACCAGTTGCCACTTGAGCGGCACATAAATGGTGTTGTCCAGGATCTCGCGGATAAACTTGTTGTTGCCCCCCAGGCCCGCGTATTCCACGGACAGGGTGTTCACCATGCCGCTGGAGGGGTCGAAGCGGAAATCAGTGGTGTTGTTGGTGATGCTGGCGTAGACGGAGCTGGTCGTGGTCTGGTTCAACGGATAGTTGCCGGGGTCGATGGCGCTCCATTTGCGATATTCATCGGTCGGGTTGTAGATATCCTTGATCTCGTACTTGTACATCCAGAAGGTGCTGATGAAATCGGTCAGCGGATAGCCGGCCTTGATGTCGCCACCGGTGAGGCGGCGACTGTAGTCGGTGTAGTCACGCTCGGAACGGTAGATGTCGAGACCCAGGGTCCACTTGCTGTCCAGGAAGTAGGGATCGGTCAGACCGACCGAGTAGGTATTGGACTTGCCGCCGACGGCCGCGGAGGCGTGGGCCTTCAGCCCCAACCCCAGGAAGTTGGACTGGGAAACCGACCCCTGGAAAATCAGTCCGTCCAGCGAACTGTAGCCGCCGCCGATGGTGAAGGCACCGGTCGGTTTCTCCTTTACCTCCACATTGATGTTCAGCTTGTTGGTGCTGCTCCCCTTGACGCTGGAGACGTTTGCCTCTTCAAAATAGCCGGTGTTCATCAGGTTCTGCTTGCTGCGCTTGAAACCGGTGGCGCTGTACAGCTCCCCTTCCATCAGGCGCATCTCCCGCCGCACCACCTTGTCACGGCTCTTGGTGTTGCCGGAAATGCTGATCCGCTCGATGGAAACCAGCTCTCCCTTCTCGATCTCAAACAGCAGATCGAGGGTCTTGTTCTCCGGGTGCGGCGTTGTTGCCGGAGTGACGTTGTTGAAGGCATACCCCTTGTCGGCGGTCATGTCGGTCAGGGCACCGATATCGGCACGCAACTTGGCCCTGCTGAACACCACTCCCGGCTCCAGGGTCATCTTGGCACGCAGGTCCCGTTCGGGGTAGAGCAGGTCTCCCTTGAAGTCGATCTGGCCGATCCGGTACTGATCCCCCTCGGTAACGGCAATGGTCACCAGCAGCGACTCGCCATCCTCGGCCATGACGACCACCGGTTCTCCCACCTTGACGTTGATGTAGCCGTTGTTCAGGTAGTGATCGGTGAGCAGCAGGACATCGTTTTTCAGTACCTCTTCCTTGTAGGTACCGGCCCCGGTCAGCCAGCTCATGAACCACTTCTCCTTGGTTTCCATCACGCCGCGCAGCTTGCGGGGGCTGAAGGCGCTGATCCCCTCGAAGGTGATCTCGCTGATCCGCACCACGTTACCCTCGGTGATCTTGAAGGTGACCACGTAGTCGGTGGAAGTGCGCTGCTCCACCAGCGGCTCGATGGCTGCCAGATAGTAGCCGTCATCCTGATACAGTTTCTTCAGGCGGGCCACCGCGCTATCCAGATCCTTCTTGGCGAAGATGGCGTTGCGGCGAATCGGCAGCCCCTCCAGCAGCTTGTCCTGCTTGATCTTGCTGTTGCCGCTGAAACGGATATCACGGATAATCGGCTTTTCGACCACCGAATAGACCAGGACGACCCCGTTGGTTACCGGCTCGGAGGAAACCTGCACATCCTGAAACTGCCCGAGACGATACACCGCCCTGACATCGGCATCGGTACGGTCGTCGCTCAGCGCGTCCCCCGGTTTGACCCTGATCAGGTTCAGAATCGCCGACGACTCGATGCGACGGTTACCGCGCACCACGACGTCAACGATCTTCTCTCCCTCGGCGCGGGAAACCTGCGGGGCAAGCAGCAGGGCGCAGAGCGCTGCGGTGGTCATGTAGGGTGACTTGGTCACGGAACCTCCGGTACAGCCGGTTCGATCAGGCCGTCCGCCAGGCGGACTACCCGTTCCATTCCTGCTGCGAGTCGTTCATTATGGGTGACGATCACCAAGGTGATGCCGGTCTTCTGCTGCAGTCGGCTCAAAGAGCCATGAATCGCCTCGCTGGTCTTCATGTCGAGGTTGCCGGTGGGCTCGTCGGCCAGCAGCAGGGCCGGCTCCATCACCAGGGCACGGGCGATGGCCACCCGTTGCTGTTCACCGCCGGACAGCTCGCCCGGACGGTGGACCAGGCGATGCCCCAGCCCCAGTTCCTCCAGCAGCTCAGCCGCCTTCCGTTCGGCTTGGCGCCGGTCGGTCCGGGCGATCAGGGCCGGCATCATGACGTTCTCCAGGGCGGTAAACTCCGGCAGCAGGTGATGGAACTGAAAGACGAAACCGATGCTGGTACTGCGAAAATCAGCCAGTTCCCGGTCGGAGCGGGCAAACAGGTCGCTGCCCCGGAACTGCACTGAGCCGGAACTGGGGCGATCAAGGGCGCCCAGGATATGCAGCAGGGTACTCTTGCCGGCACCGGAGGCCCCCACCAGGGCGGTGGTGGTCCCTTCGGCCACCTCAAGATCGATCCCCTTCAGCACCTCCACCGTGGCGGCACCGGTACGGTAGCTTTTGCACAGCCCCTTGACCGACAGCAGGCTAGACATGACGACTCCCAAAACGCCCAGTTTTTGCAAGGTCAAGGCGCCTAAGGGAATGCGCGGAGGCGTACGGTGATGGTACGCCGCACAAGCAGTCCTGCCGGGCAACGCAGAGATTGCGAAAAATCGGCATTGTGCTACTCATACCGCAGTGCCTCCGCCGGCAACATCCGGGACGCCTGCCAGGCAGGATAAAGCGTCGCCAGGAACGAAATCACCACGGCAGTCACCGCCACCGTCACCACGTCGGACACCACCACGTGGGAGGGGAAGTGGTCCAGGTAGTAGATCTCCTTGCTGAAGAAGTTCTTGCCGGTCACCTTCTGCACGACATTGATGATCGGCTCCAGGTTGGTGGCGATCAACAGGCCGGAGAGGAGTCCCAACGCGGTTCCCACCACGCCGATGATCAGCCCTTCCAGCACGAAGATCTTCATGATGCTGCCGGACCTGGCCCCCATGGTCTTGAGGATGGCGATGTCTTTGGTTTTCTCCATCACCACCATGAACAGGGTTGAGGCGATGCCGAAGGCGGCCACCAGCACGATCAGGGTGAGGATGATGAACATGACCACCTTTTCGGTCTTGAGGGCGAAGAGGATGTTCCTGTTCATCTGCATCCAGTCCCGTGCGTACAGCTCCGGGCCGAACTCCCGGTTGATCCTGGCGGCCAGCTCGGTGGTGCCGTAGACGTCGGCCACCTTGAGCTGGATGCCCGTAACCGTGTCCCCCAGGTTGAAAAACCCTTGGGCCTGAGGGAGGCTGACATAGGCCAGGGTGGAGTCATACTCGAACATGCCGGTGTTGAAGATCGCCGTCACCCGGAACGGCTTCAGCTTGGGCATCATCCCCAGGGGGGTAATGGTCCCCAGGGGAGAGACCACGTTCACCCGGTCGCCCAGGGAAAGATTCAGGTGCCGGGCCAGTTCGCGGCCGATCATGACCCCGGGGTCGCTGCCGGCGCCGGCCGGATCCAGGCCGTCCATGTTTCCCTGGACCACGGAGCGGGCAAGGCGGGTCACCTGGCGGTCCGTCACCGGATCGATCCCCCGCAGCACCACGCCGGAAACGTTGCGACCGGTGGAGAGCATCACCTGGTTGTAGATGAACGGTGTTGCCGCCTCCACCCCCGGCAGCCGCTTCATCCGCTCCATCAGGTCGCGGTACCCCTCCATCGGCGCGCCGCTGCGGATCACCACCAGATGGGCGTTGGTTCCCAGGATTTTCTCCTTCAGATCCCGTTCGAAGCCGGTCATCACCGCCAGCACCACGATCAGGGCCATCACCCCCAGGGTCACGCCGGCCGTAGAGATGAAGGTGATGATGGAGATGAAGGTGGATTTGCGCTTGGCCTTGAGATAGCGCAACCCGATCAGTAGTTCGAACGGCATGGACCGGCCTACCTGGCTTCCTTGCGCAACTGGGGAAAGAGGATGACGTCCCGGATTGAGGGGGAATCGGTCAGGAGCATTACCAGCCGGTCAATGCCGATCCCCTCGCCGGCCGTGGGCGGCAGGCCGTACTCCAGGGCGCGGACGTAGTCCTCGTCCATGTAGTGGGCCTCTTCGTCCCCCTTGTCCTTTTCCGCCACCTGGGCCAGGAACCGTTCCTTCTGGTCCACCGGATCGTTCAGCTCGGAGAAGGCGTTGGCGATCTCCCGGCCGGCGATCATCAGCTCGAAACGATCCACGATCTCCGGATTGTGGTCGTTCTTGCGGGAAAGGGGCGACACCTCGGTGGGATAGGCGGTCACGAAGGTGGGCTGGATCAGCTTGTGTTCCGCCACCTCCTCGAAGATTTCCATGAGCAGCTTGCCGTAGCCGATGGAATCCGGCAGGTCCAGACCGATGCTGCGGGCGTAGGCCAGGGCAAGATCCCGGTCTTCCAACTGCTTGCGGTCGATGTCGCCGTACTCCAGCACCGCCTCCTTGACGGTCAGGCGCCGCCAGGGACGCTTGAAACTGATGGGCATCCCCTGATAACTGAATTCCAGCGTCCCCAGCACCTCCTGGGCCACATGACAGAACAGCTCTTCCGTCAGCTCCATCAGGTCCTCATAGGTGGCATAGGCTTGGTAGAACTCCATCATGGTGAATTCAGGGTTGTGGCGGACCGAAATCCCCTCGTTGCGGAAGTTGCGGTTGATCTCGAAGACCCGCTCGAAGCCCCCCACCACCAGCCGCTTCAGGTACAGCTCCGGGGCGATGCGCAGGAACAGCTCCATATCCAGGGCGTTGTGGTGGGTCACGAAGGGACGGGCCGTGGCGCCGCCGGGAATCGGCTGCATCATCGGTGTTTCCACTTCGAGAAACTCGCGGGAGCTCATGAAACCGCGGATCAGGTTGATGATCCTGGAGCGCTTCACGAACAGGTCCCGCACCTCGGGATTGACGATCAGGTCAACGTAGCGCTGGCGGTAGCGGGTCTCCACGTCGGTCAGGCCGTGGAACTTCTCCGGCAGGGGGAGCAGGGATTTCACCAGCAGACGGATGGAGCGCAGGTGCAGGGAAAGCTCACCGGTCTTGGTGCGGAACGGGAAGCCGACGGCACCGACGATGTCGCCGATGTCGAAGGACTCGAAAGCGGTAAACTGCTCCTCTCCCAGATCGTCCTTGCGGACGTAGAGCTGGATGCGACCGGCCCGGTCCTGGAGCTGGATAAAGGCGGCCTTGCCGAAGGAACGGCGGGCAATGATCCGCCCCGCCAGGACGAATTCGGCATCAGGGGCGTCGATCTGCTCGACGCTGCCGTAGGCGGCCACCACGTCGGCGGAGGTATGACGGGGGGTGAAGTCGTTGGGATAGGGATTGATACCTGCCTCCCACAGCGCATTGACCTTGCGGCGGCGCTGCAGGAGCAGTTCACTCAGTTCTTCCATGGAAACCGTTTACCTTTCAGATGGTTCGGACTGCAGAGAGCTTGTAAAAGTAGCCCAGGCAACCTGCTCCGTCAAGCTATTCTTCCGTGGCTGCTCCTTTGCGGGACGGCGCACCGGCCTTGGCAGAAGCCGCCCGTTTACGCGGTGTTTTGGGCTTTGGGGCAGGTGTTGCCGCCGTTTCGGCGACGGCTTCCGCCACGACCGGCTCCGCCGGCTGCTCAACCGTTGTTTTTGTCTTTTTTGGTGCAGCCTTCTTGGGCCGAACCGGTTTGGGGGGCGCCACTTCTTCAGGGGCCACCACCGCCTGCTCGGCGATTACCGGAGCTGCGGCAGCGCGCGTTTTGGCGCGAGTGGCAGCCGGGGCTGCTTTCTTCTTTTTCGCCGGTGCCGGCTTCCCGGTTTCCTCGTCCCGGCGTGACTCCTCGACCGCAACCGGCACCGGAGCCTCCTCAGCAACCGGCGGTTCCACCGGAGCAATCTCCAGCGGTACGGCAGCCGCCTCCGATGTCGTTGTCTTCTTGCGGGAGCGGGAGCGCCGCTTTTTCTTCGGCGCCGCGGCCTCCGCCGACTCTTCCGCAGCAGCCTCCCCCTCCTGTACCGGCTCCAGCGGCTGCGGGGCCGCTTCTTCCACCTGCTGCGGCTCTTCCGTCGCCACCGCATCGGCGTGGGACTCGTGCGCCCCGCCCTTTTTCCTGCGCTTGCGCTTGCGTTTCTTCTTGCCGCTCCCTTCGGGTGCAGCCGCCGTCTCGGTTGGAGGCACCTCAACCACACCTGCCGGCGGAGCGACCTCGGACGCCGTGTCCTCTTCCCGCTGCGGTTTCTCCCGCTTGGTTACCTCCAGCTCCAACTGATTGAGCAGGAAGGAGGGTTTCCCCTTAATCGTCACCACGATCTCGTAATCATTCTCGATCTGGGCCAGCTCACGCTTCTTACGGTTCAGCAGGAAGTAAGCCACCTCCAGGGGAAGCCCACCCCGCACCTCGCCCACCTGCCCCTTGGCGGCAACGGCATGCACCTTGCGCAGAAAAGAAAGAGCCATCGCCTCCACCGACTTCACCCGGCCGCGCCCCTCGCAGTGGGGACATTCCAGGTGAATGGCATCGTTAATGTTCTTCGCAATCCGCTGGCGGGACATCTCCAGCATGCCGAACTGGGAAATCCGCCCCAGATTCATCCGCGCCTTGTCCATCTTGAGCGCTTCCTTGAGGCACTGCTCAACCTCTTTGTTGTGCTTGGTCTCCCGCATGTCGATGAAGTCGATCACCACCAAGCCGCCCAGGTCCCGCAGCCGTAACTGGCGAGCCACTTCGGCGGCAGCCTCCAGGTTGGTCTTGAAGGCGGTGTCCTCAACCCCCCGCTCGCCGCTGGATTTGCCGGAGTTGACGTCGATGGAAACCAGCGCCTCGGTCGGCTCGATCACCAGAGAACCGCCGGAGGGAAGCGGCACCCGCTTCTCGTAGAGCTGATCGATCTGCTCCTCCAACTGGTACTTGGAAAAGATCGGCCGTTTTTCCTTGTGCAGCTTGACGAGTTTTTCCGTGCCCGGCATAAGCTCCTTGAACGAATCTACCGCCTGCTGCCAGGCCGCCTTGTCGTCCACCAGCACTTCATCGATATCATTGGAAAAATAGTCGCGGATGGTGCGCAGGATCACGCCGGCGTCGCGGTAAATCTCGGCAGGCCCCTTGACCTGGGCCGCCTGCTCCATAATCCGCTTGTGCACCCCCAACAGGTACTCCAGATCCTTCTTCAATTCCTCGGCAGTCCGCCCCAGGGCCTCGGTCCTGACGATGTACCCATACCCCTCCGGCACCTGCAGCTCGGCCACCAGGGCCTTCAACTCCTTGCGACTGGCGTTGTCCTCGATCTTGCGGGAGATGCCGGCCGCCGTATCCCCCGGCATCAGCACCATGTAGCGCCCCGGCAGGGAAAGGTAGCCGGTCAGGGCCGCCCCTTTCATGTCCCGGGCATCCTTCTCCACCTGAACGATCAGCTCCTGCCCCCGCCGCAGCACCTCCTGGATGCGGGGCCGACGTTTGCGCTCCCCTTCCGGAATATCCTCGCGCCACTGCCAGGAATCGGGATGCAGATCCCCCATCTGGATGAAGCCCGGCTTTTTCTGGCCGATATCGACGAAGGCCGCCTGCAGGCCCGGTTCGACCCGCAGCACGACCCCCTTGTAGATGTTCCCCTTGGTCTGCTCCTTGCCGCTGATTTCAATGTTCAGCTCCATGAGACGCCCATCCTGAACGATGGCCACTCGGGCCTCCTCGGGATGCATGACGTTGATCAGCATTTTTCTGCTCATGCAGGTACGGTCCTTTCCGTGACGGCTTAAAATCGATGAATTATACTGATGCTGTGCCGAGAATCCAAGCAAAGAATATCAGAAGGATAAAACGCCCCCCTGCTTCTCCTCTCCGTTGCCCGTAATGTGTTCTGCTGCCTCCATCCGCCCGGACGAATGGCGACTATTTTTTTGTTGACTCCCCTCGGACACCCGTGCTAGTAACTCAATTCTCTTTTCCCCAGTAGCTCAGTCGGTAGAGCGGGTGACTGTTAATCACCATGTCCGTGGTTCGAGTCCGCGCTGGGGAGCCAACTATTGAAGGGCCTGCGAACATTTCGCGGGCCCTTTTTGTTTTCACGCGCCACCAATCGCTCGAACGAAAGCAGATTTTTTGTTGACGCGGAGCCCCCCGGATTCCCACAATGCGGCAATCTCCCCCCATTCCAGCGTACCAAAGAGGTCTGTCACCATGTCATACATCCTGGCCATGGACCAGGGAACCACCAGTTCCCGCGCCATCATTTTCGACCATGCCGCAGAGATCAAAGGAACGGCACAGCGGGAATTTCGCCAGATATATCCCCAGCCGGGCTGGGTGGAGCACGATCCTCTGGAGCTTTACAGCTCCCAACTGGAGGTGGCGCACGAAGCCCTGGAGCGGGCCGGACTGACGGCTGCCGATCTGGCTGCCATCGGTATCGCCAACCAGCGGGAAACCACCCTGGTGTGGGAGCGGCAAAATGGCGAACCGATCCATAACGCCATTGTCTGGCAGGACCGCCGTACCGCCGACACCTGCCGAAAGCTTCAGGCCGACGGACTGGAGCCGCTGTTCCGGGAGCGGACCGGCCTGCTGCTGGACCCCTATTTTTCGGGCACCAAGCTGGCATGGATCCTGGACCATGTCCCCGACGCCCGCAAACGGGCGGAAACGGGAGAACTGCTCTTCGGCACCGTGGACAGCTGGCTGCTCTGGAAACTGACCGGCGGCACCTGCCATTTCACCGACCCGAGCAACGCCTCCCGCACCCTGCTGTTCAATCTTGCCACCGGAGACTGGGACCCAGAGCTGTTGCGCATCCTGAACATACCGGCGGCCATACTGCCCCGGCTCGCCCGGACCAGCGAGGTCTACGGCGAAACCGCCCCCGGCCTGTTCTCCCGTCCCGTGCCGATCGCCTCCCTGGCCGGCGACCAGCAGGCCGCCCTGTTCGGCCAGGGCTGCCTGGTGCCCGGCATGAGCAAGAACACCTACGGCACCGGCTGTTTCATGCTGATGCATACCGGCCAGTCCCCCACTGTATCGGATAACCGCTTGCTGACCACCGTGGCCTGGCAGATTAGTGACCGGATCGAGTACGCCCTGGAGGGGAGCGTCTTTGTCAGTGGCGCCGTGATTCAGTGGCTGCGGGACGGTCTCGGCATCATCCGGTCCTCCGACGAGGTGGAGGCACTGGCGGCATCCGTTGCGGACAACGGCGGCGTCTACCTGGTACCGGCCTTTGCCGGACTGGGGGCACCTCACTGGGACCCCTTCGCTCGGGGCGCCATCATCGGCATTTCCCGCGGCACCACGGCGGCTCATCTGGCGCGGGCGGCACTGGAAAGCATCGCCTTCCAGACCACGGAGCTGGTACGGGCCATGGAAAGCGATACCGGCATCCCCTTGCCGGAGCTACGGGTGGACGGCGGCGCCACGGTTAACAACCTGCTATTGCAGATCCAGGCCGATCTGCTGGGGGTACCGGTGGTGCGGACACGCATCAGCGACACCACCGCCCTTGGCGCGGCTTTCCTGGCAGGACTGGCGGTGGACTTCTGGCGGGACCGGAACGACCTGCCCACGACACGACTGAGGGAACGGATTTTTGTCCCGACACTGATGCCGGAGCGGCGTGCGATGATGCTTCGCAACTGGGAGCGGGCACTGCAACGGGCAACAAAGTGGGAGGAACCGCTTGAGTGTTCATGAGCCCCCCTGCTCCGCTGTAACCTCACGGCGGCATACGCGCGGGTCGCTCCCCATGCACTGCTTGTTTTGGAGGGATGTTCTGTAGTATAGAAGGATAATTTTCGTACCAGTCGCACCAGCCTGACCAGACAGGAGGCATACTGCATGAAACCGTACTACGTGACCCTGCTTCTCTGCGCGGGACTACTCACCGGCTGCGCCTCAAACAGCTCGGTGGACGTCATCCGTCAGGACCTGCAGGAAACCAAGAACAAAATCCACAACCTCACCAAGGACGTGAGCACGGCTCGGGAGGGTGAGAAGAACCTCAAGAGCGAATTCACCGCGCTACGCAAGGCCGATGCGGATCTTTCCACCCTGCTGGATGCCGCAAAGGCGGACATGCAGGTGCTGACGGCCAAGCAGGACGACATGGGCCAGTCCCAACGCAGGACCGCCGATGAGCTGAAACGCTACCGCGAGGATACCGACCGCCGCATGGTCGCCATTGAGGACCGGATCGTCAAGCTGCAGGCGGCACTTGACGAATTGAACAAGCGGCTGCGCGAGGGACAGACGGCAGCGGCACCGCAGGAAGGAGGGCGTCCTGACTCCCTCTACCTGAAGGGTCTGGAAAGCTTCAAAGCCAACGACATGCCGTCGGCTCGGGTGAACCTGACCCAGTTCGTCGAGCAGCACCCCTCCCACGACCTGGTAGCCAACGCCCGCTACTGGATCGGGGAGACCTACTACAGCGAAAAAAATTATGAGCAGGCGATCCTGGAGTTCCAGGAAGTGATCAAGCTCTACCCGAAGAAGGAGAAGGCACCGGCGGCCATGCTCAAGCAGGCATTGGCATTTAAGGCGTTGAAAGATGTGAAGAGTACCCGCTACGTGCTGAACCGCCTGGCACAGGAATACCCGAAAACCGACGAAGCCCGCAAGGCACGGGCATTATTGAAGGAGCTGAAGTAAACGGCAAGCCGTATCGGCAGGTCCTGAACGCACAAACGGGCGGCCCCTCCGGGAGCCGCCCGTTGTCGTTTGCATGCGGTTTTCGGTTACAGGACGCCCTTGGTCGACATGACGCCGCTGATCCGGTCATCCAGCGCGGTGGCGGTATCCAGGGCACGGCCGAAGGCTTTAAAGCAGGCCTCAATGATATGGTGGGCATTGTCGCCGTAGAGCAGGTTCAGGTGCAGGTTGCAGCCGCAACTGTTGGCAAAGGCCTGGAAAAACTCCCGGACCAGCTCGGTATCGAAACTGCCCACGCTCGGTGCGGTGATCGCCACGTTGTAGACCAGATAGGGACGGCCGGAAAGATCGACCGTCACGTCGGCCAATGCCTCGTCCATCGGCACCCGGGCGGTTCCGTAGCGGCGGATTCCCTGCTTGTCGCCCAGCGCTTCCCGGAACGCCTGCCCCAGCACGATGCCGATATCCTCCACCGTGTGATGGAAATCGATGTCGATGTCGCCGTTGGCCTGCACGGTGAGGTCGAACAGTCCGTGGCGGGCAAAGAGGGTCAGCATGTGGTCCAGAAACGGTACGGAACTGCTGATCGTCGACCGGCCCTCACCATCCACGGCCAGGCTGAGCTGTATCTGTGTTTCGGTGGTACTACGGGTAATCTGTGCTGCTCTGCTCATGGCCAACTCCTTGTCGGTGCCCTCAGGCGGCACCCTCGTTCATGCCGTCAACGGAAAACTTCGCCAGGGGATGCCCCACCAGCAGGCGAACCTTGTTCTGTCGCACGTCCCAGAGAGAAAGATATCCTTTCCACCCCCTGGTGGTCAGCAGGTCTTGCAGCTGCGCCACCAGCTCCGGCGACGGCTCGGTATGAAAGGCGTTATAGCCGGTATAACTGCCCGGCGGCACCAGGCGGTAGGCACCGAACCCCCGCGCCTCGGTCCGCTTGGTCACCAGCTGCGTCGATCCTTCCCAGCGATACTCCTCATAGAGCGACCAGCCGCAGAGGGGACACATGACCCGCCGGGAACTGGACTGCCCCCAGACCTCGGTATCGATCCGGGCGTAGCTGAAACCGCACTGGGCACACTGCTCGGACATGTCATGCAGTTGCATCATGCTTCCCCCCCGCGATCACCGCCAAGGTCCGCGCCATTTCCTCGTCGGTACCGATGGATATGCGTACCCCGTGGGCAAGCAGCGGATCGCTGAAATGCCGAACGAGAATCCTGCTGCGATAGAGATCGTCATAAAGTCGGCGACCGTCCCGATCCGGCGGCGTGGCGAAGATGAAATTACCGCCGGAAGACGGCACCGTGAAGCCGAGAGCGCGCAGGGCTGCACTGAAACGTTCCCGGGTAGCCACCACCTGGTCGCAGCGACGGCGGAAGTAGTCCTGATCCTCCAGGGCCGCCAGACAGGCCGCCTGGGCCAGGCGATCCAGGTTGTAGTGATCCCGGATCTTGTCCAGGGCGGCGATGATGGCGGGACGGGCAATGGCCAGCCCCAGACGCATGCCGGCCAGGGCGTAGCTCTTGGAAAGGGTGCGGGTAACCACCACGTTGTCGCACCGCTTCACCAGCTCCAGGGCGTTCTCGCCGGCAAAGTCGGCATAGGCCTCGTCCACCACCAGCAGGCCAGCGCAGCGGCCGGCCAGTTCTTCGATGTAGGCAAGCGAAAAGACTCCCCCCAGCGGCGAGTTGGGGGTGGTCAAAAAGAACAGCCTGCCGTCGTAGCGCCCGGGAAAGCCGGCGATGCGCCAGTCGTCGGTCAGGCCGAAGGTCCGTACCCGCGCCCCCTGTATCTCGGCCAGAGTGGCGTAATAGGAGTAGGAGGGGTGGACGTAGCCGATCTCCTCGCCCTCGCCGGCGCAGGCCCGTATCAGGTTGTTCAGCACCTCATCGGAGCCGTTGGCCATGATAATCCAGTCCGGATCGAAGCCGTACAGCCGGCCGGCAGCCTCCCGCAACAGGCTGCTCGATGCGCTGGGATAGGTACGCAGCAGCGCGGCGTCCTCGCCCAGCTCGGCCAGGATCGCCTCCCTGACCCGCGGCGAGGGGGGATAGGGGTTTTCGTTGGTGTTCAGCTTGATCCAGGAGGCGATATCCGGCGGCTGAAAACCGGGAATATAGCCTGCCATATCGCGTATGTTCTGACGTAGCCTGTTCATGATGTGAGCAATACCATGCCGTGCGCACCGGAATCAAGGGAGAAGACCGTTATACTTCGTTTCTGCATTGAAATTGCCCCGTCACCTATGCCATGCTGCCCTATCCCTTAGCTTATCCAGAGCGGCCGGCCTCCGATTCCGGCTCGAACGGCTTCCAGTATGGCACTCGATACCCGCAAAGCTCCGCTTCATGCCTCCTGGGGAGAGAACCCGGCAGCCCTGCAGAAACTGTTCATGATCGTGGGCAGCCTTTCCATTGCAGTTATTCTGTTGGCCTCCACCTGGGGATTCAAGACGGTCTTCACCGGTCACGTGGTCAGGATGGCTGAAGCGGACGCCGTTGCCGTCTGTGAGCTGATGCTGGACTTCGTGCATGACGCCATCCTGAAGGGGGAGAACTCGAACCGCTCCGTTGCCGTCTCTCCCGGGGACATCGACCGCCTTGACCGGGAGATCGCCAACTTTGTCGACCACCTGCATGTCATCAAGGTCAAGATATTCGACCATGACCACCGTATCGTCTACAGCACCGACAAGGCGATCATCGGCAAGGTGGACGCTGAAAACCCCCGCCTGCGGCGTGCCCTTTACGGCTCCATCGACACCGAACTGAAAGAGAAAAAGATAACGGACCTGAAGGAGGAAAAGGGGTTCACCCAGAAGGTGGTGGAAACCTATGTACCGATCAGAAACGAGGTCGGCATGGTGGTGGGAAGCTTCGAGATCTACCTGCTGATCGACCGCTACGACCGGGCATTACGCAGAGCCCTGGTCCTGACCACCCTGATCATGGCCGTGGTGCTGCTGGGGACCTTTGCGGTTTCCCACCTGCTCATCGGCCAGAGCGTGCGGCAGGTTCGGGAGGCCCATACCCTGCTGCACCGGACCGCCATTACCGACAGTCTGACCGGCGTCGCCAATCACGGCTACCTCGTGTCCCGGGGAGCGGAGGAGTTCGACCGGGCCCGGCGCGGGTATGCTGTCGGCGGCGACAAGGGACTGGGGTGTGTGCTGCTGGACCTGGACCGCTTCAAACAGGTTAACGACACTTACGGCCACCTGATCGGCGATCAGGTTTTGCGGGAGTTCACCCGGCGCATCCAGACCATCCTCAGGCCCTATGACCTGCTGGGGCGCTACGGCGGCGAAGAATTCGTGGTGCTGCTTCCCGAGGCATCAACAGCAGAAACCTGCAGCATCGCCGAGCGAATGCTCGAGACGGTACGCCGTGAACCGTTTCTCACCGATGCCGGCGAACTGACCATTACCGCCAGCGGTGGCACCGCAACCAGCAGAGACAGCGACCGCAGCCTGGAAGAATTGCTGAAGCGGGCCGACGACAATCTGTACCAGGCCAAGCGGGACGGTCGGGACCGGGTCTGCTGCGCACCCGACGGCTGTCCGACCTGAGCCCGCCCCCGCCAGAAGGCACCGACCAATGACCCTCTTCCTTTTTTCCTTCTTCCTGATTTACGGCAGCGGCCATCTCTATCTGTTCCGGCTGCTGCGGTCGGCCTGGCCCCAGCTCGCTCCCGCCTGGACGGTGCCGGCGCTGCTCTGGTGCCTGTTGATGACGGTGGCACCGGTGGCGGTGCGCCTGCTGGAACGCCACGGCCATGACCTGCCGGCCCGCCTGCTGGCCCTGACCGGCTACTGCTGGATGGGCTGGCTTTTCCTGTTCTGCTCCCTGGCCGCTGTTCTGGAACTGCTCCGCGGCCTGCGTCATGCGGCCTGCTACCTGGTGGCGATTCCCCGTGTTTCCCTGTTGCAACCCCGCCCTTTGGCGCTGTTTTGCCTGCTTGCCGCCACCGGCATCGTGCTCTGGGGCTGGTTCGAGGCCCTGAACATCCGTACCGAGCAGGTACGAATCCCCACTGCTACGCTGTCGGCCGGAAGCCGCATCCGGATCGTACAGATCAGCGACCTGCATGTGGGCGTGATCGTGCGGGAGGAGCGGGTCCGGCGGGTGATCGAGGCGATCCGGCAGGCCCAGCCCGATCTGATCGTTTCCACCGGCGACCTGGTGGACGGCAACCTGCGGCACTTCGACGGGGTTTCAACCCTGCTGCGCCAGTTGGCGCCGCCCCTGGGCATGGTGGCCATTCCCGGCAACCACGAATACTACGTCGGTTTCCGGCAGGCACAGGAGTTCACCGAGAAGTCGGGCTTTCGCCTGCTTCGCTCCGAAGCGGTGCCGGTGGGAGAGCGTCTCTGGGTGGTGGGGGTGGACGATCCGGTGGGGCAACAGGTAGCCGGCTACGACCCGACGGCGGAATCCCGCCTGCTGGCCCGCGCGCCCCGGGATCGCTTCGTGCTGGTGCTGAAACATCGCCCGGAAGTTGCGACGGAGAGCCGGGGACGGTTCGATCTGCAACTGTCCGGCCATGTCCACAAAGGGCAGATTTTCCCGTTCACCCTGCTTACGCGACTCCGCTTTCCGCTGCCCACCGGCACCATGCACCTGACAGGGGGGGGCTGGCTGCACGTCAGCCGTGGCACCGGCACCTGGGGACCGCCGATCCGCTTCCTTGCCCCGCCGGAAATAACCGTGATCGACCTGGTGCCGGAACAGCAGACCCACTAGCTAACTTGCTAAAAAAACTACGGTTGCTCAAAAAACAGTCAGATCGTCGCACCCGCAGGAAGCTCCTTGTGCGGCGTAGCGCTGCGACGCCGCACAAGGGGGGGTTCGAGGACCGCGGCGAGATGGCTGGTTTTCAGCAACCTGCTACCAGTACTTTTTCGGAGGATCGGTATGGCCGATCTTTTTGATCTCCCCGTCCTCGATCCTGAAGATGTCACCCGACTCACAGGTCCATTCATCGCCTTCTTCCGGAGGATTCGGAAAACTGCGGTGTCCCAGAAAAACCTCTGCATCGTCAATATACCCGAACCAGTCCAGGGAACCGGTCATCCAGATCCGTGTTTTCAACGCCATGGGCGCCTCCTCATCCATTGTCGATAGAAGATCATCTATCTCCAAAAGCAGTCCGGCTGTCAACGCTCTTTTCCGGCATGCGGCTTGACTTTCACCAGGGGAATGGTTACATCTGATCCATAGGAAATATTCACACGGTTTCAGGATGCACGAGAGGTGCCATGCCACGCTCCGGCGGCAGAAAACCCCTGTTCTCGGAACAGTACAACCGACATCTCGACGAGATGCGCTCGCTGCTGCATGCCCTTGACCACCGTTTCGACGGTGAAAACGAGGGGGACGTCTCCGTTGCCATGGATATCTACGAAACCGACCGGGCGGTAGTGCTGGAGTTTGACCTGCCCGGCGTGCTTCCCGACAACATCAGCATCATGCAGCGGGGGATGGTGGTGGTCATTCGAGCAGACAAGCTGCCCGACCCGCCGCAGGAACGGCAGCGTTATCTCTGCCTTGAACGCCATTTCGGCCAGATGTGCCGGACCGTCCGCCTGCCTGACCTGACTGACCCCGCCCAGGTCCGCGCCGAATACCGACGCGGCGTCCTGCGCATCATCTGCCCCAAGGGGCAGGAACGACGTATTGTCATAAAGGAGTAACATGGTGAGCCAGTCCGACAAGGAACAGACACACACCGAACCTGCCATCCCCACCGAGGAGGAACTCCGTATCCCGGAGGAACTTCCCCTGTTGCCGATCCGGGATGTGGTGGTCTATCCCTTCATGATCATACCACTTTTCGTCGGTCGCGAGGCATCGATCAAGGCAGTGGATCAGGCCCTGGCCGGGGACCGCATGATCATGCTGGCGACTCAGCACGAAATCGGCGAAGAGGAGCCGTCGCCGGACCAGATCTATCGCGTCGGCACCGTGGGCATGATCATGCGCATGCTGAAACTGCCCGACGGTCGGGTAAAAATTCTGGTGCAGGGGCTGGTCAAAGCCCGCATCGTCGAATACCTGGAAGAGAAACCGTTCCACACCGTCCGGGTCGAGCGAATGGTGGAGCCTGCGGCGCCGGACTCCCTGGAGACCGAGGCCCTGATCCGTACCGTGCGGGAACAGCTGGGCAAGATCGCCGAACTAGGCAAGCAGATATCACCGGAAGTGATGGTGATCCTGGAAAACATCACCGACCCCGGCAGCATGGCCGACCTGATCTCCAGCAACATCGGCCTGAAGCTGGCCGAGGCCCAGCAGTTGCTGGAAATCGTCGATCCGGTGAAGCGGCTGACAAAAGTGAACGAATTCCTGGCCAAGGAGCACGAGATGCTCTCGGTCCAGGCCAAGATCCAGCATGCCGCCCGGGAGGAGATGGGGAAAAACCAGAAGGAATACTACCTGCGGGAGCAGATGAAGGCGATCCAGCAGGAGCTGGGGGACAACGAGGGGAAAGAGGAGCTGGAGGAGCTGCGCAAGGCCATCGAAGCGGCAAAAATGCCGGAGGCGACGCAGAAGGAGGCGCTGAAGCAGCTGGGCCGCCTGGAGCGGATGCACGGCGACTCCGGCGAGGCCGGCGTGATCCGCACCTACCTGGACTGGCTGATTGAACTCCCCTGGAGCAAAACCACCCGCGATTCCCACGATATCGCCCGGGCCAAGAAGATCCTGGACGAAGACCACTGCTACCTGGACAAGGTCAAGGAGCGGATTCTGGAGTTCCTGGCGGTACGCAAGCTGAACCGCACGATGAAGGGGCCGATCCTCTGCTTCGTCGGCCCTCCCGGCGTGGGCAAGACCTCTTTGGGCCGCTCCATCGCCCGGGCACTGAACCGCAAATTCGTTCGGATTTCTCTGGGCGGGGTGCGCGACGAGGCCGAAATCCGCGGCCACCGCCGCACCTACCTCGGGGCCCTGCCGGGCCGATTGATCCAGGGGATGAAGCAGGCCGGCTCCAAGAACCCGGTCTTCATGCTGGACGAGCTGGACAAGATGGGCTACGACTACAAGGGCGACCCGTCGGCGGCGCTGCTGGAGGTACTTGATCCCCAACAGAACAACAGCTTCTCCGACCATTACATCAACCAGCCGTTCGACCTTTCCAACGTGCTGTTCCTGGCCACGGCCAACCACAGCGACCCGATCCCCTCGGCCCTGTACGACCGGATGGAGGTGATCAACATCCCCGGCTATACCGAAGAGGAGAAACTGGAGATCGCCAAGCGGTTCCTGGTGCCGCGGCAGTTGAAGGAAAACGGCCTGAAGAACAAGCATATCGCCTTCAGCGACGAAGCGATCCAGGAGATTATTGCCAAATACACCCGTGAGGCCGGCCTGCGGAACCTGGAGCGGGAGATCGGCAACGTCTGCCGCAAGGTGGCCCGCAAGATCGCCGAGGGGCGGAAACAGCAGGTGAAGATCACCCCCACCTCGTTGCACACCTACCTGGGGGCCGCCAAGTATCTCCGCGACGACGAGATGGAGAAGAACGAAATCGGCGTGGTGAACGGTCTGGCCTGGACCCCGGTGGGGGGTGAGGTGCTGCATATCGAAGCCACCACCATGCCGGGCAAGGGGGGCCTCTCCCTCACCGGCCAGTTGGGGGATGTGATGAAGGAGTCGGTGCAGGCGGCACTGGCCTACGTCCGTACCCACGGCGACGAATTCCGCGTGCCGGCCGAGTGGTTCCAGGAGCATGAGATCCATGTCCACGTACCGGCCGGCGCCGTGCCCAAGGACGGCCCCTCCGCCGGCTGCGCCATGGCCACCGCCCTCGTCTCCATCCTGACCCGCATCCCGGTCAAGAAGGACGTGGCCATGACCGGCGAAATTTCGCTGCGGGGCAAGGTGCTGCCCATCGGTGGCCTCAAGGAGAAAATCCTGGCGGCGGTGCGTGCCGGTATGAAGACCGTGCTCATTCCGGAACAGAACAAGAAGGACCTGGAAGATATCCCCAAGGAGATGCAGAAGAAGATTCGGATCGTACCGGTCCGGGAAATCGACGAGGTGCTGAAGCTGGCCCTGGAAAAATTCCCGCTGGCAAAGTCAAAACCGAAAGGCGGTGCCGGTCCCAAGGTGATGGTGCGACCCCAGCGGGAAATCACGGCATGAGCCGTTACTGATACGGTTGTCCGGGGCATGGCGCGGCAGGAGTGCCCGCCATGCCCTTTTTCGTTCTCTGCACGGTTATTCCCATGCCCCTCACCATCTACACCAGCAACCGGATGGAACACCTGGTAACGGCCCTGGCCGGCGTTCTGGCGGTGCCGCCGGACGATCCGCTGACACCGGAACTGATCGTCATGCAGAGCCGGGGGATGCAGCGCTGGCTCACCATGGAGCTGGCCGGGCGCTTCGGCATCTGGGCCAACTGCGCCTGCCCCTTTCCCAACGCCCTGGTGGCCGATCTGTTCAGGCGGGTGCTGCCGGAGGAACACGAGAACGACGATTACTCCCGCGAGGTGCTGACCTGGCGGATTCTGAAGCTGCTTCCCTCGTTGCTGGCAACCGAGGCGGCCGCACCGCTCAGACACTACTGCGGCCGGGAGCGTGACGGCCTGGGCCGCTTCCAGTTGGCGGAGCGGATCGCCGACACCTTCGACCAGTACACGCTCTTCCGACCGGAGATGCTACTCGCCTGGGAGAACGGTGCCGCAGGCGACGGGGATCAGCAGTGGCAGGCGGAGCTCTGGCGCCTCATCACCGCCGAAAGCCGCGGCAACCACCGGGCGCGACTGCGCTCCCTCTTCCGGGAGCGGCTGCGGCGGCCCCCATCCCCCACCGCCGGGCTGCCGGCCCGCATGGCGCTCTTCGGCATCTCCTACCTTCCCGGCTACCACCTCTCCATCCTGGAGGCGGCGGCCCGCCACATCGAGATCAACCTCTTCCTGCTCAGCCCAACCCGCGAATACTGGGCCGACATCATCCCCCGCCGTCGCCGGGAACGGCTGACCCCCCTGGAGCGGGCCATTGTCGTGGAGGGAAACCCGCTGCTGGCCTCCTTGGGCAGGCTGGGGCGCGACTTCTCCGACCTGGCCCTCAACCTGGCGGAGCGGGCCGGCAGCCAGCAGGACCTGTACCACGACCCGGGCAGCGACACGCTGCTGCACGCCCTCCAGTCCGACATGCTCAACCTGCGGGGCGCCGATAGCAACGAACGGTTGTCCCTCGACCCCGGCGATCGCTCGGTGATGATCCATTCCTGCCACGGTCCGATGCGGGAACTGGAGGTGCTGCACGACAACCTGCTCTTCCTGCTGGACAGCGGCAGCGGCCTGGAGTGCCGCGACATTGTGGTGATGACCCCCGACATCGAGACCTACGCTCCCTACATCGCGGCGGTGTTCGGTGCCACCCGGGACCCGGCCCGCTCCATCCCCTACTCCATCGCCGACCGCCGGCTGGCCAGCGAAGGGGAAACCACGGCGGCCTTCCTGAAACTGCTGGCACTGCCCACCGGCCGCCTGACCGCCGTGGAGCTGCTGGATCTCCTCGCTACGCCGCCGGTACGCAGCCGTTTCGAGCTGAACGAGGAGGATATCCCGCTGGTCCGCGACTGGCTTGAGGAGAGCGGCATCCGCTGGGGACTGGATGAAGCCGACCGCAGCCGGCACGGCCTGCCCGGCTATCGCGATCACTCCTGGATGGCCGGGCTGGACCGCCTGCTGTTGGGACTGGCCATGCCCGACGAGGGGCTTACCGTTGCCGGCATCCTCCCCTTTGATGCCATGGAAGGGGCACGCACGCGTATCCTGGGCTGCCTGCTGACGTTTGTCGTCACCGTACGCCGGACCGTGGAAGCCCTGAACCTCCCCCGTCCCCTGGCCGACTGGCGGTACCGGATACTCAGTCTGCTGGACGACTTTCTGGTCGACGACGATGCCGGCGCCCACGAACGCAGCATCATTGCCGGCATTGCGGAGAGTCTCGACGAAATTGCCGAACGTTCCGGCTTCCGGGATGAGGTGGAGCCGGCATTGATCCGTGCCTGGTTCGCCGGCCGGCTGCAGCAGCAGGAGCAGGGACAGGGGTTCATGACCGGCGGGGTCACCTTCTGTGCCATGCTGCCGATGCGCAGCATTCCGTTCCGGGTGGTGGCCCTGATCGGCATGAACGACGGTGCCTTTCCCCGGAAGAGCCGTCCGCCGGGCTTCGACCTGATCGCCCGTCATCCCCGGCCGGGAGATCGGTCCCTGCGGGACGAAGACCGCTACCTGTTTCTGGAAGCGCTCCTCTCTGCCCGGGATTGCCTGTATATCAGCTACGTGGGCCAGAGCCTGCGGGACAACGGCGACCTTCCTCCCTCGGTACTGGTCAGCGAATGTATTGACTGCATCGAGCGCAGGTATCGCAGCGATGACGGCCAGCCGCTGGCGGAGCGCCTGGTCACCCGCCACCCTCTGCACCCCTTCAGCAGCGCCTACTTCACCCCGGGTTCGGGGCTGTTCAGCTATGGGGCGGAAAACGCTACCGCGCTGCAGGAGCGCACTGGGGGCCTCCGTCCCGCTCCCTTCATCGCCGCCCCCCTCGGAGACCCCGCCGCTCCTCCCCGTGAAGTGGCCCTGGAGCAGCTGATCCGCTGCTTCAGCAACCCCAGCCGCTGGTTCCTCGAACAGCGCCTGGGCATCCGCTTTCCCCGTCAACAACTCCCCCTGGAAGAGCGGGAACCGTTCGGGCTGGAGGGATTGACCGCCTACCAGCTGCGTGCCGACCTGCTGCAGCAGGTGCTGGATGACCGCGATCCCGGCCAGCAGCTCGCGGCGCTGCGCGGACGGGGCCTGCTCCCCCCCGGTCGCCACGGCGAGCTGCTGCTGGCCGACGAGTTGGAAACGCTCCAGCGCTTTGCCCCGCGAATCCGGCAGGCGATTGCCGGGGAGAACCGACGGGAACCGCTGGAATTTTCCCTGGAGATCGACGGCTGCCTCCTGTCCGGGCGACTGGACCGGATTCATGACAGCACCATGCTGCGTTACCGGTACGCCCGTTTGAAAGCCACGGATCTGCTGCGTACCTGGCTGGAGCACCTGGCACTGAACGCCGCGGCCCCGCCGGATTACCCCCGGCAGACCCTGCTCATCCAGAGCGACGGCAGCCGCAGGTACCGACCGGTGGGAACGGCGCGTGAGCTGCTGGCGGAACTGCTGACCTACTACCGCCGGGGGCTCTCCGCGCCCCTCCCCTTCTTCCCCGAATCCTCCCTGGCCTGGGCCCGCAGCAACGACCCGGAAAAGACCCGCCGGCAGTGGCGCGACAGCTTCGCCGGTCCGGGCGAGGGGAGCGAGCCGCATATCCATCGCTGTTTCGGCGACCGGGAGCCCTTTGGCGAGGAGTTCCGCGTCACTGCCGCCGCCATACTGGGGCCGCTCTTACACTGCCTGGCAGAGGAGCCGTCATGACCGAACTGGATCATCTGACGGTTGAGCTGGCCGGCACCACCCTGATCGAAGCCGGCGCCGGTACCGGCAAGACCTATGCCATCGTCTGCCTCTACCTGCGCCTGCTGCTCGAACGTCGTCTGCCGCCGGAACAGATTCTGGTGGTCACCTACACCGAGGCAGCAACCCAGGAGTTGCGGGGACGGATCCGCCGCCGCCTCCGCGAGGCCCTGACCGTTCTGGCAGGAGAGCCGACCGACGACCCGTTCCTGCACGGTCTCTGCGGTACCCATCCCGAGCCGGCCGTGGCACGGGGCCTGCTGGAAAGCGCCCTGGCAAGCTTCGACAGCGCCGCGATTTTCACTATCCACGGCTTCTGCCGGCGGGCACTGCAGGACCACGCCTTCGAAAGCGGTTCCCGCTACGAGGTGGAACTGATCACCGACCAGAGCCGCCTGCTGCGGGAGATCGTGGAGGATTTCTGGCGAACGCACTTCTTCGCTCCCCAGGAAGGGCTGACCGCCTTCGCCCTGCGCAACGGTCTCACCCCCGGCTCCCTCGGCACCTTTGTGACGGAACTGCTGCGCACTCCTGCCGGTCGGGTGGAACCGCTCTACGACGCGGCGGAAATCCTGCAGATGGAGGAGAACTGCCGCGGCCTCTTCCGGCAGGTGCGGGAGGCGTGGGCCGACATGCGGGACGAGCTGGTCACGCTGCTGGAAAACCACCGGGGGCTGAGTCGCTCGGAAAAATTCTACCGCGCCGACCGCCTGCCGGTGCTGGTGGCCGGCATGGACACCTTCACGGCGGGGGACGCTCCGTGCGAGCTTTTCACAGGATTTGACCGGTTCTGCAGCAGCACCATCGCAGCACAGCGACTGAAAAAGCATGAGCCCCCCGCCCACCCGTTTTTCGAACGCTGCGAGCAACTGCATCGGGCAGTCGGTGAGCGGCTGCTCGCGCTGCAAGGAGAGCTCTATACCTTCTGCCGCGACGAACTGCGCCGGCGCAAGGAGGAGCGGAACGTCCGCTACTTCGACGACCTGCTCAGTCATCTGCGGGAGGCCCTGCGGGGACCGGAAGGGGAGGCCCTGGCGGCGGTGCTGCGCACCAGCTATCCGGCTGCCCTGATCGATGAATTCCAGGACACCGACCCCTTCCAGTACGACATATTCAGTCAGATCTACAGCACCGCCACCCTGCCGCTCTTTCTGATCGGTGACCCGAAGCAGGCGATCTACAGCTTCCGGGGGGCCGACATCTTCGCCTACCTGCGCGCCGCCGGTGAAACGGCGCCATCCCGCCGTTTCACGCTCACCGTCAACCGTCGCTCCACCCCCGGACTGCTCCGGGGTCTCAACACCCTCTTCGGCAGCCGTCCCGCCCCCTTTGTCCATACCGCCATCGTCCACCATCCGGCCCGCCCGGCCGACGACTGGCCCTGCGACGAGCTGCAGGCCCCCGGCGACCCGGCCCCCCTGCAGGTCTGGCACCTGGCGGACGAGGAACGCCCTCTCTCCATCGATGCCGCCACCGGCCGGGCCGTCACCGCCACGGCCGGCGAGATCGCCCGGCTACTCGGGGAGGCCCGGCGCGGGCTGGCGAAGATCGGCGACCGCCCCCTTTCCCCCGGCGACATCGCCGTCATCGTCCGCAGCCACCGCCAGGGGCAGCTCATCCAGCAGGCCCTGCAGTCCCTGGCCATTCCCAGCGTGATGCGCAGCGACGCCACGGTGTTCGCCAGCCACGAAGCCGTCGAGCTCTGTATCCTGCTGCGGGCCCTTACCTCCCCCGCCGACGAGACGCTGCTGCGCACCGCCCTGGCCACCGATCTGCTGGGCAGGTCGGCCACCGACATCGCCGCACTGCTGGTGGACGAGCCGGCCTGGGAGGAGCTGCTGCTCCGCTTCCGTGAGTATCACCAGCTCTGGCTGGACAAGGGGTTCATGGTCATGGGCCGGTGGCTTCTGGAGCGGGAGCAGGTGCGGGGACGCCTGTTGGCCCATCCGGACGGTGAGCGCCGCCTGACCAACCTGCTGCATTGTCTCGAACTGCTCCATGATACCGCCTACCGGCAGGGCCTGGGACCGGAGGCGGTTACAGTCTGGTTCGCCGAACGGGTGGCCGCCGGCGACTGCGGCGAGGAATACCTGCTGCGCCTGGAAACCGACGAGAGTCTGGTCAGAATCGTCACCATCCACGTCAGCAAGGGACTGGAGTACCCGGTGGTCTTCTGCCCGTTTGCCTGGAACGGCGGCAGCGACGTCGGTCCGGTGCTCACCCTGCATGACCGTTTCGAGATGGTGAAGGATTTCGGTTCCCCCGCCTACGCCCGGCGCCTGCCGGAGGCCCGGCGGGAGCTGTTGTCCGAGAACCTGCGACTCTTGTACGTTGCTCTGACCCGCGCCCGCTGCCGCTGCTACCTGGTTGCAGCCGATGCCGGCACCGGCGACCGGCGGCATCTCTCGCCCCTGGACTGGCTGCTGACAACGGCAGACGGAGAGCACACAGCCACGCTTGCGCACCGACTGCGGGAACTGGCCGCCACCTCTGGTGGGGCCATCAGTGTCTCTCCGCTGCCGGAAGCTCCGCTCCCCGCCCCCCTGCGCAACGACCACCAGATGCGGCAGCAGCCGGTCCCCCGGGTGATGGCCGCGCCTCTGCGCAACGACTGGCGGGTCGCCAGCTTCACCGCCTTGGCCGCCGGCGACGGCCGTCGGTACGAGTTGCCGGACCGGGACGAAACCGGCGACCGGCCGGAGTCGTCGGCAGACGCCCCCGGCAAGCGCAGCATTCTTACATTTCCCCGTGGCGCCCGTGCCGGCATCTTCCTGCATGAGCTGCTGGAACAGCTCGACTTTGCCGCGCCGTCTCCCGACGGCATCCGGCAGCAGGTGGCCCGCGGCCTGGAAAAGCACGGATTCGAGTCGGAATGGCTGCCTGCGGTGGCCGCCATGCTGCAGAATCTGCTCACGCTTCCCCTCTCCGCTCCGGAGGGGAGCTTCACCCTGGGGGAACGGCCGCCGGGAAGCTGGCTGTCGGAGCTTGAGTTCTTCTTCCCGCTGCAGCTCATCAATTCCGGACAGCTGGCCGCCTGCCTGCGCGCCCATGGCGGACAGCACCAGCAGGTGGACGGCCCGGCTCTGGCCTCACTCCTGCGCTTCAAGCCGGTGCGCGGCATGCTCAGGGGATTCGTGGACCTGGTGCTGCGCCAGGGGGAGCGCTACTACCTGCTGGACTGGAAATCCAACCACCTGGGCTACCGGATTGAAGACTATGCCCCCCCGGCTCTGCAGCGGGAGATGGAGCGCAACCTCTATCCGCTGCAATACCTGCTGTACACCGTGGCCCTGCACCGCTACCTGGGCCTGCGGCTGCCGGGGTATGACTACGACCGGCACTTCGGCGGCGTGATCTACCTGTTCCTGCGGGGACTCTCTCCCCGGCACGGCGAATCCTACGGCGTCTTCCGGGACCGGCCCTCCCGACACCTGATCGAGGAGCTGACCCGGTTGTTGATTGCTCTGGAAAAGGAAACCAATGATGTCGCTGCCTGACGTGGCTCCCCTTGACCGACAGTTTGGCGCGTTCATCAGCCGCCTCGCCGGCAGCGACGCTTCCCCGCTGCTGGAGGCTCTGGCCGCCTTGACCGCCGCCGCGTTGCGCAGCGGCCACGTCTGCCTTGACCTGGTTCCCCTGGCGGGTGACGGCCTGCGACTGGCGGGGGAGACGATCCCCGTCCCCTCCCTGGAAGAGGTAACCGTTCTGCTGCACGGCACTGCCGTGGTGGGTGCACCCGGCGAGTACAGACCGCTGATCCTGGACCGGGGCGGTCGCCTCTACCTCTACCGCTACCACCGCTATGAGCGGCAGTTGGCCGACGACCTTCTGGCCCTGGCCGGCAGCGCCGCACAACCGCCGGACGCAGACCGGCTGGCCGAGGGGCTGGAGCGGCTCTTTCCTGACGCCGGCGGGCCGCAGCCGGATCGCCAGCGTCAGGCGGCCCTGACGGCACTGCACCGGCGGCTCAGCATCATCTCCGGCGGGCCGGGCACCGGCAAGACCGCCACCGTGGTCAGAATACTGGCCCTGCTGCTGGAGCAGGCAGCCGACGGGCTGCCGCCGCGTATCGCCTTGGCTGCCCCCACCGGCAAGGCCGCCGCCCGGTTGCGGGAATCGATCCGCACCGCCCGGGAAACCCTCCCCTGCGACGAGCGAATCCGGCAGCTGATTCCGGACCGGGCGGTCACCCTGCACCGCCTGCTGGGCACCCGGCCCGGATCGGTGCGGTTCCGCCACTGCCGAGACAATCCCCTTCCCAGTGACGTCGTCATCGTCGATGAAGCCTCCATGGTATCGCTGCCGCTGATGGCCAAACTGACCGCAGCGCTCAAACCGGGGGCACGGCTGATTTTGCTGGGGGACCGGGATCAGCTGGCCTCGGTGGAGGCGGGAGCGGTACTGGGAGATATCTGTGCCGGCGGAGACGGCAGCGCAGCAGCAGGGGAACCGTCACCCCTCGCCCGCACTATCACCGTACTGACCCGGACCTACCGCTTCAGGGAAGGGGGGGGCATCGGCGCCCTGGCTGCAGCGATGAACGCCGGTGACGGTCGGCGCGCCCTGGCGG
Source organism: Trichlorobacter ammonificans (assembly GCF_933509905.1). GTDB lineage: Bacteria > Desulfobacterota > Desulfuromonadia > Geobacterales > Pseudopelobacteraceae > Trichlorobacter > Trichlorobacter ammonificans. Next base: position 746,578 of record NZ_OW150024.1, on the reverse strand, counting down.
TGCTGGATGGAGAACAGGAGAGTGTCGCCCTGCGGGAGCTGCCCGCTCCGGGGGAACTGAAACGGGAACTGCGGCAGAGTGTCATTGATGGGTTTCGCCCGTACCTGACGGCACCGACACCGGAGGAGGCCCTGGCTCGTTTTGCCGATTTCCGGCTGCTGACGCCGCTGCGCCAGGGAACGCTGGGCGTGGAGGGGCTGAACCGCCTGGTGGAAGAGCTGCTGACGGACGAGGGGCTGATCCGGCCACTGGGCCGCTGGTACGCCGGCCGGCCGGTACTGGTCACGGTCAACGCCCCGGCCTTGCACCTGTTCAACGGCGACATCGGCATCGCCTGGCCCGATCCGGCAGCAGCGGGACAGCTGCGGGTCTGCTTCGTCGATCCGGACGGAGGAAGCAGGTGGCTGGCCCCGGCCCGGTTGCCGGACCATGAAACCGCCTTTGCCCTCACCGTGCACAAGAGTCAGGGGTCGGAGTTCTCGCGCCTGCTGCTGCTGCTCCCCCGCCAGGACAGCGCCCTGCTGACCCGCGAACTGCTCTACACCGCCGTCACCCGGGCCAGGGAGCGCGTGGAACTCTGGGGAGACCGGGAACTGCTGCACGCTGCCATTTCCCGGCGGATCGAGCGGAATTCCGGGCTGCGGGAGGCGCTGTGGCCGTGCTGCCCGGTTGATCCCCCGATCGTCCCGCTGGCATTCCCGGCAAAATTGAGCTAGAATTCCTGCCCGAGCAACCATTTCCCGCAGCAGCGTCCGGAGCCGACCATTCAGGATATTCACGGCAATCTTGCAGGCCTTCGCCAAAGCCAGTTGAAACCGCTGGAACGGCTCTACCGTCGCCGGGTGGCGCCGGATGAGTGCTGCTCCGGCGAGCTTGCCCGGCTGTTGGTGGAGCTCTCCCAGAGCCTTCGCCGCCAGATCGGTCTGCTGATCAACCGCCAGGGAAGCGTGGTCATGGTGCTGGTGGGCGACGAAAAGGGGCTGCTGATCCCGGAACTGCCCGATTATCCCCTGGGGCGCAAGCGGCTGCGCGGCCTGCGCCTCATCCATACCCACCTGAAGGGTGAACCGCTCACCGAAGACGACCTCACCGACCTGAAGCTGCTGCGCCTTGACCTGATAGCCGCTCTCTCCGCAGTGCCGGGCAGCTCGGTCCCCCTCATCCACCTGGCCCATCTGGCCCCCACCCCCGCCGGCATCGCCCTCTGTCCGCAGCAGCCGTTTGAACGGCTGCAGGGGTACGGCAGCGACGATATCGTCGATCTGGAGCGTGACCTGGAACGGGCGCTTGGTGCCGGCACCCGTGCCGACGACGGCCGGGAACGGGCCATCCTGATCTCGGTGAAGGCCGCCGGCGAGCGGCGCGAGGCGGAGGATTCCCTGGACGAACTGGCCGAACTGGCCCGCACCGCCAACGTCGAGGTGCTGGACCGTTTCATTCAGCTGCCCCGCAAACTGAACCCGCGCACCCTGATGGGAGAGGGAAAACTGCAGGAAGTGGTGATCCGCGCCCTGCAGCGGGGGGCCACCCTGCTGATCTTCGACCAGGAACTGACCCCGGCCCAGGTGCGGGCCGTTTCCGCCATGACCGAACTGAAGGTGATCGACCGCAGCCAGTTGATCCTGGACATCTTCGCCCGGCGGGCCACCAGCCTGGACGGCAAGGTGCAGGTGGAACTGGCCCAGCTCAAGTACCTGCTGCCCCGCCTGATCGGCAAGGGGGTGCAGATGTCCCGGCTGATGGGGGGGATCGGCGGCCGGGGACCGGGGGAAACCAAGCTGGAGATCGACCGTCGCCGCATTCGCGATCGGATCACCGCCCTGGAGCGGGAACTGGAGAACCTCTCCCGGGGCAGGGAACAGCGGCGCAGCCGCCGGGTCCGGGCCGGGGTGCCGATCATCTCCATCGTCGGCTACACCAATGCCGGCAAATCGACCCTGCTGAACGCCCTGACCAAGAGCGAGGTCTTCACCGAGAACCTGCTCTTCGCCACCCTGGATACCTCCAGCCGCCGGCTGCGTCTCCCCCGTGACCGGGAGGTGATCATCACCGACACCGTCGGCTTCATCCGCTCCTTGCCCGACTCCCTCCTGGGAGCCTTCAAGGCGACGCTTGAGGAGTTGCGGGACGCCGACCTGCTGCTGCACTTGGTGGACGCATCCAACCCGCGCTTCGAAGACCAGATCAAGCAGGTGCGGGCCATCCTTGAAGAGCTGGAGCTGTCCGACAAACCGGAGCTGGTGGTCTTCAACAAGACCGACCGGCTGGAAGGGTTGAAAAAGAAGGACACCATCGCCTTCCTGCGGATCGCCCAGGCGCGCAGGCGCTACAATGCCATCAGTATTTCCGCCGTGGAGCGGACCAGCCTGGCACCGCTGCTGGAAGAGCTGAAGGGCCGTTTCTGGCCCGACGCCGATTGACAGGCAGGGGTCGGATGCCCTATAGTGGCGGTCCAGAATCGATGGACGAGGAGCAGCATGAGGGATTTCAAAGGCAGCGGAACGCATACCCGCAGAAACAGGGGCCGCAGGCGTCTGAAACTGCTGGGGATGGTTGTCCTTCTGGCGCTGCTGCTGATACCCGCGACGGTGTTGCTGGTCCGCAAGGGAGCCGACGCCGTCGCCTTCCGTCCGAAACAGCCCCCCACCCCGCCGCTGCCCACGGGAGACGCCCTGTTCCCGGTCGCCTGTTCCCTGTTGCCCCACGCCACGGAGGCGGCGGGCAGCCTGTCGGCTCCGGCCTACGACGGCACCCTGCTGCGCTACAGCATCAACCCCCGCTTCCAGCAGGAGATGCAGGAGTACCTTGAGGAGTACCGCCCCCCCTACGCCCTGTTCATCGCCCTGGAACCGGCAAGCGGCCGGATACTGTCCCTGAACGCGTCGTCCCAGCATCCCGCTTGGAGCCTTGACGCCGCCTATCGGCTGTTTCCGATGGCGTCCCTCTTCAAGGTGGTCACCGCGGCGGCGGCACTGGAGCGGGGTGCGGTAACCCCCTCCACGGAGATGACGTTTCGGGGACGGGCGGTGTCGGAAAACCCGGACGGCTGGGACCCCCATCCCCGGCGGGGCGGCCAGCGGATGGACCTGACCCAGGCCATGGGCAAATCGGTCAACCCGGTGTACGGCAAGCTGGCCAGCGATCTGCTGGGAAAACAGGCCCTTGAGGCCACCTGTGCCAACTTCGGCTTCAACCGTCCCCTGCTGGCATCCCTGCCGCTACAGCCCAGCCGGGCCGCGGTGCCGGACACGGTGCGGGGACTGCGCCTGATGGGGTCGGGGCTGGACCATGGGCTCCAGGTATCGCCGCTGCACGCGGCAGCCATTACCGCGGCCATCGCCAACAACGGGGTGATGATGGCGCCGCGCCTGGTGGACAGCACCATCCGCGATGGCCAGGAGGTTCCCTTCGAGCCCCCCCGCGAGTTGGCCCGCGTGGTGCAGCCCAAGGTCGCCGAGGACCTGCGCCGGATGCTGCTCACCACCGTCACCAGCGGCACCTCGGGCCGGGCCTTCCGGACCCACGACGGACGCCGGCTGCTGAGTGTCATGCAGGTGGCCGCCAAGACCGGCAGCATCAGCGGTGACGACCCGGCGGGGCATTACAGCTGGTTCACCGCCTACGCCCCGGCGGACAACCCGAAAATTGCGGTGCTGGCGTTGGTGATCAACGACGGCAGGTGGCGGATCAAGGCGTCACAGGTGGGGGAACATGCCCTGACCACCTTCTTCAAGGATGAGGTGGAGCAGGCGCCGCCGTTGCCGCAGGTGCGGGCGTCGGTGAGGAAGCTCAGCGAGACGAAGCATAGGAAGACAGTGAAAACGAACCGTTCTCAAGCTGTCCGTAAGAAAAGTGCTCAATCCAGTCCCCGAGGGACAGCAGGGTAAAGCCGTCACGCTGTTCCAGCAACGGCTGGTGGAAATGGCCCAACACCAGGGCGTCGCCCCCCCCCGCCCGGATCGTGGCGGCAAAGGAACGGATGATGGCGGTGTAATCCCAGCGCACGCGGTCATGACGGTAGCGGCGTTGACTGCTCCGCTGCAGGCTGCTGCGGATGCGGTGCAACACCCCGGCCGGCACCAGTCCGGCTGCCAGCGGGGTAACAGGGTTGCGCAACAGCAGGTAGAGCAGACGGTAGCGCCAGTCGGCCCGGTTCACCAGGTCACCGTGGCAGAGATAGAGCCGCATGCCATCGACCTCCAGCGTCACCGGCCCCCGGTACAGTTCGCAGCCGATCCGCCCGGCAAAGGCGGCACCCAGGTGGAAGTCGTGGTTCCCTTCCAGGTAGACCAGGCGGGTGCCGCTGCGGGAGAGAGTTGCCAGGGCATCCAGTACCGCCTCCTGTTCCGGAAACTCCAGGGAGGGCAGGCCGACCCGGAAGTCGAACAGATCCCCCAGGATGCAGAGCAGATCGGTCCTGCCCCGCTGTTCGTCGAGAAAGTGCAGCAGCAGCCGGTAGTTGGCGTCGTCGGAATGGCGCAGATGGGCGTCGGCGAGAAAGATGGCACGCATGGTGGCGCGATTGTGCAGCGCCGCAGCCTGCCTGTCAACCGAAAGAAAAGGAGCAGCAGATGCCGTACAGTGTCACCGTGGCCTGGGATCACCTGGTCAAGGCCTTTGCCAATATGGAAGCGGACCGGATCTATTTCTTCGACCGGATGACCGGGGAGATTTTCTCCGTGGGAGCCGATCTGGAAGACAGCTTCTGGGAGCAGATGGAACGCCAGCAGGAGCGGTTTCTGGCCATCCCCCCCCTGGACCGCGCCGACGAACGCCGCATTCTGACCGGCTTCCTGCATGCCCAGGAAGACCAGGAGCTGCGCCGGCTGCTGGAGCATGCCCTCTCCGGCAAGCCTCCCTACGTCAACCCGGCCGATATCCTTCCCTTTTTCCCGGAACAGGAGGACCGTCTGGCGGAACTGCGCGACTCCTTCGTCAGCAACCGGGTCATGGCTTGGCTGGAAGAACACAACCTCTTTTCCCACTCCACCAGCCTGCACGCCGTCAACTGAGCGGGCTTCCGCCATGTCTCCCCTTGAACCGTTTACCAGCCAGCGATCAGGCAGTCATACCCGCCTGATCGCCGCTATCATGCTGGTGGCGGTGATCGTTCTGATCGGCTACGGCCTGCGCCATACCATCTCCAGTTTCCTGCTCTCCTTCGTCATCGCCTACCTGCTGGACCCGCTGGTCGTGCAGCTGGAAGTGCGCCGTTTCCGGCGCATACACGCCATCATCCTGGTTTACCTGGTATTGGGGGTGCTGACCGTTTTCTGCCTCACCTTCCTGGTACCGATGCTGACCATCAACTGGCACAACCTGGTGCAGAACCTGCCCGACTACCTGCAACGGCTCAAGCTGCTGCTGGCCGACTGGCAGGCCCACCTGCCGGCCCAGTACGGCTCCGAGGAAATCCGCTGGCTGACCGACAAGCTGACCGGCAACGTGGACACCATGCTGCAGGCGATCAGCGCCTGGTTCTACGACTTTGCCGGCGGCGTGGCCTTTAACGTCTTCAACATCCTGCTCTCGCCGGTGCTGGTCTTTTTCATGCTCTACTACAAGGGGCGGATCAGTGAAACCCTGGAGTCCTGGATACCGCCCCGGCGGCGGCCGCTGGTCCTGACCATCAGCAACGAGGTGAACGACAGCATCGGCGGCTACGTACGGGGCCAGGTGCTGGTCTCCATCATGGTGGCGCTGGTGCTGATCCCCCCCCTCTACCTCCTGGACATCCCCAGCCCGATCCTCTGCGGACTGTTTGCCGGCGCCGCCTCGGTGCTGCCGTTCATCGGCGTGGTGCTGGCCCTGTTGCCCGCCCTGCTGCTGGCCTGGCTCAAGTTCGGCACCGGCGCCATTCTGTTCAAGGTGCTGCTGGTCTTTTCCATTGTCTACTTCCTTGAGGGATACCTGATCAAACCGCTGGTCTTCAAGAAGTCGATGAACCTGAACCCCCTGCTCTCCATCATTGTGGTCATGGCCTTCGGCGAACTGATGGGGTTCTGGGGAGTGCTGCTGGCACTGCCGCTGACCGCCGCCATCAAGATCGCCTGGGAACACTGGCTCTCCGGCGATTTCGACCGGATACCCGGGGAGGACGCATGAACGACCAATCCGAACATCCGGCCACCGAACTGACCTTCGGTGTCACCGGCCTGCATTGCGCCTCCTGCGTGGCCCGGCTGGAAAAGGCGCTGCTGGCCCATCCCGCCGTTTCCACCGCCGTAGTCAACCTGGCCGCCTCCAGCGGTTTTGTCCGGTTCGATCCCGCGCAGATGGACAAGGATGCCCTGTTCCAACTGGTGCGGGAAACCGGCTACACGCCGGTGAACGAGGAGCAGGTCGAGGAGGCGGAACAGGATGAACTGCGGCAGCAACGCCGCTGGTTCCTCTTCTCCCTGGTGCTCTCCCTGCCGATCATGGCCACCATGACCCTGCACCACCTGCGGGAGATCGGTTGGCTGAACCTGATCCTGGCCACCGTCGTCCAGTTCAGTGCCGGCCTGGCCTTCTATCGCGGCGCCTGGTCCGCCCTCAGAAACGGCAGCAGCAACATGGACCTTTTGGTGGCCCTGGGCACTACCGCCGCCTGGGGCTACTCCGTCGCGGCCTTTTTCGGCCTGCTGGGCAGCAGCCACGACGTCTTCTTCGAAACTTCGGCCTGGCTGATCACCTTCATCCGGCTGGGCAAGTACCTGGAGGCGCGGGCACGGGGCAAGGCGGGAGAAGCCTTGAAAAAACTGGCCCGCCTGCAGGCCGACCGGGCCCGGCTGGTGACTGCCGACGGCGAGCAGGAGATCCCTGCCTCCCTGGTCAGGGTGGGGGATCTGGTGGTGGTGCGCCCCGGCGAGACCATTCCGGTGGACGGCGAGGTGGTGGAGGGGCGTTCCAGCGCCGACGAGGCGATGATCACCGGCGAATCCCTGCCGGTGCCCAAGCAGCCGGGAGACAGCGTCACCGGCGCCACCCTCAACCAGAACGGCCGTCTGGTGGTGCGGGCCACCCGCACCGGTGAAACCACCCTGCTGTCCCAGATCATCCGCATGGTACGGGACGCCCAGGGGGATAAGGCGCCGATCCAGCGGTTCGCCGACGCCGTTTCCGCCTGGTTCGTGCCGGCGGTGGTGCTGCTGGCCCTGGCGGTGTTTGCCGTCTGGCTGCTGCTGTTCAAGGTTCCCTTCGTCACCGCCTTCACCTTCGGCATTGCCGTGGTGGTCATCGCCTGCCCCTGCGCCATGGGACTGGCCACCCCCACCGCCATCATGGTGGGCAGCGGCGTGGCCCTGTCCCGGGGCATCCTGGTCAAGAAGGGCTCGGCCCTGGAGACCATCGCCCGCCTGCAGGTGATGCTGCTGGACAAGACCGGCACCATCACCGCCGGCACGCCGGTGGTGACCGATCTGGTTCCCCTGCCGGGGGTGGACCGCGGTCAGCTGCTCTTCTGCCTGGCCACCGCCGAACATGCCTCCACCCACCCCTTGGCCCAGGCTGCGGTGGCTGCCGCCGCGGCCGAGGGAATCGCTCCCGCTGCGGCCGACGACATCCACGAGAGCGAGGGACACGGCATCAGCTGCCGCCACGACGGCCGACGACTGTTGGCAGGCAACCGCCGCTTGATGGAGCGGGAGGGGGTCCGGTGCGCCGCAATCGATGAAACCGCGGAGCAGCTGGCATCCGGCGGCAAGTCGCTGATCTACGTTGCCGCCGACACGACCCTGCTGGGAATCGTGGCCGTGGCCGACACGGTGAAACCCACGTCAATCGGGGCCATTGCCGATCTGAAGCGGCTGGGGATCAGGACCGTCATGGTCACCGGCGACCATGCCGCCGTGGCCGCCGCCGTGGCGGCCCAGACCGGGGTGGATGACTTCGAGGCCCAGGTGCTGCCGGGCCGCAAGCTGGAGCTGGTCAAAGAACAGCAGGAGCGGGGACTGGTGACCGCCATGACCGGAGACGGCATCAACGACGCCCCGGCCCTGGCTGCCGCCGACGTGGGGATCGCCATCGGCGGCGGCACCGACGTGGCCCGGGAGACCGGCGACATCGTCCTGATCCGGGACGACCTGCAGGATGTGGTGCGGGCCGTCACCATCGGCCGGGCCACCCTGGCCAAGGTCAAGCAGAACCTCTTCTGGGCCCTGATCTACAACCTGATCGGCATCCCGGTGGCCGCCGGTCTGTTTTCTTCCTGGGGGATCGTGCTCAAGGCCGAGTACGCCGGTCTGGCCATGGCCTGTTCATCGATATCGGTGGTGCTGAACTCCCTGTTGCTCAAGCGGGTAACCAACAGACTGTAGGAGGGAATTCTCATGAAGGTAGTCGCATTCAACGGCAGTGCCCGCAAGGACGGCAACACCGCCAAACTGATCAACTACGCCTTTGAGGAGTTGAACAAGGAGGGGATCGAGACCGAACTGGTGCAACTGGCCGGCCGGCCGATCCACGGCTGTATCGCCTGCTACAAGTGCTTCAGCGCCAAAGACCGCCGCTGCGACGTCACCGACGACGTGATCAACGAGTGTCTTGAAAAGATGGACCAGGCCGACGGCATCATCATCGGTTCCCCCACCTACTTCGCCGGCATCAGCCCCGAAGCAAAGGCGTTGATCGACCGCTGCGGCATGGTGGCCCGGGCCAATGGCGACATGTTCAAGCGCAAGGCAGGGGCCGGGGTGGTGGCGGTGCGCCGGGGCGGCGCGATCCACGTCTTCGACACCATCAACCACTTCTTCACCATCGGCCAGATGATCATCGTCGGCTCCAGCTACTGGAACATCGGCATCGGCCGCACCATCGGCGAGGTGGAGCAGGATGAGGAGGGGATCAAGACCATGCGGGACCTGGGAACCAACATGGCCTGGCTGCTGAAAAAAATCGCCGGCTGACGGGGCGATGCTGCTCGCGCTCTACCAGATCCTTGCCCTGCTGCTGCTGCCGCTGCTGCTCCCCTGGCATCTCTACCGTTCCCTGAGCAGGGGACGGTCGCCAGGGTTTGCCGAACGGCTGGGATGGCTGCCGTCGGCAGTGACAAAGCGGCTGGCCGGTCGGCCGGTGATCTGGCTCCACGCCGTTTCCGTGGGGGAGGCCATGGCGGCCCGCCCCCTGCTCAAAGCCCTGAAGAGCCGCTACCCCGACCACGGCCTGCTGATGTCGGTCACCACCGAAACCGGCCGCGCCGTGGCGGCGGGGTTTCCGGAGCCGGACTGCTGCATCTACTTCCCCTTTGACGTTCTTCCGGCGGTGCGGGCGGCCCTCACCAGCGTCGCCCCCCGCCTGATCATCATCATGGAGACCGAAATCTGGCCCACGTTCTGCCGGGAGGCGGATCGTCGCGGCATTCCGCTGTTGCTGGTGAACGGCCGGATTTCCGACCGCTCCATCGGTCGCTACCGCAAACTGGCCTGGTTCTTCCGTCACCCCCTGGCCCTGTTCTCCCACTGCTGCATGCAGAGCGACGCGGACCGCGACCGGATCATCGCCATCGGCGCACCGGAAGAGCGGACCATGGTCTGCGGCAATCTGAAGTACGACATCCCCTGGCGCCAGGTGCCGGTGGAGGAGCGTCACGACCTGCGTCGCCAGTACGGTATTCCGGCCGGTCGGCTGGTGGTGGTGGCCGCCAGCACCCACCCCGGCGAAGAGGAACTGCTGGTGCCGGTCTGGCGCCAGGCAGCGCAGCAACGTAACGACCTGCAACTGGTGCTGGTGCCGCGTCATCCGGAGCGGGCAGGCGAGGTGGCGGCGCTGATGGAGAAAAACACCCTGGCCTGCCGTCGCCGCACCACCCTGACCGATGGTGCCGTGCTGGCTCCCGGTCAGGTACTGCTGGTGGACACGGTGGGTGAGTTGATGAAGCTGTACGCCCTGGCCGATCTCGCCTTTGTGGGGGGCAGCCTGGTTCCCACCGGCGGCCACAACCTGCTGGAACCGGCCTCCCTGGGGATTCCCCTCATCTTCGGTCCCCACATGGCCAATTTCCGGGATATCGCCGCCCTGGCCCTGCAGTACGGCGCCGGGGTGCAGGTGACCGATACTGCGGAACTTGCCGAGGCGCTGAAAGAGTTCCTGAACAGTCCGGACCTGCGCCAGGTGCTCGGCGCCAACGGCCTGAAGATGCTGCGGGACAGCGGCGGCGCCACGGAACGGATCATGGACGTGGTGGCCCGGTCCCTGTGAAAAGTCGCCTGGAGTCATACTGGCGCGCCATGGCCGACGGCAGCAACCGCAGCCCGGGAGCCCGCCTGCTTACCCTGGTGCTGCTGCCGGTTGCGCTGCTGTACGGCGCCCTGCTGGGGCTGCGTCCCCTGTTCTACCGCTGGCGGCTGTTCACCACCCACCGCCTGCCCGTGCCGGTGATCTCCATCGGCAATATCACCGTGGGGGGGACCGGCAAGACCCCGGTAACCGCCCTGGTGGCCAAGCTGTTGATGGATCAGGGGCTGAAGGTGGCGGTGCTCTCCCGGGGATACGGCGGCTCCCTGGAGGGAAGCTGCGCCGTGGTCTCAGACGGCGGCTCGCTGCTGCTTACCCCGCAGCAGTGCGGCGATGAGCCGTATCTGCTGGCCCGTTCTCTGCCGGGGCTGTCAGTGGTTGTGGGTGCGGACCGCTACCGGGCCGGCCAACTGGCCGTCCGGCAACTCAGCCCCGATGTGTTCCTGCTGGACGACGGGTTCCAGCATCTCCGTCTGTACCGCGACCTGAATATTCTGCTCCTGGACTGCCGCCGCCCCTTCGGCAACGGCCTCTCCCTGCCGGCGGGGCTGCTGCGGGAACCGCGGGGCGCTGCAGAGCGGGCCGATCTGCTGATTCTTACCCGCTGCAACGACGCTGCCCCTGCAGCAGCGCTGCCCGACCGTCCCTGCTGCCGCTCACGCCACCGGCTGGTGTCGTTCCATCGGCTGGACAATGGGACGCCGTTGGATGTATCGTTGCTCGCCGCTGCCCGGACCGTAGCCTTTGCCGGTATTGCCGATCCTGCGGGATTCTTCAGCGCTCTGGAAGCGACTGGTATCCGGCCGATAGCCCGGCTTCCACTGCCGGATCATGAGCCCTACGGCGGGGAAACCCTGGGGCTGCTGGAACAGATGCAGCAGGCCGCTCAGGCGGCGTGGCTGCTGACCACGGAGAAAGATGCCGTCAAGCTGCTGGCGGTCGACGAGCAGCTGCGCAGCCGCATCGTGGCGGCACGGCTGGCGGTGGAGCTGGAGGATGCCGCACCGCTTACGCAGGCCTTGGAGCGGGTCATCCAACAATGCCGTCTGGCGTGAACATCTCACAAGGAACTGATCAACAATGGACAGCACCCTCCTGAACATACTGGCCTGCCCGGCCTGCAACGGTCCGCTGGAACAGGCGGGAAACAACCAGGGGCTGCTCTGCCGCACCTGCGGCCTGCTGTTCCCGATGATCGACGACATCCCGGTGCTTTTGCTGGAGGAAGCGGAACGCCTGCAGGAGACGGAGCCGTGAGCCGCCGGCAACCACCCGCAGCGCAACGCATCCTGGTCAGGGGGGTCAACTGGCTCGGCGATGCGGTCATGACCACCCCGGCCCTGCAGGCAGTGCGGGAAACCTGGCCCAACGCGGAGATCTTCCTTTTGGCCAACCCGCTGGTCTCCCAGTTGCTGCTCAACCATCCGGCGCTGGACCGGGTGATCACCTTTGACCGCTCCGGCAGCCACAAGGGACTGTTCGGACGATTGCGGCTTGCCGCGGACCTGCGGCGGGAGCGGTTCGACCTGGCCCTGATCCTGCCCAACTCCTTCGACTCGGCCCTGGTGCCGTTTCTGGCCGGTATCCCCCAACGGCTGGGCAAGGCGTCCGACGGGCGCAGCCTGCTTCTGACCGGTCGCTACCGGGAGCCGCTGCAGGAGCCGCCGATCCACGAAGTGCAGTATTACTGCAACCTGCTGGCACATTTCGGCATCACCGGCCCGGCCCGCGATCCGTTTCTGGCGGTGACCCCGCAGGAAGAGGCGGAGGCTGCCGCCTTCCTGACGGAGCAGGGAATCGGCCCGGAAACGCCCCTGCTGGGAATCAACGCCGGCGCCACCTTCGGCTCGGCCAAGCGCTGGTATCCGGAGCGGTTTGCCGAGGTGGCACGGCAGCTGGCCGGTGAGTGGGGAGCGCGGACCGTGCTGTTCGGCGGCCCCGGTGAGCAGGACATCGTCAGGGTTATTGACGGGGAGCTGGCCGGAAACTGCCTCAATCTGGCGGGAAAAACCTCGGTGCGCCGGCTGATGGCTCTTATCAAACGCTGCTCCTTCGTGGTCACCAACGACTCCGGCCCCATGCATATCGCCGCCGCTTTCGGCGTGCCGCTGGTGGCGATCTTCGGCCCCACCGACCATACCGGCACCGCCCCCTGCAGTGAGCGGGCCGTGATCGTCCGCCACGACGTTGAGTGTGCCCCCTGCAAGCTGCGCCACTGCCCCACCGACCACCGCTGCATGACCGCCATCAGTGCCGACGAGGTGGTGGCGGCGGCGCGGGCACTGCGGCAGTCGCTCGACAAGGAGATGTCATGAGTACGTTCCTGGTTACCGGCGTTGCCGGCTTCATCGGCTACCATGTTGCCAGTCGCCTGCTGGAGCGGGGCGAGCGGGTGACGGGATGCGACAACCTGAACGACTACTACGCGGTCTCCCTCAAGGAAGCCCGCCTGGCGCGGCTCACGGAACACGCCGGGTTCCGGTTCGTCCGGGCCGATCTGGCCGACCGCGATGCCACGGCGACCCTCTTCGCCGGGGAGCGTTTCGACGCCGTCATCCATCTGGCGGCCCAGGCCGGGGTCCGCTACTCCCTGGTCAACCCGGCAGCCTACATCGACAGCAACCTGACCGGATTCGCCAACCTTCTGGAAGGGTGCCGGCGGCAGGAGACCCCGCACCTGGTTTACGCCTCCTCCAGCTCGGTCTACGGCGCCAACAGCACGGTTCCCTTTTCCGAGCACCACACGGTGGACCATCCCCTCTCCCTCTACGCCGCCACCAAGAAGGCCAACGAACTGATGGCCCACAGTTACGCCGCCCTCTACGGCCTGCCCGCCACGGGGCTGCGCTTCTTCACCGCCTACGGCCCCTGGGGGCGGCCCGACATGGCCTATTTCTCCTTCACCCGCGCCATCCTGGCCGGCACCCCCATCGACCTGTACAACCAGGGCCGAATGCAGCGTGATTTCACCTACATCGACGACATCGTGGAGGGAATCCTCCGGGTCGCCGGGCAGCCCCCCGCCCCCGATCCGGGCTGGCGCAGCGACCATCCCGACCCGGCACGCAGCTTCGCCCCCTGGCGGGTGTACAACATCGGCAACAACCGGCCGGTGGAACTGCTGACCCTGGTGCAGACGCTGGAAGCGCACCTGGGCAGGAGCGCGGTTGTCAACTTCCTGCCGATGCAGCCCGGTGAGGTGCCGGTCACCTGCGCCGACATCGATGGACTGACCCGGGATACCGGCTTTGCTCCCGCCACCCCCCTCGACGAGGGGATTGGCCGATTTGTGGCTTGGTACCGCGCCTACTACGGCCTGTAAACGATCGGGCATTGACCTGCCGGGGAGGCTCAAGTAGGATGGTTTAATTTTGGCGAAAAGAACGCCAACTGAAGCGGGAGACACCTCATGAAAAAAGCACTCATCACCGGCATCACCGGCCAGGACGGCGCCTACCTGGCGGAGCTGCTGCTGGAAAAGGGGTATGAAGTACACGGCATCAAACGCCGCGCCTCGCTCTTCAACACCGACCGGATCGACCACCTCTACCAGGACCCCCATGATACCGGCCGCCGTCTGATCCTCCATTACGGCGACATGACCGACTCCACCAACCTGATCCGGATCATCCAGTCGGTGCAGCCGGACGAAATCTACAACCTGGCGGCCCAGTCCCACGTGGCGGTCTCCTTCGAGACCCCGGAATACACGGCCAATGCCGATGCCATCGGCCCCTTGCGTATCCTGGAGGCGATCCGCATCCTGGGGCTGGAAAAGAAAACCCGCTTCTACCAGGCCTCCACCTCCGAGCTGTACGGTCTGGTGCAGGAGATCCCCCAGAAGGAAACCACCCCCTTCTATCCCCGCTCCCCCTATGCGGTGGCCAAGCTGTACGCCTACTGGATCACCGTCAACTACCGCGAGGCCTACGGCATCTACGGCTGCAACGGCATCCTCTTCAACCACGAATCACCGGTGCGGGGGGAGACCTTCGTGACCCGCAAGATCACCCGGGCTCTGGCCCGGATCAAGCTGGGGCTGCAGGACTGCCTGTACCTGGGCAACCTGGATGCCCTGCGGGACTGGGGACACGCGAAAGACTACGTCGAGATGCAGTGGCTGCTGATGCAGCAGGATCAGCCGGAGGACTGGGTGATCGCCACCGGTCAGCAACACAGCGTGCGCGACTTCGTCAATGCGGCGGCCGAAGAGCTGGGAATCCGGATCACCTGGCAGGGAAGCGGCGTTGACGAGACCGGCACCGACCAGACCGGGGCGGTCATTGTGCGGGTCGACCCGCGCTACTTCCGGCCCACCGAGGTGGAGACCCTGCTGGGCGACCCGACCAAGGCACGGGAGAAACTGGGCTGGACTCCCCGGATCAGCTTCCGCGAGCTGGTGGCCGAGATGGTGCGGGAAGACCTGAAAAGCGCGGAGCGGGACGAACTGGTAAAAAAGCACGGCTACAGGGCATTTGACTACAATGAGTAACGGAGAGACCGGGGAGTTGGCCAAGCTTGGCAAAAAGCATGGTGCCAACCATTAATTATGAATAATTTCATCAGACTTACAAAATACTTGAAACCGTACTGGTGGCGCATAACCATTGCCGCACTGGCATCAACTGCCTATGGAGCAATGGACGGCGCCTTTGCATATTTCATAGCCCCTGTACTGAATAAAATTTTCGTGGCAAAAGACCTCCTGATTTTCTCACTTATGCCATTTTTGGTGATCATTTTATTTGCAATCAGGGGACTATGTCGCTTTGCAAACGAATTTTTCATGCGCTCTGCCGCACAACTGGCTGTCAATGATATACGCAAGGAGGTCTTTAGTAACTGCCTGCGCCTTGACTTGAGGTTCTTTCAGCGACACCAGACAGGCTCCCTGATATCACGAGTATTCAACGACGTTTACGTGATGCAGGATGGCGCCGGCAATATTATTACCAGCGTTTTTCGGGATGGCATCTCCGTTATTTCCTTGCTGGTGGTGATCTTTTATCGGGACTGGCAGTTGGCGATCATCTCGTTTCTGGCTATTCCACTGACCATATACCCGGCACAACTTATCGGAAAAAAAATCAAGCGTGTTTCGAAGATAGGCCAGGAACGTTCGGGCGACATAACCAGCATTCTTCAGGAGGCCTTCAGCGGCATAAAAGTAATCAAGGCATTTGGTCTCGAAAAGCGCCAGATCGATAAATTCGCCAAATCAAATGAAGATTTTTACCACTATTTCAGAAAAGGGATCAAATACAGTAGCCTATCAGCACCGGTTATCGAGATCATCACATCCTTTGGCATAGCCGGTGTAATTTTCTTTGGCGGCAAATCGGTTATGTCGGGCAGGATGACGGCGGCCGACTTTTTCTCATTTGTTACCGCCATGGCACTAGTCTACTCCCCTTTTAAAAAACTTCTCAGCACCTACAATGACAGTCAGCGCTGTCTGGGTGCGGCTGAACGGGTATTTGAAATCATTGATGCCCAGCCGGAGATTGTAGACCCTCCCCATGCGACGGCCCTGCCCCATACGCAGGGGATTGTGGAGTTCAAAAACGTCAGCTTCAAGTATGCGGACAATACGATCCTGGAAGATATCAACCTTGTGGCGCAAAAGGGCCAAATCATCGCGCTGATCGGCCCCTCCGGCGCGGGCAAAACCACCCTCGTATCGCTTATTGCCAGGTTTTTTGATGTTTCTGACGGCGTCGTGACGCTGGATTCTCACGATGTTCGCTCCATCCGCCACTCAGACTTGGTCAGCCAGCTTTCTTTGGTAGACCAGGAAACCATTCTCTTCAATGACACGATTGCCAATAATATCCGCTATGGTCGCCCCGATGCCTCACTCGACAAGGTCGAGCAGGCTGCCCGGGCTGCCTACGCCCACGACTTTATCAGTGCCATGCCCGAAGGATATGAAACGAACATTGGCGACCGTGGGGTTCGGCTTTCAGGCGGACAGCGTCAGAGAATCTGCATTGCCCGCGCACTGCTCAAGGATGCCCCGGTGTTGATTCTTGACGAAGCAACCAGCGCGCTCGACACCGAAAGCGAGAAAATGGTCCAGGAAGCCCTGGAAAATCTGATGAAGAACCGGACAACGTTTGTCATCGCCCATCGCCTCTCGACGGTGTTGCATGCCGACACGATATTGGTCATGGACCAGGGACGCATTGTGGAGCGGGGCACCCATAAACAGCTTGTGGCCCAAAACGGTCTTTACACACGGCTTTACGAGATGCAGTTCAAGGATTGACAACGTCTCTCCCCCGCAGGAGTCGGCACCGCAGCATCCGGTGAGCCCTGTTGTCAACAGGCCCCCTTGTTCTGCGCCGAACCAGGAGGAGGGGGACACGTCGTTCGCCAAGGAGACTTCCATGACGCAGGACAACAGCAGGAGAAACGAGTTTCTTGTCTTCGGCTCACCACGAATCGAAGATGATGAAATCGCGGCGGTATCCGCATGCATGCAGAGCGGCTGGCTTGGTACCGGCCCCAAAGTTGCACAGTTTGAAGAGGAGTTCAGGGCCTACAAGCGTGCGTCCCATGCCGTGGCCGTGAACTCATGCACCGCAGCCCTGCATCTCAGCATGCTGGTTGCCGGGCTCAAGCCGGGAGACGAAGTCATCACGACGCCACTTACGTTTTGCGCTACGGTCAACGCCATAATTCACGCGGGACTCACGCCGGTACTCGCCGACGTTGAACCGACCACCATGAACATCTCACCGAGCGAGATCGAGCGACGCATTACCCCCCGCACCCGTGCCATCCTTCCGGTGCATTTTGCCGGACGACCATGCGACATGGACGCACTCATGACGATTGCCCGGCGTCATAAGTTGAAGGTTATTGAGGATTGCGCTCATGCCATCGAAACAACCTATCACGGCCAGCCAACCGGCTCATTCGGTGATTTTGGCTGTTTCAGCTTCTATGTCACCAAAAACATCGTGACCGGCGAGGGAGGGATGGTCCTCACGCGCAACGAGGAGGATGCCGCCCGTACGAAAATGCTGGCTCTCCACGGCATGAGCAAGGATGCCTGGAAACGCTTCGGGGACGAGGGATATCGCCACTATTATGTCCAGGAGTGCGGTTTTAAGTACAATATGATGGATATCCAGGCAGCGATCGGACTTCAGCAGTTGAAACGCATTGAAGAGTACTGGGGTATGCGCGAACGTATCTGGCAACGTTATAACCAAGCGTTCGCCAAGCTGCCGCTCACCCTTCCGGCGCCCGTGGCGCCGGATATTCGGCATGCGTATCACCTCTACACAGTCCTTGTCGATCAGGAACAGTGCGGTATCAGCAGGGACCAGTTTTTGAATGCGATGACGGCAAGCAACATCGGGGTCGGCGTGCACTACCTGAGCATCCCGGAGCATCCGTATTATCAAAGCACCTATGGCTGGCGTCCGGAAGACTATCCCGCTGCCATGAGAATCGGTCGCCAGACCGTGAGTCTGCCTATTTCCGCAAAACTCACCGACCAGGATGTGGAGGATGTCATACATGCCATTACTGGCATCCTTCCGTAAAAAACTGCGCAGGCTCTGCGCGGAGCTTGAATACCGGCGCGTCTATTGCTCCGGCAAACTTCTCGGTATCACGTCGGTTGTCGCTTATCTGCGCAATCCGGATCCGACCATTACCATCAGGCTACTGCGGGCTTTCGGGGCGACGGTCGGCATGCACACGACATTCAAACGCGGGATCATCATCGACAACGCATTTGAGGATCAGGCATCAACCGGCGATTTCAGCAATCTTGTGGTCGGCAATGACTGCTACATCGGGGATGCTGTCTACTTTGACCTCGCGAACAAGGTGATTATCGAGGACACCGCTGTCATATCGGGACGAGTCTCCTTCATCACCCATGCGGACTGCAACCGCTCGGTCTTTTTGAACACCATCTTTCCGAGAAAATGCGCCGCGGTGAAAGTCTGCAGGGGGGCCTGGCTCGGTTTTGGCTGCACGCTGCTTGCAGGAGCTGAGGTTGGCGAGAATACCCTGCTGGCTTCCGGTGCGCTCCTGAACGGTCACGCCAACTCCTACTGTGTCTATGCCGGTGTTCCTGCAGCCTGCAAGCGCAAGCTCGAGAAGGTCGCGTAAGGACGGAACCGTATGAGGGTTTTGCACTCGTTCCATACCTATTTGAAGACAACAGAGAACTGGTGCTACAACCTGATCGCGAACCTCCCTGACACGGAATGCGTCATTGCCTCGAAGCGTTTCGAAAAGTGCAATTTCTACAATCCTCGCTTCACTTATCTTGAATTCCCACTACGGCCCGCAGAGCCGGCCACCGGTGGCTGGCTGGAAAAAAGATACAACAAATTCGTGCGCAGCATGCTGCGGCACTGGTATCCGGCCTATGTCGGCCGGCATGCGGGGCAGGTCGACCTGCTACACTCTCATTTCTCCTTTGTGGGATGGGAGTACCGGAAGCTGGCCCGACAGCTCGGGGTTCCCCACGTTGTGTCCTTTTACGGCTTTGATTACGAGTGGCTGCCCCACAATGAGCCCAAGTGGGTGGCACGCTATGCCGCCATGTTCGATGAAGTCGATTTGTTTCTCTGTGAGGGAAACCACGGAATGAAAATTCTCCAGACCCTCGGTTGTCCGGAGCATAAACTAAGGACTGCCCGACTGGGCGTCGAAACGGGACGGATTCCTTTTGTAAGGCGTCGTAAATCCCCGGGCGAACTCAAGCTGGTGCAGGTAGCGAGTCTTACCCCGAAGAAGGGGCATTCTTTTACCGTCAGGGCGTTTCTTGCTGCGCTTTCTTCGTGTCCCGGCATGACGCTGACGCTGGTTGGCGGAGATGCGGAAGGACTCAAGGCGGAGTTACTGCGTATAATTCCCGGGGAACTGCTGAATACCCACATAACATTTATCGACAGGATTGACTTCTCGGAGTTGCATGCGTTCATGGAAAACTACCACGTGTTCATTCATCCGAGTTGCTATTCGGACGACCGCGACTGCGAAGGAGGGGCGCCGGTTGTCCTGCTGGATGCCCAGGCGACCGGTATGCCGGTAATTGCGACAAACCATTGCGACATCCCCGAAGAAGTCATTGACGGGACAACCGGCCTGCTCTCGGACGAAAAAGATGTCGCCTCACTGGCTGCGTCCATCGAACGTTTCTACTTCATGGGACAAGAGGAGTTTGCAACCTTTGCCGACAATGCCCGTTCCCATGTCGAGACGCAGTACGACGTGACCCATAACGCCAGGCTGGTACGCACCATCTATGACGAACTCGTCGAACATCATGCCGGAAGGTCGACCGTATGAGCGTAAACAAGCTGTCCGGACATTGCGCAGCCCGGTATTTCGATTTCCAGCTGGCCCGCGCCAGAAAGTTGTTTTTGAAGCTCGCCTCCCGCCATCTGGGGATAACTATCACTCGAAAACAGTACTACGGGCGCCCCATAGCAGACAAGGAACGCGGAAACAAATTAATCTCAGATATGATCGTCTCCGGCAAGCCGTTCATGATCACCAGGCTCGGTTCCGTAGAACTTGGCTGCATGGTCGGTTTCCTCAGCAAGCAGATTCTTGGAAAACAAAAGTATGAAGATAAAATTGTCGCCGCCATGGTGAATAATGCCGGCTTTTTTCCGGGAGACGAGGAACGTCTGGACCGTTTTTGCAGATTGATGCTCGAGGACATGGCGCTGATCGACATCCTTGGGGTATGGAATATCAACCTGGAGGACTATCTGGTCAAGGAGTTCTGCAACCAGTCTGCCAGCCTGGTCACACTAGGAGCTATTGATCCTTTTCACGTTGACCTTCCCTGGAGCTCATTTCTGGAAAACAGGAAAGTTCTGGTTATCCACCCGTACGGCTGCTCAATACGAAACCAATACCAGAAGCGGTCACTGCTTTATCCCGGCACCTCCATTCTGCCGCAGTTCGACCTGAAGGTCATAACGGCCGTACAATCGATCGCCGGTACTGAAACTGAATTTGCGGACTGGTTCGAGGCCCTCGGAGCCATGCAGAACGCCATTGCCGACACGGACTTTGACATTGCTCTGATCGGGGCTGGTGCCTATGGCCTACCGCTCGCAGCC
The DNA here is from genome assembly GCF_933509905.1 of Trichlorobacter ammonificans. Classification (GTDB taxonomy): domain Bacteria; phylum Desulfobacterota; class Desulfuromonadia; order Geobacterales; family Pseudopelobacteraceae; genus Trichlorobacter; species Trichlorobacter ammonificans. The sequence continues at coordinate 726,260 of NZ_OW150024.1, read as the reverse complement.
TACGTAAAAAGCCTGGGCAAGCAGGCGATTCATATGGGCGGCACCCTGCAGTTACTTTTCGGAATTATGGGAAAACGATGGGACACCTCTGAGCATGCCACGAAATACTACAATGAACACTGGACTCGGCCGCTTCCCAGCGAAACGCCCGCAGGGGCAGCCAAGGTGGAAAAGGGGTGTTACTGGTGATGTTTTTCATGCAAGAGGCAACCGGGCGCTTTTCACTGTGCGCAGTGTATACCTGCCATCCGGATCACTGAACCTACTCATATGAGCGACCAGGCTCCATATACCCCTGCTCCTATCGCCCTGTTCGTCTACAACCGGCCGTACCACACACGACAGACGGTGGAGGCCCTGCGTGCCAACCCGCTTGCTTCGTCAAGCGAGCTGTTTGTGTTTTCTGATGCTCCGCGCTCCGAAACGGACTGCGCTACCGTTGCCCAGGTCCGCTCCTATCTTCATACCGTCAGTGGCTTCAAAAAACTCACCCTTATTGAACGCACAAAAAATCTGGGGCTGGCGGACTCGATTATCAGTGGTGTTACCGACATTGTCGCCCGTTTCGGCAAAATCATTGTGCTGGAAGACGATTTGGTGACCTCTCCCTATTTTTTGCAGTACATGAATGAGGCGCTGGAAATCTATCGAGATGAAGAGCTGGTCATTTCCATTCATGGCTACGTATATCCCCTGAAAGACCAAGTACCGGAGCTTTTTTTCATTCGTGGGGCAGATTGCTGGGCATGGGCCACCTGGAAGCGGGGATGGGATGTTTTCCAACCTGATGGTGCGCTTCTGCTGCAGGAACTGCGTCAGCGGAAGCTCGAAAGGCAGTTTAATTTCGAAAACTCCTATCCATACGTCAAAATGCTTGAAGCTCAGGTCCTTGGTAAGAATTCTTCGTGGGCGGTACGCTGGTATGCTTCGGCTTTTCTGGCCAACAAGCTGACGCTCTACCCCGGCCGCTCACTCGTCAAAAACGTAGGATTTGATGATTCCGGAACACATTGTGGCCTTGACACCCGATTTGATGTAGAGTTATCCGCAACTCCTATCGCTATGAAACGGATAACGGTCCACGAGTGTGGCCAGGCATTCATCGCATTTCGAAATTTTTTCAGGAGCATCAGACCTGGTTTCTGGCAGCGCCAGAAAAATAGTATCCTCAAGCGGATTAACCGTATGCTCGGCTAGAGTCGCACCGCACGCAGGCAGGTACCTACATGGCTGTATCCGTGTTTTTCCTACTACCTGCACCCTGTAGTCTCTCAATCCCCGGAGGGAAATGAAACTGTGCTTACATTCTGCACGCTTTTCGACGCCAACTACCTAACCCGCGGTCTGGCACTCTATCACTCGCTCCGTACGCACAGCGAAGCCGCAACACTCTATGTCTACTGCTTTGACAAAGAGGCTCACACCATGTTGAGCCGCCTGGCCCTGCCCGGACTGGTACCGGTATCTCTTGAGGAGTTCGAGACCCCTGAGCTGTTGGCGGTCAAGCCGAACCGCAGCCGCGGCGAATACTGCTGGACCTGTACCGCCCATACCATCCGCGACGCCCTCACCCGTTTCTCCCTGCCGGCGGTCACCTACCTTGACGCCGACCTGTTCTTTTTTCAGACTCCCGCGCTGCTGTTGGACGAATTTCAGCGGGCAGAAGCTTCGGTCCTGCTGACTGAGCACCGCTACACTCCCCGCTACGACCAGTCCGCTGCCAGCGGCCGTTACTGCGTGCAGTTCATGACCTTCGTGGCCGACCCGCGCGGCCTGACAACGCTGGACTGGTGGTGCGACCGGACCCTGGAATGGTGCTTCAACCGTCATGAAGATGGTAAATTCGGCGACCAGAAATACCTGGACGACTGGACGGAGCGGTTTTCCGGCGTCCATGTGCTTCAGCATACCGGCGGCGGGGTGGCCCCTTGGAATGTCCAGCAGTACCGGATTGGCCCAGGGCCGTCGGTAAACGGCGAACCGGTGGTATTTTACCATTTCCACAACCTGACCTGGTGCGCGGACGACGTTTTCCTGCTTGATCGCTACCGTATTTCGCGCGGAGCCGTGGATCACCTCTACCGCCCCTATATGGCCGCCCTCCGGAACAGCCTGCGCGAGGTACGCGCCCTCTTCCCCGACTTCAGCCGCGGCCTGTCGACGGAACCGCGCAAGCGGCTTGCCCCCTGGAAACGCCTGGAACATCGCCTGAAAGGAAAACACCATGTCCTTCGCTGACGCTCAGATCCTGATAACCGGCGGAGCCGGCTTTATCGGCAGTAATCTCGCCATCCGCCTGGCCGGGCTGGGAGCCAGGGTTACGGTCATGGACTCCATGCTGCCGGGCTACGGCGGCAACCTGTTTAACCTGGAGCCGGTCAGGGGGCAGATCGCCGTTAATTTTTCCGACATGCGCGACAGCCACAGCCTGGGCTACCTGATCAGGGGCAAGGATTACATTTTCAACCTGGCCGGCCAGGTAAGCCACCAGGACAGCATGCACGAGCCGCTGATGGACATGGAGATCAACGTCAAGGCGCAACTGGTGCTGCTGGAGGCCTGTCGGCACCACAACCCCGGCGCGGTTATCGTCTACGCCAGCACCCGCCAGTTTTACGGTACGCCGGAGTACCTGCCGGTAGATGAGCGCCACCCGATCAATCCTCCCGATGTCAACGGCATCAACAAACTGGCCGGCGAGCAGTACCACACCCTGTACAGCCGGGTGCACGGCATGAGAACCGTCTCGCTGCGTCTGACCAACACCTACGGCCCCCGCCAACTGATCCGGAATGCCCGCCAGGGGTTCATCGGCTGGTTCATGAACCGCGCCGTCACTGGCAGCCCCCTGCAACTTTTCGGCGGCGGCGATCAGGTGCGCGACTTCAACCATGTGGATGATGTCGTGGAGGCCTTTCTGCTGGCGGCCCGAACTCCCTGCTGTTATGGCGACTACTTCAACCTGAGTGGCGAGAAGGCCGCGTTGTATGAGGTGGCGGAACAGCTTATCGCCGCCAGCGGTCGGGGCAGCGTGGAAAAAATCCCTTTTCCGGACGAGCGCAAAAAGATCGACATCGGCAGTTTCTGGGGTAATTCAGACAAGTTCAGGGCGGCAACCGGCTGGTCGCCGCAGATATCCCTGGAGCGGGGGCTGGCCGATACCGTCGCCTATTATCAGGAAAACTGCCACCATTACCTGGAGGATGCGTAGACATGCAGGTTCCTTTTTTTGACATCGGCCGCCTGAACGCCGAGCTCGAAAGCGAGCTGCTGGCGGCAGCCGCACGGACCCTGGGCAGCGGCTGGTATATTCTGGGCACCGAGGTACAAACCTTCGAGCAGGCAATGGCGGAAAGCCTGGGTACGAGCGTCATGGTTGCCGCCTGCAACTCCGGTACCGACGCTCTGGTCCTGGCACTACTGGCTGCCGGGATCGGTCCGGGACACGAGGTGATCACCGTTGCCAATACCGCCATTCCCACGGTTGCCGCCATCTGCGCCACCGGGGCGACGCCGGTCTTCGTGGATGTCGATCCCGACACCTGGCTTCTGGATGCGACTCGCATCACGGCGGCGCTTACCCCGGCCACCAAGGCGGTCATTGCCGTGCACCTCTACGGTGCCATGGCCGACTGCGCCGCCATTCAGACGGTCCTCTGCGCTGCCGGCAGACCGGATGTGGCACTGATCGAGGATGTCGCCCAGGCCCAGGGGGCGGAGCTGGGGGGCAGGAGGGCCGGCACCCTCGGCCGCTTCGGCGCATTCAGCTTCTATCCCAGCAAGAACATCGGGGCCCTGGGGGATGGCGGTGCCGTCTGCGCCGGCGACCGGCATGACGGTGCCGTACTCAAGGAGCTTCGAAACTACGGCCAGCGGGATCGCTACCATGCCTCGACCCCGCGCGGGATCAACAGCCGCCTGGATGAAATTCAGGCGGCGCTGCTTCTGACGAAACTGCCCCACCTGGCGGAATGGAACCGACGCAAGGCCGCCCTGATGGAGACCTACCGCCGGAGCCTGGCCCACCTGCCACTCACCTTCCAGGCCGTCACCGACGGCTGCAGGCCGGCTTGGCACCTCTGCGTGGTTGCCTGCAGCGACACGGCAACGCGGGATGCGCTGCAGCAGCACCTTCAGGCAGCCGGAGTCCAGACGATCATCCACTATCCGATACCCTGCCACCTGCAGCCGGCATTCGGCCGTGCCCGCTCAACCGGCCTGCCGGTGACCGAATCCCTTGCCGGCAGAATTCTGTCGCTTCCCTTCAGCCCGGTGTTGACGGAGTCCGAGCAGGCCTATGTTATTCAGCAGGTAGCCGGCTATTTCTCTCGTTCTTCAAGCCATTGTGCTTTATAGAATATGACGCGAACCGACACAAATATCTCCGTCACCATTATCACGCTGAACGAAGAACAGGCGATCGGTGCCTGCCTGGCAAGCGTTGCCTGGGCTGACGAGGTCATCGTGGTCGATTCCGGCAGCAGCGACCGGACCGGGGATATCTGTCGCAGCTTCCCCAATGTCCGCTTCATGCACCAGGACTGGCTGGGGTACGGCCCGCAGAAGAATTTTGCCCTTGCCCAGGCGTCGCACCAGTGGATACTGTCGCTCGATGCCGATGAAACCGTCTCTCCGGAATTGCAAGAAGCGATCAAAGACGCTCTGCAGGCGCCGTCTCAGTGCGCCGGTTACCGGATCGGCCGCAGGAACTTCTATCGTGGCCGATGGATCAGACATTCCGGCTGGTGGCCGGATGAGATCATCCGCTTTTTCAAAAAGGATGCAGGACAGTTCAACAACCGTATCGTGCATGAGTCGGTGGAGCTCTCGGGGCCGGTGGGCAGACTGACCGGTACCATTGACCACCGCTCATTTCACGCAGCGGAGGATTTTCTGGAAAAGGCCCGGCGATATGCCATCCCAGGTGCACTGCAGATGCATGCCGCAGGCAAGCGGGGCAGCGCACTGCTGGCCGTAATCAAGGCAACGGCAGCCTTCATCAAGAGCTACCTCCTGAAACGGGGCTTTCTCGACGGCCGTGCCGGCCTGCTGATCGCCGTTTCCGGTGCGGTCGGTGTTTTCTACCGCGTTATCAAACTTGCCGAACTTGCCGAGGAAGAGTAGATGGCACAGCCGTCATTGGCAGTTATCATCTCAACATACAATTCGCCGGACTACCTGCGACGGGTACTTGCCGCATATGCCCTGCAGACCGTTTATCCCGACGAACTCCTGGTGGCGGATGACGGCTCAACAGATGAAACCGCACAGGTCATAGCCGAATTTACCGCACAGGCACCATTTCCGGTACGACATGTCTGGCATGAAGACCGTGGCTTCAGGCTGGCGGAAATCCGCAACCGGGCAATAGCCGCGGCTTCCGCCGATTATCTCGTGTTCAGCGATGGGGACTGCATCCCGCACCCCTGCTTTGTGCAGGACCATCTGCGACTGGCCCGCACCGGCTGGTTCGCTACCGGCAAGCGGATGCTGGTGGGACGGGAGCTATCACCGGCGTTTTGCTGGTCAGGCTCCCTGGAAGCAGCAAAACAGTGCCTGCATGGCAGTCTATCGGGAGGCCATCATCTGCTGCGTCTCCCCTGGCTCGTGCATGAACGAAAGGGAGTCATGGGGCTGCGCGGCTGCAACATGGCCGCGTACCGTTCAGACATGCTCGCGGTCAATGGCTACAATGAAAAGATTGTCGGCTGGGGGCGGGAGGACTCCGAACTGGTGGCACGGCTCTTTGCCTACGGACTCCGCAGGCGCGAGGCCCCCTTTGCCGCCATTGTCTTTCACCTGTGGCACCCGGAAAACAGCCGTACGAACCTTCAGGAAAACGACCGCTTACTGCAGGAAGCACTCGCTTCCGGGAGCTATCGCTGCGCCTGCGGCATCCACAAGGACGAGTGCCATGATCAAACTCCCGGGTGACAACGGCGCAGCTTCTCCCCGCCTCAGCATCATCACGGTGGTCCGCAACGACGCCGTCGGGCTGCAGCGTACTTTGGCCAGCGTTTCCCGCTGGAAGGGGGGACGCACCGAGTACCTGATAATCGACGGGGCCTCCACCGACGGCACGCTGCAGGTTGTCGAAGCGTACCGTGCGCTCGTCGACCACCTGCTCAGCGAACCGGACAACGGCATCTACGACGCGATGAACAAAGGGATCGCGCTGGCCCGCGGCGACTTTCTGCTCTTTCTGAACGCCGGCGACGAACTGTTGGTGGATCCCGAGGAACTGCTTGACGGTTGCGGCGACACAACGGTACTGGTCTACGGCAGGGCCAACATGCGTAATCCCGACGGTTCGCTGAGTTATGTCAAGGGCAAACGCCTGAAGAGCAACTTCCGTTTTTTCAAGGGAATGCCGCTCTGCCACCAAGCCATCCTGTACCGCCGCGAAGCCATGGTTCCCTTCGACACCGCCTTCAGAATCATGGCCGACCGGGTGAGCACCTGGCAGCTCCTGCGGCGCTACGGCCTGCGCCGCAGCCGTTTCGTGGACCGGATCATGGTGAACTATTACGAAGGAGGGTTCAGCGGCAGCCTGCCTCCGTCCGTCTGGCAGGAAGAAGAGGACCGCTTCTATCGCCTGGCCGGGGTTCCATGGTACCGTTACAAGAAACAGGTGAACCGGCTGTTCAAGGAGCGGGTGCGTATCCCCCTGAAACGGCTGCTGAAGAGAGACTGATGCGTATCCTGATCATCAAAACCTCGGCCCTGGGGGACGTCATCCATGCCCTGCCGGTGCTGGATTTCCTGAAGAAGATCGCGCCGGACGCCACCATCGACTGGGTGGTGGAGGAGCCGTTTCTGCCGCTGGTGGCCCATAACCCGCTGATCGGACAGGTGCATGTCATCAGGACCAGGGCTTGGCGCAGGGCACCCGTTTCCGAACAGACGCGCCGGGAAATTTCCCGGCTGCGGCAGGCGCTGCACTCGGCCCGCTACGACCTGGTCTTCGACCTGCAAGGCAACCTGAAGAGCGGCCTGGTGGCCTGGCTGACCGGCACCGCTCCCCGCGTCGGCTTTGCCGCCGACGCCGTTCAGGAAAAACTGAACCTGCTCTTCACCACCCGGCGCATACCGTTCAGGCCCCAGGACAATCGGGCGGCAGGACGCTACCTGCGTATTGTCGGCGCTCCCTTTGAGCGCGACTATGACGGCCTGGCACTGGCCACCACCATCGCTGCGGCGCCCGAGGACGAAGCCACGGCAGCGACCTATCTGGCCGCTCTGCCTGAGGGGCCGAAGGTCATGCTGCAGGTGGGGACAACCTGGGAGACCAAGTACTGGTACCCCGAAGGCTGGGTTGAAGTTTCGCGACGTATTCTGTCTGACAACCCGTCGACAACGCTGTTGATCAACTGGGGAAGCCCACAGGAAAAGGAGCTGGGAGAACGGATCATCGCCGAGGTGGGCTCCGCGGTCAGGCTGCTTCCCTGGTTCAAAATCAAGGAGCTGATACCGGTCATTCAACGGATGAACCTGGTGATCGGCGGCGATACCGGCCCCATCTATATCGCCGGAGCGGTGGGGACGCCGACCGTCTCGCTCTACCGTGCCACCCGTGCGGAGCTGTACGCTCCCGCCGGTCCCCGTCATCGCGCCATCCAGGCACCGCTTGACTGCAGCGGGTGCGGTCGCACCCGCTGCGAGCGGGACCAGGAGTGCCGGCGCAGCATCACCGCCGATATGGTCGCGGATGCCGCCATCAGCCTACTTCACGAAACGAGGACGCCGAACCGATGCTGAACACTCTCAAACTTACCGACCTTGAATCCGCCTTTGACCGTGCCATCGCACACTGGCACGATAACGACGCCACCTTTGACGTGCTGCAGGGGGCCGTGAACCCGATCGCCCTGGAGCTGGCCTGGCGGAACTTTCTGCTCTGGCACGAGGAGGACAAGGCGCGACGCACCGATATTGACGACAGTGCCATCGCCACGGTCAAACGAGCCATCGACCGCCTGAACCAGCAGCGCAACGATCTGATCGAGAAGTTGGACGAAGCGATCCTGGCGGAGCTTTCCAAGTCCGTGCCGGAGCCGGCAACGGAGGCGATCAACTCGGAGACGCCCGGCAGCATCGTGGACCGTATCTCGATCATGTCGCTGAAGGTCTATCACATGGATGAGGACAGCCGCCGCGACGATATCGACGACGACCACCGCCAGCGTTCCCGGCACCGCTTGGCAGTGCTTCGGCTGCAACGGCACGATCTGAATGTCGCTCTCGGCCAGTTGCTGGACGACTACCTGGCCGGAACGAAACGGATGAAGCTGTACAAGCAGTTCAAGATGTACAACGACCCGGCTCTGAATCCGGAACTGTACCGGCAGAAACATACAGTCGCCGGAAGAACGGAATGACGGCAGCCCCCCAACGGAGGCTCACGATCCTCCAGGTGATCACCCAGCGCCGTTTCTCCGGTGCCGAACGGATCTGCCTCACCCTCTGCGCCGATATGCAGCGGCGGGGTCACCGGGTGCTCCTGCTCTGCAAACCGGCTGGCGGCATGCCGGAGGAGGCCCGCAAGCTGGGGATCGAGGTACAGACACCGCCCATCGCCGGCAAGCTGAACCTGGCGGCGCCGCTCTTCATTGCCCGCGCGGCACGGGAGTTCGGCGCCGACCTGATCCATACCCATCTTTCCAGTGCCAGCCTCTGGGGCAGCCTGGCCGGCCGCCTGGCCGGCATTCCGGTGCTGACCCATGTCCACGCCCTGAACACCTGGCACTACTACCGCTTCGGGAACCGGGCCATTACCTGCTCGCAAGGAGTCCGGCAGCACCTGCTCAAGCAGGGAGCCGATCCGCAGCGGGTAACGGTGGTCTACAACGGCATTGACGCGAGTCGTCTGAATGACGTCATCAGCGGTCCCGATGCCCGGCGGATGCTGGGGCTCTTGCCGGATCAGCCGGTGGTGGGGTGCGTGGCGCATCTGTCCGAAAAAAAGGGTCAGAAGTACCTGCTGCAGGCCGTGGCGCTGCTCAAGGAACGGTTCCCCCGACTGGTCTGCCTGCTGGCCGGCGAGGGGGAGCAGTTCGATGAATTGCGCCGTATGACCGGCGAGCTGGGCATTGCCGACCAGGTTTGCCTGCTGGGCTTCCGGGAGGATGTGATATCGGTCATGAATGCCATGGATGTGGTGGTGCTCCCCTCCATCGCCAAGGAAGGACTGGGGCTGGCCCTGGTTGAAGCGGCATTGCTGGAAAAGCCCACCATCGGCAGCAACGCTCCCGGCATCGATGAAGTCATTGAGGATGGCGTCACCGGCCTGCTGACCCCGCCGGGCAATGCGGCGCTCCTGGCGGAAACGCTGGCCCTGCTGCTGGACGATGCCGGGTTGCGGCATCGGATGGGGCATGCGGGACGCTCACGGGCGCTTGGGCTGTTTTCCATGCAGACCATGTGTGATCGTGTTGAAACGGCCTACGGTGACCTTATCCACCATACCTGAGGTGTTTTTTGTCGGTTGACCGGTCCGTTTTGCCGGCTATACTTTGTGGCACATCTACCCCACCGACAGGAGGAGAACGCCATGGGCAGGGAATATTCGCTGGAAGATGCATTAAAGCTGGCCATCAAGGCCGAAAAGGACAGCATGGACTTCTACCGCCGCGCCGCTTCGGTGGCAAAGGTCGAGCGGACCCGCAAGGTACTGGAAATGCTGGCCAACGAAGAGGTGGCCCACCTCAAGCATTTTTTTGAGCACTACAAGGGGGGCGAGTTCGGCGATCTGAAGAGCTACCTGGAGTCCCCGGTGGACACGAAGAATCCCACCTACATGAAACTGGAAAAGGCGATCAGCGAGGATATGGGCGAGCAGAGGGCCCTGGAGCTGGCCCTGGCCGAGGAAAAAGAGTGCATCGGCCAGTATACGCAACTGGCGGCCGGTGTGGTGGACCCGGTGGTGAAGGCCGTTTTCGAGCGGGTGGTCAAGGAGACCCAGGGGCACTACGATCTGATCGAGGCCGAGTATGCACACCTGATGGGGATGGTCAACGACAGCGACGTTGCCACCTATGTGCGGGAGTAGCCTCTCCTCCACGCCCCACAACGAAAGCGCCCGTCAGGCCGATGGCCGGACGGGCGCTTGTGCGTCAACAGTTGCAAAACACTATTCCAGAATTTTCGCCGAGACGATGGTGATCGGCTCCAGCGGTACATCGCTGTGGCCGTGGAGCGAGCCGGTCTTGACCTGGCGGATCTCGTCCACCACCTCAAACCCTTCCACCACTTTGCCGAACACGCAGTAACCGAAGTCGTCCTGCCGCTTCCCCTTGTTGTCCAGGAACGGGTTATCCACCGTATTGATGAAGAACTGGGAGGTGGCCGAGTCCACCAGGGCAGTGCGGGCCATGGCTACGGAACCGCGTACGTTCTTCAGGCCGTTCTGCGCTTCGTTCTTGATGGCGAACTTGGTCTTCTTCGGCTGCAGGTTGGCATCGAGGCCGCCCCCCTGAATCATGAAATCCTTGATCACCCGGTGAAAAACCAGACCGTCGTAGTAGCCGTCCTTCACATACCCCAGAAAATTCTTCACCGTAATCGGCGCTTTTTCCTTGTTCAGCTCAAGGGTGATGTTCCCCTTGCTGGTTTCGAGCAGTACCCGCGGGAAATTCTCGTCTGCCATTGCTGCCTCCTGATCGTGCTGATGAAAACGTGGGCGAAGCTTAACACATCGACCGGCAACAGAAAAGGAATTTACGGTTTTTGACAGTATCGGCCGATTCCGCTACCCTGTCACACATAACTTTTGATTCCCCCTCCCTCCCCCTTCTGGGAAGGGAGTCCGCAACTACTCCTCCCCCAGCGGGGGAGGCCGGGAGAGGGGAGCATGACAGCGAAAGAGCAGGGGGTACACGATACTAGCCGCCATGCGCACTCTTCAAAACGCCATCATCCGCCTGCTGAAACAGAAGCCGTTCTACGGCCACCTGCTGCTGCACCTGCGCCGGGAGCCGCTGGCGGAGAGCGGTAAAAGCGCGGCCCTGACCATTCGTGATGGTCTGCCGGTGCTGGCCGTGGCGGAAGACAGCTTCACCGTTCTGTCATTCACCCAGCAGGAGGCCCTGCTGGAGCATCTGCTCAAACATCTGCTGCATCTTCATCCCCTGCGCCGGCGGGGGCGCAACCGGCACGACTGGGACGTGGCCTGCGACCTGGCCATCAACCCCTCCATCGACGGCCTGCCACCGGGAGCACTGCTGCCGGAGCATTACCGGATGGAAACGGGGCTTTCGGCTGAGGAGTACTACGACCTGATTGTCCCCCCCTTCGACATGGGCAACCTGGAGGGGAGCGGCTTCGGTTCGGCGGAACGGGACACGAACGGTGCCGCCGGTGCGGGCAGGGGCGAGAACCTGCATGACGCCGTCACCCTGGACGACCATGCCCCCTGGCAGGATGCCGACAGCACGCCGCTCTCCCTGGCGGAGGAGATGGTGCGCAGCATGGCCCGTGATGCCTTGCGGGGGAGCGACGGCGAGATGCCAGCCGACCTGCGGGAAGTGGTGAACGGCCTGCTGCAGCCGGCACCGATCCCCTGGCGTCAGGTACTGCGTCAGTTCGTCGCCGCTGCCGGCCGTACCGGCCGGTGCAGCACCTGGATGCGGGAGCACCGCCGCTTTTCCCACCAGACTCCCGGCATCCGCAAGAAACGGCGGCTGCACCTGCTGGTGGGGGTGGATGTCAGCGACTCCACCAACATCGTGGAACTGCGGGACGCCTTTGCCGCTGAATTGCTCAACCTGGCCCGGGGGCGGGAGTGCAGCATCACCGTGCTCTACGCCAACAGCCGGATTCAACGGATCGAACGGTTAAGCGGTGCCTCCTTCGTCGCCCAACGCTACGACGGCGGCGGCTTCACCGATCTGCGGCCGGTTTTCGACTACGCCCACACCCTCCACCCCCGCCCCGCCGCCGTCATCTACCTGACCGACGGCATCGGCCCGGTGCCGGAGCAGATGGCGTTTCCCACCCTCTGGGTGCTGACGAAAGAAGGGGAAAAACCGGCCCCCTGGGGGGTGGAGCTGCGGCTGACGGTTTAGCCGCTAATCCGTTGACACCGGCCATTTATGCGCTCTATCATGCTTTTCGCCGACACAGAAACAAAGGGGTACCCCTCCCATGAAAACACTGCTCCGCTCCCAATCCGGCATGTCGATGCTGAACCTGATCATCCTGTTGATGCTGGTGGGGGTCGTTACTGCCGCCGGTGCTAAAATGTTGGGACCGCTGGTGCAGCGGGGCAAGATCAATGAAACCAAAACCACCATTAACAGCGCGGTGGATGCGATTATCAGTTGGTCGCTTTCCCGGGGTCATCTTCCCGGTACGACAGCGGAATTCGCCGAAGCAAGCAGCAACCAGTACGACGCCTGGGGGCGTCGTTTACGCTACCTGTACGACAAGAACCTTACCGTTGCTCCCAGCAGCAACGCCATCTGCAACTACACCTCCACCGGGCTGACCGTGAACGGCTCCGCCAACATCGCCTTTGCCGTCCTCAGCCTCGGCGACGACTATACCGCCCAATCATCCTGGAAAAACGCGGCCATCGACAGCGATGACGCCAAGTATCTTTACCCGCTGCACGACGGCCTTAACGGGGCTGTGAACAATGCCATGCTCACCTCGCCAGACCTCTACCGCCTCGTCACACTGGATGAGCTGAAAGCCCGCGTGGGGTGTTTTGGGCAGACCGGGGGACGGTTGCGTATCGTGAACAATGAACTGCCATCCGCCTGCTCAGGGGCATCCTATAGCGCAACACTCTACGGAGACGGTGGTGTCCCGGCATACACGTGGGCCACAACAACCACCGGTTGGACCATCGATGCCAGCGGCAAATTATCGCGCAGCTCGGCGCCTGTTGCCGGCGAAACCCTGTCCGTCACCCTCACCGACTCCAAGGGGACAACGATCCAGCGCTCCTACGGTCTGAAAGTTGACACCTGCGGGTCTCCCCCCGGCACGCCCAATACTCCGATCGTCTTCAATCCGCCCACCCCGGGCGTGGTCACCGACAACTGGAACGGCGGTACGCCGGAGGACCAGGGCACCAACAACACCGATGCCCCCAGCGGAAAGTTCAACATGACCGTGGTTGATGGTACCCTGAGTGCCATCAGCGTGCGGAACGGCACCACGGCAAGCTGCATCTGGTTCCAGCGCCCCCTCACCCTGACCGGCAAAAAGCTGCGCGCTTACTACCAGTTTGCCTACCAGGAGGGAACCGGCTTCACCTTTGCCCTGGTGCCGGCACTGGGGCGGACCACGATATCGAGCTGCGACGAGAACGCACGCACCGGCTTCGGCACCGGCATCCCCGGCAACCCGATCATCGGTGCTGAATTTCTCGTGAATGATGTCAATGACGGGGTAGGACCGGGCTCAACCTGCATTGCACTCAACCAGAATGTCTGCACTGCAACGGGCAGCGGCATCGACAACTGGGCAACCGGCAGCACCATCTACTACGTGCGCATTGAACTCGATGCCACCGAGACAACGAACCCCGCGTACAAGATCTGGATGACCTCAAATGCAACCCACAAGACGGTGCTGAAAGATCTTTCAACCGCCTACACCGGATCGCTCACCCCAATCACCAGAACACTCACCGCCGCGAACCTTACCGGCCTGAGCAGCTTCTTCCTGGGCTTTACCACGGGGCAGCATGGTAACGACCGCGTGAATATGACGGTCGCCGATCTAAAGTTTGAGCTGCATTGAAAGTGTCGCAACCGACAGCACCGTCATCTCCCTCAAGTACGGGGCATCCAGTGATATGCCACGCCTGACTCTCAAACATCTGTTGCCGCTTACCGGTGCCGCCCTTATCCTTTGGGGTTATCGACAGCTCTCCATACCGCCCGGTTCTGGCTATGACCAGGTACTCAGCCAGGTAAAAAGCGGCGTGCTGCTGGTGGTGCTCGGCGGCGCTCTCTTGATGGTCTGGCTGGCAAAGCGATAGTTTTCCGGGCTCGTCCGCGCCCGGAAAGGAGCGGACGGCACACCGCACGGCTGCAGCTTGCCTGCACCGTGCCTACATTATCATCCATGGAGCACCCATGTCCCACACCAGCGTCATCCTGCTGCAGATGGGCGGCCCCGACTCATTGGAGGCGGTAGGCCCGTTTCTGCGTAACCTTTTCTCGGACCGCGAGATCATCCGCATCGGCCCGGCCTGGCTGCAGCCGTTCATCGCCCGGATGATCGTGAAGCGCCGAACCCGGGTCGTCGCCGAGAAGTATCGCGAGATCGGCGGTAAATCTCCCATCCGCCAGCTGACCGAGGCCCAGGCCGCGGCCCTCGAACGGGAGCTGGGCGAGGGCTTCACCTGTACCGTGGCCATGCGCTACTGGCATCCCTTGACCGCCGACACCCTGCGCAGGGTGATTGCCGATGGTCCCGAGCGGATCGTGGCACTTTCCCTCTACCCGCACTACTCCCGCGCCACCGGCGGTTCCAGCTTCAACGACCTGGACCGCTGCCTGACCTCGCTGACAGCCCGGCCGCAGGTTGTCAGGGTTCCGCACTTCTTCGACCATCCGCTCTACATCGACGCGCTGGCCGAAAAGATCGAGGCGGGACTGGCCTCCTTTCCGGAACGCTCGCGGGTGCGGCTTCTGTTCTCCGCCCACTCCCTGCCCCAGTCCTTCATCGACGAGGGCGACCCCTACCTCGACCATGTCCGCGCCACGGTGCGCCTGGTCATGGAACGGTTCGGCGACGTCGGCCACAGCCTTGCCTTCCAATCCCGGGCCGGACCGGTGAAGTGGCTGGAGCCTTCCACCGACGACATGCTGAAGGAACTGGCCAAAACAGGCTGCCGCGAACTGCTGATGGTTCCCCTTTCCTTTGTGTCCGACCATATCGAGACCCTGCACGAGATCGATATCGAGTACGCCGCCGAGGCGGCGCAGTTGGGAATCACCACGTTCCGGCGGACGGAATCCCTGAACAGTTCGCCGACCTTTATCCGTTGCCTGGCCCGCCTGGTGAGGGATGCGCTGCACCAGACAGCATCTTCATAATTGTTCATAATCTTTTCATCAGCCGTTCGTAATGGTCTGCTACGGTAGCATCATCAATGAACCGGCCGGTGCATGGCCGAACCACACCAGGAGGAACCAGACCATGAAAAAAATTACTCTCGCAGTAGCGTTTGTTGCGGCGCTGGCCGTTACGGCATCCGCCTATGCCCGCGGCGGGTACGGACCGGGCGGCGGCCCCGGCTGCGGACCGTGCTCCGAATCATCCCCGGAGCAGACCGCCGCCTACAAAAAGTATGTGGCCGATACCCTGCCACTGAAGGAGCAGATGCACGCCAAGCACATGGAGATTCAGCGCGAGTGGATCAAGGAGAAGCCGGACAATGAAAAACTGACCAAACTGCAGACCGAGTTGCAGGCGCTGCGCCAGAAGCTGTATGAGGTGCGGGAAAAGGCCGGCATCGGCAAGGGCGGGAAAGGTCGGATGGGCGGCATGCGGGGCGGCTGCGGCGCAGGGCCGGCCATGATGGGCTCCGGCTGCGGCCCCTGCGGCCCGAACGCGCCCCAGGCGGCACCGGCGCAATAATCGCTCCGCCACCGCAGCACAGGGGAGATCGTTCCCGGACCGGACTGCCGGACAGCTTCAAAACCCGGACCGGTCCGGGACAGTTTCCCAGAGACGGGTCATGACACACAGACATGCGACATACCTGCTGGTTCTCACGCTGGTTCCGGCACTTGCCGCGCCGGTCGCGGCACAGTGGCCCGATGGCGGCAAGGGAGAGCGGCCATGGGCCGTTCCTCCCGGTCCCGGCATGCAGCCGGGACCGGGAGGAACGCCGCCTTTCGGCGGCTACTGCCCCAAACGCCACGCCGACCGCTACGGTGCCCGCCAGCCGGTGCATACCCGCGCCGAAGCCCTGGACCGGTTGCACCTTTTCTTCGGCATCGATCCCGCCCGTATCAGCCGTTTTGAAGAGCGCCGGCATGTTTTTCTGGCGGAGATTACCGACCCGGAGGGACGACCGGTCGAACTGGTGATCATCGACCGCCGTACCGGGCGTATCCGCTCCATCCGCTGAGCAGGCCCGGAGTCTTGCCCATGCACCCTCCCGTTCTCATCGTCGAAGACGACCTGAAAATCGCCCGGATCATCAAGGCGTATCTCGAAGGGGCCGACTTCCGCGTCATCCACGCCGATACCGCTGCAAAAGCACTGGAACAGGCGCTGCGGGAGCCCCCCCTGGCGGTGATTCTGGATCTGGGGCTGCCGGACCGTTCCGGAGAGGAGCTGTGCCAGGAACTGAAGGAGTCAGGTGAGTTTCCGGTGATCATGCTGACGGCCAAGGCATCCGAGGACGAGCGGATCGCCGGCTTTGCGCTGGGTGCGGACGATTACGTGGTCAAACCGGCCTCGCCCCGGGAGCTGGTTTACCGCGTGAAAGCGGTTCTGAAGCGGTATGACCGGTCGGGAGCCGCCGACCATCCCCTCTCCTTCAACAACGGCGAGCTGCTGCTGGACAGCAGGCAGCATACCGTTACCTGCCGCGGCGAACCCTGCCGGCTGACCCCCACCGAATTCAAGCTGCTGGCCACCCTGGCCTCGGCTCCCGGCCGCACCTGGAGCCGGGACGAGCTGGTGACCAGGGCGCTGGGCTACCAGTTCGAGGGGTACGAGCGCAGCGTCGACGCCCACGTCAAGAATCTGCGGCAGAAAATCGAGCGCGACAGCCGTGCTCCGGACTACATCAAGACCGTCTACGGCATCGGTTACCTGTTCGGCGGGGTGCGCGATGCGCTGTAACCTGCAGATGAAGCTGATGGCGCTGTTGCTGGCGGTCATCGTCATTGCCCTCTCCTCCGCCGTGCTGGTGCGCGGCCTGGTGATCCGCGACTTCCGCGCCTTCGGCGAAGGGCGGATGCTGGACCGTCTCTACCAGGTACAGGCGGTGCTGGAAGGACGCTACCGCCAGCAGATGGCCTGGCGTCCGGCAGAGGTGGCGGACGATCTGGTCTGGGCCTGGCTGATGGGATTCGACATTCGCCTGCTCGATGCCAGGGGCACCCTGGTACTGGACAGCTCCCGCGCCCTGGCTCACCTGCCGCCGTCAATGCGGGAGCGGGTGCTGGCCGCGGCCGGTCAGCGCCTGCCGCTGCAGCGGCAGGAAGAATTCCAGCCGTTTCCCCTGTTCATGGGAGGCGAGGAAGTGGGCACCCTCGAAGTACGTCTGCCTACCCCGCCCCGCGAAGATTTTTTCATCGCCTCCTCCAACAAATTTCTGACGTATTCAGTCTTAGGACTGGGCTGCATTGCACTTGTTCTGAGTATTCTTGCGGCGCGGCGACTGGCCCGTCCCGTGCGCGAGCTGACTGCAGCAGCAGAAGAGATTGCTGCCGGTGACGCGGCACGGCGGGTTCGGGTGACCGGCAACGACGAAATCAGCCGCCTGGCGGTGAGTTTCAACCGGATGGCGGATGCCCTGGAACGCCAGGAACGGGTACGCAAGCAACTGGTCAGCAACGCGGCCCACGAGCTGCGCACGCCGCTGATGGTGATCCGGGGGGAGCTGGAAGGGATGATGGACGGCCTGCTTCCCACCACCACGGAAGCCCTGCAGTCACTGCACGACGAAACCACCCGCCTGACCGGCATCCTGGACGGGGTGGACGAATTGACCCGCGCCCAGACCGCCTCGCTGACCCTGCAGCGCCGGGAGGTGGCGCTGGTACCGTTCCTGCGGGATCTGCTCTCCCGCTTTTCCCGCCGGGCCGAAGCGGAGAACGTCATCCTGGACGTGGCGGGAGACACCGGCCTCACCGCCTGGATCGACCCCGACCAGTTCACCCGGATCATTATCAATCTGGTCTCCAATGCCCTGCGGGCACTGCCCGAAGGCGGCCTGCTCTCCCTGCTCGCCAGCCGGACCGTCGCCGGCTCTGTCCAGCTCGACATCACGGATACCGGCTGCGGCATTGAAGCGGACCTGCTGCCCCATATTTTCGAACGGTTCGCCAAGGGGAAAGGGGGAGGACTCGGTCTGGGGCTGTCCATCGTCAAGGAGCTGGTGGAGGCCCACGGCGGCACCATCAGCGCCTCCAGTGAACCGGGCAGCGGTGCCTGTTTCCGTATTGTGCTCCCGCCCCGACCCGGTGGCGGCCCATGAACGCACGCGGAATTCCCGGGTTCCTGGGTGGCGCCCTGCTTGACCTGCTGTTGCCGCCCCGCTGCCATATCTGCCGTACGCAGTGCAGCGGCGCCGACCCCCTGCATATCTGCGACGACTGCACGGCCCAGCTCCCATTCATTACCGAACCGTTCTGCTCCGTATGCGGTGTCCCGTTCTCCGCCACGGGCGACTCCCATCCGTGCGGCCGCTGCCTGACCGACCCTCCGCCGTTCCAGGCCGCCCGGGCCGTTTTCACGCACACCGGTTCCTGCCGTGACCTGCTCCATGCCTTCAAGTATGCCGGCCAGGCACACCTGCGCCGTCCCCTGGGGCTGCTTGCCGCCCGCACCCTGGTGTCCTTCGCCGGACACTGCCGGGCCGACCTGCTGCTGCCGGTCCCCCTGCACCGTGCCCGGCTGCGCAGCCGTGGATTCAACCAGGCGCTGCTGCTGGCGGAACTGCTGTCCAGGCACTGGCAGATTCCTCTGCAACGGCAGGCGCTGCTGCGCACCCGCCCGACGGTTCCCCAGATGGAACTTGACCGCAACGCTCGGCTGCACAACCTGAACGATGCCTTTGCCGTGGCCAGCCCGGCGCTGGTTGCCGACAGGCGCATCATCCTGGTGGACGACGTGACCACCACCGGCAGCACGCTACGGGAGTGCGCTCTGGTGTTGAAACGAGCCGGTGCCGCTGCCGTCTTTGCGGTTACGATCAGCCACGCTCCCTGAAGCGGGTGCACCTCACGCATCCGTGCTGTACAAGGCCGCCAAAATTCTTGACACGACTGGTGTCCTATCCTACCCTGCATGCGAGCATACTACCCAGCACGGTACCAGCCAGGAGGACGTCAATGCGCCTTTCAACCAAGAGCCGTTACGGCTTGCGGGCCCTGTTCGACATGGCATACAACTGCGGCACCCAATCCGCCCAGGTACAGGATATTTCACGGCGTCAGCAGATTTCTCCCCGCTACCTTGAACAAATTTTTCAGAATCTGAAGCAGGCAGGTATCCTGAAAAGCAAACGCGGCCCCAACGGCGGCTACTCCCTGGCACGCACGCCGGACCAGATCACCGTGCTGGAGATTATCAAGGCCACGGAACAGGATGTGCTGATGGTTGACTGCGCCGGCGAGGGCAAGCGGAGCAAGCGGCGCAAGAACGAGTGTCCCTTTGAAGGAAACTGCGTCACCCAAACGGTCTGGAAGGATGCCAACGACCTGCTGGAAGGACTGTTCGGCTCCCTGACTCTGGCCACCCTCTGTCAGCGCGGTGCGGAAATGGGTCTGCCGCGGGAGCAGGACCAGCGGATGATGTACTATATCTGACGGTGTTACGGGAACAGAGCGCCCCCGATCTGTGCTTGCACACTCGGGATGTCGCTCGAAGGGGCTGGTACGGAGTCAGAACTGGTACATGACCAGCACGCCCCCGCCCACAGCGGGGCTGGCGTCCGTAAAGCCGGCAGCGGCGTAGACTTCCCAGGCGATCCGCCGCGACTGCAGGAAATTCAGCTTCAGACGCCCCTCCAGCGGTGCCGCCCCCCCCTCCACTCGCCGGGACGCCCCCTTGGCGTACAGCGAGACGAAGAGGCGGTCCGTGGTCTGCAGTCCGGCACCAATGCTGTAACTGGCGTAGTTTTTCCCCGGATAGGCTGCGGTATGCTCCTGCAGTATCCAGGCCCCCTCACCAAACAACTGCACGTCTCCCAGCCATTTGGAAAGCGACAGGCCGGGCCCCCCTTCAAAAGTACCGGTACCCAGACCGCGGGTTTCATCGCCGGAGGGAACTTTCAGGTACAGGGTGGGACGTATGCGGGGCCGGTATCCCTCATCCTGGAACAGGGTCCAGCCGGCAGTCAGGTTGATATCCCCCACACCGGCCTCAGTGACGGCTCCACCTCCCACCGTGGTGGTGGTCGTCGTCGTCCCGCCTCCCATCATGCCCGATCCGCCCCTGGCCATTCCCCGCCCTCTCCCGGAGCCGGAACCGGAACCGCCGCCGGACTGGGTGACCACCATGCCGCTGCCCGAGCGGCTGTTCAGGTAGACCAGCGGCAGCTCCAGGGTAACATCCAGGGCCTCCAGCGGGTTGATCATCACCAGAAACGGCATGGTCAGCACCGTTGCATCGGCACTGGAGCCGTAATCACCGTAGGCTGCCTCGAATCCGATGCCCACTGCCAGATTCACCCCCTGGCCCAGACGGTGCTCCCCTTCGGCGGCAAAAACCGGCGCCGTTTGTGCACAGGCGAGCACGAGCAGCAGACAGCCGACAACAGTTCTTACCAGTGACCACGCCATGGTACCCGACCTCCCTGAACGTTCATTCAGCGCATCCTGCGCATACCGCCGCCCTGCTGCATCATCTGGCCGCCGCCCATACCGCTCCCCGTGCGTGCCCCGTTGCGCCCGCCGGACCAGCCGGGGCGGCCATTGTCGGCACGCAGCACCAACTGCCCACCATCGGGCAGACTCACCCACTGGCTGAGCAGGTAGCTGCGGCCATCTCTCCCCCGGGCCCGGGAACCACGCACCGTGAGCGTATCCCCCGCCTTCCAGTCCAGAGCATCGTCCTGCAGGTACCAGCGGGGTCCCAGCACCACCAGCAGCCGCTCGCTCCCCGCAAGCACTTCAACCGTGACCGGATCGGCCGCGTTGTCGGGAGGGGCCGCAACACGGCCGGTGACGGTTACCACCGTGTTGCGGTCATACCCCTGGTCCAGATTCAGGCCGCTCTTATCCGTTGTCTGAGCCGAGCCGAACCCCCAGAACGCCTGGGCCGGGCTCTGCAGCAGGATAAAGATAACTATAGCGAGAATGCTACGGTACATGGTGTGCAAACATCTCCTACTGACGCATCATGCTTCCCATCATGGCACGGTAACGCATGACATCGACCGTTGTCGACGCACCACTACCGGCCATGACCTGCTGCATCTGGCTGCCCATTTGGGTGGCCATGGTACGCGCGGCGGAATGCATGACCGTATTGCCGGAGGCAATGTAGTCCTGCATCATATTCGTGTCGCCCGGCAGTCCCAGGCGGGTGCACAGCTGTTCCATGGCCTGCTGCATCGTGGCACCGCCCTCCATCAGCTCCCGAATCTGCGAGGACATCGGACTGATGAAGTTGCTGACGGCTCCGGAAACAGCCTGCGGATGGATGCTCAACACGTAGCTGCCGGTAACCGGGGTGCCGGTATCGGTGTCGATAGTCACTCCCTGGGTTGCCACCGCCACGATTGGATACTTCCCGATATCCTCCGGGGCAACCTGCAGGGTGTAGGCGCCATTCGCGCCACTCTCGGTGGACGGCTCCCCCGCATCCAATTGATAGTTACGGTTTTTGTCGAGAAACACGGTGGCATTAACCAAGTAGCCGTCGGCGACCGCGCCGCTGAGTGAGGCTGTCGAGGCCGGTGTCGAAGGCGTTGCGGACGACATCGTCGTACCGCCGCTGCCGCACCCTGCCAGCACCACTGCCATACCGCACGCACACAGTATTTTTTTCATAGTCATATTCTCCGTTTCACGCAGATTGGTTGCTATTGCCGGCATCGCGGCTCACTGCCCGCTAGCGGACGGGGCGGTCGGCGCCTGTCCACCGCTGCCGTCCATGACGCCGCGCCCCCGCTCGGGCCGCGACGTTGAGCCGTTGGCCCTGGTACCGCTGTTCATGAAGGAACCGTCACGACGCCGTGTCCCCTCCGGGCGAACCTGGCCACCTTCCTGGGCGGGCATACCTGCCTGGCCTCTCTGGCCGGCCGTCATGCCGCCCCCCCGGCCGCCGCCACCGCCCCGGGCCTGGGCTTCACCCCCCACCGCCACGACCAGTGCCACTGCCGCCGCCATCAATGCGAAATGGGTTGCTTTCACTGTTGTGCTCCTTAGAAATGGATTTCGAGTCGTCAACTCGATACCTCTCTGGATTTCAGCAACCGTGCCAACAGCACCAACCAACCAAACCACCTGACATAGCGAAACTTTTTGACACCTCACCGTCGCCGGCCTGCACTAAAGGTGCATTTTTTGCACCTGCACAGGTGCGGACTTTGCACCACTCGATCCGTCACTCCACCAGACCGTACTCCTTCAAACGATACTGCAGCGTCCTGCGGGAAATTCCCAGCCGTTCGGCGGCCAGCCGGCGATTGTTGCCGCAGCGGGCCAGGGCGTCCATAATTTCGTCCCGCTCCTTGTCGCGCAGGGTGGCACCGGAGCCCGGAACTGCTCCACCCGACGTCCGCCTACCCGGAACAGTCGGCAGGTCTGCCGGGGTAATCCGGCCGCGCCCCAGGATAACCGCCCGCTCCAGTACGTTCTGCAGTTCGCGGATATTGCCGGGCCAGCGGTACTCCCGCAGGGCGCTCTCAACGTCCGGCCCCAGTACCGGCGCCTGCATGCCGCTGCGCAGTGCCGCCTGGCGGGCAAGGTAGTCCGCCAGCAGCATGATTCCGTCCAGTCGCTCACGCAGGGGAGGCAGCTCCACCGGAAAGACGTTCAAACGGTAGTAAAGATCCTCCCTGAAGCGCCGTTCCTGCACTTCGGTGGCCAGGTCGCGGTTGGTTGCCGCAACAATCCGAACATCAACCCTGATCTCACGGCTGCCCCCCACCCGCTCGAAACGGCATTCCTGAACCACCCGCAGCAGTTTGGACTGCAGCGCCAGCGGCAGTTCACCGATCTCATCCAGGAACAGGGTACCGCCGCCAGCCAGCTCGAACTTACCGGCCCTGGCCTGGGTGGCACCGGTAAAAGCTCCCTTTTCATGGCCGAACAGCTCACTCTCCAACAGGTTTTCCGGAATGGCGGCGCAGTTGAGCGCGACAAACGGCCCTTCCCGTCGCGGACTGGCCAGGTGAATGATCCGGGCCGCCAGCTCCTTGCCGGTGCCGGACTCGCCACTCAACAGCACGGTGGCACGGGTCGGGGCCACCTCCGTGAGCAGACGGCGGACTCGCCTCATGACACTTCCGGCAAAAAGTACCTCCTCCGGTGGCAAACCGGCTGTTTCCCGCTCCCGCAGGGCGACCAGCGTCCGCTCCCGCCGGTTCGCCTCCAGAGTGCGGCGCACCAGGCTGCGGAGCGTTTCCGGGTCTTTGAGCGGCTTGGTCAAAAAGTCGACGGCACCGTCCTTGATGGCAGCCACCGCCTCTTCCACCGTACCGAAAGCGGTCAGCAGGATGAACGGCGGAGCAATCCCCTCGGCCGTCGCCGTGCGGAAGAGCTCAAGCCCGCTCATGCCGGGCAGACGCACATCGGAAAGCACCAGGTCGTAAGAACGACAGCGCAGCGACTCCAAGGCCCGACGACCATCGCCACGCTCCTCCAGCTCATAGCCTTCATCCTCCAGAATTGCCGCCAGCAGCGACCGGAAGGTGGCATCGTCCTCAACCAGCAGTATGCAGGCCCGTTCTTCACCCATTATCCCCGCTCCTCCAGAGATTCCGGCAGCCGGCAGACCACGGCGGCCCCACCCGCATGCCGGTTCTGCACCATGATCTCACCCCCGCACGCATCCACGATCGTGCGACAAATCGCCAGCCCCAACCCGCTGCCGCTGGCCCGTGTGGTAAAGAACGGATCGAAGCAGCGCCCGAGCGCCTCCTCCGAAAAGCCGGGGCCGTTGTCCGACACCGTTATCCCGACTACCCGACGGCGTTCCCGCGTCACCGTCACCAGCACCGTGCCGCCGGACGGCTGAACACTGAGCGCGTTGGCAAAAAGATTCAGCAGCAGTTGTCGCATCTGCTCCGGCTGACAGGCCACCCGCACGGAGCCGTCACCCTCCATCGCGAGCACGACCCCCTGCTGCCGCGCCTGCTCCGCAATCAGTTCCCAGGCTGAATGCACCGCCTGCTCCACGACTGTGCTTCCCCCCCTGCCGCCCTCCTGGCGGGCGTAGACCAGCAGGTCGTTCACCAGCTCCTCAAGGCGAGCCACCTCTCCGACGATCATCCCGGCAAAACGGCCGCTCCGCTCGTCGACGGCCCGCTCCCCCAGCAGCTGCGCGTACCCCTTGATGCCGGCCAGCGGCGTGCGCACCTCGTGGGCCAGCACGGCCCCCAGCTCTCCCAGGTGGACAAGATGCTCCCGGCGTGCCATCTCCTCCCGACGTGCCATATCCTTCCGGATCAGGCGGAATGAAAAAAGGGCAAATCCCCAGGCAGCAACGGTGAGCACCAGCACCACCAGCAGTCCGCTCCGGGCCCGGCGGACTACCTGGTCAGCCTGCCAGCTATGCAGTGCCAGACGCAGCGCCAGTGTCGTTTTCCCAAGATGCAGCGCCTGATGATGCTCATACACCTCCTCCCCCGTACCCAGCCGGACGCGGTACTCAGGTGCCTCGGCCAGTTCGAAGACCGGCCGATAGCGCTGATCATCCACCCGTTCGCCAACCAGTTCCGGGTTACTGTGCAGGCGAATGACACCCCGGCGATCGATCAGCGCGAAGTAGGCCAGGTCGTGGGCACGGAAGGATTGAAGCGTCTGCAGGGAGGGGTCGCGGGTGGCGAGGCTTTCAATGGCCTGTCCCAGGGAAAGGGCCAGGCCGCGCTGTATGCCCTGCGCCACCGGCAATGCGCTGTAATAGGAGGAAACGGCGAACCAGACCAGCAGGATCGTGACCGGCAGGCCGCCGGTCAGCAGAAAGGTCATGAGGCGGGTTGCGGGCATGGCCTGCTCCATGCCTCGGGCTACAGATCGAGAATCATGGCATTTTCGTCGCAATCGGGAAATTTGGGGCACTTGATGCAGTCACCCCAGACCTTGTGGGGAAGCGTGGACTTGTCCACCAGTACAAAGCCCAGCTTGCCGAAGAATTCCGGCTTGTAGGTCAGGCAGAAAACCCGCTTCAGCCCCAGCTCTCGGGCCTCGGCGATGCAGGCGTTAACCAGGGTGCTGCCGATCCCTTTGCGGCCGGCATCCTCGGCCACCGCAACGGAGCGCACCTCCGCCAGGTCCTCCCAGACAATGTGCAGGGCCGAGGTCCCCAGCAGCCGGTCGTTCTCGTCAACTTCGACGTAGAAGTCCCGGAGCGACTCGTACAGTTCCGACAACGAACGGGAAAGCATGTCCCCCTTGCCGGCATAGACGGCAAGCAGTTTCTGGATATTCTTGACATCGGTGATCTGGGCTTTGCGCAGCATGGGTGCTCCCGGAACGGTTGATAAACGAATAGCCGGAGTTTAGCAGAGATGGGGTGGGATGGACATTCTTTTTAGGAAACTCATTTTTGAAGCACGGGGCAACGGAAGACACGGAAAAAAGCCATGAAGGCACGCGGAAAAGGCCGGATTTGAGCGGACTGCCCGGACACCTCACACCAGAAAAAGGTTTTGAAATCTGAGCCGATCCGCCGCATCCGCGTAATCCGCGTGCCATTGTCCCGGATGTTCGGCTTTCTCCGTTGCTCCGCGTCGCCGTGTTTCAACAGGTTTGTCAGTCAATACGGCCGAGCAGCCGCAGCAGACCGTCCATGATGGTGGCCGGATGGGGAGGGCAGCCGGGAATGTACAGATCCACCGGGAGCAACGGGTCAACACCGTTATGGACCTGGGGGTGATCCCGAAAGGGACCGCCACCGATGGCGCAGGCGCCGCAGGCGATCACCAGCCGCGGTTCCGGTACCCCCTCCAGGGTTTGCAGCAGTGCCTCCCGCATGTTTTCGCTGACCGGCCCGGTGACCAGGATACCGTCGGCATGGCGGGGCGAGGCCACGAACTGGACGCCGAACCGCCCCAGGTCCCAGGCCAGGGTGTTCAGCACGTTGGTGTCCGCCTCGCAGGCGTTGCAGCCGGCGGCGCTGACCTGACGCAGCTTGAACGACCTGCC
This sequence comes from Trichlorobacter ammonificans, assembly GCF_933509905.1. Taxonomy (GTDB): domain Bacteria; phylum Desulfobacterota; class Desulfuromonadia; order Geobacterales; family Pseudopelobacteraceae; genus Trichlorobacter; species Trichlorobacter ammonificans. The sequence goes on along the minus strand of NZ_OW150024.1, from coordinate 700,245 downwards.
GAAGAGCGACTTCAGCCTGCCGGACAGCGGCTCGGCCCGACGCATCCCTTTGCCGGCGCGCACCAGCAGGTCTTCCCGGTTACGGGCCGCCAGGCGATATTCGTTGCTGAAGGAGATGGCCTGCTGCGGGCAGGCGGCAACGCAGGCCGGACAGAAAAGGCAGCGTCCCAGGTCGATGACCGGTCCTGCCGGTTCGACGGTGATGGCGCCGGTGGGACACGCTTCCACACAGGCCCGGCAGCCGGCGGGACAGCGCCCCGCTTCCAGGCGCGGCAGTCCGCGGAACCGTTCCGGCAACCGGGGCGGTTCCGCGGGAAAGGGCATGGTGCGGTGCCCCTGGCGCAGCCGTTCAATCAGTGCATGCAGCATGGCGAACGCTCCTGAAAAACCCTTGAAAGCCCTGCCGGTGAGAGCATCCGCAGTCCTTTTTCACAGGTCGAAACCGCAGTAGGACAGGTTGAAGCTCTTGTTGCAGAGCGGAAAATCGGAAATCTGCTCCCCCCGCAGCGCCATGGCCAGCCCCTGCCAGTTGTGGAACGAGGGATCGACGATCTTGTAGCGCGTGAAGCGGCCGTCGCCGCCAGTCAGGGCAACATGGCAAATTTCGCCCCGCCACCCTTCGGTCAGGGCCACGACAAAACGGTTGGCGGGAAGCTGCTCCGGCAGCGTACTGCCCAGGGGGCCGGTGGGCAGGTCGTCCAGCAACCGGGTGATGAGCGCGGCCGAGGTATCAGCCTCCAACCAGCGCTGCATGGCCCGGGCCAGCACATCCCCCTGCCCTCCCTGCTGGCAGGCAGGGGGATGGTCGCGGTAGATGCCGAAGGGGTGGGTCCGGCGGATGTCGCGGTCAAGGCCGCAGGCCCGGGCCGCCGGTCCCACCAGCCCCAGTTCGGCGGCTGTTTCACTGCTCACCCGGCCGGTTCCCTCGAAACGGTTCATCACCGAGGGAGTCTGCCAAAGCAGCTCCGCGGCACCGGCCAGATCCCGATGGGCCGCCTGCAGCCGCTCCAGAAATCCCGACAGGGTCGCCTCCGGCAGGTCGAAACCGACACCGCCGGGCCGCAGCATCCCCCGGCCGAAGCGGCTGCCGCACAGCTCGGCCGTCAGGTTGAGAAACTCGCCCCGAATCCGACCACAGAAGGAGGCGGTGGGCAGATACCCCACATCACCGGCCAAAGCCCCCAGGTCGCCGGTATGGTTGGCCAGCCGCTCCAGTTCCAGGGCAACGGCCCGCAGCACCTGCGCGACCGGGGGAACAGCGGTTTCGGTCAGCGTCTCCAGCAGTAGGCAGCCGACCCAGAGGTGGCCGATGGTGGTGTCGCCGGCCACGGTTTCCAGCAGCGGCACCATCCGTGCCGAGGGGGCGCCGGTCAGTGCCTCCTCGACCCCGCGGTGCTGGTATCCCAGCGATATCTCCAGGCTGAAGACCTCTTCGCCATGGCACTGGAAGCGGAAGTGTCCCGGCTCGATGATACCGGCATGGACCGGGCCCACCGCCACTTCATGCACCTGCTGCCCCTCCACCCGGTAGTAGTCGGTGATTCCCACCCCGCCGGCGGGGAAGCGGACCGGTTTCAACCAGGGATGTCCATCGGGGACCAGGCCGCACTGCTCGGCGATCTCCCGCTCGAACAGGGAAAGCTGCGGACAGATGGTCGCCAGGGAGGTGACACGTCCCCTCGCCAGGGTTGAAACCACCCCGAGCCGTCCCTGCCGGTCATCGGCCAGCACCGCGTACAGCCGTACCGACGACGCGTCCGGCACTCCGAAGTAGCTGCTCACCCGCCAGCCGTCGGCACAGGCCACGTAGACTTCCTGCAGAAACGCATCGGTTTTCAGCAGCGGAATATCGTCGATGGCGGCCGCGCCGGGATTTTCCAGCAGCAGCATGGTCCGCGTTCCCCCCGTCATGGCATCCCTCCCAGCAGGTCTGCCCCCTGAAGCAGCAGCTCGCCGAGGAAGGGCGGCATCCAGAGCGTGAGCAGCACCACGGCCAGCAGCAGACAGGCCGGGGGGAGGGTGTTCTGGAGCCGGTCGCGGAAACCGGTGTCCGGCAGGTTCCCCGACGGCGGCCCCAGCACCATCCCCAGCACCGTGGGGGCCATTCCCAGGAACACGACGGCCAGGATCGCCAGAAACAGGCCGCCCACCAGCCAGTTTCCCTGGCGGAAGGCGCTGGTGGCTATCCCCAGCTCACTCAGGAAGATCAGCGACGGAGGAAAGGCGCTGATGGCCAGGAACCCGGCCAGGAACAGGCTGCCGGACCAGGGAAGCACCTGGAGCGCTCCCCGCATTCCCAGGGTGCTCTTGCTGCCGTAGGCACGATGCAGGTTGCCGGAGGAGAGGAACATGACCCCCTTGAGCAGACCGTTGCCCACCAGATGCAGCAGCATGCCGAAGAGCGCCCCTTTGCCCAGCCCCAGGGCCAGGGCCAGGATCCCCACGTGTTCAACGCTGGAGTAGGCCAAAAGCCGCTTGAAGTCGGCCTGGCGAACCAGAAAAACGGCGGCAAGGGCCATGGAAAAGAGCCCCATGGCCAGCAGCGACTGGCGGAAGAAGCGATCATCGCCACCGGCGGCGGTCATGACCTGCACAACGCGCATCAGGGCCAGGAAGCCGCAGTTTGTCAGGCCGCCGGCCAGCAGCGCCCCCACCAGCCCCGGCGCCTCGCCGTAGGCATCCGGCTTCCAGGTATGCAGCGGCGCCAGCCCCAGCTTGGCGCCGAAGCCGGTCAGCAGGAAGATGAAGGCGGCCTTCAGCCAGCCCCGGTCCAGGGCCGGGGCCACGGCCAGCAGGTCGTCCAGGTTGAGGGTTCCCGCCAGGCCGGCCACCAGGGTGGCGTAGGCCAGGAAGTAGACCCCCAGCAGGGCCAGGGCGATGCCGACGGAACCGATCATCAGGTATTTCCAGGTGGCCTCGATGGAGCGGGCGTTGCGGTTGAAGTAGACCAGAGGAGCCATGGTCAGGGTGGTTGCCGCCACCGCCACCCAGAGCAGCCCCAGGTGACGGGCGCAGCAGACCAGGGTCATGGCGGCGAGACAGAGCAGCAGTGCCGGCACCAGCACCCGGTTGGAGCGGTCGGGACGGTCGTGCCGCAGGTACCCCACGGCGTACCAGGCACAGCAGAGGAAGAGCAGGCTGATGGTCAGCAGCACCACCGCTCCCAGGGGGTCCAGGTCGATCCAGCCGCCGGAGATGCGGCTGTCCGCCTGCACGGCGCAGAAAAGCGACAGCAGAAAATGGGGCACGGCAACCACCGGCAATAGTAGCGGTCGCCGATCCTCGGAGGTGATCAGCCAGGCAAGGAGGGCAGCCGGCAGCGGCAGGATGAGCAGCAGCAGGATCATGGGTCATTTCTCCCGCAACGCCGAGAGCCGCGACGTATCAAGGGATGAAAACTCGCGGCTGATATGGCCGATGACGATCCCCATCACAAAGATGCCGGCCAGGAGGTCCAGCAGCACCCCCGCCTCCACCATCACCGGCATCGCCTCAGCCAGCAGCAGGCCGAAGATGAAGATGCCGTTTTCAAGAATCAGGTAGCCCAGCACCTGGGAGATGGCCTTGCGCCGGGTGGTCAGCAGCAGAAAGCCGGTGAGCAGGGTGGCGATGGAGGCCGGCACGAAGAGATGCCCCTGGTGGGCAGCCAAAAGCGGCAGACGGGGGACGTACAGAAAGGCCAGGGCGGTGACGGTGGCGCCGACCACCAGGGTGGGGCCGAATCCCAGGAACGGTTCCAGCTCCCGCTTGATCTCCGCCTTTTTCAGGGCTGACATCAGCAGCCAGGGGATGATGATTCCCTTGACCAGGATGATGCCCACGATAATGGTCATCAGGTGCCAGGTCAGCGGGTGCAGGATGCCGGGCAGCAGCCCCAGCAGCACCCCCTGGGCCGTGGCCAGCCGCACCGCCAGGGTCAGGCGGCCGGTGGAAAGCAGGGCGAAGTTGAGCAGCATGACCAAGATCAGCAGGTGATCGCTCAGAAAGGATACCATTGGTCACCTCACGGTCAGCAGCAGGGCGAATGCGGCCAGCGCAGCGGCCATCAGCAGCACCTGGGGGATCTTGAGCAGCCGCAGGCGGGCCATGGCCGACTCGACGATCCCCACCAGGATCGCCAGGGCCAGCAGTGAGGCCACAAAGCCGGCCCAGCCGGTGATGCCCGCGGCGTCGCTAAAGGGAAGGGCCACATGCAGTACCAGGGCACCCAGCACGAACAGCTTAAGGGCCGCAGCATAGAGAATGGCGCCGAAGGCCGGACCACTGTGGTCCAGCACCATTACCTCGTGGATCATGGTCAGCTCCAGGTGGGTGGTGGGGTCGTCAAAGGGGATACGGCAGTTCTCCACCAGAAAGAGGATGAAGAGGGCCGCCACCATCAGCAGCAACGGCGCCGCCTGGGCCGGCCACATGCTGCCCGAGGCGTAGGTGAGCATGACGGTCAGCGACAGGGAACCGCTCTCCCGGGCCAGGGCCACCAGCACGATGAACAGGACCGGTTCCGCCAGACAGCCGAAGGTCACCTCCCGCGCCGCTCCCATCCCCTCGAAGCTGGAACCGGTATCCAGGGCGGCAAGGGTGGTGCAGAAGCGGGCCAAGGCAAACAGGTAGGCAAACAGCAGCAGGTCGCCGCTGAAGGAGACCGGCGCTTCGTGCCCGCCGAAGGGAACCATGAGTGCCGCCGTTGCCGTTGCCGCCAGGGTCACCAGCGGCCCGGCCCGGAAGACCCAGGTGGTGGTGCGGGAAAAGACCGTTCCCTTGCGCAGCAGTCGCCAGAGATCATGGTAGGGCTGCAGCAGCGGCGCCCCCCGCCGCCCGGCACCTATCGCCTTGACCCGGTTGATCACCCCCAGAAGCAGGGGGGGCATGGTCAGCAGCAGCAGGATATGGATCAGGGTATCGGCCATGACCGCCTCACAGTACCCAGAGCAGCAGTGCGCAGAGCACGGCAAAGATGTAGAGCATGTACAGGTGCAGGTGGCCGTGCTGCAGCCGGCGCAGCGGAGCGCTCCACGCCTCCGCCCGGTGCAGGAAGGGCAGCACTACGAGGTCCAGCACCACCTCCGGCACGTGGCTGGCGAAACGGGACGGCTTCGGCGCCGGCCCGGCGATCTCCGGGCGATGGGCGTGGGGACGCAGCAGCGGCGACAGGATTTCCACCAGGGAAGCGGCAAAGGAGGAGGCGGAGTACTGCATCCGCGGCGACGGCGCCGGGTAGCCGCATCCCCAGGTCCCGCTGCTGCCGCGGGGAGCGCTCTGCAACCGGAAGCGGTAGGCCAGGGCCAGCAGTCCGCAGAGCCCCAGCAAAACCGCGGCCAGCAGACTCAGCCGCAAAAGCGGCGCTTGGTCGGCCAGCGCCCCCGGCGCCACCTCCAGGCCCGTAAAACCGCCGGCCACCGCTTCCAGCAAGGGAGCCATCGCCAGAGGGAGCAGACCGATCCCCCCGCAGAGAACCGCCAGAACGCCCATGGGGGCCAGCATCTGCCAGGGAGGTTCATGGGGAGCGGCCGGACGGGGCTGCCGCGCCTCCCCCAGGAAGACGACCCCCACCACCTTGACGAAACAGGCCACCGCCAGCCCCCCCACCAGTGCCAGGGCGGGAATGGCCGCCACCGCCAGCACCGTCAGCCAGCCGGAGCCCCCCACCGCCTGTCGCAGCAACCCCAGGTAGACCAGCAGTTCGCTGACAAAGCCGTTCAAGGGAGGGAGGCCGCAGATGGCCGCCGCCCCCACCATGAAGCAGGCGGCGGTACGGGGCATCACCCGGATCAGGCCCCCTGCCCGGTCCAGCTCCCGGCTGCCGGTGGCATGGATTACCGCGCCGGCGCCGAAGAACAGCAACGACTTGAAGGTGGCATGATTCAGCACGTGCAGCAGCCCGCCGGCCAGCCCCAGCAGGGCGACGGCGGAGTTGCCCAGGGACATCCCGGCCAGACCGATCCCCAGTCCCATGGCGATGATGCCGATGTTCTCGATGCTGTGGTAGGCCAGAAGCCGCTTCAGGTCGTGCTGTCCCAGGGCAAAGGCCACCCCTCCCACCGCCGAGAGCGTTCCCAGGGCCAGCAGCAGCCCTCCCCACCAGAGCGGCGGGGCATCGAACAGCGACACCGTGCGAACGATGCCGTACACTCCCATTTTCAGCACCACGCCGGACATCAGGGCCGAAACGTGGCTGGGGGCGTTGGCATGGGCCGAAGGGAGCCAGACATGCAGCGGCATCAGTCCGGCCTTGGCGCCGAATCCCGCCAGGGAGGCCAGAAACAGAAGCGTCGCAAGCGCTGGTGTCGCCGGAAGCGAACCGGTGGCGGGAAATACGAAGGAACCGCTGAGATGGAACAGCATGCCGAAGAACGCAACCAGCACCAGGGTGCTGGTGTGGGTGGCGATCAGGTAGAGGATACCGGCCTCCCTGACCGGGGGTTCCTCGTGGTCTGCCAGCATCAGAAACGCCGCGGAGAGCGCCATCCCCTCCCAGGCCAGCAGAAAGGAGACGGCATCGCGGGACAGCAGGATAAAGGCCATGGAGCCGGGCATCAGGGCGTACAGGAGCGTGAGAAAACGATCGCGACCGCTGCGGGCCGGCCGGTACTTCAGCGCGAACAGGGCGCCGCAACCGGCCACCAGGAATACCGGCAGCAGGAAAAAGCAGGAAAGGGGATCAAGGGCCAGCCGGGCCGGGCCAAAGGGGAGTCCCCAGGAGAGCTGCCACGCGACCGGGGGCTGGAACGCAGCCATGACGGCGGCGGGAATGCCGGCAGCTGCCGCCGCGACGGTCAGCAGGGCGGCAAGACGCTGACCGGCCCTGACGGCACAAAAAAGCCCCGGCACCCCTGCGAGCAGCAGCAGCAGGGCCGAGGCAACAACGATGTTTGAAATATCGAAAGAAGCGAATCCGTTCAGGGGCATGGTACCTTTTCCAGGGTTGAACCTGCAGTAATCAACCGGTACGGCACAGCAGTCCTTCGTGATTCTCTACTCCCCTGCCCCACGGAATGCAAGCAGAAATTAAACAGCGTTTCAAGTCACTTTTTTCTTCCGCTCTCCAGCAGGCGGCTGCCCACCCAGTGGTTGGCGAACTGCAGCGCAATCCTGCCGCTGTTGTCCCCCTTCTGACGACACCAGAGGATGGCTGCCCGGCGGGCCTCCTCGTCCCAGGCAAGCTTGGCGCCGATCCGCTGGGCCAGCCGCTCCACCCACTGCCGGGCCACCTCCAGGAACTGGTCCTGGCTGAAGGGATGAAAGCCGACCCAGAGACCGAACCGGCCGGACAGCGAGATTTTCTCCTCCACCGCCTCGCCGTGGTGGATCTCGTTGTTCACCAGCATGGCCCCCCGGTTGTCGCTCTCGTATTCCGGCAGCAGGTGGCGACGGTTGGAGGTGACATAGATCAGCACGTTGTCCGGCGGCGCATAGACCGAACCGTCCAGGGCGCTCTTCAGCATCTTGTAGCTGGACTCGCCGGTTTCAAAGGAAACATCGTCGGAAAAGAGCAGAAAGCGGTACGGCTGCCCCTTGATGGCATCGACGATGGCCGGCAGGTGCACCAGATCGTCCTTGTCCACCTGGATCACCCGTAAGCCTTCGCCGGCGTAGCGGTGCAGGAGCGCCCGTACCAGCGAGGACTTGCCGGTACCCCGGGTTCCCCAGAGCAGGGTGTTGTTGGCGGGCAGACCGGCCAGAAACTGCCGGGTATTCTCCTCGATCACCCGTTTCTGCTCGTCGATTCCCAGCAGGTCGTCCAGGTGCATCGACTCGATCTCCGGCACCGGATCCAGGTAGCCGCCGCTGCCCCGTCGCCGCCAGTTGGCGGCGTGGGCTTCGGCCCAGTCGATGGCCGGCACCGGCTTGGGCAGCACCTGTTCCACCGCGTTCAACACCCGCTTCAGTTGCTCAACCACCTCCTTGTCAAGGGTCAGCGACGGCATTGTTCCCCCCTCCCGCGTTCAGTCCAGCTCCCGCACCAGTTCCGCGAACTGCTGCAACGAACGGCATTTTTGCAGTTTTTTCACCTGACGGGCGAACGTCGCATCATCCATCACCGCCAGCACCGATTTGAGCTTGCCCAGCACCTGCTGTTCACCGCAGAACCGCTCCCGGTAGAGGGGCAGCAGCTCCGTCAGGTAGTGACGCAGCATGGCGGCCCGCTCCGCCCGTTCCGGCGCCGACGGCGCCACACCGCGCACCCGCTGGAACAGCAGCGGATCGGCAATGGCGCCCCGCCCCAGCATCAGTCCGGCGGCACCGGTCATTTCCAGCACCCGCTCGGCATCGGCCGTGGTTCTGATGTCGCCGTTGGCGATCACCGGCAGTGAGGTCTGCCGCACCACCCGGGCCGTTACGGCGTGGTCGGCCGTTCCGTCGTACTCCTGCAGCACCGTCCGGGGATGCAGCACCAGAAAATCGACGCCGGACGACTCAAACAGAGGAAGAAGAGAAAAAATCTGGGCAGGATCATCGTAGCCGCAACGGATCTTGACGGAAAAACCGCCTCTGATTTCGGCACGAAGGGCCGGTAGCAGCTCCTGCAGCAGTTCCGGACGGCGCAGCATGCCGCCGCCGGTGAGACCGCTGGTCATCCGGCCGAAGGGACAGCCCAGGTTGAGGTTGAGGTGTGCCGCTCCCGCCTGCCGGGCCAGCCGTGCCGCGGCCACCAGCGCTGCGGTGCCGTGGCCGATTAACTGCACCACCAGGGGGATCCCCAGCTCTGCTGGAGCGATCTCTCGCAGGTCCGTCGCAGACAGCCGCTTGGCCGTCTCCCCCGGTGCCACCCGCATGAATTCGGTGAAGAGGACGTCCGGCCGGACCCAGCGGGCAAAAAGCGTGCGCAGTGCCGGGTTGGTCAGCCCCTGCATCGGCGCCAGCATCAGCGGTACACTATCGCCGGACCAGGGCAGGGATGATGGCGGTACTGAAAGGTGGGACATGGGATGGTGCCGCTCGCGAGAGAACGGGGGCGCCGGGGGCGCCCCCTGCAGTTCTGCCTGACCTGCTACAGGATTTCAACTAGCTCCACCTCGTAGGTCAGATCTTCGCCGGCAAGGGGATGGTTGGCGTCGAAGGTGACGGCGCTGTCGCTGACTTCAACAACGGTCACTTCCAGTTCTTCATCATCGTCACCGGTCAGGGTCAGCTCCATGCCCACTTCCGGGATCAGGTCGTCGGGCAGCAGGTGCCGCTCCACGGTGAATACCGCCTCGGCGTCGTAGTCACCGAATGCATCGGCAGCCGGGATCTGCACCGTGACACTCTCCCCGGGTGCCATGCCGATCAGGGCCGACTCCACAGCGGGAAAGAAATCCTCGTTGCCGATCACCAGTTCCATGGGACCGCTTTCGCAGCAGTCGTCATCATCACAGCATGCCGCTTCTTCCCGGGTAGTTTCAAAAATGCTGCCGTCTTCCAGTGTACCGGTAAAATGAATCCGGACCCGATCACCCTTTTGTGCCTGTGCCATTACGTTTTCACCTTTCCATGCGCCGTGCGCAGAGCGTGTTGATAGTGAAAGTATGGTACGGTAAGCCGCGAGCTTCGTCCAGTACTATTCGGTCCCGTGTACTATTCGGTCCCGTGTACTATTCGGTCTCGAGCTACCGGCAGCAGAACACGGGAAACGTGAAAGGCCCGCACTACTGCGCGGGCCTCAGGTATATCACGTCCCCTGTTTCACAGGTGTTCCGGCTACCCTCGGGAGCCGGACAGATGTTTCACACGGCTATGTGTCCTACGTGCTGCGTCGATGCGTTGTTCACCTTTCCTGCTGCGTGGTGTGATACTCCGGTGAGCTCGACCGTTGAATATAGTATCGCCATTTTGCCGTCAAAATTCCAGTCTGGTTATAGGGTTATTTCTTTTGTATACTAAAGGACTTATTAATAATTCACTCGCTGAACGTCAGCTTCCGCTCGAGGTCCATGGACCGGGTGATCCGCTTGGCCTGCTCAAAGGTCAGAAGACCCTGCTGACAGAGCTGTACCAAGTGCTGGTCAAGGCTCTGCATGCCGTACTGGCTCCTGCCGTTTTCGATATGTTTTTCGATCTCGTCGAAGCGCCCCTCGCGAATACAGGCCTGAATGGTGGTGGTGGTCCGCATGATCTCCACGACCGGCAGTATTTTTTCTCCGGCCTTGTCGTTGATCAGCCGTAGCGAAACCGTTGCCACCAGGATGTCGGCGAGCCGCTGGCGAACCACCTCCTGGGCGTCGGGAGGGAAGTGCCCCACCAGCCGGTTGATGGTCGAGGCTGCGCTCTGGGTATGCAGGGTGGAAAAGACCAGGTGCCCGGTTTCAGCCGCCTTGATACAGGCGTCGATAGTCTCCAGATCCCGCATTTCTCCCACCATGATCACGTCCGGGTCCATGCGCATGGCCGCTCTGAGGGCCGCGCTGAAACTGCCGGTATCGCAGCCGACCTCCCGCTGGATGATGCAGCTCTTTTCCGAGCTGAACAAGAACTCGATCGGGTCCTCGATGGTGATGATGTTGAAGCTTTCATGCAGGTTGATGTACTGCAGCATGGAAGCCAGGGTCGTCGACTTGCCGTTGCCGGTGGGGCCGGTTACCAGGATCAGGCCGTTGGGCGCCTTGCAGATCTCTCCCAGCACCGGCGGCAAGTTCAAATCCTGAAACTGGGCGATGGTCGGCGGAATTACTCGCATGACGATTCCCACGGCTCCCCGCTGCCGGAAGATACTGACCCGGAAACGTCCGCCGTTCTGCAGGGCATAGGCGGCATCCAGCTCCTTCAGGTCATCGGGAAAGGACCGGTTGCCTTGCGCAAGAACCGTCCGGGCGATGAACTCGGTATCCTGCGGCGTCAATGGTGGTAGCTTCGACTTGATCAGCTGTCCGTGCGCACGGAAAAAAGGGGGATTGTCCACCTCGAAATGCAGGTCGGATACCCGTTTCTGGAAGGCGATTTCCAGAATCTGGTTCAGGCGGTTCATATCCATGATTTCTCTCCCCTCAGGGGTTCGTACCTGCCTGCTGCCTGCGCAGCAGGGCATTTTCCAGGGCCAGAGCAGCCTGGTTGGCAAATACTTCCAGCGCCACCAAAGGCACCGTCGTCGGCTGCAGCTCGCCAGAATCGGCATAGGTGCAGGAGACGACCTTTCCCCGCACACACAGAGGCATCATGAACAACTCCGGATGGCTCGGAGCACCGACGGCGCCGTACAGATGGGTGTGCAGAAGCGGATCCTCGGCTCTGCCGTAAAATATCCGCTTTTTGTCCAGCAAGCTGCGAACGAAGCTCCCCGCCGGCACGGGAACCTTGAACCCCATGATCTGACTGGGCCCCTCGTCTGGCGGAGCGATCATCCCGATACTCCGCTCGGCAATCAACTCGTTATCGCGCACCACCAGGGTAAGCGTCCGGGGGAAAATACAGGCCAGCGTCTCCAGGAGAATCAGGGCCGTTTCCGGCAACGAGGCTACCTGACGCAGTCGCGCCGTGCCCCGGCGCAACGCCTCCTCAATCCCCGCGACACTTCCCGGACGATCCCGGAGCGGAGTATGCACATCCGGAATCTTGCGTTCCAGCTCATCGAGGCCATCCAATCCCAGGTCTTCGACGGATATCTCACGGGACAACGCCGCGTCAGACCCGTCAAACGGCGAGGGCGGTTCCTCCTCCTCGCTTATCAGCCCGTCACGACATTTTTCGTCAAAAATGCGCAGGGCATCCATCAGCAAGTGTTCGGTGGGCAGGAAGAGATCTTCCTGAAGTATGTCCGGAGCGTAACGGTACTCATCGCAGATCTGCACCGGCTCCATGACCAGCGCGAACCGGCCCTTTTTCCAGGTCAATATTTCAACGATGGTCATCTCAATCAGCGCCTGCAGCCCACGGTACGCATCATCCCGGTTCACCAACCCGTTTTCCACCATCGTGGCCACCAGCGGCTTGCGGCTGTTCCCTTGAGACGCCTGGATCGCCAGGGCCTTGTCCACGGTTTCCGGGGAAACAACGCCGGCATCGATCAGGATGGAGCCGATACGGGTGGCGTCGTCGCAATGCTTCGCTCCCACAATGTACCCGTCATGAAAGGCGAGACTGATCTCCCCCTTGCGTCCCGTCAGTACCAGGGAACCGCTCTTGCGGCTGGTATGCAGCAACTGGATGACGTCAATTATGGAAAGGTGCTCCAGGTCACCGGAAAACGCCATGGGTAAGGCTCCTTGATCATCGCCGTGAAGGTTATCTCTTCACATTTAATAGGAAATGACGGATGATTCAAGTCCTTATCGAGCAGTACAGCCTGCCGGCGCAGGAAAACCAATCTAAATTTCCGGAGGACGACATGTCGTCACAGGACGAGCTGAACCTGTCGGAGCCGTTTGAAAATGTTCCCTGGCACTGGTTGCGTCCCCACCACGACCGGGGGGTACTGATCCTGGTGAATCCAGCATTGGAGCTGGTTGAGGTGGCCGACCGCATCGCTGCGGATGACACCGCCGCCATCCAGGCATGGCTGGGTTCTCGACTTATCGCCAAGCCCACGCCGGAGCAGGCTGCCGCCTGGGAGCGGGAACCGGCACGGCTTTTCTCGATCATGGTGGTCCAGCCGTTCGTGCTGGTTCACGACATGGCAGTGTCGTGCGGCGGCACCTTGCAATAAAACGTTATTTTGCTTGACCGGGACACAGCGAACCTCCTATGCTTGCCCGCAGGAAACAGCTTCCTCACCATCGCTCCAACTACAGAGGAGAAACCCATGACAACGATACGGGAACGTTTTTTTCTCAGTGCGGAACAGTCGGTACTGCTGGTCATTGATGTTCAGGAACGACTCTGCAAGGCCATGGACCAGCAGGTTCTGGAGCAGTTGACCGCCAATACCGGCATTCTGCTGGAGGCTGCCGCCGAATTGCAGATTCCGGTGATGATTACCGAGCAGTACGTGAAGGGACTGGGAGAAACCGTGCCGGAACTGCTGGCAAAGGCCGGTGAAGCGCCCCGCTTCGAGAAGATGAGCTTCGGTTGCTGCGGCTCCACGGATTTTACGGACACGCTTCGCGCCATGGGACGCCGCCAGATCATCATCACCGGCATGGAGACCCATGTCTGCGTCTTGCAGAGCGCCCTCGAACTGCTGGATGCCGGCTACACCGTCCACGTGGTGCGTGATGCCGTGATGAGCCGTGCCCGCCGAAACTGGCAGACCGCGCTGGAAATCATGCAGCAGGCGGGAGGGGTGGCGACCTGCACCGAAGCGGTGCTGTTTCAGTGGATGAAAGTTGCCGGCACGGAATCGTTCAGGAAGCTGTCCAAGCTGGTGCGCTGATCCCGACAGACGGAGGTCCGACCATGATCACCATGCTGCTGGAAGGCAACAAACGGTTCGTGCGGGATACCTTCGAAAAAGAAAAGGAATATTTCGCGGAACTGGCGAAAAACCAGCGGCCCACCGTGCTCTGGATCGGCTGCTCCGATTCGCGGGTACCAGTCAACACCATCACCCAAACCAGAGCCGGGGAAGTCTTCACCCTGCGCAACGTCGGCAACATCGTGGCCATCAACGACTGGAGCCTGTCCGCGGTGCTGGAGTTCTCCATCAATCACCTGAATATTCCCGATGTGGTCATTTGCGGTCATTACAACTGCGGCGCCATCAACGCCCTGATGCACGAGAGCCCGGAAGACCGTTACGTGCCGATCTGGCTGAACAACGCCTATAAGGCCCTGGAACGGGTGGACGAGCGGCTGCGCTCCCTGCGCCTGCAGGTGCCGGAAGCGCAACGGCGCCGTCTGGTAGAAGAGGAAAACGTGCGACTCCAGCTGGAACACCTGATGGAGTATCCCTTTGTCCGTCGTGCCATCCTGGAGGGCAAGCTGACCACCCACGGCTGGATCTACGACGTGGACACCGGCGAAATCAAGGTGATGCAGAAAAACACTGTCGCCTGCCTGGACGAAAAAGTCGCCTCCGCGGAATTAATGCCTGGCTGACATTCCCGCCGGACTCCCATGACACGCCGCCGGAGCAGACGCCGTGCCATGGGCCCGGCATCAGGCGCGTATCATTACCAGCAGCATCTTGAACGGTACCTCGGCCCGCAGGCTGTGGGGCACGTTGGCCGGCATGATGATCATCTGTCCTTCGCCAACCTGGTGATCCTCTCCGTTAATGGTGATCCTCCCGGTTCCCTCCAGCACCTGCACAAAGGCATCGTAGGGGGCCGTATGCTCGGAAAGGCCCTGCCCCTGGGCAAAGGCAAAAAGGGTCAACGTACCGATTTTCTTGTCAATCAACGTCCGGCTGACCACCGAGCCGGGTTGACAGGTGACCAGTTCACGCATGGTCATGGCGCGGCCGATAAGGCTTTCACTCTGTTCACTCATGGCGTGGGCTCCTTTTCGTTGTTACGTTCTCGTACCGTGATAGTCATCCTACGCTTCTTGGCGGACATTTCATTGATGCAGGTCAATAACCGTTAAACGGCTTGACAACACGGTGCAGGGTCGTATTCTTACGGTCAGTATACCAGACTCATATGTATCCGGAGGAAAGCATGAACGAACGTACCGGTGTGATCACCTTCAAAGGAAATCCCTTCACCCTGCTGGGTCCCGCCCTCAAGGTCGGCGACAGAGCCCCTGACTTCAGCGTGGTGGACACCGCACTGGCACCGGTTTCCCTGGCCAGCAGCGCGGGAAAAATCCGGATCATCAGCGCCGTCCCCTCGCTGGACACCCCGGTCTGTGATACGGAGACCCGTCGTTTCAATCAGGAAGCGGCCAACCTGCCGGACAATGTCGTCCTGCTGACCATCAGCCTTGACCTTCCCTTTGCCCAGAAACGCTGGTGCGGCGCTGCCGGCATCGACCGGGTCGTCACGTTGTCCGACTACCGCGACCGCTCCTTCGGCCTGAACTACGGTGTGCTGATCAAGGAGCTGCTGCTGTTGTCCCGCTGCATTTTCATCGTGGATGCCACCGACACCATCCGCTACGTCCAGCAGGTGCCGGAAGTCACCCAGGAACCGGACTACGCGGCGGTACTGGACGCCGTCCGGGCACTGCTCTAGGAGATGCCGACCCGGTCCGCCCTGATAGGGGGCAGCACCCTGGTATGGGATGATGTGGGCAGCGGGCCGTGCGTGCTGCTGATTCATGGCTTTCCCTTGTGTCGCCTCCTCTGGCGGCCGCAGATATCCGCCCTGACCGCAGCGGGGTATCGGGTTATTGCTCCCGACCTGCGGGGGTTCGGCGACAGCGACGCCAGCAGCGCTGTCGCCGCTGTCGACCGTTATGCCGACGACCTGATCGAGCTGCTTGACCATCTTGCAGTCGACCACGTGGTGGGCGTCGGCATGTCCATGGGTGGCTATGTGCTCTTCAACCTGCTGGAGCGATTTTCCCGGCGCCTATCCGCTGCGGTCTTTGCCGTCACCCGCAGCCTCCCCGACGACGAGGCCGGACGGCAGCGCCGACGCCAGCTTGTGCAGGAAGCGCAGCACCAGGGCCCCCAGGCGGTGGCCGACCCGTTCCTTGACCTCCTGCTTCCGCCGGAACTGCGCAACAGCCGGCCACGGTTGGCAGAAGAGGTCTACGGCTGGATGGTGAGGACGTCAACTGCGGGGCTCACCGCGGGCCTCTTGGCTATGGCCGCGCGCAGTGATGCGACGCCGCTGCTGGCAACCGTCACCATGCCCACACTGGTCATCGGCGCCGCAGAGGACCGGGCCATCCCGCCCGAGCACAGTCGCATGATTGCCTCCGGCATTACGAACAGCCGACTGGTCGTCATCCCGGAGGCGGGGCACTTGGTGAATCTCGAACGTCCGCTTGAATTCAACCGCGCCCTGCTTGAATTTCTGCGGGATACTGCACCCACGCCGCTGAATACCGACACCGTGCTGTGCAGCTGCTGAACGGAGCCGGTGCCAATGACCGTCCCTCGGTTCACGGGAATGCACCTGCCACCGTCGCTGGCGTCGTGCCTCGCAACACTCAAATTCCTGGGAGGGCAACTCTGTCGGCATAATCTTCTGCTCTGGGCATCGGCGCTTACCTACACCACCCTGCTGTCGCTGGTGCCCTTTCTTGCCCTGGCCTTTTCCCTGCTCAAGGGGATGGGACTGCAGGATGGCATTGCACCGCTGGTCCTGCACCAACTGGCCGGCAACTCCCATGACGTGGCGCTGCGGATCATGGAGTATATCCGCAATGCCAATACGGCGTCGGTCGGGGTGGTCGGCTTTTTGTTCCTGCTGGTCATGGTGCTGCTGATCATGGACAGCATTACCGGCGCCTTCAACCAGATCTGCGAGGCCCGGGAAACACGCCCCTTCTGGCGGCTGCTGGTGGAGTACCTGACCATTGCATTGGCGGGACCGTCGATACTGGCATTGCTGATGACCATGACCTCGCTGCTGCAGAGCCAATGGCTGGTACGCCGGCTGATCGAGGAGACGCTGCTGGCTGAGCCGGTTTTGCTCTTTTTCAGACTGGTGCCCTATATCGTGATCATCCTCAGCCTGATACTGTTGTACCGGTTTGTCCCCAACGCCTGCGTTTCCCTGCGCTCCGCCGCCATCGGGGGGACGGTGGCCGGCTTTGCCTGGCAGGCGGCGCACTGGGGCTATTTTCACTTTCAGTTCGGCGTTACCCGTAACAACGCCGTGTACGGCGCACTGGCGGCCCTGCCGTTCCTGCTGGTCTGGATCTACCTGAGCTGGATTATTGTCCTTCTGGGACTGGAGTTGGCCATGCTGCACCAGCATGGCCATAAATCATCGCAAAGTGAGACTTCTCCGTGATCAAACTGGCGCTGCGCCTCATACCGTGCCTGACCGTACTGCTGCTCTGGGCTGTTGCGGCACAGGCGGCGCCGTCCTCCATCCGGGTGGTCATGGACGACAACTATCCGCCGTTCATTTTCAAAGCGGACGACGGCAGGCCCCACGGTATCCTGGTGGATCAATGGCGCCTCTGGGAGCAAAAAACCGGTGTCAAAGCCGAACTGCACCCGATGCCGTGGGCCGAGGCCCAGCGCAGGATGCGTGCAGGAGAGTTCGACGTCATCGACACCATCTTCAAAACCGACGAACGGCTCAAATACTACGATTTTACCCCCCCCTATCAGACCATCGACGTGCCGGTTTACTATGCTGCCGAGCTCAGCGGCATACGCGACGCCTCCTCCCTGAAAGGCTTTACCGTAGCGGTCAAGGAGGGTGACGCGGTCATTGAATTTCTCCACCGCCACGATATCACCGCTCTCGCCACCTACCCCAGCTATGAAGCAATCATCCGTGCAGCAGCCGAGCACAAGGTTAGCGTCTTTTCGGCCGATCAACCGGCAGCGTCCTATTTTCTGAACAAGTTCGGTATTGTCTCGCAGTTTCGTAAAACCGCGCCTCTGTATACCGGGCAGCTCCACCGGGCAGTCGCCAAAGGCAACCAGGAGCTGCTGACACTGGTCAACCAGGGATTCCGGCAGATCCCCCCCGAGGAACTGGAGAAGATCGAGCAGGACTGGCTCGGTGTTCCCGAGGAAAAACGGCTGGCTATGAAGTACCTGATCATAGGTCTCTCTGCTGCCCTGATAATCCTGATGCTCCTGCTGGCCTCAAACTGGTGGCTGCGGGGCATGGTCAATCGCAAGACCGCCCAGTTGCAGCTCAGCGAAGCGCAGTACCGCGAACTGGTGCAGTCGGCCAACAGCGTCATTCTGCGCTGGAAACGGGACGGTACCATCACCTTCATCAACGACTACGGGTTGCGTTTTTTCGGGTTTTCAAGCAACGAGCTGCTGGGAAAACCGGTTCAGGGTACCATCGTGCCGAAACAGCAGGCGGACGGCAAAAACCTGCTCCTCATGCTGCACGATATCTTCGAGAACCCGGACGATTTCCAGCAGAACACCAACCAGAACATCACCAAGGACGGCAGACTGGTCTGGGTTTCCTGGACCAACCACCCGATTTCCGACCAGCAGGGAACGGTTTCCGAGATGCTCAGTGTCGGTACCGACATCACTGAGCTGAAAGAGGTGGAAAGCAAGCTGCTGCTGGCACGACAGGCTGCCGAAACGGCCAATGAGACCAAGAGTCTCTTCCTGGCCAACATGAGTCATGAAATCCGCACCCCCCTGAACGCCATCGTCGGCATCAACTCGCTGCTGGCTGAGCAGCTTCCGCCGGGAGAGCTGAAGGAGCTCTCCCGGGATGCCGTAGCTGCGGCCAACAATCTGCTGGAAATCATCAGTGACGTGCTGGACCTTTCCCGTATTGAAGCCGGCAAACTGACCATCAAACCGGTACCGTTCGAACCGCGCATGCTGATGCGTCACCTGGAACGGATGTTCACGGCCATGATCAGGGACAAGGGACTGCAGTTCGAGGTTTCCCTCTCTCACGACCTGCCGGACTGCCTTGTGGCCGATCCGGCACGTATCCAGCAAATCGCCACCAACCTGCTCTCCAACGCCGTCAAATTCACCGAACACGGTACCATTCGGCTGCGTCTGGCAGGCGCCCCCTCCGCCGACGGCCGCATTGCGCTTTCCCTGATCGTCAGCGATACCGGCAAGGGGATCATGCCCCAGAATCTTGAGCGGATTTTCAGCCCCTTTGAGCAGGAGGACCTCACTACAACGCGCAAGTACGGCGGTACCGGCCTTGGTCTGGCCATTTCGCGCCTTCTTGCCGAAATGATGGGGGGGAACGTCACGGTTCAGAGCACACCGGGGGAAGGCAGCACCTTTACCTGCACCATCCCCTGCGAACGGTACGGCAGAATGACGGCCGGCGCGGATGAGGTCACCGTAGAAACCGCTGCCGGACCGATCCGACGCCTGAAAATTCTGGTGGCAGAGGACTCGGTGGTGAACAGCAAGATGCTGGAAGCAATTCTGCGGATGGACGGCCACCGCATCCGCTTTGCCGTAAACGGCCAGCAGGCGGTGGAAGTCTGGCGGGAAGAAGCGTTCGACCTGATCCTGATGGATATCCAGATGCCGGTCATGGACGGGATGCAGGCAACGGCTGCCATCCGGTCCGCCGAAGCCGGCAGCGACAGACGGATCCCGATCATCGCCCTGACCGCCTACGCAATGAACGGTGATCGCGAGCGCTTCCTGGCTGCCGGTATGGATGATTACCTGCCCAAGCCGGTCACC
The DNA here is from genome assembly GCF_933509905.1 of Trichlorobacter ammonificans. Classification (GTDB taxonomy): domain Bacteria; phylum Desulfobacterota; class Desulfuromonadia; order Geobacterales; family Pseudopelobacteraceae; genus Trichlorobacter; species Trichlorobacter ammonificans. Next base: position 681,122 of record NZ_OW150024.1, on the reverse strand, counting down.
GTGGATCAGATCCGGGCAATGCTGGCAAAAGCCATAAATACGCAACTCTCCTGACAGGCCCTGCGCTGGTGACAACAGTCAGTGTCAGTGTGCAGTAAGGTCCATGATGTCGTTGATTCAGTTCCGCTACGAAGAAATTCTGCATCGCCTGAAGCGGACGCAACCGGTGCTCTCTCCACCTCACGACCGGAAGCCGGCCGCCGTTGCCCTGATCCTGCGCCAGGGGATAACGGGACTTGAGCTGTTCTTCATCCAGCGATCCCACCATCCCGACGATCCCTGGTCCGGCAATATCGCCTTCCCCGGTGGCGGTGTCGAACCGCAGGACCTGAGCCTGCAGCACACGGCAGAACGTGAAACCATGGAAGAAGTGGGAATTGACCTGACCAGCGCACTCTTTCTGGGGCGGCTGTCCGATATCGTGGGTCATAATTTACCGGTACGGGTTTCCTGCTTCGTCTACGGCCTTCAGGAGACGCCGGTACCGGTACTTTCATCGGAAATCCGTGAAGCGTTCTGGGTGACCTTTGAACACCTGACGGCCGCAGAACATCAGATCATCCAGCCGGTAAGCTTCGAAGGACGCACATTCAAGGTTCCCGCCATTCACCTCCATCCCGCGAAACCGGTGCTCTGGGGAATCACCTACCGATTGGTCAACCAGTTCCGCTATCTGCTGGTATCCGACACCATTCCTCCCGGCGAATACGACCTCCCCCGTTAAAGGCATCACTTTTATATTGACAAACAGCGACTCATCGCCTATACAAAGTAACTCTTCTTGCCCAGATAGCTCAGTCGGTAGAGCAGTGGACTGAAAATCCACGTGTCGCTGGTTCGATTCCGGCTCTGGGCACCATGTACAATAAAAGGGGTACACCGTACGGTGTACCCCTTTTCCGTTCTGAATCGCTGACTCAGCACCGTCAACTCCCCTCTCCGCAGGCCCAGGCCAGGAGTTCGCGACAGGGCGTTCCCTCCAGAAGCGCTGGCGGTTTGCGCCCCAGAAACCGCAAGGCCCAGGCCAGGAGCTTCGATTCCTGCCCCGGCGCCAGTCCGGCTGCCAGCGACACGGGGTTGTCCCGCTTGCTCAGCTTGCCGCCGTCGGGAGCGGTCACCAGCGGCAAGTGGCCGTAGTGCGGCAGCGGCCAGTCCAACAGCTGGTGCAGCAGCACCTGACGCGGCGTTGAATCAAGAAGATCATCCCCCCGCACCACCTGGTTGACACCGGTCAACCAGTCGTCCACCACCACCGCCAACTGGTAGGCAAAGAACCCCTCCACCCGCTTCACCACGAAATCGCCGGTTGCGCCCAGGTCGGTCACGATAGTGCCGTGGCGCAGGTCGTCAAAGTGTACCGTCACCCCCGCGGTCCGCACCCGCCAGGCACGGGCAGTTCTCCCCGGTGCCAACCCGTTTCTGCAGGTCCCGGGATAGGGAACCTCCTCGCCGGGATGGGGTGCCGACGCCAGTCGGGCAATCTCGGCGCGGCTGCAACCGCAGGGATACACGGTCCCCAGCTCCCGTAACCGTCCAAAAGCTGCAGCGTACGCTTCCCCATGGTCGCTTTGTCGGCTGATCGGTCCATCCCATTCCAGACCGAACCGCTCCAGGGTGCGCAGGATGTCATCCTCGAACTCCGGCCGGCAACGGGGACGATCCAGGTTGTCGATACGCAACAGCCACCGCCCTCCGGCCTGTTTTGCCGCCAGCCAACTCCCCACCGCCGCTACCAGGGAACCGGTATGCAACGGTCCGGTGGGGGAAGGGGCAAAGCGACCGACCACCTCCGGCATGATCACACTCCGTCCTTTAGCAACCTGCGGGCAAACTCCAGTTCATCGTCCCGTGAGCGGACCTCGCCATCCAGGCGCGCTGCCAGCAGCCGCTCCTTGATCCGGCCGAAGGATGGTCCCGGCGGCACACCGATGTCGTGCAGATCGGCTCCCGTCGAGAGCAGGGTCACGTGCGCCAGTCGGACCAGATAGTGGGAGACCAGCCGCCGCAACTCTTCCTGACCGCTACGGGCCAGGCCGTACAGCAGCAGCTCGATCGGTATGTTCCGTAACAGGGCGTACACGCGGCTGTTGGCAATGGAAACGCCTCCCCTGAGCCCCTGCCGTAATGCCTGAAAATGTTTGATCGCCCGATGCCGGTGACCGAATAGCCGCTGCAGCCAGCGTCCCGGCATGGCCAGGCGGGTACAGGTCTCGCGATATTTCGGACTGTCCAGACGGTCGGTCAGGGCCAGAAAGTAGACGGCCCAGGCCTCCACCGGAGTCGGCAGGTAGAGCAGTTCGTACCAAGCCAGCGCCCGCTCGCTTTCGGCAAAGAGGTGTTCAACATCATCTCCGAAGCGCAGTTCGGCATGAATGAACGGCAATAAGCCCAGGGCCGCCATCCGGCGGACAGCGGGCAACGGCTCCCGTTCCCTGAGGATGCTGGTCAGTTCTCCCAGCAGTCGCTTTCCCCCAACCCGCTCCACCAGCCCCATGCGCACCGCGGTACGCAGCAGTCCTTCTGTGTGCGGCTCCAGATGGAACCCCAGGCGCTGCTCGAAACGGACTGCCCGGAAACAACGTGTCGGATCCTCCACAAATGAGAGGTTATGCAGCACCCGTACCATCTTTTCCCGCAGGTCCTTCTGACCACCGTAATGGTCAATCAGGCGGCCGAACCGATCCGGATTGAGACAGAGGGCCAGGGTGTTGATGGTGAAATCGCGGCGATGCAGATCACGTCGCAACGAGGAGCGCTCCACGGTGGGCAGCACCCCCGGCGACTCGTAGAACTCGAGCCGGGTGCTGGCTATGTCCAGCTTCCCGCCGGTGGGGAGCACCAGCACCGCCGTGCCGAAGGCCTGGTGAGAGCGTACCCTGCAGCCATGCTGACGTGCAAAGGTTTCAGCAAAGAGAATACCGTCCCCCTCAACCGTGATGTCCACATCCTGGTTATCGATATCCAGCAACAGGTCACGGACGAAACCGCCCACACCGTACACCGCCATCCCCAACCGCTCACCGGTCCGTCCCAGTTCCCGCAGCAAGGCCACGGTTGCTTCCGGCAAACGGCGGTTCACGTGGTGCACGATTTCCCGCTCCGACGGTTCCGGTGTCAGCGCCTCAAGATCGTAGAGGGTTTCGGTCCGGCGCGTGCCGCTGCCGTGCAGATGACGCAGCAGGTCGGTACGGGTCACCACCCCCACCAGTTCTCCCTGCCGGAAGACCGGAACGAACCGGCTGTCACCCCCGATCATCTGCTCGATCAGACCGTCCAGAGGAGTATCCTCCACCGCCTGGGGAAAAACCGTGTGCATGAGGTCGGTCACCGCAACCGTACCCAGACCGTGGTAGACGCTTTTCTCCGCCACCTTGCGGGTGATGATCCCCAGCACCTCCCCATCCTGCACTACCGGCATGGCGCTGTAGTTGTAGCGCACCATCCACTCCCGGGCCTCGGCGACACTGGCAGTGCGGTCGATGGTCTTGACCGGCGAGGACATGATCTGCCCCACTGATTTGCGGGGACGAACCGCCAGCAGCAGTAGCTGGTCCAGCCGTTCCAGCACCTGGGTCAGCGTCTGCTCTCTGACCGTTGCCGACGCCGCCGACCCGTGACCGCCACCGCCAAATTTACGCAGTAATTCCCCTACATCCACTTCCGGAACCCGGCTGCGCCCCACCAGAAAAACCCGATCCCCCATGGCCAGTACCAGCACCAGCACGTCCAGGTTCTCCATATCCAGCATCATGTGCGCCAGACTCGCCACATCCCCCACATACCAGGAGCGGGAGGCATAGGCCACCGAAAGCCGCACTCCCGCCACCTCGGTGGTCTTGAGCGATGCCAGCAGGTCATGGAGCAACTCCACCTGTGGCGTGGTCAGTTCGGGGGCCAGGGCCTCGTCCAGCAGGGCCAGCTGGCCGCCGCAGCCAAGAAGCCAGGCAGAAACGGTATAATCTTCCGGCGTGGTGGTACCAAAGGAAAGATGACCGGTGTCCTCGTGGATGGCAAGCAGCATCAGGGTCGCTTCCGCCGGCGTCGGCACGCCTCCTTGCTGTTGCAGCAGGCTACAGAGAATGGTGGTGGTGGCGCCACAGGGACGAATTTCACCACCGTCTGCGACAGGACTGTCACCGGTCCGCGGGTGATGATCGTAGATATGCAGCGTCACTCCCGACCTGCCGACCAAGTCGGCAAAGCGGCCGATACGGGAGGGATGCTGACAGTCCACCATGATCAGGCGGGAAACTGCCGACAGTTCCACCTCTTTGGCCCTGACCAGGGGGGGAAGCAGTTCGGGGTGGGCTGCGCAGAACTCGCGCAGATTCTTCTCCAGGGAGCCGGGAAAACAGAGCTGGGCCTCGGGATAAAGCCGACTGGCCGCTACCAGTGATCCCAGACAGTCAAAATCGGCATTCAGGTGAGTGACGACCAGGTCCATGTCTTATCTGCCCGCCAGTCGGGACTCCCAACGCCAGGCATCCTCCACGATGGTACGCAACGCATCGTACCGAGGATGCCAGCCGGTCAGCCGACCGATCCGCTCGGCACGCGCCACGAGACAGGCCGGGTCGCCGGGACGGCGCCCAGCCTCCACCGTCCTGAAGTCCACCCCGCTGACCTCCTTGACCATGGCCAGCACCTCCCGCACACTGCTGCCCCGACCGTACCCCACGTTCATGACCGTGGACTCGCCCCCCTGTTCCAGGTACCCAAGGGCCGCCAGATGGGCTGCGGCAAGATCCTCGACATGAATGTAGTCGCGCACGCCGGTGCCATCCGGCGTGGGGTAGTCTGTTCCATAGATGGCGGTTTCCTGACGTTGCCCCAGGGCAGTCTGGCAGGCGATCTTGATCAGATGGGTCGCTTCCGGCGTGCGCTGGCCCATCCGCCCCCGAGGATCGGCTCCGGCCACGTTGAAGTAGCGCAGGGCAGCGTACCGGAGTCCATGGGCGCTGGCCACGTCCCGCAGCATCCACTCGCTCATCAGCTTGGAGGTGCCGTACGGATTGATAGGAGCCACCATGGTTTCCTCAGAGGCGACACCTCCCTCGGGAAAGCCGTACACGGCAGCAGTACTGGAGAAGATGAACCGCTCCACTCCGAAGCGGACGCAACTATCCAGCAGTCCCAGGGTATTACGGGTATTGGTGCCGTAATACTTGAGCGGCCGGGAAACCGATTCAGGCGCAACGATGGCAGCGGCAAAGTGCAGGACCGTCGTAAAACGGTACTGCCGAAACACTTCCTCTAAGGTGTCCCGATCGGCCAGGTCGGCCTCGATCAGCTCCTCACCGTTGACCAGGGCATCCCGAAAACCGGTGGAGAGGTTATCATACACTACCACCCGGTAGCCCGCTTCGGACAGTTGACGCACCACATGGCTGCCGATATAGCCGCAGCCGCCGGTTACCAGTATCGTCTTCGTCATAGTTCCTCCCGCAGGTACTGTTGAATGGCCTTCAGGGAGCGCTCCAGCCGCTGCCGGCTGTGCGCCTCCAGGGTCCAGACAGCCTGGGGAGCGAAGCGATGCAGCAAGCCGCTTACCCGCGTGAAATCGATGGCACCGTCCCCCACCGGCAGATGATCGTCCGACTGTCCGAAGTTGTCATGCAGATGACTTTCCAGAATATGCCTCCCCAGCTCGGCAAACCACTCCTCCAGGGAAACCCGGGCAAACATGTTGAAATGTCCGACATCAAAACAGTGCCCCACCAGCGGATCGCCGATCCCTTCGATAACCCGACGCAGAGTGGACGGCTCGTCTTCGAAAATATTCTCCAGGGCGACGCAACACTCGGCTGCACGGATTGCGGGGAGGCGCTCCCGCCAGAAGGCGATGCTGTTCTCCACCCAGACATCCTGCACGGAACCATGGGACAGGCGGCTGTAACCGGGGTGGAACACCACAACCCGGGCCTTGAGCAGTCCGGCGGCTCGCAGGGTTTGGTCCACTCGCATGCCGCTACTCTCACGGATTGCAGGGTCCACCGAACCGGGATTCAAGTCCATGAACGGCCCGTGGATGGTGCAGGAAAGGCCGGCCCCGGCAAGCTCATGGGAAAAGGAGGTGAGCAGCTCCCAATCCATACTTTCCAGCGCTTCGGCGGGCAAAAACAGCTCCGGATTGATTCGCTCCGTCAGAACAAAGGAGCGATGTTCCGCCAGGCGGAGCCAGGGAAGGTGAGCACACAACAGGCTAGGCATGACGCACCGCCACCTGGGGGTCAAGTGTTATCAAAATACCGATCTGCATGAAAGGAAGCCCCGGTTAAAAGATAGCGCGAATCCACTCCGGATTCAGACAACAAGGTACTATCTGCCCGACTGGAATACAAGCTGCTTTACGCGCGACGTTTTTCCGGTACTGCTGAACTGTTCCCCTATCGGCCCCGTTGACATTATCTGCATACTGTATACAATACACACACCTACAATTCATGAAACCATGCTGGAGAAAAGTGCCTAACCATGCGAAAAACCGGGGAACGACACCAGACGCTGCGGGAAAAAATCCTTGAGGTGATCAGGGATGCCATCATCAGTGGCGACATGAAAGCCGGCAGCCGCATTTCCGAACCTGAGATGGCAGAACGCTTTGGCATCAGCCGCACCCCGATCCGCGAGGCGTTCCGCCAACTCGAATCGGAAGGGTACCTGACGGTGATTCCCCGCAAGGGGGCAGTGATCCGCTCCTTTACCCCGAAGGACGTTGAAGAGTTTTACGCCGTGAAAAGTATTCTGGAAGGATATGCGGCCCGCCTTGCCTGTGCTCGCCTCAGCGAAAAGGAGATCGACCGCCTGGAGGCGATCAACAACCGGCTTGAGGAACTGTGCCAGCAAAACGATACCAAACATTTTTTCAAGGTGCACAACGATTTTCACGCATTGTTCATCAAGGCTGCTGACAATGAAAAACTCCGTGAAATTCACAGTAGCCTGGTGGAACGGTTTCAACGGCTCCGCTTCACCTCCCTCTCCTTGCCGGGACGAATGGAGATTTCCGTGCAAGAACACCGGAAAATCATAGAGGCATTCAGGGCACGGGATGGGGTGACCGCTGAAATGCTGGTCCGGAAAAATGCCGAGTACGGCGGCCGGGTACTGATGGAAGGCCCCGGAGCACACGTAACAATGGCGATGGTGCTGTAGGAAGGCTCGTGATGACTACCGGCAACGACACGAGATGCCGCCTGCCCAAAATGGACCGCCTGCTGGACTGGCCGGAGCTGGCGCCACTTGCCCATGCTTACGGACGCCGACAACTACGGTCTGCCGCCAGAACCGTACTGGAGGACCTGCGACGTCAGCTGCCGCAGCACCCGGCCACGGATTTTTCAGCGGAGTGCATAGTTGCCCGGATTCAAAAGCTGCTGCTGCGTCAGCAGGAGAGCGGTCTTCAGCGGATCATCAACGGCAGCGGCGTGGTGCTGCACACCAACCTGGGACGTTCACCGCTTCCCGCCGCCGCCCGTCGGGTACTGCTCGATACTGCCTGGGGATACAGCAACCTGGAATTCGACCTTACCCGGGGCGAGCGGGGAGAGCGCTCTGCCCACGTCGAGGAGCTGCTTTGCGAGCTCACCGGTGCCGAGGCGGCTTTGGTAGTCAACAATAATGCGGCAGCAGTGTTGCTCTGCCTCTGCGCCCTTTCAGCGGAACGCGAGGTGATCGTCTCCCGCGGCGAGCTGGTGGAAATCGGCGGTTCTTTCCGTATCCCCGATGTGATGCGACAGAGTGGCGCCCTGCTGGTGGAGGTCGGCACCACCAACCGCACCCATCCGCAGGATTACCGTCAGACAGTTTCCGACCGGACTGCCCTCCTCCTGAAGGTTCATGCCAGCAACTTCGCGCAGGTGGGGTTTACGGCAGAAACCAGTACTGCCGAGCTTGTGACCATCGGGAGGGAAGTGGCCATACCAGTGATGGTTGATGCCGGAAGCGGCTGCCTGCTGGACTTGGAACCATTCGGTATCGCGGGTGAGGCCACTGTCCAGAGTTACGTCCGCCAAGGCGCCGACCTGGTCACGTTCAGTGGTGACAAATTGCTGGGGGGGCCCCAGGCCGGGCTGATCGTTGGCAGACGAAATCTGGTGCAACGGCTGAAGTCACATCCCCTGTTGCGGGCCTTGCGTATCGACAAGCTGACACTTGCAGCCTTGCAGGAAACCCTGCGCCTGTACCGTGACGAGCGCAAGGCCGTGGATCAAATTCCGACGCTACGGATGCTGAGCATGCCCTTTGGCGAAGTCACCCGGCAGGCCCGCCGGATGGTACGTCGCCTGCGCGCAACGCTGCCGCCAGCCATTACCCTGCGCCTGCATGACGGCACCTCGGCACCAGGCGGTGGCTCCCTGCCTTTGGTGCAACTGCCGACCCGCCTGATCGAAGTGACCGTGTCGTCGCTGTCGGCTCATCGCCTTGAAGAGCTGCTGCGCGAGACCACGCCTCCGGTCATAGGCAGAATCAAAAACGACCGTTTCCTGCTGGACGTCCGTACCATGACCACCGACGACATACCGCTGCTGGCCGGTTCCCTGCGCCAGGCACTGGAGATATCTCATGGCTGAACCACGTGTCTTTGCTTTGGTGCCCGCTGCCGGTATGGGCAAGCGAATGGGGGCTGACATCAACAAGCAGTATCTACTGCTGGACGGCATGCCGATCATTGCACGAACCCTGCAGGTATTCCAGGAGAGTGACCTGATCGATGGCATTATCCTGGTAACACCGCTTCAGGAGATACCATTCTGTCGCCGTGAGATCGTCGAGCGCTTTGACCTCACCAAAGTGCTGGCCATTGTTCCTGGAGGAGCCGAGCGGCAGCACTCGGTATTCAACGGCTTGCGCGAGCTTATGCACCATGCTGCTGACGACGATATTGTCATGATCCATGATGGGGTGCGCCCCTTCATTGACAACCGTATACTGCACCAACTACGGGAAACGGCATGCTGCCACGGAGCAGCTCTGGTAGCCGTACCGGTGAAAGACACCATCAAAACCGTTCACGACGGCATGGTTATCGGCACACCGGAGCGTTCAACCCTCTGGCAGGCCCAGACGCCCCAGGCCTTCCGCTTCGGGCTGATCCTTCAGTCCCATTCCGCAGCTGATCAAGACCACTTCCTCGGAACTGATGACTGTTCACTGGTGGAGCGTGCCGGCGGCACCATTGGAATAGTAACGGGTAGTTACCGGAATATTAAGATTACCACCCCTGAAGACATCCAGCTTGCCGAAAATTTTCTGTCGCAAAGTCGACTCTGATCACAACCGGCTTCGAATGAAAGGAATTGCCATGTCACGACGACTCGTACTCCCGTTGTTCCTGCTGCTCGCCGTCATGCTCCTGCCCACAGCTGGCATAACCTCTTCCCTTGACCTCTCAAAGGCGCTGGTCATCGGCAAAGGTCCCAAAACCGTCATCGAATTTACTGATCCGGACTGCCCCTTCTGCCGTAAGGCTGCCCGCTACTTTGAAACGCGGAATGACGTTACAAAATACGTCTTCTTTCTGCCGCTGGCCCGTCACCGCGACGCCAAGAACAAGATTCAACACATCCTGTCCCAGACCGATGGCGCCACGGCGTACTATGAGGCCATGTCCGGCAAACTGGACAACCCCGTGACACGGAAGCTACAGATTACGTCGCGGGGGATCAGACTTCAGGAGCAGCACCAGGATATTGCCAAAAATGCCGGCGCACAGGCGACTCCTACGTTTATGATCTCTGGCAGAATTATCGAAGGATTCGATCGAGCGGAAATCGAGGCGTTGCTGGGAAAACAATAGGGTGAATTATCGGGTTATATGCTGCATGCGGAAGAATATGCAGCGAGCCACCATTACGGACGATCAATCAGTGCAAGGGCCCGCAGTGCCTTGAACAACTTTTCCGGCTTCACCGGTTTGACGAGATGCGCCGCCGACTGTGCGGAAATATAGGCCTGAATAACATCGTGGGGGGTACCTAGCGAGGAAAGAATAATTATATTTACCCCTTGCTCTACTGGGATCCCGTGGGACTCTTCTAACTTGCGAATGGCCCGGGCAGCTCCGTGGCCATCAAGGGTGGGCATGACAATGTCGAGAAAGATAACGTCATACGGTCGGTCCGTGAGTAACGCCTTCCCAAACTTTTCAACTCCTTCGGTCCCGTCCGCAGCCATATCGCACACCGCATAATCAGCCAGTTGCGTGGCAAGCAACTCACGGCTCAATTCATCATCTTCAACGATCAAACAACGCAGCATCCGGCTCGACTCCTTCATGCGGCATTAGCATATGCCACAACGATGACACGCTTATACTCCTGACCTCAGCGGGCTTTGTCAACCCGAAACTGAAGTTTCTGCTTTGCTTCATGGTCTGTTGTATTTGTTTATGTTTCAGACGCAGAACGCCCCGCTTACGTTGTTTTGTAAGCGGGGCGTTGTGTTGTTTAATTCTGGCGGCGACCTACTTTCCCACGCAGCTTCCCGCGCAGTATCATCGGCCCTGAGGGACTTAACTTCCGTGTTCGGGATGGGAACGGGTGTGACCCCCTCGGCATAGCCACCAGAAACTCTGGGTAACAGCAGTGGTCAGCCTGCTGTCACGAATTGGCTGGAGATTTTCTCTCCATAATTTTCCAATTGCCTATGAGTAGTTTGTTCAGGTTGCGATTGATTTAGTGGTCGGGGGGTGGGGTTGAGCCACCCCCCTTCCATGATTTTTTTATGGTCAAGCCTCACGGCCGATTAGTACCGGTCAGCTGAATGCATTACTGCACTTACACACCCGGCCTATCAACGTTGTAGTCTCCAACGGGCCTTCAGGGGTTGTTACACCCAGGGATACCTAATCTTGAAGGAGGCTTCCCGCTTAGATGCTTTCAGCGGTTATCCGTTCCGTACATAGCTACCCAGCGACTGCGCCTGGCGGCACAACTGGAACACCAGCGGTACGTCCATCCCGGTCCTCTCGTACTAAGGACAGCTCTTCTCAAGTATCCTGCGCCCACGGTAGATAGGGACCAAACTGTCTCACGACGTTTTAAACCCAGCTCGCGTACCGCTTTAATTGGCGAACAGCCAAACCCTTGGGACCTACTTCAGCCCCAGGATGCGATGAGCC